>CABQJD010000020.1 GCA_902464405.1 uncultured Actinomycetaceae bacterium | reverse complement strand
ACAACGGACAATGGCAAGGACCGATATAAAACCAACACGTTTTGTCCTATAAGCCAGAGGTTCTGCCTGCTTGGGAAAAGGCGAGCTACTACGCATAGTGATTTTTGGTGAATAAAGATTCGGTGCAAACCATGGCGTGCGCAGACTAAGCAACGGATCAGGCGCAGTTAGAAACTTCACTCCTGCCACGATCATTGGGGCGGAGCTTTCAAGCATTGAATATCTGCCTGTGTTATCCATGTCACAATCGTAGCTTATTGTACGTCTATATGTATAACTGAGATCACATTTTGACACTTCATTTTGGCTTGTGGGGATTGTGTGAGTGAGTTCTTGAGTGTGAGTGCTCTGGCATATCAACTAGCAAAACCGCACACTATGGAAGTAGTTCTTCGAAAATCGCTTAGAGTGAGGTCCCCAAGTATCATCAAGTATCATTGAATCTTCATAAATGCATAGCGTAGCTGTTCTTCTATTTAAGGTTTTCTCGCGATAGTGTGAATACATGAAAATTGCCACGTGGAATGTGAATTCAATTCGCGCGCGAGTACAGCGAGTATGTGATGTGCTCGAGCGTCATGATCTCGATGTACTTGCTCTGCAAGAGATTAAGTGTGCAGGCGATAAGTTTCCTGTCGATGTGTTTGCGCAAGCAGGCTACGAAGTTGCAGCTCATGGCGTCAATCAGTGGAACGGCGTCGCTATTATTTCGCGCATCGGTTTGGAGTGCGTGCGCACGGAATTTCCTCATCAACCTGGTTTTGAAAAAGGAGAGCCGTCGATAGAAGAGCGCAGTGCAGGCATCGCATATATCGATAACGGCGTGCCAGAAGCTCGTGCACTAGGAGCAATCGTCGGTGCAAGTTCCTCCCATTCAGGTATTGAATTATGGAGCCTATACGTTCCCAACGGACGCGCTATCGGCGATCCTCATTATTATTACAAGCTCGATTTTCTTAAACGGTTATGCGCCTACGCGCACGAACGGCACAATGAGATGACGGCTACGGTACTAGGTGGAGCAGAGGGCGTTTCCTCTTCTGGAGTATCTCGATTAGGTGATTCGTGCCCGCTTATGCTCATGGGTGATTGGAACGTGATTCCTACCGACGCAGACGTGTGGAATCGAACCGAGCTTGAGTCTGATCTTTATATGACGCCGTCTGAGAGGGAAGCGTTCTTTAGTTTTGAAAGTGCGGGGCTTCGTGAGCTGAGTCGTCCGATCGTCACCAACTATACCTACTGGGATTACCAGCGTCTGCGCTTTCCAAAGAATGAAGGTATGCGAATCGATTATGCGTATGGGAGCCAAAGCCTTGCTGATGCAGTAGTTTCGGGGGAGATTGACCGAGATGAGCGTAAAGGTAAAGGAGCTTCCGATCACGTCCCCCTGATTCTTGAGCTAAATCTTTGATAAGACGAGTGGGGGGGGCAGAGTGTGCGTGCTGTGAGCTTTGATCCTTTGCAGGGTGACGATTTCAGTTTCGATCACGTGTATATGAGGCTGCATCCGAGCGGGCTGGATGTGATTGTTGGAGACCCAGATGAGGTGTTTCCTCTTGCATCGGTGACGAAGCCGATTGCAGCGTATGCGGTGCTTGTGGCTGTGGAGCGAGGTTTAATTAGCTTAGATCAACCAGCTGGTCCCGAAGGGTCAACTATTAGGCATCTCTTGGCGCACGCTTCTGGGTTGCCTTTTGGTGTGGGTGCGCCGATTGCAAAGCCTGGCACGCGTAGGATCTATTCCAACTATGGCTTTGACGTTTTGGGTGAGGCGGTATCTGCCCAGCTTGGCGTGACGATTCAAGAGTGGTTGCGCAGGGAGCTTGCCGAACCGCTCGGAATGGATACGTTTGAGCTAATTCCAGGCAGATGGATTACTCAGGGGAGTAAAAAAGTTGCTGCAGGGTCAGTAGCGGCAGATGGGGTGGCGAGTGCCGATTCGCTTGCACGGTTTGCGATGGAACTTCTTTCGCCTACGCTGATTTCTCCCAATCTTTGGGCTGAAGCATATACGCCTCAATGGGATGGTTTGCCTGGAATTTTGCCAGGATATGGGAAACAAAAAAATAACCAGTGGGGTCTGGGGTTTTCTATCAGAGGAAAAAAAGCTCCTCATTGGTTGAGTGAAGATTTTTCTTCGAAGACCATTGGGCATTTCGGGCAATCAGGTTCTTTTATCTGGATGGATCCTGATGTGCAGCAGGCAGGAATTTTTCTTGGGCGTGAGGCATTTGGAGCTGAGCATAAACTATATTGGCCAGAGCTTACGGCGAGTATGAGAGCATTCACATAGATGCTTTTCGCGATAGCGTGAACGGGAATTAGCTGGGTATGCGTTGCTATACGCCGAGTATATCTTTCTCAAGTATCTTGATCTTTTTTGATAAAGAGTGCGGCAGAACTTTGTGTGCAGCTGTTGCGGCGTCGCTATGCGTATCGTATCGCTCGCAGAAAGCGTGGTTTTGCGATGAAGAGCTTGATGGGAAGTGCACTAATTGAGCTGATGAGAAGTGCTTTCGTTTAGGGAGGGCGTTAGATTTACATGCTCGAACGGCGCGCACAATCGTCACGCGAGGGCTAAACTACCTATATGGGACGTGCATTGATTACCGGCGCCAGCTCTGGGCTGGGAAAAGAATTTGCGTGGGCGCTCGCGGCAGAGGGAAATGATCTCGTGCTTGTCGCACGCAGTGAACAGCGTTTGAAAGAGCTGGCTGAGCAAATCGAATTAACAGCAGGAGTGCATGCTGAGGTGCTCGCAGCTGATTTAAGCACGGGTGCAGGAGTTCAATATGTAGCAAACCGCATACTCTCGCACGAGCGCCCGGTTACGCTCCTCATCAATAACGCGGGCGGCGGGCTTGGGCAGGAATTTTCTAGCGGAGTAGTGAAAAAAGAGATGAATGCGGCAAACGTCATGGTAAATGCTGTGCTTGTGCTCACGCATGCTGCCGTGAAAGTAATGGTAGAGCGTGGGCGTGGCACGATTATCAACGTTGCTTCTATTGCATCGATGACGGCGCAAGGTACGTATTCAGCGCATAAAGCTTGGGTAAAAACGTTTAGTGAGGGATTGGCGTCAGACCTCGAGGGGACGGGTGTAAATGTGACGGCAGTGCTGCCAGGGCTTATGCATACAGAGTTTCATCAGCGTTCGAATGTTGACTCTAGCCAGTGGCCGATGTGTGCATTTATTTCACCTCAGAAAGTGGTTGAAGCCACCCTTGATGCTGCTCGTCATCGGCGGGTGCTGGTAGTGCCAAGCATGCTTTATAAAGCAGCATATGTGGCGTTGAAGTTTGCTCCACGTGCGTTAGTGCGTCGAGTTGCCGGGCCAAAGATGAGTGGGCGCAGCGCGGGAATACCGAACTAAGAAGCACCTTTGGCTTTGGGAAATTCAGAGCTAAAGGCTAGCACACAAGCAAACACAGGCATATGCCGTAGGTGAGCTGCTTTTACTGGATAAATTTATAAATTTTTGCGATACGCTTGATTTTTGCAAAAGGCTGCTAACCCGTATTGTGGGAGCGTGAAGGAAAGCCAGCAAAACAAGCACGAGCATGATAATTTCGAGCGAGACGAGCGCAACCAGCTTCAATGTGCACAAAGCGAGTGTGCACAAAATGAGTGTGAGCAAAACGAATTTGATCAATTGCAGCATAAACAAAATGAGCGTGATTATCCTCGCCCTGAGGTGGGTGTAGGGCCGTGGGAAGGTGAATGGCCGCGTGACGTGAGTGGTGGCGTCACTTTCCCGTATGATGAAGAGCTTTTGCGAGATGGCGATCGCCGTAATGTGCTCGATAAGTATCGTTATTGGACGATGGACGCAATCCGTGCTGACCTGCGCCGAAATGCTTCTGCGCTGCATATTGCTATTGAAAATCTTGAGCATGATCTCAATATCGGCTCGATTGTGCGCACGGGGAATGCTTTTAATGTGGGCGGTGTGCATATTGTTGGGCGGCGTAAATGGAATCGGCGCGGCGCAATGGTCACGGATAAGTACCTCGATATTATTCACCACCCGAAGCCGCAAGATCTTGTCGAATGGGCGCGCGAGCATGATTATACGATTGTAGCTGTAGATAATATGGATGGCTCTACGCAGATGGAGCATACTGAGTTTCCTGAGCGGACGCTTTTGGTCTTCGGGCAAGAGAGCACGGGGATTTCTGCCGATTTGCTCGAAGCCGCCGATAAATTTGTATACATTCCGCAATTCGGCTCTACTCGCTCGATGAACGTGGCGGCAGCGGCGGCGATTGCAATGCATTGGTGGATTGCTCAGCATCGGGCATAAGAGTGAATATGAGTGAGTGCCAGCAAGTGCTAGATCTGCAGCTTCGTGTAAGAATTTTCAACGGGAATGATAGCTCCTGTTATTATCGTAACAAGAGTGGTTGCTACAACAACGGTAGAACGGATGAGATTCTTTCTGAAAAATATAATTTATTCCTTTGGAAGAGAGAGTTGAGCTATAAAAAGTAAATATCTAGATATGTTACTTAGTTACAATCTTTTTGTAGGCTTATTAAGTGTTTAGAAGAGTTAGGCAGGCTGATGCGCAATGGTTCGCCTATTGGGCTGTAAGAGATCAAGATTATCTTCCAGAATGTTATCCGTACCTTGTGGGTATTCCGCACCCAGGAACAGAGTGGGATGAGGAATCTGACCCTCCTTTTCTTGCTCCAAATGCGAACGATGATTCTCTTTCCGATCTGCAAATGGAAGAATTAGATCATATCATTATGCGACAGTTAGGAAAGCCTGCTCGCTATAATGTGGGGCTTTATGGAGGGTTTCTTCACGAGGGTTGGGGTGAGAAAGAGGGTTTTAATCCTGCGTATAGTACATGGATTTTTGGTCTTAATCTCAATCACTTGTTGTTTGAAGTAGAAAGCGAATGTGGGCCGTTTGCTTTCTATCGTTCTGAATGGGATAGTCCTTGGTCTGAAGTAAATTTTGTATGGTCACTCAATCGCTCGTGGTTTGTAGGTTCTTATGCAAATGCCTCGTTTACTATTGCGGCTTCGCGTGACTGCACTTTCGTGAAAGAATTATTAAACTCGCCCATATTAAATGCTCGGGAACTTAGTTTTGATTCGGATAAGAAGCTAGTAATTAAAACAGACAGTATGTTTTCAAAAAATAAGTAGATATTCATAATTTATTAGTGATTATTGCTTATATCAGTTCTCCTGTACGTTTATGGCGTTGATGATGTCGTACTTGTGGTGATCGAGTTAATGCTGCGCATGACCCATTGCTGTCTAGATAGTTATGAAAACGGTATCACCACAGCTACCGCCAAAGAATCATTCTTAAAAACTACGGGAAGCCTCGTACGAAACTCAGTAAGCGCCTACCTCTAACCAGCTTCAGCAAGCTATTCGTAAATATTGTTCGCAACATAAGTTTCGGAAGTTGCGCAACCAACGAAACCATTTTTGAATATTGTCGAGATAACTAGAGATGAGCTTGAGCCCATTAAAGAGCATGAAGCGTGGCTTGAGAAGCAGGTTGAGTCTCTTAAGTTAGGCAAAGGCAAGATGCTTTTCTTGATCTCGGCACTCGCTTAAATACATATTGATGATTGTTTGATATGGCACACCAGTACGTGCTGATTCTGCCTTGAAATAATCTACCGTTTCACTGTCAATATTGATTGTGACACGACGGCGAACCTTACCAACGTAAGGGTTTGGCTGGCTGTGTGAAAAGTCTACTTCAGCAGGCATCTCTAGATTTTCTTTCACATCACTCATGTCGATATCTCCAATACTGTTGTGCTTCTGTTTTCGTTGATTTCCGTGCTGAAATAATCCTGATCGCTTCACCGCCACGGCGCTCACAATGGCACACCGTAAGTACGCGCGCTTCAAGGTCCATCCCAATCAGGAAAAATCGTTCCTCAGCAATCGAGTGTTTAACGTCAGGTGTCACGCGCGCATACGGGTCTGAAAACGCATCCGCAGCAGCCTCAAAACTCACACCATGCTTGACCAAATTCGAGGCAGCCTTACGCTCATCCCACTCAAAAAACACATACACATTCTATACATACTCGATATGTATAATGCAAGCCCTAGAAAGAACCCAAAAGAAAAATAACCCTCTAGAAATAATTCTTAATCAAGGGAGACACGTGAGCACCCTAGTCACCCTCGATGATGCACTATTTGCTGCACCCTCTAAGTTGGAGTTTCCTCTTGCGGCTGAGGGTGGGGTGAAGTGTTCTGCCATTTTTTATATTTTCGATATGTAAGATGTGCGTCACGATACTAAAAAGCTTTAGAACACAGCAAAAACCACTAGAGGCTATTGTCTGCTCAATCAGTATTGAGCAATACGTATTTACTATATCTCTCACTTTTGCATGCTCACTGATATGCTCGCAATGAGTGAGTTGATAGATATGCTCGGAGGCGAATAGGCGTGGTGGAAGAATCGGATTTTGAATGTGATAGTCAGGCGTATGTGCAGGCAGATAGTACTTCTGGTTATCGGTGTGTGCCTGTTCTTCGTTTTCGGGGTTTTACTTACGCTTGGGAACGGCAACGGCT
>CABQJD010000019.1 GCA_902464405.1 uncultured Actinomycetaceae bacterium | reverse complement strand
AACAAACTCCACCACATCAAAAAAGCACTACTCGAAAAAATGTTTCCCACACCCGGCAACACTATTCCCGAGATACGCTTTCAAGGCTTCACCGAAGCATGGAAACAGCAACGGCTGGGGGAAGTGGCAGAAATCAATGGCGGTAATGCTTGGAAATCAGGCGATTATTCCAAGGATGGTAATTGCTTAGTCGTGACAATAGCCAATGTTCAAGGAAACCCCTACATCAATGATTCTATTGGGAATCATATAGACATCAAAGGAACAACACCTTTCGATTTAGCCCAAGACGATATTCTGATTTCCCTAACTGGTAATGTAGGTCGCGTTTCAAGAATGACCAGTTCAAAAGCCGTGCTAAATCAACGTGTAGGAAAAGTAATATCCAAAGAGCTAATCGACGATGAGTATCTATTTCAGATTATGTGTACGGATAGTTTTTTGGATGCGATGGTTTCGACTGGCCAAGGGGCTGCTCAAATGAACATCAGCAACTCCGATGTTCTCAATTACCAATTCAAAGTGCCTACGCTGAAGGAACAAAAAAGTTTAAGTATCTTACTAAGAAACCTCGACCGCCTCGCTACCCTCTATCAACATAAGCTCAGCAAACTGCACAGCATCAAAAAAGCACTGCTTGAAAAAATGTTTGTTTGATGGAGAAATGAAAAGAAATACCGCATACTTCTTTTCTTGCTTAAGCCGCAGCCAGATACTTCTTTTATAGCGCCGCTCTTTTATAATGCCGTATTCGCACTGCGGAGCAGCTCAGCGGCATGGGCGCGTGCCGCATGGGATTCGGTATGCCCTGAAAGCATACGAGCTAGTTCTATCTCCCGCTCATCACCATACACAGCACGAACAGTTGTACTCGCGCCTCCTTCGTCACAGCCTTTTGCAATGACGATCTGATCGTGCGCATACGCCGCAACCTGCGCAAGATGCGTGACGCATAAAACTTGCGAATGCTCAGCCAGCTGCGCCAAACGCTTGCCCACAGCTAACGCAGATTTTCCGCCGATTCCAGCATCAATTTCATCAAATACGAAAGTGTGCCCAGCGCTATCGGATTCGCTCGCCAAACTCACTTCTATAGCAAGCATAATCCTGCTCATTTCTCCGCCCGAAGCAGTGCGACCAAGCTCCATAAATTCCGCTCCACTATGCGGCGCAAGAAGAAATTGAATCGTATCTGCACCATGCGATGCCAATTTTTCACGAGGAGTAATCGAAATAGCGAAACGAGCATTCGGCATATACAGATTAGCAAGCTCCGCATTCACCAAAGCAGCAAGCCGCTCGGCAGCTTCTGCTCGCAGCTGAGAAAGCACCTTAGCAGCGCTCGTTGCCGCCTCCATTGCTTGCTCAAAGTTTGCGCGCAGATGTTCACGGTGAGTAGCAGGATCCTCAAGCTCTTCAAGCCGAACTCGGGCACTGTGAGCTTCGCTCAACATCTGCTCAATACTCATACCGAGTTCACGCTCAAGAGAGCGAATTTCTGCACGGCGAGAATGAATAGCATCAAGCCGCTGCGGATCTGCGTTGAGCTGCTGCATAAAAGTAAAAAGTTCGCTGTGAACGTCGGTGACGATTCCGTTCACGTCGTCGAGCTGCTTCGCCAGAATATCGGTGCTTGGATCGTTGATACGCTGCAATTCATGGCTGGCGCTGCCAAGCAGCTCAATAGCACCTCGCCCATCGCCGTTATCGTCACTGCTCAAAGCCGCTAGAGCTGCGCTCGCAGCAGCGCGAATCGTCTGCACATTTTCCAAGCGCCGCGCTTCGGCTTGAAGCTCAGAATCTTCGCCAATATAAGGTTTGACTTCATCGACGCGATTCACGAGCATCTGCAATGCCATACGCTCACGGGCTGCGGTTTTTGCTGCATGATCGAAATCTGTGAGCTTTTTATGAGCGCTAAGAACGCTCTGCCACGCCTTCGCATACGATGAGCTGGCTTGCGCAATTTCAGATCCCCCAAAATTATCAACTGCAGCACGCTGCTGAACTTCTGAAGAAAGGCGAAGTTGATCTGCTTGCCCATGCAGAGTTAAAGCATATTGGCATATATCTACGAGCACACCAGCTGGCACAGATCGTCCGCCTATAAAAGAGCGGGTTCTTCCCGAAGCTGGAACGTGACGCGATAGGATGATACTCACCTTGCCATCGTCAGTTTCTTCAACCTCAGCTCCTGCGCTCAAAGCAATCTGCACAGCAGGAGAATTTTTGGGGAAAAGGAGCACTCCTTCAACAATTGCCTTCTCAGCTCCGCTGCGCACGCGGCTCGGATCAGGTTTGCCTCCCATCAGCAGCTGCAGCGCCGTCACCGTCATCGTCTTTCCAGCGCCAGTTTCGCCTGTGAGAGCGCTCATACCAGCGCCAAAATCAACCTCAGCTTCTTCTATAACGCCCAGCTGAGAAATTCGAAGTTCTTCAATCATGCATTTCTCCTCTACTCCCCCTGCCTGTGAGAGCCAAAAGGAGTATCAGACCTCCAGCCCTGCACGGGAAGGTGAAACTTCTTTACGAGACGTTCAGAAAAAGGTGCATTATTTAGGCGTGCAAGTAGCACAGGATTAGCGCCTTTCACCGCGCTTAAAGTGGAGCCAGCAGGAGCAGAAATACTGCGCCGCCCATCACACCACACAACGGCATCATCGGTACGAATTTGCACATCGAGGCGCGAATTAGGCCCCACGACCATAGGGCGCGTAAAAAGAGCGTGAGCTGCAACGGGAGTAAGGAGAATAGCTTGCACATCTGGCCACACAATCGGGCCTCCCGCAGAAAAGTTATACGCCGTCGAGCCTGTGGGAGTGGAAAGCAACACAGCATCGGTTTTGAAGGAGCTTACTGGCTCTCCGTCTACGCCGATATCGGTTTCGATCATCCTCGAATCAGCACTCTTTTCGATAGAAGCCTCGTTGAGTGCCCATGTTTTCACAATTTCCCCCGAGGGGCGGCGCACGGATATATCGATCGTCATACGCTGATCGACGCTCCATTCGTGATGAGCAATTGCAGCCACTACGTTGGATTGGGAGGAAGGATCAGCTTCTGCTAAAAACCCGATATGACCATAATTAATTCCCATAATCGGAATGCGAAGATCATGCACAAACTCCGCAGCACGCAAAATAGTGCCATCACCGCCAATGACGACGATAAGCTCCAGCTCTGGAAGTGTATCGAGATCTTCAGCGCACGAAATAATATGAGCATCAACCCCGCAGCTCGCACATTCTGCTTGCATACTCGCAATAGATTCGTGCATATCATCGCGCCTATCATGCGCGAGCAGTGCTATCACCCGATTCACTCTACACCCCCTCACTTTTTGTGTGCAGCAAGCCCGGCAGGCCCGGCAGCAATTGCTTCGCGGATTGCTGCCTCAATTCCGCCTTCAAGCTCCGTAGGCACGCCAGCACGCAGATATACAAAGTATTCTACATTGCCAGCCGGCCCTGGAAGCGGCGATGGCGCAACTGCCATCACCCCTAAGCCTTCTTTTTGCGCAGCATCAAGTACCTTAGCAATCGCCTCATAATGAAGCTCCGTGCTGCGCACTACTCCGCCAGCTCCCACTCGATCTCGCCCAACTTCAAACTGAGGTTTCACCATCAGCAAAAAACTTGCATCAGGCGCCGCTACACGCACAAGCGCTGGAATAACGAGAGTTAAAGAGATAAAGGATAGATCTGAAACGATAAGCTGCACAGGCGGAGCAACCATAGCTAACTCCAAGTAACGTACGTTGGTATCGTCGAGAATCGTCACTCGCGGATCTTGCTGCAAACGCCAGCGCAGCTGCCCTTTCCCCACGTCTACAGTGATCACCTCGCCAGCGCCTTTGCGTAAAAGAACGTCTGTGAATCCACCCGTTGAAGCTCCTGCATCGAGAGTACGAACACCCATGATTTTAGGAGCTCGATCACCTAGATACTCCAGCGCTCCTAAAAGCTTATAAGCACCGCGCGATGCCCATTCTTCACATTGAGCCTGCTCTTTAACAACAAGTGCTTGAGCTGGGTTTATTTGCCGTGCAGGTTTGGTGACGACGCTGCGATCCACATAGACCACGCCTGCGCGAATCAAATCCTGAGCTTGCGCGCGCGAACACGCAAGACCTCGGCGCACAAGCTCTGCATCAACGCGAATTAACTTTGCCACGTGCCTCCTTATGCTCGAGCTTGATTGAGCTCTCTCGTAAGCTCGGTGTGGAGGCGTTCTAAAGTAGAAATAGATTCATCGATATTCTCACTGCACATAGGAATATCATCTGATTCCATACGATCCAATGTAGAAGCGATATCCATCGGGGCTTGAGGCTTAATCGGAGCTTGCGGTTTAGCTGGATGCTGAGCATATGGCTTAGCTTGATGCTCAGCATGCGGCTGCGGCTGACGAGTTTCACTCATAGCAGTTCCTGTCTGCATTATCTGCATCAGTAGCACTATCTGCACTATCAGCATTAAGTACATCGCGCATATACGCTTCTGTTCTAACGATTTCAATCTTTGGAAGCTGCAGAGCCGAAGGATCAATTATCGCACGATCAGCCGCTTCCCACATCGCACACACAGCAGCTCTGTACGCATCGAGAGGAAGCGAAATTTTTTCATCACGCACGCCTTCCTGTAAATGCTCACTATACTGTTTATTTGCCGAATTAAGCGGGATCGTTATCTCGCTAGGAATATGCACGGCATGCTCCGCTGCAGAAGATGCGAGGCTGGAGATCGTCATCTCGCTGGAAATGTGCTCTGCCGTTTGTGAATGAGCAGGCACACATTCGTTTTTACATATAGAGATGCACCCATCAGCTACCCGCGCGTTCCAAGAACCGCAAAGCCAGATCTCCGTTGAGTATTGAGCAAAAGCAAGAGGCATCTCGTTTTCTTTTCGGGTGACGGCTGGCTGCGGCAAATTGAGATCAAGCAAATCAATCCCAAGATAGCTTGGACGCCAAGAAGGCTCAGCCGTCATAATCGCGCGTGCGTCACAAACGCCAGTGAGCACATGGAAGCACGGAATGCCTGCAGCCACAGCTCCAGCAATATCGGTATTCAACCGATCTCCCACAGCAAGTGGTTTGCGAGCTTGAGCAATTTCGGAACCAATTGAAAACATCGCTGGTTCAGGTTTTCCGCAGTTAATAGGAGTTGTACCTGTGGCATTGCTAATACACGCCACAAGAGAACCATTACCAATCATTTCTCCACGCTCTCGAGGGAGTGTGGCATCAAGATTAGTTGCTATATGCATAGCGCCATACTTCGAGATAGCGAGAGCAGCTTCAGAAAGTTCAGCCCACCCCACGGATTCACTCAAGCCCTGTACGACTGCCTGTGGCTTATCATCTGCGCTAGTGACGACACGCAAAGAAGTTTGCGCAAATGCTGCCCGTAAACCCTCCCCTCCAATAAGGAGCACTTTTGCTCCAGAAGGAAGAAGTTTCTCAGCTGTGCGCGCAGCCACCTGAGAAGAGTTGAGCACTTCAGAAGGAGCCGTTGCAATCCCAATTGAGCTAAGATGCTCAGCAACAACCTGCGGGGATCGCCCAGAATTATTGGTGAGATACATCGTGCGGGCGCCAGCTTTTTTCGCCTCTGCTAATGCTTGCGGAGCATTCGGAGCAGCTACAGCACCGAGATAGGTAGTGCCATCCAAATCCAGAAGCAATACGTCATGCATGCTGCTTAACGGCTGCTCCGAAGCGGAAAGATAGCCAGCAGATACGCTCATCTCAGCACTCCTCGCCTTCGTCTTCTCCGATCAGTTCCTCCCCATCGACGATATCGCAAACGGAATCAACGCTCTCGATATCGGCGCTATCGTGCGCTTCGGCGAAATCATCTGCGTTGCCAGAATCGTCTGCGTCGAAATCGTGCGTATCGTCAAAATCATCTGTGTCGTCAAAGTCTTCGGCGTCGTTAAATTCTGCAATATCGTCAAAATCTTCAGCACTGTTGAAATTCTGATCGCTATTTTGCGCACGAAGTTCTTCGTCCCATTCCTCTGGATCAAAATCATCGCCAAGCTCATGCTGTAATTCTTCAATGATCGGCATATCAGCGTCTTTATTTTGCTCATCATCATCAATATCTTCAGCAGATTCATCACCAGAAGTATCGATATCTTCATTATGCGCTGTGCCACTGGCGTGCAAATCTTGCTCTTCTGTGATTTCATCAAGCACGTCTTCAAGATCGAGGACCATTGCCGTATCCTCGTCGTCACCTTCATAGACAGGCTCCCACTGAGCACGAATTGTTTGGGCTTCGTCAATGCGACCAAGCTCTTCTAAGCGGTCAGCTTTAACTAACTCTACGCGCGAAGCTAGCTCTTGATCGAGATTTTCAACGAGAATTTTCTCAACGAGCGCAAGCCCCCCTTCAAAATCGCCTGTATCAGCTTTTGCTCCAGACGTAACGATAGCAAGCTCGACCTTGCTCTGCGCATCTAAACGATTCAAAGGGATTTCAGAAATAAACCGCAGTGCTTTTTCAGATCTTCCAAGCCCTCGCTCGGAATCTGCTTCGAGCGCCACATGAGAATAATCGTTAGAGAAACGGCGATAAGCTCGCAGCTCCGTGAGCGCCTCAGAATAACGATTCGTGAGGTAAGCAGAAATGCCTACAGCTTCGCGCACAATATCGATACGTGCCGCACGCGCATAGGCAGCTTTTGCGTGCTGATATGCAACTTCAGGGTCGATATCCATCATTTCGCCAGCATAAGCCAAGTGACGAGCGACGATATCTGCGTTTGTGGAATTCAAGCCACGCAAATGATTTCGCGTTTCTGAAGGAAGTGAATCTGCCGTGATTGATTCTGGAATTTCGTATTGAAGTTCCTTAGCGCGCTGGCGTTTTTCTTCACCGCCACGAAGGTTACGGAAACCATCGTCATCACGTTGAGAGCTACGGCGATCACGCCTTGCAAATCGATTATCATCGCGACGCCCATAAGTACTACGGCGATCATCATCACGACGACCGTAGGAACCGCGACTATCTGAACGATGCCCAAAACCACGGCGCTCATCCCTGCCGCCCGCGCGCTCATTACGACCAAAACCCCCACGGCGATCGTCATCACGACGCCCATAGCCACTGCGCCGATCGTCGTCACGACGCCCATAACCACCGCGATTATCTGCGCGATGTTCGAAACCGCGGCGATCATCGTCACGACGATCATAAGAACCGCGCCTATCGTCATCACGGCGACCGTAGGAACCACTGCGCCTATCATCATCACGACGCCCATAAGAACCACGACTATCTGAACGATGCCCAAAACCACGGCGCTCATCCCTGCCGCCCGCGCGCTCATTACGACCAAAACCCCCACGGCGATCATCGTCACGACGCTCATAAGAACCGCGCCTATCGTCGTCACGACGACCGTAGCCACTACGTGAACGCTCTTGATGTGAAGAGTTACGACCGCCTCGGCGGTCATTTGATGACTGCCACCCCGAGGAACCTGCTGTACGCTTTTCGCGGCTCTGTGATTGATTCGATTCGTGATCGTTGAAATTAGGCATAAATTCCTCGCGGTTCAGTTGTAAAGAAACAAACGCACTCATGCGCGCTATCTACACAAGCATAACTGTTGAAGGCGGAAAAATTACTATAGGGTGAGCACTCTCACCATTGACGCACAAGAATTAAGTTTGCACTACACGCTGTTATTGAACTAATATTTTCTCCGTTGCTTCTAACGAAGCGCACTGAATCATTGGGGTATGGTGTAATTGGCAGCACGAGTGATTCTGGTTCATTTAGTCTAGGTTCGAGTCCTGGTACCCCAGCGAGTTGGTATTTCACCAACACAGATGATAAGATCATCGTCTGAGCCCCGTTCGTCTAGCGGCCTAGGACATCGCCCTCTCACGGCGGTAACACCGGTTCAAATCCGGTACGGGGTACAATATAGCCGCGATACTTGGTAAAATTACAAAATTCGCTCTGCATTTTGCATACTTGTAAATCGTGTTTCTTTCCCGTTGCGAACGTGAAGAACATAAATAATCAGCTATTCTTAGCCAGATGATCTGCGAAATCTAGCCGCACGATACGCACGATACTTAAAATTCGGTAAGCACTTTCTAGCAAATAACTTTTCTTTATCGACCAACGCCGTCAGCGAACATGAAGCCCCTAGAAGTCTTAACGCCCTACTCACACTCAAAGAACAGGCTAGCCAACATCACTAACGCATCGCGTTGGAATGTTCACCGCGTTTTGTAGTGTTCACCGCGTTTTACAGGTGTACGGAATGCGCCAACACCTCACCCTAGACCTACAGGCGAAGGACTGCCATGCATCTTTATCGAGGTCATCTGCCTTCCTCCTAGCTAGACACTACTTGATAGCCCGCAGCGAATATTACGCTGAAGAATGGCAATAGACAACGAATGAAAAATCCAAAATCCTAAACCGCAGCACAAAGCAAAACAAGAAGACTCTCAAGAAATTGACAACGCCGTCAAGCAATCATACACAAGCACACAGGAGACAGATTCACCCACTCAAAGGCTAGGCAGGCAGATAGGCTTATAGGACAAAACGTGTTGGTTTTATATCGGTCCTTGCCATTGTCCGTTGT
>CABQJD010000018.1 GCA_902464405.1 uncultured Actinomycetaceae bacterium | reverse complement strand
CCCCCCCTAGAACCCAAGCTAATTCCAAGAAACTATTTGTATACTGCATTCGACAAATTACAAACAATCATTTACCAGTAAATTTTATTGGACTATCAGCAAGGAGAGATATCAGATGTCTAACTTCAAAAAAGTACTTGGCGTCGCAGCCGGCGTGATGATTGCAAGCCAGTCAGCAACTTTCGCAGCTGCCGCCCCAGCAGAAACTTCCACCGAGAATACTCCACAAAACTTAAATGTGACTACAAACTCCGCAAACACGACCGTCACAGCAGCAGACGTGGAAAAAGCACAGCGAGAATTAAAAGCTAGCGAAAGATTCTTAAAAGAAACTGCAGTAGCTCAAGGCATCGCCAGCGACAATCTAAAATCTGCTGAAAAAGATCTTAAAGCAAAAGAAAAAATGGCTGCCGAAGCAAAAGCTGCAGAAGAAAAGCTCCCAAGAGTGCCTGAAGCAGATCTAATGAAAAAACTTGCAGAAAAGCAAAAAGCTGATCAAGCATTAGAGCATGCAAAAGCGAATAAAGAGCAAACTGCTACTACTTTAAAGAAAGACAGCGAAGAATCGGAAAAAGCACAAAAAGCTTTAGCTACCGCGCAAACTGAGCAAAAAGATCTTGAAGCAAAAGAACAAGACGCAATAAAAAATCTTGAAGCAGCTAAACAAGCAAAAACCGAAGGCGATTTGCAATTTGCGAAACTAAAGCAAGAAAAAGAAGCAGAAATTCAAGCAAGCACAGCTAAAGTTGTGGAAAAAGACAAGCAGATTCAGGAAAACAATAACCAGACAGCAGAAAAAGAACAAGCTCTCAAGGTTAAAGAAGAACAATTAGAATCAAAGAATGGCGAACTGAAAATTAAAAATTCTGAACTTGAGCAGCAAAAGCAAGAAAAACAAAAAGCCGAAGCTTGGATCGCTACTGAAACAGGAAGAACTGAAGCTCTTCAAAGAGGATTAGATACAGCTAAGCAGGGAGTAGAAGACGCAAAGCGCGATGCTGGTGAAAATTCACCAGCTCACAATGCTGCAAAAACCATCTATGAAGATGCAGAGCGTAAACTGAATGAAAATAAGCAAAATATCGAAAAAGGTAAAGCTAATAAAACTCAAGCCGAGCAAAAAATTCAAGAGATAGAAAAAGCGATCGAAAATATCAATAATGATATCAAACCGATACAAGAAGCAATTCAGACCGAAAAAACTGCTCTTGAGAAATTACGCCAAACTGGTACTACTCTTGAAACAGAAAAACAGAATTTGATGACTGCATCAGATAAGTTATCTGCAGAATATGACGCCATCAAAAAAGACTGGAATGCCAAGATTAAGACACTAGAAGGCGACGTCAAGGCTGCAGAAACAGCAAAGCAAGAAGCGACGAAAAACAACGATGAAAAGAAGCAAGAAGTCGCTAGACTCATGGCAGACGCTGATGCGAAAGCAGATGCACGCAAAAAGGCACGTACAGCAGATCAAGAAGCTACCACTAAACTAGCAGCTGCCGAAAACGAAGCAAAAACTGCTAACGAAGCTTACCAAGCAACGACAGAAGCTCTCAACAAACTAAAGGCTGCACAAGCTGATTTAGCGAAAGCTAATGCTGCTTTAGCAAAAGCTAAGCAGAAGAAAGACGCTGCAAGCGGAGAACTCGGTGATTTAACGGCAGACTTGCAAAAAGCGACCGAACGCGTAGAAAAAGCACGCGCTAATTACGCTAAGCTAATGGCACAATATCAGGCACAACTCCAGATGAGCCAAAACCACAATATGAAGCCAAATCCTGCGGCGCCAAAACTAAAGACTCCAAATGCGATGCAGCAGCCAAAGCACTTAAAGGAGTTGTCACAAACAGGTGGAACTCTTGGTGCAGATGCTTTTGCACTGATCAGCGCAAGCTTAGTGCTAGGTGCAGGTCTGCTCGGGATGAGCAAGAAACGTCGCGATTCATAAGAATTGCAATAAGCATAATTTACAATAGTTAAAAAATATTGGTGACCGTAAGAAAAATACGGTCACCAATATTTGTATTCTTGCATTTATCTCTGTTTAATTTTTGCGTATTTTCTTTTTGCACGTATTTTCTGCAAATTTTTACATTTTACTTTCGTTTTCAGTAGGAATTAAGGAAGAGGCAGAAAATATTTTCAGATGGGCGGTTCGCACCCCGTCCGCACTTATACTGGCACAATTTGGCACAATTTGCTGTGCCACGAATCGCAGGTAAACGAAAAACACCCACAGACATACCCGCCTTTTCTCTGTGCCCTGCTCCTTCTTCTTCGTGTGGCGAGCGGCGCGGCAGCGCCGTGAGGCACGCGCTCTCTCTTTATTCTTGAAATCTTGCTTTTCCTGCAAACAAAAAAACGAGGGCTGCGTTAGCAACCCTCGAATTTATAGACAAGCGCAAACTCATTCTTGAAAAAGAATAGAGTTCGACGCTTCGCGTTCTAGTGGAGCTGGGGAGAATTGAACTCCCGTCCGATAATGCAAAACTCAAGCCTTCTCCGAGTGCAGTTTGCTAAGCGATATTTTCGGCTCGGGCACTCACGCAAACAAGTTGCCCACAAACCTAGTTAGCTAAAAGTCGTATGCGAGCCACTAACAAGCTCGCGAACCAGTGGCTTATAAAAACGACGCCGCGAATCCCACCCATAAGCATGGCGGGTGCAACGGACTTCATTTAAGTGCGCTCGCGCAATCAGGCAGCGAGGGCGAAGTCAGACTTCTGCTTATTGGCAGTTATTTTTTCGCACCGAGTTTTAAGAGATCACCGTGCGTTCTCTACTCGCTTCTCTTCAGCAGTCATTACCGTCGAAACCGATCAGCCCCATATGAAATTTTCATTCAACAATGCTGCTTTCCCGTCAGCTTATACCATTTTCCAATAGCATTCGTGACGCCAAAGCAACAACTAACACGAGCTTGCCGAACGTCTTCCACTAGCAACAGCACTATTTGTGACGCACAACTTGCTCAGTCTCAAAATTCTAGCACACTCTCATTTTTAGCGCAATCACTACCTTATGCAGAGCATTTTCTTCTTTTTATTGCTTCTACTATTCGCAATCTTCACTCTGCTCGCTGCACTCACGCTGCGCTGATTTTAACGAACATAGATGAATCGTCGTGCCTATAGCAATAACTACCATCAGCACGACAAGCCATATTTTTTCGCGTAGCAGCCACATACATATTCCCATACCCAGCCACATTACGATAAGTGTGCGCCCTTTATTTGCGACAGTCATCTCATGGTTGTAGTAATCGCGAAGATATTGACCAAAAATTCGATGATTAAGCAGATAATCATGCCAGCGCTCAGAGCTTCTGGCAAAGAAAAAACCAGCAAGTAAGAGAAACGGAGTTGTTGGTAGTACAGGCAAGAAAACGCCCAAAAAAGCAAGACCCGTAAAGATAAAACCCAAGGCGCAAAAAATCGCGTTTTTAAGCCTCAAATGCGCCCCTCCTCTCATCGCTTATTGACGATCGAATTACTTTTCTCAGCGAGAAGCTCTAGATAGAGCCTAGAGAGCCAAGCAAAAGCTCTAATCAAAATCTTAACCATTAGGCTACCCTAAGCACGAATAGGCTCAAAATGGATAGGTAAAATTCTACACATCGAGTTTCACAGGTCAATTTTTCCCCAGGTCTATCCAGCGCATTAGCAATACAGAACAACACCAACCCCGCCTTGCGAATAAGAGAAATTATTTATATTTAAAATTCACTCCCCCTCCTCCAATAATTGCTCTACATCGAGATAAATGAGAGTTATGCCGAGTTAGGTCTAAATCGAGTTAGACCGAGTTATGCCGAGTTAGATCTAAACCAAGTTAAACTAACTTAAACTTAAACCAAATGCACACTACACAAATCACACAAAGCAAACTAAAAGTACGCTAAAGCGCGTTAGACCAAAATAAACCTAGTCTAGCCAGCAAGATTACGATCACGAAAACGCACAAAGCTAATGCCAATCTCATTCAGCCACACAGCTTCCAATAATTTCACGCATCAAATTTCTTTATATTTTGCAAGCAGAAAGCTGAAGCATCACTCTATCCACATGTAATGCCAGCAAAAGGAATAAGGAGACCATTAATCCTATAAAGACAAAAACTAGCGGCATTGAACGAAGCAAAGAAGCATCATAAAGACTATAAGCACTGGCTCTGTATCATAGTAATTATTGCCACTATCGCAGAATCAAGCTCGCTCCAGCCAAACTATAAACGCCGCAAAACAGATTCCCTGAGCCCCCTCAAGGCAAATCAGATACACACGAAACTTTATCGGCAGGCATAGACATATCTACCACTTCTCCCCACAGCAAAGAGGCATCTCGCGCTGACGTTGTTTTGCCGTCTCAGTACGCTCCTCCACACAGCAAGGAGGAATCTTGCCGCACAGCAAATCAAAACGCACCGACCGCCCCCACAAAAAAGGAATTACTGAAAATACACATATATGCAATACATCCCCTGCAGAAAGATACAGCTCACTGGAGTCGCACTCTATAAACACAACAAAATCCTCACTCAATAATGCCCCTAGCATCAACATTTTCTGCGCACCTCGGAATATCCTTAGAGAGTACATTTATTTTCTCAACTGATTTCAGGAGACCCCATGGCAGAAGTGAAATATAAAGATATGCTCCCTATAGGGCCGGATAAAACGCAGTACCGCCTGCTCACACGTGAGGGCGTGCACGTGGTTGAAGGTCCTGACGGCACAAAGTTTCTCAAAATCGACGAGAGTGCGCTCACACTTCTTTCTGAGACCGCATATCACGACATTTCTTTCTACCTGCGCACAGAACACCTCAAGCAGGTAGCAAAAATCATTGACGATCCCCAAGCGTCACCAAATGACCGTTTCGTAGCAAAAACGCTCTTGCGTAACGCAAATATCGCGGCTCATGGAGTGCTCCCTATGTGCCAAGACACAGGCACAGCAATTATTAAAGGCGAACGCGGTCAGCATGTGCTCACAAACGGAGTAGATGAAAAGCCTCTTTCTCAAGGTGTACAAAATGCCTACGAAAAACTCAATTTGCGCTACTCGCAAAATGCGCCGCTGACGATGTATGAAGAGAAAAATACTGGCACTAACCTTCCTGCCCAGATAGAACTCTATGCAGACACTGAGCACGGGCACGAAATGGACTACCACTTCCTATTTATGGCTAAAGGCGGAGGAAGCGCAAATAAGAGCTACCTCTATCAGATGACGAAAGCTATTCTCAACCCTGATTCGATGATGCCATTTTTGGAAGAGAAGATCCGCTCTCTTGGCACAGCAGCCTGTCCTCCTTACCACTTGGCAATCGTCATCGGCGGTACGAGCGCAGAATTTGCTCTTAAAACAGCAAAGTACGCTTCCGCTCACTATCTTGATGAATTGCCTGGGCAAGGCGGAGAAGAAGGCTATGGCTTCCGTGATCGTGATATGGAAGAAGCCGTGCTGGATCTCACCCGTAAGATCGGCATCGGCGCACAGTTCGGCGGCAAGTATTTCTGCCACGATGTGCGAGTAATTCGCCTCCCGCGCCACGGCGCTTCCCTCCCCGTTGCTATCGCCGTCAGCTGCTCAGCAGACCGCCAGTGCAAAGCAAAGATCACCCCGGAAGGCGTCTTTATCGAACAGCTCGAATTTAACCCTGGGCAATTCCTGCCAGCGACGACAGACGCAGAAATCGGGCACACTGAAGGCGATACCGTCGTCAACATCGATCTCAACCGCCCGATGGACGAGGTACGCGCCGAGCTGACACGCTACCCTATCAAAACTCGCCTTTCCCTCACTGGCACAATTATCGTGGCACGCGATATTGCCCACGCAAAAATTCGCGAGCGCATCGATCGCGGCGAAGGAATGCCTCAGTACCTTAAAGACCACCCAGTTTACTATGCTGGACCTGCTAAGACGCCAGAGGGCAAGCCTTCTGGCTCTTTCGGACCAACAACTGCTGGGCGCATGGACCCCTACGTGGATCTCTTCCAAAGCCTCGGCGGATCAATGGTCATGCTTGCCAAAGGCAATCGTTCCCAACAAGTCACAGATGCCTGCCAGAAGTATGGCGGTTTTTATCTAGGCTCGATTGGAGGCCCAGCAGCCCAGCTTGCTGAAGACTGCATTAAGCACGTTGAGCTGCTCGAATATCCAGAGCTCGGCATGGAAGCCGTATGGAAGATCGAAGTAGAAGATTTCCCAGCCTTTATCGTGGTTGACGATAAAGGTAACGATTTCTTCGCCCATTCGCAGGAAGTCAGCATTACCCTCGGCAAGAAGCCATGCCAAGGATAAAATACGATCTAAGGCGTAAACGAACTATTCAAGCATAGCCGTAGCCCTAGAGTGAGGAAACCAGCGACTGCTGAAATATTTTCTCATTCTAGGGCTGCATTTTGCGTACACTTTACACCCACGCAACAGAGCAGCAATACGTAGTAGCACAGCGGCACGCGAGAGCTAAAGCCACAATAGACAAGCATCTCAGCCTGCTTTATTCAGTGCGTTTCGACCTAGTGTATTCAGCATATTATTCAGCATATTTCGGCACTCAACACATTTCCGACGCTTCACGCACTGAGTCGCTCCACGCCTAAAGCATTCAAAGTACTTTCTATACCCAACGCATTTCCGACACTATCTACACTGATCCGACGCTCCCTACACCGAGGCGCTCAACGCCCTGAAAACTTAATACACTTTCAGCACTCCGCGCACTGAAACGCTCCACGTGCTCATCCAATAATTAGCTAAGCCGCGGAGAAAACAAAAAGGAAGTTTACCCTCTGCCCGTGACTATGCCGACGCGCTGAAATTCTTTAACGTCTGAGTATCCCGTCATTGCCATCGCTTGTTTGAGTGCACCCACAAAATTAGTAGTGCCCGCAGAATCGAGGGAAGGACCGTTAATAATCTGCTCCAGCATGCCTGCCTGCTCTACTTCCGCACGCTCACCGCGCAGCAAATGACGATTATATGCTTCATTTCCCCAGTGATATCCTCGCCCAGGCGCATCAATCGCTCGAGCTAACGCAGTCCCCAGCATAACGGCATCAGCGCCGCACGCAATTGCGCGAATCATATCGCCAGAGGTACTCACCTGCCCATCGGCAATTACCTGCACGTAGCGCCCGCCCGTTTCATCCATATATTCACGGCGAGCAGCAGCAACTGATGCCACGGCAGTCGCCATTGGCACAGCAACTCCAATTGTGCGGCGGTTAGCGCTCGTCGCTCCTCCGCCAAAACCAGCAAGCACGCCTGCAGCTCCTGTACGCATCAAATGAAGCGCCGCTTGATAAGACGCTACACCGCCCACGATTACTGGCACATCAAGATCATAAATAAATCGTTTCAGATTGAGCGGCTCACGGTTGGAACTCACGTGCTCAGCGCTGACCGTAGTTCCGCGAATCACAAAAAGATCAACGCCAGCATCAACAACTGTTTTCCAGTATTCTTGCGTGCGCGCAGGAGACAACGCTCCAGCAACCGTCACGCCTGCATCACGAATTTCGGCAAGGCGATCGACGATTAAACGTGGTTTTATAGGCTCGTTGTATATCTCTTGTATACGCGCATGCACGCCCTCATCTGGAAGGCGCGCAATCTCATCGAGCAGCGGTTCTGGATCGTCATAACGAGTCCACACGCCTTCCAAATCCAGAACCCCAAGCAACCCCATGCGCCCGAGCGCAATGGCTGTAGCCGGAGACGTCACCGAATCCATAGGAGCACCAATAATCGGCGCTTCCAGCAGATAGGCATCGAGCTGCCATGCAGTGCTCACGTCTGCAGCGTCTCGAGTTCGGCGTGAAGGGACGATAGCGATATCGTCAAAACTGAAGCCAACTCTTGCCAAACGCCCTTTTCCAATTTCAACTTCATTACTCATAGCACAATAGTAATGCACCCAGCTGAGGTAGGCGCGAAAGTATCCGCAATCCTTCCCGAGCTGAGTGCATTATCAGCGATCTGCACGATAGAAAATATCCGCGCAGTAGAATATATCTAGCGCAACAGATCTGCTTTTGTCTCGCAGTAAAGGCAACGATATAAGCGCTCTTGCGGATTAGAAAGCGTAAAAATGTGCGCCAGCTCCTGCTCAACTGAGGTGATACACCGCGGATTTTTGCAGGTAATCACGTCGGTCAACGTTTCAGGAAGTGCAAGCGTACGCTTTTGCACAACTTCTTTCTCCCGAATAACGTTCACAGTAGCGCTAGGATCAACGTAACCGACCAGATCGAGGTTCACGGGAACGTTTGCATCAATTTTAATAATGTCTTTCTTCCCTATTTTCCTGCTGGGAACCCGCTGTATAACTGCCACCGAAGCATCGAGTTCATCAAGTTTCATCAGTTCATAAAGCCGCATAGCACGGCCAGCTTTAATGTGATCGATCACCACACCATCGCGAATCGAATTGACGTTCATCGAAGTATGCTCCCTTCAAGCTGCCCTGCCTCAACAAGTAATTTCAAAATTAATGCCATGCGCATATATTTTCCGTTGAGCACTTGCTCAAAATACTTTGCGCGAGGATCGTCATCAATTGCTACGGAAATCTCGTTTACGCGCGGAAGAGGATGAAGCACAATTGCGTCTTTCTTAGCCAGTTTCATCTTCTCCGGCGTCAAAATATATGTATCTCGCAACCGCAGATAATCCTCTTCGTTGAAGAAGCGTTCACGCTGCACACGAGTCATGTAAATCACGTCTAACTCTGGTATCACTTCCTCCAGGGAAGAGGTCTGCACATACGCAATCCCCTGCCGTTCAAGCGTCCCTTTCTTCACGTAGCTCGGAAGCTTAAGCTCCTGTGGAGAAATGAGCACAAACTTATTTCCCGTATAGCGGCTCATCGCCTCAATAAGGGAGTGAACTGTGCGCCCAAATTTCAAATCGCCCACTAAGCCGATCGTCAAATTTGAAAAATCGCCTTTATTGCGATGAATCGTCAAAAGATCAGCAAGAGTCTGAGTCGGATGAGCATGCCCGCCGTCACCGCCATTGATCACAGGAATCGACGCATTATTTGCTGCAACAAGCGCAGAGCCTTCTTTAGGATGACGCATAGCAATAATATCTGCGTAGCATGAAACAGTTTTTGCAGTATCAGCAACCGATTCACCTTTACTGGTCGAGCTGCTGGCCCCGCTGCTCACCGACAGCACATTTCCGCCAAGCTCATACATTGCCGCTTCAAAGCTCAAGCGCGTGCGAGTAGAAGGCTCAAAAAAGAGCGTCGCTAATTTCTTTCCTGCACATATATGCGCATATTTTTCTGGCGAAGCAATAATATCTTCTGCTGTTGCAATGAGAGAATATAGCTCATCAACTGAGAGGTTGAGAATATCGATCACACTGCGTGGCCGCGATACCGACCTTATATTCATTCTGATTCCTTTCTATCGTTTGAATCCGTATCCGTAAAACAAAGAGAAATTTCGCGCGCTACCCAGAGTTTTTGCGCTCATATCATCGATACAGCAGCGCCTTACTTTTACCTAACTAGCGCCTCGCTATTGCCTTTCCAGCACACCGACACTAGCATCTCACTAGCGCACCGCTGGCACCCCACTAGAGCACACACCGCTGCTATCACCTCACTAGCACCCCACTAGCGCACCGACGCTGTACCACGGCCGCTGTACCACCGCTAAAACCGCCTCCTATCAGAGCAGATTCACCCAACTTTCATCTGACGGGTCAGCTCGAAAGGCGAGCAAACGCGGCACATCTTCCTGTGCGATATAGCCCTGCCGCGCAGCAATCTGCACAACCGCATCAAAATCTGTGAGTGAATGGTGAGCAACTCCAGCAGCAGCGAGGCAATCAAGCCCTTTGCGCATTCCATAGGTAAAAATCGAGACGATACCGAGCACCTCGGCACCAGCTTCACGCAATACGTTTACTGTTTCAATCACAGAACCAGCCGTAGAGATAAGATCTTCTACTACCACAACTTTGGCACCAGCTTTCAGTTCACCTTCGATCTGGTTGCCGCGCCCATGATCTTTTGCGCCTGAACGCACATACCCCATAGGCAGATTCATAATGTGTGCAGTAATAGCAGCATGCGCAATCCCAGCAGTTGCTGTACCCATAAGCACCTCAGCTTCGGGATAGAACTGTTGAATCAGGTATGCCAACCCATGTTCTACGTGGTCGCGCACCTGAGGCGCAGTGAGAGTAAGCCTATTATCGGTATAGATCGGGCTTTTAATTCCACTCGCCCACGTGAATGGCTCGCTTGGCCGTAAAAATACCGCTTTAATTGCTAATAAATCGTGCGCAATTTGTTCATTTAATTCCATCTGTCTTTCCTCTCCATCAGCATTTGCCGCTGGTGTCGTTATTGATACACTCACATTTCGCCAAGAAATTCGCCAATAGCTCTCTCATATGCCGCCACAGGATCCTCAGCTTGAGTGATCGGACGCCCAACCACAATAAAATCACTGCCCAGCTCACGCGCACGCGCAGGAGTGGTCACCCGCTTTTGATCGCCCACTTCCCCATCTGCAAACCGCACGCCAGGCGTCACCGTCAAAAAATCTGCTCCACATCGGCTATGGACGCTCTCGGCTTCCAAGGGCGAGCAAACCACGCCATCAAGCCCTGCAGCTTGTGCCCTGCTCGCATAGTGCATCACCACTTCATCGATAGGCTCGCGGATCAAAAGATCTCGCTCCATTGTTTCTTGATCTGTGCTTGTGAGCTGCGTGACGGCAATCAAGAGCGGGCGCGTGCCGTCTGAGCGCGTCAGCCCTGTAAGCGCCGCCTGCATCATTGCAGTGCCGCCAGCTGCGTGCAGATTACAAATATCCACATCGAGCCGAGAAAGCACACTCATAGCGCACTGCACTGTATGCGGAATATCATGCAGCTTCAAATCGAGAAATATCTTATGCCCGCGCGCTTTTATTTCCCTCACAATCTCCGGCCCTTCGGCATAATAAAGCTCCATGCCGATTTTTACGAACGGTTTGCGCTCGGAGATTTCAAAAGCGCCAAGAAAATCACGCACCTGCTCAGCGTTTGAAAAATCGCATGCCACTATCACGTCTTGTGCCATCAGTGAGCTACTCCAATCATATCTTTGAGGTTATCTATTCCAAGTGCATCCATCTGCCGAAGCAGATCTGCCACAATTTCTAGGCTCGCATACGGGCGCACAAGATTTGCGGTACCTACTTGCACTGCCGAAGCTCCAGCCATCATCATTTCGATGACGTCTCGTGCACAATTCACTCCTCCGATTCCTACCACAGGTATGTGAACTGCCCGTGAGACAATATCCACCATACGAAGCGCCACAGGGAAAATCGCTGGCCCTGAAAAGCCGCCGTCACGCCGTGCAATCACAGGCTGGCGAGTGCATAGATCTATTCGCTCACCAAGGAGCGTATTGATGAGGCTGATTCCGTCTGCACCAGCTTCTTCGCAAGCGCAAGCCATAGCAGCA
Source organism: uncultured Actinomycetaceae bacterium (assembly GCA_902464405.1). Taxonomy (GTDB): domain Bacteria; phylum Actinomycetota; class Actinomycetes; order Actinomycetales; family Actinomycetaceae; genus Arcanobacterium_A. The sequence continues at coordinate 4,805 of CABQJD010000018.1, read as the reverse complement.
ATGTCTGTGACGTTTGGCGAAAGTTTCACGATAAGTGGGATCGTGACGGCGGCGCGCACAGCTCGCACAACTTTTGCAGCTTGCTCGGGATCCTGCCCGAAAGAAATTCCTCCGCCGTGCACGTTTGGGCAGCTCACGTTGATTTCTAACCACCCAACTTGAGGCTGAGCCGCTAGGGAAGTACTCACTCGCACATACTCCTCTATCGAAAAGCCGCTCACATTTGCCATAACGGGTTTATGAAAAACTGCACGGAGAGCAGGAAGCTCTTGCTCTATCACAGCCTCTACTCCAGGATTTTGCAAACCCACGGAATTTATCATTCCTGCCGTGCATTCTGCGATGCGATGCTGTTCATTTCCGAAGCGAGCTTCGCCCGTGGTGCCTTTGAAACTGAACGTGCCTAAGAGGTTGATATCGTAGAGTTTCGCAAATTCATATCCAAACCCAAATGTGCCGCTCGCAGGAATAATCGGATTGTCTAGTTCGCACCCACAGAGAGTGACGGCGAGGCGACGGCTTGTATTGGCTTTTGCAGCTTGCGCTTCAAGCGCATTTACTCCCATACGATTTCCTCCTTACGCAATACTGGCCCTTCCACGCAGATACGCTTATAGGAGATATCCCCATGAGCAGCGCTTTTCACTAAAGGCTTTACTCGGTGTGAACACCCCATACACGCACCGAATCCGCATCCCATACGTTCTTCAAAACTCAGCTCTCCTGGTGTATCCCCGCTGGCAGCAGCCACAGCGCGGAGCATAGGAATCGGACCGCACGTATAAAAATAGGAGTATTCGCTCTGCTGCGGCATGCAGGCAGTGACGAAACCAGCTCTACCGTAGGATCCGTCGGCAGTCGTCACGCAAACATCACATCCCAAAGCCGCAAATTCTTCCTCATAAAACACATCTGCTCGCGAATTAAAACCGAGCACTACACGTACTGCCAAGCCTTGCGCACGCAGCTTGCGCGCAAGCCAGTAGAGCGGAGGCACGCCAACGCCTCCACCTACGAGCAGCACGGGCAACGCTCCGCGCCTGATAGCATCTGGCAGCGAATATCCATTGCCCAACCCCGTAAGAATATCCAGCTCACTTCCGCGAGTAAGCTGCGCCAACACACGCGTGCCTTCGCCTACTGTTTTGTAGATGAGCGTGAGACGATCTCCATCAACGTTTGCCACCGAAATCGGGCGGCGCAAAAAAAATCCCGGCACCTGAACATTCACGAACTGGCCGGGATTGGTAATAGCAATGCAATCACCTGTGAGATGCATTTGCCACACATCTTCAGCAATTTGATGCTGCTCAGAAAGAATAAATATGCCTTGTTTGAGCAAGGAGCGTGATGTGAGCGAGGAGCACGAAGCGCTGAATGAAATATCAGACGAATGGGAGTGCATCATCATTGACTCTCTCCTAACTGCACAGCATATGGCTGCACGCTGTGTGATTGCTGAGTATACGACTGCTCTGCGCCCAAAAGCCTGACATCTGAAAGGAGCGTGCCGCCAGGAATCTGGAGTTCTGGCGCAACATACGCCACTCGTCCGTCACATACTGTCAGCACACAGCGCCCGTACACACTGCGCCCCGTGAAAGGCTGCGCAGATCCCATCGAAATAAAATCTTCAGGATCGATTTTTCCGTACCAATTAAGATCCCATACCGTAAAATCTTCGCGTCCGTCTGCGCTCTTCCCTCCAAGCGCAATTGCGAAGCGTTCGCGCGGATTGAATGCCATCAGATCGAGCAGACGCTCAAAAGATATCATTCCTGTGCGCACAAACTCCGTGTACATCAGTTGAAATGACGTCTCAATTCCCACAATCCCAAATGCGCTATTAGCAAGTCCTAAGGATTTTTCTTCGGCGCTGTGAGGCGCGTGATCTGTGGCAATTATATCGATTGTGCCATCAATCAGTGCCTCGATCAGCGCCTCTCGATCTTCTGGCGAGCGCAGGGGCGGGTTCATCTTAAAACGCCCGTCTTCTTGAAGCATGGAATCATCGACGAGCAGATAATGCGGTGCAGTTTCGCACGTGACGTTAATACCTGCAGCTTTCGCAGCACGTACGAGAGCCACGCTTTCGGCGCACGATACGTGGCATATATGATAGGTGACGCCCGTGAGGCGTGCGAGTTCGATGTCTCGCTCAATCTGCTTCCACTCTGCTTCTTTCGGTATTCCTCGATGCCCGTGAGCGCTGGCATAAGAGCCTGCATTGATGTAGCCATCAGCTTTGAGCTCTTCGATTTCACAATGCGTTGCTATAGGTTTTTTGGCTGCTGCGATGCGCCGCATTGCTTCATACATCAGTTCATCGCCTTGAACGCCTTTTCCGTCGTCAGAAAATCCGATGACCTGCTCTCCCAGAGCCTCAATATCTACGAGCTGTTTTCCTGCTTCGTCGCACGTGATCGACGCATAAGGATACACACGAATCACTGCATCGCGAGCGATGATGGCTTCTTCTTCAGCCAGGTGCTCGCATGAATCGGGCACAGGATTGAGATTAGGCATAGCACAGACATCTGTAAAACCACCATGCGCCGCAGCGCGAGAACCAGATGCAATAGTTTCTTTATATGAGAAACCCGGTTCGCGAAAATGCACATGCACATCGCACAAACCGGGAAAAACTGTGAGAGGCGAGGATTGAATAATCGGCTCACATATCCGAAATATCGAATCAATATCTGGATTAAAATGAGAAAAGCGAAAAGGAGAAATGACTGTGAGATGATCGTTCATTGCCATCGAGCAGCGCTCCCGTCTCCCGAAGTTTGCTGAGCCTGAATTATTGTGCCATACAGTATACAAATTCAGCACATCGTATCCACATACTGGCTAGCGCATTTTAAAAGATGAAACGCACATAGTAATTTCAGTGCGGTATATGCGCAAGGGCGCAGGAATCCGTATATACAGCCCGGAGCAATGCTGCGATATATCCATACGATGATGAAGGGCACAGCACATATACACCTAGAACGCATCGAAAATAGATAGGATGCATATATTACACATATTGTACATATCGCACATATCGAATGCATCTGCCGCAGCGAAATTTTACGAGATTTCCCCCATGCTTGCCTTTACACTTATTTTTAGAAGCATCACAATACGCACATCCGATAGCGGATCAAGCGTCATCACAACAAGAAGCGAGAGCGATAATGGAAACAGTGAATATAGAAAAGCCATGGCCCCTACGCCCTATTGTCGGTTTCGATACGGAGACGACAGGGATTGATCCTTACGATGATCGGCTCGTCACCGCATCTATTGTTGTCGTTGAAGGCGATGGCGTGAAAACGCATTACTGGCTCGCTGACCCCGAAGTTGATATCCCGGCGCGCGCTGAAGCTGTGCATGGGATCTCAACCGAAAAAGCTCAAAAAGAAGGAGAGCCAGCTAAAAAAGTACTCGACGAAGTAGCGCAGCTTTTGCATCTGCATATGGAGCAGATGCATCCTATCGTTGCTTTTAATGCCGCATACGATCTCACTCTTATTGAGCAAGAGCTGGAACGGCACGATCTGCCGATGCTGCGGGAGCGGCTCGGGCGCCCAATTGCTCCTGTGCTCGATCCGTTCATGCTGGATAAAACAGTTGATAAATATCGGCGCGGAAAAAGAAATTTAGAAACAGTTGCACAATTTTATGGCGTGTGGGCTGACGACGATTTCCATAATGCCGAAGCTGACGTTTTAGCAACTCTGAGAGTATTAGGAGCGCTTTTGCGCCGCTATCCAGATATTGCTCATAGCGATCTTTCTCTTCTCATGGATCAGCAGAAAGAAACCTACGACGATATGCAGGCATATTTTGCGCGCAAAGCACTGGAAGGAGGTAAAGCGCCTGCAATTCAAGGGAGCTGGCCGGCAGGTTATTTAGATATGTAGTGCGTTAGATATGAAGCGTGCTAGATAGAACTGCATTAGATATCTAGCGCGCAGCTATACAGTGTGCCAGATAAGCAGCACATTAAATAGAAGCACATCAAATATGAAGCATATAAAATAGCAGTGCGTTAAATGCGCAGCACACTAGCTATTTCGCACGTCGATATGCAGTGCATTAAATATGCATCGCATAGATATGCAGTGCTTTAGATATGCAGCATGCTGCATATCTGGATATTGAAATACCAGATACGTAAGGCACGGATACGCAAGACATAGAGCCAAAAATGTCACGGCAAAACATAGCGTCAAAAGAGATATCGCGAAGCGATACTTGGTTGTTTTCGTCATCACACACATTAGCCCCTGCGGCTTTCAGGGATAATATCGACTACGCTGCACGCTGCTTTCTTTGCGAATAATAAAGTGAAAATACATATATCACCCACGCCAATGTGAAGAATAAATCGAAAATGCTACGTATCTACGTATCCGCCAATGCGGCGATCACTGCAGAGCCGACGCGTACGTATCTTCAATACCCTGCTCACCAATGCTGCGAGCACTACTCTGGGCAAAGCACTGCAAACTAGGGGCAGAGCAAGGCAACTGCACGGCAAACTACAGCAAACTACGGCACGAATATTCACCGAATACTCACGTACTTCATAAGCGAAGCGCCTAGGTTTTATTCCTAGGCGCTTCAGCTCTATCCTAAATCTATTCACGCACGCAGCTTAGAAAATTCCAGCACAAAGAATTTCCCTCATAAAGGCACGCATATCTCTAGAGCTTAGGATTTACGGCCACGAAGATACGCAGCAGTGCCAGCAGCCACGAGGGCGAGTCCTGCAAGAGCGAAGATAATCACGCCTGTCGCACCCGTCTTTG
>CABQJD010000017.1 GCA_902464405.1 uncultured Actinomycetaceae bacterium | reverse complement strand
ACAACGGACAATGGCAAGGACCGATATAAAACCAACACGTTTTGTCCTATAAGCCTGAATCGTACTTTGATATGCAGTTGTGCTTTCTGGTTGCTGCTCCCGTATTCTAAGTGTGTGCAGATAGATACCCCCGTAGATATTTCTTCCGAGAATCTTTTAAATACTCCTCAGATGAAACGGCGTCTTAAGCCAGAGATCCTTGCTCCAGCTGGAAGTTTGGCAACGCTGAAAACTGCAATAGATTTCGGCGCAGATGCCGTCTATTGCGGGGGAAAAGCCTTCGGGATGAGAGCTGCACCCAAGAATTTTAGCTTTGAAGATTTTGAGCAGGGCGTGGCGTATGCGCACAAGCGCGATGCGCGAGTGTTCGTCACCTGTAATATCCTTCCCCATAGTAGCGAAGTCGCTGCTATGAACGAATATATGGGGCAGCTGGGAGAAATTGGGGTCGATGCGTTAATCGTCACCGATATTGGCATGCTGATGGCGGCTCGTAGCGTGGCTCCGCACACCGATATTCATATCTCTACGCAGGCAGGTGTGACTAATTATCAAGCCGCGCAAGCTCTTGCACAGCTGGGGGCTGCGCGTGTGGTGCTTGCGCGTGAGCTGGATTTAGAGGCAATCCGCATGCTGCGGGCGAATGTGCCCGACGATCTAGAAATTGAAGCCTTTGTACACGGTTCGATGTGCATGGCATTTTCTGGGCGCTGCCTTATTTCGCAGCACACCACGGGCAGAGATGCGAATCATGGCGACTGCGTGCAGGCATGCCGCTATAAATATCATGTGGTCGAGGAAAAAACTCCAGGGCGCTTTATTCCTGTTGAAATCACAGACCAGGGCACTTTCCTTTTCAACTCACAAGATATGAATATGGTGGAGCATGTGGCAGACGTAATTGATGCTGGCGTCACCAGCCTTAAAATCGAGGGTAGAGCTAAGAGTGCTTATTACGTGGCGGCAATGGCAAATGCTTATAAATGTGCGGTAAATGAGTATATGATTCAGCGCGGTTTTGAAGATCAACAGGGCAATCAGCTTCAAGAATTTCATCTTTCGAATACTTCTGCGAGCCATGTATGCCTTCCTGAATGGATTGGCAAAGAGCCATATAAAGTGACGCATCGCGAATACTCAACTGGTTTTTACTACTCCGATCGCCCAGCAAGCGAGGCGATTGTGACTGGTGGCTATATTAACGAATGGCGTTGGCTGGGCGATGTGCTCAGCTATAACGAAGCCGAGCGGCGCCTCTATATACTTGCAAAAAACAAAATGACGCCAGGAATGCCAATCGAGTTTCTTATTCCTGGAAGAGCACCGATTGCTTTCACGCTTCCTGCTTGTGGATTCTGGGACGAAAAAAAGCATAATGTGGAGGAAATTAACTATCCAGCGCACGAGTTTTCTTTCCCATGCTCGCTAGCTGTACCTGCTGGAGCGATGATTCGCGCTAAAGTTCGTTAATTGATTATGGTCTTTATAGAATCCCGAGTGCATTTTATGGGAAACTGAGCACGTGAAATATGTATCTACACGTTCTGCACAGCGCGATCTCTTTCCTTTCAGCGATATCCTCTTGGAAGGCTTAGCTGCTGACGGTGGTCTCTACCTGCCGCAGAAGTATCCTCAGCTCGATGATAGTGCTCTTACTATTTTACGTGAGATTTTTGACGAGGGGGGATACCCAGCGCTCGCGGGATTCGTCTTAGGGCTTTTTGTGGACGATATTCCGGCTGACGATATAGCTCAGATCGTTTTGCGCGCCTACACATCTGAAAAATTTGTGCCGAGCCGTGCAGAGCCTGCCCTGACGCCAGGCGGGCAGCCTATCGTCACGCCTGCTACACCTATTGGTGAAACAGGTATATGGCTTGGGCATCTTTCCAACGGGCCGACTGCCGCATTCAAAGATATGGCGATGCAGCTTCTGGGGGAGCTTTTCGAATATGAGCTGCAGCGCAGGGGAGAGACGCTCACGATTTTGGGGGCAACTAGCGGCGATACCGGCTCGGCTGCCGAGTATGCGTTGCGTGGGCGCTGCGGTATTTCGGTGTTTATGCTCACTCCAAGCAGGCGCATGACTCCATTTCAGCGGGCGCAGATGTTTTCTCTGCAAGATCCCAATATCGTCAATGTGGCAATTGATGGCGTATTTGATGATTGCCAAGAGATCGTCAAAGCGGTCAATGCTGATAAGCTTTTCAAAGCGCAGTACCGAATTGGAGCTGTGAACTCGATCAACTGGGCGCGTCTGCTCGCCCAAATTGTCTATTACATTGCGCTATGGATCCAGGTGGCGCCTACGAATAGCCACCGCATAAGTTTTGCTGTGCCCAGTGGAAATTTTGGCAATATATGTGCCGGGCATATCGCGCGGCAGATGGGTTTGCCGATTGATCGTCTTATTCTCGCCACCAACGAAAACAATGTGCTCGATGAATTTTTCCGCACGGGGGTCTATCGCGTGCGTGCCGCTAGTGATGTGGCAAAAACGTCAAGCCCTTCTATGGATATTGCAAAAGCGTCTAATTTTGAACGATTCATTTACGATCTTTTAGGTGGTGACGCCGAGGTGGTTGCGTCTTTGTTTGGGCAGAAGCTGCGTGAGTGCGGTGAGTTTTCGCTTGCAGGCACGCCTGAATTTGCGCAGATACCCGAGAAATACGGGTTTATCTCTGGGAGTTCTTGGCATAAAGATCGGCTCGAAACAATTGCGAGGCTGTATAGCGATTATCAGATTCTTATTGATCCGCATACAGCTGACGGCGTGCATGTGGCAACGCAGTTAAGAGGCGAGATTGAAACGCCGATTATCGTTTTGGAGACGGCGCTCCCCGTGAAGTTTGCGCAAACTATCAGTGAGGCGATCGGGCGTGCTCCTCTCGTGCCGCCGCGCTTTGAAGGGATAGAAAATGGCGTGACGCGCGTGGTCGATCTTCCCAATAGCGTCGATTCCGTTATGGCGTTGATTGCAAAATATTCGCACTGATAGTGAATTAGCTGACGATATCCCACTCGCTGCGGTGATTGAGAAATTCCTGCACTGCTTCTTGGGCGCCGCTGAGGCTGTGATTGGCACCCCACCCGCACTGGATTTCGTTTGCTGCAGGGACTTTGGATGCAGCTAATATATCTGCGCACGTCTGGGCTAAAATATCGCAGAAATCTTCGTAGCCAAGGTCGAGGGTGACGGCGTAAAAACCTGTTTGGCAGCCCATTGGGCTCCAGTCGATGAGACGGTCTGTATGGTTGCGCATCAGCTCGGCCATAAGATGTTCGATTGAGTGAACTGTTTTTGTGTCGAGGTGCGCCGCATTGGGCTGGGTGAAACGCACATCATATTTGCGCAGCACATCTCCTTTCGGGAGTGTTTTCATATCAGCCAAGCGCACAAAAGGAGCGCAGACGCTGCGATGATCGAGATTGAAGGATTCAACATTCATTTTCTGAGTCATATACGTATTGTAGATTTTTCTTCTATTTTGTGCTCAATAGTAAGTGTTGCGTGCGTGTTTTATTGCCGAAACATTTCGCGCTGAATACAGCACACTGAATACGGCACACTGAATACAGCATGTTAAAGATGGGGAGTGTCCGTGCTGGCACTCCCCAAATTTCGTAGAAGATTCGTAAGGAAAATTCGTAAGCGCTGTATTTTATGTGGTCAGTGGGAATAGGTATGCAAAAGCGCTGCAAATGCATCGATTCCGTTTTGCAGCCGTTCGATTGCACGTGAAGTGAGTTCTCCATTATTGCTGATATGCGTATGTGCGTTGGATATATAGAGTTCAGGTTGGGTGACGACGGGTGTATTAAAGAGTGCTAGCACTTGCCGTAAATGCTGGTTGGCGTTGAAGCCGCCATAGGGGCTGGGGCTTGCTGTGGCGATCAATGAAGGTTTGCCTGAAAAACGTGTGCTTCCAGCAGGGCGGGAAGCGATATCGAGAGCGTTTTTGAGCGCTCCTGGAATCGAGCGGTTATATTCTGGCGTGACGAAAATAAAGCCGACTGCTTCGTCAGTAGCGGCACGCAGACGAGCCACTGGTTCAGACCATTGCTCTGGATCGTCGCTATCTGCATCCTCATTAAATAGCGGAAGATCGTGAATAGCTATAAATGATGCTTCATATTCTGAGGGAAGTAGATTTGCTAGCGCGTTCGCATAGATGCGATTGATAGAATCTTTTCTGAGACTTCCCACGAAAAAGCCAATTTTCTTTGCCATGTTCTCTCCTTTAGTTCACGAGTCATCTATGCAACACGTAAAAGTGATTGAATACTCCACTATTTTGGTGTGATATATGTCTGAATATGTCGTCAGTGTAAAGATGGCGGAAACATTGCCCATACGGCAATGTTTCCGCCATCTTTTGCCTAGGAATCAATTTGCCTAGGAATCGGGAGATATATATGCCTAGGCGGCAGATTTCTCCAAGGACTTTGCTTTCACATAGCGGTAGAGTAGCGCTAGAACTGCAACAAACACTACTGGCCCCAGAATATTGGCAACTGGAGCAAAAGCGTCTGGGACTATACCGAGCACGTCGGCATTTCCCGATGTGCCGATAATAGCCGCATTGAGAATGCCCCAGAGGGAATCGCCAACAATAAGCCCAGTTGCGAGTAGCACGCCCATACGTTTTGAGCGCTCAACGTTCGCTTGCTGCGCTGCCCAGCGGTCATATACCCAACCCACGAGGGCGCCAATCGCAATAATGAGAGTTGTGGAGATGTTGAGGTACATACCCATACCCACGGCAAGAGGAGCCAGATGGAAGCGAGTAGTCTTGCCAAGGATTTCATCGATAATCACCACAGCCACACCGATGGCAGCTCCAATTCCGAAGAGATTCCACTGCATCGAACCGCCGAAGATACCGCTAGAAATTGCTGATAGCAAAGTAGCTTGTGGAGCCTGCAGTGCGTTATCGACGCTGCCTCCTGCAGGGCCGCCCACAAGTGCGCCATTCACGTCGAGGAAGCCGAAGCTGCCCATAAGGAGCTGAAGCACAGGCGGAATCACGATAGAGCCGAAAATGACGCCGATAATGAGAGCCACCTGCTGACGCCACGGTGTAGCTCCCACGAGCTGACCAGTTTTAAGATCTTGCAGGTTATCGTTGGAAATTGTTGCGATACCAAACACAATAGCTGTGGTAAAGAGAGTGTATGCTGTGAGCTCAGTCGGGTGAGTCTGAGCCTCGTCACCCGTCACCAGCAAAATCAGCAGAGCTGCAATGACTACGACGATAATACCAACGCCTGAAATCGGAGAGTTTGATGCGCCAATCAAACCAGCCATATAGCCGCAGATGGATGCCACAATCAAACCGATGAGCAGCGTGAAGATAATCGTCAGAAGCACGAGTGCAACTAAATGATGCGAGATTGGTGAATCTTGCAAAAAGAGCCAGAGCAAAATTCCAATCGGAATCATCGAAAGGAGTGTAATAATTGCAACGTACTTAAACGGAATATCTTGCTCGGTAAGGGGGAGCGTTTCTCCCGCTTTGCGTTTTGAAGAAGAAGCGAGAGATTCTTTGATGCCCTTGACGATTGGACCGATAATCTTCAAGAGAGTCCAGATTGCGGCAACTGCCATTGCGCCTGCACCGATCATGCGCACGTCTTGTGCAAACGTTGAGTTGATAAGAGCGTCGAGCCCATTGCTCATATCGCCGCCTTGGGTAAGCACAGGAAGAAGCACACCATACGAAAGCGTAAAACCTACGAGCATTGCAATGCCAACGGCAGGGCCAACAAGGTGCCCTACGCCCATAAGTGCTAAGGAGAAAGAACCAGCAATCATCGTGCCGCCAGCGCCTACCTTAAAGGGCAGAGAGAAAGATCCTGCCACTGCCTTGAGCGATGTGAGCAGAGCGTAAGCGGCAGAGGATATGCTACCCCAGATAATTACGAGCAAACCACGGTGATTTTCTTCGGCAGAGCCATGTTCGTCACCCACCTTAAGAACTTCTGCAGCAGCGACGCCTTCTGGATAGGGAAGATCGGATCCAGTCACAAGTGCGCGACGCAAAGGAATCGAATACATGACGCCAAGAATGCCGCCCACGATGCATACGGCCGTAGTTTCCCAATAGGGAAAACCGCTCCAATAGCCGACCATTACGAGACCAGGAATCACGAAGATGATTGCAGAAAGTGTGCCTGCGGCTGATGCAATCGTCTGCACGATATTGTTTTCAATAACTGTATGATCTTTAAATTTACGTAAAACAGCCATCGAAATTACTGCGGCTGGAATTGAAGTGGCGAATGTAAGCCCTACCTTTAATCCCAAATATGCATTTGCTGCAGTGAAAATCAACGTGATGAGTCCGCCGATAATAACTGCACGAATAGTCAGCTCTTTCACAGAACTAGATTTTTTAACGCTCTCGTTCATTATTGCTATCTTTCTTGTCGAGATGCAGGCGATGAGAAAAGCGCATTAAATAGTGCAATATGCGCCTAAAGTGCTCCCATTCTTCCTGTCTATCATCTCTATCATGCCTTGTTTGATGCGCAGAAAGAAATTTTACAGCTGCTTGTGTGGATTCTTGCGCTGCTGTTTGTGTGCTTATTTGTGCTACTGCCAGTATTTCTGTGCATTGTGTGTATGGCGTATTGTATGCGATTTTATGGGGAGTAAGTGCTTGTTTCTCTAGGCGTTGTGCGGGTTTTGAGCGCTGCGCTACTGCTCGTTTCGTATTGTGGATAGTCGTATATGTAAATAGCGATTACGTGTACTTTAGACGTATGTTGAATTGCGTACGCCTATATGGATACCTCGGTGAAATCGCCGATGGGTTTGCTGTGCGTACGTGCCTGCGAATGCGAATGCGTTGAAGCGTCTATTTGCTGGGCGGCAATAGACGCACTATATGCGCAAAAAAGTAGTAACAATAGAGCTGCAGTGCATCTTTTCTGCGGTGTATCTATCTCGAAGCATACAGCCTCGGCTCTTCTAAACAATCAGGAATATCTTGAAAGCGCAATTCATATCGCCTAAATTTCCCTGAAAAATTCTGTGCAGCACAATATAGCGCGGCTTATCTTCAACGCTGTGCGTATATATGCTGCGATATATCTTTGCGTGGAAGAACGCTATGTCTATCAATGATTTTACTTTTAGTGCATCGGTTGGAGCGTCGCATATACGTAATCGCTCCAACCTTATTGTGAGTTTTGAAGTGATGCCTCCTCGCTCATCTGCCGCTGTGGAGCCATTTTTCCGAACCCTGCGCGAGCTTATTGCCGTCAGGCCTGATTTTGTATCTGTCACTTACGGTGCTGGCGGTAAAGACAGAAAAAATGCTACGAATTTGGTGACGACGCTCGTTGCAGATACTCCGACGCATCCTATCGCCCATCTCACTACAGTTGGCGCCTCAAAAGCAGAGATTTCCGAAGTTATTGAAAGCTATCTTAATGAGGGAGTGCGCACGTTTTTAGCGTTACGTGGAGATCCGCCAGCTTCTGACCCAACGTGGGCACCAGGAGCAGATGGAGTTCGTTCTGCGGCGGAGCTTATCAGTTTGATTAAGCTTATTGAAGCTCGGCGAGCAGCAGCAGATAACGGGCTTGCATTGCGTCAGGCAGTTCGCCCGCTCACCCTTGCAGTAGCGACCTTCGTGGAAGGCAATCCTCAGGCCGGAACTACTGCTGAGCAAGAAATAGATAATCTCTTTGCCAAGCAGGAAGCTGGCGCAAACCTTGCAATCACTCAACTTTTCTGGAATGCCCGTGCGTATCGGGAGTTCGTGAGTGAAGCGCGCAAGCGAGGCGTTCGGATTCCGATTATTCCAGGTGTCCTTCCGTTGGTAAGCGCACAGCGAGTGCGGCGTGTAGGAGAACTGACAGGAGTGACGCCGCCGTCATGGATTATTGACGCTCTCGAAAACTCTGATGATCCACAAGCGCGAGGCGTACAGATTGGCGCAGAGCTGGTGCGTGAGCTGTTAGAAGAAAACGTGCCAGGAATTCATATCTACACTTTCAACAAGAGTGAGCCAGCGCTCGCGCTCCTTCGCAGTGCGGGGCTTATTGCAGCAAATAATACAAACAATTAGAAAGAGGAAGAAAAATGAGTAAACTGACGTCAACTATTGCAGGATATCCAAGGATCGGCCGCCATCGTGAGCTGAAGAAAGCTCTCGAAGCCTATTGGGCTGGAAAACTCGATGAAGAAACATTCGAACAGAATGTATCGCAGGTCGTCCATGATGCTTTTTCTGCCTATACAGCTCACGGGCTGAGCGGATCTCTTCCAGACAGCTCAACTCTTTATGATCAGGTACTTGATACAACAGTGCTTTTAGGAGCGATTCCTGAAAGGTTTTCAGGAGCAGCAGGGCTGGAGCTATATTTTTCTTTAGCTCGTGGAAACGCGGCAAACCCGCCGCTTGAAATGACGAAGTATTTTGATACGAACTATCACTATCTTGTACCTGAAATTGGTCCAGATACGCCCATTGCACTTACGGATCGGCGGATTATTGAGCGTGCGCAAGCACTGCGCCGCGAAGGAATTGACGTGCGCCCGGTGCTCGTAGGGCCGGTTACGTGGCTGGCATTGGCAAAGGGGAGTGAGCCGGGCTACGAGCCGCTCAGCCGAGTTGCTGATGCTGTTGAAGCATTCAAGGATGTGCTTCGTGAGCTAGCTAAGGCTGGAATTGATTGGGTGCAGATTGATGAGCCAGCGCTCGTCAGCGCAAACCTGGCTGTTTCTCAATCGAGCGTTGCCAGAGAAATCGTTCAGGCATATTCCGAGCTGGCAGAACTTTCGGTGCCTGCGCAGCGTCCGCAGATATTCTTAAATTTCCCCTATGGCGATTCTTCTGAATACGCTGAATGCCTCGGAGCGACGGGTGTTGAAGCAATCGGTATTGATGCTGTACGAGGGCGCGTGCCAGAAAATGTTGATTTGTCGGGGATTACGTTGGCTGTTGGGGTTGTTGATGGGCGCAATATCTGGCGAACTGATTTAGCTTATGCACGAGAAAAACTGCAGCAAGCAAAAGCAACAGGTGCGCGGATTGTGGCAAGCACGTCTACCTCACTTCAACATGTGCCTCATACGCTTGCCGATGAGCAATGGGATAATGCCGAGCTGAATAATAATTTGCATAGCTGGCTAGCTTTTGCTGATGAGAAAATTGACGAGATTGCACTTCTTGCTCGAGGGCTTGAAGAAGGGTGGGAAACGGTTGAAGCTGAGATTGCTCGTGCGAGCGAGGTATTGGCACGGCGGGCAGAGGCTGCAGGCGTTGAGGTTCCTGATATTCGCCAGCGTGTTGCTCAATATGCCAACAATAGAGATCGGGTCGCCTACTCTCAGCGAGTTGCTGCGCAAAATTCCCTTCATCTGCCAACTTATCCTACGACGACGATCGGATCCTTCCCGCAGACTCGCCAGATTCGTTCTGCGCGTGCAGCTGCTGCTAAAGGCGCGATTACTGAAGCTGAATATACTCAAGAAATGAGAGCAGAAATCGAGCGCGTGATTCGGCTTCAAGAAGAAATTGGTCTTGACGTACTCGTGCATGGTGAGCCTGAGCGAAACGATATGGTGCAGTATTTTGGTGAACAGCTTACGGGATTTGACGTCACCAAGAATGGCTGGGTGCAAAGCTACGGATCGCGCTGCACGCGCCCGTCAATTTTATGGGGAGATGTGCAACGCTCCCAGCCTATGACGGTGCAGTGGTGGAAGTATGCGCAGTCGCTCACTGATAAGCCAGTGAAGGGTATGCTCACAGGGCCAGTGACGATTATTGCGTGGAGTTTTGTTCGTGACGATATTGCTCTCGGTTTGGTAGCCGATCAGATTGCTGTGGCTTTGCGAGATGAAGTTGCTGATCTTGAAGCGGCTGGAGCTCGAATTGTACAGGTGGATGAGCCAGCATTGCGGGAGCTTCTTCCTTTGGATCAGCGCAAACATGAGGAATATATTAACTGGGCGGTTGGGGCGTTCAAACTGGCGACTTCCAGTGCGCGTGAAGGTACGCAGATTCATACCCATTTGTGCTATTCAGAGTTTGGGCAGGTGATAGGGGCAATTGCTGCCCTTGATGCAGACGTGACGAGTGTTGAAGCTGCTCGTTCAAAGATGGAAGTCTTACACGATCTAGCAAGTAACGGTTTTAACCATCAGATTGGCCCTGGGGTGTGGGACATTCATTCGCCGCGTGTGCCGTCTGTTGAAGAAATTGCTTCACTGCTTGAACAAGCGGCAGGCGTGATTGATCGGAACCGTTTATGGGTCAATCCCGACTGCGGGTTGAAAACTCGCGCTTATGAGGAGACGGTAGCAACTTTGAAGAATATGGTTGCGGCAGCTAAAAAATTGCGTGCTCACTTCTAGGCAACCGCGCAGGCGCCGTTCCTAAGCGCCGCCAAGAGAAGCTATACATGATGATGTGTGTATGGTGATGCGCGCAGGCATCATCATAAATAGCGATTATATGCGGCGAATGCGCTGCGCATAGCTCATTGAGCGTGGTTATCCAATACGCTATAGGCTTGTTCAGAGAGTTATGCGCAGCCTTTTCCTTGTGTGCTCCTTATGCGCTTTTATGTACTCCTTCTGCAACGTTGTGAGGAATGTCTGGCTGTATGAAGAAGCAGATGCTCTGCAGAGTTATAAATGCTACGCAAGAGTATGAATAAAAAGTCCTGAAGCGAGTTTTGGCTCAAACCACGTGCTTTTTGGCGGCATAATTTTTCCAGCGTCACTCACTGCCATAATGTCGGTGACGGACGTAGGGTAGAGGCTGAACGCCACGCCGTGCGATCCAGCAGCGGTTTGCAATCCATGTATTCCTGCAGATCCGCCTACGAAGCGAATATGTGGATTCGTGCGCAGATCGTCAATACCTAAAATTGGGGTGAGTACGTGATCTGTGAGGATTGAGGTATCAAGATCGGTAATGACGTTTCCTGTGCGAGGCGAGGTAAATGTGGCGGTGTACCAGGTATCAGTAGCTCCTATATAAACTCCGAAAGAGCCTCGAGAGCAGGGAGCTGGATCGGATTCGCAGAGCCGCACACTAAATCCCGCAGCTCGCATACGCTCTAAGAAATCCTTAGGAGAAAGCCCGTTGAGATGATCGACAACTCGGTTATATGCGAGCACTTTCAAATCCTCACAGGGAAACAGCACAGCCATAATTGACGCCCGAGGATCATCATCGGCTAGACCTCGAGAGCTGGCAACTTTGGCAGCGGAGGCAGAGCGGTGATGACCGTCAGCAATATAGAGTGCGGCGAGAGAGCTAAACGCCTGTGTGAGTTTTTGTGTGTCATCAGAGCTGAGTACCCAGAAGCGGTGCCTTACGCCATCGTCACTTGTGAAATCATAGTGCGGCTGGGCGCTGGTGGCGCCAGAAACGATACTGTGTACAGCGTCGTCAGGCTGATGCATAAGAAATACTGGTTCGGTCTGTGCATGCGTGGCTTCAAAATGGTGAATGCGGTTAAGCTCTTTTGCAACTAGAGTTTTTTCGTGCTGTTTAATCGTGCCGTTACGGTAATCGGCGGCTCTCACGCATCCGACTACGCCAGTTTGAATGTGCCCGTATCCTATCTGCTGATAGATATAGAGTGCTGGCTGCGGATCGCGGATCAGCACGCCATCTTCTTCAAATCGGGCAAGTTGTGCAGCTGCGTGTGCATGGGCTTCATGATCGTCTTCGTGCACGTTGGGATCGCAGCTGATTTCTGGGCGGATGACGTACAGAAAACGATGGTTAGGAGCTAGCTTGGCTGCCTGTGCTCGCGTCACAACGTCATAAGGAGGGCAAGCGAATGTTGGAGCATTCTCAGGGGTAGGGCGCAGTGCGGCAAATGGGAGGACGTGAACCATAGCTGAACCTTTCATCATGATGTGCGCGGCGGTGAGTTTAATCGCCATACTCACGTTAATAGTAGCGTGTTTTGATGTGTTCATCTGCAGCTTTGCTCTCAGTTCGGCTATGCCATGCGTTAAAATAGAAAGAAGTTACGATACAGCGTATGAGACGTTCATCTGCATCGCCACGTAAAAGAGCGGATGTTGGGTGTGCGCGGAGCGGAGAAAAAATGAGCGTACGCACTGATGCGCTACCGCTGGTAGATGCGATTCAGCCTTTTGATGGCGAGGTTCAGAGCGGGATTATGCAGCCGATGCAGGCGCAGCTGGAGATGATCGCTTTTAATCTCAATCCAGGGATGGAAGCAGGTGATCTGATCGGTCTGCTCAAAGAATGGACTATTCTTGCGCGCAGCCTCACTCAGCGAACAGATATTCCCGGTTTCTTCGCTACCGATATGGTGAAAGCTGTTGCGAATCTGACGATTACTGCGGGTTTTGGCGAAAAGATATTCGACGTTTTAGGTAAGTCGGAGCTGAAGCCAGAGGGATTACACCCGATTCCAGCATTTGATAAGGATCGTTTACGCCCTCAGTGGGGGCAGAGCGATCTTGTGCTGCAGATCTGCTGTGACGATGCCGTCACTCTCTTTATGGTGGCTCGCCTAATGATTAAGAAAGCTTTACCAGTGTGCCGCGTGGCGTGGATGCAAAAAGGATTCGCTCGTTCTTTCGGTGCGGCGCCGTATGGAGCAACGCCCAGAAATCCGATGGGGCAGGTTGATGGGACGATCAATCCTCGCGAACCAGAAGAATGGGCTGAGCAGGTGTGGATTGATTCGGATGAGGAGTATCTGAAAAATTCCACCATTATGGTCGTTCGCCGTATTGCCATGAATCTTGATGCGTGGGAGCAGCTCGATGTGCCGCATCGTGAGGAGGTAATCGGCCGCCGCTATCATTCGGGTGCTCCGCTTACTGCAGAGATTGACGACGAATTTGAAGAAGAGGATATGGATGCTCGTGACGACAATGGCGAGTATGTGATTCATCGTCACTCCCATCTGGCTCTTTCTCGTGAGCAAGAAGGGGAGGAGCCAAATGATTTGCGCCGCCGTGCTTACTCCTATGATGATCCTGTGGGAAACTCTGGTATGACGACGAATTCAGGGCTTATATGGATTGCTTTCCAGCAAAACCCTGACCGCCAGTTTACTGCGATTCAGCGAAGGCTTGATGCGAACGATTTGTTGAATCCGTGGGTGCGCCATATTGGTTCTGCTGTCTACTGGATTGCGCCTGGCACTACGCCAGATTCTTATTGGGGGCAATCACTCGTCGAAGCCTAGAGAGTAAATGGTGTTACAAATGTGAAAATTGTGAACCACTATCAGTGATAAATGGCGCAATTATTCTCAACACCCCGCAATAACTAGCTTATTTCCTTGGGTTTCGCTAAATTTCTCTGTGGCGGCTCATTCGAGCCCTACTTCATATTCGTAATTTTTATGGGAGGAAATTTAGATGTCCCTCAACCGTACTGAACTTGTGGCAAAGATTGCTGAAAACGCTGGCATCACCAAGACCGATGCAGACAAAGCTCTTTCCGCTCTCCAGACCGTGCTCGTGGATTCTCTCAAGGCAGGCGAAGCCGTGAAGATCACAGGTCTTATGTCTGTGGAGCGCACCAACCGTGCAGCTCGCAAAGGTCGTAACCCACGCACTGGCGAAGAGATCGAAATCCCAGCAGGCTTTGGCGTGAAGATCTCCGCTGGCTCCACTCTTAAGAAGGCTGTTGCCTGAGCTAGCTGACGAGTACGTCATTATTAAGGAGACCTCGCGCGCAAGCGGGGTCTCCTTTTTCCATGTGCGATCAGCTTCTATTCACGATCAGGGCAGAAAAGGTTAGAATTTTGGCTATGACTATGAGAACGTACAGCATCTATCAAGGTGCGCAGGAAATAAGCAGCCTGGGAGAACCGCAGGCTCCGCACGAACCTTCCTCCCCTGAAGCCCCTGGTCTTGAGCCAGCTAGTTCGACTGCTCTCCTTGAGCGAGAAGAAGAAAAACTTGAACCTGGAGATCACGAGCGGTACGCCCACTATGTGCGCAAAGATCGCGCCATGCAGTCGGCAGTCGAAGGGACACCAGTGGTTGCACTGTGCGGAAAAGTATGGACGCCTGTGCGCAATCCTGACCGTTTTCCCATCTGCCCAATCTGCAAAGAGATATATATGCGGCTCGGAAATGGTGGAGGTGACGGTGCGTGGCCGTTCGGTCCTAATCCGCCGCAGGCGTGATCAGGCGTTTAAGAGAGCTGATCGTCATCGGCAAAAATATCTACTATCTCTGTTGGCAAACCTGGCTCGCCTTCAGAGAGCCGCCATGCTGCGTAGGGAAGAGCCGCACGAGCATTGCGGTGCCGCTCAGCTGCGCGAGCAAGCGAAGATGCGTCAGTATGGTAGGTATCTGAAATTCCTGCACTCATAAGCTTCACCTGTAAGGGGCGTGCTCCGCGCTGTTCAAGATATGCTATGCCGTGATCCCAATCTTGTGCGCAGGCAATAATTTCTTTAGATGCACGCCCAGTTTCGTCGTGGGTGCGACCAGCCACTTTAAATCCGCCAACCGTATTTTTATCTGCGCTCTTCTTAGCAACTTCGTGCATTTTTCCGTCTGCGCCTTCGCGTGCAACGAGCTTATACACCATCTCCGCTGTGGGCTTGCCCGAGCCAGTGACGAGCTTCGTGCCCACTCCGTAAGAATCAACAGGAGCTGCATTCAATCCAGCGATAGCGTATTCGTCGAGATCATTCGTGACGGTGATCTTCGTCGTTACAGCGCCGAGCGCGTCGAGCTGGGCGCGTACCTTAAATGCTTGCGCCACTAAATCTCCTGAGTCGATACGTACAGCGCCAAGCTCTCCGCCAGCTTCGCGAGCAGTCTTCACTGCTAGTTCCACACCGTGATGAATATCGTAAGTATCAACAAGAAGAGTAGTTCCCGTACCCATTGTTGCAATCTGAGCACGGAATGCTTCTTCTTCCGAATCGTGAAGCAGTGTGAACGAATGAGCGGCAGTTCCAATAGCTTTAATGCCGTATTCGCGAGCTGCTTCAAGGTTGGATGTGCCCACAAAGCCGCCAATAATCGACGCGCGTGCAGCTGCAACTGCGCTCATTTCGTGGGTGCGGCGTGCCCCCATATCTAAGCATGGACGATCATGAGCAGCAATCGTCATGCGGCTCGCTGCTGTGGCAACGGCAGAGTCATAATTGAGAATTGAAAGGAGAACGGTCTCTAGAATGCATGCCTCAGCGAATGTGCCCGTCACCGTCATAATAGGAGAATTCGGGAAATAGCATTCCCCTTCAGGGTATCCGTAAATATCTCCAGAAAAACTGTAGTTTGCAAGCCATTCGAGCGTATCGTCACTTACAATCTGAGCGCGGTGGAGAAAATCGATTTCAGCTTCACCGAAATGGAATTCTTCTACTGCTTGAATCGCTCGCGCTGTGCCAGCAACCACCCCATAGCGCCGCTGCCCAGGTAATCGACGAGCAAAAAGTTCAAAAACTGATGAGCGATGAGCAGTGCCCGATTTCAGCGCGGAATCAACCATTGTGAGTTCATACATATCGGTGAGAAGTGCCGACGTTTTTAATGGAGTAGCCATACATCTAAGATAGTCGCTTCTAACGGGATATGTACATATCATCGTGAGTCGTGGCGCTACTCACGGAGAGCAACATAGGATTACCTATGAAAGCCCAGTAGAATAATGATCATGAACAACGCGCCTATTGGGATTTTTGATTCAGGCTTAGGAGGCTTGACGGTGGCGCGAGCTATTCTCGATCAGCTGCCGCGAGAATCGATAACCTATATTGGCGATACGCTGAACACGCCGTACGGTTCAAAGCCGCTTGCGCAAGTACGTACGCTGGCTCTTGATATTATGGATCGCTTGGTCGAATCTGGCGTCAAAATGTTGGTCATTGCCTGCAATACTGCTTCTGCTGCAGTGCTGCGCGATGCGCGCGAACGCTATACGCTCGGGCGTGGTATCCCCGTGGTTGAGGTGATTCAGCCAGCAGTGCGGCGCGCAGTTCGAGCTACTCACAATGGGAAAATTGGCGTGATCGGCACACAAGCAACAATTTCTTCTGGCGCTTATGAAGATGCGTTTGCTGCAGCTCCCAATCTTGAACTCACCATGCAAGCGTGCCCAAGGTTCGTAGAATTCGTGGAAAGCGGCGTCACAGAGGGAGTGGAGCTGCTCTCAGTTGCGCGTGAATATCTTGCTCCCGTAAAGGCTGCCAGAGTCGATACCCTCGTACTAGGGTGCACTCACTATCCGCTGCTTGCTGGCGTGGTGGGTTATGTGATGGGTGACGGCGTCACTCTCGTCTCTTCAGCTGCAGAAACAGCGCTTGACGTTTACCGTCAGCTAGCCGACGAAAATCTCATGCGCTCGCGAGCTGCAGGAGATCCTGTCTATCAATTCTATGCAACGGGAGATGCGCACTCTTTTAGCACGCTGGCTCGGCGCTTTCTCGGGCCTGAAGCGGCTCACGCTCAACCTGATTCATTTCTTGCCGTGAAAGGAAACTAAGCATGAAACTCACAATTGTCGGATGCTCTGGATCGATGAGCGGAAAAGAAGGAGCAGCTTCATGCTATCTCGTGCAGGCTAAAGGAGCAGACCCAGAATTTGGCGGAGCGGAGCGTACGTGGAGTATTGTGCTCGATTTCGGCCCTGGGGCTATGGGTGCTTTGCTTAATTATGTTGATCCAGCAATGCTTGATGCAATGATTTTGAGTCATCTGCATGCAGATCATTGCGCAGATATTGTGGGTATGCAAGTTTATCGCCGTTGGTATCCAGAGGGTGCGCTGTCTGTAATCCCCGTCTATTCTCCTGGTGATGGTGTGGCAAGAACTCGAGGAATTTCAGACGACCCAGCAGCTGAAACCTACGAAACTGAGTTCGATTTTCACCAGATTGCTCCAGGAAATTTTGTGGATATAGGGCCTTTCCATATCGAATTTTTTGCTGCGCAGCACACTATTCCTACTGTGGCAATACGTATATCAGGGCCGTCTGAAAACGGTACGGATGAGTCTGTAGTGCTCACATATACTGGTGATACCGACTACTGCTTAAGTGAAGTGCAGGCTGCTCACGGAGCTGATCTACTGCTCAGCGAGGCTGCTTTTGAAGATGGGCGAGATACTGTGCGCGGCGTTCACATGACTGGTTCTCGTGCAGGCGAACTTGCGCGGGATGCTGATGTGAGTCGATTGCTTCTCACGCATCTGCAGCCGTGGACGAACCCAGAGAAAAACGTCACTGATGCAGCGTCCGTATTTGATGGCGATGTGAAGGCTGTACGCCCTGGCGACGTATATGAGGTGTGATCCATTTCTAGATTACGTATAGATCGGCTGATTATGCTGTTATTTAAGCGCATTTATGTGTGTGCATTAGTAATTTGCGGCGAGAGTAATTTTGCCACGTGCCAGATTCTCTATGTGTGCCAAGGCGTCTAGCAGTGCATACAGCAAAGCTGTGCTGGGCTGTATATGGATATAAGAATTTCATAATTTTAAGTCTTGCGGGTGTGAAATCTTTTGTACGTGGAATCTTTCAGATGTTGTATCCGTGCGCTTTTATATGTGAGCTTGTCTATCGCTTCGTTGTAGTATGAGGGCATGACTATGCGTAACGTATCTGATTTTTTGCGTGCAGACGGGCGCGCTGCTCATGAACTTCGACCAGTATCGATTCGTCGTCACTATCTGAAGCACGGCGAAGGAAACGTGCTCGTGACGTTTGGTGATACGACGGTGTTGTGCGTGGCATCATTTGTCGAAGGTGTGCCGCGCTGGCGCAAGGATTCGGGGCTTGGCTGGGTGACGGGAGAGTATGCGATGCTTCCGCGTGCCACAGATTCACGCTCTCAGCGCGAGTCTGTGAAAGGTAAAGTTGGAGGGCGCACGCAGGAAATTTCACGCTTGCTTGGGCGTTCGCTGCGAGCAGTTGTCGATATGGCTGCCCTTGGTGAAAATACTATTACTCTCGATTGCGACGTTTTGCAGGCAGACGGAGGTACGCGCACGGCGTCAATTACGGGCGCATACGTTGCGCTCGCCGATGCTGTGAGCTGGGGAATCGAACGAGGTTTAATTAAACCTCGAGATTCTCAGCCAGTTCTCCGTGATTCTGTGAGCGCAATATCTGTGGGGATTATCGATGGCATGCCATGCCTTGATTTGCCCTATGAAGAGGATTCTCGGGCTGAGACAGACATGAACGTCGTTATGACGGGTAGCGCTAAATTTATTGAAGTGCAGGGCACAGCTGAAGGAGAGCCGTTTGACCGTAAGGAGCTTGGGGCGCTCCTCGATCTTGCGGCTGCTGGAAATGCACAGCTCGCACAACTGCAAAAAGAAGCTCTAGCTGAATAATTGCTCGCCAAGTCTCCTTTGCCTTAGAGGAGTGGTATTTGTTGTGCTGAAGTTATGGAGATAGAGAAGATGGCTGATACACGTATTATTTTTGCAACGCGCAATACCCACAAATTGGCGGAAGTGCAAGAAATTTTGAGCAGTCTTATTGATGGGTTGCGTGTGCAGAGCATCGGATCTGCCGCTGATCTAGATATTCCAGAGCCTATCGAAGATGGCGTCACCTTTGCGCAAAACGCAGTGATTAAGGCACGTCAGATTGTGCAGGCGACGGGGATTGCGGCTTTTGCAGACGACTCTGGGATCTGTGTGGACGTGATGGGCGGTGCGCCAGGAATTTTTTCAGCACGTTGGGCTGGTATGCATGGTAATGACGCTGCAAATCTTGAGCTTTTACTGGCTCAGCTTTCCGACGTGCCGCCAGAGAATCGTTCGGCTCATTTTCGCTGTGCTGCTGCTCTTGTACTGCCATCTGGAGAGGTTTATATAGAAGAGGGGGCTGTGCATGGGGTTTTGCGGTGTGAACAGACGGGTTGCGGTGGGTTTGGATATGATCCAATTTTTCAGCCTGATGGATA
>CABQJD010000016.1 GCA_902464405.1 uncultured Actinomycetaceae bacterium | reverse complement strand
TCACCATCGTTACAGTTGCCAGCACAAACACTGCCGTAAAAGCCGTGCCCGTGCCTTCTTTGTTGAAATATGCGAACGGACCTTTCCGCGTGGCTGCAAGAAGAGCAAGACCGATAATCATATTGGTGGTGAGCATCGTTGCCGCAAAGACGGTATCGCGCGCCAAAGTGGCGGAAGTACTGGGGTTTGACGTCATCAGCATAATAATCATCCCTACTTCAATGATTGTGACGGCAAGAGCCAAGATAAGAGAGCCAAATGGTTCGCCAACCTTATGTGCCACGACCTCTGCGTGCTCCACTGCAGCCATCACCGCTCCGCCTAGTACGATCCCTAGCAGGGCGATTGCAATGCCGCTGGGGTGGCTTCCCCACGAGAAAAGAAGTACGAGCAAAGCGAGAATTGGCCAGTAGTAGGGCCATTTTCTGATGACGTGTGTGGCAGTTCGCTGCATAAAAACCTTCAGTATGAGTATCGTACGTATCGTTCGAGTATCTTGCGTAGCATTCGTACAGCAGCTCGCAAGATGCGCCATGCCGAAGCGGCTGATTATGCGTCTATCGAAGCTGATGCAATCGAATCGTCTGCGCGAGAATACAAAGGGGATAAACGCCCCTTTAATGGTAGCAAAATACCTTGCTGCTTTCTGCCTGAAAAATTTTGCTGTGGTGCGAGAATGGGGGAGGGAGCCAAGCGAAGGGCGTACGAGAAAAGCTTGGCATGGGCACAGAAGAAAAAGCTTAGCGAGGATACGCGAGAAAAGCTTAGCGAGGCACAGAAGAAAAAGAGAGAAAAGGGTGGGCACTGGAAGTTCCAGTACCCACCCTGCGCACTCGCGGCACGCCTTTCTTATCAAGCAATCAGTTTTATGCCTTTTGCGGCGTTTTACGATTGCGCTATCGGTTACTTCTTCTGCACGTATTTAAGCGAATCGAGCGTGACTGCAGCGAGAATAATAATGCCCGTAAAGACGAACTGCAGATTCGTATCGATGCCGAGAATAGTCAGTGAATACGTCATGCCTGTAAAAATAAGCACGCCCACGACCACACCAGAAATCTTTCCGATACCGCCCGTAAACGAGACTCCGCCGACCACGCAGGCAGCGATGGCATCCATATCCCAGCCTTGCCCGTAAGCGGCAGAGCCAGAACCAAACATACGCTGCGCTTCGAGCCAGGAGCCGAAGCCATACATAATGCCAGCAAGCACAAACGCGCCAAACGTCACCCAAAACACAGAAATGCCGGAAACTGCTGCAGCTTCAGGGTTGCCGCCCACAGCATAGAGATTCTTACCAAAACGAGTCTTATTCCAGATGAACCACACGACGATAATAGCTACAACAGCCCAAATAATAATTGTGGGGAAGCCGTTGATTGAAGGCACAAACATAGTCGGAATATCTGGTTCGATAGCGCCAAAGCTCACGCCTTTAGTGGCATAGGTGACGAGACCGAAGATAATAAGCATATTCGCCATCGTTGAGATAAACGGGTGCATCTTGAATTTAGCTGTGAAGAAACCAGCAATTGCTGTAAACGTAGTACACAAGATAATGCAGGTGAGCAGAGCGAAAAGCGCGCGCCCGAGGAGCGACATTGAGGTGAAGTCAAAAACTTTTCCGAAGACGCTGCCAGTATTAGGACCTTGATGCATAATCGCCGTTGCAGCCACCATGCCCATACCTACCATACGGCCGATAGAGAGGTCTGTGCCCGTAAGTAAAATCAGCCCAGCTACGCCCAAGGCGAGGAACATGCGAGGGGAGGCCTGCTGCAAAATGTTGAGCACATTTTGCGAGGTGAGAAGCGCTGTTCCTTTCGTCACGGGAGCAATAATGCACAGCGCAATAAAGATCAAAACGATAATGATATACAAACCGTTTTTGAGCAAAAATTGTTTGCGATTGAAAGAATAGCGGTAATTTTCAATCCTTTGCGCCTGCATTTGTTTGAACGTGAATTTTGAATTTCTCAGCAGATCGACGTAGTGATATTTCTGCGTGAATGCTGCGTGCAAACGGTCTTTAATAGCGCTCTTCGTCTGCTGATAGACGAGCTTTGCATCGTACTGTTTGTTTTTGTAGACGTAGTTTTCGTCTTTGATTTCTTGAGCACGGTTAGGATCTGCGCTCGCTTGAAGAGCTTTAACGTTTTCAGCGTGCTCTTTTCGCAAATCGAGCAGCTTTGCTTCGTATTGCTCTTTAGCAGCTTTCTTTTCTTTTTCGACGCTCGCTTCAACTTTCGCATAGTATTCAGAATCGTAGTGGGCGCGAATATACGCTTCAGCTTCAGCAATCAGTTTATCGATCTCTGCTTTGTTGGCAGCCTCCACCTTCTTTGCTTCGTCCATCACTTTCTGATCTTGAGCAATCAGATGTGTGCGCTCTTCTTTTGTGAGCGTTTTATCCGATTTTAACGCACGAATCTGGCTCTGCATTTTCATCACTTTATCGGAGCCATCTTTGCGAAGCTCATCGATCTGTGCCTGAATTTTTCCTACGTACTGATCAATAGGGGCGAGAAGAGCTTCTTCTTGCTCTGCTGTGAGGATGCCGTCTTTGGTAGCTTCTGTCACACTCATAATTCTTTCCTTCGTTACAGATACTTTGCGCTCAGCCGCAAAAGCTCTTCTTGGTTCGTTTCACTGGTGGTGACGATGCCTGCGAGACGCCCTGCACTCATCACGCCAATTCGATTGGTAATACCTAAAATTTCAGGCATTTCAGAGGAAACTAAAATAATAGTCTTTCCCTGCTTGGCCATATTGATAATGAGGTCATAGATTTCGTACTTTGCTCCTACGTCAATACCGCGCGTCGGCTCGTCCATCATAAAGACTTTCGGAGAGCGTTCCAGCCAGCGCCCAAAAATGACTTTCTGCTGATTGCCGCCAGACAGAGCAGAAATAAGCTCCTCTGGCCCCATCGTCTTGGTGTGCATCGTGCGGATTTCGTGCATAGTGGCACTTTGCATTTTCTGATCCGAAAGGGCGACGCCCGTTTTGTAGGCTGGCAGATTCGCGATTGTCGTATTGAAAGTAAGATCGCCTTTCATAAACAAGCCATCTGCTTTGCGCTCTTCCGTGATGAGAGCAAAGCCGTTTGCCATTGCTTCGCGAGGATTCTCGAAGTTCATGAGCTTGCCTTTATAGTAGACGCGCCCAGCAGCACGTGTGCGTCTGCCGAAAAGAGTTTCAAGAAGTTCTGTGCGCCCTGCGCCAACAAGCCCGTAGAGCCCAAAAATTTCGCCCTCTTTGACGTCAAACGTAATGTCTTTAATGTATGGGGCAAACTTTGTGGAGACGTGATTGATAGAGAGAATCGGATCTCCTGGCGTATTATCCACAGGCGGAAAACGGTTATCTAGCGAACGCCCGACCATAGCCGTGACGAGTTCGTTCATGTTCGTTTGAGAAGTATCTTTCGTCATCACGAGTTTGCCATCTCGCAGCACGGATACCTGATCGCAGATTTCAAATACTTCATCCATTTTGTGAGAAATATAGATGAGTGAAATTCCTTGATCGCGCAGTTTATTCATCATCTCGAAAAGTTTGCGCACTTCAGGCTCGGTGAGTGACGACGTTGGCTCGTCGAGCACAATAACTTTCGAGTTGTAGGAAATCGCTTTAGCAATTTCAACCATTTGCCGTGCAGATACAGACATATTGCGCATCGGCTGCGTCAGATTGACCGTCATTCCGAGGCGGCGGAAAAGATCAGACGCCTCTTTTTTCATCAATTTTTCATCGATGACGCCTAAGCTGGTGAGTGGATAACGCCCTAAAAATAGATTATCGACCACAGAGCGTTCGAGAGCTTGATTGAGTTCTTGATGCACCATTGCGATGCCGTTTTCGAGGGCTTCTTTCGGGCCAGAAAAAGCCACAGGCTTGCCGTCGAGAGTAATATCGCCTTCGTCTTTTTGGTATGTGCCAAAGAGGCATTTCATCATCGTTGATTTTCCAGCACCATTTTCGCCCATCAGCCCCATAATCGATCCACGTTTGACTTCGAAATCGATTCGATCGAGCACGCGGTTACGGCCGAAAGATTTAGACATACCTTTAATAGAGAGCACTACGTCGTTGCTGTCGTTCATAAGCACCTCCCTTTCTTCTAAATTGGGGCTGTCCGATCACCGCAGTAATCGGACAGCCCCAACCATATTGTTACTACAAATTATCCATTATGATGCTCAAAGAGCTATCACTTCAGGAGAGCTGTGTAGGAAGCGGCGTTATCTGTTTTCACCATGTTGATAGCGAAAGCGTCGTAGTCGCCTGGGTTGCCCAAACGGTTGGTAATGTTGGATTCGGTCTGCCCGTCACCAGCAATATATTCAACCTTGAGGTTCATCAGCTTGTCGTACTTTTGAAGAAGTGGCTGATAGGTCGAACCGAGGAAGTTATCAGCCGAGTTGTAGATATTGAGCCACACCTTCTTTTCAGGAGATTTAGAAGCGTCGAGCTGCTTGCTCACAGGTGCGTATGTGACGGTGGAATCGAGGAAGTCCTTATAGTTTTCTGCCGTCACTGCAAGGTTCAAAGCGTAGTAGGAACGCTCTTCAGCTACATACTTGTAATCCTTATCGGTCAGTACGTTGCCTGCGTCGTCTGCAGTGCCGATACCCGTATCTGGATCAACGCCGTCAAGAGCATTGCGAAGCACGCGCAGAGTTAAATATGCCTGCACGTCTGCGTGCTGGGAGATCGTGCCTGAGTAGCCTTCAGCAATTGCGGCAACTGCGTCAGAGTTGGCGTCATAACCAAAGGTTGGCACCTTCTCTGCCTTCGACCACTTGGTAAACATGCTCATTCCCATGCCGTCATTGTTGGATACAACGATGTCGATCTGATCGCCAAACTTAGATGCCCATGCGGTCATAGCGTCGCCTGCAGTAGCTGCGTCCCACGTGGCGCCAGCACCCGTCTTCATTTCTTTAGAAGCAAGCTCTACTACTTTGAAAGAATCGAGCGTGCCTTCCTGCACGGCTGCTGCGTTCGTCTCGGTAGGATCGGAGAGAATCTGCCCATCCTTTTCAACTGCAGTGCCGAGAGCTTTGCGTACGCCGCGAGTACGGGCAATGGAATCGTTGTGACCAACATCGCCAACAGCGAGCACGTAACCGATCTTGCCGTCACCATTACGGTCGATGCTGTCTTTGTGTGCTTTGATGAAGTCGGCGATCATCTTTCCTTGAAGCTCAGCGCCTTGGTTGGCATCGAAGCCGACGTAGTAAGTCTTGTCGTTGAAGTTCAAAGCGGTCTTATCCAGCTCGCCAGTTGAGCTGTTTGAAGGCTGACGGTTGAACCATACGAGTGGTTTATCTGCATTAGCGCCTGAGGCTCCTTTATTGCCATCAGAAGGGGTGGAAGAGCCATCACCGCACGCAGCAAGTGTGCCCAGCGCCATCGCTGTAACTGCTGCTAATGAAAGAATCTTTTTCATATGCATCCTTTTCTTTTCGAGATGT
This sequence comes from uncultured Actinomycetaceae bacterium, assembly GCA_902464405.1. Classification (GTDB taxonomy): domain Bacteria; phylum Actinomycetota; class Actinomycetes; order Actinomycetales; family Actinomycetaceae; genus Arcanobacterium_A. Next base: position 15,446 of record CABQJD010000016.1, on the reverse strand, counting down.
GAAGTGTTTATCGCATCACATGGAGATACTCTATAACGCGACCTGCGTCACAGTTAAATTATTTTTTAGATGAACGGCAAAATGCCGTAAATTGTTATTTAATTGTTATCTAATTGTAAGTGGGAAGTGGAGTATTGGGAGCTAGGTAGAGGAGCTAGATCTAGTGGGCTAGGCGAGTAGGCTAGGTGCGTGGATTAGGTAAGCAAGTTGAGCGAGTCGGCTAGGTGAGTGAGCTAGGCGCGTGGATTAGCCGTGCATTGTGCCACAATAGCTCTATGGGTTTCTTTGATTTTATGTATTCAGGTGGTACTGCTCGTATTACCGTGGCTCAAGCGCGTGCGCGGCAAGCCGAGGGGAATCCTCTCATCGATATTCGAGAGATATACGAATGGAATCGCGGGCGAGCTGCAGGAGCTGTGCATATTCCCATGGCATCGCTGGTTGCAGCAATGGAAAATTATGGTAAAGAGCAAGAAGTGATGCTTATCTGTGCCTCGGGAAATCGCTCATTGACGGCAGCGCAGCGCCTTATTGATCTTGGGTATAAAGCAGTTTCTGTGCACGGTGGCACAACCTCATGGAAGAGCGCTGGATATCCGATGGAATACTGATCTGGCTAGTGCGCCGCTGTATATCTTTTATTTGTGTGCTCAAGATATGCGCTATTTCTATATGTAATACGTAATACGTGTAGTGCATTATGTGAAAGCATTTTGCAGCATAAAGCGCTCCTCGCGCAATAGTGCTTGCAATATCTCGCGCAATAGCGCACGCACATAGCGTGTGCATAATAGCGAGTGAGTAATAGTGCCATAGCGCCATACGAATAATGCGCGCACACGAGTGCTGCATAACGCTTTGCTGTATAAGAGTGCTGTGCAATGCTTCGCCATACATTCGCCATACATGGGTGCCGCGCAATGATGCTACACAAGAGCGCTCTACAAGTAATGCGCGCTTAACGATGCCGCGCAAAATGCTTAACGCGCCGTGCACGAGTGCCGCGCACTACTGCCGCAGATGCTCAGATTTTTCTTCGGAGCCTTACGCTGCCTTAATGCAGCCTTAAAATTAAGCCACACGTTCAGCTCCCTGAGCAGCATAAGCATCGAGGAAACGAGGAAGAATCCAGCCGCGAGCTTCAAAAGCTGCTGTAATTGCTTCGCACACGGTTGGAATATCTTCGCTGCGCACAAGCGCAATTGCTGATCCGCCAAATCCGCCGCCAGTCATGCGTGCGCCGAGAGCGCCGCATTCGCGAGCAGTATCAACCGCTACGTCAAGCTCAGGTGCGCTCACCTCGTAATCGTCACGCAAAGATGCGTGAGAAGCATAGAAAAGTGCTCCGAGAGTCTCGTAATCGCCTGCTCGAAGAGCCGCGGCGGCGTCACGAACGCGTTGAATTTCGGTGACGACGTGTTTTACGCGTTTATATTCTTCCAGATCAGATAGGCGTGCGAGTGTTGCCGAGGTATCAGGAAGCTCGCGCAATGTGTTCACGTTTTCACGCTCAGCCACAGTTTCACACACAGTGCGGCGCTGTTCATACTGACCATCGTTGAGAGTGTGATGAGCCATCGTATCAATCACCAGCAGGCGCAACCCCTGCGATTCCAGATCGAAAGGAATCTGCTCGAAAGTGCCATGCAAGCAATCGAGCATAAGAGCATGAGCAGCTGCAGCGTGCATAGAAGCAGACTGATCCAGCCCACCCGTTGCTGCTCCAGCGACTTTATTTTCAGCTAGCATACCTGCATGCGCCAGAATAGAACGCCCTTGCTGCGATTGCTCAAGACCTAAACCATAGAGAGCATCTGCTCCCAATGCCACGCAGCATTCCATAGCAGCAGAGCTGGAAAGTCCGCCTCCAAGAGGCACGCAAGAGGCAATAGTGGCATCAAAACCTGTTGTGATTTTTTCGAAAAATTCTGACGTCTGCCGCAGTGCCCATACAGGGCCTGCTGCGTATTTCACCCATTTCGGAATATCGGCCCCAGGGTAAATATCATCAAGGGTCCCTTCCCAGAGCGGATCGCCCCCAGCAGAAGGAATTAAACGCACAATACGATCCTTGCGCAGAGCCATTGCGTTATATGCTCGGTGCGGAAGAGCCATAGGCAGGCACAATCCTCCGTTGTAATCCACATGCTCGCCAATGAGGTTCACGCGCCCAGGAGCTGCCCATACGCCGCTAGGTTTATATCCAAAAGTTTTCACAAACAACGACGTTGCGAGTTCGATACCTTCATGTGCGCTGAGCGCCTTGCATAAGCTAGTCATATTCGTATTGTACTGAATTGCTTCAATGAGTGTGGATCTCTAGTGTGAGCTAACTTCGCGTGGCGGGCATGGAGTGACTAAACTTAAGGCATATCAAACTGGAAAGGGAATCATGGATCTTAGCCCACTTGATGAAGTAGGAATCGCGCAGGCAGTTGAGCGAGCTAAAGCAGCTTTTGCCGCTGCCGTCACGTCCGATGAATTAAAAGCAGCACGTTTAGCGCACAGCGGAGATAACGCCCCGATTACGCACGCGAATGCGCTGATTAAAACGCTCGATAAAGCAGATAAACCCACAGCTGGAAAACTCATGGGAGCTGCGCGCAAAGCTATCCAAGCTGTTTTGGCTGAAGCTCAAGAACGGATCGATGCGGCTGTACAAGCCGCAATGCTTGCAGAAGAACGTGTGGATGTGACTGTGCCAACTAAACGCAGCCCGCGTGGTGCGCGTCATCCTCTCACTGTTCTTATGGAAGACGTCAGCGATTTTTTCGTGGGCATGGGATGGGATATTGCTGAAGGCCCAGAGCTGGAACACGAATGGTTCAACTTCGATGCTCTGAATTTTGGTCCAGATCATCCAGCTCGGCAGATGCAAGATACATTCTACGTTGCTGGATACGAGAGAGTTGGTTCGCAAGGAGCTGCAGCAGATAAAAGCGACGTTTCAGATAGTGAAGGTAGCAGCGGCGTCACGCCTACTGAAGGTCTTATTTTGCGCACGCATACCTCTCCTGTGCAAAGCCGCACACTCTTAGCTAGGGGAGTGCCCGTCTATATTGCGTGCCCTGGCAAGGTGTATCGAACCGATGCTCTCGATAGCACACATACTCCAGTCTTCCATCAAGTGGAGGGCTTGGCGGTCGATAAACACCTCACAATGGAGCATCTCAAAGGTACGCTCGATCATTTTGCGAAAGCAATGTTTGGCCCTGAAGCAAAAACTCGGTTGCGCCCAAGCTATTTCCCTTTCACAGAGCCGAGTGCGGAAATGGATCTTTGGTTCCCGCAGAAGAAAGGCGGTGCAGGCTGGATTGAATGGGGTGGCTGTGGCATGGTCAATCCCGAAGTACTGAGAAACGCTGGTATTGACCCAAACGTTTACAGCGGATTTGCTTTCGGTATGGGCATTGAGCGCACGCTTATGCTTCGCCACGGGATTGCGGATATGCGCGATATGGTTGAGGGCGATGTTCGTTTCAGCAGCCAGTTCGGCACAACAGGAAGGGGTGCATGATGCCATTTGTACCTATTGATTGGCTAGCAGATCACGTAGAAGTGCCAGAAGATTTAACTGCATCGCAGCTTGCGGCAGATCTTGTGCGCGTGGGCTTAGAAGAAGAAGAAATTCACTCGTCAGATATCCAAGGTCCGCTCGTTGTAGGCAAAGTGCTCAGCCGTGAGCCGAAAGAGCAGACGAACGGCAAAGTAATCAACTACTGCCGTGTGGATGTGGGAGAGCATAATGATGCTCCAGGCACTGGAAAAGAGCCGAGCGAGCTTGCCAGCCGCGGAATTATCTGCGGCGCCCACAATTTTGACGCTGGCGATTATGTGGTTGTATCTCTTCCTGGCGCAGTGCTCCCAGGGGGATTTGAGATTGCTGTACGTAAAACCTATGGGCACATTTCTGACGGCATGATTTGCTCAGCCAGAGAGCTAGGAATCGGCGAGGATCATTCTGGCATTATCGTGCTCGCACATAGCGAAGAAGAGCGTATCGCTGCTGGCGTGCCGGAAATCGGCAAAAGCGTGATGAATTACCTCGGTCTTGGCGGCGACGTGCTGGAAATTAACGTGACGCCCGATCGTGGATACTGTTTCTCTATGCGTGGCGTTGCGCGTGAATTCTCGCATTCAACAGGTGCCCATTTTACTGATCGTGGTTTAGCAGAAAATGCTCGGGTGCCGCTTGCGCCAATTAACGGCAAGGGTTTTCCTGTGCTCGTGGAAGACTCCGCTCCAATTCGTGGCAGGCAAGGCTGCGATCGTTTTGTCACTCGCATTGTGCGTGATGTTAATCCGAATGCACAGTCGCCGTCGTGGATGCAAAAGCGTTTGATTGCGGCAGGTATGCGCCCGATTTCTCTCGCTGTTGATGCCACAAACTATGTGATGCTTGATTTAGGGCAACCGCTTCACGCCTACGATCTCGATAAACTTGAGGCGCCGATTGTGGTGCGTCGCGCGCGTGAAGGGGAGCGTTTACTTACCCTCGACGATGTGGATCGCGAGCTGAATACAGAAGATCTGTTGATCACGGATTCTCACGGCGGGCATGGCGCTCGCGTGATTGGTCTCGCAGGCACGATGGGCGGTTTCGATACCGAAATCACGCAGGAGACGCACAATGTGCTGATTGAAGCTGCACATTTCGATTCTGTATCTGTGGCTCGTATGGCTCGTCGTCACCGCCTGCCCTCTGAAGCGTCGAAACGTTTCGAACGGGAAGTTGATCCGATGCTTGCGCCAGTGGCAGCGCAGGCAGTCGTTGATATCTTGGTTGAATATGGCGGCGGCACAGCTGCTGAAGAAAATTTCGAGTTCAACGCCGTGCAGATGCCAACAAGCTACGAATTTTCTACGGCTGAAACAAAACGCTTGACGGGGCTGGATGTGCCAGTTTCGCGTCAGCGTGATTTGCTCACAGCAATTGGCTGTGAGGTTTCTCTTCCTGAAGGCGAAACGGATGATGAGAATGCGCAGACGCTTATCGTCACGCCTCCCACGTGGCGCCCAGACCTTACGGGTAACGCCTATTTTGTTGAAGAAATCGCTCGCCTTGTCGGCTTTGATGAGATTCCGTCAGTGGTGCCGTACGCTCCAGCAGGTAAGGGGCTTACAGTTACTCAACGCCGTAAACGTGAGCTAGCGCGAGCATTAGCGGAGCAAGGGTGGGTGCAAGTATTGAGCTACCCATTTGTGGGAAGCAGTGCATTCGATAAGCAGGGGATTGATAGTGACGATGAGCGCCGCAATGCGATTCGTCTGAAGAACCCGCTGCAGGAGGAAGCTCCATTTATGCGTACCAGTATTTTGGATTCCCTCCTCGCTACAGCGCAGCTCAACGTGGCACGCGGAAATCCGAATGTGGCAATTTTTGAGACGAGCATCGTCACTCGTCCATGTTCTATCCAGCCTGCGAAGGCACCAGATGTGGGAATGCGCCCGAGTGATTCTCAGCTTGCAGATCTGATGGCTGCGATTCCAAGCCAGCCTTATCACGTGGCTGGTGTGGCAGTTCCTGCAGCCGCTCCTGCATGTGCTGGCTTTGAAGCTGTAACGTGGGATTGGCGCGATGCGATCGAAGCGGTAAAAGGAGCTGCAGAATCGATTGGCTTAACCGCTTGTGCTCAGAATGCTGAATATGCGCCTTTCCATCCAGGGCGCTGCGCTGCTATTTCTGTGGCAGACGGTGTGCTTATCGGCTATGCAGGGGAGCTCGCCCCTCATGTGTGCGCTGCGTTTGATTTACCGAAGCGTTCAATCGCGTTTGAATTTAATGCCGATCTGCTTTTTGAAGCTCGCGGTGATGCCCCTATTTCTGTTGTTCCTGTGGATACTTTCCCTCCAGCTAAAGAAGATATTGCTCTTTTGCTGGATGCTGATATCCCAGCAGCTGAGGTTGCGCGAGTAATCGAGCGTTTGGCAAAGGATTTGCTAGAAGATCTGCGTTTGTTTGATGTATACACAGGCGATCAGATTCCGCAAGGTAAGAAGAGTTTGGCTTTTGCTTTGCGGCTGCGAAGTGACCATACGCTTACTGCTGATGAGACGGCGCGTGTGCGCAAGAAGATCGTAGGAGCTGTGAAGCATTTCTTTGGAGCTGAGCTGCGCGGATAGTCTCGCTGTATAGCTAGTTTCGCAGCATAGCTATTCGCGCAGCATAGCTAGTTTTGCTGCGCGGATAGTTTCGTTGAGCAGGCAGTTTCGCTACGCGGATAGTTTCGTTGAGTGGATAGTCTCGCATCTGTGTAGCTGCTGTGCTTTAGGCGAGAGCGTGGCAGCTACACAAAGCGGCATTGGGCTTGCTTGAGTGCTGCTAGGAGTATTGCGAGTGTTGCTAGAGGTATGCTACATCTGCGTATATCGCGAATACAGCGAATACTGCGCAGATCGTGCGGATCTCGAATATCACGCAGATTCGCAGATTATGCAGATCGCGTAGATTGCTCATATCGCATAGATTCACAGATCGCACATAGAGGAATTTAGTGCTTAGTCCTTAATACTTAGTACCTCATACTTCATACTAATCCAGATAAGAAAGAGTGCCTGCAGAAAGATTCTTCTGCAGGCACTCGCATTGTGTATAGACCTATTCACCTCTCATAGAGCAATCTTGATAGAGCAATCTTGATAGAGCAATCTTGATAGAGCAATGCTGATTGCGCTATGAGTTGTGTTTAGAGTACGCCAACGAGTTTAATTCCAGGGTTGAGTGTTTCATCTCCTTGCTCCCAGTGAGCTGGGCATACCTGCCCTGGATTTTCGCGCACGTAAGCTGCTGCTTTTACTTTGCGCACAAGTTCTGCAGCATTACGGCCAACGCCTTCCGAAGTAGTTTCGACGTACTGAATCACGCCGTCAGGATCCACAAGCACGGTTGTGCGATCTGCAGCGCCTTCACCTTTGCGCAGCGCTTCGAACGCAGCAGAAATTTCGCAGGTAGGATCGCCAATCATCGGGAACTGGATTTTTGCGATACGCGGCGAAGAATCATGCCATGCCATATGCGTGAAGTGCTTATCTGTGCTCACAGAGTAGATCTCAACGCCGAGTTCCTTGAATTCGTCATAATGCTCTGCCATATCTTCAAGCTCGGTAGGGCATACGAAAGTAAAATCAGCAGGGTAGAAGAAGAGAATATACCATTTTCCTTCAACGTCCTTTGAGGATACTTCAACGAACTCGTTGTTGAAATATGCTGTCGCACTCCATTGTGGTGCCTGAGTATTGATAAGAGACATAGTGCCCATCCTCCTTCATATATGTATGCACAATATGTGCAATCTTCCTTAGCAATGTTACCTATATAATCGGCAATGCGAATCTCGAGAGCTATAGTCAGAGGGTGGGAAGCGTCACGAATATTTAGCACGCATGAGATCGATAAAAAATATAGCAGTGTGTATAGTTATGCATGGTTGCATTGCTACTAGCGCAGTGCAGTGATTATGCATTAAGAAAGGCTCTTATGGCAGCGGATATTCCATTGACTCGAACTGCACGGCAAGCGCGCATTATCGATCTTATAGCCTCAGAAGTTATTTCTTCGCAAGGGCAGCTGCAGGAGCTTTTGAATGCAGAAGGTATCAGCGTCACTCAAGCAACTCTCTCCCGCGACCTTGAAGAGCTGCATGCATATAAGGAGCATTGCGCAAACGGTATACGTGCGTACCGTATTCCAGACCTTGAGCAGCTCTCCGAATCTGCGGCAGGTGCCCGTGCTCAGTTGGAGCGCTGGGCTGGAGAAGTGCTTATTTCCGTGCAGCCAGTGTTGAATCAGGTGGTGGTGCGTACTCCTCCCGGAGCGGCTTCGCTGCTTGCTTCCTCGATTGATCGCGCTGTTTTTGATGACGTCTATGGCTGTATCGCTGGTGACGATACTGTGCTCGTCGTCACTGCCTCAGAGCATCGCGCTCGCCGTCTTGCCCACGAACTTCTGGGGCTGGCTGGGCGCCGACGAAGCTAGACGCTTTCGTTTATACGCACATAAGAATTTATTTATTTATAAAACGCATATGAAAGAAGAATGATGAGTAATAAAGATCGTATTGTTTTGGCATACTCTGGCGGTTTGGATACCTCGGTTGCTATCGGCTGGATCGGCGAACAAACAGGGGCGGAAGTCGTCACTGTTTCTATCGACGTTGGCCAGGGCGGCGAAGATCTGGAAGTTATTCGCCAGCGCGCTCTCGATTGCGGAGCCGTGGAGGCTTATATTGCAGATGCAAAAGATGAATTTGCCAACGATTATTGTATGCGTGATTTGCAGGCTGGCGCTTTGTATATGGATGCTTATCCGCTTGTTTCAGCTCTTTCTCGGCCGCTGATGGTGAAGCATTTGGTGACGGCAGCTCGCCAGTTTGGCGGCACTATCGTAGCGCACGGCTGCACTGGCAAGGGCAACGATCAGGTGCGTTTTGAAAACGGTATTACGAGCCTTGCTCCAGATATTACGTGCCTTTCTCCTGTGCGCGATCTTGCGCTTACTCGCGAATTTGCTATCGATTACGCTATGAAGCACGATCTTCCTATTGAAACCACGCACCACAACCCCTTCTCAATCGATCAAAACGTGTGGGGGCGTGCAATTGAGACGGGATTCCTTGAAGATCTGTGGAATGCTCCAACGAAAGACGTCTACGTTTACACAGATGATCCAACGTATCCTCCGCTTCCAGATGAACTCGTGATTACTTTCGAACAAGGCGTTCCAGTAAAAATTGATGGTCGAAGCGTCACTCCTCTCGAAGCAATCCAAGAAATGAATAAGCGAGCTGGTGCTCAAGGTATTGGTCGCATCGATATTGTAGAAGACCGCATGGTTGGTATTAAGAGCCGCGAAATTTATGAATGCCCAGGAGCTATGGCGCTGATGACCGCCCATAAGGAGCTGGAGCGCGTGACGATGGATCGTGAGCAGGCGCGTTTCAAGAAGCAGGTTGCCGACCGCTGGGGTGAACTCGTCTATGAAGGGCAGTGGTTCAGCCCGCTCAAGCGTTCCCTCGATGCCTTTATTCTCGACACTCAAGAGTATGTGAGCGGCGATATTCGTATCGTTTTGCACGGCGGGCGAGCCACCGTCACAGGGCGCAAGAGCGAGACGTCACTTTACGATTTCAATCTTGCAACGTACGATGCAGGGGATTCGTTCGATCAGAGCTATGCAAAAGGTTTTATTGAGCTGACGGGACTTACCTCAAAGCTTGCAGCAGCACGTGATGTAAAGTTTGGTAAAGGCGAAGCAATGCCTAAACTCAAACTTTCCTAAGGATTGCGATGAGTGCATCTGAAACGATTGCCACTCTGCTCAATCACCGAACTGTTCGAGAATTTACTTCAGAGCCAGTGAGTGAGCAGACTATTCACACTCTTTTCGATGTGGCGATGCGAACCTCAACCTCTATGGGGATGCAAAATACATCGATTATTTGGGTGAAAGATCCGCAAAAACGCAGGCGCTTAGCTCAGATTAACGAGCAGGCATATGTGGCTGAAGCTCCTGTCTATCTCCTCTTTATTGCGGATCTGCATCGTATTCAGGGGATATTCCACGAGCGCGGGGTAGACGATCTGCCCCTGCGCACGATGGATCTTTATACGGCGGCTTTCACAGATGCGTGCTTGCAGGTGCAAAACGTTGTTGCTGCTGCCGAATCGCTAGGGCTTGGCGCCACGATTCTTGGCGGCGTGCTCAACAATCCTCCAGCGGTGATTGAGCTTCTCAATCTGCCTGAGCTTACTTTCCCTGTGCTGGGATTGATGCTTGGGCATCCAGCTCAGAAGTCAGCTCTTAAACCACGTATGCCTCAAGAGCTGCGCGTTATGATTGACGAATACCAAGAGCCAGAAAGCTGGTGCAACGCTTTGAGTGATTACGATCGCGAAATGTGCACCTATTACGATCTACGCAACGCTGGAAAGCATGAGCCGCCGTTTACTGATCAAGCTATTGAAAAATATGGGAGGGTGAAACCTCGGCGAGCTAGAATTATTGATGATCTTGCTCAACAAGGTTTCATCCCCGATTCTTCAAAGCTGGTGTAGCAGAAACCTGAGAATTAAGCATAATACAGCGGTCTATTTCGCAAGAGTATTGCGCGCTTATATAAAATCACTGATAGCGTACTTAGAAGTGAAGATACTTGAGCTGGAGTAAAGCAGTATGGGTATACGAAATCTCTGTGCGCATCTCGCTATTTCGTAGGTGTATTTGAACAATCTATTTTGGCAGTCGATAAATAATGTCGACAAATAATAACGCGGTCGATAAATAATAGAAAGCGAATAGTTGACGAGTTCTAAGATGCGCCTCTAGGAAGCGGTTCTCCTCGTAAATCGATTCCTAGATGTTCGTAAGCCGGTTTCGTCAAGAGGGCACACCATAGCGCACCAAAAATACCTATTGCCGCTGTGGCTCCAAGCCCTACTGCGAGGGAAGCCACCGCCGTCAATCCCGAAATAATAAATGGTCCGCACGCCGTGCCAACTGCCACAATCGCTTGCCAGACTCCGAGGAAACTTGCTTTATTCTTGCTTGGTGCAAGATCTGCGCCAGTCGTCATAATAATTCCAGAACCAAAACCATTGCCAAAGCCTAAGAGCGCTGATCCGACGACGAAACCAATTGGGCTGCGCCATGCGATCATAATGATAATGGCAAGAGGCATAATGGTAAGCGACGGAATAATTGCCCAGATACGCCCGCGTTTATCCATGAGTATGCCAGAAAATGCAAACATTGCTGCATCGAGAAGGGCAGTGACGGCGAAAGTTGCGGTGATGAAATGCTCAGGCAAGCCGAGAAAAGTGCCCCAAAGCGGGACAATGACGTTGCGATTGGCACGTAAGACGGTCAAAGCATTCATGCCAATGCCCATAACGAGCAAAGCAAACTTCGAAGTTTCCTTTTGCACATAAAAAGACTCGATAGATGCGGCGCTTCTATGCTGTGCGGTGTTCGTAATAGATTCGTTCGATTGGCTGATAGAATCTGCATGATTATTAGCCAAAAGCGCTTGCGAATCCTTACTTTCCTCAGGAGGTGTTTGAGGCGTCATAAAAGCTACGATAAATGCGAGCGATACGATAACGCATACCAGTTGAACAATAAATACGCTACGCAACGTCCAAAGAGTCAGCGCTCCTGTGGCGAGCAGCGGTCCTAGTAAATTTCCAATCCTGGTCATTCCTCCGAAAGTACTCAAGGCACGTGCACGATAAGCGGCAGGCACATTTTCTGCCATATATGTTTGTCGTGCAAGAGCCCAGATATTTGCCCCAATTGCGAGCATGAAGACGATGAGAACGAGAAGTATTCGTGCCATGAAATGTTTCCCGAGTGCGAGAGCAACAAAAGAAAGCACAAGTGCAGCTGCTGAAATAATAGATCCAGAAATAAGCGATGCGCGATCTCCGATACGGTTAATAAAACGCCCGATAAGAGGAGAAAGGAGCACTCCTACCGCTCCAAAAATACCCACAACAGCAGACGAACCAGCGCTGCTAAACCCAACAGTCAAAGCTGCTAACGCCAAGACGGGATTCACCGCGCCCCTTCCTGCTGAATAGATGACGCTCGGAATATAAATAGGAAGGGCGTATTTCCATAGAGGCGAATGAGCGCAGGGGGATTCGTTGTTCATCGTCATCATTGTAGACCTCGGGCAAGTAGTGAGCATATTGCCACAGCTGGAAAATTCAGTGGCACATAAGGGCATACTTTTGGCACAATCAGAGCTATGGCTGAACACATCGCATTATGGGGTGGGCGTTTTTCCGGAGCGCCTGCAGATGCTCTCACAGAGCTTTCTCGATCAACACATTTCGACTGGCGTCTTGCGCGTTACGATATTGCTGGCTCTCGGGCGCATGCTCGTGCTCTTGCTGCTGCTGGGCTTTTGAGTAAGGCAGAACTAGATAATATGCTGGCTGCGCTCGCAAAACTTGACGCAGCCGTCCGGGATGGAACTTTTGCACCAAGCCCTGATGATGAAGACGTCCATACTGCCCTCGAACGTGGTCTTATGCAATATGCAGGCGAGGAGCTTGGTGGAAAGATTCGTGCAGGGCGTTCACGAAACGATCAGATTGCCACGCTCATTCGTATATATTTACGTGATAGTGCGCGCATTATCGGCGATAAACTGCTTGATGTCGTTGCTGCGATTATCGATCAGGCTGAGGCTGCCGCAGATCGTGTGATGCCTGGGCGAACTCATATGCAGCATGCCCAGCCGGTGCTCGTCGCCCATCAGCTTCTGGCACATGCGTGGCCGATGCTGCGCGATGTTGAGCGCCTTCGTGATCTCGATAAGCGATTGGCGATTAGCCCGTATGGCTCTGGTGCGCTTGCAGGCAATACGCTCAGTATGGATCCGCAGGCTGTGGCACGCGATCTCGGTTTTGACGATTCGGTGTGGAACTCCATCGACGGCACTGCTGCACGGGATCTGGCTGCAGAATTTTCTTATGTGATGGCTCAGATTGGTATCGATATTTCACGTATCAGTGAAGAAATCATTATATGGAACACTAAAGAATTTTCGTTTGTGCGCCTTGATGACGCTTATTCCACAGGATCAAGTATGATGCCGCAGAAGAAGAATCCAGATGTGGCAGAATTGGCGCGTGGTAAAGCTGGGCGATTTATTGGCGATTTAGCAGGTCTGCTGAGTACCCTTAAGGGCTTGCCGCTCGCTTATGATCGCGATTTGCAGGAAGATAAAGAGCCCGTATTCGACCAGATTGATCAGTTGTTGGTGCTTTTGCCAGCTGTCTGCGGCATGATTGCTACAATGCAGCTTAATTACGAGCGTATGGCAGAGCTTGCTCCTCAAGGTTTTTCTTTGGCGACCGATATTGCTGAATGGCTCGTCAAGCGTGGCGTGCCGTTCCGCAGTGCGCATGAAATCGCTGGTGCGTGTGTGGCGGCTTGCGAAATGCGTGGAATTGAACTTTGGGATTTGACGGATGACGATCTGCACGATATTGACGAGCGTCTAGATCCTGCTGTGCGCAGCGTGCTCACTGTACATGGGTCCGTAGAGGCTCGTGATGGTAAAGGCGGTACTGCGCCTGTACGAGTTGCTGAACAGCTTATTGCAGTGAATAATGCGTTGGCGCAGGAGCGTTCCTTCACGCAATCTCGCATTCAGCTTGCTTGAGTGGAAGCTGCGCATACTATGTGCAGCTAAGGACGCATAGGCAAGGAAAGCAGAATGCCAACAAAGATAGCGAGATAAAGGGAAATGCAGACGAGGGAAGCGTGGTAATGCGGTCTGGATATAGGCGTTTCTTGGGGAAGAGATGCGCGTGCTGAGGCGTCACTTCATATACCTGTAAAAATCGTGAAAAGTATATATTCTCGTACGGCTTATCTAAGCTCGGCTTGCGAAACTTGCATACTTGGTGAGGCGAGTTTCCTCAGGCACAATAGAATATGAACGAGTATTAAGTATCCGCACAAGAAAGAGAGATTATCGTGGCAGACGTGATCGATGAATTGGAATGGCGTGGGATGATTGCGCAAACCACGGATTTGCCAGCACTGCGTGAGGCACTCAATGCTGGACCAGTCACATTCTATTGTGGTTTTGATCCAACGGCTCCGAGTTTGCATCACGGGCATCTCGTTGCCGTGAAGCTTATGCGTCATCTGCAGCTGGCAGGGCATAATCCTCTTGTGCTCGTTGGAGGAGCGACGGGGTTAATTGGTGATCCGCGAGAAAAAGGCGAGCGCACACTCAATGAGCGTGACGTTGTGGCCGGTTGGGCTGATTCCCTTCGTCACCAACTTGAATCACTGCTCGATTTCGACGGCGAGCATGCTGCGCGCACGGTGAATAATCTCGATTGGACGCAGTCGATGACAGCAGTTGATTTTCTGCGTGATTTAGGTAAATACTTCCGCGTTGGCACTATGCTTAATAAAGATATTGTGGCGCGTCGGCTTCAATCGGATGAGGGTATTTCCTATACAGAGTTTTCTTATCAGATCCTTCAAGCTAACGATTTCTTGGAGCTTTATCGCCGTTATGGGTGCACACTCGAAGTAGGCGGCAATGACCAATGGGGAAATATGGTCGGCGGAATGGATTTGATCCGTAAAGTTGAGGGAGCGCCTGCTCACGTGCTTACGAATCAGCTGATTATGAAATCAGACGGCACAAAGTTCGGAAAAACTGCTGGTGGAGCAGTGTGGCTCAATCCAGATATGCTCAGCCCGTATAAGTTCTATCAGTTCTGGCTCAATACCGAAGACGCAGACGTGATTCGTATGCTCAAAGTTTTTACCTTCCGCTCACGTGAAGAAATCGAGGCGCTTGAGCAGGCTCTTTCAGAAAACCCTGGTGCTCGTGAGGCTCAGCGAATACTCGCGCAAGACGTCACTACATGGGTTCATGGAGCGCAAACAATGAAACGCGTTGAGGCTGCATCGCGTGTGTTCTTCGGCAAAGAAGATCCTCATGTTCTTGACGCCGATACTTTGCGTGATGCTGTTGCTGAAGCTCCTCGGGGAATAGGCGAGGTGGGGCAGAGTGTGGTTGATGTACTTGTTGCATTAAAACTTGAGCAGGGCTTTGGTGCTGCGCGGCGCACTCTTTCTTCGGGGGGTGTTTATATCAACAATGCGAAGGTTGAGAGTGTGGATCGCGTAATCGAGCAAGCCGATGTGCTTGCTGGAGGCGTGGTGCTTATGCGCAAGGGAAGAAAGAACCTTGCTGTGCTTGAGATAGATAAATGATAGATAGATTGAAATAGATAGGTTGAAATAGATAAAGCAAAAGAAATGCTCATGCATTATATGTGCAGAAAATTGTATGTGCAGAAAATAGCAGTAAAGAGAGCATTCGACGATTCCTCGGCGGTCAGCATCGCCAGCATCGTATGTTGCGAGAATAGGCATATATAGGAAATGCGTTGCTAACAGCTGCGTTTATATGCCTGAATAGGTCGATGTATATCAATAGTGTGTCTTGATTATTGCATGAGCATTTCTCAATAAAAGCGCTGTATCTGAGGCGGTAAGCCTGCGGTGCAGCGCTTTTATATATGCGGCGTTTTGTGTGTCAAGCTAGATTGCTGTGAAACCTGTCGATTAAGAGAAAAACCGCGTTGTGATAGTGTTTTCTCTACTTGTGAGAAGGGGCACGGTCTCGTAGTTTGACCTCGATAGATGATCCGCATAAAGTATTTACTTGTTGCGAGGGAGTCAACAAAAATCACTGGAAATTTTCCAAGATTTTTTGCGGTCAAAATCGCCTAGCAAGCTGTGAAAATAGCTAAGCTAGCCGCCTTGACAAGGTGGAACAAAGGAACTTATTATTGAGTTCCGTCCCACTGGGAGATCTTGATTATATCAATTATATCAGGTGAACTCGGTTGTGGGTGTGTTGTTTGGTGTCTCAATAGTGTGTCAGCTTTTTACTGATTTTGTT
>CABQJD010000015.1 GCA_902464405.1 uncultured Actinomycetaceae bacterium | reverse complement strand
TTGTTTATCTATTCAATTTCCTCGCCCATTTTTTCTGGCAAGAAAAATGCCGCAATAGCAGCAATAGCAAAAGCAAAAGAAAATATCGTAAACGCAAGAAGCGTCCCCCCAATCTGCACGAACACGGGAGTGAGAAGAGGCGTGACGATAGAAGCAATACGCCCAAATCCAGCAGCTGATCCTGTTCCTGTTCCTCGCACATTCGTCGGATAAAGCTCAGGGCCAATTGCATAGAGTGCACCCCATGCTCCAAGGTTAAAGAAACTAAGCATAATTCCCGATGCAATAATCATGGCTTCGCTTCCAGAATTTCCATAGCATATTGCCGCAATTGCTGATCCAATAAGGAAGATCGCAAGCGTGCGCCTCCTGCCAATAACTTCAATTAAATACGCAGCCGCAGCATATCCTGGAATTTGCGCAAGAGTGATAATAAGTGTGAACGTGAAACTCTTTGTGAGATCGCCAAACTGATCAGAAAGAAGAGAAGGGATCCACGTAAACGCGCCGTAATAGCTGAAATTGATAAGAAACCAAATAAGCCATAACGCTATTGTGCGCTGGCGCATTGAAGAACTCCAGATAGAAAGTACCTCTTGCGCATGAGGATCTTGTGTATGAGAATCTTCTATTTCTTCTGCATCATTTTCTCGAACAACACTGCCAACAGAGATATAGAGATATTCGCTTCCTGCGGATTGTTCGTATTCTTGAACGATTTTTTCAGCCTTCTCATCTTGCCCGCACGTTTCAAGATAACGCACAGATTCTGGAGTGTGAAGACGAATCACAAGTGAATAAACAGCTGGAAGAGCACCAATAAGAAGCCCCCAGCGCCAGCCGTTTTCAACGCCAGCAATAACAAATGTTCCAATCACTGCCGAAAGAATCCAGCCAAGCGCCCAGAATGCTTCAAGCCATACGATAATACGACCACGCATTTTTTTCGGTGCGAACTCGCATACAAGAGTTGAAGCCACAGGAAGCTCAGCTCCTAGCCCTAAGCCCACGAAAAAACGGAATACCAATAATACAGCCACGCTACCAGCAAGTGCGCAAGCCCCAGTTGCAAGCCCATAAATCAGCAAGGTTAAAGCAAAAACTGAGCGTCTGCCAATTTTATCGGCAAGTAACCCTCCAATCGTGGCACCCACAGCCATTCCGATAAACCCAACAGAAAGAATCCATGATTTTTCTGTGGCATTCATTGACCAAGCCTGCCCAAGAGCAGCGACGACAAAAGAGATAAGCCCTACGTCCATCGCATCAAGCGCCCAACCGATTCCTGAAGCTCCAAGGAGTTTGCCAAGTTTTTTAGTAAACGGCAAACGCTCAAGACGTTCAGCGCGAGTAAGACACTGAGTAGAAAAAGCAGAGCTGGCTGCAGCAGAGCAAGCAGAACGATCTACATTACGTGTAGGCATAATAAAACCTTCTTTTGCAACATCTATAAACGTAAAGCAGCTTTTTGGGCTAGCTTTTGAACTATTGATATTTTTCTGCGCGCGCTTAATAGCCTCTTCGCATCCACACGCTATTATCTTTGTTCTCATAAAAAACGCCAAGCCGTTTCAGATCTAGAGATGGGAGCAGCAGCGTATCGAACAACAACAGGGATAGCAGCATACATAATGATTGCAAAATGCTGGTGTGTACAGCGAAGCTGTACACACCAGCATTTTGCGTATATACATTCAGTTCGTTATATAATTAGTACCTATTTTGTACCTATTTTACTCACTAGTTCATCACAGGAGCGTTCACGTCTTCTGGAAGAGCTGCACGAGCTTTATCTACGAGAGCCGCAAATACTTCAGCATCGTTCACAGCAAGCTCAGCGAGCATACGACGATCAATTTCAACCCCCGCAAGGCTTAAGCCCTGCATAAAGCGGTTGTAAGTGAGACCATGTGCACGAGCTGCCGCATTGATGCGAGTAATCCACAGCTTACGGAACTCATTTTTACGCACCTTACGGTCACGGTAGTTGTATACTATTGAGTGCGTAACCTGCTCCTTCGCCTTACGATAGAGGCGGGAACGCTGCCCACGATAGCCCTTAGCGCGCTCAAGGGTGGTGCGGCGCTTCTTCTTGGAATTGATTGCGTTCTTTACGCGTGCCATCTTTTAAACTCCTTAAAAATTCAGCCAAACTCTGCGCGGACGATCAGCGCCCAGCGAGCAACGAATTAATCTTCTTCACATCTGCACGAGCCACGGGCTGATCCGAGGCGAGACGGCGGGTGCGGCGGCTGCTCTTATGCTCGAGCAGGTGGCGTGCGCCTGCCTGCTCACGCATTAGCTTGCCAGAGCCTGTTTTACGGAAACGCTTCTTGGCGCCGGAATGGGTCTTCATCTTAGGCATTATCATGCTCCCTCTTGCTGCGTTGCAGCATGTTCTACATTCTCTTCTACTGAAGCAGTACTGGCTGCTTTTTTGGCACGTTTAGCTTCGTGTACTGCTGCACGCTCAGCCTCACGCCTCGCCTCACGGCGGCGGCGCTGATCGGATTTCGTCTGGCTCTTACGACGAATTGGGGCAATAACCATCACCATAGCGCGTCCATCAACACGAGGTGCAGCCTCGATTACACCATTTTCAGATGCATCTTCAGCAACTCGCTGCATAAGCTGTAAGCCCAGTTCTGGACGACTCTGCTCACGACCTCTGAACCGCAGCTGAACTTTTACTTTATCGCCAGCATCGAGGAATTTCATCATCGCTTTGAGTTTTGTCTCGTAATCGTGCTGATCGATCTTTAAGCCGATGCGAATCTCTTTAATTTGTGAGTTCGCTTGATTACGGCGATTCTCACGCTCTTTCTGAGCTTGCTCGTACTTGTATTTACCATAGTCCATCAGCTTTGCCACAGGAGGCTTCGCAGCTGGCGCTACTTCCACAAGGTCAAGGTTAGCTTCTTCAGCAAGACGCAACGCATCATCAACACGCACAATCCCTACCTGCTCACCGCCAGGTCCTACAAGGCGCACTTCTGGAACGCGAATACGATCGTTCACTCTTGGCTCGTTGATAATAATCCCCTTCATTTACGTGCCACGCACACGGAGGAAACCATAAAGAAGTGGAGCAGAATACTCTCTGCTTCGCAGGCACATAATGCTTGCGCATTATTTTGCGTCTGCCACCACTGTGCACAGAAATTGAAAATCAACTCTCCATACACTGCGATTTCAGCGATTTCTCGCTATCGCATTCTCAAACCCGGCACCGAATCGAGTAGCACCCAGGTGGGATTTCTCCGCTTGCGTTCTAGCTAATCTAGCCAGTCGGTCATCCCTAATGCTAGCAGTGAGCTGGGCAGCACACCAATTAGACGCAACGTGATGTAACGCACGATAGATCACAGCATACGGCAGTCGATACCGCCAGACACCCACTGCGCAAGCTAAACAGCACTACATACCTCCCCAAAATGGGCGCAGCTCCACTAAGTCTAAACGCGCTTTGACGTACGGTTCTGTGCATATAATCTCGCTTATCACTTGAACTGCGTAAGCAACCTGCTCCCTACTGCCTCCAGCAATGAGATAGATAGTGAGAAAAGCACTGCCACCTTCACCTGGATCAATAGAGACTCGCTCAAGCCCTGGTACTTTTCCTGGCAAAGCACCCATAATATGCTGCGCAATTTCTGGATCGCCCCACGGAGCACACCATTCATCTCCTGTTGCTATTGCCATACAAGCCGAACGCCCAATCCACTGCTGATGAGGCGTATCAGGATCAAGCACAAGCAAGCCGTCACCACGAGCCAATGCTAAAGCTGCAGTATCTCGAGCTTTTATTGGTACTGGGCGCACGGCCGAAGCGATACTATATTTATGGGCAAAACTCTCGTATGCCTGTGCACTCGAAAAAATTGCGTATGCATGGCGTTCCTGCCCGAAATTCACGCGTATAAGACCATCTGGATTATCTAAAGGGTGAGCTGACGTTTTGTGAGGCGCTATGCTTCTTTCATCATGGCTTTCGTTCGCATCAAAACTCAAAGCAGCATGAGGAGCAGCCCCTATAAGCACGCGAACCTCCCCCAGAGCCGCAACAACTGCTTCGGTTTTTAGCAGGCGATTTTCACGAAAAGCGCGCTCTAGATCTGGCGCAATCGATCCATCGTCACCCGCAAAAGGATGTTGCGTCAACAAAGATTTCGCATGAGGCATAATACAACCATCTTTCTTATATGCGTGCTTATGCACATATGCTCGGCACTGCTGCAGCTAAGCACCTGCCTACTCTCAGCCCAGTATCCTTCACGCCTTTACGCGCTGGCATCTCCATTATCGTCACGAAAAGAATGCTTAAGGAACTGCTCGGCATTACTTGGCTTTATCACGTGCGGATCAATCTCATCAATCGGCTGCAGCCCCAAAATAAGCGCTTCAATTTTCGAATCGAGTGAATTGAGAATCAAACCAGCTGGGAGAGCTTCCCCAGGTTTTCCTGCAATCACTCGCTGAGCATGAACCACACCAGAGACGCCGTCTTCACCGCCGACGTCATCGCCCAGTTCAACCTCAAGAAGCACCACGCCATAAGGAGAAAGCTCAGAAAATACTGCAGCAACTGCCTGCGGATTATCAGCATCAATATCGCTATTAGGTGACGATTCAGGTGCAGAGGCTTCACCGCTGCCAGCATCTCCTGTAGGTCCGAGAAGCTCCGCAATATCCCAATCAGCAAACTCGGGAACTGGAATATCCCGTACGAGAGCAACTCCTGAATCAGTAGAAACAACATCTGCTTCAATGCCATGAATATGAGCAATACCTGCTACAACCACTGCTTTCTCGAAAGGCGTGAGCACAACGTAACGCTTATGAGAATTCATCGTACACCTACCTATACCACTTGCGAATATGAAGGACGCACATACGGCTTTTCCAGTAGCAAACTCGCATCAGATTGCCACAGCTCTACAGTTATCTTTTCCGAGAAATCTGCAGGAGCAGGCCTGCGGCTTGCTTTGAGTAAATATGCCACCGAGAGCCACATAAGAATTAACGACAGCACCGAAACAAGTATCAGAGCAATGAGTAGCGTATTTTTCTTCGACTCTGGCTGTGATGATGCTACTATCGGCTGCGGCTCAGATAGAGGCTGCCACTGGGAATCAGGCAGCACTGAAAAAGAAACGTTTTGCACACAATGCCTAGCTGGCTGCGTTAGCTGCTGGAGGGAAGGCTGATCTTGTTGCTGAGCTTGTTGCTGAGTTCGCGGCTGGAGCTCAGGAGGCGCAGACTGCCTAGGAAAGTCCGAATCTAAGAAATCATTCACAGATATTTCCTCACTCATCATCGTTTGCGTACGTTCAAGAAACAGCGCGTGCCACTATATGTGCGCTCTCGGCAATCGCAATTATCGTACCACGCCGCAACTGCGCATCCTTGGCGCATGATACTCTCACGTGAAAAAAAAATTATCCTTAACACAAAGAAAAGTGCTGGATACAGCTGCTCATCCTCGCACATATGGGCACACCGTGTAGCGCAGCTAAGCGCTCAAGGGTATAGACGAGCTCGTATATATGGAGCGCGCGCAGATATACAGGGCACATGCAAAAAAGACGACGGCTGCGCGATTAAGCATTCTCTATGTTCTCTAACGTTTTGACACACAGTTCCATATACAGGCACAACGAGCGCACCGAACGCACTAATATATGCATCTGCACATATTCTGACGCACAGGATACAGAAGAGGAAGGGACGCGAGCTGTAATACGCGTCTGCACATATTCTGGCGCACACATCATCAGCGATACTCAACAATGCTAATACGCCCCTCCCCGCGTTCCCACTTTTCCCTTCTCTCTCCTGATCAATACGGGTTGCCTTACCTAGCTACACGCACATCCGATCGATTAGTAAGGTGGCAAACATGAATGCACTATCAACAAGCACAATTACAGCGCCAACACACGCCGCCGCTGCGAGGATTGTGAAAGCGCGAAGCACACTCAACGAGACAGATACACAAGAATTCAACGAACTCGTCGCCCAATGCGCTGGCTCCCTTGATCCACAAGCATGCAGTGAATGTGAAGCTTTGGCATCAGATACACAGCCGCTCACCCCAATCGATTCGCAAAATTCACACATGGATTCAAAGCTCAACTGGTTGCGCGCTGGAGTGCTTGGTGCAAATGACGGCATCGTCAGCACTGCTGGTCTCGTGGCAGGCGTTGCTGGAGCGACTGCAAACTCAACCACATTGCTTATCTCTGGTATCGCAGGCGTTGTGGCTGGCGGACTCTCTATGGCGGCAGGCGAATATGTATCTGTGAGCACTCAACGCGACGCCGAACGTGCCGCTCTCACTCGTCAACGCCATGCACTTGCCGAGCAACCGCACGAATCGGAACGCCATCTTGCAAGACTCATCATGAATGACGGAGTTTCGAAAGTTCTCGCACAACGCGTTGCCCGAGAACTAACTGAAAACGATCCACTAGCAGCCCACGCCAAATTTGAGCTCGGCATCAATCCTGATGAGCTCACAAACCCTTGGCATGCCGCGCTTGCATCAATGATTAGTTTCGTACTTGGCGCAATTATTCCTCTGTGTGCCATCGTATTCACACCACATTCTATTGCTTTACCGTTCACAGTTTTTGCAGTGACGATTGCCCTTGCTATCACTGGATCAGTCTCCGCATACCTCGGGCAGGCATCGATCGCTCGCGCAACTATCCGCAATATTTTATGGGGAAATATCGCAATGATAGTCACCTATGGAGTGGGATTACTCGTCGGAAATATCACCTGATATCACGATCATGCAGCACCTAATTCTTCTGCACTCGCGGATATGATAAGGCCTCACTATGAGACCTTATCAACGGCTCCTCCGAACCTTCGATCACGCTCAGCATAGCGCTCAAGGCACCTAAACAAACTGCGGCGATCAAATTCAGGCCACGCCTCTGGCACAAACATAAGCTCAGCATACGCTGCTTGCCAAAGTAAAAAATTGCTGGTGCGCTGCTCTCCTCCGCTGCGAATAAACAGATCGACGGGAGGCAGTTGCGGCTGATAGAGATGCCGTGCCACAGTAGTAGCGCTAATACCACTAGGCTTCAGTTTGCCAGCAGCAACTAGTTGCGCAATCGAACGCATAGCATCAACTATTTCAGCCTGCCCGCCGTAATTCATACAAAAATTGAGAATTAACCCAGTATTTGCGCTGGTGATTTTTTCAGCCTCACGCAGCTCACGAATCACAGAACGCCATAACTTTGGCGCACGACCGCTCCACACCACTTTCACATTCCACTCATCAAGCGTCGAGCAGCGACGATGGATAACTTCGCGCGAATAGCCCAGCAAAAACGATACTTCACGCGGTGAGCGTTTCCAATTTTCTGTGGAAAATGAATACACGCTCAGTACCTTCACCCCAGCTTCAACAGCTCCAGCAATCGTATCCATCAAAGAAAGCTCGCCAGCCTTATGCCCATCCGTACGCGGTAAGCCGCGAGCATTCGCCCAACGCCCGTTACCGTCCATCACAATAGCTACATGAGTTGGAAGCATTTCAGGATTGAGTGCAGGTGCACTACAGCCTTCTCGGTGCAGAGGCACTTGATCGTCTAAGAAAAAATCAGCCATAATCCAAGTTTAGCGAGCACTATTAAGAATTACCTGAAATAAGGCGTTCACTCATAAACCGCAGCGAATTCACACAATGTTCAAGTTGCCACTGCAGATAGGCCGAGATTATAGATCCTGCACTTCGGCGCGTCACCGCAGATACCGCGTCAGCTACATTCCAATCGCCATAAGAAAGAGCACCAAGAAGCTGCCAAGTCTCAACTGTCGGAAATGCCGAAGCAGATGGTCGGCAATTTATGCACACAGCTCCACCAGCATGGATATTGAGAGCTTCATGCGGCCCAGACGCTCCGCACACAGCACATTCAAAAATCGCGAAATCCCAGCCCGATAAGCGCATTGCACGCAAAATATATGAATTGACAATCAAATCTGGCAGATGTGCACCTGTGGCGAGCGCATGGAGTGCGCCATGCAGCAAAGAAAATTGGGCAACATCAGGCTCACTTTCTCTCACAAGCGCGCTGGCAGTTTCAACAAGTGCACTCGCCGCAGTATAGGCATCATAATTGTGAACAATCGTGCGATGATACTGATTAATTGATTCAACTTGCGTGACGACGTCTAAACCGCGCCCCACGTAGAGCTGCATATCTATTAAGGCAAAAGGCTCCAAGCGAGCGCCGAAACGAGATTTGGTTTTTCGCACTCCTTTCGCAACTGCACGAATTTTTCCGTGACTGCGCGTCAATAGCGTGACGATACGATCAGCTTCGCCCAAATCGCTGGTTCTTAGCACAATCCCTTGGTCACGATACGTTTTCTTCACTCGCCCATTCTAACCTCTCGCCCAGGAAATACGCCTTGGCTGCAAAAACCGAAGTGCCCACAGAAGAAATATATCCTCACCTGCACGATGCCGCATTGATTATGTATCAGATGCCAGACGAATCGCTCGATTCACTGCAGAAATAATTGCTTTAAAACTCGCCGTCATCGTTGAAGAATCCATACCGACACCCCACAGTATCTTTCCATTCACTTCGCACTCGATATATGCCGCAGCAACAGCATCTTTGCCAGCGCTCATAGCGTGCTCTACGTAATCGAGCACGCGAAGGCTTATGCCCATCTCCTGTATTGCCTGCACAAATGCATCAACTGGACCGTTACCCGTTGCCTGAATCGTCAGATCTTGAGAAGAAATGACGCCAGCAGTCTGAGCATCTGCGCCAGCTTCAGAAAATTCGCGCTGCGTCACCGTCACCGTGAGAACCGAATCGCGATCTCGATCTTCCGTCGTCACCGCCGTACCGCGCAAAATATATCGACCCCAAGGTTTCAACCCATCAGCAGCGGTGAAAGGCAAATATTCATCTGCAAAGATTTTCCACAGTTGCCCAGCCGTCACCTCACCTCCATTGGTATCACTGACATTTTGAACAATACGTGAAAGCTCCATTTGCAAGCGCCGCGGCATATCCATACCATGCACAGACTTCATGAGATACGATACTCCGCCCTTGCCGCTTTGCGAGTTCACACGCACAATCGCCTCATAGCTGCGCCCAACATCTTTTGGATCAATCGGTAAATATGGCATATCCCATATCACTGAATTTTCATCTCCGCCTGCAGCGGCAACAGCTTTCTCTCGAGCGGCAAACCCCTTCTTAATAGCATCTTGATGAGAACCGGAAAAACTTGTATAAACCAAATCACCTGCATAAGGTGCACGTGCTGGAATTTTCATCTGCGTGCATTGCTCCACTACGCGTCGAATACCGTCAATATCCGAAAGATCGAGCATAGGATCAATACCAGAGGAAAAAAGATTCAGCGCAATCGTCACGAGATCGACGTTTCCCGTGCGTTCTCCTTGCCCAAAAAGACATCCTTCTACGCGGTCAATACCAGCGAGCATTGCAAGCTCCGTTGTTGCAACGCCTGTGCCTCGATCGTTGTGATTATGAGCTGAAAGCACAGTATATTCACGGCGTGTGAGATGGCGAGCCATCCATTCAACTTGGTCAGCGTAGATATTTGGTGTTGTACGCTCAACCGTGGTCGGAAGATTCACAATAATCTCACGCTCAGGGCCTGGCTGCCAAACGTCGCTGACAGCTTCGCAAACCTCAAGCGCATAATCCAACTCCGTATCCACAAAAATTTCAGGCGAGTATTCGAATCCAGCGATCGTATCATCACTCAAAGTTTTTTCCATATACGACAAAACTTCCTGCGTGCCACTGATAGCCAGCTGTTTTACCTCATTTCGATCCATGCCGAATACGACTGTGCGAAATTGCGGCGATGTTGCATTATATAGGTGTACCGTTGCTCGCGCAAACCCGTGGAGTGAGTCAATTGTGCGGCGAATAATATCGGGCCTGCTTTGGGTGAGCACCGAAACCGTCACGTCTTCAGGAACAGCATCTGATTTTGCAAGAGAACGCACAAATTCCCAATCAGTATCCGAAGCAGCTGGAAAGCCAATTTCAATTTCTTTTACACCGATTCTCACAAGCAAATCGAATATTTGCCGTTTCTGCTGAGCCGTCATTGGCTCTACAAGCGCCTGGTTGCCATCGCGTAAATCTGTAGAAAGCCATCTGGGTGCGCGTTCAATGCGAGCATTTGGCCAGGTGCGATCTGGTAAACTCACAGGATTGCGATCCATAAAGTGCGTATATTTACGATAGGGCATTGCCGAAGGCTGCTGATTCGTATAGATACCTTGTGTTTTCATGCATATTCCTTTGCGTCTCTAAGCTTACTTGAGTAAAAAGTTCAGGTTTTCAAGGATTTTTAGTGACAGCTACGCGCAGTTTCAAAAAAATAAAGAAACGCGCTATGCACTATATAACTGCTTGCTAAACCACCGACCGGCAACTCAAATACCCACGGAGAGGAGCCGATCTATCGAGCCTCACCGCGGCAAATAAGCAGGAGTGCCGCATAGGTACGCATATACCCACTGTAAAATAGGTAGATATTTTCAGCAAACGGCGTCCACGCACTGGTATTGCGCATCATATGAGCTGATATTATGGGGTATTTTCTGCCGTATCTGAGAAATTGATCGCAAAGGAAAAGCTTGGATTTGCACTAAAAGCCAAGTTTTCCAAGTAGCTTCGGATTTCTCTGCCAATCTTTAGCAACTTTCACGTGCAGATCGAGATATACTCGAACGCCGAGTAGCGCCTCGATATTGCGCCGCGCCACTCGCCCTACATCTCGCAAACGTGCGCCTTTTTTGCCGATAATAATTCCTTTTTGAGAATCCCGCTCCACATAAAGACTCGCATGAATTTTCGTGACAGGAACTTTGCGTGCACGATTTGTATTTTCGCTATCATCAGATGAAACAGCCATGCCTTCGCTAGGTGGAGTAATGACCTCATCAATCGTCACAGCAATTGAATGAGGAAGTTCATCTCGCACCCCATCTAAAGCAGCTTCGCGAATATACTCGGCGATAAGGTCTTCCTCTGTTTCATCGGTGACTGCTGTGCGCGGATAGAGCGCAGGCGAAACTGGCATACGATCACGCAATACGCTAATTAACGCCTTCAGCTGCTCACCTTTTACTGCGCTCACTGGCACGATATCGCTAAACTCTGCAAATTGATCGACCGCAATCAATTTACTTGCTAATGCTTCACGTGAGACTTTGTCTACTTTCGTCACAACGGCAACAATCGGTACATTGCTTTTTTGCACTAAGCGCAACAAAAATTCATCTCCAGGTCCGATCTTTTCATCGGCTGGTAAACAGATTGCGACTGCATCAACGTCTGCCAAAGTTTCGTGAACCATATCGTTCAAGCGTTCACCGAGAAGAGTGCGCGGACGATGCAATCCAGGCGTATCAACTAAAATAAGCTGACCGTCACGAATATTGACGATTCCTCGAATAATCTTACGTGTCGTCTCTGGCTGATTAGCAGTGATTGCAATTTTCTGCCCAACAAGTGCATTTGTAAGAGTAGATTTCCCCGCATTTGGGCGCCCTACAACAGCCACGAAGCCTGCACGAAAATTATCTGTATCAGCCTCTATATTAGTCTGCTTCTTACTACTCACATCGTGAGTACCCTCCGCCGATACTTTATCTTCTCCAGGCTCAATTCCTGCTGCTCTCAGCATTGCATCTAAATCACTATTATTCATCTGCGCTCTCGACACTCTCACTCATATCCGCAACTTCTGATACTCGTTCAACAATCACCGTCGATAATCGTTTGCGACGCCCTTCAAAACGGTCTGCAGCTAAATGGATTCCGTAAAGCTCTCCCTCAGCTCCAGCAATCGGCACCCGCCCGATAGCCTTGGTGAGCAGCCCGCCCACAGAATCAACATCATCATCTTCGATGTCAATACCGTATAGTTCACCCAATTCATCAATCGATAATCGAGCTGGCACTCGATAACGCCCTTCGCCTATATCATCAATTTCCAGCTCTGCACGATCGTGCTCATCTATCATTTCTCCAACCAGCTCTTCGAGCAAATCTTCGATAGTTACAAGCCCAGCAATACCACCGTATTCATCGACAGCTAAAGCAATATGGACGGCCGAAGCTTGCATCTCATGAAGCATATCGTCAACCAGTTTAGTTTCTGGAACGAAGAGCGCTTCGCGCATAACGTCTCGCACGAGCACACCCTCTGCATCATTTCGATGATGAACTCTATTGATCGCATCTTTCAAATACAGCACTCCAAGCATATCGTCCACCGATTCTCCTGTGACTGGCACGCGAGAATATCCAGAACGACTGAAAAGAGACAGTGCTTTATCCAGCGAAACATCAGCATCGATAGAAATAATATCTGTGCGCGGCACCATCACTTCGCGAATATATGTATTGCCCAGTTCAAAAAGAGAATGAAGCAACACGCGCTCATCATCTTCCACTGCTTCTGATTCGCTCACGCGTTCAACCATCACAGCAAGCTGATCTTCCTGAGCTTCTTCACGCTCCTCGTCATCATTAGGCTCTCGGCGAGTGACGAGAAGACTTACGAAACGAGTGCCAAACCACAGCACGTGTGAACAGCTTGCAAGCACATTAAGTGGATGTTTATATCCGATAGAGCTCGGCAATACCACCAACACCACGAACACTATCAGCCACGAACACAGCACAGATAATACTGCAATCAACCACGAGGCAATGCTAAAGCGCATAAAAACAATAGCGATAAGTGCCGCCATAGCAGTCGCTGTGAGTAGACGATAGAGGATAACGGCAGAAAGCGCAGCTGGACGGTGCTCCATAATTTTCGTCAGGTTCACTCCCCCAAGCCGTTTTGCAGCTGCTTCGTGAGCATCAGAAAGCGTCATTCGGTTGAGTGCACCCTGCACAAATCCCCAGTACGCTATCACAAGCGCGAGAACGACGATAAAAAAGATAAAAGGACCTAAATGAACTGGCGGCATAAACGTCTATCTCTTCTCATCGGGAATATCGGTAACGATTGGCGCTATTTTATCGATAGGCACATATTTTTCTGAAGGGTCACAACGATTAGGATTTCTCGGTTTACGCGCCAAAAATTCAAGCAATAAACGGCGTTGCAGATCAAACATTTCTCTGCGCTCTTCTTCTTCGGCGTGATCATAGCCAAGCAAATGCAAAATACCGTGCGTGACGAGCAAAAGAATTTCTTCCATTGCCGCATGCCCAGCTTCACGCGCCTGAGCCGCTGCTACAGATGGACACACTACAATATCCCCCAAAATCCCTTCCTGCGGTTCTACTCCAGGGGGAGCTGGGCGCAGTTCATCCATCGGAAAACTCATCACGTCTGTTGGACCTTCAAGATCCATCCACTGCTTATGCAGCGTACTCATAGCAGATTCATCAATCATCACAACGTTGAGCTCTGCCTGCGGATGAACTCGCATTTCAGCAAGCACCCATGCAGCAAGTTCGGAAATTTCTTCGAGATCTGGCGCTGGATTGAAACCAGATTCATCGTTTACTTCAATCATTAGATCTCCTCATTCCAACGTTGATAGGCGTCAATAATACCTGCTACCAGCCGATGACGCACGACGTCAGCTGATCCTAGCTCTGTAAAATGAATCCCATCGATATCACGCAGTATCTCGCGCACGAGCATCAAGCCGCTAGGCGTCTTACTAGGTAAATCAATTTGAGTAATATCTCCAGTAATCACCATACGCGAGCCAAAACCAAGACGGGTGAGAAACATCTTCATCTGCTCGGGCGTCGTATTTTGCGCTTCATCCAAGATAATAAAGGCATCGTTAAGAGTGCGCCCACGCATATAAGCGAGAGGGGCAACCTCAATTGTGCCTGCTGCCATCAGCTGCGGGATCGCATCGGGATCTAGCATATCGTGCAACGCATCATAGAGAGGGCGCACATATGGATCGATTTTATCTGTGAGAGTGCCAGGCAGGAATCCCAAAGATTCTCCAGCTTCCACAGCAGGGCGAGTGAGTATAATTCGCCGCACTTTCTGCTCTTGCAGCGCCACAACCGCCTTAGCCATAGCAAGATAGGTTTTACCCGTGCCCGCAGGTCCGATACCAAAAACAATCGAATGCTCATCAATAGCATCAACGTATGCTTTTTGCCCAAGACTCTTCGGGCGAATAGTCTTACCTCGAGCTGAGAGGATATTCGTGGAGAAAATATCGGTGGGCGTAAAAATTCCTGAGCGAGCAATAGCTAACGCACGCTCCACGGCATCTGCTGTGAGATGCTCGCCCGCAAGAACAGCACTAAGCAGCTCGCTTACCATCGATTCAGCAAACTCTACGTGCTGGCTGGTTCCGCTGAGAGTGATCGTATGGTGACGTACATGAACAGCAACAGGCGCAAGCTCTCGTTCCAAAACTCGAAGCACAGAATCTTCATATCCAAGAAGATTTATCATCGGTATTCGCGCAGGAACTTCAAGTGTGCGCACCTCAACACCTACAGTTTGCTCATCTGCCACGGCACACCTCCATTTCTCTGCACAAAAAACTCATAAAACCTCGTGTATCTAAGTCTATCGGACGCCTACCCGAAATTTTCACGTAAAAAAGCTCGAGTGACGGCGATTGCCCAGGAACCTGCCGAACTTGCGCGCATCACGTGCTCTCCAAGCAGCACTGCGTGCGCTCCAGCAGCTTCAAATTCACGCATCTCCCGATCGGAGATCCCGCCTTCAGGCCCCACAATAAAAACGATTCGAGAGCGATCGCTTTCGCCCCAATCATCTTTATTGAGTTTCTCTTTTTTCAGCACACCATCCGAAAGGCTTGTGCCACTAGGCTTCAGCTCGTTGAGCAGCAACTGTATCTCGCTTGTCAGCAGCATTTCAGCTTCTTCATGGCATACATACACGTGCGTTCCTCGAACGCATTCTTGCTTAATCCATTGGGCAAGCCTCGCAGAATCTACAAAGGGCTGCACGCCAGGAACCCATGACCGCCGACTCTGCTTTGCTGCAGTGAGCACAGTTGCTTCCCACTTTTCAAAGCCGCGCACGATTTTTGCAGACCCTTCCCAGCGCGATACCGAGCGGTCTGCCTGCCACGGCATCACAGAGTCAACACCATATTCCGTAGCTATCTCAATTGCTTGTTCATCTCGTCCGCCTTTGCTGAGCGCCTGGACAAGAAGCAACTGCACAGTGTGCGGCTCATCGTGCACAATTTCACGAACCACACCCCGAACTCTCGCCTTTTCGAGAGCACGCACCTCAATCGTCACCCGTAATCCACGCCCATTGACGAGATCAATCAGCTCTCCCACACGAGTACGACGCACAGTAGCAGCATGGCGCGCCTCCGAGCCAGCAAACTCAAGAAAGCTCCCGCACGTCACGTCGTCGCTACACATATCGGGGAGATAATACACTGGAAGCGTCATTACACCCCTTATTTAATCTTCCCCAGTGAACGCTTTTTTAATGCGTGAAAAAAGAGAGCCGCTTCGCCCTACAAGTTTGCCTATTGTCTCCTCTTCACCTCGAATATGCGCCAGCTTCTCAATAAGATCACGCTGTTCATCGTCCAGTTTTGTGGGAGTTTGCACCTGAATAGTAACGATAAGATCTCCACGCCCACGCCGATGTAAACGCCCAACTCCAAGCCCTTCAAGCCGAATCTCTGAACCAGATTGGGTGCCAGAGGAAATGCGCAACGGCCGCTCACCATCGAATGTATCAATTGCAATATCAACCCCCAAAGCTGCCGCCGTCATCGGCACCTGCACAGTTGCTCGCAAATGATCGCCGTCACGATGAAACACAGGATCTGGCTCCACGCGCACTTCAGCAAATACATCACCTTGGCGACCGCCGCCTACACCAGCATCTCCTTGGCCAGGAACTCTAATCCTCATGCCTTCATCAACGCCAGCTGGGATTTTAACATTGACGCTGCGCTGTGCCCTCATACGCCCTTCACCTGAGCATTCTCCACAAGGAGTGACGATCTGCGTGCCATAGCCTCCGCAGGAAGGGCACGGCGACGTACTCATAACTTGCCCGAAGAAAGAATTGACGACCTGCTGCACTTGCCCAGTTCCTTGGCAGTGCGAGCAAGTGACAGGTTCGGTACCTGGAGCAGTCATCGAGCCATGGCAAGTAGAGCACTCCACCATCGCATCGAAAGTAAGAGTGTGCTCACCGCCAAAAACCACTTCTTCAAGTTCGAGATCCATAGCGACGAGAGTATCTCCCCCATTACGTGCCCGCGAGCGCCGCTGCCCATGCCCGCCTCCGAATGCACTGCCAGCGCCACCAAAGAAGGTTGAAAAAATATCATCAAATGCCCCGCCGAAGCCTCCAGCAGCTCCAGCTGCGCCACCACGAAGTGCATCCGTGCCACCAAGATCGTACATTCGGCGCTTCTCTTCGTTGGAAAGTACTTCGTACGCCTCCGTCACTGCCTTGAATTCTTCTGCTCCATCTGGACCTGCCACATCAGGGTGCAGCTTGCGCGCCAACTTTCGATATGCTTTTTTAATGTCATCTTGGCTCGCGTCTTGAGCAACCCCGAGAGTCTCATAAAAATTAGCCACAAATATCCTTCAATCTTTTATGCATGTACTCCTCACCATTGTGCCACAGCAGCAGCCTTATGCGTATTTCCGCGAGCATAAGCCGCCAAACTGCGCCTGCGCCTGCTGGCAGCGCCTTATGTATATTTTGCATTAGATGGGGTGCGCTGATGGAGTAACATCTGCTCGACCTGAAAATTTATACCAGAAAATATGCAAGTATTTCTGTATGTTTACACAATAATTCACCTATACACTCTCAATACCTTTTACACCCACAACGATGGAGGTATCTTCATCATCAATGTATGAACTATGCGAATAAGTTCGTCAATAAAATTTTCTGTATCGTCAGGAGAATCGGATGCGGCACACACAACCGTCAGAGTAGAATCAAAAAAATATGCACTATGCAAAGATTCGCATCGAATAAGAATATCTTGTATCTCACTACTAAGAAGATGTTGCGCAGCATCTGGCTCCTGCGTCGTTACATCCCACTCATCGGCAAAGCCGCTACCGTTCGCACTGCTGTGGCGCGTGAGCAGCACCTCTGGAAATTCTACTTCCCGCCCGTCACTCAACTGTGGCAGGTGCGCTGTAAAAATGAAAGATGACGGCTCTCCGAGACTCTCCATCGTACAGCTCTTCCACGCTATCGCTCCAAGCTCGGTATCTGCGGAGCCAGAGAGAGCATTATGCCCAGCGGCATTCGCTAAGATAGGCCAGTATTTAGTGGTTGGTGCATCTGGAAGTAAAAACGCTTTGACGCACGCCACGCTCTCTTTGAACGCCCAGTGACGTGCTCGGTAACGCCCTCGACGACGAGCATCCTCATTCCATTCACCTTTATTTTTAGGAATCATAGAAATTACTGCCCATAGTAGTGGACCGCCGATAAGCGCAATCAACAAGCCATAAACTATTAGATCTCGTGGATTCATACTGCTATTTTTGCACATTTACCACAGTGCGCGCGTCACCACGTCTGCAAGCAATCGCCCAGTGCGGGTAAGGCACACACGCCCTCGATGCGCTGCATCAGAATCTATCAAGCCGTCGGCAATAAGTTCATCGAGCTTCTGAGGATCTGTGCCACTAGGAATATCAATGCCTGTACGCAAACGAATTCCCATGAGCAAGTATTCTTCGCGAATTTCTTGAGGAGTCAGATACTCACAATCAGCTGCTGGCAATTTCTGCTCCATAAGAGCTTTCGCATACGTCACTGGATGTTTCAGATTCCACCAACGCATACCGTCGATGTGGCTGTGTGCTCCAGGCCCATATCCCCACCAATTGCCGTTCTTCCAATAATTCACGTTGTGCCGTGATTCATGCCCTGGCTGCGCCCAGTTTGAAATCTCGTACCATTCATAGCCTGCCGCGTTGAGCATATCATCAGCACGCTCATATTTATCGGCCTGATCGTCTGGATCTGGCCAAGATAACTCTCCTCGAGCCATCGCCCGTCCCATCGGTGTATGCGGCTCTACGCTAAGCGCATAGGCAGATATATGCTGAGGCTGCAGATCAATTGCGGCGCTCACGGATTCTTCCCAATCATCCATACTTTCACCAGGCGTCCCGTAGATGAGATCCAGCGAATAATCAAAGCCCAGCTCTCGCGCAGCCAGGGCAGCTGTATGCACATTCCCTGGAGTGTGAGCACGTTGCAAAGTAGTAAGAATATGCGGCGCTGCCGACTGCATACCAAAAGAGATTCGGTTAAAGCCTCCTGCACGCAGCTCAGCAAGTGACGCTGGCGTCACCGATTCTGGGTTAGCTTCTATCGTCACTTCTGCATCATCAGCAATTGTGAAAATTCTGCGTAGATGATTCAAAATACCAATCACATCAGCTGGCGGAAGCATCGTAGGAGTGCCGCCTCCAAAAAAGACGCTCGTCAGCGGTTCTACCTCTCCTAAGAGAGGCACCGAAGCCTCAATCTCGCTGCAGATCGTCTGAGCAAAAGTTGCTAGCGAAGCTCCGCCGCCAAAATCTGTATGTGTGTAAGTATTGAAATCGCAGTATCCGCAACGCGCCGCACAAAAAGGAATGTGAATATATGCTGCTAAGCTGCGTTTTTCAGCAGATGTGGGCAGAGCAAAGCTGCGCGAGGTCTCAGTCGTCAATGGAAACTTCCTGCGTGTGTACATGATCGCAAGGAGAAACAGCACTACGAGGAGACGCCGCCCGAGCTTTCTGCTCTTTGAGCCAACCGCTGCGGCTTGAAGCTTGCGGCGTCACGCCAGGCTGGTCTGCTCGCACATCCTCGCCACGCTCACGCGCAGCAACCCAAGGATCCTCAGGAATAGGAGCAGCATCCAGCGCCAGCGAATTACGCACTGCCGTCAGATCGTAGACCCGCCGTCCAGCTTCAATTCCACGCTCCTCAAAACGCGTTGTGACTCGTTCAGACCAGCGCGCAGCCCATCCTCCCGAATAGATTCCAAGATCGTCTACGCTATCCTTGATGGCATTATCAGCATTGCTTGGTTCACTTTCTTCCAAAGTAAACCACGGGCTTTCCACAAGCACATCGCGCATCTGCCACGCATAGTTCTCCCAATCCGTCGCAAGCCGCCACACGCCACCCTCAGCAAGCACCCCTGCCACAATATGTGCGAATACAGGCGAAACTATTCTGCGTTTGCGATGTTTACGCTTGCGCCAAGGATCTGGAAAAAACGTCCAGACTTGCGCAGCAGGAGGGTTGATAGGCGATCCGCTGCGCGCAGCTGAAAAGAGCACAGGAAGCCCTTGTGCTGCATCGAGTTGCATGATGCGCACATTATTAGCCTGCGCATTCACAGCAGATTTTACGCAACGAGCAACTCCCGGCGCCCAAGCTTCTAAGCCTAGATAATTGCATTCTGGATGCGCGAGTGCACTCGATATCAGCTGCTCGCCCGATCCTGGCCCCACTTCAATAATCAGCGGAGCCTGCCTGCCAAACTCGGCAGCAAGATCAATATGTGCGTCTGGCGCAATTGTGCAAACACCATCACCATTAGGAATATCAATCACAAAACGCTTGGCGTGCTCACGCATCAGCTCCTCATATTTATCGCCAAGCCGTGCTCCGCGCAAAGAAAAAGAACGTATCCTCCGCATAGATTCGCTCACCGCAGCCTACTTACCTTTAGTAGGCATATCGGAGCTGAGCGCCGCGATAAACGCCTCCTGCGGCACATCCACACGCCCAATACTCTTCATACGCTTCTTGCCTTCTTTCTGCTTTTCTAGCAGTTTACGTTTTCGGCTGACGTCACCGCCATAGCACTTGGCAAGTACGTCTTTGCGCACTGCTTTAATTGTCGAACGCGCAATCACACGCAATCCGATTGCCGCCTGCACTGGAATTTCAAACTGCTGACGCGGGATAAGCTCCTTGAGTTTCGTCGTCATCTCCACGCCGTACGCATATGCTTTATCGCGGTGCACAATCGCTGAAAAAGCATCGACGATCTCGTGGTTGAGCAATATATTTACTTTTACGAGATCGGATTCTTCTTCACCGTTTTGCTTGTAGTCTAAAGACGCATAGCCTTTCGTTCGGCTCTTGAGCTGATCGAAGAAATCGGTGACGATTTCCGCGAGCGGCAAGCGATACCGTAGCTCCACGCGGTCGGAAGAAATATAATCCATGCCGCCCATCTGCCCTCGGCGCTCTTGGCACAGCTCCATAATCGTGCCTACATAATCTTTAGGCGTGAGAATTGTGGCATCAACCATCGGCTCATAGATTGATTTCACCTTGCCCTCGGGAAATTCGGAGGGGTTGCTCACTGGAACTTCTTCCCCGTTTTCCGCGATCACACGGTAGTTTACGCTCGGAGCTGTGGCGATAAGATCTAAGCCAAACTCGCGCGCCAAACGCTCCGTAATAATCTCCAGATGAAGCAAACCCAAGAAACCGCAACGGAAACCAAAACCAAGCGCCACAGAAGTCTCTGGCTCATAAGTGAGCGCAGCGTCGTTAAGCTTCAGCTTGTCTAAAGCATCTCTCAATGCTGGATAGTCGCTACCATCAATCGGATACAGCCCTGAATAAACCATTGGTTTCGGATCTTTATAGCCAGGCAAAGCTTCAGAGGCTGGTTTGGCAAGATCCGTGATGGTATCACCCACACGTGATTGCCGCACATCTTTCACACCCGTAATCAGATAGCCCACTTCCCCAGGGCCAAGCCCAGCTGAAGGAATCGGCTCTGGAGAAATCACGCCAATTTCTAAAAGCTCATGCTCACCTTTTGTGCCCATCATTTTCACGCGCTGACGAGGGCGAAGCGTGCCATCTACCACACGCACATAGGTGACGACGCCACGATAAACGTCATACACAGAATCGAAGATCATTGCTCTTGTGCGAGCAGAATCTGAAGCACCTGCCAAACTATCAAGAGCGTCACAATCATCCATACTGAGAGAAGATTCGCGATCATTACCCAGTGCATCAAAAGCCACACCAGGAGCAGCGATTTCTGCAACAATTCGATCAAGAAGCTGAGCTACGCCCTCGCCAGTTTTCCCACTTACACGCAGCACATCAGATTCTGGTACTCCCAATAGATGAGAAATCTCTTCAGCATATTTATCTGGATTCGCTGAAGGAAGATCGATTTTGTTGAGCACAGGTATAATCGTGAGATCATTTTCCAAAGCGAGATATAGATTTGCTAGAGTTTGCGCTTCAATCCCTTGAGCTGCATCAACGAGGAGCACAGCCCCTTCGCAGGCTGCCAGAGAGCGGGAAACTTCATATGTGAAATCCACGTGCCCAGGCGTATCGATCATATTGAGCGCATAGACTTCCCCGTCGCACGTCCACGGCATGCGCACAGCCTGAGATTTAATTGTGATACCGCGCTCACGCTCAATATCCATACGATCTAGATACTGCGCGCGCATATCGCGCTCGGCAAGCACACCCGTGATTCCCAGCATACGGTCAGCAAGGGTAGATTTCCCGTGGTCAATATGCGCAATAATGCAAAAATTCCGGATACGCGAAGGATCCGTTGCAGCAGGCTGAATCTGCTTAATTTCAGCAGCAGTAGATTGAGGCACAGACTATCGCTCCTTCGTCAGTTCGTATAGGAACGTGCTCTACGTTTCCAAGACTCTATCTTCTACACGATATATCCTGAAAGGCGCGAGCACACCATATTTTCTACCCATAGATTACCAGCGAGGTGCCGTCTGCACTATTTTAGACGTATCACCATATCTCGATACATAACTCAATATCTAACTCATTTCACCAGATAATCGAATCGATTCTCATACTATCGCAGTATATCCAGCGTACCGTCTCCTGCACGTATTGCTATACACTGTATTGCCAGATCGTGACGAGTCTGCCTTGCGTCTCTACGCATCGCATATTCGCGATATGAAGGAAGGCTAGCTGCGCCCTCTAAGCTCAGTAAGAAAGTCTCCTCCAGCTGTACTGCCCACACATTTTTCAAGGACTTCTTCGAGTGCATCTCTATCAGCTGTACCTATTGCTAGCTCATACTTCGCAAGAACTCGGATAAACGTCTGTGAATACCTGCATGCCGCAATTGGTGAGCTTGGCATCCACTCAGATGGACCGCTCGCTTTCTTACTCTGGTTTTCCTGCTCAGTGGTAGCAACGAGATTCTGCGGATCGTTGGCAAATTCACGTCTACGTTTATCTGGCCACATATCAGCGCCGTGTTTCCACGCCCATGCCAGAGGAACCACATGGTCAATCTGCACTAATTGAGAAGTGCGCTTGCCTGACTGGAAATTTACAGTTTCACCCGAATACCAATCCGCTAATTCGCCACTGAGCACTTTGCAGTTGCGTGAATGAGGTTTGATACGCACGTTTATGAGGTCTCTGCGTAAAATATCGTTTCTCGTATCGCACCCGTTGCGATCTTCATCAAACCATTTTTGCCCAAAATAGTCTCGGCTATATGCCCTCTCAGAAACGGAATCTAACTGCGGTAAAGCACTGAGCGCATCCAGCAGGTCAGAAGCGGTCTGCTGCCGATAAATATCGTCTTTTGATGCGGGTGTTGATACCCCTTTTAGTTGAAGAAATCCCACATCAGATCTGATCAAACAAAAAACGATAGCAGCAGATAGCAAGATAACCAGCATGAATAAAACGTATAGACGATGTTTCTCGCATCGTCTGCTATCACGTTGGCGTGTATAGAACGAACGCCGAAAAGTCTGCTTATGCATACCGTACAAACACCATAACTATAGAGGGAAGATACATGAGCCTAAAGGTCTTTATTGCTATTGATAGAGAAATCTTTGAGAAACTGCCACATAAAGACGCCTCGGTATCTTTATGCGATACCAGCACGCTATCCATTAAAGCAATGAAACTGCAACTCACATCTCTCCTTTATTTTCGCTGTGAAATCATTTTAACGTGCACTTAACGTGCAGAAAATTCACCACAAAAGAAAACTCAATATGGCAATAAAGCTCGGCCGAATAGCCAGAGTTTACTGCCATATTGAGTTTATTTATAGTTCAGAAGTATCAGCTAGTAAGCATCTCACATCTTTTTCTTGCGAAGAGCCAAACCTCCCGCAACTGAAAGACCCAATGCCGCTAAGACCATTCCTAGCACACCTGAACTGCCAGTATTAGAAAGCTTCGGATGAGAAGTCTGATTAGGTACCTTTGGTGTTTGAGGCTTAGGATCTGCTTTGCTTGCAACAGGCTTAATCTTGCCGATTTCCGCAAGAGCAGACGCTTTCGCTCCGTCCACAACAGCCTGAGTCTCCTTCGCCTTATCCGCACTATCCTCACGAGACGCCTGCTGCTCAATCACAGCAATCTGCTTATCCGCAATAGATCGAGCTTCCTTCTTAAACTTATCCTTCTCAGCCTCAGACAACCCAGCAGCACCATCAACCTCCTTCTCCTTATCAGAAAGAGCCCGACGAATCGCAGCAACAGCACCATCCTTACCAACAGGATTAATCTTATTGATCTCAGCAATACCGTTATCGCGAGCTTGGTTAATGCCAGGCACATCTGCAGCTTGTTTGATATTGGCTATCGCAGCATCTTTTACAGCTTTCGCCTTTGCTTCAGCATCTTTTCGATCTTTTTCAGTAAGGCTCTTGTTTTCATTCAGTGCCGTCATTTTCTCGGCAAAAGCAGCAATCACAGCTTCTATCGCTGCAGGCTCTGCAGATACTAAAGCACGCTTTGCCTCTTCTGCCTTAGCGAATGCGTTACGGTATTCTTCATTAGTTTTCACTTCAGGCGCATCAACGAGGGCCTTCATCTCAGTTAAAGCTTGATCGTATGCCTGAACGCTAGCATCTGTCTTCTTTTTTGTATCAGCAGCTTTAGTTTCATTCATCTTGCTGTAGATTTTTGTGAAAATATATTTTGCGACGCTCTTCGTATCTTGCGTAATACTAAAACCATTTCCAAACATAGGAAGAGAATATTTCTTATCCCAGGCCTGGTAGCTCATACCCGTACGATCTTTATCAGCAATGCTGATTTTTACCTTGTAATCCGTCACCCCTTTAGGCAGTTCAATTTCAGAGCTAGTGAAGGTCCCAGCCTGCCCATTAGGCTTATTAGCTTCCTGAGCAATCATCGCTTCGGCTTTATCGTCGCCTATATAAGCATCACGAGTTTTTTGAGGTCCCGCATCCTTATTAGACGTATTTGATATACGGATCTTCTCAGCTCCCGTCCCATCAGTAGCTTTTGTGACGGTCATTTTATCGTTCGTAAGAGTTTGAGTTGGATCAACAATTTCGCTGTATACACTAGTTTCTGCGGCATTTTCTACCTTGAATACTTCCACTTTGTATTTCGCTTTAGTTCCATCGATATCGCCGCTATATCCAACTTTAAACGCGATTTTTACACGGGAACCGTTTTCTGGAGAATATGCTTTGAAAGTTTTTTCAATACCATCGAAACCTTTCAATGCTTTAGCTATCTGACCAGGCTCATCACGGTATTTGTATTCACTACTATCCCACGATAGCTCATCTTTGGTTTTTATCGTTCTCGTCTGCGATAGGAACAAGATATACTCACTCGTCCGATCAAACGCCTGCTCTCGCAGCCACACTGTGTCGTCTAAAGTAGTGTTGATAGTTTCAAGCGGAAAGATGCCATTGGCAGTTTTTCTTGCAATCGCAAATTTTCCATTATTGATGGCTTTCCAGCCGCCAAATTCTTGAATGTCTTTCACATCTGCTTGAGCAACGCTGGTTTGAGCGCCAAGTTCATCCCAGTTTTTCTTCAGCAACGCATTATTTTCAACTGTTTCTGGCAAAAGTTTCAATTTGCCTGCAAGCTGATCTAACGTATCGTTATCAAGGTTAGAATTCTTGAAAGATAAATTCGCATCAGGATCTGGATTGGCAGTGCCGTTGCCTTGGGCTGGTGGAGTGGTATTATCTGCAAAGGCTGGCACACCCCCTCCACTAAAGAAAGCAGCCGATCCGATTAACGCCAAAGAAAGATATGCGCCAACAAAGCGCGATGATAATTTCTTTTTTCGATACGTGCACTGTTTCATATCTTGTTTCCTTATTTCATATCTGATTAGTTTCCGTTAAAAAGCTATATGGTGCTTACGCTACGTAGCGAAAGCAAAATGGCGCGAATACACACCTAAATATCAGGCATATACTCGCGCCAACAATAAATATCTAAACCAGAAAAGAAAGAACTAGCCCTGTCTGTCTGTCTG
>CABQJD010000014.1 GCA_902464405.1 uncultured Actinomycetaceae bacterium | reverse complement strand
GTGGAAGAATGAGCGCCTACACGAAGCGCTCGGATAGCGTACTCCAGCCGACAACGAACTATCAAAACGCACAACACTCCTAACCCTAAAACTGAACAAATAACCGTCCATCTTTCGGGGTTCAGTGCATTCAAGAAATGTCGTTTCCTCTCCTTTTAAACAGTGGTAATAATGTGCGACATCGAAGAAGGGGCATGTTTGCTTCTTGTATAAGCTAATTTGCCAGCGTTCGTGGTAACGCCTTGTATGTGCGCTAATATATGAGCATGAATGACGAGCAAATTCTCGATACGCCTGAGCGTGAAGTACTCACGTGGCAAGGTTTTGGTGATGCTACGCGCGCACTTGCCCAAGAAATTTACGATTCAGGCTGGATGCCTGATCTGGTTGTGGCAATTGCACGCGGAGGTTTGCTTCCTGCAGGAGCGATTTCCTATGCTCTCGGGGTGAAAGCAATTGGCACGATGAATGTGGAATTTTATACGGATATTGCCAAGACTCTTGAGGCGCCAGTGCTGATTCCTCCGCTCATGGATACAAAAGTGCTGGAAGGTAAGAAAGTGCTTGTGGTTGATGACGTTGCCGACTCTGGCAAAACTCTCCAGCTCGTGATGAATATGATATGCGAAATGGGGATCGCCCAGCCAGATGGTGGTATGCCTGTGCGAGTAGCGCAAGCCCGATGTGTGACGATTTTCCATAAGAGTCGCTCACTGATTAAGCCAGATTATGTGTGGAAAAGCACCGATAAATGGATCGACTTTCCGTGGAGCACTTTGCCGCCTGTTTCAAATCCACATATTGCAGGAGCGTAGAAGTAAATATGCTGTCTCTTTCTCAAAATCTTAATGCCCAGATTGAATCGGGCTACCACAAAGCCTATGGCTACTGCACGCGTAGTGCTTTTGCGCTTGCCACAATGTTGGGTGGTGCTTTTATTGGTATCGCTGATGTGCTCATGTTTGCGGCGGCAGGGCCTTTTTGGGCTGCAGGTGCCAATGCCACCTCGTTAATCAGTGGGGGAGTGTTCGGTATTGGTTTGATTCTCGTTATTTTTGCGGGAGGAGAGCTCGCTACTTCTGCGATGATGGCGCTTCCGCAAGCGGCAAAGGCGAAGCGGATATCGTGGTGCACTGCAGTGCGCGTATTGGCGTTAATTTGTTGGGAAATCTCATAGGTTCAATTATTGTGGCAGGAATTGTGGCTGGATCGGGGGTGCTGGATCTTTCAGGTGATCCGGGGCGGATGCTTGCTGGGCTGGTAGCTGCTAAAACTCATAAGCCTGCGCTGGCGCTTTTCTTGCGTGGCGTTATGTGTAATGTGCTCGTGTGTTTGGCGATCTGGAGCCAAAGCCGCACTGAAAATGCTGTGGCAAAAATGATACTTATGGCGTGGTGTATGTGTGCGTTTGTGGCGAGCGGTTTCGAGCATGTTGTGGCTAATATGACTACTCTCGCTCTTGGAGTGTTTTTACAGATTCCCGAAGCGAGTGCATACGGGATTCTTAAAAATCTTACTTTTGTGGGCTCAGGAAATCTCGTTGGTGGTGCTGTATTTGTGGGTGCCGTCTATTACGTTATTGGTAAGGCAGAGCATACAGTATCGTGCTGAATGCCGATATAGTAGCGAATATAGATCAGCTTCTTTCTCGTGAAACTTTGCTCACTTCCGGCTTGTTTGTTTGTGAAACGGCAACGAATAGGCTGAAATACGGGCAATCTGGCGCGGATATAAAACTGTATATTGATGGTGAAGATTCTGAAGTGGCGTTGATGATGAGCAATCAGATTGGTAGCGAACCAACAGAGTATGCGCTTATGGGGGATCTGTGTGAGGTGCGAGGTGGTGCGATATGTCAAGTAAAAGATTACGTGCTTACGGGTGAATATGGCTTGATGAATATGTAATCGCGAATTGAGAGTGATGCGGACGAATGAAATTTGTTTCCACTGGCACGCAATGGATTATTAACGCTGCCATCCCTACGCAAAAACTCTCGGTGAAGGAAAATCTATGAATGAAATATTAAAATTTTGCTTGCTGTGACGATCAGATTATTCGTGAAGGTCTTGCCATCTGTTGAACTTGCAAAACAAACTCACCATAGTTGCTACTACGAAAACGGAAGTGAAGCACTGCACGTGCTGGCAAAGCAAAATGTAGATGTAGCGTTACTAGATGTAGATATGCCTACGTGTGCTTCGTAATTTTGAGAAAGTTTATAAATCCTTTCGTTCTATTACGCACTGTTGCAATAGTAGTCTTCAATTTAAGCTATACATGATGACAGGTACCTACCAAAAGATGCCCACCATCATGTATTTATTTTTATCTGCTGGGTATGTAAGAACTATTGAAAAACCGCTGGCAAGCCAAACATGAAACGTAAAAATAGCCCAATAATAATGGCAGAAGATGCCATAGGTAGACATTTATATTTCGTTTCACATCTAGACACATAGGAGATGTATCCTACTACACCAATAATCATCAACGGCAATATAAACAGTACGTCATCAGCACGTGAAAGCACGTTGCAAGCAAGCCTTGCAGAACAAAGTATTGCAGCGGCTCCGATACAGATGGCACTATATTCGCAGATAGTATTTTTATGCACCATTATCGTCATCCTCTACAAGAGTACAAGAACGATTGCCCGAGCTGCGATTCCAGCAGCCCAAGAAGGTATACCTGTTGATGTGAGAGCATTGGTAATCATATTCTCAACTGTCCCCTCGAACCCAGTGGCAATATTTAAGACTTTCATCACAATTTCATACTTTAGATATTTCTTTACTGAGTCAGAAACAGGAAGTTTATTGATCGTTGCGTCCCACGCTTTCTTCCCGATTCCTTTCATAGCCTTTATTGCGGCTTTGATAGCTGCTTTAGCTGCCTGACCTTTTGGCCCTCTTTCTTGCTTTATAGCTTTAAGAGTTTGTTGAAGTTCTTGGTATTCGCCATACTTTCCATTAGTGAGCATTTCTTGCTCAAAAATACGTTTGAGCGCATCTGGATCGATATTATTTATGCGTT
The DNA here is from genome assembly GCA_902464405.1 of uncultured Actinomycetaceae bacterium. GTDB lineage: Bacteria > Actinomycetota > Actinomycetes > Actinomycetales > Actinomycetaceae > Arcanobacterium_A. The sequence continues at coordinate 25,597 of CABQJD010000014.1, read as the reverse complement.
GTGCAGATGCTGATGCGCTTTGTGCGGGTACCTCAGTTGCTGAAGCTAATCCAGTACTGGATAGCACTAATACCCCAGTAACTATAGCTGCAGTAAGGGGGCGAGTGGCAGTAGTTTTCATGTTATGCTCCATTTGTCGTGCATCGTTGCGATGGCGAGTTTCGCAGCGTGGGAATACAAGCTGCGCTCTCTTCTTTTAAGAGATGAAACTAGTTAAGCATGCCTTAGTAGCGCTGCAACACCGATATTTGTCGGGGTATTCTCCCTGACATTTGTCAGGGTAAGTACATAAAAATTCTTCCGTTCGCCATAAATTGCACTGTATTCGATCTATTTTCGTTTCGAGCTGTTTTTCTGCTGATAGTCATTTAAGGTCGTAACAAAATCGTTCTTTACTCGCGCTATGCGAGAGTGCGGGAAAATCAAAAGATTTGAAAGTGGCTCTGCAATACCATGCAATCAGATCAAGTTTGTGTTCTGATGTGCAAAATCTCATTCCAACAAGTCTGGGTATGGTATGTGCAAGATTTGGCATTGCATTCCATAGAAGGTTTCATAGAGCACTAAGCATAATGCTCAGATTGTGAAAGAGGTGCTCCCATAATGTGGCTTGTTCGCGTTCTCTGCCGTGAGCGTGGAATAATAGTGGGTGCTAACACTACGCGTGGGAGGTTTGCATATGCAGGATAGTTTCTTTAATCAACCAATTGCTGAGTTGGATCCGCAGATCGCTGAGGTGCTTAATTTGGAGCTGAATCGTCAGCGCGATACTCTCGAAATGATTGCCAGTGAAAATTTTGTGCCCAGAGCTGTGCTTCAAGCACAAGGGTCTGTGCTCACAAATAAATATGCTGAAGGATATCCTGGACGTCGCTACTACGGTGGTTGTGAATACGTCGATATCGCTGAAAATCTTGCACGTGATCGTGCAAAAGCAGTATTTGGTGCTGGTTATGCGAATGTGCAGCCTCACTCTGGTGCACAGGCCAATGCGGCAATTTATCATGCCCTACTGCAAACTGGTGATACTGTGATGGGCTTGGAGCTTGCACATGGTGGGCATCTTACGCATGGTATGAAATTAAATTTCTCCGGCAAGAATTTCAATATCGTCTCTTACGGTGTTTCCCCCGAAGATAACCTTATCCACATGGATGAAGTGCGCGCTAAGGCTCTGCAGTGCCGCCCGAAGATGATTGTGGCTGGTTGGAGCGCATATCCGCGTTTTGAAGATTTTCAAGCATTCCGTGATATTGCCGATGAAGTTGGGGCATATTTGTGGATTGATATGGCTCATTTTGCGGGGCTTGTGGCTGCAGGTTTGCATCCAAATCCAGTGAATTATGCTGACGTCGTCACCACCACGATCCATAAAACTATCGGTGGGCCGCGGTCTGGCATGATCCTTGCAAAAGATTTTGAACCGCTTGGCAAGAAGCTCAATTCTGCTGTGTTCCCGGGTCAGCAGGGCGGGCCGCTCATGCACGTGATTGCCGCAAAAGCTGTGGCGCTCAAAATCGCGGGCACTGAAGAATTCAAGGATCGTCAGCGCCGCACTCTTGAGGGAGCAAAAATTATTGCAGACCGCCTGATGCAGCCAGATGTGAAAGAAGCTGGTGTGAGTGTTTTGACCGGCGGCACAGATGTGCATCTCGTACTCGTCGATCTGCGCGAATCCCAGATGGATGGACAGCAGGCGGAAGACTTACTGCACAATGCAGGTATTACAGTTAATCGCAATGCAGTGCCATTTGATCCTCGTCCGCCAGCCGTCACATCTGGTTTGCGTATCGGTACACCTGCCCTTGCAACGCGCGGTTTCGGTGCCGAAGATTTTGAAGAGGTCGCAGATATTATTGCAGTTGCATTGCGTGACGGTGCGACTGCAGATGTGGAAGCACTCTCTGAGCGTGTGGATCGCCTCACGCAGAGTTTCCCTCTCTATCAAGGCTTAGATCAGATTCACTTCGCAGGTTAAAGCCGAAGCGGCTGTTGATGCATATAGCGTGTTGGAGGAAGGGGTAGATATGACGGCGATTATCTTAGACGGTAAGGCTGCTGCAGCTTCCCTGAAAGCCGATCTCGCCGTGCAGGTTGGCGCCTTAAAAGCTCAGGGCATTATTCCTGGTTTGGGGACGATTCTCGTAGGATCTGATCCTGCAAGTCAGATCTATGTGAATGCGAAGCACTCCGACTGTGCGGATATTGGTATCAATTCTTTTCGCATAGAACTGCCGGAAGATGCATCGATGGATCAGGTGTTGGAAGCAGTGGATTCGCTGAATGAGTCTGAGCACTGCTCGGCGTTTATCGTGCAGCTTCCACTGCCTTCCCAGATAGACACAAATACTGTTTTAGAACGTATATCGCCGGAAAAAGATGCCGACGGTCTACACCCAATGAACATCGGGTATCTGGCACTTTCGATGGGCGGCTCTCTGAGCGTTCCGGCTCCGTGTACTCCTCAGGGAATTATCGAGCTTGGCAGATATTTCGGCGTGCAATGGGATGGTGCTAATGTCTGTATGGTTGGGCAGGGGAAAACGGCAGGGCGTCCGTTTTCTCTGCTTGCTTCCCGTGAAGAGGTAAATGCCACAGTCGATTCTTGCCATATAGGTACCCGTGATCTTGCGGAGCATACTTTGCGTGCGGATATTATCGTCTCGGCAGCGGGAGTTGCGCATTTGATTACTCCGCAGATGGTAAAGCCCGGAGCAGCGGTATTCGACGTGGGAGTTTCGCGCAAGATAGATCCTGAAGCTGGGAAGAAACGTATTGTTGGTGACGTTGATCCGACAGTTGCCGAGGTGGCGGGTTGGATCTCGCCCAACCCGGGAGGGGTGGGGCCGATGACGCGCGCACAGCTGCTCGTAAATGTGGTTCGAGCAGCGCAAGCAGCACTGCAATAGCATGTTGAGTATCTATAAATTAAAGTAATAGGTATGCAAATTGCAACTGTAAACGTGAATGGTATCCGTGCCGCAGTGCGCAAAGGTTTTTACCAGTGGCTTAGCAAGGCTCGCCCTGATGTGCTTTTTATGCAGGAAGTTCGCGCTCCTGAAGCGATTGTGCAGGAGTTGATGAAGGGCGGTGGCGAATCGAAAGAGGTTTACCGCACGTGGCTCAGCCCCTCGGCCATCCCTGGGCGGGCAGGCGTGGCGGTTGCGGTGCGCAGGGATATTGCTGTGAGTGAGGTGCGCAGCGGCTTACCTGTAGGTATTTCTGGCGCCGATTGGTTGCCGCCTGCTTATAGCGATGGCATCGGCATGCGCGTCTATGATGGCGAAGAGCCAGTGGATACTGGGCGTTGGCTCGAAGTCGATCTTCCCGATGTTTCTGGCGGAATCACGGTTGTGAGCGCATATTTGCATTCTGGCGTGGCTGATAAACCAGAAAAAATGGCAGCAAAATATGCTCATCTTGATCGAGTGACGTTGCGGTTAGAGGAACTTGGAGCTTCTGCGTCACGTCCTTACGCTCATGCGCTTGTGGCTGGAGATTTCAATATCGTGCATACTGAGCGGGATATTAAGAACTGGAAGAGTAATCACAATAAAACATCTGGTGTGCTCGACCAAGAAATTGCCTATCTTGATCGGTGGTTGGGCAGAGGCGCTGAAACTAGCTCGTGTGCTGAAACTACGTCATATACTGGAAATGCCGAGGGCGTTGAAACTGTTCTATCCGTGAAGTCTTGCGGAGCTGGATGGGTTGATGTACAGCGTGCACTTGCTCCGCAAGAGCAAGGACCATATTCGTGGTGGAGTAACCGCGGGCAAGCGTTTGATAAGAATGTGGGATGGCGAATCGATTACCAAATCGCTAATCTGGAATTGGCGTCGCTTGCGTGTGATGTGCGTACAGACCGAGCTTCCAGTTATGCTGAGCGTTGGAGTGATCACGCTCCCGTCGTCGTCACCTATGAATTGTGAAAAAGCATTTCGCCCAGTGGCGATTTTTCGTGGGCGATTTCTCATGCTCGGCTGTGCTTTGCTTTGAAATAAGAAGTTTTCAATATGTGTGGGATTGGCTGAGCGTCCCCAAGAAGCGCACCCACCGAAAGTAAAGCTCTGTACTTGGGAAGGGATGTCTGTGGGTGATAATGCGCACCGCCCCCTTGGCAGTGGTGCTGGCATTGATGGTAGGGGAGTTCTGAGCGTGATAATACGTGTTTTCTGGGTAGACTTGCGATTATGAGGAAAGCGGCACTAAAACTTGCACAGGAAAATGAGCGGCTTGCAGGCGCACTTGAAGATACCCCCACGTGGCTGAATGAAAAGAACAAGTCGGCGGCAGGGCATGGAATCCGTGTGCGCATTACTCGTCTTAGCGCCTATATTCTGGGTTTGCGTTTTGTGCGAGCAATGCAGCGCTACGGTGCAGCAAGAGGAGCTTTGCTCGCAGGCGGTATTGCTTATTCTGCGTTATTCGCGATTGCTGGCGCGCTCGCGATCGGACTCACCGTTTTTTCTCTGATTCTCGGATCATATCCACGTTTGTATCAGGCAGTGATCGAGAGCGTCAATACTGCTATTCCTGGCATTTTGAAGACTTCGGCTTCCTCTGAAGGTTTGCTCGATCCTCAAACTCTTGTGCTTGATAACTTTTTTAATCCGCTCACAATCATTTCTGCTCTAGTATTGCTCTGGAATGCTCTTGCCTTAATGGCTAATCTTCGAGTGTCAATTCAATCGATGTTTGGTATTGCGCGTTTGCCTCGGAATTTCGTGGTGGAAAAATTGCTCGATCTTTCTGCCTTTTCCGTTTTGGGGGCGGGCGTGATGATATCGACGGGCGTGACGGCAGCGGCACAGCTGTTTGCGGAGCCTGTTTTTGAGTTGCTACAGTTTCCAGATTTTTTGGGAACAGCGCTCATGCGCAGTGCTTCAATTATTGTGTCGTTCCTCGTGGATATGGGTGTGTTTATTTTCCTCTTTAGAGTGATGAGCGGTGCTCGCGCGTTGAAATGGGATCTTTTCGCTGGAGCGAGCATCGGCGCAGCAGCAAGCGCGATTGTAAGATTTTTAGGAACTGCTGCTGTGGGATCTGTAGCAAAAAATCCTCTTATTGCTTCATTTGCGGCGATTGCTACGTTGCTCTTATGGGTGAATCTCGTTGCTCGTATTACTTTGATTTCAGCAGCTTTTACGGCTAATCCTCCTGAGCAGCCCTCAATGGCGCCAGAGTATTTTTTGCATGCGAAAGATACTCCGAATTTCGTGACGAAGAGTGTGTTAGAAACGCTTGTGTGGGATTTTGATCCTGTTAGTGGTGTGACGGTGACGCCAGCACTCACTGCTGCGCCAGCAGTTCACATTCCTCGATGGCGCGGTTTGCGAGCTGCATGGAGACGCCGAAAAGTGGAGCGTGCTCGTCAAAAAAAGCTTCAGGCACAGACGGCATATGAGATTGCGCAAGCGCATTACGATGCGGGTGCGATTGCGGCGTATCGAGCAAAGAGCCACTATAGCACTCATCCAAATGCGTCAAAGAGTATGAAATTTTTGCCTGAAGTTAAGAATTAAAACTGCAGGTGTGAAGTATTATTAAGTCTTTATTTAATTCTCTATATGCTGTGAGAATGCGATAAATTAGTAAGTGAACGCCTGTATCAGACGTTGCCCATATCGATATTTCAGGAGAATCACGTGAAGAAATTGACGACTATTGCAGCGCTCGGTGCTGCGTGTGCACTTGCTCTTTCCGCATGTTCAGGGTCTGCAGATAAATCTAGTGGTAGTGGATCAGCTTCGGCTTCTGACTATAAAGCATGCCTCGTTTCTGACGCTGGTGGTTGGGACGATAAGAGTTTCAACGAATCTGCGAAGATTGGTCTTGATGAAGCAGCTAAAGAATTTGGAATTAAGACCAATACGGCAGAATCTAGCTCTGATGCTGATTTTGCGCCAAATACCCAATCGATGATTGACGATGGTTGTAACCTCGTTATCGGTGTTGGTTTCAATCTTGCTGCTGCCACCACAACTGCCGCTCAAGAGAATTCGGATTTGAACTTCGCTCTTGTCGATTCCTCTTTCTCTGATAGTGCTGGCAAGGCTGTTGAACTTCCAAATGCTCGCCCGCTTTTGTTTAACACTCAAGAAGCAGGCTACCTTGCAGGTTACGTTGCTGCAGGCGTGACGAAAACAGGGAAAGTTGCAACATTCGGCGGTATGGCTATCCCGTCAGTCACCATCTTTATGGATGGTTTTGCTGATGGTGTGAAGGCATATAACGAAGCTAAGGGCACAAAGGTAGAAGTGCTTGGTTGGAATAAAGAAGCTCAGGAAGGTTCTTTCGCGGATTCGTTTGAGGATCAAGCAAAAGGGAAGACTCTTACTGAAGGCTTCATTTCCCAAGGTGCTGATATCGTTATGCCAGTTGCTGGGCCAGTTGGTCACGGTGCTGCTGCTGCTGCGCAGGCTGCAGGTAATGTGTACATTATCGGCGTGGATTCCGATTGGTACGAATCTGTGCCTGACTACAAGGCTATTACGCTCACGTCTGTGATGAAGCAGATCGGCCCAGCTGTGAAAGATACGATTAAGGCCGGTATGGATGGTAAGTTCTCTGCAGATCCATTCGTCGGTACGATTGCCAACGGCGGTGTGGGTATTGCTCCGTTCCATGATCTTGATTCTGCTGTTCCAGAAGACGTGAAGAAGGAGGTCAAAGACCTTCAGGCGAAGATCGCTGATGGCTCTTTGAAGATCGAATCTCCATCTGCAAACAAGTGAACTATTCGCGCATGAATGTGTGCTAATCTGCGTTTGCTAGCAAAATGCTTGCCAGCGTACACGTGTGGCTCACCCATATGGGTGAGCCACACGTGTGTATGTGCAACAGTTGCGCACACTATTTACTATGTTTCTTGTTGGCTAGGTCACAGCGGTTTTTCTCGTTATAATAAAACAAACGCTCAGGGGTGTGATAGGGAAGGGAAGGGCGTGCAGTGAAGCTGGAATTAAAGGGGATTACCAAGCGGTTCGGCTCTCTTATTGCAAATGATCGCATAGATCTTGTTGTTGAACAGGGGCATATTCATGCCTTACTGGGCGAAAATGGCGCTGGTAAATCTACGCTGATGAATGTGCTCTATGGTCTATATGATCCCGATGAGGGCGAGATTTTGCTAGACGGAAAACCAATGCGATTTAACGGACCTGGTGATGCAGTGGCTGCAGGGATCGGCATGGTTCATCAGCACTTTATGCTTATCCCTGTATTCACAGTAGCAGAATCGATTGCTCTGGGTTATGAGCCGACAAAAGGCGCTGGTTTGATTGATATTAAAAAAGCTCGTCAAGTTGTGCTCGACGTATCACAGCGTTTCGGCTTTGATCTAGATCCAGACGCCTATATTGAGGATCTTCCTGTTGGTGTGCAGCAGCGGGTGGAAATCGTTAAAGCGCTTTCAAGAGATGCAAAAATTTTAATTCTTGATGAGCCAACTGCTGTGCTGACGCCTCAAGAGACAGACGAGTTGATGAAAATTATGCAGCAGCTTGCAGCTAGCGGTACCTCAATTGTCTTTATTACTCATAAGCTGCGTGAAGTGCGGGCAGTGGCAGACGATATTACGGTGATTCGCCGAGGAGCAGTGGTAGGGCACGCAAGCCCTAATTCTTCTGAGGCTGAGCTTGCCACAATGATGGTTGGGCGCCCTGTAACGATGAAAGTTGATAAGCAAGAGCCAAAGCTGGGTGAGGTTGCTCTTGAGTTTAAAGACGTCACCTTACTTGGTGAAACTGGAGCTCATGTGCTCGATCATGTGAGCATGAGTGTGCGCCGAGGAGAAGTTCTTGCTATAGCGGGTGTGCAGGGCAATGGGCAGACAGAACTGGCAGAGGCAGTTATGGGTCTACAAGAGCTTTCAGCTGGGTCTATCGAGCTTAACGGCACATCTTTACACGGAAAGTCTGTGCGCTCGATTATTGATTCGGGTGTTGGATTTATTCCTGAGGATCGCCAGAGTGACGGCACAATCGCCAGTTTTTCTATTGCAGAGAATCTGATAATCGATCAATACAAGAATCAGCCATTTGCTCGTGGGCTAGCGATGTATCCCAAAGCAGTGAATGAGAATGCTCAGAAATTGATTGAAGAGTTTGATGTGCGTATCACTCGAATTTCAGATCCGATTTCTACTCTCTCAGGCGGTAATGCGCAGAAAGTTGTTGTGGCGCGGGAGTTGTCGAGAAATCTCCAATTGCTCGTGGCAAATCAGCCGACGCGCGGTGTTGATGTGGGCTCTATCGAATTTATTCATAAGAGGATTATTGACGAGCGTGATTCTGGCACACCAGTTTTGTTGGTCAGTTCAGAGCTGGATGAAGTTGTGGCGCTTGCAGATCGCATTGCTGTGATGTATCGCGGGCGGATCGTTGGTATCGTCCCAGCTGATACGCCGCGAGATTTACTGGGTTTGATGATGGCAGGAGTGCCTCAAGAAGAAGCATTGGCAGCGGCTGGAAAGGAGGCAGGGAAATGAAAAAATCTGCAGGCATGGGTGTGTGGCTTCGATCGTATATACACGCCGCAGTTCGTTCCAGCTGGCTGGTTGGCATTCTAGCTGTCATCATTGCCTTCCTTATTGGTGCATTGCTGATCGTTATATCGGGTGCTTCGGTTTTTGATGCATACGCGGCAATGTTTAAAGGTGCGATTTTCAATTCAGACGTACTTGCCACTCGCGGTTTTGCTCAAGCTATACGCCCTCTCACAGATTCGTTGCGTTTCGCTGCTCCTCTCATTCTTGCAGGGCTGGGTTTAGGCTTTGGTTTTCGTGCAGGGCTTTTTAATATCGGCGGGCAAGGGCAGATTATTTTCGGTGCAATTGCTGCTATTGGTGTCTCTATTTTCTTCCCTATGCCTGCTGGTATTCACTTGATCGCAGCTCTTCTCGCTGCTCTTATTGCTGGTGGTCTTTACGCTGGGATTGCTGGCTTCCTCAAAGCAAAAACTGGTGCAAACGAAGTAATTATCACTATTATGCTCAATAATATTGCGGGGCTTGCTCTTGCTTTTGTGCTCAGCCAAGATGCGTGGCAAAAACCGAACCAAAACAATCTGATTTCTCCGATTGCCTGCGATTCTGCTGCGCTTCCAGCAATTTTGCCAGCTCCTTTTAAATTGCATTTGGGTTTCATCATTGCAATTGTGGCTGTGATTCTTTACTGGTGGATTTTAGAGCGTTGCACATTCGGCTTTGAGGTGAGAGCTGTGGGTGCAAATTCGCATGCTGCCCGCAGTGCAGGCATGAATATCGGGCGCGTCACCACGTTGACAATGGTTGCCTCGGGAATGTTTTGTGGGCTTGCTGGTGCGAATGAGGCTTTGGGCACGATGTACCTCGACAATACTGGCGTAGGTACAGCTATTGCTGGTTCTATCGGTTTTGATGCGATTACGGTAGCGCTGCTCGGGCGCAATAAGCCGCTTGGTATTTTCTTTTCTGGCTTACTTTTCGGTGCTTTCAAGGCAGGTGGTTTTAAGATGCAGACCCAGGGCGTGCCAATCGATATGATCCTTATTTTGGAATCTGTGATTGTTTTGTTGATTGCAGCTCCAGCGTTGGTACGCTGGCTCTTCCATCTGCCTCGTCCTGATGGTAAAGGAGTACGTGATTTGGTGGCGATGGCCTCGAATGTACATGCGTCGAGTGTAAAGGGGGTGCAGGCATGAATAGCACTCAAGTGAACCGTACAGTTCGTGTGAAAGATTCTCTGCCAGTGGCACATACGCTAGGGATTCCCCGTGATGTTCAAGAAAAATTATCGTGGAAAATGCCGATCACTTATACGATAGCAGCTATTCTCCTTTTCTTATTCGCTCTTCGTGCTCAAGGTAATACTCTTATTCGTTTGAATGATAGTGGGTCGCTTATAGATATTCCCGATTTTTCTGTGCCAGCAGCAATAGTTCTGTGGATATTTTTTGGTGTTGCTGTTGTGATGCTGCTCTGGAGCATCGTCTCCGCTTTGGCTCGCGATTCTTACGGGCGTAAAGGCTTTCTTGCAGATCGCGCGGCCGCAATTGTGGTTGCACTTGTGACTGTGCTGGGTTTTCTGATTTTCGCTGGTGCTGGAAGTGCAGGAGCTCTCACTCTTACCACCACTTTCGCGGCAACAGTTGCAATTTCCACTCCGCTCATTTTCGGGGCTCTCTCAGGTGTGATGAGTGAGCATGTCGGCGTAGTCAATATCGCGATTGAGGGTGATCTTTTAGTCGGTGCTTTTATGGGCGTCATGGCAGCAAGTTTTTTCCAAACCCCGTATGCTGGGCTTATTGCTGCTCCGATTGCGGGCGCTTTCGTAGGCTGCCTGCTCGCACTTTTTTCTGTGAAATATGGTGTTGACCAAATTATTGTGGGTGTTGTGCTCAACGTGCTCTGCCTCGGGCTCACCACTTTCTTTTATGGTTCGTTGATGTCTGAGCATGCTCAGATTCTCAATACGAGCAGGCATTCGCTTAAAGCAATCAGGATTCCCTTCTTAGCTGATATTCCAGTTGTTGGTCCAGCGCTTTTCAATCAGACAATCCTCGTGTACATCATGTATGCTGTGGTCGTATTCCTGACGATTTTCCTCTATCGCAGCCGTTGGGGTTTGCGTCTGAGAGCTGTGGGTGAGCATCCGCGTGCCGCAGATACTGTTGGCATTAAGGTGAACCGCACGCGTATTCGCAACACAATTCTTGCTTCCTCCTTAGCTGGGTTGGGTGGCGCATTCTTCACGATCGGGCAAGGGTTGGCATTTACAGATAATATGTCGGCAGGAAATGGTTATATCGCTTTGGCTGCGATGATTCTTGGCAAATGGCATCCGATTGGTGCGCTGGGAGCTTCTCTTATGTTTGGCTTTGCGACGGCAGTTGCTCAGCTGATGCCGAACCTCACGCACGCTATTCCTTCACAGCTTGTGAATATGATTCCATACATCATCACAATTATTGCTGTGGCAGGCTTCGTGGGTAAGAGCCGTGCTCCTGCTGCAGAAAATATTCCATATATGAAGTGATGTCCCTTTTCTCTCTGCACCAGGCTTAGAGCGGGTGTAGGAAAATACGTTGTATATGAAGTGCAGTATTGCTTTCAATAAGATTCACAGTAAAGTGAGAAAGTGAGAAAGGAAGCGCGATGGTGCAGTCAATCGATTGGGATGCTCTTATCCGCCTAGCTAAGCAGGCGTGTACGTATGCTTATGCTCCCTATACGCGATATCCAGTAGGAGCTGCAGGGCTTGTTGATGATGGGCGTTACGTGAGTGGTTGCAATGTGGAAAATGCTGCATCTGGAGTTGGGCTCTGCGCTGAATGTGGAATGGTTAGTGAGCTTATCCGTACAGGTGGTGGACGGCTCGTTGCGGTAGCATGCGTGAATAATAACGGCGATCTGATTGTGCCATGCGGTCGTTGCCGGCAGCTCTTGTTTGAGCATGGTGGCAGTGAGCTTTTGGTGCATATGCCGCGAGGCGTGACGCCGATGCGCGAAGTTCTTCCCGATGCTTTCGGCCCATCCGATCTAGCGCAGGTTCCCACAGCAATAAAAATATAGCTAGTTGCAATATGCCCTGATAGGGGTGAGGATACATCAGTGAAAGTGAGTGAAAGAAAGAGCATGGCAGAAAAATTTGATGCAGTAGACGTCATTCGGCATAAGCGAGATGGGTATCAGCTCACAGACGAAGAAATTGCGTGGGTAATCGATGCCTATACTCGCGGTGTCGTTAAAGACGAGCAGATGAGTGCGCTCGCTATGGCAATTTTTCTCAACGGTATGAATCGTCACGAAATTTCACGTTTAATGACGGCGATGATCGATTCTGGCGAGCGCATGGATTTCTCTAGGCTAGGGCGCGTCACTGCAGATAAGCATTCAACTGGAGGCGTGGGCGATAAAATTACGCTTCCTCTTGCTCCACTCGTTGCTGTGTACGGAGTGGCTGTGCCGCAACTGTCTGGGCGAGGGCTAGGGCATACTGGAGGTACGCTCGATAAGCTCGAATCCATTCCTGGCTGGAGGGCAGATCTGAGCAATGCCGATATTATGCGTCAGCTTGGGATGGAAGGGCCAGGAGCAGTGATCTGCGCTGCTGGAAGTGGGCTTGCTCCTGCAGATAAAAAACTTTACGCACTGCGAGATATCACCTCAACAGTGGATTGTATTCCTCTTATCGCCACCTCGATTATGAGCAAGAAAATTGCCGAAGGCACTCACTCGCTTGTTTTAGACGTGAAGGTAGGATCTGGTGCTTTTATGAAAGAGCTTGGGCAGGCGCGAGAGCTTGCCCGCACGATGGTCGATCTTGGCAGTGACGCAGGCGTACAGACGGTTGCTCTGCTCACCGATATGAGTACACCACTTGGGCTAAAAGTAGGTAATGCTCTCGAAGTAGAAGAAAGCGTTGAAGTGCTTGCTGGGGGCGGGCCGCGTGACGTTGTAGAGTTGACGCTGGCTCTTGCTCGCGAAATGCTGACGGCAGCAGGGCAACCAGACGCTGATATTGAGCAGGCGCTTCAAGACGGGCGGGCAATGGATAAATGGCGTGAGATGATTCGCTGGCAAGGTGGAGATCCTGATGCTGAGCTTGTGCACGCACAAGAGTCGATTGACGTCACGGCAGACGATGATGGCATTATCCAAAAGCTCGACGCGCTCGCGGTAGGGGTGGCTAGTTGGAGGTTAGGTGCTGGTCGCACCTCACAAGGGGAACCTGTCCAAGCAGGGGCAGGTGTTGAGATTTATGCAAAGCCTGGTGAGCGTGTGCGTAAAGGGCAAAAACTTCTTACTTTGCATACAGATGAGCCAGATCGTTTTCCTCGAGCTTTGGAGGCTCTCGAAGGGGGAATCGTTATTGGAGATTCGCCAGCTTTGGCGCTCGGTGTCATATTGGATCGTATTGAAGGCTGATACAGAAGCAGGGCACACAAAAGGCACACAAGTAGTGAGGTAAGCTGAGGTGCCTGAGCAGTATCGGCATTGCCCATATGTGTGCACGCACTAATATAAACATTAAAGATGATATGTATGAGGAGATTACTATGGTAGATCGTGCAAGCGTGGCAGGAATTATTGACCACACTTTATTAAAACCAGAGGCGACGACGCAGCAAGTAGCTGCTTTGGTGCGTGAAGCGCAAGAACTGGGCACATATTCGGTGTGCGTATCGCCTTCGATGCTTCCGTTGCCAGAAAGTATTGATTTGGCAGATCTGAAACTTGCTGTGGTGTGCGGTTTCCCAAGCGGTGCAGTTGCAAGCAACGTTAAGGCAGCTGAAGCAGCTCAAGCAGTTGCCTGCGGAGCAGATGAAGTGGATATGGTGGTAAATATCGGCTTCGTAAAAGAGCATGATTGGGATGCAGTTGAATATGATATTGCTGCTGTGCGCGAGGCGATTCCATACGCTGTGCTGAAAGTGATTATTGAATCGGCGGCTCTCACTGATGAAGAAATCGTGAAAGTGTGCGAAATTGCGCGCAACGTCGATGCTGATTTCGTGAAAACGTCTACAGGATTTCACTCGGCTGGGGGAGCTTCTGTACACGCAGTGCAGCTGATGAAGCAGACAGTCGGAAATAGCTGTGAGGTGAAGGCTTCGGGCGGCATTCATGACGGTGAATTTGCGTTGGCATTGATGGCTGCAGGAGCTACCCGTTTAGGACTATCTGGATCTCGCGCAGTGCTCGATACATTGCCTGAATAATTTTTCTTCAGAAAATCTTTTTATAAAGCAGCGCGGTGTACTGCATACGATACAGTACACCGCGCTCAGTTCTTTCTGCGCTTCTAGATTGGCAGACTATGGCGAGTTTTTGCGGCTTATAGCTGCTTTCTCTAGCAGCAGGCTTCCTAAGGAGAAGCTCCCTGAAGAGAGGAGAGAGCAGCTGCTCAACCTTTATTTACTTTTCTCGACTAAGAGATCACATCCATCGATTCACGGGCAATAGCGAGCTCTTCGTTCGTTGGAACTACCATGAGGATAACGCTGGAATCGGGAGTCGAGATGATTCGTGCGTCTTTGGAACGAACTGCGTTGAGCTCTGGATCAATTTTCACACCGAATGGCGCTAAACGCTTTGCGATATCTTCACGCAGCCACGGGCTGTTTTCTCCTACGCCAGCAGTAAAAGTAATGACGTCTACGCCGCCCATCTCGGCTGTGTATGCGCCAATATAACGCAGAAGGCGATGCTCGTACACCTCGAGTGCTTCAATTGCATGAGGATCGCCAGCATCGGCAGCGGCGCGCACACCTCGCATATCGTTATCGCCTGCCAAGCCTTTCAAACCGCTCTTCTTGTTGAAGAGTTCGTCCACTTCATCAACGCTCATTCCTGCTACGCGCTGCAGATGGAAGACTGCTGCTGGATCGATATCTCCTGTACGCCCGCCCATCATTAAGCCTTCGAGCGGTGTCAATCCCATAGAAGTGTCGAAAGCATGTTTGCCGATCACGGCCGATGCGGAGGCGCCATTGCCCAGATGGAGCACGATCTGCTTCAGATCAGAACGTCCAAGAATTTCACTCACTTTTCCACTCACGTATTTGTGACTCGTGCCGTGAGCGCCATAGCGGCGGATCTCATATTTCTCGGCAATCTCACGGTCGAGCGCGTAAGTTGCCGATTCGTTTGGAAGATCTTGGAAGAATGCGGTATCGAATACGGCAACGTTTGGCACGTCAAAGAGCTGAAGTGCCACGTCAATCCCTTTGAGGTGAGCTGGATTGTGGAGAGGACCGAGTGGGATAAGCTCACGTATTTTAGCTTCTACTTCTGGCGTGACGATTTCAGCGCGCGAGAAATATTTACCGCCCTGCACCACGCGGTGCCCGACCGCTTTGATATGTGCTTCTTCAAGATTCGGGCCAACAGTGTTGAATAGTTCGATCACTTTGCGCAAGCCAACACTGTGATCGGCGATAGGCTCATCGATATCAGTGGTCGTTCCTTGGTATTGATGAGCATAGTGCCCGATTTCTTCGCCGATACGCTCTACGAGGCCGCTGGCAATTGATTCTCCGGATTCTGGATCTATGAGCTGATATTTAATTGAGCTGGATCCTGAGTTGATCACGAGGACTGTCATGTAGATTACTCCTTTTATTTGATAAATCTAGAGGAAATGATCTAGGAAAAATGAAATTAAATATATGTGATGCTGTGTGCGCTTTCTGCTGGTGCATTGCATTCAAGCTCTTATGTGGGCTTATATGCCTAGTTTTGAGCTTGAATTGCCGTAATAGCAACTGTATTGACGATATCTTCCACGAGGGCGCCGCGCGAAAGATCGTTTACAGGCTTGTTGAGCCCTTGCAGAAGCGGACCGACTGCTACTGCGCCGCTCGAACGCTGAACTGCTTTATAGCCGATGTTTCCAGCATTGAGATCGGGGAAAATAAACACAGTTGCTTTGCCAGCCACTGGTGATCCAGGAAGCTTCTTTGAAGCGACTGCTTCGTCTACAGCGGCGTCATACTGGATAGGTCCTTCGATAAGTAGGTCTGGGCGGCGCTCTTTCGCGATTGCTGTCGCTTCGATCACTGCATCAACGCTTGGTCCTTTTCCTGATGTGCCAGTGGAATAGCTGAGCATAGCAACGCGCGGTTCAACTCCAAACTGTATGGCAGTTTCTGCGGAGGAAATTGCGATAGAAGCAAGGTCTGCTGGCGTTGGGTTCGTGGTGACGGCGCAGTCGCCATACACATAGACGCGATCTTCCATCAGCATCAGGAACGCAGAGCTTACAAGATCTACTCCTGGTTTTGTCTTAATCGTCTGGAAGCTTGGCACGATTGTGTGTGCCGTAGTGTGCGCTGCTCCAGAAACCATGCCATCGGCGTCACCCATATAGACCATCATCGTGCCGAAATATGAAATATCCTTGACCTTCTCCAAGGCTTGCTCGTAGGTGACGCCTTTCTTCGCGCGAAGCTCTGCAAACTTTTCGGCGTATTTGCCCAGCAGTTCAGGATCTTCTGGGCTGATTATTTCTGCCTCACCGAGGTTAATGCTAAGTTCGTCTGCCCGAGCAGCGATAGTGGCGGCATCGCCAAGCAAAATAATATCGGCGACTTCACGTTCCAGCAGTTCAGCGGCGGCGAGGAGCACGCGATCGTCGTCGCTTTCGGGAAGGACGATACGCTTGCGATTCGCTCGTGCTCGCTCAATCAAACTTGCTGTGAAGCTTAGCGGCGTGATGACGTTGGAGTCGTGTTCCATTGCAGAAATAAGAATATTTTTATCGTTTTCTGAAAGTTCAGGCGCTGTGCCATCTGCAAACGTGATAATGGAGCTGTGGGATCCTTCGCGTGGAAGTACCTCGATCAATTCGTGGGAAGCTGCAGTGATCAGCATGGCAGAAACGGGAGCATGCTGATGAGAAATTTCATGGATTGCAAGATGCGAAATGGATTCGATATCTCGTGTGCCTCGTAGCGCGCCTGAGATAATAGGGAGCACAGTTGTGCCTAGGTTAGCGGCGGTGCGTCCAGCTCGAGCAAGCAATCCAGGATAGATTGGATCGCAGTCGAGCAAGCCGATAATAAGTACTGCATCGTAGTCTTTGGCGTAATCTGTGTAGCGTTTGACGAGAGTCACCATCGAAGCGTCTTCATCAGCCACGTATTCTTGGCGGGTCGTTCCCCAAGCTCGCTGAAGATCGTCCTCATTGCCTGCCGCAACGAGAAGTTCGCGAAAACTTTCGTCACTTTCGATAGAACCGTTGGTAAATGCGCGAAACACTCCCAATTTTTCATATCGTTCACGCAAAACCTCTATGCAGGCGTGCGCTGCAGATCGGGTGCCGACGTTTCCTTCTGCTGCAGTGAAATATAAACTCTTCGTCACGAGACGTCCTCTCTGAGTCGTGTTTTATACGTTTACTTATAGTCTCTCACGTTCGCTAGAAATCTAGAACTGCAATTGCAGAGTTTATGTGTTTTGCTGGACACGTCTGGCAGTGCATAGCTCGTCGTGCAGCAGACCGCTTGCGGGCGGCTCTTATGGAGAATGCGTATTTATTGCAGCTAGGCATTAAAGTTGTACTGGTGATTAGCAGAAGAAAAAGCAGGAGTGTGCGCCGAAGTGAAAAACGGCGCAGAATCCAGCCGCCGCTGCGTAACGGAATCAATGCTGCGCCTTTCAGACTTCCTTTTTCTCGTGACGGCGAAAAAGAGATTAGCGTTCCGTGGGTGACGATGGGGCAATGGTTTGAGGAACGTTTTGGATCGCAGGGGCTGGAGCTTCTTGATCGCGCAGACGTGCTTGCAGGGCATAATATCCCTCTTCGACGAGATGATCCATACCAGCCAGGGGAGAGGATATGGGTGTTTCGCCCTGTGCTCGATGAGCCTGAAGAGCCAATTATTTTGCCAGTCGTAGCCGAAAATGAACGCTATATCGTGGTAGATAAACCGCATGGCATGGCCTCAGTGCCTAAGGGGTCTCATGTGGCACAAACGGTTCTCGTTGCAGCTCGCCGCCAATTCGCAAACGATTTAATAGTGGCTGCTCATCGGCTTGATTTAGAAACTGCTGGCTTGCTCCTTCTTGTGAAAGATCCGCAGTGGCGTGGCGCCTATCAGAAAATGTTTCAGGATCGTCACGTGCGCAAAACATATCGAGCAATTGCTCCGATTGTTGAGCGTAATTTGCAGAATCTGCATAGCGCTCCAAAAGAGAATGTAAATCAGCATTTGCCGTATAGAGATATCTGCGGCGCTCTGGGTGAAAAGTCAGGCAACGATGTGGGCAGTGATTCGTGCAGTGATTATCTGATCCGCGATTTATCCACTGGTTTGCATGATGGTTCTCGCAAGGCTTCACAAGGGGATTTATGCTCCTCTCGATGGCACAGCGAACTCCTTTTACGTAAACGTGATGGGCAGCTGCGCGTTGAAGTGATACGAGAGCGAGAAACGAGCACAGACGTCACCCAAGAAAAAATATCAGCTGATGCTGGCAGCTCTTCCAGCTTTCGCTACTATGGCGAGCATCGTCAAGCTCCTGAGCGAAATGGCAGCCTTGCCGTCACCGACATAGAATTCGTGCGAGCAGTAGCAGGGGAAAAAATTCATGAGCAGCTTGCGCTCTATCGCCTTTATCCGCATACGGGTTTCACGCATCAATTGCGCGTTGCGATGAAAGAGCTTGGTGCGCCGATATATGCCGATCCACTTTATCCTGAAATTCTTTCGAAGGAGAAGGCTGCAGAGCGTACTTACCCACTCCAGCTCCTTGCAGAATCGCTCGATTTTATTGATCCTGTTTCTGGTGAGTTGACGCATGTGGAATCTATGCGGCGCCTCGCGCTGGAATAGGCTGAAGTGATCTCCTGCTTGTAGTACCTCAGTAAGAGATGCAGTATGTGCCTATACAGCGGCATAGGTGGATTGTGTATGGGGTATGCATGAGCGAACCCTACATCGGGAGGGGCGTGCATGAGGCTGTGAACTAAAGAGCGTATCTTCCTCTCGGCTGCGGGCTGTGAGGAAAAGCAGTGCCTGAGTTAGACTAAATACATGGCTCATGATGATCTTCGCCCAGTAATTGTTGTAGATAATGGCGCTCAGTATGCTCAGCTCATCGCTCGGCGTGTGCGTGATGTTGGTTATTATTCGGAGCTCGTGCCTCATTCACTTAGCGCTGAGAAGATTCTGGCAAAAAATCCGTGCGCAATTATTTTAAGCGGCGGGCCCTCATCAGTGTATGAGCCAGGATCGCCTGTGCTTGATCCAGCCCTTCTCGAAGCAGGTGTTCCAGTGCTGGGTATTTGCTACGGCTTTCAGCAGATGGCTCAGGCTCTTGGAGGAGAGGTAGCGAAAACTGGCACAAGTGAGTTTGGCGCAACGCAAGCAGAACTTCAGCATTCAGCAAATGAGTGCGTGCTGATGAGCGGCGAAGAAACTCCGAAAAACGTGTGGATGAGCCACGGAGATGCCGTGCATCGAGCGCCTGAAGGTTTTACGGTGACGGCATGCACGCCTGGCGCTCCAGTTGCGGCATTCGAAGATAAGGAGCGCAAGCTTTTTGGTGTGCAGTGGCATCCGGAGGCTCGCAATTCAGAGAACGGCAACGAGCTTTTCCGAAAATTTTTGCGTGACGGCTGTGGCTTGGAGCCAAATTGGGCGGCAGATTCAATTATTGAAGATCAGGTGGCAGCAATTCGTGAGCAGGTTGGTGATGCTTGGGTAATCTGTGGGCTTTCTGGTGGTGTAGATTCTTCTGTTGCTGCAGCTCTTGTGCATCGAGCAATTGGAGATCAGCTCACTTGCGTTTTTGTGGATCATGGTTTGCTGCGCAAAGGAGAAGCCGAGCAGGTGATTCGTGATTATGCTGCTGCGCGCGGCATGAAGATTATGCCTGTGGACGAATCGCAGCGATTCTTGACGGCGCTCGCTGGCATTTCGGAGCCTGAGCAGAAGCGTAAAATTATTGGGCGTGAATTTATTCGAAGCTTTGAAGCAGCGCAACGCGAACTGGTTGCGCGTGCAGGTGCAGAAGGCAAAAAAGTAAAATTCCTTGTGCAGGGCACACTCTATCCTGACGTTGTAGAATCTGGCGGAGGAGATGGCACAGCAAATATCAAGAGTCACCACAACGTGGGTGGTTTGCCAGAAGATCTTGATTTTGAGCTGATTGAGCCGTTGCGTGATCTCTTTAAAGATGAAGTACGTGCGATTGGTGTGGAGCTGGGGCTTCCTGAGAATCTTGTGTGGCGCCAGCCGTTCCCTGGGCCTGGTTTGGCGATTCGTATTATTGGAGAAATCACTGAGGAGCGTCTACGTATTTTGCGTGACGCTGATGCCATCGTGCGTGAGGAGTTGACTGCTGCTGGGCTTGATCGCGATATTTGGCAGTGCCCTGTGGTGCTACTGGCTGATGTACGTTCGGTGGGTGTGCAAGGAGACGGGCGCACGTATGGGCACCCCGTTGTGCTTCGTCCAGTAAGTAGTGAAGATGCGATGAGTGCTGATTGGAGCCGCGTGCCCTATGATGTGATCGCAAAAATTTCCAACCGTATCACTAACGAAGTGCGCGAAATTAACCGAGTAGTGCTCGACTGCACAAGCAAGCCACCAGGGACGATTGAGTGGGAGTAATATAATAAAGCCCAGAATCCTTATAAATCAAAACGGTGAGGAAATTTTGAAAGAAGGGTAAGAAATTATTTTTCGTAGGGAAATTGTTTTGCTACTGCATTTGCCACATACCAAAACATAACAGGCGGAATAGCATTGCCTAAGGCTCTATACTGTGCTGCTTCGCTTCCGACTAATTCAAAGCTGTCTGGGAAAGATTGAATACGTGCAACTTCTCTGGGAGTAAATCTCCTATATCTGCCTTCTTCCATAAGGACAGGGTCAGTGCTATTCAAAGAAACTTTTGCAAGGTGTGCACCAACGGTATTACAAGGCTTTGTAATATCTTGTGCTCTTCCTTTATTCATGGATGCCCTGTTTTTCATCATTCCCGCCACAGCCTTTTCGCTAAAGAAATATTTTTCATCGACGGTCTCTTGAATGACTGTTTTCAAAGGAACAAAGTTTTCTTCGCCCTCAATCTCTATTTTGGGGAAAGTAAAATCCACTTGCAAATCTTTTCTAAAACCTACAATGATAACCCGTTCCCTTTTTTGTGGTACGCCGTAGTTTGCGGAGTTCAAAATTGTATATTTTATATCATATCCACTGTCTTCAAATTCCTTGACAATCAGGGGAAAAGCACTTTTTTTATTTGCTGTTAAAATGCCCTTCACGTTTTCTGCAATAAAACACTTAGGTTGCTTTTCTCTCAGAACACGGCACATTTCAAAAAAGAGCATCCCTCGCTCATCTTTAATACCCAATCGTATGGGATTTTGGGCAACAATAGAAAACGACTGGCAAGGAAATCCTCCTGTCAGAATATCAAAATCTGGAATTTCATTGCTTTTGACAGTGCGAATGTCTCGGTTGTCTGGCTCGATACCAAAATTTTTTTGAAAAATAGCACAAGCGTTAGGGTCAATATCATTCGCATAAACAATTTCCATTTCATTAGAAGCATAGTTCTTTCCTTGATATAGGAAATCGCCTAACAATCCGACATCAGTTCCTCCGCATCCACAGAAAAAAGACGCAACTTTTAATTTGTCCATGTCAGTAACTCCTCAAATCTACCCACATTTTGTGGGTTAAATGTAATATCCGCACCATCGCCCGGAATCATATCAATCAGATCCTTTTTATATAATCCAACGGGGTCTTGCAACAAGAACAGCTTTCTTTCGGATTTACTCAAAAGCAAACGATAAACATAGTATCTGTCGTGAGTGCTACTTGCAGTATTCCACTCATTCTTGGTTAAATGTATTCTGTTGAAATGCAACGGCTTGGAACTAATTGTAGTTTTAACTTCGATATAGCGTTTTCTTTCATCAAGTTCAACAGAGCTTATATCATAGCCAACAGCAAACTGAGTAGGAATACGCTTAATCAAATGAATGAGATCCTCACGACCACCAATCTTGACACGCATACACTCATGTCCGTGAACAAGACTTTCGCCAATATCGCCGATGTCTTTTGTTGTGAACACATCATAGTAAGAAGCAATTCTGCGTTGCAGTTCGTTATCTCTGTCAATAAGGTCAGATATGGTTGCATCCTGTTCGGTTGTAATATTGTCTTTAAGTGCTTTCAGTTCGTCTGCATCAGATGCAATATAAGCCAGAATATCAGTTGCAAAGTCGGTATTCTGAATGTCTCTATTGACATAAGAGAACCAACCCGTAGTGCAGTTCTTAACTGCTTGCAAAGAGCCCTTACGTTTTTTGAGCATCGCATCATACTCTGCAAACCATTCAGAAGATTCGCAGAACTTTATAATTGCTTCTTCTTCAAGTGTGTTAAGATAATATGTTCTGCTGTCATAAGTTTTCAGCAGATTGGCAATTTCCATGTAGTCGATAATATCTCCGCCATATCGAATTACATCGCCCGTCTGGTCATATTCATAGCCATTTTTGCGGTTCTGTAAAATACGTTCCCATGTATTTTCAACGCCTTCGTTGTCACGAGTAACTCGTAGATCGTTGAAAATACAATGGCAAACCTCAAATTTTGTTAAGCCGATTGAGTTACCGCCATCCTTATTCGCATGACGCAACAGTTTCAAAATATACTGTGCAGGTTTAAAATGAACGCCCGCTTCAATTTGTTCCAAAACATTTTTAGGCTTAATATGCGCTCCGGGATATTGGAAGTTGTAAAGGAACACCTTGAAGCATTCCACCAAATCCTGTCGTTCAGCCAGTTCGATAGCTCTACGTCCGGGCTTGTCAGTGGTAGGGGTATGCTCAATGAACCCAAACAATGCAGAAATTTCAGTTCTCCAGTTATTTATAGTTTTCAGCTCACGATGGGTATTTCCGGGATATCGGTAGATTGCTGCATTTATAGCAGAAACAAATGTATCTGTTGATTTTTCGCCAACTTTAGTAATTTCTTCTGCCATGTATATTAAAACATTTTCGATATCTCCCTTGAATCGTGGGCGAACATGATGAATCCTAAAAAAATATTCATCGGGTATTTTATACTCACTCATATATTATCCCTCCAACATTTTCTTAACTTGTTCTGCAATAGCTTGTGCCATCAGCGGAGGAACTGCGTTCCCGACCTGTCTGAATTGTTGGGTCTTATTTCCTAAGAATTTGAAATCATCGGGAAAAGACTGCAACCTTGCGCATTCTCTTACCGTAGGGACACGATTGTACTTGTAGTGAAAGTGATGTCTGTGTCCCGTGTCTATTGTAGGAGCGGGCTTGTTACTTGCGAATCGTGTCCATGCTACGTGGAAATTTCTCGATTCACGATACTCTTCTGGCAAATTTTTATAATTGCCACCATCGGGAACGAGAGCGATAATCTTCTTAACTTTATCTGAGTGGCTTGCTGCAACATGGTTTAATACAACATCAGACCTGCTTCTCATAAGCTGCTGATAGGCGTTCTGAGGGGGAGTGGCATATTCTGATACTTCATTGCCAAGTTCATCTTCTAATGCAGGCAAATCAGATAGTGCCATACTGCAAGCAACCACATTAGGATTGATTGCAGGATACTCAAAATTGCCAACTCTCGTACCAACAAAAACAACACGCTTTCTGCTCTGAGGTACACCATAATCTGCTGAACATAAAATCTTATATTCAATATGATAACCCATCTCAGTGAACTTCTCGATAATGCTATCTTTAATCTGTCCACCAAACAATCCAACAAGCCCCGGCACATTTTCAATAACAAATGCCTTAGGTTGGATTTCTTTTACAAGACGAATATATGAAAGATATAGCTTATTGCGTGGATCATCAAATTTTCTCGGTCCAGAAAGAGACATACCTTGACAAGGAGGACCACCAATAATCACATCAATCTGCTTGTCATTAAGCAATGGCTTGATATGTTCATTGTAGGTAATTTGGGTAATATCGCCACAAATTGATTTAGAGCCTTTATGGTTGAGTTCAAATGTTTCCAGAGCCTTTGCATCATTATCAATA
The DNA here is from genome assembly GCA_902464405.1 of uncultured Actinomycetaceae bacterium. Taxonomy (GTDB): domain Bacteria; phylum Actinomycetota; class Actinomycetes; order Actinomycetales; family Actinomycetaceae; genus Arcanobacterium_A. Next base: position 2,045 of record CABQJD010000014.1, on the reverse strand, counting down.
CCCAAGAGAATGTCAAAGCCGGCACTTTCAAAGCCGTATGACAAGCCTCCGGCTCCACAAAACAAATCCAGTACATTAAGTGTGCTCATTGCCGTCATTCTCCATTCTTTTTCTTTTGTCAGTAGGTTTTTCTACGTCAGTGGGAATTGCCCATGCTTCTCCTAACTTAAAAACGCCGGGAATACGACCTTCGGCGCAAAGAATTTGCACTCTTCGTTGAGATATGTGCCACAATTTTGCAGCTTGGTTTGCAGTCATAAATTCCATTTTTTCACCTCGAAGCATAGTAATTTATTTTTATAATATTCCACGGGACGAACAAACGCAATAGGGATGTTTGGTTTTTTAGAGCATTACATATTTTTCACAAAACTATCACTCTTTGATTTAGTCTATAAAAAACGGATTCAAAGAGATCTCCTAGCGTGCTTTCTGAACTTCCTCATTTGCTTATTGTAGGCATCTGGATGGGCCATGTAATACTGTGCTTGCTCTTGCGTTTCGGCATCACTTGGGCAGATATGCATTACTGCTCCGCATCGGCTACATACCCAATCAAGTGTGCCGGTAGGAGAAAACAAGAATGAATGAATCTCAATTTGGTTGTCCTCACGTGGTATGAGTTCCATGTGGGGACAATACATTCGGGCAAGAGAAAGGTGCCGCCTTTTCCTGCTTGCAATGTAGTCATTCAAATTGAAGTTAACGCCAAGTTTTAGTATGGCGATAATTGAAACCGTTAAAATAAGAATGAGAGTTACGACTGGGCCGTAGTCGCCGAGTATTGCATCGTATAGTTCCTCGTCCATGAAGTCCTTTCAACAGGTAATTGCCTTACGGAAAATGTACTCCATGATAATGTCCTTATTCGTTCCTTGAGCGCGTTCATAGTGCTACATGTTCCAGAGAGTCTAGATTCTCTTCTGCTGTCCATTTGATATTACACATATAATCATTCATTAATTCCAAGTTAGGGTTTCCTTTTGAGTCAGAGGGAAGCTTGACTCTATCCGCCCCATGGTTTCGCTTTTCCATTTGTTCGTGTATCCATATTTGCTGCCAAGCACTCGAATTAAAGGAATGATGAACAATGCGATACTTGGATTTATTTCGAAGCGTGCATAGAGAACATTTACGTCGTCTGATGCCTAAAACGGCTCGTCTTGATAGAAGCTCTCTCCAATGCTGCCGTTGTAGGCGTGGTAGTAGTCGATGCCCTCGGACTCGCTCGTCACGTGGACGATGACCGAGGAGGACTCGCCCTCGACCCAGCCATCGGCCTTCGCGCCGACCTGAATCTCGTAGGTCTCCTCCCCTTCGTCCTCCGTCGCGGCCAGCGGCTGCTCCTGCCCGACAGGCTCTCCGTCCTGCCCCTGCGACCCGACCGCGAGGGCGCACACGACGCCCAGTGCCGCGACGGCCTTCCTCTTGGGGAGCTCGCGCCCGAAGACGGTCACTGTGACCTTCTTCCTGGAACCATCCCCATCGTCGTCAACCGGCTCCAGCATGTTGATTTCCTTGCCTTCCTCACACGTTTAGCTCTCCATTGCTATAGTATAGCAGCCGACGCGGCAGTGAGGTGCGCCTCCGCCTCCGCGACCTCCGCCTTGAGCTGCCTGACCCTGCGGGACTGCGCGCCGAGGTAGACGGGGCCGGACATCATGGCCACCCGACGAACAGGAAGAAAAGCACGAAGATGACGAGGAGTCCGCCCCAGACGGACCAGCTAGAGTGCCTTGACGAGCGCCACACGCCGATGAGCCCAGCGGGGGCGCACGCGAGCCACGCGAAGAGAGCAGCCATCATCGGCACCACTATCAGCGTGCCGATGACGTTCATGGCGAGGTCGTACCTCTCGTATTGCTTTGGGAGGACGCTGGCGAGCATCATTGCGAACAGGATGCAGAACCCGATACCCGTCAGCACAGAGAGCCGCTTCATCGTCTTGAGTATCCTCTCCTCGTCCGCCAGCTCCGCCCTCAGCGCCGCGAGCGAGTCCGCCGCCGCCAGCTGCGCCCGTGCCATCTGCCTGTAGTCTGCTGCCT
>CABQJD010000013.1 GCA_902464405.1 uncultured Actinomycetaceae bacterium | reverse complement strand
TAGTCTGCTGCCTCCGTCATGCTTCTCCTTTGGTGTAGGTCTCTCTCGGGTGTGCTAATTGTACCTCGGATTGTCACTTATATAGGGGTGACTTATATAGGTTGAAACTTAAACATCAGGTACCTAAAAGGAGGGGTACCTGATGACTGAGCTGAACGCGCGGACGCGCGTGGGACTACGCACGAAGGAGCTTCGGGCGGAGTGCGGCGTGAGCCAGGAGGCGTTCGCCAACTCGATTGGCATGTCGCTCACCTACTTCGCAGAGGTCGAGATCGGAAGGCGCAACGTCTCGGTGGAGAACATCGACCGGATAGCTGCGGGCTTCGGGGTGACCCTTCGAGAGTTCTTCGACTCGGAGCTGTTTGCCTAGTTCGTATTCCATGACGGGGCTCGGGCGTTCGCTCCAGTGGGGGATTGCCCGTCATTCCGTCATGGAATTTGACTCTCTTGCTCTGCGCCTAGATGCAAACGATTCCTTTCGAAACGAGGGAGGTAAGAAACTTTTCCTCGGAAACCTCACTCTTTTCCGTAAGCTCACAAGAACTGTGTCGCACACGGAAAGTATTTCGGTGTAGCACAGGTTTACAACATATACTGCCCGATTCCAGTAGCGACAACATCGGCAGATTTCGCAATTTTTTCCGTTATTGATGATAACTTCTTTTAGTTGCTTTCGAATGTTTATTTATTAACTTTCTTTCATCATAAATTTTGAGCACACGAATATTGTATGTGTGTTTGAATTTGCTGTAACCAAAAAAATTGCGTATGAAATCCACGCATAAACTTTTGAAAACTGTGTGTGAAATTAAAAATGCTAGCGCACTGAAAGATCTAGCTCACTGAAAGATGCGGTGGTGTGTGAGCACTCTTCTTTCGTCAGGAGGGGTGTGCCCCAGTTCTTACATCAGGTTAGGCTTACCTAAATTTACTGTGCTACTATTTCCACTGTGTTAAATCCGCTGGTCGCGATGCATAGCAGAGCTTTAATCACGCAAATCTTTGAAAATAAAAGAATGAAATAAAGAAATCTCTACGGCTACCTGCACCGAACCAGCTAAGTGAATAGCTCTACACGGGGAAATTACATGAAACGTACTAAACTGGCACTTATTCTTGGAGTTGTTGCAAGCGTATTCGCTGCAAATAATTTTTCGGCATTAGCTTTTACTTATACGGCGCCGAAAGATGCTTCGCGCAATGAACTATCGTCAAGCATATCGAGCGAATTAGAAGAAAAAATCACAGCTTCTCCAGGAACCTCTAAGTATTCGGTCATTATTGAAATGGCTGAAGAAGCCGATCTGCAGCCAGCGCAGGAGAATTTTTCAGACGATCCAGTTGCTCAGCGCAAGGCAGTGATCGGAGAATTGAGTGAAACGGCAGTGAAATCGCAACGTCAGCTTATCGATCTTCTGGAATCGTACGAGCAGCAGGGGCGAGCAAAGGATATTGAAACCTTCTATATCGTCAATGCGATAGCAGCTTACGTAGATGCGGATGGGATTAAAGAAATAGCCAGACGATCTGATGTGAAACTGGTGCACTTAAACAAGAAAATTCGTTCTGTGCAGCCGATTCGCACACTCACTCGAAGTGCAAGAGCGCTTGGAGAAGGAATTGAATGGGGTGTGCAAAGTATCGGTGCGCCAAGAGTGTGGGACGAGCTTAATATTGACGGCACTGGCGTCACTGTCGGGGTGATTGATTCTGGCGTAAACTATAAGCATTCTGCAATTACCCAAAAATTCAAAGCTTATGATAAAGATTACGGTATTTTCGGTGCAGATAAGAGTTACCAGGATTTTGTTTCAGATGACCGTGATCTGAGCGATACTTCGCATAACCACGGTACGCACGTCACAGGCACAATTCTTGGCAGTGATGGCGATGCGAATCGGATTGGTGTGGCGCCAGGTGCTAAATACGTTGCAGCTCGTGCGATTGGAGCTACCTCTGGAGATGAAAGCAGCATGATTCGTGCTGCGCAATGGATCATGAAACCCGCAGGTCGCGCTGAAAATGCTCCACGTGTTGTCAATAATTCTTGGGGTGGCGATAGTGAAGAGAATGATTGGTTTGCTCAGATCATAGAAAAATGGCGTGCTGCGGGAATATTTCCTGTGTTTGCCGCTGGAAATACCAGCGATTATCCTGCTGACGGTTCGTTGGCTAATCCTGGAAACTTGCCAGGAGTATTTTCGGTTGCGGCATGTGACAGGCAAGGAAAATTGGCTGATTTTTCTCGTGTTGGCCCATCTCCATTCCAAAAAGACCTTATTAAGCCTGATATCTGCGCGCCTGGAGTGCGTATTCGTTCCTCGCTTGCATCGGGAGGCTATGCTTCATGGTCTGGCACATCGATGGCTGCACCGCACGTCACTGGCACAGTAGCGTTGATGCTGCAAGCAAATCCAGACTTGAAAGTAGATGAAATCGAACAGATTCTTCGATCAACCGCCGTTTCGGCAACCGATCTGCGCTATCCAGAAAGCCCCAATATGGGATACGGATATGGAAATCTGAATGCCTACGATGCAGTGAGAAAAGCTCAAGCTTTACGCAAAGGTAATACAGAAAAAACAGATATTGCTATCACTGGTCACGTATTGCAAAAAGGTGAAGATCAACGTTCGCCCATTATCGCTCCAACATGGCCTGAGCTTGCGTTTATCGGGCAATCCATCGATGTGCAGGCAAAGATAAAAGACGATGTCTCTATTGTTTCTGTTGAAGCTTTTTACCGTAACGGCGAAAGTGGAGAGTTCGTTAAGTTGCCGATGCGTCAAACTTCGGGAGATACGCGTGAAGGAGATTATGCTGGGAAAATTCCAGCAAACGATATTCGAGGCGCAAAAATACAAGTGAAAATCGTTGCGCACGATTATGCGGGAAATCAAGTAGGTGGTACGGATATACATGAGATCGCAATCAAACCAGGTGTTCGACCAGATGAGTACGCTAACGATTTTGAGCACAATATCGACGGCTGGAAATTTTCTGGAAGCTCTGCATCGGGAAGTGTGGCGGGCGACTGGAATTGGGGAACGCCAGTGCAGAAAAATGAGCCAGCTCCAAACGGAAAGAAACTTTTAGGAACGAAAGTAGGGCATTCTGTTCCTACTCGGCAGATTGATTCTTATGCTCTCATGCCTCCTATTGACCTATCAGGTATGAGTGGAAAAAATGTGGCTCTTTCGTTTGACGAGTATCTAGGGTTTAACGGTGTCTCAACAGCGAAAATACAGGTTGCAGATAGTGAGGAAGGTAAATGGGAAGATCTGGATCAAAAACTCATTCCTCCAGGGTCTGCTCCCGCTTGGCAGAAGGTGTATTACAATCTCGGAAAGTGGGCTGGCAGTAATAATCCTATTTTTGTACGATTTGCTTTTAGATACCCCGATCATGGTTCAGGTCCTGGCTGGTATATCGATAATGTACGTTTAGATACGTCTGATAAAACAGCACCTGATCCAGTGCGAAACCTTCAGGGCACGCAGCGTGGAATCGGGGTTGAAGTGCGATGGGAGAAAGCGCAGGCAAACGACGTCATCGGATATGCAGTTTATCGAGGCGATAGCTTAAAAAATCTACAAAAGATAGCTACCGTGCCGAGCGATTCGGCAAAACTGGTCTATCTTGATTCTGAGATCGAACCAGGAAAAGAAGCAGTGTATGCCGTGCGTGCTATTGATAGTTTTGGTAACGAATCAAAGATTGTGCAAAAACTTTCTCTCACAAGGGCAAGCATTTCGAATGTTGTGAGTTATTCAGGATCAGAAGACGACCATTTTACTTCAGGTGTAATTGAGGGCACAGCAAACGATTGGGAAGCAGGAGTTCCGCGTACAGTCGCTAACGGTGATTCACCATTAGCGTTGCGCGAAGCGCAGCTTGGTTTGAAGGAAAAGATATCGGCGGGTGATTCCGTCTGGGGCACTAATCTTGGGCGGCAGATAAGTGATAGTGAATTATTTGATGCTCGTCTTTCTGGGCAGCAGCATTCATATATTCAGACCCCATTTTTTACGCCCGAGAAAAATTCTGTGCTTGAGTTTGAGAGCTATAATGCTCAGCATTATCTTGGTGAATATCAAGATAATCTCTCTAGCGTTCAGATAGTGCGAAAAGACGGTGTTGCAACTGGAATAATTGATGCGCAAACGATTATGCACAATAGTGAAAAATTCCTTTTCCGCTGGATAAATGCTGAAATAGGGCGATATGCTGGGCAGGAAATCGCTATTCGATTTGTGCAAAAAACAGGTGCCAACGTGATTAACGATTATGAGTTGGGCTGGTATATCGATAATATCCGTGTGGGCGAAGCGTCAAAAGATATTGCTCCTGAAAATGCCGATGAACAAGAAATTATCTCTTCGCAGAAAAAGTTGTATACGCAGAAGTTTTATACACAGGTAGCGCCTGAGTTGCCAGAAGCATTTGAAGAAAATGCACAGAGTGAAATACAGAGCACAGAAAACGCAACAGAAGGCAGCGGAGCAGAAAATGCTGCAGGGGATAGTCGAGCGTTAGACAGTACGATTCCTATTCCTGAAGCAGAAGTTGAGATTTTGGAATTAGGGCGTAGAGTCCCAGTGAATGGGAAAGATGGAAGTTTTAGCGCTAATGTTTCTTCTGGCACGTGGACTATTCAAGCGCGAGCATATGGATTTGTTTCACAGCGCAAAGAGATTGATTCTGCACAAAATGTTGATTTCGTTTTGGAGAAAGCTCCGCAGAGCGCATTGAGCGGAAAAGTTGTGGACGAGTCTGGAAATCCGATTAGCGATGCTCATGTGAGAATCGTTGAAGATGCAAATATCACTCCTGTGCGAGTGGAAAAAGATGGAACTTACCGCCTGCAAGGAGTGTATCGTCACGAACAAATTACTTTGCGTGCTTTTGCTCCGGGGTATCAAAATTCTGATCTTCTGATTTCCGGTGACGATGCAGAAAACGGACACGATTTTGTGCTACGGAAGTTAGAAGGAGCCAGTGCTGAGCTTGCCTACGATAACGGCAGTGCGCGAACAAACGTCGTGCATACGAAAGCTCAGCGAGGCGTGGCAGTGCGTTTCTATCCAGCGAAAACTCCTGCCAGCGTCACGGGAATAAAAATGTTTGTGGCAGACGCTGATAAAGCGAGCAAAAAAGATATGCAGGTGCTTGTGCTTGCACAGGATAAGAATCAGAGGCTGCAAACTTTGGCTCAGCTTGATTCCGTTTCTATGCATACTGGGTGGAATACTGTCGATTTGTCTGGATATGCAGTAAAAGTTTCGGGCACATTCTATGTGGTAGCGGTGCAAAATCATCCTGGACCCGATTCAGTGGGTGTTGCCGTGGATACGCAGGGCACAAATGCTGATGCTACTAAGCGTACATACCTGTATGATGGTGATTTTACGCCAGCGATCGATGCGAATGTGGTGGGAGCGGCGATGCTGCGAGCTGATCTGCATTATGACGCGAATGCTAAAAATTCTCCTAATGAGCCTCAAGAAAATGAGCAGAGCGCTCCCGATACGCCTGAAAATGCTCAGGAAGATTTTGAGTGGGAGATAGCTGGTGATCACGCTGTGGTAAAGAAATATGTGGGGCAGAGTAAAAAAGTGAACGTTCCGAGTACGTGGATTAATCCTGAGACGAAAAAGGTGCTTCCTGTAAGGGGAGTTGCATCGAATGCGTTTGCTTGGAAATATCGCGAATCGATTACTCTTCCAGAGGGAATCACTGATCTTGCTCCGAACGCTTTCACGTGGGCATTAAAGACGGGAGGTGTTTTGCATATCCCAAGTACCGTAAAAGAGCTGAAAGCACATGCGTTATCGCAGGTTGGAGCTGAAAGAATAACTGGTTTATCGGGTGTCACAGAGATTGCGCAAGACGTTTTCAAGGATACGCATGGCGTGACGATTGATATGCCGAACGTACGTACAATTGATCCGAATGCGTTCCGCTCTACGCGCGATGGAAATTTCGAGTACAACAAAATTATTACTGCGCCAGGAAATCCAGAAGGTCTCACTGCGGCTGATGGGCAGTATCTTATCAATCCAGCAGTACTGATTGTGAAGGTAGAGATAGCAGGCGCCGAAAAAATCGATCAAACTATTCGATATATTGGCCCTGGAAATTCTGCAACAGCATATCCTATTTCGAAGAAGGCACATGAGTTTTATCAGGTGGGGCAAAAGGTGAAGGTAGATGCTCCGCGCAATACTCTCGTCTCTTATATCGATGAGACTAAAGAGGTAGTGATTCAGTCGGCGACGACGGCAGTTACTTTCTTTGCTTTAAGCTTAAAAGGGGAGATCCGTACTCCGCTTATTTCTGCAGATAAAGAAATTTTTGGTGTGACGGTGCCTCAAGCGCGTATTTCGGTAGAAATCTGTGGCGATGGAATTGTAGATAATAACTGCACAAAGCTCTCTGAAGTAAAAGCTGATGCGATTGGAGAGTTTGAGGTGCCGTTAGAAAAGCCGCTGGAGCTTGGTCAGAAAGTGAAAGTGACGATTACCGATAAGCGAGGCAAAGAATATGAGCATTCTCCGCTAAAAGTTGGCGAGGCTCCATCGTCACGTCTATTTTTGATGGATTCCAGCCCTAACGGTGTTTTACAGCGCTATTTAGGTGAAGGCGGCGAGATTGATTTTCCTGCCAGTGCGTTAGATATAAATGGAACTGAACGGCCGGTTAATATCGTGGGTAGCTATGCCTTGGCAGCTAAGAACCTCACTCATGTGAATAACCTAGGCAGTGTGGGCACTGTGAAAGAAATAAAAGAGGGAGCTTTTGCTCGAAATTCTTTGCAAGAAATTGATCTGCCCGTGAATCTGCGGCAGATTGGTACGCGTGCTTTTGCTGATAATCAGCTAAAGACGCTGACTCTTCCAAATCTAATGCATCGAGTTGGAGATGCGGCATTCGCTCACAACCGTCTTTCCAGCTTGACGCTAGGAAAATACACTAACCACTATGGGAACTATGCTTTTGCACATAACGAGCTTACGAGTATACGTTTTGGTGCCAATCTTGAAGATTTAGGTAAAGCTGCATTTGCGCACAATAAATTAACGTCAGTTGATTTCGAAAGTGAGCAAAAACTTAATCCTCAAGATCAGCACATCAGTGCTTCGGCGCATGGAATGAGTGAAATATTGGCAGAAACTTTTGCGCATAATGATCTGCTAGAGGTTCACTTACCTGCACGGATTTCTTCTGTTGATCCAAGTGCTTTTGCTGAAAATGGAAGATTTGTGAATCTGATTTCGGATAATGGGCAGATTAGTGATTCGATACTTGGCGATTCTTCTGGACACATCGTCAATGGTGCAGCAGTGACTGTACGTTTCCTCGATGAGAAAGGAGCGCAGATTCAGCCAGATCAAGTGTGGGTTGGGCAGAATATGCGTGAGCGTACTGGAGATAATCTCCAGGCGTTCTACCGAATCGGGCAAAGTAGTGAACTGACTGCTCCCATGATTAGTGGCTATACCTGCGTGGATAAGAGCGTTCCTTTTACTCCAGCGAAAGCGAATGGGACGATTGTTGAGCTGCGGTATCGCTCTATGGCATCTTCAGCAGGTGAGGGCGGTGATAATGACGATGGTTCCACATCGCAAACTGGCGATAAGCCAGATACTGGAAGTAGCTCTGGTGATACTTCTGGTACTGGGTCGGGAACTGGATCTGGGAATGCGTCTTCTTCAGAAAAGGAAAATCACTCAAGTGCAAGTGCTGGAAGTGCTTTTGAAAAAGGTTCCTCCTCGCAATCACCAACTGAGCAGAGCGCACAACCAAGCAAGTATAATCATGCTTCTGCTACGCAGTTGCAAAAAACAGGGCAGAGCGTAGGCGTGTGGATTGCTATTTTTGCTGCTATAGGGTTAAGCGGTGTGGCACTTCTCAGATTGCGCAGAAAAGTTCTATGTGAAAGTAGAATATGAGGTTGGAGTACTGCGTTGGATATATAAAAATGGCGCAAGTGCTCTCAGTATTCTATGAGGAGGTTTGTGTGCGTGTGAGGAGTGATTCTGCGCTCAGCTGAGCAGTAGCCCTCTCCTTTTTGGAGCGTATGGCGCAAGAAATGCCTGCAGTGCCAAACAGTGTCTGTAGCACCAAATATGTGATCACCCCTTGAATCAGGGGGGGATTATATGCTGCGAGGAGTTCCTGCTGCTATCTGCGTTATTCAGCGTGTGGCGGATGCCGTGTATGTAGCGTGCGCTCCTTAGGTGTATATGCTCGCAATGGGGATATGATGGCGTTGCTGATTCGACTGCTTGCGGAGCGCATGGCGGCAGCTCAGGTATATAATAGCGTCACGTGAAAAGCGCTGGCATTTAGCGTATACATTTAGCGTATCAAGGAAAGGAGTGTGAGATATGGCGAAGAATGCACACAAAGGCACTTCGGCAAAGAGTGGCAAGCTTACTCCTGCACAAAAATCGAAGATAGCGGCCGATGCGAAGCAGATGATTGCGCGTAATAAAAAAGCCCTGCACGATTATTTTATTGATGATCGTTTTGAAGCAGGGCTTGTGCTTAGTGGCACGGAAGTGAAAGCTCTGCGCGCTGGGCGTGCCAGTCTCACCGAAGCATGGGTTGATTTTGATCGCCGAGGTGAGGCATGGGTTGTGGGTATGAATATCCCTGTATATGCCATGGGGTCATGGACTAATCATCGCCCGACGGCCAAGCGCAAACTTCTCTTGCATAAAGATGAGCTGCGTGAACTAGCATTCAAAGTGCAGGCAAAGGGTGTGACGGTAGTGCCGCTTGAGCTTTACTTCATTAAAGGTCGCGCAAAGCTTGAGATCGGGCTTGCGCGCGGTAAGCAGGAGTGGGATAAGCGCGAGACTCTCAAACGTAAGCAAGATGAACGGGAAACTGCTCGTGCTCTGAGTGACGCGCGACGCAAAATGCGCTACTAGAACCCCTCTTGCTAGTCTTACTGGCGCACGTCATTATTGTTTATATGTGATAGGCGTACCGCATATGCGGCAATTAGCTGATGCCGTGGGCAGCTGGGTGTTGCTATGCGTGGGTGCACTGTATACGTGGCACTTAGATATCGGGAAATGCTTTATTTCTATCTGTGATTACTACGTATTATGAGGCGCGGTGCGCTTTTGCTTTTCTCCCACTGGCTGCGTGCGCCCACTCAGCTTTGGTTTCGTATGTTGACTCGGCTGGCTATGAGGCGCGCTATCTATTCTTAGCCTTTGTAACGGTAGATATTAGTCTCACGCAGTTCAAAACCAGCTCGGCGGTAGAGGCGATTGGCTGCTTCACGCGAAGGACGGGAGGTAAGATCGACGCTCTTCGCTCCGTGATCTAATGCGTATTTTACGGCCGCTTCGACGAGCGCTTGCCCAGCTCCATGCCCGCGCGCTTGGGAATCGACGACGACGTCTTCAATCCATGCTCGCCGCCCTGTTGGAATCTCAAACATGATTAAGCTGAGCATTCCTAAAAGCGGGCAGTTGGCGTCATTGCCCAGATCGGTGGCGCTTCCTAGATTGCTCTCAGTGCACAGATCGTCAGAACGATAAGCAAAAAGTGTGAGGGATTCTTGGCTGAGCATGTGTTCGAGCTGTTCGATATTCATCGGTGTAGAACTTGTGGAAAGCTGGGGGATAGTGAGTTGGAAAAGCTGTTCAAGTTCGGGCGTTGCTTTGGTAATAATCTCGATACTCATAGGCACAGTGTATGCGTTGTTGCTGTGAATTAGGGTGATCTGCGCAGGTGCGCCGTTTCTTTATGTGCTTAACTTTTTAAATCTTCCTTGAGCTGCTTCGCTCCATACGTGTGCGTGTTGGTATCTCGTGGCGTATTCATTGGTAGGTGTTTGCTTCGCCGTATGGGTGTGCAGCTCTTCATACGCGTGCGCACCTCTTCTATGCCTTTCATGTCTCGTATGTGCCTCGTACATTTTGTGTATCTGATATATCGCATATGTATCTCGTCTCGTGCGAAGTGCTCTCTTGCTATATCCCCACGCATATCGCCTATATGCTCTTTTAGGGGAGGGGATTTCGAGTTATTGAGGTTTATTTTCTAATTGTTTTAGCGAGTATGCATGCTGTGTTGGTGGCAGCGATGCGTTCTTTCGCTGCCGTTGTGTGTGTGATCCATTCCTTCAAAGCGGCATAAACGAGAGTGGCTGCGCGATCGCTATGCGTGGGAGGGGGAGCCATTACTTGCCGTGTGTCTGGCGTGCCTGCATCGAGAGCTGTATCGATAAGAGTGTTCAAGGTATTTACCTGCGCGCTGAGATCATCGCTCGGAGAAAGTGCTGTTTGATATTCCAGCCATTGCCTCGCAGTGTCGAGGTTTTTCAGAGTATCTGGGTAGGAGGAAAGCGCTGCTGCAAGATTTTCTGTATTCGGCGCTTCGCAATTTGGCTGCACTCCGGCTTCCCTATCCAGTGCGATACCTGCATAGATTGCATCAAGACCTATCTCAGCGAGAGTTCTGCGTGCAGAATCAGAGTTATTTTCATCTTCAGCCGATTCTATGGCATTCATTTTGAAATTATCAGGCGTTTGATCGGTGCTTTCTGTATCGGTATATGCAGATAGTGCTATCGAAGAAAAATTCCATACAGCTTGGCGAAGCTGATCGATAGACGAATATGCAGACGTATCTATTGGGGGATTTTCGTATCCCTCGGGTGCGCCTTCTGGCCAGGGCATCCACACACCTCCAAGGTGATCCAGCCAGATTTGCGCCTGCTTGGCAACTTCCGCTGCCTGGAGGCTTAAATCTTGAGAGGCAGCAATTCGCTGTGCAAAAATTGCGAGTTTTTGCCGTTCCTGCTCTGCTGAGCTTGCGGGCTTAGGGGTGAGATCTGCATACTCTGAGCGTGCTCCTAAAGATATGAGAATCGCGAAAAAGACCGTAAAAAAAGCAATAATGCTTACAAAAATTATTCCCCAATGCGTGAGTAAACGCCACAGCGATAAAGATTTATGTGCTATTTGCTGTTTATGTGGCTGCGAAGAGCCTGGTTGAGAGTTATGAAAATGCGATTTCGAGAGATTGGTTTGAGATTGTGCCGAACCTTGGGTGTGCTGCATTTCGAAATTCTGCGCTTTTCCTGATTGTGTCATATAGACATTCTGGCACATGAGTTGTTTCTTTGCTTCTTTGCTTTTCCGTTCGGTATACATCAATCGGTATATATCAAAATAGAGCAGTGAAAGGTATGTATTGAAAACGTACTTAGCGTTCATTGAATAAAGTTCTGTACAGGAGATACTTTTACCTTATAAGCTGCCATTTTCTATGCAAGATATAAAAGCTTATGTGGCTGCGAAAGAGGCTTGATTACTTCACGCTTCATCTCGAATCGTATAGGCTTAAGGCATGATATCTGAGCCGATAATGGAAAATGTGCGCGCACTAATTGCGCCGATAGTTCAGGCAGAAGGGCTGTATCTGGAAGATATATCTCTTAAACGTGCAGGTAAATATAGCACGTTAATAGTGACGGTTGATCTGCCGTGCGGTGCAGGTGCTGTGGGCTCCGAACAGCTTGAAAAAATTTCCCGAGAAATTTCTGCGGTGCTCGATTCTGCAGATCCGATTCCTGGAATGTATACGCTTGAAGTTTCGACGCCTGGAGCGGAGCGCCATCTCGATAATAAGCGTCACTATTCACGCGCGCTTGGGCACATGGTTCGTTGGACGCTTACAGACGGTACACGCTGCGAGGGGCGTCTGCTCGCTCTCCTTTCAGACGGTGGATCAGATATAAACTCTAACGATTTAAGCACGCTGGAATGTGCACAGGCTGTACGAATCATGCTCTATGGAGAAAAAAATAAGCAGCGCATACAGCTAGGAGAACGCATAATAACTTTCGATGAAGTCGATTGCGCGCGTATAGTGGTAGAACTGTGATGGAACATCGCGTATGAGCGAGCAAGACGGAGGGTAGCGTATGGACATTTCGATGAGTGAACTGCGGATCGTAGAGTCCGAGCTAGGTATTAAAGCTTCAGTCTTGATAGATGCTATTGAGGATGCGCTTTTGCACGCATATCAGCGTGTGCCAGGAGCTGTGAAAGGCTCACGAGTAGAAATTGATCGTACATCTGGCAAAGTGACGGTGTGGGCGCCAGAAGTAGATGAAGATGGCGCTAAAATTGGTGAGTTTGACGATACACCAAACGATTTTGGGCGCATTGCTACGACGACTGCGCGTTCCGTTATTGCTCAGAGGCTTCGTGACGCAGAAAGTAAGCGAGTATTAGGAAGTTTTAAGGGGAAAAACGGTGAGATTGTCTCAGGCGTCGTAGAAAGTGCAGACCGTCCAGGTGAAGAATCACGCGATATTTACGTGGAGCTTGGAGAGAATCGTGGTCTGCTGCGCTCGGAAGAGCAGGTGCCGACGGAAACTTTCAAGCATGGTGATTTGATTCGTGCGTTGATTTTGGATGTGTCAGTCGGGTCTCGCGGAGCATCAATTCGTTTGTCACGCTCGCATCCTGATTTTGTGCGTAAACTTTTTGAAACAGAAGTTCCAGAAATTGCGAATGGAATTGTTGAAATCGTCTCTCTTGCGCGCGAAGCTGGGCATCGCACGAAACTTGCTGTGTGGAGTGCAGATCCAAATGTTGCCGCAAAGGGTGCTTCAATCGGGCATAATGCTCAGCGTGTGCGCGCCGTCACTCAGGAACTGCAGGGAGAAAAAATTGACGTTGTTGAATACGATGACGATCCAGCGCTCTTTATTGGCGCTGCACTTTCTCCTGCGAAAGTAGTTGCTGTGCATATTATGAATAAGGATATGCGGCAAGCCTTGGCTGTGGTACCAGATGATCAGGCGTCACTCGCAATCGGTAAAGAGGCGCAGAATGTGCGCTTGGCTGCTAAGCTCACGGGCTGGAGCATCGATATCCGCAAAGAAAGCGAAGTAGCAGGGCGAGAGTTCAATGATTAAGCGGCACGCGTATTGCGAGGTGAGGTGAGCTAGCTTGGCGGCGTTTTCTCTGAACCAGCCATGTGAACTGCGCGAATGTGCCCGTTATGTGAATGAGCTATGCGTGATTAGGTGATACTCGCACTCTCAACGTGAGCGCTTTCACCGAGCCAATATGTGCGCGAGTGTGAGGAATATAAGCATTATCAGCTAGACTAGGCGAGGTGCGTCTTTGCGCACCCTCAATTATGCGTGGTTGCTAGTGCGCAAGTACGGCCCCATGCACAAATTCCGAACCGATAAAGAAAGCGGGTAGAAAGCCGATGGGCACCCGATGAGTACTCAGCAATGAGCTGCGAATAACGATGGTCGGCGCGAGTGCGCGGACCGTGCAGAAGGAGAAATGTGGCGAAGGTCCGCGTACATGAGCTCGCAAAAGAGTTGGGCGTGACGAGCAAGAAACTGCTTGAAGTGCTTACTAATTCAGGCGAATTCGTTAAGTCAGCCTCTTCAACAATTGAGGCACCAGTCGTGCGTAAAGCACGTGAATACTTTGAGGCACATCCTGAAGAGGCTGCTGCCGCAAAGCCAAAAACTTCTAAATCAACTAAAAAGGCTGCAAGCACGGCTGCTGAGATTGAGTCAGCAAGTGAGCAGGTGGCTGCAGGCGAGGAGATCTCTTCTGCCGAAGCGTCAGACTCAGCAAAGAAGAGTGTTGCAAAACCAAAGCCAGGCGGGAAAGCTGCGAGTGTTCTCGCTAAGCCAGTTCAGCCAAACGTACAGGAAGTAAACGATCACTCAGCGTCAGCTGTGGCTCCAGCTGCTGATGTATCAGCAAAAGCTGATCATGCGTTGGCAAAAGACGATGAGAATGAGCAGAAGAACGCTTTGGCAGAATCGGCTGTAAAATTTGAGCAAGGGCAATCTGCACAAGAGAAGCTGCCTGCAGCAAAGCCAGTAGCTCCTCGTATGACGACGGCAACGCCTGGCTCAGCTCATCGTAGTGCCGAAGCTGCTCGTGACGCTGCACCGCCTCGTCCTCAGCCGCGTCGTAATGGTATGCCTCGCCCAGGTAATTCACCGTTCGCGTCACGCCAAGGCATGGGACGCGACAAAGGGCAAGGGCGTGCACCTCGTCCAGGTAATTCTCCATTTGGCGGCCAGCAAGGTATGGGTACTCGTGGTGGACGTTCTGGGCAGGGTGCCCAAGGAGGTCGTGGGCAAAGTGCACCAAATGGTGCTGGTGCGCGCGGTGGGCGTACAGGTGCTCTTCGTGGTGGGCGCGGTCCGAATCCCGCAACGATGGGTGCGCAATTTGGTTCCCAATTCCAAGATCAAGGGCGTTCTGGTGCATCTCGTGGTAGTGGGCGCGGTGGCGCTGCCCAGCCTGGTGCATTCCGTGGTGCTCCTGGTGCAAATGCTAACGGACGTGGAGGGTTCACTCGTAGCGGCGGTAAAGCTCGCGGCGGCAGCACGGCTGGTGCATTCGGGCGCCAGGGAGGCGGTCGCGGCAATAAGAAATCGAAGCGTACGAAGCGCCAAGAGTTTGAAGAGATGCAATCTCCGATGCTCGCTGGTGTGCAAATTCCACGCGGCGACGGAAGTACAGAAGTGCGTGTACGCGCTGGTGCGTCGCTCATGGATTTTGCGGAGAAAATTCAAGCCGATCCAGCAGCATTGGTGACGGTGCTTTTCCGTATGGGGGAGATGGCAACAGCTACCCAGAGCCTCGATGAGGATACATTCCAACTGCTCGGTGCCGAACTTGGTTACAACATCAAGATTATGAGTGCCGAAGATGAGGATCGTGAGATTCTCGAATCGTTCAGCATCGATCTTGAGGCTGAAAAAGATGAAGAAAATCCAGAAGACCTCAAGCGGCGTGCGCCAGTCGTCACCGTCATGGGGCATGTGGATCACGGTAAAACAAAGCTGCTCGATGCTATTCGCCATACAGACGTTGTAGAAGACGAAGCTGGCGGTATTACTCAGAGTATCGGTGCCTATCAGACCACAGTCCACGTAGAAGATCGCGATCGCCATATTACGTTTATTGATACGCCAGGGCATGAAGCATTCACGGCTATGCGTGCACGCGGCGCAGACGTCACAGATGTGGCGATTCTCGTTGTTGCGGCAAATGATGGCGTGATGCCTCAGACAGTGGAAGCAATTAACCACGCGAAAGCTGCGCATGTGCCGATTGTGGTGGCAGTAAACAAGATCGATGTGGACGGTGCGAATCCTGATAAGGTGCGCGCTCAGCTCACTGAATATGGCTTAGTTGCAGAAGAATATGGTGGAGATGTGCCGTTTGTTGATATTTCGGCAAAACAGCGCCTCAATATTCCAGCATTGCTCGATGCGATTTTGGCAACTTCGGATATTTTGGTGGAGCCGAAAGCAAACCCAGATAAAGTGGCGCGTGGTGTTGCTATCGAAGCTAAGCTCGATCAGGGGCGCGGCTCCGTCGTCACTGCCCTTGTGCAAGATGGCACTCTCAACGTGGGCGATCCGATTGTTGTAGGCACTGCGTACGGCACAGTACGTGCGATGATTGACGATCGCGGGCATCGTCTCGAAAAAGCTGGTCCAAGTCGCCCAGTCCAGGTACTTGGTTTGAAGTCTGTGCCTGATGCTGGCGATCAGCTGATCGTTGCAGAAGACGAGCGAACTGCTCGCCAAATCGCAGAGAAACGCGAAGCAGCAAAGCGTGCGGCAACTCTGGCGAAGCGCCGTAAGCGTATTTCGCTCGAAGATCTCAACGCAGCCATTGAAGAGGGCAAGGTTGAGATGCTCAACCTTATTATCAAGGGTGAGTCTTCTGGTTCAGTGGAAGCTCTTGAAAGTTCTCTCTACGATCTGCAGATCGGTACTGATGAAGTGCAAGTGAACGTAATTCACCGTGGCGTGGGCAACATTACCCAGTCTGACGTGGATCTTGCGACCGTTGATAACGCCGTGATTATCGGCTTCAACGTGCGCCCAGCAGAACGTGTGGCTGAAATGGCCGATCGTGAGGGCATCGAGATGAAGTTCTACAACGTTATTTATGATGCAATCAATGACGTTGAGGCTGCATTGAAGGGCAAGCTCAAGCCGATATACGAGGAAGCGCAGCTCGGTACGGCTGAGGTGCGTGCCCTCTTCAAGAGCGGCAAGGCTGGCATAATTGCTGGTTCGATTGTGCGCTCTGGTTCGATTAAGCGTGGCACGAAGGCTCGTCTCAAGCGTGGTGACGCCGTCATCGAAGAAAACCTTGAGATCGTTTCGCTGCGTCGCGAAAAAGATGACGTGACGGAAGTCAAAGAGGGCTACGAGTGCGGTATCACTCTCGGATATAAGGATGTGCGTGTGGGCGATCTTATCGAGACGTGGGAGATGCGCGAAAAGCCGCGCGAGTAATCTTGCAGGCGGGCTAGCGTCTGCTGTTTTCTTGGCGTTTGTGGCGCCAGAGGTATGATGCTGTGGCGGGTGCGGAGCGTATGTGCACTCTGCACCCGCAGCTCATACCCCAGTCTCAGCGTAATGTCTGATATGTAAATAATTGCATGCATTATGTGTGCGTTTGTGCTATACAGACTGATATTCTATCGATATTCTATGGATATAGAGCATAGACTGTGTAGCAGAAATATTTACGAGAGCTGATAAGTACGGCAAGGCAGATATAAGGCGCTCTGGTGAGAAACTAGCGTACTGCTGTAGCTGAGCTAGTGCTGTAGCTGAGATACTGATACAGGTAGCTGAGGCGCTGATACAGCTGGCAGGGTTAAGAATTTTACGTAATTCAAGGAGATGAGAATATGCCAAATACTCGTGTGGCACGTGTGAGCGAGCAAATCCAGCAGATCGTAGCGCGTATTATCAATACGAAATTGAAAGACCCTCGTCTGGGTATGGTCACCGTTACAGACGTTCGCGTTACTGGTGATCTGCAGCATGCTACCGTTTTTTATACAGTGTATGGATCTGAAAAAGATAAGCGCGATTCTGCTCGTGCGCTTACAAGCGCGACGGGTATGATTCGCTCGGCAGTTGGTAAACAGCTTGGTTTACGCCTCACGCCCACTCTGGCATTCGAACTCGATGCGCTTCCTGAGCAGAGCCGTTCGATTGAAGATGCACTCGTTGCGGCGCGCTTGCATGACGCTGAAGTACAGCGAATTGCAGAAGGAGCTACCTATGCTGGCGATGCTGATCCATATAAGAAACCGCGTGAAATAGCTGAAGCAGCTGATGAGCCTGAGCAAATAGAATCGCTCGCAGAAAATTCACAATACGACGATCTTGAATTTGTTGGCAACTTTGTTCAAGATGAATCGTCTATACGTGCTTCGGAGTTGGAAGCATCTGAAAGCGTGGAAAACGCCTAGTAGCAGGGAAGCAGTACAAAGGTGAGCAGTGCAGCACATAAGACGGCAAAAGAAGCAGCAGCGCACAAAAATCTTTTGCGCGTCATGCCGTGGGGCGATCTTCCACGCCCAGTACCAGGCGCTCCTGGATCGCGTGAAAGTGGCATTTTATTGGTTGACAAGCCTGCTGGCGTCACGTCTCATGACGTCGTTGGAGCTGTGCGCCGCCTTGCTGGTACGCGCAAGGTCGGGCATGCTGGCACACTCGATCCGATGGCAACGGGTTTGCTGACGATCGGTGTGGGCGCAGCGACGAAACTTCTCACGTATATGAGCGGGCACGATAAGACTTATCTTGCAACTATTCGTTTCGGAGCCAGCACGACAACTGAGGATGCTCACGGAGAGCTGATAAAAGATTCAATTGGGCTGCGCCCAGATTTTTCGCTATCCCGGCTAGATGAAGCGATAGCTGGGCTGACTGGGAAAATTATGCAGCGCCCATCGTCAGTATCTGCGATAAAAGTTGATGGAGAGCGGGCATATGATCGCGTGCGTCGAGGGGAGAGCATTGAGCTTCCTGAGCGGGCGGTTACGATCTATAGTTTTGTGCGCACAAGCAATCCGCGTGCAGATTATTTTTATGTGATGGGCAGACCCGTCTCGCCAGTGATTGATGTGGATATTCGAGTGAACTGCTCGGCAGGCACATATATTCGTGCGCTTGCGCGCGATCTCGGGGCAGCTCTTGGCATGGGGGCACATCTCACTATGCTGCGGCGCGTGCAGGTAGGGGCACTGACGATTGACCAGGCGAGCAGTATTGTGAATCTTGCTGGGCGTGTACGTGCTGGGCAGGAATTGCCGATCTTTCCTCTTGTTCACGCAGCTGAGAGCGTCTTGCCAGCGAGTGTGCGCGTGAGTGATGAGCAGGCTGCAGCTTTGAGGCACGGCCAATTTATCGAGGGTGCTGAACGCCTGAAAGCGTGGCCTGTGGCGCTGATTCACGAAGAGCTAAGCAGCGCTGACGAGGCAGGAGTTGCTGAAAAAATGAGTAGTGTTGAGAAGGTTGGTAGTGCTGAAGGGCTAGGAACTGCTGAAAGTTTGAATGCAGTTGAAGAGCTGAGCGGAAAATCTTTGGAGCTTGTGGCAATAGGGAAGAAGCGAGGAAAATTCATCGCTCCTGCTGTAGTCTTTCCTTTATAAAAGAAAAACTCTTCAATCGTGATGATATTTCTCATTATTGAACGTCGCAGTATCGAAGAATTTTTCTTGCACATGATTGATAGATGAAAGATTCGTAGATGAATATCTGAGGTAGACCGTGCGTGCTTCATATTCGTTTCATTGGCGCGAAGTGAAGAATGAGCTTAAACTGAGCGCATGGCAAAATGTGCATGTGGCAAGCATGAAATTTCAGACGAACAGGCTGTTGATCAGGCGGCACGCGCTCATAAGCAGCGCGAAGATACTGCTGCGCGCATAGGTGGCGCAGCTGCAGATGGTTGTGGCTGCGGGTGTAAAGGTGCTGGGCAGTCAGGATTAGGGCTTCGTGCTGCTTCAGCGCAGCCAGGTGCTCGCCCTGCCGATCAGTCACATGGACGCCGTCAGCTTGGTTTGCGCAGTCTATAAGGTTTTTAAATTCTCGTCGTCTTTTACAATCGATCTTTTACAAATCGGATTCACTCAATGAATATTTGGCATACACCTAGCGATATCCCTGCCGATTTTGGCGGGTCTGTCGTCACTATAGGTATATTTGATGGTGTTCACCGCGGGCATAAAGCAATTCTTGCTGCCACAGTGAATAAGGCACGAGAGCTTGGTATTCCAGCATTAGCTCTTACGTTCGATCCGCACCCTCGCTCGGTGCATACTCCTGAGCTTGAAACTAACCTCGTCACCTCTCTTGATGATCGTCTGCAGCGGCTTGAATCTGCTGGTATCGATATCGTGTATGTGCAGCGCTACTCCTTGCAGTACGCTCAGCTTTCGGCAGAAGATTTCGTGCAGCAACAAATCGTCGATCAGTTGTACGCTCAATATGTAATAGTGGGCGAAGATGTGCGTTTCGGGGCTGGAAATACTGGCACAGGGCAAACCCTGCATGAGCTGGGAGAGAAGTATTCTTTTGGCGTGACGATTGTACCTGATGTGTGCTCACCGTTGGGCAGGCGCTGGAGCTCGACGTGGGTTCGAGAACTGCTTGCCAAGGGGTGTGTAGCTGAAGCTGCGAATGTGCTGGGGCGTCCTCATAGGATTCGAGGAATAGTGCAGCGCGGTTTTCAGCGAGGGCGTGAGCTGGGCTTTCCTACCGCTAATTTGCGTGGAAATAATCTCGGTGAGGTTCCAGTAGACGGTGTGTATGCTGGGTGGCTTGTGCGAGCAATTCCTGGTACCGATGCTGTAGAAAAACTTCCAGCAGCTATTTCTGTTGGTTCAAATCCGCAGTTTGGCGGTCTAGAACGTACAGTTGAGGCTCATGCGCTCGGACGCGCAGATCTTAATCTTTACGGGCAAGAAATTGCTGTTGATTTCATCGAATACTTGCGCCCGATGCTCAAACTCGAATCAGTGGAGCATCTTTTGAAGCAGATGGATGAAGATTTACGCACCACAGCAGAGATTCTTTCTGTGCCTGTGGCCGGGCGTATTGATCCTGCAGCCGTCACTGCTCAATAAGCGCAAGATGTATTAAGTAACGGCGCTGCACAACGAGGGGTAGGTTGCGCTGCCGATTTTGCGGAACCCGAGCGCCGTGTGCACCGTGCCCGATGTCACCTCTCTAAGGATTTCAGCTGCCTTGCGCCTAATGCTAGACTAGATGAGCCGTTAGATCGGCCACGGATTGGCGTGCTCGAGGAAAAAGACCTCGGGCTCTGTGCAACGGAACAAAAGGAGAATCGTATGGCTCTCGATAAAGAGCGCAAAGATCAGATCATTGCTGAGTATGCAACCCATGAGGGCGACACTGGTTCGCCAGAGGTTCAGGTGGCATTGCTCTCGGCTCGTATTAAGGATCTTACGGAGCATTTCCGCTCGCACGTGCATGATCATCATTCACGCCGCGGTTTGATGCTTCTGATCGGTAAACGTCGCCGTCTTTTACAGTATCTAGCTAAGGAAGATATCGAGCGTTACCGTTCATTGATTGCGCGTCTCGGCTTGCGTCGATAGCGCTTTGTACGTCGGCTCGGGCAGCGCCCGAGCCGATTATTGTGTGCGGGTATACTTGGCGAAATATCTTAGATATATGAAATGGCGAAGGTTGCGTGCTGTTTGTATAGTCGAGCTAAGCTATTTTCATAGATCTTGGGAGTGCTAGAAACTACAAGTGCAGTAAACACAGCGAAATGGCAGGCGTTATATAGCTTATGTGAGCATGCAGGAAGCTGTGTGAGAAAGCAAACGCTGGCGTACTCGTCACGAATTAATTTAATAGAAGAAGATGAAACCCAGCCCGCGAGGTTCGGCTCTCGGTAATGGCAAGCGGGAGATCCCCCCCCCGAGTGTGATTATCGATGGCCGCATCAAAAATCAGGGCAGGGATAAAATAGCAAAACAGCTACACGCATAGTGCTACTAATTGCGGTAAGTGCAGATATAAGTGCAGGTAGGTGTATTGCTCTGAAAAGAAGGAGGCCTCATGGAAGGTCCAGAAATTAAATCAACTGAAGCCGTTATCGATAACGGTTCTTTCGGCACTCGCACGATTCGTTTTGAAACGGGTCTGCTTGCCCGCCAAGCTGCAGGCGCAGTTATGGCATATCTTGACGGCGAAACCACGGTTCTTTCCACTACAGCCGTTTCTGCGCAGCCGCGCGAGCATTTCGATTTCTTCCCTCTCACAGTAGATGTGGAAGAACGTGCATATGCTGCTGGGCGTATTCCAGGTTCGTTCTTCCGCCGTGAAGGGCGCGCTGGCACTGACGCGATTCTTGCAGCCCGTGTGATTGATAGGCCGCTTCGTCCAGCGTTTGTGAAAGGCTTGCGCAACGAGGTGCAGGTGATCGAAACGGTTCTTTCTGTTCACCCAGATGATGCGTATGATGTGCTGGCGATTAACGCTGCATCTGCATCCACTCAGATTTCTGGCTTGCCGTTCCACGGTCCAGTGGGTGGCACGCGTCTTGCCTTGATTGACGGGCAGTGGGTGGCATTCCCACGCTATTCCGAGCTTCCACGCGCCACGTTCGTGATGGTCGTGGCTGGGCGTATCGTTGG
Source organism: uncultured Actinomycetaceae bacterium (assembly GCA_902464405.1). Classification (GTDB taxonomy): domain Bacteria; phylum Actinomycetota; class Actinomycetes; order Actinomycetales; family Actinomycetaceae; genus Arcanobacterium_A. The sequence goes on along the minus strand of CABQJD010000013.1, from coordinate 8,308 downwards.
TGACGACGTTGCTATTATGATGGTAGAGGCCGAGGGCGGCGAAAATCTTGTCGATAACGTAGCAAAAGGCGGCACCACTCCGACTGAAGAGGTCGTAGCTGAAGGTTTAGAAGCTGCAAAGGTCTTTATCCGCACTCTGTGCGAAGCTCAGGAAGAGCTTGTAAAACTCGCAGGTAAAGAGCCAGTGGAGTATCCTCTCTATCCAAGCTATGAAGATGCAGAATTTGAGGCTGTTGCTGAAGCAATTGGCGATCGTTTCGACCCTATTTTTGGTATTACTGATAAGCATGAGCGTGACGTCGCTTTGAACGAAGCGACTGATGCGATTGTTTCCGAGCTGGCTGAGCAGTTCCCAGAGCGTGAGCAAGCTCTTGTTCTCGCTGTAAATTCGCATTGGAAGAACGCAATGCGCAACCGTGTGCTCACCGAGGGCGTGCGTATGGATGGGCGCACACCTGTAGAAATTCGTACGATTACTGCTCAGGCAGGTGTGCTTCCTCGCGTGCATGGCTCGGCGATTTTCCAGCGTGGAGAGACGCAGATTATGGGTGTTACCACCTTGAATATGCTCAAGATGGAACAGCAGGTAGATAATCTTTCCCCGATCACGCATAAGCGCTATATGCATCATTACAATTTCCCGCCATTTTCCACAGGCGAGACGGGGCGCGTTGGCTCTCCGAAGCGCCGCGAAATCGGGCATGGTATGCTCGCTGAGCGTGCGCTCGTGCCAGTGCTGCCAAGCCGCGAAGATTTCCCGTATGCGATTCGGCAGGTGAGTGAGGCGCTCGGCTCGAATGGTTCCACTTCGATGGGGTCTGTGTGTGCTTCAACTATTTCGCTGCTCAATGCTGGTGTGCCGATTACAGCTCCTGTGGCTGGTATTGCAATGGGGTTGATTTCAGGCGAAATTGAAGGCGAGCAGCGTTATGTGGCTCTTACCGATATTCTCGGCGCGGAAGATGCGTTGGGCGATATGGACTTCAAAGTTGCTGGTACTCGTGAGTTTGTGACGGCTCTCCAGCTTGATACGAAGCTCGATGGTATTCCAGCGGAAGTTTTGGCGGCAGCTCTTGCTCAAGCTCGCGATGCTCGCTTTGCGATTTTGGATCTTATCGATCAGGCAGTTCCTGAAGTTGAAGAGATGGCAGAAACTGCTCCTCGCGTTATTTCTGTGAAGATTCCAGTGGATAAGATCGGTGAGGTGATCGGGCCGAAGGGCAAGATGATCAACCAGATTCAAGAAGATACTGGTGCTGATATCACAATTGAGGAAGACGGCACAGTATTTATTGGTGCCACTAATGGAACGGCAGCGGAAGCTGCGCGCCAGACGATTAACGCTATCGCAAACCCGACAATGCCTGAGGTGGGCGAACGTTTCGTTGGAACGGTGGTAAAGACGACGACGTTCGGCGCGTTTATTTCCTTAGCTCCTGGAAAAGATGGATTGTTGCATATTTCTCAGGTGCGTCGTCTTGTGGGTGGTAAGCGCATTGACGCCGTGGAAGATGTGCTCAATGTAGGTGATAAGGTCGAGGTAGAACTTGCAGAGATTGACGATCGCGGGAAGCTTTCGTTGAGTGCTGTGCTCACTGAGGAGCAGCTTGAAGCTGAAAAGGCTGCTCAAGCTGATGCTAAGGAACATCGTGAAGAGCGTAGCAGTGAACGCCATGAGCGTCGTGATCGCCGTGAACGCCGCGATTTCGATTCTCGTGATGGCGATCGCCGTGAACGTAAACCACGTGAACGCCGCCGCACACGTACTGAAAGCACTCCAGTCGAAGAATCTGCTGAGTAATTCACGTAGATCTCACATTACTGCCCTAGGTGGTTCTGAGTATTCTCAATGCCCAGAGCTTCCTAGGGCAGTGTGTATTGCTTTAGAGTGTGCATTGCTTTAGGCGCTTCTACCAAGCAATAATTCTTTTTTGTTTATGTATTTATCAGCACAAACCGCACTTTCTTTCCTGTAATTAGCTCTCTAGCTCTTTCCCTGATTTTCTTGCGTTTTGATAGGAAAACTTGAGGATATATCGGCAGATAGCGGTGTATCTACTGGCTTCGCATCTGATAGCGGTGTATCTGCTGGCTTCGCATCTGATAGTTTCACATCTGATAGCGGCGTATTGGTGAGATATTCTCTGCTAGACTCTGTGCTGAAATTGCCAAGAAGTGCTTCGACAGAGCAGACTTAAACCTATGGCATTTGAAATAGTTCAATTTCCTATTGATGCATCAACTGTGACGTTCAAAGAAAATGGCGTGGCTGGAAAGCGGTCGGTACTTCCAGGAGGAATCCGCGTTCTCACAGAGCACGTCCCGGGGCAGCGCAGCGTGGCTCTCGGTTTTTGGGTGGGTGCAGGTTCGCGAGATGAACGCCCAGGGCATGAAGGCTCTACCCATTTTCTCGAGCATCTGCTCTTTAAGGGCACATCGACTCGTTCAAGCTTAGATATTTCAACTCTCGGAGATTTTCTTGGCGGTACTCTCAATGCTGCAACTGCGCGGCAGTACACCTGCTATTATGGGCGAGTTTTTGCAACGGACGTTCCGCAGCTCGTGGAGCTGCTCGCTGATATGGTCACGGATTCGCGTCTCGATCCTGAAGATATGGAAACTGAACGGGGAGTTATTATCGAGGAGCTGGCGGCGAGCGAAGACGATGTGAATGAGGTTGCAGAAAACGCTGTGCTTCCCCTCATTTTTGGCGATCATCCGCTAGCGCGCCCTGTGGGGGCGACGATTGATCTCGTGCGAGCCTTAGATCATAGTGCTCTTATTGAGCATTACCGTGCTGTGTATAAACCGCAAGAATTAGTGGTTACAGCTGCTGGCGATATCGATCATGATGAGCTGTGTGAGATGTTGTTTGAACTGCTCAGTAAGCGTTGGGATCTTTCTGATCGTGTGAATGAGTCTGAGATTCCAGCTGATCGGCGGCGCGTGGCTGATCTCAGTTTTACAGAAGGCTCAGAGCTTTTTCTGGAGCATCCAGGGCGGCAAAGTGACGTGGTACTCGGTATGCCAGGGCTTGTGTTGGGCGATGGTGACGAGTTTGCTTTTTATGCGCTCGATTCGATTTTAGGCGGAGGCACATCGAGCCGCCTTTTCCAAGAGGTTCGAGAAAAGCGCGGTTTGGCGTATTCTGCTTATTCTTGGGGTATGAGCTGGCAGGAGGGCGGAGTTTTTGCGCTTGAAGCGGCATGTGCTCCCGAAAATGCTCAGCGGGTGGCGCGCGTGATGGGCGAGTGCCTTGACGCTGTAGCTTGTGATGGAGTGAGCCAGGCAGAGCTTGATACTGCGTTTAATCAGCGTCGTGCACAGCTTACTTTTGCTGCGGAAGGGAACGGTTTCCGACGCAATAGGCTTGGGCAGGCAGAGCTTATTCGAGGTGAGCTGATGAGTTTAGATGAGTCAGTGCGCCGTTCACGATTGGTGACGCCAGAGCAGGTACAGGCGCTGGCTCAGCGGCTTGCTCAAGGGCCGCGCTCGATGGTGATTGCCGGGCCTCGCTAATCGTGATGAGCCTTTTAAGAAGTTTTACTATTCGCTTTTCTTCTTATGGGGTGTTTTAGCTGTAGCTATTGCGTGTGCGCCGCAGGGCTGGCGTCCCTGAGAAGCTTATCTCGCGAAGTCTGCTTTCAAGCTATTTTCTACGCCTATCGCGCTATGATACCTATATAGCATATGTGGCAGATGAGGAGCGTATAGTGAATATCAAGGTGGCAGTAATTGGTGCCTCTGGGCGCATGGGTATGGCTGTGTGCGAGGCCGTGCAAGCGGCGCCTGATATGGAGCTAGTCGCTCGTTTAGATGCCGATGATGTGATCTGCGCTGAAAATCTTTCGGGTGCGGATACGGCGGTGGAGTTCACGGTTCCTGCTGCGTGCGATGAGAATGTGCATGCACTTCTCGATGCTGGAGTAAATGTGGTTGTGGGCACAACGGGTTGGAGCCGTGAGCGTTTAGAAGCTGTGCATGAGCATGCACTGCAGGTAGGTAAGCGCGTATTGATCGCGCCAAACTTTTCAATCTCTGCTGTGTTGCTTATGCAGTTTGCTCAGAAAGCTGCGCAGTATTTTGAATCGGTGGAAGTGATTGAACTGCATCACCCGAATAAAGTTGATGCGCCATCTGGTACGGCATTCACTACGGCTCAGCGTATTGCTGCAGCTCGTGCGAAAGCAGGTGTGGCTTCCAGTCCGGATGCTACTGAGGCGGATCCGCTTGGCGCGCGCGGTGCACAAATCGATGGCGTGCGTGTCCATGCGGTTCGGTTGCGCGGTCTTAATGCGCACGAAGAGGTGCTTTTCGGAAACCCAGGCGAGCAGCTCGTGCTTCGGCAGGATTCTTTTGATCGTGTGAGCTTTATGCCTGGAGTATTGCTTGCTGTACGTGCGGTGACGGCTGAGGGAGTTTCTTCTGATCTTTGCGTTGGCTTGACGTACGGCATTGACGATTTGCTTTGAATTTGAATTTTAATTTTATCGCGTTAAGGCAACTCTGAGGTGGGTACTGCGATTAGGATATGCCGTGAAAAGTGCCTGAAATCGTCACCTCTAATATGTGCGCATATGCGTTTATAGGCGCTTGCGAACGGCTCTACCGAGAGCGTGATGTGATGCTGCAAAGAGCTTTCGCAAAGGGGCTTCATAAAGAGGTTTCGTAAACGGGCTTCAAAAGAGGCGTCACTAAATTTAGTACATGTTTATCATAGAGTTTTCAGTTTTCTTTAAGAAAAGGTCGTCATACTGATTGAGCACTTAATAGTTGTGTGATAGCTATGCGCACGGAAGAGGAATAATGCCTGCGCACGTGTATGCAAAGTAAAAATTTAAGAATTAACGACGAATGATAGATGACGAGGAACAATGCGAGTTGTGAAACTATCATGGCGCTACATTTTGCGTCACCCTATAAAAACGTTCATTATTTATGCCCTGGTGGCACTCATGGGGACTGTACTTCTTACGTCCATGATGGTACGTGCTGGAACTCAGACGGCAGAGCAGGAGCTGACTCGAGGTGCTGGAGCAGGTTTTCATCTCTCCCTCTCGCAGACGGCAACCTCTTATACGCCGCGCGGTTTGGCAAAGATCAAGCCAGCTGATGCTGAGAAAATCGCTCAGATTAAAGGAGTAGATACAGCATATATGCGTCAATCTGGAGCAGCTAGAATTGAAGGGTCTTTGGTGCAAATACCTGGGCGTGAAAGCTCTGCTCAAGGAAAATCTGGTGATGATTCTCAAGGCTCCAATAAGGATTCCTCTGTTCCTTCTTCAACTGCTCGTTCAGAAGAATGGGCGAGTGGCACCACTATCGATGGCATGAATGATTCGCGCGGGCATACAGGATTTCGTACAGGCGAGTTTAAGCTCACAGAAGGAAGGCATATCGAATCTGGAGATAAGCACACTATTCTTATCAACGAAGCTCTTGCCAAGCTGAATGGCTGGAAGGTTGGCGATACTATCACTCTTCATGCGATTAGCAGCGATCCTGAAAATGAGCTGCAGTCGTCGGCAACAGTGCAGGCAAAAATTGTGGGGCTTTTCAGCGGCGATAATACGGCGAAAGCTGCTGATTATCGCGAGCTGTATGCTAATCAGCTTATTTCCGACAGCACCACATCGTGGGAAATCTATGGACTTTCAGGAAAGAGCACATACTACACTGACGTTTCCTACAGCACAGACGGAAGCCGCAGCGTTTCAGATATTATTGCTGAAGCCAAGAAGATGAATCTCGATTGGTCGAATGTTGATCTTATCGCTAATTCCGATTATTTCCAGACGATTAATGCGGCGATTTCTTCTTTGGCTAATAGCACAACTTTGGTTGCTGCTCTGGCTTGTATTTTTGCTGGCGGCGTCATCACTCTCATGTTTGCGCTGTGGCAGGGAGCCAGGAAGCGCGAAGTGGGTGTGCTCTATAGCTTGGGATTCTCGCCACGATCTGTAATGATGCAGCGTATTTTGGAAGTACTTTTTGTCTCGATTCCTTCATTTGCAACTGCAATTGGCGTTTCTTATCTTGTGGCTCCGCATTTTTCTCGCAGCGCGTTGGAATCCGCGAATAGAGCGGCGAAAGCTCAGCTTGGCACAATAGGAAATGTTGGTGCAAATATCGAAACAGCACAGGCCACAACCAGCCTCGAATCGCTAACTGTATCTCTCACTCCACAGGTTGTGATGATTGGCGGAATAATTTTGCTGGCGATTATGGTTGCAGCGCTTCTTTTGAGCTCTGTTTCTCTTATGCGTCGTTCTCCGCGTGAACTGATTGGAAGCATGGCATGAGCAGCATCGGGTTAGTATGGAGATCTTTGGTTCGCCGCCGCTCCCGCAGTATTTTGCTGTTGGCAATGATGGCGCTTCTCACTGCTACTATCGTCTGCTTAGTTGGAGTCAGCAGTTCGCTTGCTTCTTTTAAGCCAGGCAAATCTGGTGTGCAGATCGATCATGCAACAGAGGAAATTTCGCAGGAGATTATTCAGCAAGGTGAGAAATCAACCCAGGCATTGCAGGAATTGGTGGGTGCAACAGCTAGTTCACTTAATTTGTTGTTTGAGATTATCGCAATTTCTGCTCTTGCAGCGCTCATACTTGTTGAAATTTTGTGGATTCGAGGGCGTCGTCAAGAAATTGGTGTACTCCTTTCCTTAGGGAAATCGAAAGCCTGGATATCTGCTCTTGTGGGAGTGGAAACTGCTCTTCTTGCGGGGTGTGCGCTAATTATCGGGCATATAGCAGTGCGAATTATGAGTATTCCACTGTTGAACTATTTAAGTACTTCGCTTAATGTGCAGCTCGGTGAATTTTGGAGTGCGCAGACGTGGCTCAGCCATTTGCTTGCGTGCGCATGTATAGTGTTTGCGCTTGTGATTGCTTTAGCTCCTTTTTTGGCGGCTCCTCCAAGAAAAATTTTGGCATCGATCGAATAAGAAAATTTATGCAGATATTAAAGGACATCGAAGTATGCGCTGCGTGCGGTAGTTTGTTGGTAAAACTTCGGGTTGTATGCGTGGCGTGTGTTTGATCGATTCTGCATATGCGATAAGAGAAATTAATTAACGTACAAAAATTGATAAGGAATATGGCGATGAGTTCTATAGCTATTGAAAATGTTTCATTCGGATACAGAAATGGTCGATCTGTGTTGAATGAGGTGAATGCCGAATTTGAATCAGGGAAGTTCTATGCGATCACTGGAAATTCCGGGGCAGGAAAATCAACATTGCTTGCTCTTCTTGCTGGATTGGATCGTCCTAAATCGGGTGTGATTAAGGTTGAAGGAAAACCTGTGGAGAGTCTTAGCCAGCATAGGAAAAAATCTGTGTCGCTGGTGTTTCAGGCATATAACTTGATTGACTATCTCACTCCGCTTGAAAATTTACGTCTCGTTGATACTTCCGCAAGTGTAGAGGATTTAGAACGTCTTGGAATCACGTCTGAGCAGGCGAAGCGAAATGTTCTTCAGCTTTCGGGCGGGCAGCAGCAGCGCGTAGCCATTGGGCGTGCTCTTGCGAGCAAAGCTCCTGTGATTCTCGCCGACGAGCCAACAGGAAACCTTGATAGCGAGACAGCGCAAAGTATCGTGGATCTTTTGAAGCGAGCTGCTCACGAATACGGAAAAACGGTTATTGCCGTCACCCACTCGCGTGATTTAGCGCGGCAGGCAGATGAGCATTTTGCGATGAAAAAAGGAAAGCTGATGCTGGCTTAAAGATAGTTTTCTTTTCTGTAAAACTATTGTGCAAGCGGTAATTATTTAGGCGAAAAATCGAGTCGTTCACCTTTTAGGTGGGCGACTCGATTGCATATATGCAATATAGATCCCTATAAATTTTTGAAATGGTTGTGGTTGTGATTAAAAGATTTTAGTGATTGAAGGATTAGTGTTTGGCTTGTGTGTCTAGTGTTTGGTGTGTGGTGCTGGATAGTGGGATGGTTTCTGGGTTGAGTGTTTGTGGCCGTTTTGTGGTTTTGGGTAGTGTGCTTGTTTTTTGGGATGCGGGTGTTTCGTGCTGGTTTCTGGGTCGGATGTTTCGTGCTGGTTTTTGGGATGCGAGGACCTGTTTTTGGGTAGTGTGCTTGTGTTTGGGTTAGCGCGTGTGTCTGCGCCTGTGTCTGTGTGGGTTTATTCCTAGGTTGTTGTGTGTTCTTGTTTTTGTGCCTGTGTCTGTGTGTGAGCTGTTTGTGTGTGGTGTTGTGTGGGTCGTGGGGTCGTGTGTGTGGAAAAAGGGCTTACGTGTGGTCGTGTGCCTAGTTTTATGTGTGGCTTGTTGTGTTGTGTGGTGTGGGGT
>CABQJD010000012.1 GCA_902464405.1 uncultured Actinomycetaceae bacterium | reverse complement strand
CAAAGACGGGTGCGACAGGCGTGATTATCTTCGCTCTTGCAGGACTCGCCCTCGTTGGAGCAGGCACGGGAATGTATCTTCGCACAAAGAAGAACTCCTGATAGGCGAGTATCGCTTATAGGCGTGCGTTTATGGGATAGTTTATGGAATATCTAAATAATCCATGATGAGGTCCCATAGCTCACGCACAATAGCGATACTGGTATAAAGCAAACGGGAGGCAGAAACAATTATGTGTTTCTGCCTCCCGAGTATTTTCATGCAAGCAGAAGAAACCTTAGATCTTTAACGCAGCAGGCGCGAGTATGCCTGTGCGCGCACGCGCTGCAAGCGAAGATACGTACGAACGCGTATACCCGTAATATGCGTATTGATGCTCGAAAGCACGCCAAGAATTCACAGTAAAAATCTGCAGGAAAATCACAGCAAGAAATCATGCATTTTCTGCAGTAAAATAATCAAAACGCGCGCATATAAGACAGATGAATGCAAGGCGTATAAGATAGATGAACGAAAGGCACGTATGAGAAGAAAAATACTTCCCGTTATTATTGTGTTTCTCGGGGTGCTTTTTCTCTCATACCCTTTAGTTTCTACGATCTGGAATAACTATCAAGAAAAAGTGCTCTCAAAAGCTTATGAAGGGCATATTTCCGATCAGGCAGACGAGGCCACGCGAGAGCAGCTTGCCCAGGCAGACCGCTACAATCAAAAGAAGAAAAACAACGTCTTTATAGATCCCTACCAGAATCTAGATGAGCATACCAGCGCTATTGCCAGCAAAGACTATGAAGAATACAAGAATCTCCTTAAAGGTCCAGACGGAATAATTGCCCTCGTCAAAGTTCCCAAAATTTCAGTGAGCCTGCCTATCTATCATGGCACATCCCACAGCACTCTTCAGCGCGGCGCTGGGCATTTGTATGGCAGCGATCTGCCCGTTGGTGGGCGCACTCGTCACGCCATCATCACAGCGCACACTGGCCTCGCAAATTCTACGATGTTTGATGAGCTTACCAAGCTCGAAAGAGAAGACGAATTTTACATCGAGATTCAGGGAGAAAAGCTCAAATATAAAGTGCGCTCCACAGCCGTCATCGAACCTACCGATATCACCAAGCTGCAGCGTGAAGAAAACCAAGATCTCGTCACTCTTCTTACCTGTCACCCTTACGGGGTCAATAGCCACAGACTCATCGTCACGGGAGAGCGCGTCTTGCCAAACCCTGTAGAAACGCCGCCTATTGGCTACCAGTTTCCTTTGTGGATGATTTTCTTTATTGCATCAATTGCCATATCTTTGATAATTCTTTTGGTTATTATCATCAACCTCGCCAAAAAAGAGAAAAACGATGAAGAGGCTGAAGAAAGTGGCGAAAAAGATAGCAAAGATCCAGCAGAAAATGCGCAAGCCCTCAAAGCAGATGATGAAAAAGATAATGGAACCTTTGGCTTAGAACTGCAGAGGAAATAATATCTCTAGAATTTTAGAGAAAATAATATCTCCCCGAAAGAAGGAATCTTCCAGCTTTCGGGGAGATTATTTTGAGTTAAATGCAATGTATGCAAGGTGGCATACATTGCATCTTGCGCCGATATTTAAGCGCTCATTTTAGTTTTGCTGCGAAGACGCAGAGCAATGCCTGCGCCAGCCATCAGCAATCCGCAAAGTCCAGCCAGCCCAAGTCCAGTAGATCCAGTATTAGGCATCCCCTTCGGTGTGGGAGTGCTTGCTGAATGTGCTTTTCCGCTTGGGCTTGAAGGCTTAGCAGCAGGCTTTGGCTGAATCTTCCCAATCTCACGCACAGCCGCATCGCGAGCCTCATTGATGGCTTGTTGGGCTGTTGCTGCTTCGTCGGGGGTTGTGGTTGTGGTTGGTTGGTTGTTGATGGCGTCGAGTTGTGTGGTTGCGATTGTTTGTGCTTGTTGGATCGCTGTGTTTTTCTCGGCGTCGGTGAGGCTGGTGTTGTTGGTGATCTCGGTTGTTTTCGCGGTGAGTGCGTCGTTGATCGCTTTCTTCGCGGCCTCATGCCCCACAGGGTTGATTTGGTTGATTGAGTTTACTCCTGTTTGTGTAGCAGTGGTGATGGCTTGTTGGGCTGTTGCTGCTTCGTCGGGGGTTGTGGTTGTGGTTGGTTGGTTGTTGATGGCGTCGAGTTGTGTGGTTGCGATTGTTTGTGCTTGTTGGATCGCTGTGTTTTTCTCGGCGTCGGTGAGGCTGGTGTTGTTGGTGATCTCGGTTGTTTTCGCGGTGAGTGCGTCGTTGATCGCTTTCTTCGCGGCCTCATGCCCCACAGGGTTGATCTTCGCTATCTCGGCAAGCCCTTTATCTTGTGCGGAGATGATAGCGGCAGTATCTGCAGCATTTTTCACTGCCGTGAGAGCTTCTGTTTTCTTATCTTCTACCAGTTTTTTAAACTTCTCCTGCTCGGCAGGGCTGAGTGTGCTGTTGGCTGCGATTACATCCATTTTTTCTTGAGCAGCAATAGTGATTTTTTCAATCGCTGATTTTTCTGCAGGAACGAGGGCATCTTTTGCCGTCATTGCTTCCTGAGCGGCGTTCTTGTATTCAGAAGTTGCAGCAAGATCAGCTTGAGCCAAAAGATTCTTGGCGGCATCAAGTTTTTCCTTATATGGCGTGACGCTTTCGCTCGTCATCTTCTTCGTATCGGCTTCTTGGGTGCCAGCCAGTGAATCGTACATTTTTTGGAGCACCATTTTAGCGGCAGCTTTTGTGTCTTGAGTGATACTGAAATCAACGCCAGTGAGTGGAAGTGCGTACTGCAAGAATGGAGCCTGATAGCTCATACCGAGACGCATATTATCTGCCGAGCTGATGCGTACCGTGTATTCAGTAGTGCCTTTAGGGATAGAAATTTCTTTACTTGTGAACGTCCCATTATTACCGTTTGGGGCATCTTGTGCGAGCGCTTCGTTTGCTTGCTGCTCGGTATTGCCTTCTGGAATTTTGACGGTCTTATTAGTTCCGTCTGTTGCTGGCACTACGGTGTGCTTTTCGGTTTCTGATTTTTGATCGGGCTTAAACGTCGTTTCGTAAAGTTTATTAGCATTTGCGGCATCTGTTCCTTTGAAAACTTCTACCTTGTATTGAGCTTTCGTTCCGTTAAGATCGCCTGTATATCCAGTTTTGAATGAGATAACCGCATGCGAGCCAGTCTCGGGAGAATATGCTTTAAAAGTCTTTTCAATACCGTTAAAACCAACAGTGCCAGCAGAATAATCGCCTGATTTTCCCGTAGAAACATATATGGAATTATCGACGGCTTGGTCGTCGCTGTTTTTGGCAGTTCGTGGCTTTGCTAGTAAAAGAATATAATTGCTGCTTCTATCGAAGGAGCTTTCTTGTGGATAGGCAGTATATTTATTTGGATTATTGGTGACGTTCACCGTCTCGATAGGGAAAATATCTTTATCTGTTTTTTGAGCAATAGCAAATTTACCGCTATCAACGGGCGTCCACCCGCCGAAATTGCTGGTCAGCTCTGCAACTTTTCCTTGCTCAACGTTAATAGTTTTCCCAAGCTCGTTCATTTTCTGGATTGCAGAGTTGTTTTCAACTGTGTCGTTCAAACCTTGCAGCAGTTTATTGAGAGCTTCAGGAGTGGTTGCGTCTGCTGGGATAGTAAATACTTGGTTGGCTGCTGGGTCTTCATCTGCGCTACCGGGGGGGGAGTGCCAGGATCGGCGAATGCGAAGCTGGAGCCAGAGGTTGCGCCAAAAATGCGACAGCGAAGACCGCAGCGCTGATGCTTAAACGGCGAGTAAGACTTACGCCATGATAATTTCGGGTTTTCATTGTGAATCTTTCTTGTATGCCGTTTTGCCGCATATGCAGGCAGATAGACGGGCAGATTTTTTGTAAATGGCGTAATTATTATACTACGAAAGGTTTTTGCTTGGAATATAGGCGTACTATGGACTTTCGTCTTATTATGTAGGCGTATAATATGCGCTTTAGTGCCAGCCCTGATAGGGTAGAAGGCAGGTGGATACACCGCATGCAGCTTCGTCACGCGCTGTGACGATTGCGCAAATTCAAATTCTAAAGAAAAGTATATTCACTCATCGATAGTGCTAAGGAGAAAACATGACTATACGCGATATTGGCCCTGAACCGTTCGTTTTCGATCTGGAAAATGAAACATGCAGCAATACGAATTACCGCACGACGGTATGGACGGGAAAGTTTTTGCAGGTGACGTTGATGTCTATCCCTGTAGGGGAGTCGATTGGGCTTGAAGCTCACCCTGATAACGATCAGTTCCTTCGCCTTGATGCTGGCAAAGGGAAAGTCGTCATGGGAGATTCGGAAGACGATTTGACGTTTGAGCAGGAAGTTTCTGACGGCTGGGCTATTCTCGTTCCAGCAGGAAAGTGGCATAACGTCATCAATACTGGCGATGAGCCTTTGCGACTTTATGCGATTTATTCGCCGTCTCACCATGCGCAGGGCATTATTCATGAGACTTTCGAGCAGGCCGAAAAAGATGAGGATTCTGGAGTTGACGTTCCGCCTGAGTGGACAGTTCAGCTCGGAAAGTGACGAGGCTTAGTTTCGGGAGCTGCCTGCGCAAGCTTCCCTATTGAGTTGAGTTTGTGGCTCCCTGCCAGTGAAATTGCAGTATTTCACTGGCAGGGAGTTTTATTTCGGCAGAGAGCTTTATTCGCTGCAAGGGCAAGGAAAAGTTGTATGCAGCAGGAAACTATATAGTGGATGTGGTTGTATTGCGGTCGATGAGGACTGTACGCGGCAGGAAGCTGTGTAGCGGTAGGGGAAAGCTGTGTGTAGTAAGGAGAACTAAGGAGAACCGAGTGTGATGTGCGGGCGGCTATCGTGCCCGATCATAGGCTTCTGCTGAGGAAAGTGAGAAGTGTTGCTAGGGAAGAGGAGAAGCATTGCTGAGGGAGGGGAGAGGCACTGCTGGTGAGGCCGATCAGAAGGATGGCTCAGAGAGGTCGCTCAGAAAGGCACTAGAGAGGCTGCCTAGAAGGTACTTAGAAAGTTTGCTCAGGCTCTGCAGCGGTTGTCTAGAAGCTGCATAAAGAGCTGTGCGTTTTCTCATATTTTTTACTGACGATATGTAGATTTTTCGCTCGGCGATTGCTAAATATCTGAAGCGGTTTTAGGGGGGGCAGCGCGAAAAAACTGTGTTGCAGATTTTTGTTGAAGCAATCGTAAAAATGAAGAGGTAAATGCTGAGTGAGCAAGCATATCTTAGGGACGATATGTGCAAATTCTTACACTTCGTGAAGATGTGCCAGAGGGGCAGTGAGCAAAGGTGATAAGCATTTCCTTTGTTGAGTGCGGAAGGTATTTTTTCTATTATCTTTATCCGTGAAATACATAAATGAAAATAACAGATACAGTGTATCTTCTTATGGCTGGCGCGGCATTATCGTGCTTGCCTTGGCACTATTAGTTAGTTTTAATTTTCTTCTTCTGGGGGGGGCAGAGCTGAAGCTGCTGGTATCCCAAACGACGCTCAAGGCGTCAGCACAACTGGCAAATATTATGCAGACAACAATAACCAGTTGATGGTGGTGACGAATACCGAAGAGCATGCAATCGCTGAAAACTGGGCTTTCTGCCTGGCAAACGGCAAAAAATTTCCAGAAATGCATTTGGTAGATGGCGAAGCGGTCTATGATGGCGAATTCACTCGTCACATCTTAAAAGCAAAAGGCGGCAACCCAAACAACCATGATGGAAAAGAGCCGCAAAACCAATTTGGCGATGATCTAACTACTTTTATTGATAAAAACCATAAGTTTGGAAGCTTTGTGCATCAGCCTACCGTCGGCAATCCTACGGGCGAGAGCGCTGCTGTTTTAATTGCGAAGCTCGTATATGTATTTTACGCAGACCCGACAGGCATTCTTGAATCATCTGGTTTAGCTAATACTTTGAATGCAAGAAACGATTTTTGGGCTGTTGTGCAAAATGAGATTTGGCGCTGGACCGATGGCGCTAACTTTAGAAACAACTATAGGTATCACGGGCAAAGCCAGCAGTGGCGTAATGCGTTTGATAAAGTTCAGCAAGTATATGCTCAGGTAACTATTCCTGACGATTTTCAGCTGAGAGGATACTGGCCAGAATTTTTACCAGGGAAAGCTGGCTACCAAGCGATTTTGACTGGGCGCACAGTCAATCTTCAGCCAGGCACAGTGAAAATCACGAAACACTGGAAAGGCGTGCCTCAAGGAGAAACTAAGCCTGAAGTATGGATGCAGCTGCAAAAAGACGGCAAAGCAGTAGAGACTAAAAAGCTGGAAGAAAACGGCGATAACCCAGTGATGGAGTTTACGATCTCGGATAAAACTGAGATTGATAAATATACAGTCGTGGAGCTTAAAGCCGATAAAAAGACTCCGTGGGCGCATGATGGCTACAGCGCTGGCATCGTCACCAAAGTAAAAGAAGGTGGAAAAGAAAAGCCTGGCGAATTTGAGGTGACGAACACCAAGAACCCTGAACAGCCTCAACCAGGGCAGCCAGCTAAACATAAAGTGAAGCTTTCTAAAAAAGAAGTGAATAAGACGGAAGAGCTTCCTGGCGCCACTCTGAAAGTGATTAAGGGTGAAGACCCGCGCGGCACAGAGAAAATACTTGAATGGGTCTCTACCGCAGAGCCGAAAGAAATAGAGCTAGAGCCTGGCATCTATACGATGATAGAAATTCAGGCTCCGCAGCATTATGAGCTGGCAGAAGAGATCACTTTTAGAGTTGAAGAAAACGGCTCGCTGAAAATCAAGCAAGATGAGCAGCTTTGGGTTGAACCTGCCGCTGCGGATACTATCGTGATGCGAGATGCTAAGAAAGAGGAAAATCCTCAACCGCCTCAACCGCCTCAGCCTGAAGATCCAGCTAAGCACAAAGTCGTATTCTCGAAGCAGGATATTGGCGGCGAAGAGCTTCCTGGCGCTTCTATCACATTGAAGCGTATTGAAGGTGGGCAAAGCACCGACGTTGAAGCGTGGGTTTCCGATGGGAAAACAAAAGAATTTTCTCTCACTCCTGGAAGCTATCAGTTCGTGGAAACTGCTGCTCCTCGCGGATATAAAGTCTCTACAGCAATCAGCTTTACTGTAGCTGCTGACGGCAAAGTGACTCAAGGAGCAACCGAGGTAACCGGCAATAAGATCGTGATGGTTGACGGATATGCCGATCAATCCGTCACTCTTTCAAAGAAAGAAGTCAATGGGACGCAAGAGCTGCCCGGCGCTTCATTGAAACTCTTCAAGGGAGAAGCTCCTATTGGTGATCCCGTTAAAGAGTGGACCTCTGGCACCGCTGCTCAGACCTTCTCACTGCAGCCTGGCGTCTATACGATGCAAGAAATCCAGGCTCCCGATGGCTATGAGGTAGCTGAGAATGTGATATTCAAGGTTGATCATTTCGGCAAAGTCTCGATCAAAGGCGCAGATGATCGCTTTACTGAGCAAAACGGCACAATCGTGACCATGTTTGATAAGAAGAAACCTCAAACGCCTGACCCAGAAAAGCCTACGCCAGATCAGCCTGGCGGCGAAGACCCAGCTAAACCAGCTAAGCCTGCTAATTCGTCATTAAAGACGACAGTCTCTGCCAATGGTTCCTCTGCATCTTCTTCTGCTGCGCTATCTATGGAACTCGATAAGGCTGCATCAGCAACTGTGGTTGATAAAGTTGATTACGAAGGTTTGCTTGTGGGCGAGCCATATACTTTGACTGGCCGCTTGATGCGAATTGGCGGCGAGCACGTGCATGAAGTGGCTCGAGCAGAAAAGAAATTTACTCCTACAGCGGCTGCAGGCACGCAGACCGTGACGTTCTCGAACGTGACGATTGAGCCTGGCACTACGTACGTCGTCTTTGAAACTGCGACGTCAGACAATGAGATTCTCTTTGCAGGCGAAGATAAGCCAGTAAAGCATACTGTGACGCACGAAGATAAGAACGATAAAGCGCAAACGCTGATCGTCACCAAGAAGGCGCCTGAAACGCCTGACCCAGAAAAGCCTGGTGGCGATAAGCCTGGTGGGGATACCCCTGGCGGAAAGGAGCCTGGCAACCCTGGCGATAGTAAGCCTGATCAGCCAGGCACTGGCGGAAATGCTCCCGATGGAAAGGAGCAGGATAATCCAGCTGGCTCGAAAGGCAATGAATCTGGTAAAGCTAAACCAGCTGACCCTCAGATTGGTTTGGATAAGCGCACAGATCGTACGTTGTCGAATACTGGCGTTTCCCTCTACTGGCCTGCTCTGCTCACCGCTGGGCTGATGGCTATGGCAGGTGCTGCTATGGTCTCGTGGAAGCGCAGACAGCGATAACTATTGCTCGCTCCTATCTCGCGCTCATATTTGTGAGCAGAAGTAAGAAATAAGAGCTAAGAAGTAAGAGCTAGGAGCTAAACGCAGCATAGCGATAAAATGCTGGGTATTTCGCAAGCCTTCATGGTTGTGCAAAATACCCGGCATTTTCTTTTATAAAAGTTGATAAAGCCTTATGCCCTCTTTCGTTTTCTTATTGCATAGGTTGCGCATTTTATTTTTGCTTTTTCTTTGGCGCTGCTTTTATGGTGTCTTTTGGCGTTGCTTTTGCAGTGTATTGCTGGGGTATATTTTCTAGAGTTTTCCAGATATTTACAGTGCATATTTTCGGCAGGGGAGAGTGCTTATCCGTTTAGCGGCTATAGCGATTTTTTTCAAATTTTAAATTATTTCTTTTAACTACTAGGCTGGATATGCACATAGTAATTCCCTAGATTTTCCTTCTGCTTCTCGCGTGAAATCATGGCGGGGGGGGGGAAGGTCAAAGGAGATAGAAGTGAAATTTTTTCACAAATTAGCTAGCGTGGCACTCGCTGGCACACTCGCTTTTTCACTCAGCGCAGGCACCGCCTTAGCTGCAAGTAATACGGACGCGGTAAAGAAGCTGCCGTGGTTGGAAAACAATGGGCATGATTTATCGAAAGAAGAGCTGCCTGATGATGGTAATTATTGGGTTTTCCGTGGAGATAGTGATGGGCTGACGAAATCAACTATCTACGTCACAAACCGTCAAAATGGAGGAGAAGATGCATATCCTGCTACCGTTATTAAGATGGATAAAGACGGAAAGCCACTCGTCACTCTCGCGAATCAGCCAGATGGAATGCATGTGCTTTATGAGGAAACAGAAAAGATTTGCGCTGATGGGGGTGAAGCCTGTTTCGAGCAAACTTTTAAGAAAGAAGTTAAAATCGGCGGTACTATCAGCCCGCAAGCTAAGCTTGGAAATAACGATTTCACTATCACTATCGAACGAAAAGATACTGATCATGGTCAGCAAGAACCAAATGAGGTTGAAGGCAAGATGCGTATCGTCGTGAAATCGATGAGCGATAAGTATGAACCTCGGCTCGTAGGTAATTCACAGGATGCTCCACTTTCTTTGAAGCCAGGAGACTCTTTAACTGATGCCTCTATTAAAGGATTCATACAATTCCAGCAGTATGCAAAAGCTGGCACACTTAAAGAGAAGAAACCATTCGATGGAGATACTGTATCTCTCCCCGATGGTGCAACTCTTACATATCCGAAGGCTGATGCATCGAAGTATGGCGTGCAACAGGTTCCTGTCACTATTACCTATGAAGATAAAACAACTGATTCAATTGGGGTTTTTGTGAAGGTCAGTGCGAAGGCTCCGAGTCAGACGCCTGTTAATGATCCGAAGGGTTTGACTGAGGATGAGAAGAAGGCTGTGGAGGCTGCTGTGAAAGCGGCGAATAAGAGTCTTCCTGCTGATGCGACGATTAAGGTTGCTGATGATGGTAAGGTGACGATCACGTATGCTGATCAGTCGATGGATACGGTTGAGGCTTCGGTGTCTGTTCGTGCGAAGACGACAGCGGAAAAGACTGATGTGAAGAATCCGAGTCAGACGCCTGTTAATGATCCGAAGAGTTTGACTGAGGATGAGAAGAAGGCTGTGGAGGCTGCTGTGAAAGCGGCGAATAAGAGTCTTCCTGCTGATGCGACGATTAAGGTTGCTGATGATGGTAAGGTGACGATCACGTATGCTGATCAGTCGATGGATACGGTTGAGGCTTCGGTGTCTGTTCGTGCGAAGACGACAGCGGAAAAGACCAAAGCCGCTCAGCCTGAAGTGAAGATGCTTTCTAATACAGGTACGCATGTAGGAGCTATTCTCATGATTGCGGTTAGTTTGGTAGGTATCGGTGTGTTTGCCATTGTTCGCCGCCGTAACGATGCCTAAAGAATGAGAGGGAGACTTTAGATAGCAATCTCTTTTGAGGCTGTATTCTAAAGCAATCTCTTAAAGCCGAAAAAGGAGAGCTTGTGCGATTTTCTCGCACAAGCTCTCCTTTTTCATGCATTCCCTCATCCCGCCCCTCTTCAAGAAGTGAGTGAATAGTCGTCAGTGGCTCAGATGCCTCGATAGCAATCTTATGAGGCATTGAAAGCGGCAAATAATTCCTGCTCTACGACGCGCTAATCTACGCGCAATGCTCTGCGCGCACATACTCTACGTGAACGTGTTCCGCGTGCGCAGATGATTTTATCTCGATGAGATACAGCATGAACTGCCAGAATTTTAACGCAGTGTTATGATGAGAAAGTGAGGGATGGCTGGCGGATCTTTGCTCGTGATATAAAGCGGATCATTGCTGTTCCGCGATCCTTGATTATTATTTTCGGTATTTTGCTAACTCCTGCCCTGTATACGTGGCTAAATATTCTGGCCTTTTGGAATCCCTATAACGCAACGGAAAATCTGCCTATAGCTGTGGTGAATAATGATGAGGGAGCGCAATCTGCACTCACTGGCAAGCTTAATGTTGGCGGCCTCATAGTTGAGCAATTGGCAGAGAATGATCAGCTTGGTTGGCAGTTCACAGATCAAGATACAGCTCATCACAAAATTAAGGCAGGGGAAGTTTATGCGACTTTCCTCATTCCCAAGACTTTTAGTAAAGATTTAGTTGGTATTTTCAGCGGTGAACGCCGCCAGCCAAGCATCGAATATTATGTGAATGAAAAGAAAGGTGCTATTGCGCCAAAAATTACTGACGTCGGAGCAAATGAACTTGATATTCAAATCACATCAATTTTCCGAGGTCAGGTTGGTGAGGCTATTGCGCAGGCTTTGCGCGGCGGCGGGTTAGAAATTGATGCGAATGTTGCGGGTGCTCAAGGCAGTGCCTTAGACGCTTTGAGCGGTATCAACCGAGATCTAGCTGATGCACAAGTCACTTTGGATTCTGCTAGTTCGGCTTTGACGGATTCTCTGCAGACTATGAAGAAAAGCAGGGCTGCGCTCGCTGCAGCCGATCCAGCATTGACCGATCTTTCTGCAGCTTTGAGCGATGCACAAAACATTTTAGCGACGCTCGTCTCCGATGCTTCTGAATTTGCTGCCGCGGCTGGGCAAGCTAGTGTTAGCGCCCAAAAAGCGCTCAATGAATCCTCGGCGGCAGCAGGATCTGCTGTAGCGAATGCGGCAAATAAACTCACCGAAATAGACTCGCAGCTGCAATCAGGCATTCAACGAGCGAATTCTTCGATAGAGAAAATGCGTGCCCAGATTGAGGTTCTAGAAAAATTTCCGCAGACGCAAAAGATCTCTGATGAGTTAAAATCCCAGCTGAACGATATGCAGAATCTTCTTGCTAAGATCGGAAAAACTGGGGTAGATGCAGCAAAGACTAGCGAGAATTTGAAGGCGCTAATGAAAGCCTTTGATCAAGCTCTGGCCGATGCGCAGCATACTGCTACTGATCTGCGTAAACACTCTACTCAGATTACGTCTGCATTAAATGCCCAGGTGACGCAGCTATCGGCGCAGCTTGGGGCCATTAAATCTGCGGTGAGCACTGCACGGATTTCTCTTACGGAAATTTCTGCGCTAACTCACGGAGTTGATCGCCAGATTGCTGATACGCAAAATGTGCTTGATCAGATGCAAAGCGATCTGAAAGGGTTGTCTGGTACGGCTCGCGCAGCGCAAGTCGATGTGGCAGCTCTGGCCACTGCGCTACGGACGGGAACCTTAAAAACACTCATTGGCTTAGACCCAGCCAATATCGGACGCTACCTAACTTCACCAGTGAAATTCGACCAGCAAACGCTCTTTCCCGTCAATTCTTACGGCTCGGGAATGGCTGCTATGTTTATCAATCTCTCCTTGTGGATCGGTGCGCTTATCTTGGTCATTATTTTCCGGGTAGAAGTTGATAAAGAAGGCTTTGGCTGGTTAAGTTTACGCTCGGCTTATCTAGGGCGATTTATGCTCTCTAGTGTGGTATCTATAGGGCAGGGATTGATTGTCAGTGTGGGCAGTTTGCTGATGGGAGTTCAGGCGGTCAGCGCTCCAGCTTTCATTGCCGCATCCATGCTGATCGGGCCGTGTTATTTGGCAATTATCTATGCCTTGGCAGCTGCGTTCAGCCACGTGGGGAGAGCCTTGGCAATTTTGCTGGTAGTGTTGCAGATTCCTGGTGCCTCAGGTATCTATCCAATTGAGCTTATGCCTGGATTTTTCCGCCAGCTCTCTCCAATGCTTCCTTTCTCGTATGGTATCAACGCGATGCGAGAAACTATCGGCGGATTTTATGAGGGGCATTTTGGGCACGCTATAGCAGTTTTATTGATGATGAGTGCCACGATGTTTCTTCTGGGCTTTGCAGGGAGGCGTCGCTTGGGTTATTTCACACAGCTGTTCTATGACGATTTAGCTCGCACTGAATTGGTTGTGAATGAAGACGTTCAGCTGCAAAGCCTCGGTTACCGCTTGAGCAATATTATTGCACTGCTAGGAAACCGAAAAGAGTTTTCTATCCGTATCAAGCAGCGGCAAGAAAAGTTCAATACCCATTACCCAGCTTTGATTAAAGGATTGAGCATCGTGGGGATTTCAGGGCTGGTTGCGTTGGGAGTGATTTCTCGCCTCACCTCTGCCAGCAAGCCAGTGCTCTTGGGTATAGTAGCGATTTGGGGGCTCCTTATCATGGGCGCCCTAGTTGGCGTAGTTGTGTTAAAGAGTTCGCTAGAACGAGCCGAGAGACTCTCCCACCTGACCGAAGATGAACTTTTTGAGAGTTTGGCTCGCCAGCGAGACGTGAATGGCGCTAAAACTGCACATCGTCTGGAGATACTCAACAGCGAAGAATCCTTGAGCTGCAGTGAATCCCCTCGTATCACCGCTTCTGCGCGAGAAGAAACTGTGAATCAAAGCACCGAGAAGCCTGCGGGTGAAATTGATACTCCTGCCGATACCTTTGCAAGTAGCGAGGAAGCGCAATGAACAAAGTATTTTTTATTATGCGTGACGATTTCCGCCAGATTCGCAGTAGCATCATGGTTCAGATTTCTATAGTTTTGCTGGTTGCGGTGCCTTTATTTTTCACCTGGTTTAACGTGTTGGCAACCTGGGATCCCTTCTCAAATTCAGGGCGATTGAAGATTGCCGTGGCTAGTACCGATGAGGGGTACACCAGCAAAATTCTGAACGTCACAGTTAATGTGGGAGACACAGTGCTCAAGGAGCTGGCGGTAAATGAACAGTTTGATTGGGTGGTGGCAAGTAAAGATCAGGCTTTGCAGGGCGCGCGCTCAGGAGAATACTATGCTGCAATTGTGTTGCCAGCGGATTTTTCGCAGTCAATGTTTACTTTTTATGCTGGCGGAGCTGCTCCAGCAGATATCACGCTGTACACCAATGAAAAGAAAAACCCCCTTTCTGCCAACCTCACTGCGCAAGGCGCTCAGGGCGTCACCGCGCAAATCAATACGATTTTTTCGCAAACTTTGGCAGAAGTTGCCGTGGGTATTGCTGAAGGTTTTTCCTCTTACCTAGATACTGCCGATACCCGGGAAGCTCTGGATCGGCTGAGCAGCCGTTTTGAAACTCTCTATGCGCAACTAAATTCTGAGGCAAACACAGTCAGTTCCCTCTCCGCCCTGGTAGGCTCGGCAGTTCCGCTGGCAACAGGGGCAAAACAGCTGGCTGCAGGGGTGCAAAACTCTTTCGAGGAAGCTCTTGGCTCCACATTTGATTCTGAAAGCAATGGCACTGAGCAAACGGATAATCCCTTCGCGCTCGTCTCTTCTAGGCTCGATGATGCTGTGAAATTAGCAGCAGATAATATGCGTAACCTGCAAAATCAGTTGGAGAATTTGCTGGATTCGGCAAATAACGCAACTCAAAGCAGCGCTGCCACGGTTGAAGAACTGAAAAGTTTGCTGGATAAACAAATCGCTGGCTTTCAGAATACGCGCGAAAAAATCGAGAAATCACTGAGTGCAGACGGGTCTGATGGGCGAGGCAAAGAGCTAATCGTTGAGCAGCTCTTAGCTGATATAGATACTGCGATTGCTCGCCAACAAAGCCTGTCGGATCGACTGGGGAGCATTGCGGCCGATCTGCGCGGTGGGGTAACCCCTGATTCTGATGCGAGAGAGGCAGCCCGCCATGCCATAGCAGAAGCGCAACAGGCTATTGAGAGCGCTCGAGCCGACTATGAGAAAAACGTGCAGCCAAAAATTAAAAGCTTGCATGAAAACCTAAATTCCGCTGGTGAGAATGCGAAAGTTTTCCGTTCGTACTTACAAGCGATACAAGCTGACTTATCGGAAAGTGCGGGCGGGATGATTGAGAGCATGCATCGCTCTCAACAGACCTTGGCTGATACTGCGCAAAAGATGCGTGACGGAGCAAGCCGCTTGAACCAGGCTCGCGAAAAGATTGCGTCTACGCGAGTAGAAAAAGATGTGAGCCAGATCGCCGCCGCGTTGGGAGCTGATCCTAAAGATTTTGCTCGCTTGATTTCTTCTCCTATAGAGGTGCAGCGCAATGCTGTGTTTCCAGTTGCCACCTTTGGTGTAGGTATGGCGCCGCTGTTTACCGTTATAGCGCTGTGGGTCGGGGCACTCTTGGCAGGAGTTTTCTTACGTACAGACGTTTCTCCGAATGTTGCTAAACGCTATTTGGTCAGTATTGGAGCTAAGAAACATCCTGATGTAGCAGCTGGCGATATAACTGCTGACAGTATGGCAGCTGGTGATGCTGCTGTTGGCAATGTAGCTGCTGGCAATCTGGCAACGGATGATACAGAAGTGGATGATACAGAAGGTGATGATACGTCAGCTTGTGAGGATGCGAATGCTGAGGAATCGTCTTTGCAGGAAGAGCCATACACAAAACTTGGCGAAATGCCACTAGTTCAAGATGAGAAATCCACCGAGAAAGCAGCGGTGAGCAGTCCTCTATTTTCTGGAGCGCAGGAATATCTGGGGCGCTACTTTATGTTCTGGGTAATCGGGATCGCTCAATCCACATTGTTAATGCTTGGGCTGATTGTGTTTGTAGAGATTGAGCCAGCGCACCCATTTTTGCTGATTTTGGCAGGATGGGTGATTTCCACTGTTTTTACCAATATCATTTATACGCTGGCGGTGGCGCTTTCCAATGCAGGCAAAGCCTTAGCGGTGGTGTTGCTGGTGTTGCAGATTTCTGCCGCTGGCGGAGCTTATCCACTGGAACTGCTGCCGCAATGGTTCCAAAATATCAGCCCGTGGCTTCCTGCCACGTATGCGATTAACCTGATGCGTTCAGCTATCGCTGGGATTTATGCAGGAGACTTTGCTTATAACCTAGTAATAATTCTGGTGTTCCTGATTCCGAACTGGGTGCTCGGGCTGGTTTTGCACCATACGATTGCTGAGCGAATCCACGATATGAATAAAGAGATTGAAAAAACGAAAGTCATGTAGCTAGAGTTAATCGCGCTCTGCGATTCAACAACGTTTTCTTTGCGGTGCAATCATCAAAGTACTAAAGGCAAAGCCGAAATAGCAGCATTAACCTGCTCCAACTCCACACACAACTCTTCTTGAGATTTTTTACCAAACATATCTACCGTCCTACTATGCATCGTAAAGCTGTGATTAATTCCAAAAGAACTAACGCATTTCTTATTAATTTGAGATATGCGTATTCGTATCATCTACGTTATAAGATATTTACTTATGGTCGTCACTACTATTTAGCAAATCGTCCCATATTGGTTCAGTTACCTTGGCGACAATTCCCATGAAAATACTAGAAGAAAAAGCCACGAGTATTGTTTCCCATACATCTTGTAAAGCAATCCACATAGGTAGAAAAATCAGAAATGATAAAACTATCCAAGAGAAGGCTAACCGTACAAAACGAGAAGAAAAACTATATTCGTAACGTGCTTCAATAAATGCTCCTACTGTGATGATCAGCAAGAAAGCCGCAAACGCCATTGCGTGCACAAGCACATAAGAAACGTCTCGAACTGTGCCGCCAGATAGCAATTCAACGATTAATGCTGTTGCAACAATAGGCAAAGGAAATAGCAACGGAATCGAGAAAATACCAAAAAATAAAACCGCTTTCTTCATTGCAGGCAATTTTAGATTGGCCCGAATGTGGAAACAAAAAGAACTATGTAGTGAGCCATTTGTGCTGCCGTTCCACCATCGACACCCATTTTCATCAACGCCGCAGCCAACGGAAGTTCTGCCACGCCTTCAATGCTCTCGAGAGCGTAGGCAATTTTAGTGGCATAAGGACGAATCCATTTGGGGAGTCGATGTGCTTCGTACTTTAATACCGCTATTGCCATCTTCTTGACCCAACTAGCAACTCCTCGCTCTTCGATAAGAGAATTGCCACCATTTTCGAGATGTTGCGCCATCTTACTGGCGGCTATTGCACTATGAAGATCACCTGCACGCTCTGCTTTATCAGCAAGATTTCTCCACTCTTGCGCGCTCATATTTACGGTAATAGATTCAATGACTGCAACCGACGCGCTATCAGCATTGACGACTGGAGTAGCGTTCGCTACCTCGACTGCTGTAAACGATAAAGCAAGAGCACAGACACTTGCTGTGGCTACCTGTGTAACTTTACGTAGTTTCATTTTTCGTATTCCTTTCATCATGCCACTGTTACTGGTGGCGGGGTACGCAGCTTGGGAATATGGGCTGCGATCTCCTCTTAGAGATGTTGTTAGTTAACCATTTCTCGGCAGTGTTACAATACTGACATTTGTTGGTATTCAATACCGACATTCGTCGGTATGCTGGCACAGGTGAATCGCACTATACTCACCGCTGTTACTAGAAAATCAATAGACTCGGTGGTCGGGTGTTTACCAAGCAGCCCGAACTTGGAGATCGCTTGCTCACACTGCATATACGTGCGAAAGCCTGGGCGTAGGCCTCAATCAGACGCTTAGAAACAAACCTCGTGTAGCCACGCTCATCCAACCACCGTCAGGTTTCTTTGTAGACAAGGTCAGCACCGAGAGGTTTACCATCGCGCTGAACCTCCGACAGATACTCAGAAGGCTCTGGCATCACCTCACCAGCAAGCACCGCGCCCGCGCCAACATCTACGCCCCTCGAACACAAACGGACTGGCTAGTGAATCCTTAAGCCTTGTCGTCGTCAGACCCTTAGCGAGTTTCTCGTTGAGCGGGTCGGGTTTCGCGCCAGCCCTCACACGCTACCCACCGCGATTAGTTCCGTCTTTGGCTATGGGTGTTGCCTCCCATCGTATAATTGTCATGGGTTCACTGCGGGGGGGGGCTGTGGGGAGGTGCGAGTGGTTGAGTCTTTCAAACTATTTGTTCGTACCTACGTGTACTGGGTAGGTTTCATCCTTGGCTTCGCGATAGTGTCTGGTTCTTTGCTCTCCACTGTTGGAGTCGCCCCGATGAATCTCCCATTGTGGCTTGCGCCTATCACCGGACTGCTGCTTCTTGTTATTGATCAGCCATCAATATGGAAGACACCGCTCTGGCGATCATGGTTGATCCGAGTGTTTGGTGCAGGGTTTGCGACCGCCATGCTCATTGTGTTTGGTGCAAATTCGTCCAACCACTACGGTTCTCAGCACTGGATTGAAACACCCTTATCTCTCGGTCTCGGCTGGATTGTCTTCATGATTGTGGCGGGACTCGCACTCATGAGCCGTTTACCCCGATTCAACATCTCTGCACCCATGAGCTGGGATGCGATACACACATACTCTGCATGGGTTGGGGTATACTTCGGAATTTTCTATATCCCTGCTACGGGACTCGCCGCGATTGGCACTCTTTGGATGGTTCTTCCGCTTTTCGGAACGTTCCTCACTGGCCCGATTCTTTTAGCGGTTGACCCGCCGCGTCGATGGCCGCAACCCCGTACTCTATCATTGTGGATACGATTTTTGTCAAGCGGTGTTGCGGCATTACTACTCGCTGTAACAGGCTCGGTCTACCGCGATACTCGTATACACGAGGTTTTCATCGGGGACTGGCAGGAAAACCTAATCTGTTACATGGGTGCTTGGGGACTTTATGCCGCAGTGGCTGGGGTCACGTATCTTATGAGTGAGCCCAGCCGCGAAGCATATGACAACCTCAGTAAATGAATTCAGCTAGAGCTTGACATGCCGCCCTCTTGGTTTCTTCGCTAGGTTCAACGTCCGAGTAGCCGTATGCCCCATTGAAGCCGTCTGTGAGAAGACCAACATATACGTTATCTAATGGATCGTTGATTTCATCAAAAAATTTCTGCTTAGCAGAATTTTGGTCATTCGCACCGATGCTTTCTGGGATTTTCAGAAAGCGTCGCGAAAGGGTTACAGCGTTGTTAATATTAATTATGAATCTCCTGCCGATATTGAATGCTGATGGACAAAAAGTTGTAACAACATTTCTTGGTGTAGAAAAGCCCAAAAACATTAAATCTGCAGGTAGTTTGCTCAAAACAATTCATTTAATATCAATTGTTGCTGCTGGGGTGATTGTTCTTTGTTTTTGTCTCAGTCTGGTTTTGCTGTTTCGAGTTGGGTGAGGTCAATGGATGCTGTGGTTAAAGCGCAGAATTTGGTTGTGAGCTATGGCAAGCGTGTTGCGCTACGTTTGGATGATTTTCGCATTGGCGCTGAGTCAGGAGTGGTGGGGCTTTTTGGTCCGAACGGAGCTGGTAAAAGCACGTTGCTTCGCACGATTGTGGGGGATATTGCTAGGATTCAGGGGAGAATCGTAGCTCCTCATCGTGTAGCGGTGAGCTATCTTCCCGATGAGCCTTTTTTGTATCCGTGGTTGCGAGTATCGCAATGTGTTGATCTGTTTCGTAGCCGATACGATGATTTCAGAACTGGTGCTTTTGAAGAGTTTCTTGAAGGGGCTTCTTTCTCGTCATCAGCCAAAGTGAGTGAGCTATCAAAAGGGATGAGTGAACGCCTTCATCTTGCGTTGATTATGTCTAGGTCTCCTAAGCTTTATGTGTTGGACGAGCCGCTGGCAGGGGTTGATCCGCTCACGAGGGATCATCTTCTTGATCTGATCAAGAAATATCGCATTCCTAGCGCTCCGCTGTTGCTTAGTACCCACCTAATCAATGGCGTGGATTCTATTTTCGATGAGATTGTTCTTATTTCAGATGGGAAACTGTTGACTCATGATACTGCTAGCCATCTGCGAGATTTCGGCGACGGCGATTTAGAGCTGGCTTACAAGAGGAGTGTATCGGGCTATGTTAAGAATGACTGATTTTCGTCTTTTGGCAACCAAACATGGGCGGGTCATGATTCCGTTAATCATGGTCATTATCGTTCTAGCAATCGTTCGGGTTGTGTCAGATGAGCTAGTGGTGCAGCAAATATACGGTGTTGGCATTATGCTTCTCGAAATTGCGATAACGCTGTATGCGTTAGATGCTGTGCTTCGGCTAACTGGCGCTTGTGATGATCGTTTGCTCTTGCTTTCTCCTTTGTCGCGCTGGCGTTTAGCTGTTTGCAACATGCTCGTACTCTCCTTGTACCTCCTATGCAGCTATGGTGCTACGTTCCTACCATTAGCAAAGTCCTCATCGGTTGATAGGATGGTGCAGTTAGCTAATCTTCTCGGATATATCGTCTCGATATTCACTGGCCTTGGTTTGATGCTGCTCGTATCGTACACATTGAAAAATATTTGCACCCGTTTTCCTTATCTATTATCGGCTTGGTTTGTTTTTTCGGTTACCATACTGCTCGCGGTGATTGCTTGTGTGCAGATGCTTAAAAAGGTTGCGCCAGAGGCTCAATGGCTATTAGGAGTGTCCTCGAGCGACTCGATAGTCAACCTATATTCAGCTAGTCTCCCCGTAACTGTTATCGGGCTCGGGGATCAAGTGAACAATGCTTTCTTCTTCATCGCGGCGAATATGCTCCTGGGAATCATTGTCTGGTTGAGCGCGTTCATGCTCTCTCGTCGAAAAAACAACTTCGTACGGCTATAGACAAGCTAGTAGACGGGTAATACTCCGCTCTGCAAGACTTACAGGTAATACCCTGTTTGATTCGGTCTTTTTGCGTACGGTTGGCCCCGCCCGCTGACCTTCGCCGAAGCTGTAGAGATTCGAGGCTCCCAACCCCAAACCAGCGCGGCGATGTTGCATCGTAAACGCCGATCTGGGCACAGGGCGGCAACTCGGAAGCTGTGGCGCAGGAGCGGGGTTTTCTGCGATACTTACGTCATGGAAGACAATCAAGACCTCGACAAGCCCCGCTCTTGGGCGTCCAGCAATCTTTGGGTGTTTATTGGTGCTAGTATCGGAGCCGTTCTTGGCCTGCTGGCCTACATCCAAGACTGGCTGGGCTAATACGAATACACGCGCGGGCCTTGCCTCCATCTGTCACCGTCTAACACGCTCTGCCTAGAGTGGCAGGGTTTGCACAGGCTGCGCAGGTTAGAAAAGTCGTGGCTGCCACCACGGCTTAGTGGGAGGACGTGGTGGACTTCCTGAACTGGGGTGGTCATTCCTTTGTCCAGGCAGTCTTCGCACAAAGGATGCTGGGAAATATATGCGACACGAATCCGGCGCCAGCGCACACCGTAACGCTTGTTGATTCTCGGGTCACGTTGAAACTTACGGTAGTTCTTGTCTGCCTTTTTGGCGTGGAGATGGCAGAACCTTTCGCGGGTTAGTTCTGGACAGCCAGGCGCAGAGCAGGGACGCTTTGGTTTGCTTGGCACCAGCCTCACCGTCCTTTGCTAGACAAGACGAAACCCTCCGGGCAGCGATAACTGTTTGCCGGAGGGTTCGTTCCTATATTTTCAACCACCTACAGTATTTCAGGGTTAAATAACGATTTCCATAGCAGGGTTCGGATACTTGCTAACGCATGGGTGCAGTTGGCACCAGCTCCACAGGAATATACCGCGCCCTAGTAGCTAGGGATTTAGCTCAACTTCACTTGAGGGCAAAGCACGAACGTTTAAGTTTTGTGCTGGAGCTTCAGTTGTAACAGTAAGTTTTTCGATCTTACCTACAGCCGTGCAGTGCTTTGGCGCTTCTGGTAGCACTCCCTCGACGATTGCAACTTCAATGAGACCATCAGTTTCCTTGGTAACGGTGCGTAGTTTGAAACACTTAGGGTCGCCCGTGTTGGCAATGAAAGTCAATTCATGTGAATCTGAAACTTCATACTTAGTCCAGTTTATTAATTTTTCTGAGTGCAAACCGGCTTCGCTGTTCGAGCACCCGCATAGCATGGCAACGATGCCCAGAATAACTATTAGCCATCTTCCGAAATTCATTTAATCATTCCGGGTGGAGTTAAATAGATTCATTACCGCATCATCAAAATACGGACCACCGTTATAAGAGTTATCTTTTGGCCCGAACGAGGTAACTGAGCGAACGTGTCCAAGCCCCGTGGAGTTGCTGTAGTCATCTAGCCAAGGACCTCCGGAAGATCCGCCCCCAAAATTGCATCCTGTGATCTTGGGGAAGCTGCTTAGCCACCATCTGTGCGTCGTAGTTCTTCCCGAGCAAGCCCACATCCTCTCGCCGCCATCAAGGTTTCCAGGATATCCAAATACGGTGACATCAAAATTTTTGGAACCTCCGGTCCTTAAACCGTACCCACCGACGGCATCTACGACCTTCTGTCCTGAGGCATTAGTGTAGGTAGTGACGAATGCTACGTCTCTTTCGAAGCCTAGTCGACCTTCACCGTTATCTATCCATCCTTGGAAAGTGGTGAGGGTTTTTGCTTGGAACGTCCCGTAAGGCCGATGGTTGTAGTGATAATCTGGGATGAACACCCAGTTCTTATGCCATGCCCCATTCTTGCCACCGCCATGCACACAGTGTCCAGCAGTGATAACCAACCGTTTCGAATGACTGTTTAATGCAGACCCAGAGCATATATAATTTAGTCCATCTTTCGCATTAGTGAAGAGGACTTTACCGTTTACTTCAGAAAAATTACTTACTGAACGAGTGCTGCGTTCCTTAGTTTTTCCGACAGCCCCAGAAACGGGATCGCTTAGTACTCGTTGTGGCGAGGCTGTATCGGTTGGAGGAAGTGCTTCCCTTGTTGCATAGTCGTTACCACTAGTGAAAGTGTCTGCCGGGATCGCATTATCGATTCTCTCCTGAGTCCAATAATCTATAACACGCGGATCGGCCTCGCCTGCGTCAGTCGACCTACTTTTTGGAACGTATTGATTATCAAAAGAAGTCGGTGCAGCAGTAGAAACTACTTGATCTTCGCGTGTTCCATCATCAGAAGGACTCGCGTTAGCAACACCACTTCCTAGCACTAAAGCGCCTACAGAAAATACGGCGAATGCGCCCTTTTTCAAGGTACTTAATCCGAGAATCATGAATCTTCCTTCCTATGAATTATGTGACGATTGAAAACCTTCAAACCCAAAAAAACTTCCTCCTTAGATAACTCTAACTTTACGGGAAATTTGGTGGCGAAGGGAGCTTTTTGTAACATACTTCCTTAGCTAATGTCTGCCATATAGTGCTACTGCCAGGCGATCCAACGCTCGGTTCTTTCGCCGGTAGACGCTGTCGCGTTGGATGTAGAAGTGGTCGCCGATCATCGCCACGCGTTCGTCTTGGTTGCCTTGGTCGAGGAAGAAGTTTTCCAACACGAACTGGTCATCGGTGTTGAGGGCTTGCCAGGCTGGCAGGAACCAGTCCAGGTACTCTTGGACTTCTTGCTTGCGAGCTGCGAGCAGATCAATCTTGTTGAGGGTGGCAGCTATACTCCGTTCATCACACGACGACAGGGGAAGTAGAGAGCGCGAAAGTGGTCAGCGCCAGAACTAGGAGGGCGCAGAAATGACAAAGGGCGCCATCCAGATGGACGACGCCCTGATGCCGATCTAAGCCAGCAGTACATCAAGCACGATATGCTTCCACGTGAAGCGGAGTTCGAGCCTGCGTACTCGAGTGGAGCATAGGGGATTCGAACCCCTGACCTTTTCATTGCGAACGAAACGCGCTACCAACTGCGCCAATGCCCCAGCTCAAATATCCTAGCACTTTGAGGCTTTGCAGACCAATATCTTTGAAGCCTCAAAGCACTAGAAATAGAGTATCCATCGATAACGATTGTATGCTGAATGTCCTTGCCGTTGGTCACTGCAAATTTAGAACCAAAATCGTTATAGTAAGTGAATTCTATTTCCTTTTTGAAAAATCCACTCCGCGCAGACGGCGTAATACTATATGCGGTGTTTGGAGAAACTTTTGCCTATGGCTCTTAGAATGAGCACATATTAGCCATTCTACACCACCTAACCCGTGTTGATTCTTGTATCTGATCTTGTATCTGAAAATAATACGAAGCCTTTTCTCTTGTGAGCTGTACACGCTAAAGTGAGAGCATGGTTAAGCACGTTTATCTCGGAAATTCTGGGCTGAAAATTTCAAATATCATTCTTGGCAATTGGCTCACTCATGGCGAGCAGATCAAGAAGGATACAGCTATAGCTTGTGTGCACTGTGCTTTAGATGCAGGCATTAGCACATTCGATACAGCTGATGTGTATGCCAACGGAAAAGCTGAAAAGATACTCGGCAAAGCGCTGAAAGGATTGCGCCGCGAAAGCCTCGAAATTTTTACGAAAGTTTATTGGCCTGTCGGGCCGCAAGGGCATAACGATGTTGGGCTTTCACGCAAACACATTATGGAAGGAATTGACGCTTCTCTCAAGCGTCTCGGCACAGACTATGTAGATGTATATCAGGCTCATCGTTGGGACGTGGAAACTCCTATTGAAGAGACGATGCAGGCTTTCGCAGATGTTGTGCGAGCAGGAAAAGCGCTGTATATCGGGGTGTCGGAATGGAGCGCTGAGCAGATCCGCTATGCCCATGATTTCAGTAAACAACTTGGATTTCAGGTAGTTTCCAACCAGCCTCAGTATTCGATGCTATGGAGAATCATTGAGCCAGAGGTGATTCCCACGTCAATGGAATGCGGTATTTCTCAGATCGTGTGGAGTCCGCTAGCTCAGGGAGTGCTTTCAGGAAAATATCGTGTGGGCGAACCTTTCCCTGCACATACGCGCGCCACGTCAATCGTCAATCCTCGAATGCGAGAGTTTCTTGCCGATCCAGTGCTCGAAGCGGTTGCCCGCCTGCAGCCGATTGCTCAAGAATTAGGGATTTCGCAGGCTCAGCTAGCGCTCGCGTGGGTGCTGCATAACCCTGCTGTTGCGGCTCCTATTATTGGGGCTTCACGCCCAGAGCAGATAGCGGAAAACGTAGAAGCTGCAGATATTACACTTGATGATTCCGTGATGGCGGAAATTGATGCAGTGCTTGCAGACGTGATCATTCGCGATCCTCGCCTCACCTGGGAGCGCACACCGCATGAACGCCCTGCCTGATCAGCAGCTTTTCCCTCTCTCAACCAGCTAGCAATAGCTATTGCTTCTATCGCCTAGATATTTCAGCTGATGTATTTTCTTGTGATCGCAAAGTGCGCATTGTGATCACAAGATACGTATCTCATATTTTGTGATTTTCTTGCGAAAGGCGTTATTTCGTTTCGCAAAGACGAATCTTTTCGATGCTGGATTGTGGATTCTAGAATCCACAATCCAGGCTGCGTTTAGAATTTTCCAAGAAAATCCGTATCTGAATCGATATCAGAAAAATCAAAATCTTCTTCGCTCGCATCAGCCGAAAAGTCAAAATCGAGATCGGCATCGATATCGAAATCAAGGCTGGCATCGTCAAGATCTGCATCGTCAAAGTCTGCGAAATCATCGCGATTGCCAAAGGCGCCTAAATCAGCATGAGTATTGGCGTTTGCAAAATTTTTGTTGAAACTATCAAAACTGCCAAAACCGCCAAAATTGCCGTCAACGTCGTCACCGCCAAAATCGTCAGATTCGCTGGCGCTATCGGCGCTGTAGTTTTCTTCATCATATGAGGCGCTGCCATCCTCATCGTATTCGTCGCCAGGGATTGGCGTATCTTCGCCTTCTTCATAGAAGCCGAAAGCGTCTTTGCTGGCGAGCTGGTCAATGCCTGCCTCGTCCATTTCCTGCCGTGCTTGTATGCCAAGTTCTTCAGAGACTGGCACCGTCAAATCTGAGAAAACGCGCACTGACCAACCCTTTTTGATTCCGTCAAGTGCAGTTTCTTTCACGCAGTGGCTCTCAGCAATGCCTGCTATATCGAGAGCTTGAATTTGTGCATCACGCAAAATATCTTCGAGCTTTTCACCGTCTGGATTAGCCCCTTCGAAGCCAGAATAAGCTGGCGCATATTCGCCTTTTTTGATGGAGACGTCAAACGGGAGCGCAGCAATTGCTTCGTGCAGTTCGGCTTCGGGTGTGCCAGCTACCGCGTGCACTGGCCATGTATCCACGAAATCTGGCTCGCTAGAGAAGTGGGAGCCAGGGTTGATATGCCAATCTTGAGTGGTGACGATCAGCTCGTACTCGTCTGCGTTATCCGTGACGAAATCAGCGATTCGCTCCGCAACTGCATTTGCGCCCTCCACGCCTAGAGAGCCGCCTTCGCAAAAAGTTGGTTGAACGTCCACAATAATCAGTGCGCGAAGTGCGTCGTCTGCCATTGCTATCTCCTTGGCTTGGCGAATTCTCTTTATATTCAGTTTAGCGCTCGTCTGGTCTGCTGCCTACTCTCATAAAGAACTTACTATCATGCGCTTTGGCTTTACTTTTACGGGCTGCCCTATTCTTTTTCCACCCGCGGCGCGATAAGATAAGCGCATGGCTAAAATCCTTTCTGCAGTTGCATGGCCGTACGCAAACGGTCCGCGTCATATTGGGCATGTGGCAGGCTTCGGCGTGCCGTCAGACGTATTCTCGCGCTATATGCGCATGGCTGGACACGACGTCTTGATGGTCTCTGGCACCGATGAGCACGGCACTCCAATTATGGTGGCCGCCGATCAAGACGGGCTTACTGCACAGGAAGAAGCAGACAAAAATAATCGCATCATCGTTGAAGATCTCGTGAAGCTTGGCTTAAGCTACGATCTTTTCACGCGCACAACCACGGCAAATCACGAAGCCGTTGTGCAAGAGCTTTTCAAAGGCTGCCGCGATAACGGATATATGGTTGTGCAAGAAACGCCAGTGGCAATCGATCCCAAAACAGGCAACACTCTGCCAGATCGTTATATTGAGGGCACGTGCCCGTTGTGCGGTGCAGGCGGCGCTCGCGGTGATCAGTGCGATGCATGCGGCAACCAACTTGATCCGCAGGAACTCATTGATCCGCTTTCAAAAATTTCTGGCGAGGCTCCGATTTTTAAGAGCACTGAGCATTATTTCCTCGATCTTCCTGCGTTGGCTGGGAGGCTTGCTGAATGGCTCGATGAGGTTGAAGAATCTGGCACATGGCGCCCAAACGTGATTTCATTTTCTAAGCATCTTCTCGAAGATGTGCGGCCGCGTGCGATGAGCCGTGATATCTCTTGGGGTATTCCGATTCCTGGCTGGGAAGACCAGCCGAATAAGCGTCTATATGTGTGGTTTGACGCAGTGATTGGCTATCTGAGCGCTTCAATTGAATGGGCGCGCCGCCGGGAGCTTTCTGGCGAAGGCTCGCGTGAGGATTGGCGTGAATGGTGGAATAACCCCGAAGCTCTCACCTACTATTTCATGGGCAAAGATAATATCGTGTTTCACAGTGAAATTTGGCCGGCCGAGCTTCTTGCATACAACGGCGAAGGTGATCGAGCAGGGCAAGCTGGGCAGTTCGGTAAACTCAACCTTCCAACCCAGGTGGTTGCCAGTGAATTTTTGACGATGGAAGGCAAAAAGTTTTCTTCTTCAAAGAACGTAGTGATTTATGTGCGTGACGTTCTCTCTCGCTATCAGCCAGACGCACTGCGCTATTTTATTTCGATTGCTGGGCCAGAGACGAGCGATTCTGATTTCACGTGGGAAGAGTTTGTGCGCCGCAATAATAGTGAGCTTGTGGCTGGCTGGGGTAACCTTGTGAACCGCACTGCTGCCATGATCGCTAAGAACTTTGGAGAAATCCCAACCCCTGGATCGCGTGAAAGTATTGACGACGAACTGCTTGCCACCGTCACCAAAGGATTCGAGGTAGTCGGCAGCTTTATCGCAAATCATCAGCAGCGCGCTGCTCTCAGCGAAATTATGCGCATTGTGGGTGAAGCAAATGCGTATGTGAGCCGCACAGAGCCATTTAAGATGAAAGCTCCTGAGCTGCGCGAACGCTTGGCAACAGTGTTACACACCTTGATCCAGGCAGTCTCAGATATCAATACGATGATGAGTGTATTCCTGCCTCATTCCTCTAACGCGATCGACCTCGTGCTTGGCGGCAGCGGCACGCTTGCGCCGATGCCGCAGCTTATTGAGACAGAAGATATTGATAGCGGGCACCCATTCCCGATTATCAGCGGTGACTATTCGCACGTGCGTGAGTGGGCGCCGCGTGAGGTAGTGCCAGGTACGCCGATTGCGAAACCTAGCCCTGTCTTCCAAAAACTCGACGATTCTGTGATTGCCGAAGAGCTGGAACGCCTCGGGCTTGGAGCTTAAAACTTAAGACAGCTGCCCTGGCAGGTTTGCGTTAGAGTTTTTGCTTATTTGCATGAAAGTGAGTAACTTTCGTGTACGGCTTATGTATATTCCTGCCTTGCGGTTGCCATCTTTGTGTATGGCTCTTGTTTGGTATGTTTTGTTTGGTGTGTTTTGCGAATTGTGTAGCTCGCTTATACGTGCTCTCATTCGCTTTGCATTGCTCGCGTATGTGCGCGTATAGCACGCGCAAAAATTCGACGAAGAAATTACGCGCTGTTTTTCTTGAATATATGCCCGTATAGCACGCACATAAGATACACGCATAAAATGGCAGCATGAGCAAGAAAAAGGCAGCTGTTCCTGATATTCCACCGCAGTTAGCGGTGCCAATCGTGGATAACCATACTCATATCTATCCAGATCCTGCATTGCCTGAGGGCGCAGCTCCTCATCAGCTTGTGACGGAAAATGGCAAGTGGCGTTTCCCTGTGCTTGAAGAAAACCTCTGCATTGGAATGAAAAAAGCGGGAATTCGCGCAGCTATTACAAGCGGTTGCGAACTCCCAGATCTGCAATCCACGCTTGCTTTAGCTCATCGGCGCGCACATATCGTTTATGCTGCGCTGGCAATCCACCCAAATGAAGCAGCGCTGCACGCTGGAGTGCGTGAAACTGCTCCTGATGGTTTGGCTCCGAATCCTAAGCCGTGGCATGAGGAATATAGTCTTGATGCTGCTATTGCGCGAGTGGCGGATATGGCTAAAGATTCTGCAGTAATTTGTGTTGGAGAAACTGGGCTGGATTATTTCCGTAGCGGGCCTGCAGCGCGTGAGGCTCAGATTCAAGCTTTTCGTGCGCATATTGCGCTCGCGAAAGAGCTGGGAAAACCTATGCAGATTCACGATCGTGATGCTCATGCAGACGTAATAGATGTTTTGCTGCGCGATGGTGCTCCCGAGCGGACCGTTTTTCATTGTTTTTCTGGTGATACGGAAATGGCTGAGGTATGCGCTGCGCATGGCTGGTATGCGAGCTTTGCTGGCCCGATCACGTATCCTGCAAATCGTGAACTGCGCGAAGCTTTTCTCGCTTTGCCGCCTGAGCTGATTCTTGTGGAAACGGACGCTCCCTATCTCACGCCGCTTCCTTTCAGAGGGCATCCGAATGCTGTGTGGGGCGCCGCATATACGGCTCGATATCAAGCCTGGCTTCGTTTAGATCCAGCGGCGTCGTCGCTGCTTTCTGATTCAGCGGTGACGGCGGCGCAGATACAAGCTGCGGCAGGCTGCGTCAGAGATGAAATAGTTGATGCGTGGTGCGAACAGCTCAACGCAAATACGCAAAATGTGTATGGAATCTAGCCTGCGAGGTGCTGCTTGGGCATATTTGCTTGAGTATATTTGTATATTTTCATTGTGGTAAGCAGTGCACGTGAGAGAAATAGTTTTTGAAATTTTGATGGAAACTCTGATGGAAATTCGGATGGAGCGCAGTGTATTTGAGTGATATCTCCTACACAATGTTGCGATTTATAACATTTCTATTACAATCAATATCGGAAAGAAAACGACGTGAGGCGTGAGCAGACTATGTGTACGAAAGTGCAGCATAAAGCTCGCGGCGGCAATCCAGCTGGATACTCACCTGAATGTTGGGAGTCTATGTGGGCAAGCATAGCGTCAGTGCACCAAATGGTGTGACCCTGTCCGCACTTATTGAGCAGCCATCAGAGCAGCAGTCTTTCGGGAATATCGTCAAGCGAGGAACGCGCCGAGCATTGCGCGAAGAAGCACGTCGAGAATCCCTTCATTCTCGTGAATCTGCTGTGCAGATTCAGAAAATTTCTGCTCCTTCAACTCCTTCAGAGGATATTGCTGTTGCTAAAGCGTCATTACCCACATCTTCGGCGCCTCTCGCACTTGCTCAAGCAACTCCGTCATCTCCTAATCCTCATTCTTCTGTGAGTTATGCGGAATACATGAACGAACATTTTGTGCGCTCTCAGATGGCAGATGCCGTACTCGAAGTTCCTCGTCGGTTTACAGGTTTATTTAGTCATACTCGTGCACTGACGGCTACTCTTGTGGCTGCAATGCTTGGCGTTTCTGGTATGGCGATGGCTTCTGGAACGCCTACACAGACTTCTTCGCACGTAGCTGCCGCTTCTTCTCTGCCAGCTTTCGCAGTTTCACACGATTCGGATACTGCGCCAAAAGTGACGCTTAACGTCAAAGTTGATGGAAAGACGCACACAATCGCAGCTCAAAAAGGCGCTACTTTAGGCAAAGCGTTGAGTGAAGCAGGTATTCATCTTGGTGAGCATGATGAAATTTCACAATCACTATCGAGTAAAATTTCTGATACCACAGCAGTGACGATTACTCGCGTTACTACCAAGACTGTGACAGAAGAGTTCACAGAGCCTTTCGAGACCACAGAGGAAAAGACGGATACCCTTAAAAAAGGCGAAACGGAAACTGTGTCTGAAGGGCAGTCTGGATCAGGAACTCGCACGTACACCGTCTTTTATAAAGACGGGAAAGAGAGTTCGCGTATTGTGGCTCTCGAAGCCGTCACAGCAAAGCCTGTGAATAAAGTTGTGAAAGTAGGCACTCGGGAAACAAATACTCCTAACGTGGGTAATCGCGTGGTGACGGGATCAAAGTCAGATTGGCTTGCTGCTGCTGGTGTTCCAGAATCTGATTGGTCGAATGCTGATTGGCTTGTGAGCCGCGAATCTGGCTGGAATCCGAATGCACTAAACAGCTCTTCGGGTGCGTGTGGGCTGGCACAGGCTCTTCCGTGTTCTAAAATTGGCGAAGACTGGAACGATCCTGTGGTAGCGCTCAAATGGATGTATAACTACGTCAATAGTCGCTATGGCGGGTTTGCTGGCGCTGTGGAGCATTCGCAAAACTTCGGCTGGTACTAAGGTTGATCAGGCTTGTTGCTTCAAGCAGGTGCTCTGAGTGCGCTATTAAGATATCCTTTTAGTTGCACGTGAAAATATGGGTAGTACTACTTATAATGTTCAAGATGACGACGAAGAATTCTAATTCTGTTCTATCTCGCGGTACCGACCCTTCTGCATCGTTGCTCACTCCATCTGAAATTCGCCAAATCGCTGCGGCTCTTGGCGTCACTCCCACGAAAAAACTAGGGCAAAATTTCGTGCACGATGCCAGCTCAGTGCGAAAAATCGTCATCGAAAGCGGCGTGACGCCTGATACTCGCGTACTCGAAGTAGGGCCAGGGCTTGGGTCGCTCACGTTAGCGTTACTTGAAGCAGGGGCTTATGTCTCTGCCATCGAAATTGATTCCGTGCTAGCTCAAGCATTGCCTGCCACTATTCGCGCTCATAATCCCCAAGCAGCAGATCGATGCGCTGTGCTCAACGCTGACGCTCTGAGCGTGACGAGTGCGCAGCAGTTAGCTATCCCGCAAGCCTATGCTTTATCAGAAGAGTGCGCAGCGGAAAAGACGTCACTGGAGGATGCATCGGCACTCGGCGCAGATATCTATGAGCCAACCCACCTTGTAGCAAATCTTCCATACAACGTTGCGGTACCTGTGCTTCTTACGCTTCTTGAAGCGCTTCCTTCTCTCAAATCTGTGACGGTGATGGTACAGGCCGAAGTGGCAGACCGTTTGGCAGCGCAGCCAGGATCTCGCACGTATGGTGTACCAAGCGTCAAACTTGCATGGTATGGCGAGGCTAAACGTGGCTCTGCTATTTCGCGAAACGTCTTTTGGCCAGTGCCCAATGTAGATTCAGCATTGGTTCATATTGATCTATATTCACGGGAAAATGATCTTTTTGTGAATAGGCAAAGAGGCACAAAAGCTGAGCGCACCCAAGTATTTGCCGTTATTGATGCAGCTTTTTCTCAGCGGCGAAAAACTCTCAGGAGTGCTCTTGCTGCTTGGGCTGGCAGCACCCAACGCGCTGAAGAAATTCTCAAGGCTGCACAGATAGATCCGCAGTTGCGCGGAGAAAAGCTTAAGTTAGAAGAATTCGAGCGCATTGCTGCAGCTGCAGTTGAAGCAACGTGATATAGCTTGAAATGCGCGATAGCTTCTAGGCGATATGATGGCATCTATGAAATATGTGAAAGCTTTTGCTCCAGGAAAAGTAAATCTTGCTTTACGCGTGGGTGCGCCTCGTGCAGATGGCTTTCACCCTCTAGATACTGTATTTGAAGCTCTTGATATTTACGAGGAGCTTGAGGCTTGGGCAGATCCGAGCGGAGCTATCACACTTGAATACGATCTGGCAGGATTCGGGGCAGATTTACCTGTTGATGAATCTAATTTAGCGATTCGTGCTGCGCAGGCGCTGCGTGAGCGTTTCGTTGAAAAGAGTGTGCGTGCAGCGGCAGACAAAGGCAATGCCGCCGATTGCTGTGGTAAAAGCTTTACTGCCGGTTATTCGTGCAGTGAAGACGATATTGACGGCGAATTTACTTCTCACAAAGATGAGACGGGCAGTGATTTACCTGTTTCGCTATCCGCAGCGCGCTTTGGTGCGCACATGAAAATACTCAAGCGAATCCCGATTGCGGGCGGAATGGCAGGAGGATCTGCCGATGCTGCTGCTGCGCTTGTTGCTCTCAATGCCTTATGGGAGTTGGAGCTAGATCGAGCAGAATTGGCAGAAATTGGCGCTGATTTAGGCTCTGATGTGCCATTTATATTGATGGGTGAAATAGCCAGAGGCAGATCGCGCGGTGAAGATTTAGTTCCGCTTTCTTCGCAGTGCTCTCATGGTTTCGTGATGCTGGTAAACAATGAAGGGCTTTCCACTCCTGCAGTTTTTAAGGAATTTGATCGACTTACGGCGAAACGTGCGTCAGGAGCAGAGGAAAGTGACGCACGCGGGAGAGAGGCGTCATTCCTGCGTGATCAGGGAAATAATGCCGAGACGGCAAAGATATCGGCGCCACGCAGCACAGCAGAGCTATGTGTAGCTTTAACTGAAGCTCCGGAAGTGCGAGATATTGCTCCGTATATGGGCAACGATTTAGAAGATCCTGCTTTTTCTCTTCGCTCTGATTTACGCGAGATTGTGCAAAAAATTCGGGAGCTTCAGCAGTGCAATAAGGATACGGGTGTTGGCGTGATTCTCTCTGGTTCTGGCCCGACTATTGCAGTGCTATGCGAGCCAAACGAAACGCAGAGCGTGGCAGCTCAATTGCAGCTTCATTTCCCAGAGCTTACTATGCTGTGTGCGAGTGGCCCTGCTCAAGGTGCTGGCGTGTGCAATGTGCAGTAAGTGGTGAGCTGTAGAAAAGCTTCTGTTTTCTTTGTTGTAAATTCCTTTGCCGCTCTCCAGCTAATAGGTGCAGTAAGTTCTGCATTTTGCGTGATATAAACCGAAAGGAATTGCTTTTTATTCCAGCTGGGCTGTTTTCCCTGCCCTCCCAAAAATTATCGTTAGAATTGAGCCTGCAGTATGGCGGTATGAGACGAGAATCGAAACGAAATTTCAGGATTAGCTCCCTAAATTCTTATGGCGTCTGGCACGGATACGCGTGGTGTGAATACGGCTGGCACGAGTTCGTTTGGTGCGGATATATCTGGCATATATGTTTGGTGTACATGTGCTTGGCGTACATATGCTTGGCGTACATATGCTTGGCGTACATATGCTTGGCGCGAATAATATCAGCATGAAAGCTTATGGAAAATGTGCTCCAGTTAGAAGGTATTTAGACTACGTGCTGAGCAAGGTAAGCACAATATCTTGATGTTAAGTAAGATGTGGCTGTGGGCACTCAACAATCAGAAGATGATACACAGATGAAGCGTGCGCAAGCACAAGAAGAATCTGGGGCTGTAGCAGAGCTTAAAGCTGGTGACGACGTGGATACAATCGTCACCGAATGGGAAGTTCAACGCCCGGATTTTGATGCGCGCTCTCTCGCTATTTTTTCTCGCTTGCTTCGATTGGATCGGCATATCGACCATATTCGGCGCGAAGTTTTTTCGAAGTATGGGATTGAGCGCTGGCAATTTGAAATGCTCACAGAGCTGCGCCGTCGCCCAGATGGGCATAAGCTCACTGCTGGGCAGCTTATGGATAAAACTCTCGTATCTTCGGGCACTATTACAAATCGTATTGATCGTCTTGAAGAGCAGGGGCTTGTGCGTCGCATTGCAGATCCGAATGATAAGCGAGTAGTGATTGTTCAAGCCACCGATAAGGGAATTGCTCTGGCAGACAATGCAATGATCTCGCTGCTCGATAAGCAGCGGGAGCTTTTGAAACCCTACTCTGAAGAAGAGATTGCTGCTGTGACCTCCTTCCTTCGCAGTATGCTAAGCGATCTTGATGCATCTGTGCGTGAGCCTGTGCGCAGGCTGTGATATGTGTATCTATTATTTAATGTAAACGCACAGCATATAGCCGCGGTAGGTGCTATCGCGGTATACGCTGTGCGTTGTTGATTATGCTTTTCCTTCTGGTTTCTAAACCGTTGTGTTTGCGCGCAATGCTTCTTTGAAGCTTACTTGCTTGCCCATACGCAGAACTGAATTTTCGTAGATTCTGCCAGATAAAGCTGCAAACAATGGAATTGATGCGATCGCGATAATAAATGAGATGGCGAGTTCCCACGTAGAAGCTGCATTCAAACTCTGGCGCATAGGCATCATAAAGCTTGAAAATCCTGGAACGGATGAAAGAATTTTTGTGAGCAGAGAATCTGGCTGGAACGGAATGAGATAAACGGCGAGGTAGAAAGGAATAAGCATGCCAAAAATAACGGGTGTTTGCACGGCAGCTAGATCTTCTTGGCGTGAAACTCTCGATGCCATTCCGGCTATGAGCGTAGCAAATATGAAGAATCCGACTATCATCCAGCACAAAGTGGCAAGCGCTGTGTATCCCAGGCTGATATTCACATCAATTCCGAGAATTTTTACTCCAATAATGCCGCACACAAGCCATATCCCAATCTGAATAAGGATAAACGCGCCGATTCCGAGAAGTTTGCCAAGTAAGAGCTGACGAGACTTGACAGCGCTCAAGAGAATTTCCACAACGCGTGAAGATTTTTCTTCTACGATTCCTTGAGAAATAGTTGTGGAACCTGTTATGACTGCTGTAAATAGAATCATCAAAGAAAATAAACCAGTCATATATCCGATGGGGTTGGCGTCAAAACCGGTGCTCTTTTCGGTCGTGACGGGAATAATCGTGGGATTCATCGACGAGGCAATCTGAGTTTGCTGCTGCGCAGTGAGTGCAGTTCCTGTAATCTTTTCAACAGTTGAAGTTACGAGTGCATTTTTAATAGCATT
This sequence comes from uncultured Actinomycetaceae bacterium, assembly GCA_902464405.1. Lineage (GTDB taxonomy): Bacteria > Actinomycetota > Actinomycetes > Actinomycetales > Actinomycetaceae > Arcanobacterium_A. The sequence goes on along the minus strand of CABQJD010000012.1, from coordinate 1,507 downwards.
GCTTGCTCCCATACCGCTAATGAGGTCAATTGTTCCTTGCGACGTATAGATCAATGGCTGTTGCGCAGTGCCTCCTAGAGCCATATAAATAACTTCAGCTGAATCATTGCTCTTTTCTTCGTCAGCGTTTTTCTTCGCTTCAAGTATGCGCTCTTTAATCCACTTTTCACTGCTTCCAGATGGGAGATTGTGCTCCACAGTTACGTTAGAAAGAGCAGAAGAAAAATCATCCATTTGAGTTTCAAGCCCGATATGCAGGGCAGGAAGAGCTTCTGGTGTGCTCTCTTCTGGTGTGCTCTCTTTATTCATGAAATAGCGCCCAACTAGGCTTCCTGCAATAATAAGGAGTGCTATGAGAATAATCGAGATTCGGTGAGCTTTAGATGCCAAAAGCACTGAAAATTCACGTTTGGCGATGAGTCCAGTCATTCTACTTCTCCTTATTTTTCTGGGATTTGGCGGCGAAGAGGTGTTTTTTCTTAGGTTTTTCTTCATCTTCAGCAGGAGCTGCCGTGCTGCTCACAACGCTCGAAAAAAGCTCCGTTAAGTGTGGGCGGTAGCGTTCAAATCCGTGCACGCTCCCTACTGCTAGCGCTGCTCGTAAAAGTTCTTGATCGCTGACGCTGGAGGGCAGTTCTACGCGAAGCCGATACGGATCTAGGATACGTACCGAAAGCGCAGGTAGCGGAGCTTTTCCAAGTTTCGCTGCCGCAGCATCGTCACCGAGCAAACTTTCACCGCTCAAATATCCAGCCAGTAGGCGTGAATCTTCGCCAGTGGTGATATCGAAGAAAAGTTGCTTTGTGGTGCGCAGATCGTCAATAGTTCCTTTAGCAACGATTGCACCCTGCGAGCAGATGCCCACCTCGTCACATAATTTTTCAACAAGATCGAGCTGGTGAGAAGAGAAAAGAACCGTTGCTCCCTGAGCTGCTTTTTCTTTGAGGATGCTGCTCATCTCTTCTACAGCCACTGGGTCTAGCCCAGAAAAAGGTTCATCGAGCACGAGCACGCAGGGGTTGTGAATAAGAGCTACCGCGAGCTGCACGCGCTGCTGATTGCCGAGGGAGAGAGCTTGTACTGTATCTTTTCTGCGGGATGCAACGCCTAGGCGCTCAGTCCAATACTCCATTTTTTCGTGCGCATCTTTTGAGCTTAAACCGTGGAGTTTAGCAAAGTATTCGAGCTGTTTACTCACGAGCATTTTCGGATATAGCCCTCGTTCTTCAGGCATATATCCAAAGCGTTGGCGATCAGCAAAAGTGAGAGGTGTACCATCTTGAAGTACCTCGCCAGAATCAGCTTCAAGTACACCGAGCATAATGCGCATCGTCGTCGTCTTCCCGGCTCCATTGGATCCGACGAATCCGAAAAGTTTGCCGCTTGGAACTGTGAAATCCATTCCGTTAAGTGCTTGAGTTGCGCCGAAGCGCTTATGTAAATTGCGAATGTGAAGAGTCATACCAAATCCTTTGTGCGTCGTGAACGGCTTAATTGTATAGGGGGG
>CABQJD010000011.1 GCA_902464405.1 uncultured Actinomycetaceae bacterium | reverse complement strand
CCGCACCACACCAACAAAAAACCCTCAAAAACCAACACGATCTGACCTATATGCCGGCAGATACAAATCTTAGAAACTAACCACAACACGCCGAGTAAAGACGCACATTTATACCTTTAAGCCATATTTTGCTACTTAACCCGATTTGGCGAGAAGAAATTCAAAGAAAGATTAGCCAATACATTTTCTCTATCACGTAAAAAATGGTGGGCGGTACAGGACTCGAACCTGCGACCTCTTCCGTGTCAAGGAAACGCGCTAACCAGCTGCGCCAACCGCCCATATTCAGTTCAAAAAGAAAACCAGAAAACCAACGAGGCATTCTGGCTTATTTCGAGGTGGGTACGGGATTCGAACCCGTGTATACGGCTTTGCAGGCCGCTGCCTCGCCTCTCGGCCAACCCACCATGTGGTTGAGCAGATACCTGCTTGACCATCGAGCGGATGACGGGACTCGGACCCGCGACCCTCACCTTGGCAAGGTGATGCTCTACCAACTGAGCTACATCCGCATTACGCTGAAGCACTCTCGTGCTGTTTGCGACGCGTACCAATATAGCCAACTTTTCTGCTTCATGTCCAATCGAAAAAGAATGACCTGCGCCACGGACGCTCTACTTGCATTTATGAAGCCTTTCAGGCTACCATCTTTTAACGTCATAGACGGGCGATTAGCGCAGCGGTAGCGCACTTCCTTCACACGGAAGGGGTCACTGGTTCGATCCCAGTATCGCCCACATTGAGAAGCCCGAGCGGCGATAGCCGCTTGGGCTTTTTCGCGCATAGGAGCCACGCTTGCGTGAGCGACTAATACGCGAAAAAGCCTGAGACTGGCGCAAAGCGCCAGCGAGGGCGCCGAAAATGTGCTCGATTCCGCGCCAGCGGAATTGATAGCACATCACACCCCTCTCCTACACACAACACACAGCACGCCACATACGCGAAGAAGTGCTCGATTCCGTGCCAGCGGAATTGACAGCACATCACACCCCTCTCCTACACACAACACACAGCACGCCACATACGCGAAGAAGTGCTCGATTCCGTGCCAGCGGAATTGACAGCACATCACACCCCTCTCCTACACACAACACACAGCACGCCACATACGCGAAGAAGTACTCGATTCCGTGCCAGCGGAATTGAGCACATCACACCTACCACACACCCTCTTATTCCTCACGCACGCAGCATACGCGAAGAAGTACTCGATTCCGCACCAGCGGAATTGAGCACATCACACCTGCCACACACCTTCTTATTCCTCACGCACATCGCACACCAATAGGAAGGGCGGCATACCACCAACGCCCCTACACGGCATACAGCACGCAGCACACGTGAAATGTGCTCAATTTCGCCCTAACTGCACTAAAAGCACATACGAAGACTCCCCTTTTTCAGGTAGTCTTGTTGTATGGATACATGGCCAGGGAAACCCTATCCGCTCGGTGCCACTTTTGACGGTGCTGGCACAAACTTTGCCGTCTTTTCCTCATCAGCTGAGCGCATTGAACTGTGCCTTATTGACGATGAGGAACGCGAAACGCGTATTGAACTCACGGAAGTAGATGCAGACGTCTGGCACTGCTATGTGCCAGGGATTCGCCCTGGGCAGCGCTACGGTTTTCGCGCACACGGATCGTATTCTCCGAAAGAAGGCTTGCGCTTTGATTCATCAAAAATCCTTCTCGATCCGTATGCAAAGGCAATAGATGGCACTGTAGAAAACCACCAAAGCAACTTTTCCTATAATTTCAGCGATCCGCAGACTTTTCTTCAAGAAAATTCTCTCGGGCATACGATGATGAGCGTCGTCGTCAATCCGTATTTCGATTGGGGGCACGATCGCCCACCGAAGCACGAATACCATGAGACGATTATCTATGAATCACATATCAAAGGGCAGACTAAGCGCCACCCAGAGATCCCAGAGAATCTTCGCGGCACCTATCTCGGTATCAGCCACCCAGCAATGGCGGCATACTTCAAAGAACTTGGGGTGACGGCTATAGAGCTCATGCCCGTTCATCAATTCGTCAATGATACGTCTTTGCAGGAAAAAGGGCTTTCTAACTATTGGGGATACAACACTATCGGTTTCTTTGCCCCACACAATTCCTATGCCTGCAGTGGGAGCAGAGGTCAGCAGGTTGATGAATTCAAGACGATGGTTAAAACTCTTCATGAAGCAGATATTGAAGTGATTTTAGACGTCGTTTATAACCATACTGCCGAGGGAAATCACATGGGGCCAACCCTTAGTTTCCGAGGTCTTGATAACGCTTCTTACTACAGGCTTGTTCCCGATAATCCTCAGCACTATTTCGATACGACTGGCACTGGAAACTCGCTTAATATGCGCTCTCCGCACACTCTTCAACTCATTATGGATTCACTGCGCTACTGGGTGACGGATATGCACGTGGATGGCTTCCGCTTCGATTTGGCATCGACTCTTGCACGCGAACTTTATGCAGTGGATAAGCTCTCCAGCTTCTTCGATATTATTCAGCAAGATCCGATTATTTCTCAGGTTAAGCTCATTGCAGAGCCGTGGGATGTGGGCGAGGGCGGATATAACGTCGGCGAATTTCCTGCTTTGTGGAGTGAATGGAACGGTAAATATCGCGATACGATACGCGATTTTTGGCGCGGAGAGCCTTCGACTCTCGAAGAGTTTGCTTCTCGTCTCTCTGGTTCCTCCGATCTATACGCTCACTCTGGGCGCCGCCCGATGGCATCGGTTAATTTCGTGACGGCACACGACGGCTTCACGCTGCGCGATCTCGTCAGCTACAACGAGAAACACAACGAAGCTAACGCAGAGGGCAATACCGACGGTGAATCTCACAACCGCTCATGGAACTGCGGCGTTGAAGGGCCGAGTGACGATCCTGCTATTCAAGCTCTGCGCCTGCAGCAAATCAAGAATTTTATTGCGACGATGATGATATCCCAGGGTGTGCCGATGATTGTACACGGCGATGAGATTGGGCGCACGCAGCAAGGAAATAACAACGTTTACTGCCAAGACAACGAGCTTTCATGGATCAACTGGCAGCTTTCTGATATCCAGCGCAATCTTTTTGAATTCACAAAATGCGCTATCGATCTGAGAAAAAATCACCCAGTCTTTCGCAGACGGCGCTTTTTTGGAAGTGACGGTGCTCACGGCGGCACCTCAACGGCGGGCGAGATTGAGTGGCTGCGAAACGATGCCTCTGTGATGGAAGATGAAGACTGGGGCACATGGTATGCGCGCTCAATTATGGTATTTTTCAACGGTGACGAAATTAGGGAGCCAGATTCACGAGGAGCACGAGTTCGTGACGATGATTTCCTCGTGGCGATTAATGCTTCAGATAGCGATCTTCCATTTACGATTCCTGCATCAAGCACACAGCTCCTATGGGAGCTTGAACTGGCAACCAGCACCGATACTTTCGACCCTCTTCAAGCAGGAGAAGAATTCTGTGTGAAAGCTCGTTCACTTGTGATACTTCGGCGAGCACGCACTGCGAAGAGAGCGCTGCTTTCTACCGACCTCTCACAGACGGCTGTATCTGCGCAGGTCTGATTATCTCTTTCCTTTCGGCGCGCCCACACAGCAAAGTGGCATACCTCAGTTAAAGTCTTTACGTGGCTGAAAATGAGGCACTGCCGCCGCAGGAGTTTGTTCGTGCCCTTGAATCTCTCAAAGGGCACCATTTTCGCGCCGAAATGCATGTGAACCAAATCCCCCCTCCCACGCGTATAGCGCCTTGGAGCGTAGCTCTTCAAGCGGAAATAAACGATTGTGAAAGCCTCGACCCTGATTCATATCGTGCAGACACAAAATTTGTAGTGTTACACGATCCAGAAGGTCAGCTTGCATGGGACGGGACATTTAGGATCGTTATGCACGGGCGCGCCCCTATGGATGCGCAGATGGGCGACGATCCCCTTCTTGGCGAAGTTGCCTGGACGTGGCTCACTGATGCTCTTGAGCAGTGCGGAGCTTCATTCCATAATCTCAGCGGAACCGTCACCCGCGTTTTTAACGAAACGTTTGGAGATCTCTATTTAGATTCTGCACAAGTAGATATTGAAATTCGAGCATCGTGGACTCCAGAAACAGAATATCTCGGCGAGCATCTGATGGCTTGGGCTGATTTCGCTTCTCACCTTGCTGGGCTTGGACCACATGCCGCAAACGTTTCAACGCTGCCGCGTAAGGTGGCAAAAGTGTGAGCCGAAGTGAACCAATTGATGCTATTCCTTTGCTCGCACCACGCGACGGGCTTCCTGGCGTCACCCATGACGATATCGACACTGCGATAAAAGCTATTGCCTCAGGCTATGGCCCTATAGCAGTTGATACTGAGCGCGCGATGGGAATCCGATACTCTGATCGAGCATATCTTATTCAGCTGCGCCGCCCAGGAGCAGGAACTTTTTTAATTGATCCTGTAGGCATCGAAGACCGCTTGGCTCCGCTTGCTGAGGTTATGGTCTGCGAATGGATTTTACACGCCGCTGATCAAGATTTGCCGTGTATGCATCAGCTTGGGCTTTACCCAACAGCAGTGTTTGATACTGAAATTGCCGCTTTGCTGCTTGGTTTTGAGCGAGTTTCACTGCAAGCTCTCGCAGCAGAAGTACTTGGGCATGCATTAGCTAAAGAACTCTCTAATTCCGATTGGTCTCAGCGCCCTCTCACATCGGATCTGCTCACCTATGCTGCTCTCGATGTTGAACTTCTGCACGAGCTTAAAGATGCTTTGACGGATATGCTCCGAAATGCAGGGCGTGAAGACTGGTGCATCCAAGAGTGCGAAGCTATACGCACAAAGCCTCCACGCCCCGCAAAACGCCAACCGTGGCGTAAAGCTGCGAATCAAGCCGATATTCACGATAGACGCGCTTTAGCAATGGTTGAGCAGCTATGGCGTGCAAGAGATGCTCTCGCACGCAAACGAGATGTTGCTCCTTCGCATATTTTGCCAACTCAGGTGCTCGGCGCACTGGCAAAATACAAGCCGCGTTCACGAGCGGATGTGATCCACTCTCCCCTAATGCGCTCTCAGGTACGGCGAGCAGATGCTGCCTATTGGTGGGACGCTATCAACATTGCGTGGCATACGCATACAGACGAATTACCAGAACGTAAATTCAAAGAGAATACAGAGATATTTCCACCCGTCAAGCGTTGGGGGCACTCTCACCCAGAAGCAGCCGAACGCTGGAATTACGTGCGTAGTTCTATACTCACTTGGGCAGATGAACTAGGAATACGCCAAGAAGTTCTACTTAAACCAATGCTACAAAAACGTATTGCCTGGGAAGGCTGGAGCGATCCAAATTCTTTTGCAGCCCAGCTGCTCGAATGGGGTGCTCGCCCATGGCAGGTTGAACAGGCACGGCTAGCTATTTTGCATTGCTAATATCCGCACTTGCGCGCACTGCACTTTCCAGTTCTATACTCTTGGTGTACATGGGTGTACGTGTACGTGGGTATATATGACTGCCACAGATACTAATCGTGAGAAGTGCCGCCTTTTTCTACTTGCTTCCACATATCGTCGATTGCGGTGCACACACCTTGAATATCCATTCCCTGCTCTGCAAGAATCTCTTCCCGAGAAGCTGTGAGCAAAAAGCTCTTAGATATCCCTAAATGTTTCATAGGAATTCCTACCCCAGCAGAACTCACCGCAAGCGATAATTCTTCTCCTATCCCGCCGTCAATTACTCCATCTTCAAGGGTAATAACGCCAGCAGAATTGATAGCACACTCCACAAGCCCTGGCGCAATCGGCAGCACCCACTCTGGATCCACAACGACTGCTGGGATATGCTCACGCAAATGGGCCGCTTCAATCATCTGATATGCCATTGGACCGATTGCCACGAGCAGAAGCGGATCTTTTCCTTTCTGAGCACACTCATTTACAGCTGGCGATTCGTAAAGTACACTGCAACCATTTTCGCTGCGCAGTACAGGTAAATCATCTGGCAAGGATCCTTTAGGATAGCGGATGAGGGTAGGTCCAGGCGTGTTGATAGCCTCACGCAGTTCACGGCGCAGAGTGCTGCCATCACGAGGAACAGCTGCTTTTATTCCTGGAATACCTGCAGCGATTGCTAAATCCCACATACCGTTGTGCGAAGGTCCATCAGAGCCGGTGATTCCAGCTCGATCGAGAGCAATCGTCACGCCTTCTCCGTGCAAAGCAACGTCCATAAGAAGCTGATCGAATGCACGATTCATAAACGTCGCATAGAGCGCAAGGACTGGATGATAGCCCGCATAGGCAAGCCCTGCACTCATCGTCATCGCATGCTGTTCGGCAATTCCTACATCGATCACGCGATCAGGAAACTCTGCATGCATGGGTCCAAGCCCCACAGGCAGCATCATTGCCGCCGTCACACCCACAAGTTTTGGATTTTCGCGCGCCAAAGTGAGAAGCTCATCTGCCACCACAGCCGTCCAACCGAAACGCTCTGGGACAACGGGCAAACCCGTCTCTGGGTGAATACGCCCGACTGCGTGGAAATGATCGTCTGAATTATTTTCTGCAGGCTTGTATCCGCGCCCTTTTTCGGTGATAGCATGGACGACTACTGGCCCGCCGTAATGTTTAGCCATCGTGAGGGCTTCTTCAAGATCAGCAATATTGTGCCCATCAACTGGTCCGATATATTTAATATCCATCGTTTCAAAAATGCCAGCATCAAAAAAGACGTCTTTTACGCCTTTTTTCAATCCATGCAGTGCATCAAATGCTAGTTCGCCAGGCATTCCTGCGCGCTTCAATGTGCGCTTTCCCCAATCGAGAAACTCTTCATATCGTTTATCAACGCGAATATTATCGAGGCGTCGCACAGCAGGAAGTCGCCTCATAAAACCGCCGACAGTCGGTGCATAAGAGCGGCCATTATCATTGACAATAATGACGATAGGGCGCTTAGAATCTTCCGCGATATTGTTGAGGGCTTCCCATGCCATACCTCCTGTGAGAGCTCCATCGCCAATCACGGTAACGACTTTACCTCGCTCCTTAGAGAGCTGCTTTCCGCGAGCAATTCCATCTGCCCATGAAAGAGCTGTTGTCGCGTGAGAATTTTCAATGACGTCATAGCTGGATTCATCGCGCGCCGCATATCCAGAAACACCTCCAGCTTCGCGCAGGTGCTCAAAATTTTTGCGCCCAGTGAGGAGTTTATGAGTATAGATTTGATGCCCAGTATCGAAAAGAAAAACGTCGTCTGGCTTCGAGAAAATACGGTGAATCGCAATCGTGAGTTCGACAACGCCAAGGTTCGGCCCTAGATGACCGCCTGTGCGCGCCACGTTTTCCACAAGAAATTCTCGTATCTCTGCCGCTAATTGAATAAGCTGATCGCTGGAAAGCCGACGCAGGGCTTGAGGAGAATCAATCGCGTCCAATATATGCATAGGTTAATAATACGCCATATCACCAAGAGGTAAAGCACGCTGGGGATCTAGCGTGAAGCGGCGAAAATACCCACTCCATGCTCCCCATCATCTTCTGCGATATTTTCTCATCAGATTCTGCACCAAAAGCCGCTTACGCTTAGGCGCGAAGAATGAGCCAAAAGCTAAGAGAAGAGCCAAGGGGATGTATCAAACCGAAACATCCTCGCTCACAGCAGCAACTACGGGAAGCCTAAAGTAGCAACTTCCGCTGACAGCTACTCATGCCGCCAAGCTCCATCAGATCAGAACAGAGCAGAATTCACGCCGCTGAAGCTACATCAGATCGTAATTCTCACGCTGCCACGGCTCTAGATCAAAGCAGCAGCTATTATTAGCAGCTCCGAGGGCAAAGCTCTTAGCTTAAGCAGCTAATTGACGCAGTACGTATTGAAGAATACCGCCATTGCGATAGTAATCAGCTTCTCCTGGCGTATCGATACGCACAACGGCATCAAATTCCACCGTACTGCCGTCTGCTTTCGTTGCCGTCACGTGAACCGTTTTTGGTGTGACGCCAGAATTTAGCTCTTCAATGCCAGTGACGTCAAAAACTTCTGTACCTTCAAGCCCAAGCGAATCTGCGCTCTGCCCAGATGGGAACTGCAAAGGAAGCACTCCCATACCGATCAGGTTACTGCGATGAATTCGCTCAAAACTCTGCGTTATCACAGCCTTGACTCCGAGAAGTGCGGTACCTTTTGCCGCCCAGTCTCGCGAAGATCCAGAACCGTATTCTTTCCCGCCGAGCACAACAAGCGGCACTCCAGCTTCTCGATATGCCTCGGCGGCATCAAAAATTGCTTCCTGCTCACCAGTAAGAAGATTCTTCGTATAACCGCCCTCGACGCCGTCAAGAAGCTGATTCTTCAAACGGATATTGGCAAAAGTGCCGCGAATCATCACCTCGTGGTTTCCTCGCCGAGAACCATAGGAGTTGAAATCTTTACGCGCAATACCATGCTCAGCAAGATAACGCCCAGCAGGAGAATCTTCTTTAATCGCGCCAGCAGGAGAAATATGATCAGTCGTCACCGAATCACCGAGCTTTGCGAGCACGCGCGCACTGTGAATATCTTCTACGGGCTGAGCAACCATGCCCATACCCTCAAAATAAGGTGCTTTACACACATAGGTGGATGCGCCGTCCCACTCAAATTTTTCTCCTTTTGGAGTGGCAATCCCCTGCCAGCGGGCATCACCTTCGAAAACGGATGCGTAGTTACGGGCATACATATCGGCATCGATAGCGCTCTCGATCACGTCTTGTACCTGCTCGGGTGAGGGCCAAATATCACGTAGATAGACTGGCTCCCCTTCTTGGCTGTAGCCCAAAGGCTCCTTCTCGAAATCGATATCCATCGTCCCAGCAAGCGCATAGGCAATCACGAGTGGCGGCGAAGCAAGATAGTTCATCTTGACATCTGGGTTAATGCGCCCCTCGAAGTTACGGTTACCAGAAAGCACAGATACAACTGTAAGATCGCCTTCAACAACGGCAGCATGTACGGGTTCGGGAAGCGGCCCAGAGTTTCCGATACAGGTGGCGCAGCCATACCCAACGAGGTTATAGCCGAGAGCCTCCAGCGCTGGCCACAAGCCTGCTTTTTCGTAGTAGTCTGTGACGACTTTTGATCCAGGAGCCATTGAAGTTTTAACCCAAGGCTTCACCTTCAGACCTTTTTCTGCTGCGTTCTTTGCCAGCAAACCTGCGGCGAGCATCACAGATGGGTTTGACGTATTTGTGCAGCTCGTAATTGACGCAATGACTACTGAGCCATGTGTAATAGAAGTTTCTTCACCGCTGGGCATAGTGAGAGTAATTGGCTCTGACGAAGCGCCAGACGATAGATAATCAGGAAGCGTGCGCTTAAAGCTCGTTTTAGCATCGGAGAGCGCAATACGGTCTTGCGGACATTTCGGCCCTGCAATTGAAGGAACGACGGTGCCAAGATCAAGCTCAATATATTCGCTATAGACAGCTTCACAGCTCGGATCGAGCCAGAAGCCTTGTTCTTTGGCATAGGCCTCAACGAGAGCCACGCGCGCTTCGTCACGCCCAGTAAGGCGTAAATAGTTGAGAGTCTCATCATCAATCGGGAAAATTGCTGCTGTGGAGCCGAACTCTGGGCTCATATTGCCAATTGTCGCACGGTTTGCCAATGGCACCTGCCTCACGCCTTCACCATAAAATTCCACAAATTTTCCTACTACACCGTGCTGGCGCAGCATATTGGTGATGGTCAAAACCACATCGGTTGCAGTTGCAGCAGCAGGAATCTGCCCTGTGAGTTTGAAACCCACAACGCGCGGAATCAGCATAGATACTGGCTGGCCGAGCATTGCCGCCTCTGCCTCAATACCTCCTACACCCCAGCCGAGCACACCTAAGCCGTTCACCATTGTGGTATGAGAATCAGTACCGACGCAGGTATCTGGATATGCATAGGTGACGCCGCCCTCATCTTTAGTCATCGTCACGCGCGCAAGATATTCGATATTAACTTGGTGGACGATGCCCGTGCCTGGAGGGACTACCTTGAAATTCTGGAATGCGCTTTGCCCCCATCGCAAGAATTGATAACGTTCACCATTGCGTTCGTATTCAATATCCATATTGCGTTCGAGTGCATCGGCGCGCCCATAGACGTCGATCTGCACGGAGTGGTCGATCACCATTTCGGCTGGATTGAGAGGATTGATTTTCTCTGGATTGCCGCCTAGATCTGCCACAGCTTCACGCATAGTAGCAAGATCTACTACGCACGGCACACCAGTAAAATCTTGCATCACAACGCGCGCTGGAGTGAATTGAATTTCCTTATCTGGCTGAGCTGCAGGATCCCAGTTTGCCAAGGCGTTAATATGCTCTGATGTGACGTTTGCGCCGTCTTCTGTGCGCAAAAGATTTTCCGCTAGCACTTTCAAACTGTATGGAAGTTTTTCCAAGCCAGGTACGGCGCTCAGCTTAAAAATCTCGTAGTTCTTATCGCCTACTGTGAGCGTAGTCTGCGCGTTGAAAGTGTTGATGCTCATAAGTCTCCTTTGCACAGCATCGGATTTCTGCTTTTCTCTCCATTATTCCGTACTTATATTGAAAAATATTGCAGATATGCCGCAGGTATCTGCTTTTTTAGGTTATATCATTTTTGCGTAATTTATCTTCGCATCGAGACATTTTGCGTTGGCAAAGACAATTGCAAAATTTACAGCTTCAAAGCAGCCACTCAAGGCAACCATAGATCAGATATATGAAAGCACTGCTGATCAGCTATTTCTTAGCCAGATAAGGAATAGTTATTCCCGCGAGAATAAAAACTACCCCCACGCCGCCGACCCAGCTGAAACTCTCCGCAAGTACAACAGCACCTAATACGCTCGCTACAGCAGGATTGACGGCCGCCAGCAAACCCGTCTGCTCAGCGGATAGATGCGCCTGCGCAACTGGCTGGAGCGTAAAACCAAAAACAGTGCACACGAGCACCAGCATAGCCATCATCTCCCACTGAGCAGCTCCACTAGGAAGAGTAAAGCGCTCTGTGAAAGCAGAAGCTGCAAGTGCTAATATCCCAAGCACGCCAAGCTGAATAACGCCGATAGCAAGCCCTTCTTTTGCACTAGGAGTAAGACGATCTGTGACGATAATTGTGATGGTGTAAGTGACGGCACCGCCAAGAGCTATCAGTAAACCCACAGAAAGATGACCACAGCGTAATCGTACGCCCAGCCTCAATCGAGCTAGCGTCCGCTATCGCCACGCTGGCAGGAATAGCTTTGGAATCGCTGCTGGCGCTAGCCAAGCACGTGTTTTCTGAAGATTTCACATCTCCATTAGAACAAATGCCCAGCCAGCTAGCCAGCAGCGTTCATATAGAAGAGAATTTACTAGGCACGTGAACGAACACGTGAAACCGATAAAACTCCTCCTGCGCCAATCAAGCCGATTGAGGCTAAAATCATCATGCCGATCGTCAGCCCCGAATGCGTCAAACGCTTGCTAGGCGTATCTACACGAGGCTGAATAGGCTCTGCAGATTCCACAGGACTATGGGGATCGGCTGGCTCGCTCGGATTTGCTGGATCGGCCGGCTCTGCTGGCCTGCTCGGATTTTCTGGATCACTCGGATCAACTGGGTCAACTGGGTCCGTCGGATCCGTCGGTTCCACTGGCTCTGCCGCATCTTTCAAACGCAAACCGCTCATCGCCACACGTAAATCCGCAATAGCAGTATTCACATCCTGCACACTGTGACGATCTGCATCCCGAGCATTCTTAAGCGCTAGCGATAATTTCTGCACACTTTCCGGCGTGTAGCTTGACGATTTCAGCAGTTCCTCCGCCTGCTTCACAAGCGCTTCTAAAGTTGCAGTATCTGGATCTGTTACAACAGCATTAAGACGAATCTCTGCTGCTGAACCGTTTGTATTCGCTGGATTGCCATACGAGGATTTCCATACGATACGGACGTTCTTGGTTTTCAGGGGTTTTTCAAAAGAAATCACCTGCATATCAGAATTATCTTTCAAATTCTTTCCATTTGCTTCGGTCCCTTCTGCCACGGTAGTCCATGCACGACCGTCATCTGACGTCTCTATCACGTACTCATTCAAACGACCGTTACTTCCAGCCTGACGCCCACGAATACTCACGCCGTCAATCTCCACAGGCTCTTCAGACGTGAGAGTAAACCAATGAGGCAGAGTCGTCACAGACCACTTTGAATGCCACATCGTTGCATTATTCCCATCAAGAGCTTTAGAAGGATCAGATCCGCTATCTTGATGCGAACTGGCCGCAGCAGAAAGAAGAGCCGTATCAACATAAGAAATATCGGCATTTTTGAAAGTTAAAGCAGCAATCGCGTCCGAGAGCATTGCCTCATAGCCGTTGACGACCGACTGCTTACCTTTCGGCAAATCGCGAACTATCCCTTCTTTTACTTTCATAAAGTTCTTCACAGAATCTGCCGTATAGCCAGAAAGATCCTCAGGAACAGCCGCCAGTAAGGCATCAACACGGCTATAATCAGCTCCTTTTGCCTTCACTTTATTCATCGCTGCTTTAAGGTTCTTAATAGCATCGTGAATATCTTGAGCTGAAAGTTTCGAATCTTCGCGATCAGCAACGGCCTTGGCAGCTTTAATGGCTTCCTCAAGAGCAGCTTTATCCGCGGCTGTTGTTTCAGGAAGTATATCCGCAAGCGTTGATAGTGCAGTTGCGATCTCACGCTCAAGAGGCATAAGTGAAATGAAAGGAGTTGCTGGTATTTCATCAATTCGAACATCACGCACATAGCCATTAAATGCATGATTGCCTGCACCTATACGAGCAAACGGAATCATCATCGTAGCCTTCAGCTTCGTACGATCAGGAGAGCCAAGAGTTCCTACCTCTTCACCATCAACGAATAAGGTCGTCATCGTGAATGTATTGCGCAATTCCAGCTCAACCCATTCTCCTATAGGCAACGCATAATCGAAAGAATAATCGAATCCTTCACGGCTAAAACCAACTTTTCCGCTGCCGTTTTGAACGGCCTTGATTGTGCCGTAGGGGCTTTTAAAAAGAATCTGCTCAATTGGCTTCCCGTCAGTATCTTTTGGCATAGCCGCTAGTTTTACCTTCACTCGTAAGGAATGCCCAAGCCCTATTGTCTCAGGAGTATCCTTGCCTATGTGCGCATATGATTGCCCGCCTTTCAGACGAAGAGCCGTACCATGATCAATATTGACCACCTCAGCGTTCTTCTTCTCTTGAAGATCAAAACCATTGCGAGCAGAATCTGTATCACTACCCAAGCTAAGATGCGCAATCTGCTCGCCTTGAGGCACTCTATCTTCGTAGTGGAAATTGGTGCGCGGAGAATCTCCCGTCTTCTGAGCTAGTTCTTTTGCTTCGTTGAGACTCAGTGCATGTGCTGGTTTACCCCATAGGCGTGCGCTATGCAATGGCAACGCTCTATTGATACGGTCAAAGACGTCGTACTCAGAAATACCCGTATCCTTCTTATCGATCATGTCGTTCCAGACAGCAAATGCTGCTCCCAACATTTGCGGATCGCCAGCAGGAATAGTAGTACTCGCCATCGTATTGACGGCATTTGAGTACATAGTGTTCTCATTTAAATAGTCATAATAATAATTGGCGTTTGGAACGATATAGTTTGCTCCATCCAAGGTGTTGATAAGCTGGAACCCAAGATCATACATTTCTTTTGGATTTGCCCAACCTGTGCTCCAGATATTTGCCTGCCTCCCTGCGCCTGAAACTGCTTCGCCATTCTTTAGCTGTGTAAGCGAGCCCCAGATACGGGCAGTATGCCCAGCATCTTCCACATGGGCAAAAATATCATTCACAAACTTACGATAGGACTGATGCGATGCTTCATACTCATCAGCTCCCACATGCACTACTTTAGCTCCAGCAAAAGTAGGATTATCACCTTTCAGATACTCATCCCATACGCTCGTCATAAACGCATAAGATTCGTCATATTGATTCATCAAATCGAGATGATCCGCTCCGCGATGCGTTGCAGAAAGAGGAGTGCGAAGATCAGGCCGAACCTTCGTAAACGCCAAAGAATGAGCAGGCATATCGAATTCTGGAACGATATTTACGCCCATCGCAGCTGAATCTCTAATAAATGAAGCAAAATCAGCTTTCGAATATGCCATATCCTTGCTCGTTAAATCAGCCTTGTTTTTTCCAGCGTTTCCGCCAGCTTTAATATCGGATTCGAGGCGGAAGCCAGAATATGCATTATTGACGGAATCCCCCTTATACTCTTCGACCCAGATATAATTATCGTTCAAATGCAAGTGGAAATCGTTGAGTTTATACCATGCCATCTGTTTGGCCATTTGCTTAAGATATTCCAGGCTGAAGGTTTTACGCCCAACGTCAAGCATAAATCCACGAACTTTATAAAGCGGATAATCGCGAGCTATGCCTTGCGGAATGCTACCATCGGCTGCTTTTGCCGCTTGAAGAATAGTTCGCGTGGCCCAATATGCACCCGTAGAAGTTTCAGCAGTGACGACCACCTTATCAGCTACGTTGAGAAGGTATCCTTCATCTTGAAGCCCTAGCTGCTTATCTTTAGTTAATGCCAAAACGATATCGCCAGCTTTCGCAGATGAAGCATCGCCTTTTTCAGGCGTCAGCGCACCGCCAAATATATCTGCATAGTCATCGGCTAGAGTCTGAGCGGCCGAACGAAATATATCCTCGCTATAAATCACGCGAGCACCTGATTTCAGGGCAAAGTTTCCGCTGGCGCCTTTCCATTCTCGCAATTCTGGAAGTACTTGCGGTGCCGAATTGTCATTTTCCGTTTGAACATGTTGCCCAGGAATCGTCACTGGAATTTCTCTAAACACATACGACTTATCAGCCTTATTTGTCACTTTGAATGCGAGTTTCACTTCCGTATCAATCACAGGCTTAAATACCGAAAAATCTGCACCGACCACCTGCTCATAATCAGCGCCAAGAAATTCGGTTGTGTACGTACCGTTATTCGTTAAACCTGTAACGTCTAGCTTCGTTGTGCTTGCCGTGGGAGGCGCAACAGCAATTCTTTGAGCAACCGTGTCGATATTTTCAGGAATGTCTCCTGAAAATACTTCCATCTCAAAAATAGAAACCGTTCCCCATGCCACGCCATTATCAGGATCAGCATACGTATTATTTTTGATATACAGCCGCACAAAACGAGCTTCTTCGGGGGTATCAAAAGCAATAACATCAGTTAGCTGTTGCGGATGTGAATCAAACTTTTTGATAGTTTTCCACTCTGAGCTATCAGCAGCAGGAACTGTATCTGCCGTCGATACCTGGATTTCATATCCTTTTGCTTTACGCTGCTCCCAAAAAATTCGCACGTTGCTAACGCTTTGCACAGATCCAAGATCTACATAAATCCAGTGCGGTCCACCATCGCGCTGAGGATCTGCATCTGCAGAACTCGCCCATCGAGATGACGAACTCTTCGTATCGCCATCAAATGCTTTCGCTGCAGAAAATTTTTCTACTTCCTGATCAGACGCAGCCGCAGTTTTATTAAGCGCAATATTTTCTCCTGCTGCATGTGCGCTCAGCGGCGCCAATGGCACGCATAGGAGAGCTATAACTGCGAAAAATACGATGTATGCATATAGCTTTCGCCCGCCCAAAGTCATCACTATCCCCTTTTTCTGCTTTAATTCAGCTATGCTTACGTTTTCTTGGCACTACTAATGCGGCACCCAAAGCAATCAAAATGCATGAGAGCATGACGATTTGCACCGCCTCTAAACCAGAGCGCGAAAGATGCACATTCGTTTTATCCACATTTGGTTTCACACTCGAATTTTGATGCGCACCTTGATGCAAACTTGAATCTGGCGAACTACCTGGCTTAATTGAACTTCCAGGAACATCAGGAGAAGCAGACGCAGCTGTAAAGTTTGCTATATACCGCATATCCCTGTTTTCCACAGTCACAACGAAACGCGATTCTTTCGATATTTCCTTGCCATCACTATCTGTCCAGTTCAAGAATTTAAAGCCGGCGTTAGGCGAAGCCGTAATCGTCACTTTCGCTCCTACCTCTTGCTTCCCCTGGGGAGAAACGCTCACACTTCCTTGTGTGGCATCTGCCGATTCGGCATATACAGCCCCGGTAGGAACGATTGGCGTGGCAGGAATCTGCGGAGCGACGCCGTCGAGTTCCACATTTAATTCAGCTGCAGAAGCGAACCCCTGCCCTGAATAATCAGAATCAATCTGGAATTTAACGTAACGCCCTGAAGCACCTTTTAGATCGATACGTTGTGTATACGGAAGATTTTTCAGCGTTCCCATAATTGGATCGGCATTAAAATTATCAGCTGAGTTAGATACCCACACTTTGTATTCTTTTGCCACTCCGTTTGCGCCTTGCGGCCGGGCAAGATAATTCAGGTATGCAATGTTTTCGTACTTCTTGCCCAGATCAAGCACAACCCAGTGCGGACCTTGAGCTTTTGAAGGCTGCCATTGCGAGTGCCATATCGTATCGAGGCGCCCATCCAGAAGATGTGATACTTCTCCATCCCCCTTATTCTGTGACGATTGGGAAACTACGTTGATATCTTCTTGCGCAATATATCTGCGTAATTTCGGAAGCTGCTTTACCGTCTTCACAAACTTCCAGCCTGCCGCATCTTTTCCTAATTCCAAAAGAGCATCAGGTAAAGTCGTTGCTTTCACATCATTAAACGCAACACGAGGATCGCTACCTTCCCCATAAGTGGTGACGGTAATCGGCGCATCTGCTGTCCCGTATCCAAATACAGCAAAATCACCAGTCAGCTTCGTGCCATTCTTCACGAGAATCACAGATCCAGGCGCAAGCGAAACATCATGCAACTGTTCGATTGACGTCATCGGCGAATCTGCACTCAAACCGTCACCAGCTTTATCGGCACTAGGATCGATGAAATAAGCACGTGCATCTAGCGAAATTTCGGATTCACTATGGAAAACTTCCAGGCGCGCAAGACGCACATCTGCACGAGCTTTCTTAATTTTCACGCGAATTTCGCTCACAGTAGTTTCAGCAAAACGTACGTTACGCTGCTGCCCGATCGTTGTACCGCTGGCAAGATCTTTCCACACGCCATCAGCACTGCGCCCCTGCACCGTAAATTCTTCTACTTGCTGCCCTGCATTTCGTGCGTCTTCTCCCAAAATAACGGCGTCTACTTTAGATTCACTGCCAAGTTTCACCGTATACACTGGAGTAAGACTAGCAGCGGCATCTGAAGAAATTTTTGATCCATCAGTCAAACGCGGAGCTGGCTGCGCTTGTGCGTCCTCACTAGCAGCGATTGAAGCCTCTTTCCCAAGAGCTAAATCTTTGCCATAGCGACGTGATAGTTCTTCACGATAGCCTCGCATAGTATTAACATCTGCTTCTGGCATATTCCCGTCAATATAAGGCGGCATATTCAGCAAGAACTGTGCATTGCGTCCAGTAGATTGTTCATAAAACTTCACAATTTCCGATACTGGCTTTGGAGTATTTGGCCCATGTTTGTTGGAGTTATTAAACCATTCAGGGCCATTTTTAGCATCGACTTCGCCAGGATACCAATGCAGTTTCGTCACTGCTGCACTACGAACACCTTCAATAATTGAATTCGTTGAGCCAAGCACGCCATTAGGAGCAGTCTGGCGAGGATGAAGCGTCATCTTTCCGTATTGATCAAAGCTCACGCCCTGAGGGTTCCATTCAGTTGGGCGCGCCCACCCATCTTCATTACCAATCCAACGAGCATCTGGAGCAGCATTCGCCTGTACGGCTGTAGGCTGAAGTTTGCCAATAAGATCATAAAAAGCAGCGTAATCATAGAACTCAGTAGATGAGGTATTTCCTTGTGCCCCATCGAACCAAACTTCATCGATTGTGCCGTAATCAGTGAGCAGTTCATAGAGCTGATTGAGCATATACTTCCCATAATCAGTAGCTTTATAGGTAAATGTGGGAAGCTCTCCAGATGCTAAGCGCTCTGCACGATCGTCATTAGACACAAGCGTCGGAATCGTGCGCTCTACTTTGGCTGATTTATTTCCCCAAACTTTTTGCTTTTCCATATAAGAATCAGCAGGAGAATAATAGACGCCCACTTTTAGCCCATATTTGCGTGCCGATTTCACGATCTGCGCAAACAGATCTTTCGGTCCGCCATTTTTAGCTGTTGTCGTATTCGGCCAATCGTGATGATCGTTGTAGCGAGAATCGAAAAGTTCAAAACCGTCATGGTGTTTCACCGTCACCATCATCATCTTGAAGCCAGCGTCGGCAAATGTTTGCGCCCATTGATCGGTATCGATTTTTTCTGCATTGATCAGAGCAGGATTTTCATCTCCATGCCCCCAGCTCTTTCCAGTAAAAGTATTAATACCGAAATGAACGAAGCCAATCTGCCCCCAGTCGAGATAGTCTGCCTGTTTTTCCGTGGGGCGCAAAGCAGAAAGTTTAGCTTTAATAAGATCCGCACAGTCAGTGGCAGAAACATCGATAGTATTCGCAGGAGTGACGCCTGACGTATCGCAGCTTTCTGCCACATACG
Source organism: uncultured Actinomycetaceae bacterium (assembly GCA_902464405.1). Taxonomy (GTDB): domain Bacteria; phylum Actinomycetota; class Actinomycetes; order Actinomycetales; family Actinomycetaceae; genus Arcanobacterium_A. The sequence goes on along the minus strand of CABQJD010000011.1, from coordinate 41,092 downwards.
TGAGTTTGAAATCGCTGGGAGTAAAGGAAGCATCAGCGGTAGCGAAACGTATCTCGTCAAGCGCACCTTTGAAACCGCGGTTAAGAGCACTTGGGTGCACTTCGTTAGCAAAAGCTACTTTTGCAGCAATAGTATTGTTTAACGCTGCAAGCCCTCCAGATTGCACCATCGATTGATCAACGCCATCAACGCGCATATATAATTTCGCTTTATCGCCATCAGGCACATACGCAACGGAGACAACGTGGACGTCTCCCGCTGGAGCGGCAGCAGAAATTTTTGTTTCTTTCCACGCATTATTTTCTTGATATGCAACACCGAATTCAAGCTGCCCTGAAGCAAAATAGCGTAAAAACACATTTCCACCAGCGGCAAACAAAGTTTGCGAAGCAGCAGCTTCACTCGGCGTAAATTTCATTTCAGCAGCAAAACCAGCTGTGACTTTATCCGCCCCCAAGGAAAATCCAGTTGGAGAGAAATCAAGACCGCTCATCTTACCAGAAAAATCAGCACGAGAATCTTTTAGTGACGGCAAAGGCTGGCGAGCTGTAAGAGCACCTTGCTGGTCTTCGTCTCCTGCAGCAACATAATTACTTCCTTCCAAACGTCCAGAAAAATCTACGCGAAGGAGCTGATTAAGATTCATGAATTTCCACGGTGCGGAAGTATCGGCAATACGAGCGCGATAAAATTTTCCAGCAAAACCGCGAGTAGCAGTCGATGACGCTGGATTTACTTCATATCCGATACCAAAAGTTTTAGCTTTTCCGTTTGAAACAGCAGCTTTTTCTCCAGCAGCCGAAGAAACTGCTGGAGCTTTTACGCCATTGACCCATATAGTGAGAGAAGCGCTCTGCCCTGCATCATATTTGAGCTGTATGATGTTTTTCTTATTAGCTGGAGGAAGAGCAACGCTATTTTTGTAATCTTTCCATGTGCCATCTGCTGTTTGAACGGAGAATACGTATTCAAGCGTATTATTTTGCACACGTACAGAGATGTTTCCCATAGCGGAAAAAAGAGTGGCAAGATTGCTCGGATTTTCGGTATTGAGATATTCAAATTCTGCGATGAAACCTTTATCTACCTTATTTTCTCCAAAATTTTGCTGAGCAGTATACGTGATTCCTGCAGTATTTCCTGCAAGACTAATTCCGCCGTCATCAGCTTTTTCTGGCGCTTTATCGCCTTTCCATGCGATAGACCCACCGCCTACTTTTTCATCGCCGCCAGTAGTGTAGCCATTTTGCGGAGTAAACGTTCCACCAAAATCAACGTTTAAGTATTGCGCATCCTCAGCATTAGCGATTTCAGCAGTAGATATAAATGCGCTACACGTCAGCGCACAAGCTACGATGAATGAGATAAAGCGTGATTTTTTCACGTTCGCCATATGTGACCGTCCTCTATACATGACTTAAGCAGAATGCTGCGCTGCGCTCAGCTTATGCCAGTTTCCCCTATGCTCACTGCTCCTCAAACATAAGATGTATATCGCGATTCAAGCAGCGATATGTGCGCACCTTTACACACAATACTCATGCTGAAAAACATTAGCTTCCCCGATATTAACAAACAGGCATGCATACAAGCTAGGACTTAGCGACCGAGAATTTTTAATATCAAAATAAAATTAAAATCTAGCTGAAAGAGTGCTCCCGGAGGGACTCGAACCCTCACGCTTTGTGGGCGCAGCATTTTGAGTGCTGTGTGTCTACCAATTCCACCACAGGAGCGTTATGCCAACTCCGATAGTCTATAGCGCAACGGCTCTAGCTTCAAATCGTGCTCTATTTCGGTATGTGCATATGCGCAGATATCAACGCGTTCTCAATACGCTCGATCACGTATATCTCATTTTCTCGCTATGCCCAGAATTGCTAAAATTTTTATGCGTCAGCACCGACGACTAAAAGACTATACGTCACATAAGAACGCATAGGAAAGATACCTCATCTATGGATATTCATGTGATCTACACTGGCGGCACAATTGGCATGAAGCATACGACTGAGGGGCTTGTGCCAGAATCTCATGTAGAAACTTGGCTCGATCAGCAGCTGGCTGAGACAGAATTTGAAGGGCACGTGCATACGCATCAGCTCAGCCCTCTTATCGATTCCTCAAATGCAACGCCAGCAACGTGGCAACTTATTATCGATGCAATCCGAGAGCACGCAGCGGAGGCCACAGCGTTCGTAGTTCTACACGGCACGGACACCCTCGCATATACCGCATCTGCACTCTCCTTTGCTCTGCAAGATCTGCCAATACCTGTGATTATGACGGGTTCACAATTGCCTTTCACGCACGATGGATCAGACGCACTGCCGAACGTGATCGGCGCTCTACACGCCGCGGCGCAGCCTCATCTGCGCGGTGTCTTTGTATTTTTTGGACATCATCTCTATCAAGGCAATCGCACAACGAAATTTTCCAGCTGGAGCTTTGACGCTTTCGACTCACCAGCAACCACACCTGTGGCAAAAATAGCTGATTCATGGACGTGGACTTCATACAATGAAACGAATTACCCTCGCAGCAACCGAGAAAATTGTAATTCCCTCTCACTAAATGGTGGCGAAAAATCCTTACAGCCTCCCGAACAGTTCCCACTCCCACTCCCCTATAAAAATTATGATGTGATCGTACTTCACATCACTCCAGGGCTTACAGCTAAAAGACTTCAAGCTTTCCTCACGCCACTGCCTCGCGGGGTCATCTTACGAGGCTATGGCACAGGGAATATCCCTGCAGATGAACCAGGGCTTGTAGACGTCTTGGCAGATGCTGCAGCTCAAGGCTGCATAATTATTGCCAGCACGCAGACATCGCAAGCGCGCGTAGACCTTAGCACGTACGCGACAGGAAGTGCCCTCATGCAAGCTGGCGTCATCTCAGGGGAAGACGCCACCATTGAAGCGCTCTACACAAAGCTGATCTTCCTACTTTCTCAAGAGCGCACTACAGAAGAAATTCGCATGCTTATGGGCACGCCACTTGCCAATGAACTTACGATTTCTCGCTAATCAGGAGCTATAAGCAAAGCGGGCAGATACAAGATTATCGTTCCTGCCCGCTTTGGGATTCTTGCAGCAGAACTTCGCGCTCGATCCCCTATAGCTCAAGCCACTATAAGTAAATCAAGACAGCGCTATCCACTCCTGCTTGCGCAGCCTATGCACGCAATTCAACGCACACAATTAGGCACTTTGCCGCTTAATAGCGTGAGATCGGATGAGAGAGGCAATGACGGTGAGCAAAATAGCAGCAATAATAAAACTTACAGAGAAAATAATTGTTGGCTCTGGGATCACGTGCAGCATACCGTAGCCATGGAACGCATGAAGCAGCAGCTTGAGAGCGATGAAACCGAGAATAGCGGCTAAACCATAGTGAAGATAAATTAAGCGTTCAAGCAAGCCGTCTACGAGGAAGAAGAGCTGACGCAGCCCGAGCAAAGCAAAAGCATTGGAAGAAAAGACCAAGAAAGGTTCTTTCGTCAAACCAAAAATAGCGGGGATAGAATCGAGCGCAAACATTAGATCGATTGTGCCAATCGATACAATACAGATAGCCAGCGGCGTCAGCCATAACTTATGGTCACGGCGCACAGCCAAGCGATCTCCCTCATAATCTTTCGTAACGGGGAAGAACTTTCCAATCATGCGAGTGACGAGGTTCGGTTTATAGTCCTCGCTAATTTCTTCTGCAGTTTCAGCTGATTCTTTAACGGCATCGACAACCTGTTTCACAGCAGTGTAGAGCATCCACAAACCGAAGATGAAAAATACCCATACGAAACGCTGAACGAGCGCCGCGCCGATCATAATAAACACAAAACGCAATACGAGAGCAATAATAATGCCGTACATCAGTACTTTTTGCTGATAAATGCGAGGCACCTTAAAAGCCGCGATGACCATAATAAAGACGAAGATATTATCGAGCGAGAGAGAATATTCCGTGATATAGCCTGCTAAAAACTCTGTGGCGAATGTACTTCCGTGACGTATATAGGTAAGAACTGCGAAGATAAGCGCAAGGCTTATATAGATCGCCGTCCACATCGTCGCCTCTTTGATAGTTGGCTCATGAGCTTTGCGCACGTGCCCTAAAAGATCAAAAAGGATAAGCCCAACGACGACGACAGCAAGAACAGCCCACTCCCACGGGTAGACGTGTATCGCGCCAGCAACCGGAACTGGATTTTCAGAAATGAAAGTAAAAACGTTATTGAGAGAATGCGAGCATAAAGAGGGTAACATCAGAGCCTTTCTCGGCACGAATATAACGGATATATTGGCGAAACCGAAGGTCTCTCTCCACCTGCATATATAAACAGGTACCGATCCGAGCAACTGCCGATTGAGCGCGATGCTGTGGTGACGAACCGATGTTGAACGGAAATACTCCCCTTCTTCCGTTTAAGTGTATCGATTTATTGAGACGCACATAGCACTGGCTATACGTGGTATTTCTCTCAGGAAAACATATACAGCTAAAGCTAAAACACCAGCCTGATTCCAGCATAAGAGCTGCATAAATAATCTATGCGGCAAACCCTCAACAAAACTAAAAACGCTTCAGGTATGCAAAAATTGCATAAAGAGCAAGCGTATCTTCGGCTCAGCATAAAAATACAGAGAAACGGTAGAATGCCTATGGGATTGAAAAATATTGTGATGTCTGCACTGCGCACAGGAGTGCGTGTACTCATACATAAAGTGAAAATACCTGGCATACTTTCATCGAATTCACGCAGAGAAATAACCAGACAGGCGCAATCAACAGCTTCACCAACTTTTGCAGGCTTCCACCATGTAAGTGCTCATAATAACTCGTGGTATCCGCAACCAGGCAGCCCTCCAATTGAATGGAAGGTTTCTGAGCATGGTCTGCCCTCTTTTGACTATGCTCCTGAGCATGACGACGCACCTGACCCAGGAGAGATAGCGTGGACGTGGGTTCCCTACCAAGAAAATGATGGGCGTGGAAAAGACAGGCCAGTGATTGTGCTCGCAATGGATGGCAACCACGTGATCTTTGCACAACTGACAAGCAAAGATCACGCCGATCAAGGAATCCGAAAAGATAAATACGGCACGTGGTGGATGGATATAGGATCTGGCGCATGGGATCCACAAGGGCGAGCTTCAGAAGTAAAACTCAACACTTTATGGGTCGTCCACAAAAGCCATATTCGCCGTATGGGATCTGCACTGGATGCCAAAATTTACTCAAACGTCGTGACTGCTATCCAAAAGATACACACTTCCTGATTTTAAGCGTAGGGGGGGGTAACACTCCGCCCCAAATCCCTTAATCTCTTGCTTTGCCTCGTTTCTGGTTTTCAACTGTGGACATCTAGAGATATAGCAATTTTTCTCTCACTCGCCACCGCTCGCATGAGAGAAAAAATAGCGACAAAACAAAGATTGGGGCACACCAGCATAACTGTGTGCCCCAATCACATGACGCTTACTGCGGTGAGAATCTGCCACATAGCGCGATAGCGCACCGCAGCGAATGAATGCGGATTCAGCCTTCGTGCACGCTACCGACTTGCTCCGCTTTCTTATTAAAGAATGCCAACGTGAACGCACAAACAGCACCAAATGCTGCAACCAATATCGTAATCAGGAAAAGCTGACCAAAGAGCGGAGCAGATGCTTCGATTGACGTCGCCTTATTAGCTTCTTCCAAAATTTTCCCTGCCCACGGATTTGCCCAGAATACTGGAGCATATGCCAAGAAAGAGCCAACTGCCATAGCAGATCCATTGATAGCTGGAGGAAGATGCAGCTCTGCAATAGGGGCTAAGATAACAGCTTTACCCATAAACACACCCATTGCCATAACCATCAGGAGAACCATAGAAATCCACATACTGGATTCGTTAACTGGCAGCACATAAACCAGCCCTGCGCCGATGGTGATAATCGTCAAGGAAACACCCATCATCACGGTAGACGATTTGAAGATATAATCGGCGACCACACCAGAAACTAAACCAGCAAATACACCAACCAACCCTGTATTGAAAATACCGAATGCGCCAGCAATACCGTCAGATGCTTTGAAAACAATCGTCATATACGGAGCCGAAGCGTAAATAAGGTGCACGTACGCCCAATAAACACACATTGCAGAGAGCGCTGCAAGCCATACGCGCGGACGGGTGAGAACTTTGAATAATCCGATAAGTGCTGCGAGATTGTCCGAATGAGATTCTTCGTGAGCAATTGCATTCGAGGGAACCAGCTTAAGCAACGCAATAACCATTGGAATCAGCAAGAATGCGTAAGCCAAAGCAAAAATCCACATAATGGTTTCTTTGCTCTCTGGCCGCCATGCAATCAATCCCACGATAAGTAGGTTCATCAGCATTTCTGATGCACGACGGATTGTTTCAAGCAAACCCATCGCCAAACCACGCCCTTTAGAATTCTCATCAGACGCGATAAACGACACACCATTAACGACAGCAGGCCATCCGATTGCGTCCCATACAGCCCACGAAATAGCAATTCCAACCATAATGGTAAACGAGAGATTCGGCACCAAGAACAAAATCATATAGGTGACGAATCGCCAACTGCACCACGCAACAAGAATATGTTTGATCTGGAAACGATTGTTGATCCAACCGCTGGGAACATATAAGAACATAGCGATCCCGATCCAGCCCATGAGCGTACCGAACTGACCTTCAGTAATACCCAGCATGGCGCACAATGGCAAGAGCAAAGCTCCCTTAAAAGCTTCAAAAGACGAGTACGGAATCTGCCCTGACATCACTACCGTCAGATACGAGCCAATCTTTCCTCGTTTCAAAAACTTCGGCAACGATAGTCGCTTTGTTTCGTTAGCAGACATATTTCTCCCTTGTGTAAAGTTCTAGTTGTTGTCCTATTCATGCGCGTGTGTTTTCACGCTACTGACACATCAAAACACAGTTATGCGAACACATGCGCTCATGTATGCCCTATCTGGCAGGAATCTGGTGTGCAACATCGGTAAATATCCCCGTCACACCCCAATTAAACAGCTCATTAGCACGAGCTGGAGAATTGACCGTCCACACATTTACCCCAAAACCAGCCTCACGGAAAGCGCGCACTTTTTCACGGGTCAGCCCAGTATCTTCAGGGTGAATATAGGTGGCACCGACCAATTCCAATACCGAACGCCAATCGTCATAGAGAGCACAGGTCTCATAGAGGCATCCGATCGGAATCTCTGGAGCTAAAGCATGAAATTCAGCCAAAAGAACATGGTTGAAACACGAAACGATCACTTCCGAACTATCTAAACGGCGAATCTGCTCAATGACCCCGGTAATCAGTTTGCGAGTCATCTGCGCACCAGCTTCATTTGATTTAATCTCAATGTTTGCGTTTAAGCCCGTTTCGTTCATAAAATCGACCAATTCACTCAGCGTAGGCAAAGGCTCTCCTGAGAATTCATCAGAAAACCAACTCCCCGCATCAATGCTCGGCAGATCATCGGCTGTGAGCTCGTAATAACCACCTGATCTGTTTGTTGTACGATCAAGCGTCGTATCGTGACAAATAATCACCGTGCCATCGGCCAAAATATCAACATCAGTCTCAATCCAGGTCAATCCGTGTTCGACTGCCTTGCGGAAAGCAGCCATCGTATTTTCTGGCGCTAGAGTATTCAAACCACGATGCGCAAAAATTCGATTCTCGATACTCATGTCTATACACTTTCTTCTTCAATGAAGATCTTCCTTGATACTTCATATCGAATTTGACGAGTAAAATCTAACAGATTTAGCAACGAAAAATGAAAATATTCAGCCAATACAACTCTCTGTGCACATACGTGCACAGAGAGAATATAGAGCTGCAAATTTTCCTTCTGATTTCCTTGAACATGCTAGCAAAGGAATAAACGAGCGTGCCCGATATCACGGTAGCATCGCTTCATATACGCTTGGAAAGGTACGTCAATATAGGTAATATCGTACGTGGACTTTGCACCTGGCTGGGTGCGAGGCCAAGCTTGATCCACAACCACGGGTGCCCCACGCTCGGCAGTCCGGAAAAAGCGATCCCTCAACCAGCCGAAAATTTTCCCGAATAGGAAGCTATGCGGGAAGGAAGATGAAAGAGACTAAACGTGGCAAACATTAAGTCGCAGAAGAAGCGTATCAAGACGAACGAAAAGCGTCGCATGCGCAATAAGAGCTATAAGAGTGAACTCAAGACCTATGTCAAAAAGGTTCGCGCTGCTATCGATGCTAAAGATCTCGAAGCTGCTCAAGAAGCTCTCAAAGCTGCTGCTCGCAAACTCGATGTAGCAGTGAGCAAAGGCGTGATTCATAAGAATCAGGCAGCAAATCGCAAGAGTAAGCTCGCTAAGCAAATCAATAAGCTCGCTGAGAAGTAGTTCTTCTATTTCGTCAATAGAGTGAGGGGCTGTGTTTGAGAAAGTTCTCAGACACAGCTCCTCACTCTATTTTCTATCGACTTCTTTTATTAAACAAACATCATAATTCTGAAATAATCGCATCAATAGAAGCCTTGGCATCGCCAAGAAGCATCTGTGAATTTTCTTTTGAAGATATGTAGACAGCCACTATGCTATTTACGCGTCAGCCTATCGGATTATGAGCTGCACATCACATTTTACGAGCTCGAGCTACTGCGATAATTGCTTTCTCAACGGCATACATCGGATCGCGAGATGCACCTTTAACTTCTTCATCTGCCGTTGCTAATGATTGAATAGCGCATGCTAAGCCCTGCGCACTCCAATAGCGCAAAGCCCTCTTAGCCCGATCAGCCTTCCATCCAGGCATTGAAATTTTTACACGATCGCCGATAATGCTTCCTCCTGCTGAGCGCTGCCCTAGCACATGAGTAAGCTGACGAACGCTCGAAGCCATTGCAGCGATAATTACCGTTGGAGAAACTCCTGTTGCATATGCGTGCCGCGCCAATTCAATAGCTTTGCTGGTATTTCCCATAATTGCCGCATCAGCAACGTTAAAACCTGTAGCTTCGATCCTTCCCGAAAAATATCTATGCACATCACTATCGTCAATAGTGCCTTCAACGTCCGATAAAAGCTGACGTGTGCCGACTAAAAGCTCTCGCAGATCTGAACCCAGAGCATCAACAAGTGCATCAACTGCTTCGCGCGTTATTTTTCTGCCCGCAGCCCGCACATCAGCATTCACAGCAGCAGCTTTATCGGCTACGCGTTTTACCTGTGCAATTGTGATCGTGGGAATTTTTGCACGCGCACATTTTGTGAGAATTTTTTTCCCGCGCTCTGCCCCGTTATGGCGCAAAATAAGCGTGACGTCTGGTTCAGGGCATGAGAGATATTCGAGCAATTCTTTTTGCAGCTGTTCATTAAGCATTTCAAGATTACCGATGACGACGGCTCTCGGCTCGCCAAAAAGCGAAGGGCTTGTGTATAAATCAAGCTCGCGCGCACGATAGGAAGCAGCGCCAATCGTCACAATACTGATCTCGGGATTTTTAGCTCGAAGACGCGCCTTCAACGTATCAAGTGCACGATCACCAAAAACAGGCTCGGCGCTTTTAATCAGCATCACTGGCGCAAGTTCAATCGAATCCCATTCGCTCATAGCTGCCATTATTTCATGTTATGCCGTTTTATGGAGCACCGCCGTTGAGTCTGAATTGTTGAAGAACTCACCTCAATCCACCCGCATTCCACAGTACTCGCCTGAAGGGGAGCTTTCCATATCTCTAAAGCTTCGGGCGTTGGATGCCCATAGTTATTTTTCCCCACAGAAATAAGAGATAGTGACGGCTTTAGATGAGCAGCAAGTTTCTTCGACTGACTGCGAGCACCATGGTGCCCCACAATCACGGTATCCGCAATTGGCACGAGTGAGACAAGATCATCTTGAACACTTTGTGGGACGTCTGCCAGATCGAGCACTGCGTGATTCAAGGTTTGAATAAAAACAACAAGCGACTGCTCGTTTGCGAGATCATCATTTTTGCTGCTCACTTGAGGGGCAAGGATACGAACCCATCCTCCGAATTCTGCTCCAGCCTTCACGACCTTGCTAAAGATACCATGATGACGAAGAAGATCATATACTTTCTGAGAATTTCGCACGGGTGAAGGGTTACCACTCACCCATACTTGAGTAATCTCAACCTCGCTGAGAGCATCTTCAAGCCCTCCAACGTGATCGAGATCAAAATGAGAAAGTATGAGCAAATCCAAAGTATCCACACGCGCATCACGCAGACAGCGATCTATACCACCATCTTCAGGCCCGACATCAACAAGAACAGTTGCCGAGCCGCGCCGTGCTAATAATGCAGATCCTTGCCCTATATCACATTGCACAATTTCCCACTCGCTACCTACAGCAGATCTGCCAGAAAGTATTGGAGGAGGAAAAAGAAAATATCCCAGTATTAAAACAGCCAAAGTAATGCTAACAACCGCGTATTGTGCGCCGCGAGGCACACCTCCTCGCAGTTTATTCCCTAGATTTACGCATAGGCTATTTCGCACAGCGCGCACGCCCTGAATATTGACGATATCTAAATGCCAAACACGCCATATACGCCCAGTTTGGCATTCAGATACTTCATAGGTGCAGGAAAATCGAACAACAACAATAATTATTCCGAGCGAAATTACATGCACACCGCACGCAAGCCATGGAGATATTCCCGATCCTGGCATTTTAGCTAATATCGTCGTTACCGAAGATATCCATGCAGCGCATAAATGCGCAACTTGAAGAAAGGGCTTAGCAAGAGCAGGGAGCCATGGCACAAGTATCACAGCTATAAGACCACATATAGTCAAAGGCGCAATTGCAGGTGCTGCGAGAGTATTTGCAATAACTGACCACGCAGATCCCTGCGGCTGTATTCCTGCTACACAAGGAAGCGTCACAATCCCTGCAATAAGCGGGACGATAAGAGCAGGTACACTCCACGAAAGTCGTTGCGGAAGGCGTTCAATCAGCCAAGAGCTGAGCGGATAAGCGATTGTAATAATTGCTGCAGTGGATACTACAGACAACACAAATCCCAATGAGACAGCCAAACGCGGAACACACAAGCACACCGCAATCACAACAACCGCCAAGATAGGAAGTGACTGAATTTGCCGACGCACAGCAACCCCGATAAGCAGTAAAACTCCCATAAAACCAGCACGCAGCACGGATGGCTCTGCTCCAACTAAACTCACTAACCCCATAAGTGCACAAAATGCACACAACGCACTAGTTCGGGCTTTACGCAATCCAATAACCCCTACTACACCCCAGATTACCAAACTCACATGCGCACCAGATACGGCTGTGATATGGCTCAGCCCCATCATTTTGTAGAGAGCAACCCCGTGTGCAGATAGAGCGGAATCATCTCCGATCACGATTCCCGCAATAAGCACTCGCGCATACTGCGGATAATTTTCTAGCTCTTGCACAAAGGCATTGCGCATCGAGCTGCAGAAATCTGAAAGGATCGGAATGCTCTGCGGCATTTCTCTCGTGCATATCCGATACATTGCTTCAGAGGCACCCGACCATCGCTTATGCATACCGTGAGATATGAGCGCACTTAGCACAGCTAACACACTCACACTGCCAGCAGATAGGCACGCACGGCTTTCTTCTACTTTTTTCCAACACAGCAAAATAGTGGTAAGAAAAATGCATACTAATAGAGCCATATGTATCAGCTCCAGCTTCAGGGTATATCTCTGGCACAGGCTGACCGCAATCCATATCTCAAGCGCAGGAAGCGCAAGACGGTAATCAGTAGCTTTCATTTTTATACAAACGGATCATTCTTATACGCACGCGCAATCCTCTTATACGCGCACATAATCTTTCAATTTTGTGAAAACTTTTTCTCCGATACCATCTACCTCACGTAATTGTTCAACATTATTAAAGCCGCCGTTATTCGATCGCCAATCAATAATTCTCTGAGCCATCACAGGGCCAACACCTGGAATAGTTTCGAGCATTGCCCGCGTCGCAGTATTCAAATCAATTGTTTGCGTGCCCGATATACCTGCACTAGAGCCTCCGCTGCCTCCAGCGCCTCCAGTAGAAAAAGCATTATCACTGCTGCTATCTCCGCTTTCAGCTGCTTCCCCTGCAACCCTGGTACGCTCTTCATCTTTAGCGAAAATATGAATGTGTTGCCCATCAGAAATAGGTGCAGCAAGATTGATTGCAGCTTCCTGCGCGTTTTGAGTAAGCCCGCCCACTGCTTCAACTGCATCTGAAATACGAGCATTAGCAGGAAGCTCTACCACTCCAGGGTTATGCACAGCACCAGAAACGTAAACTACGCACTTAGCGTCTGATTCTGCCGAATTAGATAAACTGCCCTGATTAGATGAGGAAGATGGCGATGACGATTCAAAAGATTCTTCATTCGTCTCGCTGCTTTCAAAAGAAGTTCGATGTGCTGATCCTCTCGCTGTATATAGGAGAACGCAACCTGCTGCTACGAGAGCTGCGCTAAGCATGACGGCAAAAGCTTTCCATGCTTGTGCACGAATCACCCAACGCCGTTTTGCTTGAGGAATAGACGCCTGCCCTTTCGAATAGGAGCTTGCGTTCACACTCTGCACAAGTGCGCCAGCATCGTCTCCTAATCCTGCCGAAAAGGCGAGCCTTGCGAATTCTGCAGCACTCCCAGCTGGAGAGTTTTCTTTGAAATATGGCGTATCAGTATGCCGACCGCTCGGCAGTCGACGAGTAAGATGCGCAGGCGCCGTTTCAGAGATAGAAACGGCGTTTGCGATACGAGGAGGTGCTTTGGGCATACCTCATATCTACAAGAAGAAGAAAGATTAGCGCTCAATGCATAAATATCTGTGGATATTCCAAGCTAAAAGCCAGTGCTGTGGACAACACTTCACGCCTTGCTCTCTCGCTCTTACTTCACGTAAGTGATTGTGGCAGTTAGCTGACGAGTCGCACCTGGAGCTAACCGAATACTCGCCGCCGAATCCGCACGGTTAAAAGCATCTGGAAGATGTGACAGCGGTTCCAAGGCAAGCGAGCCACGAGGATTGCGCGGCGCTCCGTCACCTGTAAAAACGTGAAGCACAGGAGCATCGCTCGGCTCTTGCGCTATTTCAATGTGTGCACTCGATTTTGCATCGCGCACAGTGCTGACGACTACTCCGTTTTCATCAGGAATGAGACCTCGATACGATTCATCTAAAGCCGTCGAGCCGAAATAGGAAATTTCCACAGGAGCATGCACTCCTGAATAGGCAGCTTCACCCGCAAGAGGCACCATCTGCGGACCGTACAAAATTTTTGTGCGCGCAGGAATCGTCAATGAATAATGAGAAATTGTTTGGTTTCCTGGGAGCTTCACATACGGGTGCCAGCCAATTGCGATAGGCATATCACATGTGCCTGTATTCGTTGCTGCAATCGTTGCAGAAAGATGCTCCTGCCCTTCAGCCCCACACTCAAGGGAATAGGTGACGCTGATATGGAAAGGCCAAGGATAGCCCTCATTACCTGGATAATCACACCCAAGCGTTAGCGAAGCAGACGCATCTTCAACAACGAAATCTTCGAAACATACAAAGCCATGCAGAGCCGTGCCGCGATCCGTCACAGGCAAATGATATTCCACTCCATCAAAGTGGTACGTATCGTTACGCACACGCCCAGGAAATGGCGCTGCGATTAAGAAACGCGACCACGCCGCCGTCACTAATTCCTCTGCCGTTTTATAGCCATCAGCAACAGCAACTCCAGGACTTGGCTCCCAAGAGATGACGCTCGCGCCACGCTCCGCAACAACAGCTACAGCTCCAGATTCACTTTCAATACGCCATGCTGGCATACCGTCGAAATCCACTTTTGTGATCGAGGAATTATACGAAATAGTCATATATACAACCTACTTGAGAAAACTGATAGAGCCAGCAGGCGTCCAACACATGAACCCCACAAATTCACAGTATAAACGCCTTCCCTGCGGATTGAAAGATATCGCAATAGATATTGCGTTCAAGAGATGAAAGAAGAAAATAACGAGCTGCCATTTACCTTCTCTCATCAACGAAACCTCACGGAACGATATTCACCAGTTTCGGAGCACGCACAATAATTTTACGCGGCTCCCCATTAAGGTATTGCTGAATCTTGGGCGATGCGAGAGCAACTGCCGTCAATTCTTCATCCGTTACTTTCGGCGAAACCTCTACGCGAGCACGCACCTTCCCAGCAACCTGCAGCACGCACGTCACCACATCGTCTTCGAGCAGACTCATATCTTCGACCACGGGGAAAGGAGCGCGAGCAATCGACTCATTATGCCCTAAACGCTCCCACAGCTCTTCCGCAATATGAGGAGCCACTGGAGCCGTCATCTTTACGAGCGCCTCAGCTGCTTCACGCGGCACAGGCTTGCCTGTGAGATAGTTATTGAAGCTGATCAGCTTAGCAATCGCCGTATTCACGCGCATATTCTCATATTCGCAGGTCACATCAGCAATTGTTCGCGCCAGCTGCTTAGCCGTATCCCGATCGAGCGCTTCATCAACGACGATGCACTCGCCCGTCTCCTCCGAGAGCACATTTCGCCACAAACGCTGCAAGAATCGCTGCGAACCAACGACAGCACGGGTTTCCCACGGTCTATCCGCATCGAGCGGTCCCATGCTCATCTCATATACGCGGAATGTATCAGCTCCATAAGTGGCTGCCATATCGTCGGGGGTGACGATATTCTTTAAGCTCTTGCCCATCTTTCCGTATTCGCGATTCACAAGTTCGCCATGCCACATAAACGTTGGTTCACCAGCTCCGTCAGCCGCTGGAATTTCTTCTACTTCTTCAGCTGGCACATATTGCCCACGAGAATCGGTATAGGCATAGGCCTGCACATAGCCTTGATTGAAGAGCTTGTGGAAAGGTTCGCTTGAACTCACATATCCCAAATCGAAGAGGACTTTGTGCCAGAAGCGCGAATAGAGCAAATGCAAGACAGCATGCTCAACGCCGCCTACATATAGATCGGCGCCGCCACTTACTTTCCCTTCACGCGGCCCCATCCAATAGGACTCATTTTCAATGCTAGCCATCTGCGCATCATCGTGTGGATCGAGATAGCGCATTTCATACCAGCACGATCCAGCCCAGTTCGGCATAGTGTTGGTATCACGCGTATACGTCTGCAGCCCAGCACCTTCACCTAAATCCAGTTCAATATTGGCCCAATCAGTAAGACGCCCAAGCGGCGGTTCTGGCTGAGAATCAGCATCGTCGGGATCATAGGAACGCGGAGAATAATCTGGTGTATCTGGAAGCTCCAGCGGGAGCATATCTTCAGGCAGTGCATGAACAATACCCTCTGCGTCGTAAACCACAGGGAACGGCTCTCCCCAATAGCGCTGGCGGCTAAAGAGCCAATCACGCAGACGATAGCTCGTTGCAGCTTTACCTACCCCTTTACTTTCGAGCCATGCGGTGATTGCAGCTTTTCCTTCTGCTTTAAACATTCCGTTGAGATTGATCTCATCGTTTGCCGAATCGATAATTTCGCCATCTTCCGTCCATGCAGCCGCCCAATCATAGCCATCAGCTGCTTTCATCGTCGCAACAATATCGAGATCAAATTTCTTCGCAAAATCCCAGTCGCGAGTATCATGCGCAGGAACTGCCATAATTGCTCCTGTGCCGTAACCCATCATCACGTAATCAGCGGTAAAGATCGGAATGAGCTTTCCGTTCACGGGATTAGTTGCGAAAATGCCAGTAAAGACGCCCGTCTTATCATGATCGAGATCGGTGCGATCTAGATCGCTCTTCATACTTGCCGCACGCTGATATGCTTTTACTGCACTGCGAGGAGACGCTTCTGCCTCCGCAGAAATTGATCCGCAAGCAGCGCCTTTCCAGGTTTCGCGCGTCCCATCAGGCCAGCAAAGTGGAATATTTTCCTCTGCAAGCATCGGATGCTCAGGCGAAACCACCATGAACGTTGCACCAAAAAGAGTATCTGGGCGAGTGGTAAAGACTGTGAGTTTTTCATCTCCCCTTTGATGATGAGCCACAAAATCTACATCGGCACCTTGGCTCTTACCGATCCAGTTGCGTTGCATCGTGCGCACTTTATCTGGCCATTCCACTGTGTCGAGATCGCGAGCCAAACGGTCGCCATACGCTGTGATACGCATCATCCACTGGCGAAGCTCACGCTTAAATACAGGGAAGTTGCCACGCTCAGAACGTCCCTCCGCCGTCACCTCTTCGTTGGCAAGCACAGTGCCAAGCCCTGGGCACCAATTCACTGGGGCATAATCGACATACGCCAAACGGCGGGCATTGACCGCATCTGCCTGCTCTGACGCCGAGAGATCATTCCATGCACGCCCATCAGGAGTTGCGATCGTTCCGGCAGCGTAGCCTTCAATCAATTCGTTGATTGGACGAGCACGCCCCAGAGTCCCTAGCTCGCGACCAGGAGCATCAGCGTCATACCACGAGTTGAAAATCTGCAAGAAAATCCATTGCG
Source organism: uncultured Actinomycetaceae bacterium (assembly GCA_902464405.1). GTDB lineage: Bacteria > Actinomycetota > Actinomycetes > Actinomycetales > Actinomycetaceae > Arcanobacterium_A. The sequence continues at coordinate 24,548 of CABQJD010000011.1, read as the reverse complement.
TCCACTTCATGTATTTCACATCTGTGGTTGCGAAGCTGCGACGCTTCTCATGCGAAAGACCTAAGCGGCGAAGCTGACGGCGCATATTTGCGATATTCTCTTCAGTCGTCACACGCGGATGCTGCCCAGTCTGTACAGCATACTGTTCGGCTGGCAGGCCAAAAGCATCGTAGCCCATCGTATAGAGCACGTTCTTGCCGCGCATACGCTGATATCTCGCCACAGTATCAGTTGCGATATATCCGAGCGGATGCCCGACGTGCAGACCTTTACCAGATGGATACGGAAACATATCGAGCAAAAAGAACGGATCTTGTGCAAGCGTTTCCGATTCGGCTTCCGTGCTGGGAGCCAAAGCACCAGAAGGATTGGGGGCATTAAAAGTGCCGCGTTCGTCCCATAAATCCTGCCATTTCGATTCAATCTGATTAGCTAACTCTGCGGTATAGCGGAAAGCTGGCCCTTGTGCCGATTTATCTTGCTCGCTCATATCTTCTCCTTCATGCCACGAGGTATTTTCGCAATATATCCGCACTAATCCTAGCGCAGGCAGAGGGGAAGACTCACAATCAGTCCACGCAATGCCTGCTAGAGCACACAGCACGCCTTGCTTTTACGTTCACACTTACGTTCACACCAGGCGTGTATTTACTTTCACAAGAGAAAACGAACGCCATAGCTTAACGAACACAGCCGCTACACCCACTCTCCCCTAAAAAGCTCGCACTCAACCTGGCTGAGAAAAGAATATGAAATCGCGCTAAACTGACGGTATGAGTGTTTTTTCTAAAATCATTGCTGGGGAGCTTCCAGGACGTTTTGTATGGGCAGACGACGTATGCGTAGCTTTTGCCACAATCGAACCTGTACAGCCTGGGCATATATTGATTGTGCCCCGAGAGGAAACGGATAAATATATCGACGTTGATCCAAACGTTTTCTCCCGCATGGCACACGTCGCCCAAATCATTGGAAAAGCGCAGATGCGGGCATTTAATATCACTCGCCCTGTGATGAGCATACTCGGATTTGATGTGCCACATTGCCATATTCACGTGATGCCTGCAAAAACTCATAGCGATATTCGGCAAGGAAACGCTCATACCGTTGCAGATTCAGAGCTCGATGACGCAATGAACCGCGTACGCTCAGCCTTATGCGAGCTTGGCTACGAAGCTAATGTGCCGCCGCATATGCATTCTTGCAGCCTCTGAGCATCTCCTCTACTTCGCGCGCATCTTCCCCCTGCCTTATTTTGTATATTCAGCATATTCACGCACCTTCTCTGCCTCATCTACATATTCACAAGGATACGAAAATGGGTTTTCTTCAATCACTGTTTAATAACCACCCTCAGGGGTCTTCATGCACACAGCAGCAATGCCACCATACTAGCGCTGAGCCTATACATCACGAAGAGTGCAACGATCAGCAGCGTTCGGCAGTTGCCCCAGCCCTCGTCACTTCATCAGCATGGGGCTGGCGTTTCCTCATCGTCCTCGCTTCCGCAGCTGTATTCCTATGGTTAGCACTCAAATTTTCAGTGATTATTATTTCTATTCTCATTGCTCTGCTCATCGCAGTTGTAGTACAGCCTTTCGTCGGGTTTCTGCGCGATACATGGCATTGGCCAAGTGCACTGGCTGCTGGATGCGGCGTTTTATTGGTATTTGGTTTCCTCATCGTGCTTCTCTATGGTTCTGGCACAGGTCTTTATCAAGGATTTACCGATCTGGGAGAAAATATCCAAAACGGTGCCCAGACGGTTATCTCGTGGGTAAATGACACCTTCCCTCAGCTGCAGACAAAAGTAAATGAAGGGTGGGCACAAGCGCAGCGCTTCCTCACGAATCATAGCGGACAAATTGCAGGTGGAGTCATAAGTATCAGCTCTTCTGTGAGCACATTCATTACTTCTCTCGTCCTTGTATTTTTCTCCCTTTTCTTCTTCCTTAAAGACGGGCGCGGATTATGGCAATGGTTCGTGCGGCTCTGGCCTGCACAATATCGCACTCAAACAAACGAAGCAGGCATTCGCGCATGGGTGACGCTCGGCAACTATGCACGCACTCAGACGATTGTGGCTCTCTTTGATGCCGTCGCTATTTCTGTGGTCGCTGCCTGCCTGGGCACGCCTTTCACCTTAGTTTTTCCGATCGCAGCAATAGTTTTCCTCTGCGCATTTATTCCTATCGTCGGCGCTTTGCTTTCTGGAGCTGTGGCAGTATTGGTAGTACTTGTGAATACTGGGCAGTGGATTCCCGCACTCATAATGCTTATCGGCGTACTTGTGATCCAGCAGATCGAAGGCAATCTTATTTCCCCGTTTTTGCAAGGAAACGCCTTGAATATCCACGCTTGGGCGATTTTGATTTTAGTGATGGCAGGATCGACGATTGCAGGAATCTTTGGCGCTCTCTTTACGGTTCCGCTAGCTGCAGCTATCAACACGATGATTTTGTATCTGCACGGGCACGATACTTATCCTTACTTGCGCACACAGACTAATCGTCCAGGCGGGCCTTATAAAGAATTTGAGTATTACGCTCAAGCTCACTGGAATGATTTTGAAGAAAATGTAGCTCAGCAATTACCACCACGAGAAGCTCGCAAAGCTAAACGTGAAGCAAAAAAGGCGGCGCGAGCTAAGAATGGGAAACAAGATCGTTGAGAGTTTTCCAAACAAGATCCAGATCGAGTTTCCGATCTTAGACTCCGCATCCCCATAGAGCTTAAAAAGCTAGCAAACTAGAATATCCTTACCCACGTATCCCAAAACCATACGAGAGTAAAGATCGCTAGCGCGGCATACCATGCAGCAATAACGACAAAATGATTTCGTACAAACACTCGCCCGAAAGGCTCTACGCGCTCACCCCACTGCCCTGCTTGAAGCGCACGCGCCCACACAAGCACAGCTAAGGGAATAGTGGCTATCCACGTCACGAAGCAGTATGGGCAAATCGAACGCGCGACAATAAACGATTGATATTGAAACCAGAGCACCCACACAATTGCGAGCATCATAGCAACGCATAAAGCCTGCCATAGGAGCTTTCCGAAGCGTCCTCCTGTGAGCAATACGAGTGCGAGAGCTGCAACGCCAGCAAAAAAGGCTAATCCAAGCACAGAATTAGAAATTCCAAAAAAGAGTGCATTTTGCCATGCGCCTATCCATTTTCCACACCCGATAAGAGAGTTGAGATCACATGCAAGATCCGTATCTGGAGCAGTCAGCTTCGCCTTTTCTGCCATAATTAGTTCAAGCGAAGCAAACATACCGACGAGGCTCAAAGTAAGCATCCATGCTGCAGAGGCTCTCGGAAGACCTCCTGCTCTCTGCTCTTTCGTAGGAAAAGCATCAAAACGCGCTAAACGCGCATCGAGTTCGCTCTCACTGATATCCAGTTCGTGCGCCGCATTCTTTTCCCGTACCATACGGATCCTCCCGATATGCCAATGGTCGCATCAAGGGATGCGCCCAGCTGAAACTGGAACGCATCCCTTGATTTTGATGTTTGAGAAATTGAAAGCTACAGCTAGCGCATATTCCTCTTTACGCGCAATATCATAGCGGCAGTCAGCATAAGCACCATACTTAAGAGTGCAACGCCACCTAATGATGTACCCGTTTCAGATAAGGAAGATGCACTCGTGCGCATAGCTGCTGCTTGCTGCTCAATCTTTGGTTCACGAGCGCGAGTAGCAGTTTCTCCAGTCGTCGTATCGCTAGTTCCTGGATTTTGTTTACCAGTATCTGGTTTTTCTCCCGACGGCTTATCTGGCTGCGGCTTATCTGGTGTACAGTTGAGTGAATCGCGAGTTGGCGCAGTCCACTGCCACGTTTCTTCAATCACACCGCCAGTAAATTGATAGCCTGCCTCAGCAGCAGCTTTCACAACAGCTGTTGAGCCATAAGGATACTCATACGTCATCACGCCGTTATCAAACTCAACTGGCACATTCTTCCCATCGATTGTGAGAGTAAACGTGACGTGATCATGCTGAGTAATTTTCACATAAGGGCTGACGCTGCAGCTTGCAGGATCGTGAGCACCAGCACCAACATTTGAATACGGCGCGGTAAAATCACCAATCTCTTTTGGAGTTGGTGCAGGCGGAGCACACAGCTGTTTTTCTTGATCGTTCATCATGCGGGTGTGTTCTTCTTTCGTCACAACAGCATGCGCACTATCCAGCTCCCATTTCTTTGCTGCTTCGTTCCATACGTGGGAAGTTGTGGTGACTGTGCGAGTTTGTTTCACAGTCAAGGAAGCGCAATCGTTCGAACCAGCAATATCAGACCATTCCCCATATGCCACCACATCTTGAGGGCGTGGAGTACCAGCTTTTACTTCACTTGACGTCATATCACGCTTTTGCGACTGTTTCTCAGTCACTGCATTATCTGGATCTGGCACATACATATGCGTAGTACTATCCCACTTATACGGGGTCGTCACAACAGTTCGATACTGCGTGACTTTATGCTCTGTATAATCCCAGTCGCTTGTAGCAGTGCCATCAGCCCACTCGCTCGTTTCAACGATATCAGCTGGTTTCACTGCACACGCTTGCAGCTCAGCATCATTCATATCCCGAAGGCGCGTCTCACTAGTATGGGTGGTCTGAGCAAGCCAAGTGCCGCTTTCGTCACTCCATACATATGTGGTATTCGTCTTTGTTTGTGTCTGCTTCACTTTTTTAGTTTCGCAGATCTTCGCATCAGCTTCAGTGCTGTCAATCCACTCTGAGGCCACAGACGTGTCTTCTGGTTTCGCTGGCTTATTGCGAACGAGAGTGACAACTAATTGCTGTTTCGTATTCATCACGTCGTCAACAAAAAACACGTTAATAGTAAATGTACCGAATTGATTCACTGCAGGAAGTTTCGTCGAATCTGTATACAAATATCCGCGATATTTGCCGCCTGCAACCACAGTATTAGGCTTCGACTGCTCAGGACCAACCGTTACTCCTGCTGGAGGCGTCAGCAGCTTATACACATACGCAGCATCTACCTTTTGCCCGTCGGGAAGAACAACTGGATCTTTAGGAGCAGAAAATTCAATTTTTGATGGCGGAGCAGGAGGCGTAGGAGGTTTTTGCTCAGATTCAGCAGCTCCAAGCCACTTGCCTTCAGCATTTTTAGCAACAGGCGTTTCTTCACCAGATTTTTTCACCAGTACTTTCGGCTCTGCATTAACCGTTGTTGCTGTGAAAAATTCTCGAGCGAGCAGCTTCTTGCGATCAGAATCGTTCCATACACGAGCCTCAACCGTCACAGCTCCATCAACGCTATCTGCTTTGAGTGTGCTGTCTGCACCCAGCACTATTCGCCCAGATCCAGCAATTGAACTGACGTTTATTTCTTTCACATTCGCATTATTGAGCAGTAGCTGAGCGCCGTCTTCAATATCGAATTTTCCGTATGACGACGAGACAGATGTGGGCGTAACTTCAGCTTTGCCCTTTAAGGTCACGTTATCGATACCGCTCAGATCAGCCGAATATACTTTAACGCCATCAAAAATTACGCTCTCATTCGGGTTTGCTACATTTCCCGAAAACTTCTTTACGTTACTCGATTTAGACGTCACAGATACTTCACCAGAAGTAGTCGATTGAATTCCCTGATCTACCTGTGCAAACTGCGAATCGATAACGACTGTGGCGCTCATTGCACCACCCTGAGCATCACCAATCACGATCTGCTTAAAACGGCTCTCGCTATTTCCACCAGAAATAGTGATCGTAGATTTTCCTGTGGCACTTCCCGTTTTACTGCCCGTGTAAATAATGGGACGCCAATCATTTTGGTTTACGCCAGTGAGCTTCGTCGTCACATTAGCGAAGCTCAGATCATGGCCCTGCGCCCACAAATTCGTTTGCTCTGTGCCATTAGGCACAACGCTTAACGAAAGAGAATCAAAATTTACGTTCGCATCGAAAAATAGCTCTGTGCCGCGGAAAGTGAGCGTGTGGGAATTACCCTTAATCGTCACGCTCTTTTTAAAAGTGAAACCGCCGCCAGGATTTTCTTCCGCATGAAGAATATCTTCTGTGAGCACAAGCGTATCTCCATTGCTCACCTTCTCCATCGCCTGGGCTAGCCCTCGAAATGGCTTAGCCATTGTACCGTCGCCCACTGCACCCGAGCTATCCGATTTAGCCACATAATATTCAGTTCCTGAAGCAAGTGCCGCAGGAGCATAAACAAACGGAAAGAAGAGCAAAAGCGCGGCAAGCGATGCGCACACACCCTTCAACTTAGTAAATCTAAGCATTATTTTTTTTCCCCCCCCCATACATATTTTTTATACTTATCGGCACTATTCTAAAGAAAATACCCCTGTCAATGAAAACTCGTATCCTCACCACACGCTTCTACTCCTATACCTCATCTGAGGTATACGCCTCCTTCGTGCAGTTCCTTCGTGCAGTTTTTCAAGAAAATGAGTAGATAAATGAGTAGACTTAAGCGGAAGTTGCAGATAGGAGAATCTATGCTAAGCGAAGAAAACTTTCATAGCGACGCTCAATCGGGCGAGCATCTCTCACATACGCTGATCCCACCAGCACTCACTATTATGGCTGCCTGGGCATGGCGTCTGCTTGCCGTAGCTGCCGCAGCTGCCCTCATTGGCTGGATTATGCTCAAATTTTCTTTACTCTTAATAGCTTTGCTCGTCGCTTTGCTCCTAGCGGTCGTTTCAGCGCCAATCAATAATGCACTTCGCACCAAAGCCCATTGGCCGCCAGCTGCCGCAGCCGGCGTTACTCTCTTAGCAATTTTGCTGATTCTTGGCGCGATTCTCGGCGGCTCTGGCACAGGAATATACCAAGGGTTCACAGCTCTTGGCACAAACGTCGAACATGGTATCAATACGCTTATCGCATGGGCTATACAAACATTTCCCGATATGCAAAGTTACATTGATACAGCATGGAATGACGTACAAAAAATTTTGAAAAATAACTCCGAGCAAATCATCGGCGGTGTGTTGAATGCCAGCTCTTCTATCACTTCATTCTTTGCTGGGTTCATCCTCACATTTTTGCACTCTTTTTCTTCCTTAAAGACGGACGTGGAATCTGGCATTGGTGCATTCGCCTCCTGCCGCCACGCTATCGCGATGATGCAAATGAAGCAGGAATCCGCGCGTGGGTGACGATCGGAAACTATGCCCGAACGCAGGCAATCGTAGCTCTCGTTGATGCCGTGGGTATCGCTATTTTTGCAGCATGCCTCAAGACTCCTTTATCTCTCGTATTCCCGATTGCTGCGCTCGTATTCCTCGGTGCCTTTATCCCGATTGTGGGAGCTCTCCTATCTGGCTCAATCGCTGTGCTCGTTGTGCTGGTCAATACAGGCAGTTTCGTGATGGCTCTAATTATGCTTGCTGGCGTCTTACTTGTGCAGCAAGTAGAAGGGCATATTCTCCAGCCGCTTCTTCAAGGAAACGCATTGAATATGCATGCTCTTGCTATAGTGCTTCTCGTTGCTGGCGGCACGGCTCTAGGCGGCATACCAGGTGCACTTTTTAGCGTCCCCCTCGCTGCTGCGGTTAATGCCATAATTCTCTATATGCGCGGGCACGATATATACCCATATTTAGTCTCGATGAACGAGCGCCCAGGCGGGCCTGTGAGACCATTTTCTGAATATTCCAAAGCATATTGGCAACATTTTGATCAAAATATCGCCCAGCATCTTCCTCCGAAAGAAGCTCGCCGCCAATTACGCAACGAGCGCTTAGAAGAGTTGAAAAAGAATCGAGCGCACACCTCTAGCGACGATGAATAACGCTGGAACCTCACTATTTCACCTTATCTATTTCACCTCATCTATGCAGTGCTCATTCCTGCTCTATGCCGCACCCGTTCCTACTCGCGAAACTAGGCATAACAATACCTTCCTCGTATATGGCACACTCACATACATAGTGCGCTCCTTTTCATTAACTGAACCGATATTTCGCTTTGGTGCGGCTCCTCATACGAGTAGTGCTCTCTCACAATTGCTTTCGAGCGCTAGAAATAATAAAAGTTCCCTCCTCACGTATGCACGTATGCAACATGTATCACTCCTTATAGAAGACGCCCACGCTCGGCACGTGCGCTCTTTATGCACATGGCACACGCGGCACAAATCATGCGCAAAACATGCACAAAACATGTGTAAAACTCTGCAGTGGAGTGAAATTATCACGCGCCCAGCCAACTCGCACATATGGCAACGTGCTGATAGGCGTTTCAGCGCGGACTCTTCACGCGCCCCAGCCTGCTCAGCCAGCTCTCCAAAACGATCGATTCGACCGACAAAATCATCACGCATGCAACTTGCTCAACATGGCGGCGAATGCAGCAGCACACAGTAATCTTCACATAGCAAAAAATCAAGACTTCCAACGCTCCCTGAAAGCCCAGACTCATAGCTGAAAATTTCATGATCCCAATATCCCGATCTGAGCTGACCATATATGCGCTGATTATAAAATTCAGCGCTGCATTCCTTGCTAATTTCAACAATATCTATCATGTATCTACTCTCTCATTAGCCATGTGTAAAAAACGCCGAAATTTTAGCTTGGAGGCTCGCCTTGATGCTATTAAGGTGGAAGATATGAACAATCTTGCAGCTCGTGCCCCTCTTGGCACGCTAAAACCAGGAAAAATTTCTCCGCAGCGGGCAGTCCCCTCGTATATCGAACGCCCAGAATATTTGTTTCATAGCGGACCAGAAGTAGTGACCGCAGGCGACGTAAAGACGCCCGAAACAATCGAACGCATTCGCCGCGCTGGGACTATTGCCGCAGATGCTATGTATACAGCAGCCCAAGCCATCGCTCCTGGCGTCACCACCGATGAGATCGACCGCATAGCGCACGAATATATGTGCGATCACGGAGCATACCCATCATGCCTAGGCTATATGGGCTATCCAAAATCTATATGCACCTCTATCAATGAAACAATTTGCCACGGGATCCCTGATAATCGCCCGCTCGAAGACGGCGATATCATTAACCTTGATGTGACGGCTTATATCGGCGGCGTCCACGGCGATACCTGCGCAATGTTTTATGTAGGAGAAGTTGATGAAGAATCTCGGCTGCTGTGCGAACGCACCTATACTGCAATGATGAGAGGCATCAAAGCAGCAAAACCTGGGCGTGAGGTAAACGTGATCGGGCGCGTCATTGAAAGCTATGCAAAACGTTTCGAATACGGCGTTGTAGAAGATTTCACAGGGCACGGCGTAGGAGAAGCCTTCCATTCTGGTTTGATTATCCCCCACTACGATTCCGCCCCTGCATACAACGATATCATTGAGCCAGGAATGGTATTTACAATTGAACCGATGCTCACTTTAGGCGATATTGCTTGGGAGCAATGGGATGACGATTGGACAATCGTCACTGCTGACCGATCGCGCACAGCTCAATGGGAGCATACGATATCTATCACCGACGATGGCAGTATCGATATCCTCACGCTCCCATCTCATGCCCAAAAGTCCTCTGCCATGCCTGCAAATAATTGAGTAATCTAACATTACAGACACCAACACAAACGTTAGGATGCATTATGACGAAAGCTAAGAAAATCGCCATCGGAATCGATATCGGAGGTTCTGGAATCAAAGGCGCTCCAGTGAGCATGAAATCTGGCAAATTTAAAGCTGAGCGCCTGCGCATACCGACGCCAGAAAATGCATCTCCAGAAGAGATTGCGCAGATTGTAAAAACTATTGTGGAGAGCTTCGATCTGCCCGATGCTCCTGTAGGCGTCACGTTCCCAGCACCGATCGTCAACGGCATTGTACCCGTGATCGCCAACCTTTCCCAAGATTGGGTTGGCGTTCATATCGAAGAACTCTTCACCCAAACTCTTGGACGCCCTGTATCGGTCTTGAATGACGCCGATGCCGCAGGTTTTGCCGAAGTTCATTTTGGCTCAGCAAAAGGAGAAAACGGCACTGCCTTGACGCTCACTCTCGGCACTGGTATCGGCTCTGCTCTCGTGCGTGAGGGCGTGCTTGTGCCCAATACAGAGTTTGGGCACATTTACTTCCCTGAACTGCCTGAAGGCTATGTTGATGCCGAAAAATGGGCCGCTGCATCAACCAGAGATAAAGAAAACCTCGATTTCCCCGAATGGGCAAAACGCTTGCAAGTAGTCTTCTCCCAGCTAGAGCTATATCTCGCACCTGATGTGTTTATTGTCGGCGGCGGCGTCTCAAAACATCACGAGGAATTTCTCCCTCTGATTAAAACGCGAGCTAGAATTCTTCCAGCAGTATTGTTCAATAAAGCAGGAATTGTAGGCGCTGCATTGGCCGCATACCAACAAGCGAAGAAATAAGGGCACCAATAATAAAGGCACATGAGCCAGCCGATACGCCGGATTCTGTCTGAGACGTGGCTGCGAGCATAATACTCGGCGTCACGTCTCAGCGGCAGCCATCCATCTAGGCTGTACGTCTCCATACAGCTCAAGCAACCTACCCGCGCGCTCAGCGAGCAGCTTCAATGCGCGCTGCTTGGTCTTGCTCCCAGTGGGGTTTACCATGCCATTGCTGTTGCCAGCAATGCGGTGAGCTCTTACCTCGCCATTTCACCCTTACCTTTTCAGCGTGACGCCGAAAAGGCGGTATATTTTCTGTGGCACTTTCCCGCGGGTCACCCCGGGTGGGCGTTACCCACCACTGCGCTCTGTGGAGTCCGGACGTTCCTCGGGTAACGGCGTCACCAAGGGTTGGAAAAATAACGCCGATACACGCGACCGCCTAGCTGACTCATGTGCACTGCACAGCTTACTTCCCATATCGACTGCAGACAAACACACGCAGCACCTACAGCTTTATTTATCGAGCAAAACGACGATGCAATCGTAGTCTTCAGAAAACCAAATCGTTTCAGGATCACTATTTTTAATTTGATTCACCTCAATTGGCGAAAGCTGCACTCCACCAGTGCTCATGCCATTTGGGTGGAGCGCAATCACAGCATAACCGCCAGAGCTAGCAGCACGCTCATATTCGCGGCGAAGAACGGCATCGAGAGAACCATATATGGCATCACGTTGAGCCTGTATACTCATCATGCTGGCTTGAATATCAGTGACGGCGTTTTCCAGCTCTACTCTCCCCTCCAACATTTTACGATTTAGCTCTGCACGCTCCGATTCCAAACCAGCGCGCTCGGTATCAAGGTGTTCTACTTCTTCAAGTTTTTCAAATTCGGCATCAGACACCTGATCGAGCTTCGCACGCGCCTGATTTATCTCATGTTGAAGCGTCAGTAATCCACGAGAATCCATGCCTGTGCCAGCTTCATAGAGAGCTTCTTTCGCGCGAATAATACTGCCTATTTCATCTACCTGCTGTGAAAAAGCATCAAGCTCGCGCTGCGCAATATCTAAGGCAGTTGCATTCGCAGAAATTTGACGAGAATTTTCAGCAATAAAATTCATCAGCTCGCCGACCTGGGAGCGCAGAGGATGGCTTATATCTTCTTTTTTCAATTTCGCAATCTGCGCATCAAGTTCAGCAATTTCAAGCAGCTTAAGCTGATCTTCGCGCGGGGCTTTACTCATCAGATCTCCTTTTTCTCACGCGTATGAGCATCTGCGCTTTCATACTCACACATATCGGGAACGCTCAGCTATATCCGCTCACTCCATGGATCGGTACATATCGTTGAGATATATCCGTCGATATCTAGTGCCACACTGAGGCGGCGTCGAAGGTTCACGAGCAGCGGCCATTCCGAAGCAAAATGGGTGAGCCCTATAAGCGGGCAGCCTCCATTCCAGAGATGATCGGTGGCTGGATGGTGACGAAGATCTGCCGTCACATAAACGTCAGCGTTCGCCGCACGCACAGCCGCAAACATCGAGTCTCCCGATCCCGGGCAGAGCGCAACTGTGCTCACAATTCGCTCAGGATCGCCGCCAATCGTGATTCCCGCAGGCGTTTCAGGAATGAGCGCACGCAGACGCTGTGCCAGCTCGCGCACACTCATCGTGAGCGGCAGCTCCCCCACAGTACCGATTCCAAGAGAAGGATCACTGTGGCGAGGCTCCAGAGGGCAGGTATTTTCGAGTTGAAGGAGATTCGCTAAAGCAGCACCCGAACCGTCTGAAGCACAGTCAGCATTGGTATGGGCAGCAAATAGCGCTACGCCATTTTTAATGAGGTCGTGCACCCATCTTCCTTTGCCTGTTGTGGCAGCTACCGAGCTAGTCCCACGCAGATAGAGAGGGTGATGCGTGATAAGCATCTGCGCACCGCGCTCAATTGCTTCGTGCACAGTTGCCTCACACGGATCGACTGCAAAACCGATTTTCGAGACTCTATCGCTTGGATCCCCCACGATAAGACCTACTCGATCCCATTCTTGTGCCAGTGCTGGCGGATAATACTGGTTCATTGCGGATACAACATCCGCCACGCGTATGCTCATATCTCCAGCTTACCAATCGTGTGCCCATCGTGGGAGCTAACAGCAAAACGCGGTGTATGAACACGAGGTTGAGTGAATGTCACTTCAGCGCTAGCAAAAGCCCGAACCGAGTATAATCCAGCTATGCGCATCAACATACTGCTGGTTTTTTCGGGAGGGTTTTTGGGCGTGCTCGCCCGCGCAGGGCTGTGCATACTCTTTCCTACTCCTGCTGGCAATTTTCCTTTCACAATATTGGCAATCAACCTCGTAGGTTGCTTTCTACTCGGATATGTGACGACTCTTCTCGTGCGAGCCTCGGGAAATACACGCCTGATCCCCACTGAAATATCCGCACAGCGTTGGAGTACTTTCCTCGGAAAAGGTGCACTTGCTGGCTTCACTACAATGAGCGGCTGGGCAGTAGGGTATATGCAGCTTCTCTATGCAGATAAAGCATTGATCGGATTTCTGTATATCACCCTCTCATTTCTATTGGGTATATGGGCAGCTTTCGGCGGCTTATTGCTCGGGGGATCATTCCCTCACATATCTTCCTCACACATGATTAAGCTCAGTGACGGGCGTCGAGCAGTCAGTAACGGCATATACGATGCCTCCAACACAGACGCCATCGACACCAGTGACGCCTCATCGGCAGAAAGGCTACAATAATGGCTATCGGCACACTACTGCTGATCGGGATGAGTGGCGGCGTAGGAGCAGCAGTACGCTACCTTACTGGTGTTGTCTTCCCAGAGCACCAGCGAGTATGGAGCACAGTATGCGTCAATCTGCTTGGTAGCTTTCTTCTTGGAATGTTTACCTCTGTATGGGCAGGAACAAGCGCACAGGAAATAGAATACCTCGCAATATGCGGCACAGGATTTTGCGGAGGATTGACGACCTTCTCCGCGTGTTCAGTTGATGCACTTGAACTTTTAGCGGATCATCGCCGCCTCTCGATGGTTCTCTATCTATCAGCTACTATCCTTGGCTGCGTAGTGGCGGTGATCGCCGGATTCACAGTAGCACGCTACCTGTGAGTGCAGGAAAAAGTAGTTGGCTCAGCTACATGTAGCTGAGCCAACTAAAAACAATCAAATCCGACTAGGAAAGCGATTACGCCAGCGGATTATCGCGCTCAACCCAAATATCTGTGGGAAGATCCCCTGGCATATTAGGGTTATCCGTAGCGACGAATGCACGCTCAGGATCTTGACGCCAGTCTTTGAGAGCACCAAACGCCCACGAACCAAGCAATAAAATCGCTACCAGGTTGATTAGCGCCATACCAGTCATCGTAATATCAGCAAAATTCCACACCACGTCGAGTGAAACCACGGAGCCAACAAAAACCGACACACTAGCGATAACGCCCAAAATAGGCGTAGCTTTGACCTTTCCTTTGGAAATGAAATCCACATTTACTTCAGCATAAACAAAATTGCCGATAATAGAAGAGTAACAGAACACCAAAATCAGCAATACCATAATCGGCACGGTCCATTCCCCCAGCTGATTAGTAACGGCAGCAATCGTCAGCGGCGCTCCAGATAGCTCTGAACCGTCAGCATTTAATGGCTGAGTGCCCGGAGTAAATACTGACGCGTCAGCATTAAGCAAGATGAATGCAGTTGCGGAACACACCAAAATCGTATCTACAAATACACCCGCTGCCTGAATAAACCCTTGCTTCACTGGGTGACTCACGTGAGCAGTGGATGCAGCATTCGGGGCAGACCCCTCACCAGCTTCATTCGAAAAAAGCCCTCGACGAGTGCCGTTAAGCATAGCGGCTACAATACCGCCGGCAGTACCTGCAACACCAGCTTTTAAACCAAATGCAGAAGCAAAAATCATCTCAAACGTCGGAATAATTTTGTCGATATTGATAAGGACGATAACCACAGCGATGAGAATATACACCACAGCCATAATCGGGCTCATCCACTCAGTGACACGAGCAATACGCTTAATTCCGCCAAAAACAACAAGAGCTGTGAGCGCAACCAAAATAAACGCCGTCACTAAAGGATCTACTCCATACTGAGAATTGAGCGTCCCAGCAATAGTGTTTGCCTGCGTCATCTCATAGGAAATACCAAATGAAAAAATCAAAAAGACGGCAAATGCCAGACCCCAGCCACGCGAACCTAAACCACGCTGAATATAAAACGCAGGGCCGCCTCTGAAAGTACCATCTGGCCAACGCACCTTAAACATTTGGGCAAGAGTTGCCTCAATAAAAGCCGTCGCCATACCAACAAGAGCAACAACCCACATCCAAAATACGGCGCCAGGCCCTCCTGCCACCACAGCTATTGCTACACCAGCAATATTTCCTGTACCGACACGTGAAGCCAGACCCATCGCGAAAGCTTGAAATGAAGAGATACCGCCCTTCGTGGATTCGCGAGAGCTAAACATTCCTTTCACCATCGAACCGAAATGCCGAAACTGCAAAAATCCAGATCGAATCGTGAAATACAGTCCAGAGCCGATGAGCAGCGGAATAAGTATCCACGAGAGATAGTCGTTATTGATCGTTGCGAAAAAATCTGCGATAGCTTTCAATATGTCATACCTTTCAGACGGGGGCTTCTATGCGAGAAATCTACCATACACCTAGTGAAGCCTTGCTATCGTCTCGCAGCACACGCCCCTGATTACTTCAGTAAACGTTTCCAGCAGGATCCCGATAAGGAGAAACAACTGGCGATTTTCCAAACTCTGCTTCAATCTGCTCAGCATTGGCGTGAGCGAGCTGAACAGCAGCATCGAATTGTGCATCGATCTGCGGATGAGGGCGATAGGTAAGCTTCGATACTACCCATGCAGCACATAGAGCGAAAATAAACCCAGGAACAATTTCGTATAAGCCAAACCACTTCATAGTGCCCCATACTCCCACAGTGACTGCTCCAGTGAACATACCTGCAAGTGTGCCCTGCCACGTAAGGGCACGCCAATAGAGAGCCAAAATCACAACCGGCCCAAAAGCAGCTCCAAAACCAGCCCATGCGAACGCCACAAGATTGAGAATAGAATCTGTGCGATACCAAGCAAAAATAGCCGCAAGCACAGATATTGCCAGTACCACAATACGGCTGAGCATCACGCCGTCACTGCCTTTTCGCTGAGCTGTGCCTTTAGCATTGAGTACGTCTTCCACAACAGCAGATGACGTCACGAGAAGCTGAGAGGAAATCGTGCTCATTACAGCAGCTAAAATGGCTGCAAGCATGAATCCAGAAATAACTGAAGGGAAAAGATACTGACCAGAAAGAATAAAAACAGATTCATGCTGACCTTCAGGAATAGACCATACGCCAAAGTAATTGGCAGCAATGCCAACAATTGCGGTGCCGCCCGCTCCCAGCACTGAGAGAAACATCCAGGCAATTCCAATGCGACGTGCTGATGTGGCTTCTGCTGGAGATCTTAGTGCCATAAAACGCACAATAATGTGCGGCTGCCCGAAATATCCCAGCCCCCATGCCAAAGCAGAAATGACACCAATTGCCGTGCCTCCAACAGGAGAAATTAAGTTCGGATCTACAGCTTTCACACCCTCAGCAACCTTGCCGAAGCCACCAACGGCAACCACACCCGCAATAGGAACAGCTAGAAGAGATATCAGCATCATCATGCCTTGCACGGCATCCGTCCAGCTCACAGCCAAAAAACCGCCTATAAGAGTGTAGAGCACTACAATACCTGCCACAATCACCATGCCAAGGTGGTAATCCATGCCGAATGCAGTCTCGAAGAAAGTACCTCCTGCAACCATTCCTGAGGAAACGTAGAAAGTAAAGAATACGAAAATAATCAGCCCAGCTGCCACGCGCACACAGTGAGTTGTATCGCGCAATCTATTGCCTAAGAAACTTGGCACCGTGATCGCATCTCCCGCAACCTGCGTATAGGCACGCAGACGCGGCGCCGTCACCTTCCAATTCAACCATGCTCCGAGCGTGAGCCCTACAGCGATCCAGCCTTCGACAACTCCACTAAGATAGAGAGCTCCAGGCAGCCCCATGAGCAGCCAGCCGCTCATATCGGCCGCTCCTGCAGAAAGCGCAGCCACGAAGGGGTTTAGATCTCTGCCACCAAGCATATAGTCATCAAAATTTTTAGTACGAGCATAAGCAAACATACCGATAATAATCATCGCCACAAAATAGACGATCATAGCAATTGCTTGCCCTGTGGTTTGGCTCATTGCTGCCCTTTCTATGCGCATAATCTAGCAACTACTATATCGCGCACCCTGCCAGCCTGGATTGTGCCTCTTTACGCACTTCTTTACAGATAAGCAATTTTACACTGAGATACAGCTCTGCGCCCTCGAGTCCAGATAACACGCGTTTAGCGATGACACAGGTTTAGCGAATACGGCTACACCAATGGTGTTTGCCCATATCGTTTCAACACAGCAGCAGCTTCCTGCCTTGCCATCGACTCTCCAGAAGAAACTCCAGCCAAACGCTTCGGAATTGCCAAACCTTTTGCTCGCATCGCTCGCGCCCACAATGTGCCTGCGTGATATGAACTGCGTACAAGAGGACCTGCCATAACTCCAGTAAACCCCATGTGAAGCCCGAGATCGCGCAGCTGCACAAACTCGTTCGGATGCACCCACCGATCAACGGGATGATGGAGTACTGATGGACGTAGATATTGAGTAAGCGTGAGAAGATCACATCCCGCCTCACGCAAATCCTGCATAGCATCAAGCACTTCGCTGTGCGTCTCCCCCATACCTAAAATCATATTACTTTTCGTGACGATACCTGCCCGCGATGCTCTACGAATCAGGTCAAGCGACCTCTCGTAGTGAAATGCTGGGCGAATTTTCTTGAAAATACGAGGCACTGTCTCTAGATTATGAGCAATCACCTCAGGGCGAGAACTGATAACGACCTGAAGCGCCTCATAGCTGCCAGAAAAATCGTCAATCAAAAGCTCTACTCCTGTATGAGGGCTTATCTCGCGAATAAGACGGCACGTCTCGGCGTAGAGCCATGCAGCACCATCAGGAAGATCGTCACGAGCGACGCCTGTAATCGTCACATAATTAAGCTCTAGCTCTTTCACTCTCTGAGCTAGACGACGCGGCTCATCTTGATCATAAGCATCTGGGCGACCAGTCTTAACGAAACAAAAATCACAGCGGCGCGTACATATATCGCCGCCCAGTAAAAAGCTGGCTTCTTTCGAATCCCAGCACTCATAGATATTCGGGCAGTTAGCTTCTTCGCAGATTGTGTGCAATGAAGTGCCGTGGATACGCTCACGCATCTGCTCGTATCCTGCACGCACAACAGCACGAGTTTTGAGCCATTCAGGGCGCTGCCTATCGATCGGAATCTGAGCATTACGCGCCTCAATACGCAAAAGTTTACGCCCGTTCGGATCGACCCGTGAAGAATTCAAAATTACCCCTGCCTCAATCACTTTCCTATTGCTGTTTACGCTGCTGCTCATCATTCAAAGACCCGCGAGGTTTCCACGCTGATCCTGTGCATAAGCTTAATTCTTGATTTTTACGGAGTTGAGGTGCACGGCTTACCCATTCATAAGCATCCAGCTGCCCGAAATCCTCTAAAAAATTTACGGCAGTACTTTCTGAACGCTCAAAAAACGGATTATATGCTCGCACAAGCTCAGGAATAAGCGCTTCAGCAACTTCCTGAAGCCCTGCCGTCACCCCTAATTCTTGTAGTGACGTCACTCCTGCGTCTGCAAGCCCGCAAGGAATCACTCGCTCAAACATGGAAAGATCAGTAGTGACGTTAAGAGCTAAACCGTGCATCGTCACCCCAGAGGAAAACTTAATTCCAATCGCGCAGAGTTTTCGGTCCATCTTCCCTGGATTAAGAATCCATGCACCTGAACGCCCCTCAACTTGGCTTGTCTGGATACCGAAGGCTCTGAGCATCGCAGCTGTGATAGCACGCTCTGTGCCACGAACAAATGCTACAACGTCTTGCGCAGGACGCACTTTGACGATGGGATATACGATAAGCTGCCCTGGGCCATGATAAGTGACGGATCCGCCGCGATCCATACTGATCACTGGCACTGACGTATCTGGAATGTCTTTATCAGATGTGCGACGCCCTGCTGTGTAGATGTGCCGCGACTCCCAAACAATGATTGTATCGGGAGCATGCTCGCAAACAACATTAGTGTGAAGTTCCCGCTGAATTGCATCCACATCGAGATAATCGAGCGGACCACAAGGCAAGAGATTGAGCACGTCCATAGATCTATAATAGCTCCATAGCGATATGAGCAATTGAGGATTCAGCTCTCACACTCTGCTCCGCGCACTCTACACTTTGCTCTACAATGTGTACAGACCAGCGGCATCGACAGCCGCAACAGATCCTGCATCGCGCTCAGGCTTGTGTGATATGCGTGCATGGCTTGCTTTCACAAACATGGCTTGCTTTCACGAAAGCCTTCCCTTTCCTCGACGATTTCATATCAGATATCTTCAGGAACCATCTCAATACAGCCGCATGGGCATTCCTCAGCACAAATGCCGCAGCCTTTACAGTAATCATACTTAAACTCGTACTCAGTTGGCCGAATTTTAAGCACTGCATTATCAGGGCAGACGCCGAAGCAGTTGTCACACCCGAAGCAGTTACCGCAACTCATACAGCGCCGTGCTTCAAAAATTGCGCTCTGCTCGTCTAAACCGAGCATAACCTCATCGAAAGTTGTGCAGCGCCGCGGACCTTCCAACTTTTCGCGCACCTGCTGAGGAGCATCCGAATAGTACCAGGTAGTCATACGAGAAAGCTCTGCATCCAGATGACGCTCTGGAGCTTCATACTCCTGACCACGCAACCACGTATCAATGTTGCGTGCCGCTTTCTTTCCATGCCCGATAGCAGCCGTCACATTTTTATCGAGTGGAACCATATCGCCGCCAGCGAAAATGCCCGGCCTGCCCGTCATCATATTCGGCGATACCTGCACAGATCCGCGTTCAATCTGCACACCCTCAACACCTTCAAGCAAGCTCAAATCAGCATCTTGCCCTACAGCAAAAACAAGTACATCAGCAGCAAGCTCTTCTAATTGCCCAGTCGGCTGTGGGAAGCCAGTTTCATCGAGAACCATCTTCTCCAACGTGAGCTTGCCGTCCATTGCCTGAGTGATTGTGCGCAGCTCAACGAGCTTTACGCCCTCTTCTAAAGCCTCTTCAACTTCAAAATCGTGAGCAGGCATCTGCGTGCGAGTACGCCGATAGACGATAATCGATTCTTCAGCTCCCAGCCGCAACGCCGAACGAGAAGCATCGATTGCCGTATTGCCTCCGCCATAAACCGCCACTCGACGCCCAGCAAGAGGCTTATCTCCATCAACCGCGTCTCCCTCAACCTCCACATTGCGAAGCATTTTGACAGCATCGAGCACATTCTTCGGATCGGAAGCAGGAATCGTCACCTCGCGCCCAATCTGCGCACCCACAGCTAAAAAGATCGCGTCAAAATTCTCCAGCTCACCGCGCAGATCATCCACACGAGTATTAAGTTCAAACTTGACGCCCATTTCTTCGATGCGTGCAATCTCGCCATCTAAAATGTTGCGCGGCAAACGGTAGCTCGGAATACCAAAACGCATCATACCGCCAGCTTTTGAGCGCTCATCTCGCACTGTGACGCTATGCCCAAGGCGAGCCAGATGATAAGCAGCAGAAATACCAGACGGTCCTGCTCCTACAACAAGCACTTTCTTGCCAGTAGGTGCAGCCGTCACCTCCACTTTCCATCCCTCAAGAAGAGCTTTGTCTCCAAGGAAACGCTCCACAGCGTTGATGCCGACAGCTTCATCTACTTGAGCGCGATTACAAGCAATCTGGCAGGTGTGGTAGCACACGCGCCCCATCACTGCTGGCAGCGGATTCTCCTTCATAATCTCACGCCACGCAGCTTCATAATTACCTTCTTCCGAATAGAAGAGCCACTGCTGAATATTTTCGCCAGCTGGGCACTGCTTGTTGCACGGAGGCAAAAGATTCATATAGACAGGGCGTTCGCTCCTCCACGAACCCGTCTCATTTTCAAGTGATGATCCTAGCTCCAACGTGATAGCAAAAGGCAGTGCCTCTGCACCAGTTTTATTACGATCAAGGGCAGTCATCTTTACTTCTCCTCGCCTTCGTACAGCACAAATTCATCTAAGCCTTCGGCGTCAATCAAGTTATAGCGGCGGATATTGCGATCTGCAGTTGCTTGGATACGCTCAATCACTGCTGGATCGGCGCCCTTCTTAAATAAATGAGCGAAACGACGCTGCAACTTAAGGTATTCCTCCACTTTCGCCAGGCGGCGGATCTTCATCACAGACGTAATCTCGCCATATTCAGCTTCATACACAGGGAAAAGACCAGTTTGCGTAGCCAAACGAGCGATTTTGATTGTATCGTGCGAAATAGATCCCCAGCCGAGCGGGCATGGCACAAAGATATGAATATAACGAGCGCCGCGAATCGACATAGCTTTATTCACTTTATATTCGAGATCACGTAGATCAGCAACAGTCGCTGTTGCTACATAAGGAATTTCGTGAGCCATAGCGATGCGTGGTACATCTTTACCCGTCCCCCACACGTTGCCAGGTTCTGGTCCAACAGGCTGAGTTGTTGCTGTGCGGGCGGCTGGCGGCGTTGCACCTGAGCGCTGCACACCTGTGTTCATATATGCTTCGTTGTCGTAGCAGATGTAAAGCACATCATCGTTGCGCTCAAACATCCCCGAGAGCTGCCCGAAACCAATATCGACCGTACCGCCATCGCCACCTTGAGCAACAACGCGAATATCTGATTTACCTAAAGCTTTCAAAGCAGCCTGAGCACCTGTCGCAACTGCAGGCGCATTAGCAAACAAAGAATGAATCCACGGGATATTCCATGCGGTTTGCGGATACGGAGTAGAAAAAACTTCCAAACATCCAGTTGCATTGACGGCAATCAGCTTGCCATCGCAGGCAGCCATTGCAGTATCGAGTGCATAGCGCGCACCGAGTGCTTCGCCGCAGCCTTGGCAGGCTCGATGCCCCGAGGTGAGGGAATTATAGCGATTCGCCTTCGATTGATTCGATTTCAATTCGGGATCGACCAATCGGTTACCGACAGCGTAGGAACCCACCTGATAAAACTTCACTTCTTCACGCGAAGGAATCTGAGTTGCGCGGTAACGAGGAAGACCGAGATCTACATTCGTCATAGTATTGTGCCTCCTAGTTCTGGCTTCCAGCGATGCGCTCGTGATAATCACGAACCATATTTTCCGCAATTGCGCCCGAACGGCGATTTTTTGCTTCACGAGCAAGCTCCCGATCGATGAGATCTTGATCGAGATCGAGGAACGTAGTGTATTCAACGCTATCTGCTTCAGCGCGATCGAGATACTCATGAAGCGAATGCTTAGTGATATCACGACCGCCCAAACCTGCAATCAACTCATAGAAAGTATGCCCTTCATATCCAACGGCTGGGCGTATTGCAGCAGAAACAATACCGCCGATCCCCACAGAGAATGCCTTTTCGAGGACGATAATACGCTTTGCATTTTTGAGCGCCTTGCCCACAGCTTCTGAAGGGAAGGGACGGAAAGCGACAATCGAAAGAATGCCGATCTTATCTCCATTCTCTCGCCGCTCGTCAGCAACATCGCGCAGAGTACCTGTGACGGAACCGAGGCACACAACCACTGTTTCCGCGTCATCGAGTAAATACTCGTGCAGCAGACCGCCGCTGTCTCGCCCGAAAATTTCCAAAAATTCCTGCTGCACCTGAGGAATGAGATCAAGAGCCTCAAGCTGCTTATGGTGGGCAAGATAACGAACTTCTGTGAAAGCTTCTGGGCCAACCATTGCACCAATAGAAATAGGATCAGAAGGATCAAGCACTTGGCGCGGCTCATACGGTGGCAAGAATTTATCCACTTGCTCTTTTTCTGGCACATCGACCAGCTCCACCGCATGGGTAAGAATAAAACCATCCATACACACCATCACAGGAAGCGATAATTTTTCGGCAATACGGAATGCCTGCACATGCAGATCGGCAGCTTCCTGATTATCGATCGCATAGAGCTGCAGCCAGCCAGAATCTCGCTGGCTCATAGCGTCAGTGTGATCGTTCCAAATGTTAATTGGAGCGCCAATTGCACGGTTGGCCACAGTCATCACAATTGGCAAGCCCAAACCTGAAGCGTTGTACACTGCCTCTACCATATAGAGCAGACCTTGCGAAGCTGTGGCGGTATAGGCACGCCCACCGACTGCCGAAGCACCAATCGATGCAGACATCGCAGAATATTCTGATTCCACGTTCACATACTCGCACCCTGGAAGCTCGCCTTTTTTCACTAGTGCAGAAAGAGCTTCCACAATATGCGTCTGTGGAGAAATAGGATAGGCAGCCACTACGTTTGGGCGGCAAGCAGCGACTGTCTGCGCAATTGACTGAGATCCTTCAATTTGCTTAAGCATCTGCTCATGCCTCCTTCATATGTTTAACAAGCTCAAATGCCTCTTGAGCAGCAGCAACGTTCATCTCGCCCACTTTTCCAGGGAAACGCTGCATAATCGCATTACTCACTGATTCCATCTTGTATAAACCAGTTAAAGCTGCAGCCGCTCCCAGCAACACAGCATTTGGAACTGTGCGCCCCGTATGCTTGCGAGCAATATCGGCAGCAGGAATTGCGATAATGTGCCCTTTCGGACGACCTGCCACAAGCTCCGAAAAACCAAGCTCCTGCGGAGTCTTTCCAGAATTGATGAGTGCAAAACCATCTGATTTCAAACCAGCAAAAACATCGAGAATGGGCAGAAGCGTCGGATCTTGAACCACGACGAGATCTGGTTCGAGCACAGGTTCACGCGTGCGAATTTCTTTATCCGTCACGCGGCAATACGAGACAACTGGCGCTCCAGTGCGCTCAGAGCCGAACGATGGAAATGCTTGGGCATGGCGACCTTCAGCAAAGGCAGCATATGCCACGAGGTCTGCAGCGGTGACGACACCCTGACCGCCTCGTCCATGGATTCTGATTTCTACCATGTTTTAAGGTTAGCTCTTTTGACGATGACGCCATGGCTCCATAATGCCCTTATAAAGCTAGACTTTCGTTGCGTAAAGATTACTTCATTGCGTAACGATTACTTAATAGAGATTACGCAGAAAACAGTTCGCTTGCCGATGCATAGAGGCACACCCCTGTTGCCACCGCAAGATTGAGAGATTCCGTCTTCCCCCACATCGGGATGGAAATAATAACATCCGCAAGATTTTTATGTTCCTCAGAAAAACCGTGCGCTTCATTTCCAACAAGCCATAAAGTTGGAGCAGCAAGAGATATATGCGGTGACGCCGACCCATTGCGATGCAATGCAGCACTATGCATATCGTGCAGGCTCACTTCTCCTCCAGCGTCTGCAAGCATTACTTGAAAACCATGCTTTTTCGCTTCCGCTACAGTCTCATATACGCTTGATTCGCACACAGGAAGGTGAAAAGTAGATCCAGCTGCACTTCGAATCACTTTAGAGCTGTAGGGATCTACAGAGCCATCTCCAAGCACAACTCCCCCTGCTCCGCATGCATCAGCTGTTCGAATAATCGTGCCGACGTTCCCAGGATCGTTGGCTTGAACACAGCACACTACAAGTGGAGACTGCCGATATATATACTCAAGATTTACTGGCTTAGGAATATGCGCAACTGCTGCAATCCCTTGTGCGTGAGGGGCAGCTTTCGCAAGAAGATCGTCATCACCAATATGCACATACATATTGTGCTCATCAATTGCCTGCGCAATTTCTGGGTGCTGTTTGAGAAGCGTGCGAGTAGTGTAAATATCACGCACGAGCTTCGGCTCACATAGCACAAGCTCTCGAACAGCTTGCACACCTTCAACACGCTGCTGAGAAAAACGCATTCGCATTCGCGCTTGGGATAGCCCGCGCAGCTTTTTTAGCTGCGCAGATCCTGCAAAAAGCTCTTTATACGGCATATATCTATTGTGCCAGATTACGCTGATTCCTCATGTTTTCCACTGCCATTTTGTT
>CABQJD010000010.1 GCA_902464405.1 uncultured Actinomycetaceae bacterium | reverse complement strand
CGGTATTGATGTGGACGGAGGCACGGGATGTTTCTGCTATGCAGGAAGCATTGTCTGGAATCATTGGAGCCTATGAGCGTGATTTTGCCAAGCATCCTAATCTCAGCGAGTTCCCGAAAATCTCAATGATTTGGAACTCTGTTCCTTCTCAACTGGCAAAGGAGAACAAGAAGTTTATCTATAGGGTGGTCAAGGAAGGCGCACGAGCCCGTGAGTACGAGAATGCTTTGCAATGGCTGGTGGATGCCCGTCTGATGCATAAAATTTATCGCAGCTCAGCTCTTGGCTTGCCTATTGCAGCTTACGATGACTTGTCTGCTTTCAAGATTTATTTGGTAGATGCGGGACTGCTCCGCCGTCTGGCACAGTTGGCCCCCACTGCCTTTGGCGAAGGGAACCGCCTATTTACTGAATTCAAAGGCGCATTAACTGAAAACTTTGTGTTGCAAACTTTAATTACTCAGTTTGAAGTCATGCCTCGTTATTGGAGCCAGAACAACCCACCTTACGAGGTAGATTTCCTCGTTCAGCGGGAGAACGACATCTTCCCCGTGGAGGTCAAATCCAAAGCCAACACAACCAGCAAGAGTATGAAGAAGTTCAAGGAACTGTTCCCTGATAAAGTCAAGCTTCGCATCCGTTTCTCATTGGACAATCTGAAACTGGACGATGATGTGCTGAATATCCCGCTGTTCATGGCAGATCAGGCGGATCGATTGATTGGGTTGGCATTGGAAAAGAGGAAGCACTGATGTATATGGCTAAGCTATATTAGCTGATCTATCGGATGAAAACAGCGAGCGTTTCAAAAGTATTCTGGAAATTAAAATCGAGAAAGTCCTTGAACACTCTCAGACGGTACAGGAACATAACCTCATTAAAAAGAAACGTGACAAGCTGAAAGCAGATATTGCAGCACAGACAAGAAATCTGCGTGAAGCGGACGGCAGTATCAAACAATTTATCCAAGAGGATTTGCAAAATCTGGTTGAAGAACTGAGAGAAACAGAGCGGTAGCTGTCCGAGCTGGATGAAGGCAGAAAAACAATATGATTGCTATCCATGATTTGGAAATGACAAAAGAAAGGCTGCTCTCCTTTGCAGAGTATGTATAAAAGATGGGTAGCTGGAGGTTCTGGTCACTTTGATCCAGACTATTGTAGAAAGAATTTATATTGCGGATAAGGATGACGAGCGTTACTGCCACATCTTTATCAGGGGGATGTTCTGGAGAAGATTATACTGGCTTCTTCCAGACAGCTGGTTATATAGAGGACAATTTGACCTCTGTGTATATTCAGAAGAGTATTGTATTTGCGAAATAGTGCCCAGAAATTACAGGCAAGCAGATACAGCGTAGATACAGCATAGATACAGAAAGAAAATCATGGCTCTTTATGCAAGCAAAGAGATACATATTAGAGATTTCCACGAAAAAGACTTCGATAAAGCAGCTGCCCTCGTCGCAGACATTTGGATGCCCGAGCCAGAAGAGACAAAGCTCAATGCAGGGCGCGTAGATTTTGCAACGTACGCCAAACGAGCCACTTTTCTTAAAGTAGCAGAATACAACAACCAAATTTTGGGGCTCATTGCAGCAAAAGCTGGAGAGGCGGCACACTCTCACCAAAAACATTGGCAAAACATTGCAGATAAAGCTTTGCTCAGTATCAACGAGTGCAATGAAAAACGCGCACAGAAGCTAGCAGATTATTATCACTTTCTTCATTCGCGATACGCAGATATGTATCGCGAAATAAATCTCGACACCACCTACGAATTAGTGCTATTTGCCGTATCCGGCCACGCTCAAGGCTATGGCGTAGGAAGTAAACTGCTGGCAGGTGCAACCAACTATTTACGCTCATGCGGAGCACAATCCTATTATCTTCTCACAGACACCACCTGCAACTGGCAGTTTTACGAAAACAGGAAGATGACGCGATGCGGAGAATACAAAGCATCGGAAGACGAAATCCGCGCGCATGGCGTGCAAGAGTTATATATTTATTCTTCCACGCTTTAAGATTTTTCCGAAAGCGGTCGCTAAGAAAAGAAGTGCACATTCAAGCGATGCGTATCCGATTCGAGCAATACCAATACATATCCGAGCAATACCAATTCAACACGCATCCAAGCGCCACACAATACGCGCAATACGCACAATTCACTCGCGAAAACACCCCAGAGCATATGCGTGAGCGTATGCTCCCCTTTCGTCGCACTAATGCGGCATTAAAGAAAGGGAAAACAATGAACGGCAAAGAAGAACTATTTCATAGCTACTACACCCGCTGGATAAGCGTCTACAAGCAAGGCGCAGTGCGCAGCGTCACCCTCAATAAATATATTATGACTAACCGCTGGCTTAAGCGCTTAATCCCTGATTTGAGAATGTGCGATTTAGATAGAATCACCTATCAAAAGCTTCTCAACGATTATGCAGTAAGCCACGAACGCCAAACTGTGATGGATTTTCATCACCAGCTCAAAGGAGCAATTTTAGATGCCGTAGATGAAGGGTTGATCGCGCGCGATCCCACACGCAAAGCTGTGATTAAAGGAAAAGCTCCCAGAGATAAGAAAATCAAATACCTCAACCAGTTTCAGCTGC
Organism: uncultured Actinomycetaceae bacterium; assembly: GCA_902464405.1. Taxonomy (GTDB): domain Bacteria; phylum Actinomycetota; class Actinomycetes; order Actinomycetales; family Actinomycetaceae; genus Arcanobacterium_A. The sequence goes on along the minus strand of CABQJD010000010.1, from coordinate 57,737 downwards.
AAACTCTGCTGGCCACTCTTCAACTGGGAGAAAAAATATCGTGGGATTATTTCCTGCTCATTGTGGCGAAAACCGGGATGCGTTTTTCAGAGGCACTCGCGCTCACCCCTGCCGATTTTGATTTTAGAAACCAGACGATACACGTGACGAAAACATGGGATTACAAAACTGGCAGCGGATTTATGCCCACCAAAAACCGCACCTCCGTGAGAAAAATTCCAATCGACTGGCAAACAGTAATTCGCTTCAGCGAAATTCTTAAGAATCTGCCCGAAGATAAACCCATTTTCGTCTCCGCTGCTGTCTACAACTCCACTGTAAACGACGTCTTGCGCAGGCATTGCCTCGAAGCAAAAATACCGGTGATTACTGTTCACGGTTTACGCCACACCCATGCTTCCCTCCTGCTTTTTGCTGGCGTCTCTATCGCTTCTGTGACAATGAGACTAGGGCATTCCTCTATCAACACCACACAAAAAACCTATCTGCACGTGATTCAAGAATTAGAAAACAAAGATGTTGATACAGTTATGCGTCTGCTGACCAGCTTAAGCTAAAGGCAGCCGATCGGTGCCCATAGCTAAAATCTGAAAATACAAGCAGCCTTCTGTGCCAGTAACGCCCATTTTTATTGGCACAGAAGCTGCTGTAAACGTTATTTCGCTGGTAGAGTGGCAGAAGACCTTATCTATATCTCCTACGCTAAAACTAAGGAAGAAAATGACGTTTAGCAATGAAGCAGAATTTGAAGATGCTATGATCCGCGCTCTGCAGCGCAAAGGCTGGGAGGATAAGGTCCTCACTGGCTATACAGAAGAAAAACTGATTAGCAACTGGGCAGATATACTCTTTCAAAATAATCGACACAAAGATAAACTCGGCGACGCTCCCCTCACGCGCACCGAAATGCAGCAAATTATCGAACAAATCACAGCCCTGCGCACTCCGCTGAAACTCAACGGCTTTATTAACGGCAAAAGCGTGAGAATTAAGCGCGATAACCCTCAAGACCCAGAACATCTCGGGAAAGAAATATCCCTCAAAATATATGACCGCCGAGAAATAGCAGCTGGGCAATCTCGTTACCAAATCGTACGCCAACCAAAATTTGCCACCAACTCGCATATTCTCGGGCAGCGCCGCGGCGATCTTATGCTCCTGATAAATGGAATGCCCGTGATCCACATCGAGCTGAAACGCTCTGGAATCCCACTGAGCAAAGCCTATAATCAAATCGCAGAGTATAGCCATCACGGAGTATTTAGCGGATTATTCTCCCTTATCCAAGTATTCGTGGCATCAACGCCAGAAGAATCGGTTTATTTTGCCAATCCTGGCCCAGACGGCATATTCAACCCCAGCTACTACTTCCACTGGGCAGACTATAATAACGAACCAATTAACCAGTGGAACGACGTCGTCTCCAACCTGCTGGCAATTCCGATGGCACACCAGCTGATAGGTTTTTACACTGTTGCCGACAGCACCGATGGAGTGCTGAAAGTGATGCGATCCTATCAATACTGGGCAACGAATAAAATTGTGGACGGCGTGGCAAAAATAGATTGGGATCACCCCAATCAGCGCGGCGGATTCGTTTGGCACACCACAGGCTCTGGAAAAACAATGACCAGCTTCAAATCAGCGCAGCTGATCGCAGATGCTAAAACTGCCGATAAAGTCTTATTCTTAATGGATAGAATCGAGCTAGGCACGCAATCTCTAGGAGAATACCGCGGGTTCGCAGAAGCACACCAAGAAGTACAGGAAACAGAAAATACCTTCAGCCTCGTTGCGAAACTGCTCAGCTCTAACCCAAATGACACGCTGATCGTCACCTCAATTCAAAAAATGAGCCGCATACACGACGACGCTCAGTGGCGGCAAGCAGATTTAGAAAAAATCACGGCAAAACGAATCGTATTCGTTGTAGATGAAGCCCACCGATCCACTTTCGGCGAAATGCTTGTGCGCATCAAACAGACCTTCCCGCGCGCAGTATTCTTCGGATTCACAGGCACGCCGATACAGGAAGAAAATCAGAAAAAGAAAAACACCACAGCCGATATATTTGGTGACGAACTACACCGCTATTCCATTGCCGATGGGATACGCGACGAAAACGTCCTCGGATTTGATCCCTACCATATATCAGTATTTCCACCTCAAGAACTGCGCAAGGAAGTAGCGCTGGAAAAAGCACACGCATTTAGCGAAGAAGAAGCATTAGCTGATCCCGCAAAAGCAGCCGTCTACTATAAATACTTAGATTCCAAACAAATACCAATGGCTGGGCAGCGCGATGAAAACGGAAAACACATCGCAGGGATCGAAGATCTCTTGCCGCGAGGGCAATACGCGATGCCAGAATACCGAGAAGCAGTCGTCACCGATATTAAAAACAAATGGCCGCGACTGAGCAGAAACTCCAAATTCCATGCCATCTTTGCAACCAGCTCAATTAACGAGGCAATTGATTACTATCGTCTCTTTAAAGAAATCGCTCCCGAGCTGAAAACTACCGCACTTTTTGACCCTAATATCAACCATACCGAAAGCGCTAATTTCAAAACTGACGCCTTAGAAGAAATCCTGCGCGATTATAACGAACGCTACGGACGCGACTATACCCAAGCCACACACCCGATGTTTAAGAAAGACGTCTCCGCTCGGCTTGCACATAAGCGCCCGCATGAACGCATAGCTGATAAACCCGAAGAACAGCTCAACATTCTTATTGTGGTAGATCAAATGCTGACTGGATTCGATTCAAAATGGGTCAATACGCTTTACCTCGATAAAGTGATCGAATATGAACTACTGATCCAAGCGTTCTCCCGCACCAACCGTCTTTTCGGGCCGGATAAACAATTCGGCACTATCTGCTATTACCGTAAACCAGCCACAATGGCACGAAATATCGAAGCTGCTGTGGCGCTTTATTCGGGCGATAAACCACTCGCACTTTTCGTCGATCATCTTAAAGATAACCTGATTAAAATAAATGAAACTTCACGCGAAATTATCAGTTTATTTACTCGCAACGGAAAAGAAGATCTAAGCGAACTTCCTGAAGAACCAGCAGTGCGCGGAAAGTTTGCCAAACTTTTTGCTATCTTGAATGACCATCTCGAAGCCGCTCTTATTCAAGGTTTTTCTTGGAAAGAAACTACCTACACAATTGATCCGCACACAAACCTGGCGTTAGAAAAAGATCATAGCAGCACTATTGCTGAAGGTGAAGCAGAAGAAAATGTGCTAATCGATAAAGAAACAGGAGAAATCGTCACCCCTATCGAGATAACTATCGAGCTAAGTGAGCAAAAGTATCTAATCCTTGCTCAGCGGTATAAAGAATTGATCAAACCGAACGAAGGAGGCTCAGGCCAACCAGAAGATGATATGTATTACGATATTAAAACTCATCTTTCTGAAATCGACACAGATCGGATCGACAAAGACTATATGGAATCACGATTCCAAAAATTCTTGAAGGCTTTTGATTCTGCCGACGTAGACGAAAAGCAAAAACAAACGCTTTTAGATGATCTCTACAGCTCTTTTGCAGCGCTCAGCAAAGAAGATCAGCATTTTGCAAATCTCTTTATCCACGATGTGCAAACCTATGATGCCCAGATCATAGATGGAAAACCTTTCCGTGATTACCTCAACGACTACAAGAAGCACAGCAAACAACGAGAAATAGAAAAACTCGTAACGACGTTTGGCATTTTCGAACAATTACTCGTGGATTTGCTGCAAGCTCACGTGAACGAAAAGAACCTGAATGAATACGGGCGCTTTGACGATCTGAAAAGCACAGTAGACCAGGCGCGAGCGAAAAATTTCTTTGATGCTACCCTAGGCACGCCAATTCCACCCTTTAAGGTACATATGGAAATGGATAAGCTCCTGAGAAACTATATTTTGCACGGAATCCTTCCTGAAACGCTCAAAGCAGAAGAAAGAAGCTGACTTTTTGATAAGCGTGGCTTAAGGTACGCCGTTTATTTGTATTTTCTTTACTACGTGAGTATCATTAAACAGTCCGAGGGGCATTGGCGCAGTTGGTAGCGCGTCTCCATGGCATGGAGAAGGTCAGGGGTTCGAATCCCCTATGCTCCACCACTACCTGTTGGTGTCGTTATGATGCGATCCAGCAGATTTTGTTTTACTTGAGATATTTCATTTCGCTTGTGGCACGTAAGAGTTGTTTTTTCGTTGAGCTGCCTTTCTCCGTTATAGGTATGCAGCGTGATTGCGATGGCGGAATCGGCTTTGAAGGCACAGCTATAAGCAAACTCTTATACGTAAAAACTACCCCACTCACCAGCAAGAACACAAAGATTCTGGAGCCTAGGGGGGGGCTGGTGCTTTTGACTTCGAAACGATATCTCACCTCACTGTAGATGCCAGCACTACAATACGCTTCCCATATGGACACAAAGATATCTAGATACATCAAAAACAGATAGCGGCACTACTTGGCGATATGACTTTCATCCGCAACTGCGCCGTACATCTAGAGCCAGTATTCAGACGAAATCTGAAGCACGATTTCTCTAACGCACACACTTTTCTAGGCTGGATACCCCCCCCCAACGCAGCAGCTTAGCTTGAAGCAAACTCGGCAATCACGCGCTTATTCTAGAAGTTAGCTAGCTAAGAAACTCTTGGATTACAGCGCCGCGTTTTGCCTAGAGCTGCGAGCTTTTCTTCTAATTTTTCTATCTGTAATAAGGCGATAAGCTCACAGTATGAAATCCTTGAAAGCCTCATTAATTTGGGCAGTTAATGCTGACGTTTTCTTGAAATCCTGAAGGATCTCCGAGTTTAGCGCGCTCAAGATCATCTTTGAAGGATTCACGTACGGAATCGTCAGCTCGTTGAGGGCTCATATAGCCCATATCGGGCACTTTGCTAAGCTGCTCAATCGCTTTATTTGCTTTGTCTACATCTGTGGCATAGTTGCTGAGCCATTCTTTTTCCCATGCACATTCAAATAGAAAAGAAGCACGCGTATCTCCATAGCCTGATTGAAATACACTCTCAGTATCTTCCTCTTCAAGATCAGCTGGCGGAGTGTACGAATCTGGCCAGTCGAGTTGAGCAACGGAATTTTTATATTCTTTATTTATCTCTTCATAGGAAACAAAGCTGCGGTTTTCAGCGCTTTGTGACTCTTCTTGCCGACTGCACGCTGGTATAGAAAACGTAGCTGCACACACGAGCAGTGCCCCGATAATTCTTATTCGATTGTTCTTATTGCTCATGATTTTCCTTTCTTTTCGTTACTTATATCTTTCCTCGCTTGTATCTTTTCGTGTGCAATTTAGCGTAAAGCAAGAGCAGGCTGTAGCCGCGATGCTCGGAAAGCTGGCGCAATCGAGCCGATTAGAGCAGTGACAATAGCAGCTCCTACCGCCGCTAACGCTGCAAAATAGGGGTATTCTGGTTTGGCGCTTGGGCTGTCTGGCGGAAGAAACAGAGGAATACTTTCCACAATGATAACCGAGAAAATAATAGCTGCGCTTGCAACTATAGCTGCAAGCAAAATAGACGAGCCAATCACTTGCATTGCAACGGATCCTCTTGTCGCTCCCAGCGCACGGCGAATCAGGAGCTCATGTGCTCGCTGTTCAATACTTGCAAGACCTATATTGACCAGCCCGATAGCGGCAACAGCAAGCAGCAGCGCTGAGGTGACGATAAAGCTAAGAGAAATAATGTGCAGTACTCCCTCATAATCTTGCGAGTCTGTACGAGCGATAGTACCTGTCGTACCAGGCGCATAGTCGTGCAGCAAATCGGCAATGAGTGCTGAGCGCTGCTCATTCGTCCTCGAAGATGTGTCGTGCCAGTAGAAACTCCCATTCTTACAGCTCCAAAGATGAGGAGCTAACGAGGCAAGCCCTTCCACATTCACGTATATGCGTGGAATGCTCAATCCGTCGTTGACGATTCCCGCAACTTCAAGCGGAGTTGGCGTCACTGTTGATCTAGTGGCTGCATAGGCATACGAGCGAAGAGGAAAAAACTCGGCAGCAGGCTTGTTTACTACTATTTCCAAACGCGGCATCTGATTCGCTGGCGTCAACCAGCGCCCCTGCGCAATCGGCAAATTGTACACCTGCGCATATCTTGCCGTGGTGTAAACGGTATCAATGCTCAACCCACTGGAGATATCTTCCCTGCTAGGCGGATTATCTATATCACGACCAGCAATATACGAATGCCCTTCATCGGGAGTAAGAGCTAACGCGGCGTGCAGATCATGCTGCTCAAGCGCAGCGATCAGATTTGAAATGGCTGATGGGTCGGAAAGGTGCGGCGAACGGATCAGAATCGAATACGTGGGGGCACGCCCATATAGCTGTTCAATAGTCGAAGTAAAGTATTCTTTCCCGATAGTTCCAGCGAGCACAGAAACAATAACGGCAATAATCCCAATAAGCATTGAAAACCCCGTGAGGAATGCTCGCCCTGGAGATATTCGCAGATCCTGGATAATCATTTTAAGCATAAGTAAGCCTTCCAGAATCCATGTACATAAGGTTTTCGCAACGTGCTGCCACGTCGTTATCGTGTGTGACGAGCACAAGCGTGGTACGTGAGGATTTCACAAGCTCCATCAGTACATTAAGCACTTGCACTCCTGTATCGGTATCGAGCGCTCCTGTTGGTTCATCGCATATCAATAGCTCGGGGCGCAATACTAGTGCACGCGCAATAGCTACGCGCTGTTGCTCGCCGCCAGAAAGGCTTCCTGGATGTTCTTTAGCGCGTTCTGCCAAACCCACATCTTCAAGAGCTCGCCTAATACGGTCGAATCGCTGCTTATGCGAGAGCTTCTCGCACGAATAGCGCAAACTCAAATCTACGTTTTGAGCTACGTTGAGGTGGCGAATAAGAGAATAATTTTGAAACACAAAGCCAATGTTGCTTGCGCGCAGCTTTGATCGTTTCCGATCGCTCAAACCAGAAACATCGTAATCTCCATACGTGTATCGCCCAGTGAATTCTGAGTTCAACAAACCTAAAATAGATATAAGGCTCGTCTTTCCAGATCCTGATTTTCCAATAATCGCATTCGACGTGCCACGAATCAGGCTTAGAGAAACGCTATCCACGGTTGTTAAAACTTGACGTCGCCCGAGCTTTACTTTTGCCGTCACATCTTCGAGCTTAAGCAACACTTCGCTCATCATCTATTCTTTCGAGGATCGAGATTAGGAGCAACCGCACTGATCACATCGCCTTCGCTCAACCCAGAAATAATTTCAATATAAGCTCCATCAGAGGCGCCCAAACCAACTTCCACGAGAGATGTATTCCCATCTTTTACTAGGGTGACGGAACCTTTCCCTATCCTGCCAGCAACAGCACTTACCGGCAACGCAAGGACATCGGTTCTAGCTCGCCCCGCAAGCACCACAGTTGCGGCTTGCCCAGGGCGTACTGGCTGATCTTTACCGATAAGACACACTAAAGTTTGCGAAGCAACTCGCGGTCTGAGCTGCTGCTGCGAACTATTTTCAGATGGTTGATCTTGCTCAGACGAATATCTTCCAGACGTAGCTGAAGTATCTTGGACAACGGCATTAGTGATGCCTGCAGCATTGGAGACATGAAATCCTGCATTATGCGATTCTGCTTCGCTAGAATCTTCATTTACTGGCTCTTGAACTCCAGGGGAAGCAAGAATAGCTTTAATTTCAGTAGGACCAACTCCATTTTCGATCTGAAACTTCCCACTCAACGAGTCGATAGAAGCGGCTGATAAAAGCACTGAAGCATCTACGCTGAAAGCAAATCCCTGATATTCCAGCTCAAAAACGGGATAATACATCGGAACATCATCAGATGCTTCCCCAACTCTGCGCACAACGGCATCTACAGGTGATTTTATCTCCGCGCCATTGTTCCACCCTAATACTTGCCCAGCTTTTACAGAATCGTTTACCTTAACTGCAGAGCGATAGGTGCCACGTGAAGATACTGAAAGAACAAAAGACTTAGCTTGTTCCACAGTTACTTTCGTGGAAAACGTTGGCACGATCTGGCGTTTTTCCACAGAAACCGTGGATGAAGCCTGAACATCACTAGTATCTTCTGCCTTTTGTGTGCCGGCGCCGCCAGCAGTGCATCCTGATAGACACAAAACTATTGACGCCAAGCACACAAAAGCAGCTCGCATAACTGAATTTTTCATAATTCCTCAGTAGGTAAGGCTACCACCCCACGTATTATCACAGAACCAGCGGCACTCCTTCATGCGCCCTTGGAAAGCAAAACGAGTACCTTTAAGTATATCGTCCCACGATTTCGTGCCCCTAGCGTTCCATTGTAATGTTTCTGTAAACTGTGGACCACCTGATTTGTTCATATTTCGCAATCCCAGACGAAGATGCACGCTAGGCATATTATCAACGCTCAGAGTGATTGGTCCATTGAAGGTATGCTCACGAGTATAATCGTATTGAACAAGGCTACCAGTGGTATTAAGGTCACCTGAGACATAAGTGTTGGCTGCGTAGGCAACACCAGCACCACTAGCTAGCATTACAATCGCAGCAGTTGCTGCGAGGATTCGTTTCTTGAATGCCATGAGCTGATCTCCTTAACTAATAGATGCGTAATTGATGGTAGATGGTATCGAGACCTACCATCATTTATCAGTATGCTCTAGTCTCGCCCGAGAAGGAATACCCCGAAATTGGGGTACGCGTAGTATTGATTGTATGAGTAGACTTGGTGTAATGCTCTCAGGTTGCTATAGGAGGTGTTATGCGAGTTCTTGTGATGTGTGCTTTTGTTTGTTTTTCCCCGAGTATAGTGAATAGTAGTGATTATGTGCGTTCGTCGCCCTGGGCAGGAAGTCATACAGCTCATGTTATTGTTACGACTCATCCAGTATGTACGATTTTCCCGTGGGCGTGTAAAAACTAGGAGCAGGCATTGTGTTTCTACATCTACACAGCAGGCTGAAAAGTATCAATATCTTCTGCCTTATCTTCTGGCTTTTTCTGTTGTTTATCACTCTTGTCGATCTGTTTTTTCTTGATGCGGCAGCTTCTTTCATTAACACTGCGTCTACAGTGCTTTTAGTGTGTATCGCGGCATGCATTGTATTATCTCCTCGGCTTTGGGGCTGGATTTTTCTTGTACTTGACGCTCTGCTCGTCGCTATTCCATCTATCTCTGTAGGAATCCTTGTATATGTATGCGTTGCCGTGTTTTTCTTATGGGGATGGCATAGATACACGATTGATGCTGTTGTAGGAATACTGGTCTTACTTGCAGGATTTTCCTTCGGGGTATCCTTTCAAATCCCAGCAACCGCTATGCTGCTTATCTTGCTCAGCACTGCTTTTACATTAGGATACGTGATGTATCGTTTTGCACAAGAACGAGATGCTGCAGTAGCACACCTATGGAAAGCTAAAATACAGCAACTAGAAGAATCTCAACGCATTAAAACTAATCTAGCTATACAGTTGCACGATTCTCTTGCTGCAACGTTATCCGTGATAACAAAACTTGCTGAATCAATGCGCCAAGAAGCACCCGCAAATACGGCACTATCAGTAAAAGCTGGTTTTTTAGAAGAACAAGCTCGCACGTGTTTGAAAGAGCTTCGAGAAACTATCCAACTGCTCGATGATGCACACCAACCCACTAATCATGAAGTCAGCTTTATCTGCGCACTAGCACGAACAGAAAGTATTGCTTCAAGTGCAGGCATTGATCTCACACTAGAATATGAAGAGACAGAGTTACAAGAAATCCCTGTAGAAATACAACATACGTTATTTGCGTTCCTTCGAGAAGCATCAACCAATCTACTAAAATATGCAACTCCTTCAACAAACGCTGTTTTAAGTATTTCTCGCAGCACACACACAATCGAAATAATGATGAAAAATCAGTATCGCGACATCGTGCATGATTCAGTTACCAGCTCAGGTAAAGGACTCAAAAACCTTCAAGAAAAGTTTGAATTCGCTGGAGGCGAGCTAGATGTATGGGCAATAAATAACTGGTGGTATGTTCACGGCGAAATCCCACTAGAGAAAGAGGAAATAAGTGACCTGCACTAACCATAACAACACAGACACATCCCCAACCAATCACACCCAGCCAGAAACAGACACCTTACGAGTGATTTTTGCTGACGATTCACGCATATACCGCGAACAACAAAGCAATCTCCTACAAAAATTCTCCAGCATACAACTCGTTGGAACTGCCGAATCAGGAAACGAACTCCTACATATTGCGCAATCCGTAGAATGGGACGTAGCACTACTCGATATCACAATGCCGCAATTAGACGGCATCGAAACCCTTAAACGCCTACTAAAAATCCGCCCCAACGCCGTCATTCTCATGCTCACCGCCTTTGAACGCCCACACACACTTCGCGAAGCACTAGCAGCTGGAGCAAAAGGATTCCTCACAAAAGAAACATCAACTGAAGAACTCGTTTACGCACTACACAACGCCTACTACGGAAAAACCGTACTTGATCAACGGCCAATAGACATACTCCGAGACTACTACATACGCAGCCAGCAAACACTCGCCGATAAAGAGTTCGCTGCACGCTTAGAAACACTACCCGAACGCTTACAGAAAATTGCGCACTACCTCGCCAAATCATACACAAATCGCGAAATAGCTCGCGCCACCGGCCTATCCGAACACACCGTAGGAAGTTACGTACGAGACACCATCAACCTACTAGGCGCACGACGCGGAGAAATAGCCATCAAAATACGAGAACTAAACCTACCAGACTAGCTGCTATCGCTTATACATTCCCTATTTCTGCTGTTACCTTCAGTGCGCTAGCAATCCTAACAAGCAATATCCATTCTGAGGCATTTTCTTATTTTTATTCAGCAGCACATCCTCGAATGCAGATTCTTGCAGTAATTAGCGAATACCGTATTTTTCGATAATGTAATCCATATCTTTATCACCTCTGCCAGAAAGATTGATAAGCACTGAGCCTTTATGCATCTTTTGCGCAAGCTTCATTCCATACGCCACAGCGTGTGAACTCTCAATAGCTGGAATAATTCCTTCCATCCGAGAAAGTTCAAAGAAAGCATCAATAGTTTCTTCGTCGTCTACCACATCATAGATAACTCTGCCCATATCATGCAGGAAAGCGTGCTCAGGGCCGCTAGAAGGATAATCTAAACCGCTCGCAACAGAATACACAGGCGCTGGCTCCCCATTTTCATCTTTGAGCATAATACTCTTAAATCCATGCATAATCCCCTCTTCGCCATAGGTAAGGCTCGCGGCATGATCTCCCATCTCAGTACCGCGCCCTAACGGCTCAACTCCGTAAATATCGACAGGATCGTTCAAGAAACCACAAAACATTCCGATCGCATTCGAGCCGCCACCCACGCATGCCACAACAGCATCCGGAAGCTCCCCCGTCATCTCAATAAACTGCTCACGGGCTTCAAAGCCCACTACGCTTTGAAAATCACGAACGATCATTGGGAAAGGATGCGGACCAACAACAGAGCCAATACAATAAATAGCTTCTTTATATTCACGGCAATAAGCATCAAAAGCAGCATCTACAGCCTCTTTTAACGTCTGTAAACCATGATTTACTTCCACTACTCGCGCGCCCAAAATTTTCATTCGCGCTACATTTGGAGCCTGTTTCTTAATATCCACAGTTCCCATATAGATATCGCATTCCAAGCCGAAATAGGCGGCTGCTGTGGCAAGAGCGACACCGTGCTGACCTGCTCCAGTTTCTGCAATCACTTTCTTCTTGCCCATATATTTAGCAAGCAGCACTTCACCCATGCAGTGATTGAGCTTATGCGCTCCTGAATGATTCAGATCCTCACGTTTGGCATAAAGCTGCACACCAGTGCCGAGTTTGTCGGAAAGCCGAGCCAGATGTGAAATAGGAGTTGGTCTGCCCTGAAATTCTTTGCGAATACGACGAAGTTCGCTAATAAACTTACGCGATTTACAAATCGTTTCGTATGCGTCACTAATTTCAGCCATAGCTACTTGCAACTCATCGGGAATAAAAGAGCCGCCGTATGCGCCAAAATAACCCTCAGCATCAGGGTAATGCTTAAAATACGTATCAAAATCAATATCGTTAAATTTCATTTTGTTTCCCATATTCTCTCAGCACACAGATTCTATATGCATAGAATACCGTGCATAAGAAGTAAGAATCATATTGCCCACCACACAAAATACTGCTTTACCGCAAATACCTTGAAACTTACTTATTCCCCTTGCACACTCTTGTGCTACGCCTTATCCCAGCCATATGCCATATCGTTCGTGCATGCATTCCAGCGGTTATACATGACGATGCGCCACTGAGGATTCGATCCAGGGCGAGGAATAAGCATAGCCCAATGGCAATTATCCATCACGCGAAGCCCTTGCCATATGGACGGATTCAACCCCACAAGTGCACTGACTGCACAAGAGATCGCTCCTCCGTGACTCGCAAAAACGAGAGTTTGCCCGCTCGTGCTATCTTCTTCTTTCTCTACTGCGGCAAGAATCGCAGCTACCATGCGTTCGCCGCATGCTTGCCTGCTCTCAATATCAAGACCTGGCTCATATCCGAGCTTCCACTGATCCCATTCATCATGCCAGCGCTCTTTAATTTCTTCGGCGGTCAAACCTTCCCAGCAGCCGTATGCACGCTCAGCAAGGCGCGGATCAATCTGCACAGGCACCTGCGCTAAAGCTGCTAACTCCCCTGCCGTTTGCTGCGCACGCCCCAGCGACGACGCATAAATTTTCGAAGGCTTGAACTGCACAAGCTGCTGAGCTGAAGCTCGCGCTTGTGCACGCCCTCGCTCATTCAACGGAATATCAATCGACCCTTGGATTCGCAAGCTGCGATTTGCGTCTGTCTCGCCGTGACGCCACAAAATAATACGCTCCACACCCATGAGCCGCCTGCGCTCCTTAGTTTCCTAAATCAGAGAAATCAAAATACCCTCTCAATGAGGATTCTTCATGCTCTGGATCTGCTTGTATATCTTCAGGCAATTCGATTGCAGGGCAATCAGCCCAAAGTTTTTCCAACGCATAGAATTCACGATCTTCATCTTGCTGCACGTGTACCATAATCTCGCCAAAATCGAGGAGCACCCAATGCGCTTCTCCCTCTAAGCCCTCACGGCGGATACGATTATGCCCAGTTTTCTCTACTGCTTCTTCAACCGCATCAACGATCGCACGCACCTGGCGTTCAGTAGACCCAGAAAGAACAACGAAAACGTCGGTAACGACGAGACGCTGTGAAACGTCGATCGCACAAATCGACGTTGCTTTCATATCAGATGCTGCCCGAGCAGCAGTCACTGCCATATCAATAGATTCTTGAGTAGCGCTCACGAGTGCCTTTCATTTCGTTATATTGATGCACCTTGTGCACATCCTAGTAACTGGGCGCCCTCACCAGCAGTGACGACGCCCAGAAGTTTAATTCGATACTCTTATCATATCCTGAGAAGTGAGCTAACGATACTTTCAATACCTACGCTCGGCGCCGTAAGCCACACAGCAGCAAACCACATTCCGCCCAGATAGCCAATCATTGCACCTATCACAATCAAAATGAGGAGCACCAGCCAGCCGAAAGGTGAAGAACCTGATGAAGCAGCGCTCACCGTGACTACTGATTCAGAATCTGTATCAGCATTGGCTTCTTTCGTTTTCTGCACTTCCGATTGTGCAGTTTCTTCGGAGAGCTTCGAAAGTTCACTGCTCGGCTCTTTTGCTTGCGTATTCAAAGGATTATCTGCACTTTGATTATTTTCGGCGAGCATATCACCATCGCCAAAATCATCAGATACAGATACCACAGAGAAATCACTGGAAGAGGAGTCTTTATCTTCAGAATCTGCTGTATCCTCATTCGTTGTTTCAACGCAAGGCGTTTCGGCGCAAGCAGCCTCGTCGCAAGAAGCCTCAGGGGATGTCACTTCAGTGCAAGCAGTCTCATCGAGAGTATCAGATTCTGATGATTCATCGTTAGAATCTACGAAATTTTCAACGCCAGATTCGCTGCCATCACTAGTAAGAGGATCGGCTAGATCCCCAGCAACAACATCTGCATTATTTTCTTCTACGCATATTCCTTCAATTTTCTCGCCCGCTTCGGCGGAAACAGCGTCATCTTCCGCGGCGGAGGAAAAATCCTCACTTGTGCGCCCTACTAAGCGATCACGCAACGAAGGTTCAGGCTTCTCATCTTCTTCATCACCGAAACGCTCAAAAAGAGACTTCCTCTCAGGCGAAGATTGCGTATCAAGAGACGCGATATTTTCATTAGGCTGCTCGTGAGTATTCGCTCCAGCTTCTTCCTGCGCAGAAAAATCCTCAAAAAATTCTCCGAAAGCAACTGGCTCTTCATTATCGTCAGAAAAAGATGCAGCAGGAGCATCTGGAAGATCGGTGCCGCTCACATTCTCAAAAGTTGCTCTAATCCGATCCTCTGCCTCAGCATTAGAACGTTCCGCTTCGCGCAGCTCTCGGCGTGACGGGCGGCGCAGACGAAGCTCTTCTGTTTCCGTTAGTGAAGGTAGCGAAGCATCGCGAGGGGCAAGCTCACCCATCTCGCGTAATTGCCTGCGACTCAGACGTGGTTCTTCACTCATTGTTGGTCCTTTCCAGCACTGGTGACATAACTAGCATACACCTCGTTGTGATACTCTCCCACTACAGAAGCAAGTGCAGTGCTCTGAGCTTGATCTGGTCTGTATAAATGATACTTCTTAATATACTGCACAACCCCATCTGGCACGAGATACCATACTGGCCGCCCTTCTTCTGCGCGAGCGCGCACATCAGTTGAAGAAATAGCCATTGCAGGCACTTCGAGCAAATCAAAATTTTCTCGGGGCAGCCCAGAAAGAGCGAGCGTATGCCCAGGGCGATTGACTCCTATAAAGTGTGCAAGGCTCCAGAGCTCATCGGAATTTTTCCAGTTCAAAATTTGTGGAAGCACGTCTGCACCAGTGATAAAAAAGAGCTGCGCATCTGGATATTCACAACGCAGATCGCGAAGTGTATCAATTGTGTAGGTTGTGCCTGCACGCTCAATATCGACACGACTCACAGAAAAGCGGGGATTATTCGCTGTTGCAATCACCGTCATGAGATAACGGTGCTCCGCGAGCGTCACTCGTCGATCTTTTTTGAATGGCTGCTCCCCTGTGGGCACAAAAACTACTTCATCTAAATCAAATTCATGTTGCACTTCAGAAGCGGCCACTAAGTGTCCATTATGAATCGGATCAAATGTGCCGCCCATAATACCGATTCTTCGGCGCTTCACCTCGCAAGTATCGGAAGTTTCACAGCTGCCAGCAGCATCAAGAGAAGACGATATGCCAGAGCCAGACGTCACGACGGCATGACTATTGTGACAAAAAGTTTCAGGCGCGCACATGCCCGTCTCCTTCTACAATCCACATCGTCGTAGTTATTTCTCGCACACCCATCGGCCCGCGAGCATGCAGTTTTTGAGTGGAAATCCCGATTTCTGCCCCCAAGCCGAACTCACCGCCATCAGTGAAGCGAGTCGAAGCATTTACCATCACCACGGCACAATCCATCGCATTCACAAAACGCTCGATAGCGCCAAAATTCTCACTCACAATCGCCTCGGTGTGCCCCGTAGAATAGCGCAGAATATGAGCAATCGCCTCCTCTTCGCTATCAACAATCTTCACAGCAATTTCTTTAGCGAGATATTCTTTCGCCCAATCCTCTTCAGTAGCTAAAAGAGCATGAAGTGACGGCGGCGCTTCAGCTAACGCCCGAGAATCGGCGTGCACAAGCACTGCCTCGCGCTCGCACTCTTCATACACTCTAGGTAAGAATTTTTCTGCCACGCTACTATGCACCAGCAGCGATTCTGCAGCGTTGCATACTCCTGTGCGCTGAAGTTTGGAATTGAGAATAATTGCAAGCGCTTTATCGAGATCTGCATATTCATCAACATACACGTGCACATTTCCTACGCCTGTTTCAATCACTGGCACAAGCGCTTCTCGAATAACCATCTGAATAAGCCCCGCTCCCCCGCGAGGAATCACGAGGTCTACAAGACCGCGAGCGCGCAGCAACTCCACAGCGCCGTCACGCCCAAAAGAATCGATAGAACTGACGAGCGCTCGATCGTAGCCACATTCTTCGAGTGCACTTTGTATAGCAGCAACCAATGCTGCGTTTGAGTGCGCAGCAGCAGATCCTCCCCGCACAATCGTAGCGCTTCCAGCTTTCAACGCCAGCGCCGCTGCATCAACAGTGACGTTTGGGCGAGCTTCATAAATCATGCCGATCACACCCATAGGCACGCGAACTTTTTTAAGCCGCAAACCATTATCGAGCGTTCGCCCCTCAACTACTTCCCCGATAGGATCAGGAAGCGAAGCAATATGCCGCACAGCTTGAGCGATAGCAGCTATACGCTCATTCGTCAGCTCGAGGCGATCCAGCAAACCTGGATTCATTCCCCCCTCACGTGCCGCCTGCATATCGCGCTCATTTGCACGCACAATACTATCTGCACGATCTTCAAGTGCCGAAGCTACTGCCTCAAGGAGCCGATTTTTTTCGCTCGCTGAAGCCCTACGCAAAACTGCACTGGCTGCACGAGCATCGCGCGCTATCTGCCGCACTCCAATGCGTGCAGGGGTGATGTTTTCCATATCTTTTCCTATCGGGAATACATGCTGATAAGAAGCGTTACACGCTATGTTAGTAAAGAAATTCGTATGCTCCCAAGTGCATAGAGCGCAGGAAGCAGGATAAGCTCATAAAGTAATAGAAAGAAAGGAAACTATGAGCACCATTGAAGTAACAAAGGATAACTTTAAAGATACGATCGCTGAAGGCATCGTACTTCTCGATTTCTGGGCACCGTGGTGCGGACCTTGCCGCCAGTTCGGGCCTGTTTTTGAGAAAGCATCAGAGGCTCATCCCGACGTCGTCTTCGGAAAAATCAATACCGATGAGCAGCCCGAACTCGGCGGAGCTTTCCAAATTATGTCTATCCCGACTCTGATGGTTTTCCGTGACGGAATCCAGGTATTCCAGCAGCCAGGCGCACTTTCCAGCTCTGCACTGGAAGAACTCGTCACCAATGCACTCGCTCTCGATATGGACGAAGTACGCGCAAAAGCTGAGGAAGCAGCGGCTGAGCAGGCCTGAGTTTTCCGTTTACGCTTATCTCGCGAGCTATTGTGCTCGTATCCGATTACTCCCGCTCAATTGTAGCTCGCGCTTCAAGGAGCGGGAGTACTCCTTTCAGCACAGATGCAAGATCGGTAGGCAGTGACGCTGGCGTCAATACCATCCCATCTGCAGCGCCCATCCCAACCCAAGACTCAATAGCGTCTGCAACATCATAAACAGTGCCCACCACAGACGCCATACCAGAAAATAGCTCACCGCCATTAAGCTGAGAAATAAGAATTGATCTTTCTTCTGCCGCCTGCAGCGTTGCCGAAATGACGATTCCTAAATCGGCAAACACCGTAAGATCGCTCTTCCTTTTCCTTGCCGCTTCTTTGAGAGCAAACCTCATCTGCCGCACTGCTGCTCGATCGGGATGCCGTACGCGCACAGCATCAAAAATACTAGCAACCGTCTCAGCATTCTCGCCCGTCACCTGAGGGTTAGTAGCCAACAGCCACACACTCACGCCAGCTGCACGAGCATCATCTGCTGCACGCTTAAAATCGTGATAATCGTCAATCTCCTGAAGCGTGAGCGTTACGGCTGCGCTCGCAACCCGCGCATTCGTCAAAAGGCTCACAGCTTCACGGATATAGAGCGGATCCGAAGGAATTTCAGCGCAGATTTGAGGCGTTTTTCCTAAGCCTAACTTCCCTGCCATCGTCACTCCATCCAGTGCAGCAGAGCGCGGAGGAGCCGTTGGGTGCACATGAAAATCTCGATCCAACGTGATGGAATCTACCCCTCCTACATAGGCAGCACTCACTGACGATGCTAAAAGAGGCAGATTGACGCGTTGGAGAAAAGTCTCGGGCACATCCTGCCCGGGAATATCCATTTCCGCTGCCCCTAAAAGCGTGAGATTCATGCCGATCGGAGCATGTATCGTCACGTCTGGAAGTATGCTCGGATCCGACATATCAATCGGCATGGAATCATAAAGAGCATGGCTACTGGCCGCAATTGATACAGGCATCGCACCTCCCTATCACCTACCCGAACCTACAGCTAGTAGAAATTCTAGCGTGCAGCGCCAAGCAGTGCGATATTTGCTTCTCTATGCGCGAGCCTCGTCTATACAAAAGCACACGAAACTATAGAAAAGTTTCATGAGTATTTCTTTCTAGCGAGAATTCGCTGTATACACAAAATCATCGGCGTGGACCACGGCTCGAGGTGCTCGGCGGCGATCGGCAGAATATGGTTCTTGCCCGATAAACCGCTTTACTTCAACAGTTGAAAAGGCAACACGCCCTCGACCAATAATCTCGGCACTATCAGCTCTGCGCACACTCACAATATCGCCCGCACTAAAATTGCCATAAACCTGTGTGATGCCAACTGCGAGCAGTGATGCCCCTCCGCTTGCCAAGGCTTTGGCAGCTCCTGTATCAACTTCGAGAACTCCTGAGATTTCTGCAGAGTATCGCAGCCATAAATCACGAGCACTGCCACGCATAGCACGAGGCTCAAACCATGTTCCCACCTCATCGCCATCGAGCGCGCGGCGCAAATCGCTCGTCGATATCAGCAGCGTACCAACTCCGCCAGCTGTTGCGATATCTGCGGCACGTACTTTCGTGCTCATTCCGCCAGTTCCCACATCTGAGCCTTTGCCAGTAATCGAATAGTTAGCAAGCTCCGAAAAATCGGAAACTGCGGAAATTAAACGAGCATCTGGCTGCGACGGAGGCGCAGTATACAATCCGTCGACGTCTGTGCATAGCACAAGCGCAGAAGCGCCAACTACGTGCGCCACCAACGCAGCTAAACGGTCGTTATCTCCGAAGCGCAAATCATCGGTGACGACAGCGTCATTCTCATTCACAATAGGGATCACGCCATAGTGAAGCAAACGTTTCAACGCTGCCTGCGCATTCGCATAATGGCAACGATCAACCACATCGTCAGGAGTGAGCAAAACTTGAGCAACCGTCAGCTCTCGGCGAGCAAAGCCATCAAAATATGCACGCATGAGCCGAGGCTGCCCAACCATCGCTGCTGCCTGCTGATCTCGCACATTAGTCGGACGTTTCTTAAACCCCAAAGGTGAAATTCCTGCAGCCACTGAACCCGAAGAAACGAGAAGTATTTCCTGCCCGCGCCCACGAGCATCACTGACCACATCTATCAATTCGTTGAGCGTTTCCTGAGCTAAACCGCCATGAGCAGCGGTGAGCGACGAGGATCCTACTTTAATGACGATACGCCGAGCCACGCCTAAAAGATGCCTATTCGCAAATACATTCGCCATGTGTGCACTTTCCTAATCCAAGAAGATATATTCGCCTTATTCATCAATGCTTGGGTTTATCCAGTGCCCGCTTGCACCCTCACGCCACAGCTCTTCACGTGCCGCCGCTTTGGCATCCATCGATTCGTGATACGCAGCTTTACGCTCTTTACGAGAGGCACGTTTTGGCTCATTCATGCGAAGATCTGTGCCACGCGGTCCAAGAAGCTCTGCTCCAGCTACCACAGTTGGCTCCCAATCGAAAATATAGCCGTCGGCATCGGAACCGATCACGACCATCGAACCAGAGCGAGCGCCAGCGTTCATTAGCTCTTCTTCAATACCGAGATTAGCCAAACGATCAGCCAGATATCCAACAGCTTCATCATTTGAAAAATCAGTTTGTGCTACCCATCTTTCAGGCTTTACGCCGCAAATCTGAAAATACTCACCTTCAGAATTCTTTTTGCGAGTGACGGTGAATGCTTGCGTTTCCTGCTGATTCAACGGGCGAATCACTGGGCGCAAATTCACATCTGATTCAGCCTTCTCACGTTCGCGCACAGCAGTGACAATCGTTGCAAGCCCATATCGCAGATCTTTTAACCCTTCATGGCTCACTGCGCTCACTATGTAGACAGGAAGCCCCCGAGCTTTAAGCTCTGGTTTCACGAAATCAGCCAGCTCGCGAGCTTGCGGAACATCTGCTTTATTCAGCACAACCACTCGCGGACGATCCATAAGTGGAAGCATTCCCTCAATCGGAGGAATCTGCGCAGCATATTGGCCAAGCTCGTATTCCAACTGATCCAGATCGGAAAGCGGATCTCGACCAGGCTCCAAGGTGGCACAATCGAGCACGTGGACGAGGGTTGCACAACGCTCAATATGGCGCAAAAACTCCAAACCAAGCCCTTTGCCTTCTGAAGCTCCAGGAATAAGACCTGGCACATCAGCAATTGTATAACGCACACGATCAGCATCGACTACGCCAAGATTCGGCACAAGCGTCGTAAAAGGATAATCAGCAATTTTGGGGCGCGCAGCGCTCATCGCCGCAATAAGTGAACTCTTTCCTGCACTGGGAAAACCAACGAGAGCAACGTCTGCTACAGATTTCAATTCGAGATAGACATCCCGAGTTTCTCCTTCTGTGCCGAGCAGAGCAAAGCCTGGCGCTTTTCGTTTCACAGAAGCAAGAGCAGCATTTCCAAGCCCGCCGATTCCTCCTTCGGCAGCGATGTATTCATCACCGATAGCAACGAGATCTGCAAGTACGTTACCCTCTGAGTCTTTGACTACCGTGCCGGCAGGCACGCTCACAACGAGATCGGCGCCCCTCTTCCCTTGGCGCATATCGCCTTCTCCAGGTGCCCCATTTCCTGCTTTTAAATGAGGGGCGTGATGAAGATGCAATAGAGTAGTTTCTTGCCCATCAACCCGTAAGACGATATCGCCTCCATGCCCACCATTCGCACCATCAGGTCCGCCGAGCGGCTTAAACTTTTCGCGATGCACGCTCGCACAGCCATTTCCACCTTTACCTGCCTGCACGTGCAAAACTACATGATCGATAAAACTTGCCACGTATCTCGCCTATCTATATAGCAATCAGGGGCGGAGTTGATCCGCCCCTGATTATATGCTTACTGCGTATCAGGCCTCAGCTACAGCCACGTTCACAACCTTGCGACCACGGTGAGTACCAAACTCAACATTGCCAGCTGCGAGAGCGAACAGCGTATCATCGCCGCCACGCCCAACGTTCGAACCTGGGTGGAAGTGGGTGCCACGCTGACGCACAATAATCTCACCAGCATTGACGAACTGTCCACCAAAACGCTTTACACCAAGACGCTGAGCGTTGGAATCGCGCCCGTTGCTTGTGGAGCTCGCGCCCTTCTTGTGTGCCATGTGCTCTACCTCTTCTAGTCTCTCATCATCTTTTCAGCTGCTGCTTGCGCAACACAACTACTTAATGCTCGTCACCTTCAGGCGGGTGAGCTTCTGACGATGCCCCTGGCGCTTACGGTAACCAGACTTGTTCTTGTACTTGACGATCGTGATCTTCGGACCTTTTTCGTCACGAACGATTTCAGCCGTTACCTTAGCTTTAATGCCATCAGCCGCAGTGGTGATCTTGGTACCGTCAACAAGCATCAATGGCTCAAGTTCAACCTTGTCGCCCGGCTCGCCTGCAATCCTGTCCATAACCACGATGGAACCTACAGCCACCTTCTCTTGGTGCCCGCCTGCCTTCACAATCGCGTAAACCACGTTTAGCTCATCTCTGTCGATTCGTTTGCAGCTTCACGCGGCTCTTTTTCAAACTGCGTGCCTCTGCACTGAAAATGGAACGACGCACTACTGTGCGCCAGCACCCTAGCTTAACTGTTCAAAGCCTGTCTAAACAAGTTAAGAAAGCGCGATACTTGCCACATTTACTCATTTTTCTTCACTGGAAAGCTCATAATAGCGCTGGCAGCGGAAATAGAACTCACTGGAGTGATCGTCCCTGAAGAAGTGACGATGCCTCGTGGTTTTTTCGTTCCTTTAAGGGATGCGCTCGGCGCTTGCGCCTGCTTGTTTTCTTTCTCTTGTAAAGATTTACTACTCGATTTGTTCTCTTTTTCTTTATGCTTATGAGCAGCTGCAGCAGCAATATTATTGAGCGCAGCCTTTACCTCAGCTTGTTTTGCCTCAGCTTCTGGATCCACATCTTTTTCAGCTTTTTCCGTGCGTCCAAGTGCAGCTCCGCCCACAACCATTGTGTCGATATCGGGAGTTTCCCCTTTTTCAATCGGGTGGTCATAGGTGACGTATCCACGCCCTTCGCAGTGCTCACATACTGTTGAGAACGCTTCAACTAGGCCCTGCCCAACGCGTTTGCGCGTCATCTGCACCAAACCGAGACTCGTCACTTCAGCAACCTGATGGCGGGTGCGATCACGACCGAGGCATTCAATCAGGCGGCGTAACACAAGCTCACGGTTGGCTTCGAGCACCATATCGATAAAGTCAATGACGACGATACCGCCGATATCGCGCAATCGTAGCTGACGCACAATTTCTTCAGCAGCTTCCAAATTATTTTTTGTTACAGTTTCTTCGAGAGATCCACCGGTACCTGTGAACTTTCCAGTATTAACGTCGATAACGGTCATCGCTTCTGTGCGGTCAATCACAAGCGAACCGCCTGAAGGCAGATACACTGCGCGATCAAATGCTTTAGCAAGCTGTTCATCAACTCGGTGAGCTGCAAAAATATCTGCACTATCCTCCCACTTATGCACCCGAGCAACCAGCTCTGGAGAAAGCTCCTGCACATATTCAGAAATCGTCTCCCACGTGTTTTCGCCCTGCACGCTCAGAGAATCAAAATCTTCGTTGAAAACGTCGCGTACTACGCGCACTGCTAACTCTGGTTCACCTTTCAACAGACTCGGCGCATTTTTGGAACTCTTGGATTTTGCCTGAATATCTTTCCAGCTCTTGGTGAGTCTTTCCACATCGAGCCTGAGCTGTTCCTCAGTTGCCCCTTCAGCAGCTGTACGCACAATCACCCCATGCTCTGAAGGCACGAGATCTTTCAAAATTCTCTTTAGCCGTGTGCGCTCTTTTTCTGGGAGTTTGCGTGAAATACCAGTCATTGCCCCGCTTGGAACGAGCACTAAGTGCCGCCCAGCAAGCGTAATCTGAGAAGTCAGGCGTGCCCCCTTATGCCCAATCGGATCTTTGGTGACTTGCACGAGCACAGTATCGCCGCTTTTAAGAGCTTCTTCAATGCGGCGCGGCTTGCCTTCAAGCCCTGCCACATCCCAGTTTACTTCACCCGCATAGAGCACGGCGTTGCGCCCTTTACCGATATCAACGAACGCAGCTTCCATTGAGGGGAGCACATTTTGCACGCGACCGAGATAGACGTTGCCCACCATTGAGCTTTGAGTGTGACGAGCCACGTAATGCTCAACCAAAATACCGTCTTCAATCACTGCGATTTGATTCAACCCGTCTTTTTCACGCACAAGCATTGAACGCGCCACAGATTCGCGGCGTGCAAGAAACTCTGATTCAGAAATCGTATGACGCCGCCGCCCAGCTTCGCGCCCTTCTTTGCGGCGCTGCCGCTTAGCTTCAAGACGGGTAGAGCCTTTAGGAGCCGTCACCTGATCGGCAGATATATCATCACTGCTAGCAGAACGGCGGCGGCGCTTGCGCACACTCACTGCTCCTGCAACCGCTTCATCGCTCGGAGCGGAATCGGATATCTGCTTTGCTTTCTTCTGTTTTTGCTTCAGCTCCGATACATCACTTTCTGCGTATTCTTCAGGCGTTTCAGGTGAGCTGATCGCAGCACTCTCTGCTTTAACACTCCGACGGCGGCGTGTGCGCTTCGGCAACGACTCGTCATCCGCTATATCACTTTGCGCAGTATCATCTGCTTCGTACATATTCGTATCAGAAGCATCGCGCGTCTCAGCAGATTTTCGCCCGCCT
This sequence comes from uncultured Actinomycetaceae bacterium, assembly GCA_902464405.1. GTDB lineage: Bacteria > Actinomycetota > Actinomycetes > Actinomycetales > Actinomycetaceae > Arcanobacterium_A. Next base: position 33,742 of record CABQJD010000010.1, on the reverse strand, counting down.
CGCGTGCCTCGACGTGAACGCTTCGGCAAATCACCAGCCGCATCGCCAGCCAAATCGTCAGCAGCAGTATCTTCTGCATCGGAAAAAGATTCAGATTTTTGACGGCGCTCTCTGCGAGCCTGCACAGCACGAGAGACGTCTGGCTCCTGAAAGAGCACCATCGTAGCTGCAGCAGCAGCTTCATGAACTGGCGTCACAGCAGGAATCTGGGCTGACTCATCGCCAGTGTGCGCCGAAAAAAACAATCCTCCAGCGGCGCTGAAATCTGGCGCGCTGGATTGTGTGAACGAGGCTTTGCTTAAGCCTTGCGTATTCTTACGTACCATCGGGTATGCTCCCATGCGATGCCTGCGCTCACATCTGCACAGCATCGCCTATGTTCGATCACAACGTTGTGTTGTGCAAGCTTTCCGTATGAGAGAAGCACCTCTCTCGCTCAGCTCAAACCCGGCAGCTACGCATCAGCGGCGCACAGGGTTCATGCCGTGTGAGCGGATGTGACGCTCACGAGATAGCTCAATTCTATACCTATATTTCAATATCTCATATATGAGTGCATAAAGCTGAAGGTTCGCGCAGAAATAAGCAGGCAGATATTCAGATATTTCTGAACGTTTTATCAGGATATACATATAGCATTTTCGGCACAATTTAGTTTCTTTATTCAAATTTACGCCGCGTCTACTCCTTGGAAATGGCGCTATAGCACCTTTCCCTATACTTGAGCCGAAAAGCCGAAAAAATCAGATATGTAAAAACTGGAAAAAATGATACAAAATAGCGCACGATTACTATGTAAGCCAACAATATGAGCATTGTAATTGTATATGCCCACACAGTTGGCTGGCACTACACAAGATCTAGCACTCGGTCGAACGAAAGGTGATCAGGTGGATATCCTCGACCTCGCTCGGTGGCAGTTTGCGATCACTACTGTGTACCACTTCATTTTTGTACCAGTAACGATTGGCATGGCTCCACTCGTCGCGATTATGCAGACCAAATGGCTCAAGAATGGCGAAGAGCACTGGCTCAAGCTCTCTGAGTTCTTTGGCAAACTATTGATTATTAACTTTGCAATCGGTATTGCTACCGGTATTGTGCAAGAATTCCAGTTCGGCATGGGCTGGTCTGAGTATTCACGCTACGTGGGCGACATTTTCGGCGCTCCGCTTGCGTTTGAAGCTCTTCTTGCATTCTTCCTCGAATCCACATTCTTGGGGATCTGGATTTTCGGGCGCGGGCGCGTGACTCCAAAAGTTCACACGGCTGCAATCTGGCTGTTTGCGATCGGTTCAGATATTTCTGCACTCTTCATTCTTGCAGCTAACTCCTTTATGCAAAACCCAACTGGCGCAACTTTCAATGCAGAGACTGGGCGCGCAGAGCTTTCTTCTATGGGCGGCTTCCTGAATGTGCTCTTTTCGGCAACGTCGATGTACACCTTCCTGCATACTCTTGCTGCCTCTATTTTGATTGCAGGCGCAGGTATCGCAGCAATTGCGCTATGGTGGCTCGTCAAAACCGTAAAAACTCACGCTACCGAAGCTGAAGACCTATGGAAGCCAGCAGCTCACTTTGGCTTAGTAGCAATGCTCATTGGCTCTGTGCTCGTGATTACAACAGGGCACTTCGCAGGTCAGCACATCACAGAAGTACAGCCAACCAAAATGGCTGCTGCAATGGGCATCAATACCACTGAAGAAGGAACTGGCGCGGAGCTTGGTTTGATCTACACTGGCGGCGATCTTGCCAAAGGTGAAGGCAACGTCATCACACTCCCTATTCCAGGGCTTGAATCCTTCATGGCAACGAACGATCCAAACGGCGTCATTCAAGGAGCTAAGGATCTGCAGGAACAGTTTGCATCAGAATTTGGTGCAACCTACGCTAATGGCGATCCTATTAACTACATTCCAAATGTTGGGGTGACGTTCTATTCCTTCCGCATCATGATGGCAGTAGGGTTTATTGCCTTACTCCTCTCAGTGATCGGGCTACTCGCATTGAAGAAACCGCAGTCCATCAGCCCAGCGTTTGCGAAGATGTTCCTCTGGAGTACCCTCCTTCCGTTTATCGCCTCCTCGGCAGGGTGGATTATGACAGAAGTAGGACGCCAGCCATGGGTCGTCTATCCAAACTTCGCAGGAGACACATCAGTTCGCCAGCTCACAATGGATGGCGTATCCCTTACGGTTCACCCATTTGAGATTTGGTTCTCTCTGATTATTTTCACTTTGCTCTATCTTGTGCTTGGCATCATCTGGTTTATCTTGATGAAGCGCTACACGCAAGAAGGCATCAACACTAAGAAGACTATCACCACAGACGTTGTCGAACTTTCAGACAACACAGTGTTGAGCTTCTCCTACTGAGGAAAGGAAAGGAATAACAATGGTAACTTCATGGTTGCAAGTTCTTTGGCTGATCCTCATTGTTGTGTTGTGGATTGGTTACGTCACCCTCGATGGTTTTGACCTTGGCACTGGCATGCTCCTTAAAATCCTTCCAAAGAATCACAAAGAGCGTCGCCTCATGGTTAATACTCTCGGTCCACACTGGGACGGTAACGAAGTATGGCTGCTCACCGCTGGCGGTGCCACATTCGCAGCCTTCCCTGAATGGTATGCCACAATGTTCTCTGGCATGTATTTCGCACTTGTCGCCGTTCTCTTGTGCTTAATTCTTCGCATCATCGCAATCGAGTGGCGCAGTAAAGTAAATACGCACAAGTGGCAAAACACATGGGATACTATCCACTGCGCAGTCGCTTTTATCGTCTCGCTTCTCTGGGGTGTGGCATTTGCCAACCTCGTCCAAGGCATGAAAATTGAAGTTGGGCACTACGAGAACGGCGCATTCGTTGCTCTCGATCCAGCTGCAGTCGATTTGAGTGCAAAGACGGCAGGAATCGACCAGCACTTCCTCACTGGCGGCTTCTTCTCGCTACTGACGCCATTTACTATTCTCGGCGGTCTTGTGGTTCTCACTCTCTTCCTGAACCACGGCGTGCTCTGGACAGCCGTCAAGACGAAAGGCGCGATTCATGATCGTGCGCTCGCTCTTGCTCCTAAAACTGCACTGGTCTCCACCGCTCTCACCGCTGTGTGGGCAATCTGGGGTCAGCTTGCATATTCAGTGAACGTGCTCGCTTGGATACCACTGCTCCTCGCAGCAGTGCTCCTCGTTGTCTCCTTGCTCCTAGCAGTAAAAGGTAACGATAAGTTCGCGTTCTTCTCACACTTTGCTGCTCTTGCCGTTGCCGTGGTGTTTATCTTCTCCACTATCGGCTTGAATGCTCTCAAGAGTTCTATCGATCCTGCATATACGCTCACTCTGGCACAGGCTGCCGCGACTGGAACCACCCAGACGCTCATGCTGATCCCCGTTGTGATCTTCGTGCCGATCGTCCTCTTCTACACAATTTGGGCATATGCCAAGTTCGCTAAACGTCTCTCCACAGACAATATCCCAGAAGAGCTTGGCGGGCTTGACCTTGCGCGCGTGCGCGAATTTGAAAAGGTCAGCTGAGCCACCAAATAGTTCAACCATCTGATCTGTGGGGGCGCTTCCAGCAATGGAATCGCCCCCACAACTATTGGCGGCTGTTTCTTTTCGCCGCATCAATTTCTCTTTGAAGTTCCAGCTGCTTAGCTGCCCATACTAGACTGATAGACACTGCATTTATTCACCAGCGAGGATACTTATGAAACCTTTTGATCCACGGCTATTACACTACGCTCAAGAAACCCGCGGATACATCATATTTCTCGTCATACTAGGGCTTATCAACACAGCACTGATCGGTGCGCAGATTTTCTTTATCTCAGCAGCTGCATCCTCAATTTTTTACGGCACACACACCTTCAACGATATACAGCCTCTCTTATGGCTGCTGCTTAGCACATTTATCCTGCGGTCTATCCTCACCTATATTCAAAAAGCCGTTGGCCACCGCTCAGCTGTGAAAGTAATTGCTAATCTGCGCACTCAAGTGCTGCGTCACGCAGGAGATTTAGGAGATCGCTGGCTCTCACAAGGCAACTCAGCTAAAGTCGTCACGCACACAACGCGCGGCCTTGACGATCTCGAAGCCTATTTCGTCTCCTTCCTTCCCGAACTTTTTCTGTGCGTCACTGCCACTCCTCTGCTTATCGTCGTCATCCTTATATTCCTCGATTGGATCAGTGCCGTTGCCATCGTGCTATGTATCCCGCTCATTCCTATTTTTATGATCCTTATCGGGAAAATGACTGCCCACTATTCTGGACAGCGCCTCAAGGCAATGGCTGCTCTTGGCACCCAGCTTCTCGATCTGCTCAGCGGACTTAGCACCCTCAAAGCACTTGGGCGCGAACAAGGCCCCAAAAAACGCGTACGGGATCTGGGAAAAAATTTTGCTCATACGACGATGCAAACACTCTACATAGCTTTTCTCTCTGGAGCAGCGCTTGAATTTATCACCACTCTCTCTACAGCAATTATCGCTGTAGAAGTCGGTTTCCGCATGGTAGCTAGCAATCTTTTCCTCTTCGAAGGGCTTGCAATTATTATGCTCACGCCAGAAGTATTTCGCCCTCTGCGCGAAGTGGGCACCCAATTTCACGCTTCTTCCAACGGTATTGTGGCCGCTCAACAAGCTTTCACAGTGCTGGAAACATCTGCCACAGCGCACACAGGCAAACACGCTGTGCCCGATATGCGTACAGCAGTGATTCAGATAGAAGATCTCAGCATCTTTGCCCCAGGGCGTGCCACAGTCGCTCCCTCCCATCTCAATGCCACTATCTCTCCTGGAGAAATCACTGTACTTCGTGGATCTTCAGGCGCAGGAAAATCAACAACTATCCATGCTTTGCTCGCTCTTTTACAGCCGAATGAAGGACGCGTGTTGATTGACGGCATCAATCTGAATGAATTAGATAGAGAAAGCTGGTGGCAGCGCATTACGTGGGTTCCCCAGCAGCCAGTAATCGTGCCAGGAACGATTATCAGCAATATGAGAGCAGATACTTCAAGCTCTAAAGATTCCCTTTTGCCCGAATATGATCGGGCTTTACAACGAGCTAGCTCCATCACTGGCTTTGATTGCGTCATCAATAGCCTTGCTGACGGCTGGAATACGCATATCGGACAAGGAGGCGTAGGGCTTTCAGTCGGGCAGCGCCAACGCCTCGCTCTCACACGCGCGCTCGTCAGCACAGCAGATATCGTCATCCTCGATGAGCCTTCCGCTCATCTCGATGCGGCGAGCGAAGAATACGTCGCACGGGCGCTTAAAGAGCTCAAAAAAACTGGGCGCACAGTTATCGTCATCGCCCATAGAGCTGCAATCGTCCAGCTTGCAGATAATGTGATTGATGTATCTTCCTCAAAGAGAGATATCTGCGAAGATATTGCACAGCAGCGCCACGCAAAAGCTCAGCGAATCGCAGCAGCGAAAAAACGCGCTGCACAGATCGACTACGCAATGCCAAGTTCGTGGTCGCAGCGAGAAAGGAACGAATAGAGATGAATATTCTCGAACGTGCATTTCCTCGTGCCGAGCGCCATGCACTGCGCCGCGCTATCAAACTTCTAGGGATCAATAAAAAACGCTTCACACTTGCCGTTCTCTTTGGCTCTGGCGCGGTCGGTTCTGGAGTGGGGCTTGGAGCCGTCTCCGCATGGCTCATTGCACGCGCAGCGCAGTTGCCGCCAGTATTAGATCTCTCAGTTGCAGCAACAAGCGTACGAGTATTCGGCATCGGTAAAGCTGTATTTCGCTATCTTCAGCGCATTTCCTCCCACTGGGTTGCACTAATGGGGATGGCTTCAGTACGCGCTTGTGTCTACGACGCACTGGCAGACTCTACCACAGACGTCGTCTCTTCTATACGCCGAGGCGACCTGCTGGCACGCACAGGATCTGACGTCGATGAGTTGGGAAACGTGGTCGTCAAGTCTTTGCAGCCTATATGCGTTGCAGGCATTGTGAGCGCTATTTCTGTGGGGATCGTTGCCTTATATTCTCTCCCGATTTCAGCAATACTCGCTGCATGCCTGCTCACTGCGGGAATCATTGCCCCTTATTGTGCAATGCTTGGCGGGCGAAGAGCTGAAATAGATCAGGTGCAGCATAGAGCCACACTCAATACTACTGCGTTAAGTTTGCTGGATAACTGTGCAGAACTTCGGGTCAATGGGCAGCTTGCTGCGATGGAGGCGGCACATGATCGTATCGAGGCAGATATCCACCGCAGCCGTAATGCCTCTGCTCGGCCTGTCGCTCTTGCCACAGCAATCGATACATGCGCAATGGGAATAGCCGTAATCGGCGCACTCGCACTGGGAACTTTTCAGGTTGGGTCTGGCACGCTCAGCACTGTTGGGTTAGTTGTATGCACGCTCACCCCTCTGGCTGCTTTTGAAGCAACTCAAAGCCTGCCGCAAGCCGCCGTGCAGCTCGTCCGCTCAGCGCGAGCTGCTGCACGGCTTATGGAGATTCTTGACCGCGCGCACTCAGCCTCTGCTCCAGAGCACGATACACGCCCATGCACTGAGCCTATACTGCTGGCTCGCAATCTCGAATTTGGCTGGCCGAACCACGAACTCGTTGGCAGCATTGATTCTCTCGAACTCACACCAGGAAAAACGATTGCTATCGTTGGGCATTCTGGTATCGGCAAATCAACCTTGCTCTATACTCTCTCAGGTATGCTTGCGCCTCAACATGGAAGCGTGCAGCTCTCAGGGCGAGATGCCTACCGATTAGATCGGGAAGAAGTCTCTCGCGAACTTATTCTCACAGCCGAAGACGCACACATTTTCAACACTACTGTGCTCGAAAATATCAGAGTTGCTCGCGCAGACGTGACGGCTGACGAAGCACGTGATCTGCTCGAACGTGCAGGGCTCGGATCATGGCTTGACGCTTTGCCAGACGGCGTGCATACCATCCTTGGCTCTGAATCGTCATCAATATCTGGCGGAGAACGCCGCCGCCTTCTTTTAGCTCGTTGCCTCGCATCTCGTGCGCATTTCCTCCTTCTTGACGAACCAGGCGAGCATTTAGATGCGAAAACTGCCGATGCGCTTATCTCAGATCTACTGAAAGCTGGAGGCAGCGATCGCGGAGTTATCGTCGTCACGCATCGTCTGTCTGCCTTAGCCGCTGCTGACGAGGTACTCATTATCGGGCGTACCCCTGACGATCCTCTGGCAAGCCCAGCGCACGTAACTGCTCGAGGCACCCACGAACACCTCCTCGCCACTGTGCCAGAATACGCATGGGCCGTTGCTCAGGAAGGAGAAGAAACTGAAAATGACGACGAACACCGCTGATTTTGCTTCCTTGGGATCCTCATCTGCAATCACTTCTTCCGAAACTATCGATAAGCTGGTAACGATGGTTCTCGCTCTTACGAGCCGTCTCGACCGCACGAATGCACTCAATTTTATTGCCCAAAAAGCGCGAGATATTGCTCAAGCTGAATACAGCGCAATCGGGATTATGGATTCGCAAGGTTCAATCACTGAATTCGTCACCTCTGGCATGAGCGCAGAACAAAGCGCCCACCTGCCGATTCCGCTGCAGCGAGAAGATATTCTCACAAGCGTATCCGCTCGATCAATTAGCGTCTACAATGAGCTTGCGCTATCAACATTCGCCGATATTTTCCCTGAACACCTATTAAAAATTCACAATTTTGCAGGGCTTCCCATAATCGAAGATGGTAACGTATGGGGACGGCTCTTCATTGCCAACGCAAAAAATGGCTTTTCAAACGAAGCTATCTACTGCCTAAAAGTACTCACTCAAGCTTCAGCAGTTGCTGTACATAATACTCGCCTATATGCCCAAGCTCAGAGCCGCTCTCGCTGGCTCACAGCAAGCCAAAATATTGTAGCGAGCCTCCTTGAAGATGCGAATGAAGAAACAGCACTTCAGCTCATCACAGATGAAATGCTGATTGCCGGGCGAGCCGATGTTGCTATGATGGTCTTGCCCTCAATTGGAGATACATGGGCATGCGAATTTGTGGCTGGCGAAGATTGCGCTCAATATCTTGGTGTCACATTCCCCCCAGAAGGTCGCGCTCGAACCGTTATTAAAGAACAAGCAGGGATTGTCGTCGATTCTATGCAGCGTATGCCTACCGTACGTATCGCCTGCCTGCGAAAGTTCGGACCTGCGCTCTATGCTCCTCTTATTACACCCGTTATGCAGCAGTCCGCACACGGCAACTCCAACGGTGGGCGCGGAGTAATTGTTCTTTTACGCTACCCGAACTCTGCCGAATTTGATTTGAACGATCTCGCTATGGCTGAGACGGTCGCCCAGCAAGCCACAATCGCCCTTGAACTTGCTGAAGCGCGACGCACAAAAGTAGCCGCTGCCGAGCTTGATGAGCGCTCAAGAATTTCGCGCGATCTGCACGATCTTGCAATCCAGCAGCTTTTTGCCTCAGGAATGCATATCACGGCAGTTCGAGAAGAACTCACTACGCATAATCCTCCAGAAGCCGTCACAGCAGCTCTCGATAAAGCGCTCAGCGCTATCGATGCATCGGTAGGGCAGATCCGCACAATCGTTCAGTCTCTCAGAGACGAAGGCTCTTCTCTTGCGCTTGTCGATCGACTCGGGTATGAAACCACAATGGCTTTGCAATCGCTCGGTTTCGCGCCATCACTCGTCGCTACGTTCAATGGCAGACAGCTTGTGCGAGAAGAGTTCACACTTATTGACGATGCTGCTGGAGCAGATATTTCAGACGACGTGGTCGCTGTTGTGCGTGAGGCTCTTTCTAATGCAGCTCGCCATGCTCACGCGTCAAGTGTTGCAATATCGATTGACGCAACTCCTACTCACATAATAGTGCGAGTCGTTGACGACGGCACAGGCGTCAATCATATTCTTTCGCGTCGTTCGGGGCTATCAAACCTCGCTGCCCGAGCACGCAGACATCATGGAAGTTTCTCCTTCAGACAGCGCTCTGACGGCGTACAAGGCGCCGAACTGGAATGGACAGCATCGCTCAGCTAATACTCTCCCAGCCAATGCGTGCTCAGTTAAAGCTACTGAGCTAACGCTTAATGCCGCTGTGGAGCACTCACAATTAGCTGTTGCGCCAACCCGCAGCTCGCTGCCCGGCAACCCACGCTGCAACTTGAGTGCGGCGCTGCATACCCATTTTTGCAAGAAGAGACGTGATGTGGTTCTTTACCGTTTTCTCTGCCACTCCGAGACGTTCTCCGATTTCACGGTTTGACAGACCATCACCAATCAAATCAAGAACTTTACGCTCACTAGGTGTGAGATCAGCAGTAGGATCGTCATGATCTGCACGCCGACGAGTGACGGTACGCTCATCAAGCAAAACCCGCCCAGCAGCAACTGCGCGAATCACCTCATTGATTTCTGCTCCGCGCACACTCTTAAGCAAAAATGCTTTAGCACCTACCTCGAGCGATTCGGCCAGAGCATCGTCATCATCAAAGCTCGTCAAAACAACTGAGCGTGTCTCAGGGCTTTCTTGCGCAAGACCGCGAATAATATCGATTCCTGTGCCGTCAGGAAGGCGCAGATCAACCAAAGCGACGTCAGGAAGCGTAAGTTTTGCTCGGCGCAAAGCTTCAGCAACTGATCCTGCTTCAGCAATCACGGATAAACCCTCCGAGCGATCGACAACTTCTGCAATACCGCGCCGCACAACTTCATGATCGTCAATAATCATCACTTGAATATCTTTATCTGCCATATTCCCTCCCTAAAGCACTCGCATTTCGGCTATGCGTATTATCCTACAAGACGTTGATATGCATCTGCGCACGCAGCTAATTTTGCCGCTTTTTGGCTGCTTGCCGTGCCTGTACCCCACATTTTTTCTCCTAAATACATCACAGCTGTGTAGACGCGAGCATGATCAGGGCCTTCTCCTGTGATCTCGTAGTGCAGATCCTCAATATCTGGTACGCCTATTTTGCGTGCCTCTTCCTCAAAAGCTGTACGCCAATCTAATGCTGGTCCTAGGTGAGAAGATTTTTCAAGAATTGGTACCAGATGGCATTCAACGACTCTTCTCGTAGTGTCCATGCCGTATTGAAGATAAGTTGCCGCAATCAAAGCCTCCACAGTATCAGAAAGGATAGAATCTTTATCCCGACCTCCTGTGCGCTCTTCTCCCACACCAAGCCGGATGTAGCTTCCTAAATTAAGATTGCGAGCTACAATTGCCAACGCTTTTTCACTCACGCTTGCAGCTTTTATTTTGCTCATATCTCCTTCAGAATCTCCAGGAGCTTCACGATACAGCCAATCAGCAGCGATAAAGCCCAGCACTGAATCGCCCAAAAATTCGAGGCGCTCATTATGCTCTGTATCGTGTTCAAACGCCCACGATCGATGAGTGAGTGCAAGTGTACGAAGATGAGCATCCAGATCAATACCCCATGCTGCCATCAGCTCCACAGTATTCGGATTGTACATTTAGACGCACTCTCCCGTTTCCGTTGCGCGCATCTCCTGCGCTAGTTGATCTAATGCACTAAATCGAGGATCGAGAAATTCGTGTGTGTGATCTTCTGGCAAATCTTCCCAGCGTTCACCGCATTCTGAGCACAACCCCTGGCAATCTGGAGAGCATAAAGGGCGCAGAGGCAAGGCGAGCACCACAGCATCGCGCACAATAGGTTCAAGATCGATATGATCCGAATCGATCACGGGAAGTTCGTCAATATCGTCTTGCCCACTATCTTCAAGAGCGTGAAGGCTCTCGGGATAATAGACAATCTCAGCAATCTGCTCGCATATATCAGCGCTCAACGGAGCCAAGCACCGCGCACAGCTTCCTTCTGCATGGGTGCGCACACTCCCCTGCACAAAAACACCCTCACTTACAGACGTAAATATGAGCGCAGCATCGAGTGGAGATCCTTCGGGCACTTTGAGTAAATCCACACCCGTTCCTTTCGGAGCAGCAAACGTGCAGCTATGCTCGCGCTGTGCGCCTTCCTGGCGCGGCAAATCTGAAATAGACACCACAAAAGGCGATCTCATATCCATTGCTTTCTCGTCACTTTCTCTCACAAGGCATAGATTCCTCAAGCAGTATTGCCACAATTATTCATGTGCGCTAGCCGCTTTGGCAGCGCGTCGTTTAGATCCTGCGTTTGCAGTATCTGTATGTGCAATGTTTGAAAGACGCTCAGCAAGCACCTCACGCCCGGCAGCAATCTGATCTTGCAACATATCGATATGCTGCGAGATCGCGCCTAAATCTTCACAAAGATCGCGCAATCGCTCATCAGAATACTCATCTGCCCCCTGCTTGATGTGCTGGGCTTTCACCCGAGCTTCATCAAGTATCTTTGCAGCATTTGCGCGCGCAGCAACGGTTACTGCATCTTTTTCAACGAGCTTCTGCGCTTGAGCTTTAGCTTGGGCGATCACGCTGTCTGCTTCCGATCGGGCATCTGCCAGCATTTTTTCCGACCGAGCTCGCGCATCTGCCATCATCTTTTCTGCCCGAACGTGAGCATTGTCGGTAAGAGCAGAAGCATCTTGAAGCACGGAATCAGCGTCCACAATCTGCTGAGGAACAATTGCCCGAGCAGTCTCCAAAAGATCGAGCACTTCACTTTGATTAATAAGTACCGACGCTGAAAGCGGCATAGATTTTGCCTGCCTGACGCGGTCAGTAAGTTCCTCAAGAATCTCCAGAAGCGACGCACCCGTTTCTTCGTTCATATCAAGTTCACTCATCGCTATATCCCTTTCCAATAAACCGTATACAACTCTTACACCAGATCGATACGATTGATTCCTTTATTTTCACACGCTCACACCTAAAATCACACATATTCCAAGCACATACCGCAAACATACTCCCCAGCTTTATGAGCTATGCCGATCTAGCACTTTCTGATGAAGAGCAAGAGCCACATTCGCAGGCACTAAATCTTCAAACAACCCATTGAAGCTGGCAATTTCTTTTACGTAGGACGACGCCACATGAGCGAGTTTTGGATCTCCTATAACGAATACCGTTTCAATGCCGCTCAGATGGCGGTTGAGTAGTGCCATCGCCTGTTCGTTATCGTAATCAGCAGCCCCGCGCAAACCTTTAATAATCGCTTGCGCCCCTTGATCTGCAGCGAAATCGGCAGTAAGCCCATCCGCAAGCTCCACTCGCACGTGATCCAGATGAGAAAGTGCCGTGCGCGCCAATGCGACCCGTTCACCGTCTGTAAACCAATACTGCTTTTTCGTATTGCGCCCCACACCTACAATAACTTCATCAAACATGGTGAGCGCTCTTTCTATCACGTCGATATGACCGAGTGTTATCGGATCAAACGAACCAGGGCAGACTGCAATACTCATGTCTTTATATTATCTCGCTAGCTATTCAAGCTCTGGGAGCGGCGCGCACTCCAGATTTTCGTATCGCCCATAATCCACTCGTCGATAAGTTCCCATCCCTCAGCCCAGATAGGCTCAGGCGATCTCTTATCCCTCTCAACCACAATCAAACCGTCATATACCATGTGCTGTGCAAGAGCACTCAGCGTATCGGCAAGTTCATCGTCAGCGCACGCATAGGGAGGATCCAGCAATGCCATATCAAACTCGGGAATAGCTCCTGGCTCTGCTCTCAGATAGCTCTGCGCCTTTTTATTGACGGTGACGACGCTGGCAAGACCAGTCATAGAAACGTTGCGGGCAATTACTCTCGCAGCGCTCTGAGCAGCTTCTACGCACACCACTGTGCTCGCACCTCGGCTCGCAGCCTCTAAACCGAGCGCCCCAGAGCCAGCATAGAGATCTACCACGACTGCGCTATCAACATATCCCCAGTGTTCGAGACGCGAAAATAACGCTTCTCGCACACGCTCTGAAGTCGGGCGCGTACCAGATTTCGGCACTGCAAGCTGCCGCCCTTTAGCAAGCCCTGCCACAATTCTCGTCACGCTATCACCCCGCCTTTCCCTACGATTTTAAGATCTGTCGATATATTCTGCACGCGTAGTTTGCTCAATAGAGCGCACAGTTTCCTTAAGAGTGCTATGCTCGGGCAAATCAAGGCTCGGATCAGCAGATATGCACGCATACGCAGCAGATTTCGCACTTTCAATAATATCTGCATCATGCAGCACTGAGAGGTAGGTAAGCGAGCTGTGAGTGCCAGATTGATCTGTGCCAAGCACATCCCCTTCTGAACGCAGCTCTAGATCTTTTTCGGCTAGTTCAAAACCATTTGTTGTGCGCGCAAAAGCAGATAGCCGCTCCCAGGCAAGAGTGCCTTCAGCCGCACGATGCACCGCCAAGCATACGCTCGCCTGGTTGCCGCGCCCAATACGCCCTCTGAGCTGATGAAGCTGAGAAAGCCCAAAACGATCCGCATCTAAAATGACCATCATCGTCGCAGCAGGCACATCAATGCCAACCTCAATGACTGTAGTCGATACGAGAATCGAACAATCACCCGATGCAAAAGATTTCATCGCAGCGTCTTTAGCAGCGCAGTCGAGCTTTCCGTGCACATATCCAATTCCAATTCCCTCAAGTGCAGGCTCTTTTTTAAGGCGTGCAACGACGTCTTCCACAGATTCAAGTTTCCTCTCCACACTGCCACTATCAGCGTCAGCGTACAGAGAGTTGGCAGTATTTTTCTGAGCACCACTGCCACTACTCAAAGGCATTTGTACGCTCAAAACATTTTCAGCGCAGCTATCAGCATATTCGCCTGCAAAACCAGCAGCATCACACTTATTTATATCTTCTGCAGCAATTCGCGAGCATACTACATACACACGCCCTGCGCGCTCAATTTCTTCGCGAGCACGCTCCCATATCCTGCGCACCCACACATCGTTATCGGCAGGCACGAGCACTGTGCTGATCGGCGCTCTACCTTGAGGAAGCTCCTCGAGAGTACTAATATCCAGATCCCCGAAACTCGTCATCGCAATTGTCCGAGGAATGGGCGTCGCCGTCATGACGAGCAGATGTGCACCTCGAGCAAGCGTATCGCGTTGATCTACCCCAAATCTGTGCTGTTCGTCGATGACGACAAACCCGAGACGCGGAAGCTGGACGCGCTCGTAAAGCAGGGCGTGAGTACCTACGATAATACTCGGTACTCCTGATGCCAGCCTTGCCAAAACACTGCGCTGCTGGGCAGTAGTAAGGGAACCTGTGAGAAGTTCAATGCGAATCGCTTCTTCAGGTGCACCAATTTCTCCACCATGAGCAAGATCTCCAAGCATATGCTCGAAAGTTTGCGCATGCTGGCGAGCAAGCACTTCCGTTGGTGCGAGCAACACAGCCTGATAGCCAGAATCGAGCACTTGCAGCATAGCTCTCAGTGCCACAATTGTTTTTCCTGTGCCGACGTCTCCTTGCAGCAATCGGCGCATAGGCTGGGTTTGAGCAAGATCTCGTGCGATAGTCTCCCCTACTGCACGCTGCCCTGGCGTCAGCTCAAACGGAAGTCGCGATTCGAATGCAGCCGATATATGCGCTGGCACGCAGCGAGGCGCAGAATCATTTTGTGCTTCTATACGGCGGCGAGCAAGTATGGTTTGCAGTACGAACGCCTCTTCATAAGCCATGCGTTTTTTTCCAAGCTGCCATTGCTCTTCATCGCTCGGCTCATGCAGATACTTCAATGCCTGAAACTTCGTGGGCAAAGCATGCTCGCGTCTAAAATCTTCGGGAAGGGGATCTGGCACACTAGATTCGCTCAGCATAGGGAGAATCATCTCTACCGCCTGCTGAATTTTCCAGCTTGGAGCAGAAGCACTCGCATGGTAGATAGGTATTGGGCGCGCTATCGCTTCAGCATCTATGCCGTTCATTTCGTCTACATGAGCATAATCGGGGTGAGTCAGTTGCAAACGCCCTCGATAGGAGCTAATCGTTCCTGAAAACGTTGCAACCGTTCCAGGCTGCAGCTGCATCTCGTGAAATTTTAATGGTCTGGAATTCTTAGCAAAAAAGGTGAGTTCTAGATCATGCTCGCCATCAGTGACGAGCAAAGTGAGAATATAGCCTTGACGTGCGTGCATCGAGCGCAGTGAAGAGCTGAGGACGCGAGCCACAACCGTCACGGCATCACCTTCGCGCACAGCTTCTATAGGCATCAGTTCTCCACGATGAGCCAACCTAAATGGCACGTGGCTCAAAAGATCAGCAACGGTTGAAATACCAAGCTTATCTAGACGATTGGCAGATCGTTTCCCAATGAAGCGTTCAAGATGAGTGCTCAGCACGTCACGCGTTTCGCTCACCAAAGCAGCATCGTTTATTCTAGAATGACGCGATGAAACGCTGGTCACATTCTGCTCGCGCCGATCGCATTGTTCGTTTTGTACAGTATGCAGATCCTGAGAATACATCCTCACCACCTCTGCGTTTTATCATACTGGCTTTTATCTTACTTGCTGTATGCTGCAAGCTACTGCGCGCAGCTGTGCTACAAAGGCAGAAACAAACGTGCTCAATGCCACGTATCTTTTAGGTTGGAACCTGAGAGGATTATTAGCTATCATTGAGAAGTTGCCAATCCATTTGGCTCTATGAAAAACGTAAAGGAGTGAATCGTGGCCTCTGTATGTGAAATCTGCGGCAAGGGTCCAGGCTTCGGCAAGAGCGTCTCGCACTCTCATGTGCGCACGAACCGCCGCTGGAATCCAAACATTCAGCGTGTACGCGCCCTCGTCAAGGGTACGCCTCAGCGCCTGAACGTATGCACCTCCTGCCTTAAGGCTGGTAAGGTGACGCGCAACATCTGATCTTTTACAGATATGTGATAAGCCCCGCGCCTTGCGGGGCTTTTTGCTGTTCACTCTGCGAGTTTTTGCTATTCACTTTATATCTTTACTTTACAGCTTGAGAAGATTGCTAGTGCTTAGGGGGTGTTGTTGAATCATCGATTCCAACAACACCCCCTAAGCATATAATCGAGCGTATTAGACGTCTAGATATCTAGCTCTAAACGTCTGCGCCGCAGCAAGACAGCTCCGCCTGCAGCGCTCAAAGCAGCGAGCGCCATCAACTTCGCCACACCAGCCATACCTGTATGTGCAACGGTATCTCTCATTGCATCAACTTTAGGAGTAGCTGCTTTTTGAACGCCACTTCCACCCAGATTGCGAGAATCGCTTGGATTAGCAGGCAACGAAGCGGATTCGACTTTAATTGTGCACGTTATAGAAGCTTTTTCTTCCCCATCCACATTTACAGCGTTAATCGTCACAACATAATCACCCGCAGCGGTAGGTATACCGCTGATAGCACCAGTTGCAGCATCATAAGTGATCCCCTCTGGCAAACCATTGACGCTACTAATTGCACCATTCTTTACGCTTAGCATAATCGGAGTAATAGCTTCTCCTGCTTGTACCTTCTGATCAGCAACTGTGCCTATCACTGGATCTGGCGCAGGGTTATCATTAGAGCGCGGGCTGAGAGTGAGCGTATAAGTGGCGGTAGCAATGCGAGGATAGCCCGTGCCATCTTCAGCTTCAGTTAAAGTAACCTTCAGCGGATATACCTTATCTTCGGTAAGCGCACCCACAGGCATACCACTCACTTTTCCAGTTGCAGGATCGACAGTTAATCCCAAAGGCAGGCCTTCCACTTTGAATGTATCTGCCAAAGCGGGATCATTGCGCTGGAAGAGGTCAGCCAGTGAAGTAGAAAACTCTTCACCGATTTTCCCTTTTCCAGAAGCATCTGTGCCTTTCAGTTCTGTACGGAAATCGTCTTCAATCCAGCGCAGATTGAAGTTAGTATACGCAATATCGTCATACACCTTTGATTCCATCAGCATCCCGATACTTCCATCTGATTGCACTGCCATTGTGGTATAGCCAGTGCCGCCTTGACGGAATTTTTTACTCACAGGCCATGTTTTTCCGTCATCGAAAGACACCCACACGGTACCGTTGCTGCGCCCACTTGGCGTACCAGAAAAGAGCAATACTTTAGAACGCACAGTGCCAGGCGCGGCATTCGGGAAAGCACGAATCACCTGGGCATTATTATTTTCATCCGATAGCCCATTTAATATCTTGCAATCCTTCCAATTTTCTCCAGAATCATCGGAGGTGCACACGAGGCGCCCGCCGCCATTTTGAGAACGAGACATTAGCAGCAAAGAACCATCAGAAAGCTCTACAACTTTATTTTCATCGTAATTCTTTTTTGCCACAGCAGGAGTAGCATTTCCACTCTGCCACGTTTGGCCGTGATCATCGGAATAGATAGTGTATGCAAAAATACCGCCACTCTTCTTCACGCATGCCATTTGCTGGAGAAGTCTTCCTTTATTGGGAGCAACGAGTTTTTGCGTACCAGCGCCAGAAGTAGCAAAGCACGACTTCAGCTCTTTCGCTTTATCGCCAAGCGCTTGCGCAGTGATTATTTTCTGCTCCCAGCTATAACCGTTATCAGTAGAAACAGATAGGCCAAGATTCATTGTATGATCATTAGCCTCATCTAGCATCCCGTCATCTTTAAAAGTGTAAGCAGGGTTATTGGCAAATACTCCAGATATTTGGCTATGCACATGAAAGTTAAAAATTGTGCCTGTATCATGATCTACCACGTACGACGGATCAGAGTATCCAAGAGGTGAAGCGAGATTATCCTTCACTAAACCGCGTGCCACTATTGTTTCTGGCTCCCACGTTTTCCCGTTATCTTTCGAGCGGCGTTGAATAATCGAGTTTTCATTTGGGGAATCTCCTCCGCCTGCCTGCCCGGCTCGTGGGCGATAATCATACGACGCCAACAGATCTCCGTTAGGCGCTACAGCAATAGCTGGAATTCTTATTCTGGCGTCACTATTACTTGCGGAAAGAGTGGTGATTTCGCGAGGTTCAAGCGCTGTTGCAGCAGGATCCGCGTCTTTCGCTTTTGCAGGATCTGCACGATTCCAAGATTTTTGTGTGTACACATAGGTACGTGCTTTTACTGTATGCTCTGGCACACCGTTCAACGATCCTGTGAGCGCAAGTTTTGCCTCCACTTCCCCACGCTGCAGATCGCTCTCTTTGAGGGTATAGGATAGCTGGCAATTATGGGTGGAATTTTCGTCTGCAAGGCTCGCTGCCGCGCATGAATGAGCCGGCACATCACTCACATTAGTCAATGCTGTATCAGTTGAAAGAGCAACATTCATCGGCGTGCTTCCAATTTTCTGGAAAGAAACATCGAAAGTGACGCTATCGCCAACTTGATAGGTTTCTTTTACAGAATCTGCAGTTTGGCTGAATTTCGTTAATTTAAGATAATCAGAGCCAATACTGAGCGCCTCGCTTGTAGCCGTAGCATAATCGGTAGGAGTGCCGCTATAGCCTGTGCTTGGATAAGACTGCCAGACTATTGATGCTGTAAACGTGCCCGCATTTTTATCTGTTTCACTCACAACGTGATATGCGAAAGTGCATTCTTTCCAGTTGTTATCAGCTGCAACCGAACTCCATTTACAGCCACTCCAGTTCTCGAGGTTGGAGCTTTTCACGCTCATAGAGCGAGCTGTGCCTGTATCATTTCTAATACTGGCTTTGTATTCTATTTTTTCTCCCACAAACCATTTCTCGCCTGGCTCTTTAGGATTCATGATAGTGAGCTTCGCATTCGATGGAGCTAGCTGGCTATTGATTCCCCCAACGCTTTTGGCAGTTCCCTGATACTGAGTGCCAGAGTACATTCTGAACGTGATATACGGGACGAAACCATTTTCTTGTGCTGCTTCTTCTGCGGTGACGACGTGTGTAAGTTTATTTTGATTCCCAGCCGAATAGCATTCTTGCATAACGTTTGGTTTAGCATCTCGCCACTTGCAGGAATTATAACCATTAAGATTTGATGCTACGCTCTCAAAAGATCGAGCCGAAGAACTTTTATTCGTTAGCTGCAATCTATATTCCACAGTAGAATCAGCAGATTTCGGATCTCCTGAAATCAGAAGTAAAGAGAGCTTGACCTCATCTGTTTCTTCAGTGCTAACTACAGTAGGATCTGCAGCGTAGGCAGGAGCTTCAACTCCAAAAAAACAAATAAAAACTAAAGATAATGAAAATAATACGGATACTAATATATGTATAAATGGGTGCTTCTTTGCGCTCATGGGAGAAATATATCAAAAAATTTACTCACCATATAAGGACTTTCAGCGAAAGTCCATAAAATCAATCTACGCATATCCCCTATATCCTGTATCTCGCCGCACAGCTAGGCGTCTGCCTGAAATCAGACAGAGGCCTATCGCAGCACAAGAATCAGCGCATCAGCGCAGACCCGTCCCTCTTTCAAGTGCAAGAGCAATAAGCTCATCGACGAGTTGTGAATAGCTCATACCCATATTTTCCCAGAGCACTGGATACATAGAAAATGGCGTAAACCCTGGCATGGTATTGATCTCGTTTACCAACACCTCGCCACATTCTGCTACGAAACAATCCACACGCGCAAGCCCTTCACATCCAAATGCTTCAAAAGCCTGCCGTACAGTTTCGCGTACACTCTGCGTGACGCTCTCAGTAAGCTGCGCAGGGACCTGATTCGTCAGCGCAGCCGTATCGAGGTATTTATGATTAAAATCGTAAAATTCATCATCAGAAACATCGAGAATTACTTCGCCAGGATAGGACGCACGTGTAGGCTCATAGCCATGCCCACCAAGCACACCGCATTCAACTTCTCGCCCATCAACACCCTGCTCTATCAGCACTTTAGGATCGTGCTGATGCGCGGTTTCAATAGCAGCATTTAGCTGGTCTATTGAGTCAATTCGAGAGATACCTAGTGACGAGCCAGCGCGAGCCGGCTTAACGTACAGCGGGAACTTCAGCTTACTGACAGCAGAACGCACCGCTTCAGGATCGCAGCTCCACTGCCGTGCCGTCACAGCCACATAAGGGCTTACCGAAATACCCGCATCTTCTAGAACAAGCTTCATATAGTGCTTATCCATACCAGCAGCAGACGCAAATACTCCGCACCCCACATACGGAAGATTGGCCATCTCGAGAAGACCTTGAATCGTCCCATCCTCTCCAAACGGACCATGCAGAAGAGGGAAAACTACATCAACGCACCCCAAGCTTCGCACAGATAGTTCCCCATTGAGAGAAGCAGTATTGAGCACAAAAAGCTCCTGTGACCCGTCTCCTGGAGGAATGACGACTCTCTCACTGCTTGCCGCAACTTCCGGCAAGCCGGCATCTGATAAACACAGGCGCGATAAATCTGTTTCTCCAGGCACCCATATACCCTCTCGCGTGATGCCGATAGAGATAACATCATAACGATTCGGATCGAGCGCAGCCATCACAGCACCTGCCGTCACACATGAAATTGAGTGCTCTCCAGAGGTGCCGCCATAGACAACAGCAACTCGAGTTTTTGTTGAAACCATATGCTTATTTCTTTCTTTCCAACTCATTGCATATACCGTGCTCGCATTACGGCTATGCTCGCATTACGACGCTCAGCTGAGTTTTTCCACATGCGCCCCGAGCGCGTGGAGTTTCTTCATAAAATGTTCGTAGCCCCGATTGATAATATTTGTGCCGCTCACGTTTGAGGTACCTTCAGCGGTAAGAGCTGCGATGAGGTGAGAAAAACCACCGCGCAGATCGGGAACCTCAATGTCAGCACCACGCAGCGGCGTCGGCCCTTGAATCACTGCGCTATGGTAAAAATTGCGCAAACCAAAACGGCATTTCTTCGAACCTAGACACTCACGGTACACCTGAATATGCGCTCCCATTTTGTTGAGTGCCTCAGTAAAACCAAAACGATTTTCATAAACAGTCTCATGCACCACGCTTACGCCTTGTGCTTGAGTAAGAGCCACAACCATTGGCTGCTGCCAATCAGTCATGAAACCTGGATGTACATCTGTTTCAATCGGGATTGACTTCAGCTCTCCGCCTGGATGCCAGAAGCGAATTCCATCATCAAACACTTCAAATTTTCCGCCAACTTTACGGAAGACATTGAGAAAGCTCATCATTGTAGCTTGCTCAGCACCGTGAATATAGATATCGCCATCCGTCGCCAAAGCAGCGCACGCCCACGATCCTGCTTCAATACGATCCGCGAGCGCAGTATGGGTGTATCCGTGCAGTTCAGAAACGCCCTCAATATGAATCGTGCGATCCGTATCCACATTAATGAGCGCACCCATCTTTTGCAGCACGGCAATTAAATCCATAATCTCTGGTTCCACAGCAGCTCCGCTAAGCTCTGTAATTCCTTCAGCGCGAACTGCAGCCAGCAGGGTCTGCTCTGTTGCCCCTACGGATGGATAAGGCAAATGTACTTTCTTGGCGTGTAAACCGCGCGGAGCTGAAAGATGCAAGCCGACATCTTCCTGCGTCCGTTTAGCGCCAAAATCTTCCAGCACCTGCAAATGGAAATCCACTGGCCGCTCACCAATATGACAACCGCCAAGATCGGGGATAAATGCTTCACCAAGCGAATGCAGCAAAGGTCCGCAAAAAAGAATCGGAATACGCGAAGATCCAGCTAACTGCATCACTACAGTAGGATCTGGCAGATGCAGCTGACCAGGCGTAATCGTCACAGTGCCGCGCTCTTGATCGTAATCCACTTCTGCACCGTGCAAACGCAATAGCTCACTGACCACATCAACATCGCGGATAAGAGGAACATTACGCAATACTGACGTCTCTGGCGTCAAAAGCGCAGCAACCATCGCTTTACTTACGAAATTTTTCGCACCACGCACAGTAATCTCGCCTTTAAGCGGAAAACCGCCATCTACTTTGAGTACGCCGTCTGCCATCGCCGTCCTTTGTTTGATGAAAACTCTAAAAACTAAGATACCTCTAAAAGTACGCAGCGAGCCAAAGCGCAATATCTCAGATCGCTGTGTCGCACGCTGTCTTAAGCAAAGAGCACTATTTTCTTTCAAACATACGCGCACAAAACCTGCATAAAAATACGCATACCTCACAAACTCATAAAAGAATATCAGCAGAGTCTCACAACAGAATATCGGCAGAGCGTGCAGGCTGCACATACTCTTTCGGAAGAGTTTTTTCTGGCAACGCGCACGGCTTAAAATTCGCTCGCTCGGCTTCGTACGCAGAAATCAATTCTTCATCACACAGTGTGAGAGCGATATCGTCCAGCCCTTCCATTAAGCGCCAGCGCGTATAATCATCAATATCAAATACACACGTAAACTCACCAGCTTGGACGCGCTTATGCTCAAGATCAATCGTTATGTGCGTACCTGGCTCCGATTCAAGAATCTTCCACAGCTGCTCAATATCAGATTCGGCAACCACTGCAGCAACCAACCCTTGTTTACCAGCATTTCCTCGGAAAATATCAGCAAAACGCGGAGCGAGAACTGCGCGGAAACCATAATCTTTTAAGGCCCACACTGCGTGCTCGCGAGAAGATCCTGTGCCGAAATCGTTGCCAGCAACTAAGACGCTCCCGCTCGCGTATGCTGGATCATTAAGCACAAAACTCGGATCTTGCCTCCATGCGTAAAAAAGTGCATCGTCAAAACCTGTGCGCGAGACGCGCTTGAGATAAACTGCTGGGATAATCTGATCGGTATCTACATTCGAACGGCGAAGCGGCACACCAATACCTGTGTGTGAGATAAATTTTTCCATTGTTTCCATCCTTCCTAAATGCTACGTGCCAGCTTTAAGCAGATACTGATTCCAAGTCTGCAGGAGTTGAGAGAGTACCGCGTACAGCAGTTGCCGCTGCCACGAGAGGCGAGACAAGATGCGTGCGCCCGCCTTTGCCCTGACGACCTTCAAAATTTCTGTTTGAGGTAGATGCCGAACGCTCCCCCGGCGCAAGTTGATCTGGATTCATGCCTAAACACATTGAGCATCCAGCATTTCGCCATTGCGCGCCAAAATCTTTGAATACTTTATCAAGCCCTTCACGCTCAGCCTGAAGCCTCACATGCGCAGAACCTGGCACCACAAGCACGCGCACGCCATCAGCTTTACGGCGCCCTTTCATAATCGATGCAGCGTTGCGCAGGTCTTCAATTCTTCCATTTGTACACGAGCCGATGAAAACGGTATCAACAGCAATATCCCGCATCGGCGTACCAGCAGCTAGCCCCATATATTCAAGCGCTCGCTCAGCAGCAAGCCGCTGAGCAGAATCTTCTATCTCGTGCGGGTTTGGCACAACCCCGGAAATCGGCACACCTTGCCCAGGATTTGTGCCCCACGTGACGAAAGGCTCAAGCTCCGCAGCATCAAGATCGATGTTCGCATCGAAAACAGCATCATCATCACTGCGCAGAGTTCTCCAGTATTCGAGAGCATTCTCCCAGTCCTCACCCTCAGGAGCGTGAGGTTTTCCTTTAAGATATTCAAAAGTAGTCTCATCTGGAGCAATCATTCCAGCTCGTGCTCCAGCTTCAATACTCATATTGCATATCGTCATACGTGCTTCCATCGAGAGGGCACGAATCACTGCGCCACGGTACTCGATCACATAGCCTTGCCCTCCACCAGTGCCGATTTTTGCGATAAGCGCGAGGATAATATCTTTCGCAGTTGCACCAGGAGCCAGATCGCCATGCACGTTTACCGCCATTGTCTTGAACGGCTGGAGCGGGAGCGTCTGAGTGGCAAGCACATGCTCCACTTCGGAGGTACCGATACCGAATGCAAGAGCGCCAAATGCACCATGAGTAGACGTATGGGAATCACCACAGACAATCGTCATGCCTGGCTGCGTGAGTCCAAGCTGTGGACCAACAACATGCACAACCCCCTGGTCAGCATCTCCGAGAGAATGCAGACGAATGCCGAACTCTTTCGCATTGCTGCGCAGTGTCTCAAGCTGAGTGCGGCTTGTTATATCTGCCACAGGGAGATCAATATCCAGAGTGGGAGTATTGTGATCTTCAGTCGCAATTGTAAGCTCTGGGCGGCGCACTTTGCGCCCAGCTATACGCAAACCCTCAAATGCCTGCGGGCTCGTCACCTCATGGCACAACTGCATATCAATATAAAGAAGGTCTGGCGCACCGTTTTCCCCCCGCTTGACGACGTGATCGTTCCACACTTTTTCAGCTAGCGTGCCACTCATATGCCCCTCTTTCTCACGCATTTTTCTTTCTGTGTGCATACAGCATTCCGCGTTTTTACAAAAAGCAAGTTTGCGTCTCAGATTTCAAGATGGCAATATCATGGTATGGACGAAGAAGAATCTGGATCTGGCGTTGGCGTGCTAGACAAAGCCGCAGCAGTACTTTCGGCGCTCGAAGATGGTCCACTGACGCTCGCGCAACTTGTCTCAGCCACACAGCTGGCACGCCCAACGGCACACCGTTTGGCAGTCGCCCTTGAATATCACCGTTTGGTGACGCGCGATATGCAAGGACGGTTCACACTCGGACCGCGCCTTTCCGAGCTATCCTCCGCAGCTGGAGAAGACCGTCTCCTAGCAGCAGCAAACCCAGTTCTCATTGCACTTCGTGATCATACAGGCGAATCTGCCCAGCTCTATCGCAGGCAAGGAGATGTGCGCGTCTGCATTGCTGCAGCCGATCGTTCTATGGGGCTACGCGATTCAATTCCCGTGGGAGCGACTCTCTCTATGCGCGCTGGATCTGCCGCACAGGTTCTTCTCGCATGGGAAGAACCTGACCATCTACACCGTGGTCTTCACGGAGCCGAATTCACAGCAACCGTTCTCTCTGCAGTACGCCGACGCGGCTGGGCGCAATCAATTGCTGAACGAGAACCTGGCGTAGCATCTATTTCAGCTCCAGTACGCGGACCAAATGGGCACGTCATTGCCGCAGTCTCAATCTCAGGTCCGATTGAACGCATGGGTTCACAACCAGCACGCAGACACGCTGCAGCCGTCGTCACCGCCGCAAATCGACTCACCGACATACTGAAACATTCAGAAGGATAATCCCCCCCCCCTCAAAGGGAGCGAGCATTGTGTGAGTGATTGCTTGATTTAATTCACGATAATCCAGCCCTTTCAACGGGAGCGACTCTTCGTATTGTCTGCAGTGAACGAGTATCCTTAATTTTATGCTTCATGTTCTTGACGATTATCTCTGCCTCCTTGAGGAAAAGAACCTCACGGATCCAGGTTCACTTAGCTCCCCTTTGCTTGCCGAACTGCGAAATACCCCTATTAGCTGCCTCAGCTACGATTCACGGTTAGTCAAAAGCTCTGCTCTCTTCATCGTCAAAGGAGCACATTTCACTCCACAGTTTTTAATTGACGCACAAGCCGCTGGAGCTATTGCATATGTGGTTGATCGCTCACTGGCCCCAACACTAGCCAATACGGTAACGATTCCAGCCATCCCCGTCACAAACATTCGCCACGCAACTCTCACTCTCGGTCAACTCTTCTTTGACAATTCGGCCAATAAACTCACAATTGTTGGGATTACTGGTACAAAAGGGAAAAGCACCACTGCATATTTTGTGCGATACATACTCGAAAAATGGCTCCGTTCACAAAAGCTCCACGGCCCGGCAATCCTCAGCTCCATCAACAATTACGACGGAATAACAGAAGAAGAATCACATCTAACCACCCCTGAACCACTTGAGTTATACCAGCATTTTTCCAATGCTTACCACGCAGGAATCACACATATGGTGATGGAAGTAAGCTCACAGGCACTTAAATATGAGCGCGTTTGCGGTATGCGCTTTGCCATAGCAGCCTTCACAAACATCGGAGAAGATCATATTTCCCCCAGCGAACATTCAAGTTTTGACGACTATTACGAATCAAAACTTCGCATCTTTGAACAAGCAGATACAGCTATTGTCAACAGCGACGCTATACTTGCCGAACGCACAACGGCACACGCTAGAGCGCATTGCCCAACTCTCACCTACGGTTCTCACCCAGAAGATGACGTCTATTGCCCGCCAAAAACTATATCAACCGATATGCGCGGCATTCATTTTTCCGCATATTCGCCGTGGTATTCTTCTAAAGATTTTACTATTTCCATGCCAGGGTTATTCAACGTGAGCAATGCTCTATGCGCAATCACAATCTGCGGCGTACTTGGAGTTCCAGAAGAATATGTGCGCGAAGGTCTGCAAGCTGCGCAAGCTCCTGGTCGTATGCAGCGCTATATAAGCAACGATAAGAAAGTCGTTGTACTCGTCGATTATGCGCATAATAAACTGAGCTTCGAATCAGTTTTGAGCAGCATGCGCAATGAATATCCCGAACACACATTGCTCACAGTCTTCGGCTCTACAGGAGGCAAAGCATTGGACCGGCGCAAAGATATGGGCGAAGCCGTCAGCCAATACTGCACCCATGTGTGGATAACGGAAGACGATAACTATTACGAACCATTTGAATCAATCGCTGCAGATATTGCCCAATACGTGACGATCCCCCACACTATTAACGAAAATCGCGCAGAATGCATTAGAGAAGCAGTCCTAGCTGATACAGCGCAAGACGATACAGCGCAACGAGTCGTGCTCCTTCTTGGCAAAGGCTTGGAGACGACTCATGCTCGCGGCGGCACATACGTAGAAGTTCCAAGCGATAAAGACTACGCACTCAGATTCCTCGCCGAATATAACGCCACGCATCCAGCATCTAGTTAGGAATGAGGGCATGCACAGCTGAAAAACAGATCATTGCAAGGCACTGTTTGGAACAAATCATTGCAACGCGCTGCCGAAGTGCAGCAAACCAACCTAGCTGGCGCAAACTGAATTCAGCTGGCGCAAACTAGGCGCATAAAAGCGCCTCATTGCATAAAGTAATCAGCAATAACGGCACCCCGTTTATACAATACACTTCGTTTATAACGGCGTAACGCTGACAATCATAACGCAGCAGCACAGCGCTCAATACGAGCAAGAGTCTCCTCTTTGCCGAGCAGCGCCATGGAATCGATCACAGGCAAACTCACGTTCGTGCCCGTCATCGCCACGAAGAGCGGCGCATAGGCAAACCGAGGCTTCACATCGAGCGCTGCAACAACGCGCTCATCAAAGCTTGCTTTGATATTTTCTGCCGTGAAATCATCAGCTGGAATAGCTGCAAATGCTTCAGCTGCTGCAGCAAAAACGGCAGGCGTTGTATCTCGCAGCTTAGCCACAGCTTTTTCGTCGTATTCAATCTCGTCACAGCGCTTAAACAAAAATGCCATAAGTTTCGCTGCCTCGCCCAATAGCTGGATACGAGTCTGCACAAGAGGCGCCGCCCCTGTGAGCAGGCGCTGAGTTTCAGCGTCGCATTCGTCAAAACTTGCTGCACTGAGCACGCCAGCCTGCGTAAGATAGGGCACTAAACGATCACGCAGATCATTTATATCGAGCATACGAATATGCTCAGCGTTGATTGCCACGCATTTCTTATCGTCAAAACGTGCAGGATTTGGGCTCACACGCTCCACATCAAATTCAGCAGCAAGCTCCTCGCTTGAGAAAATATCGCGGTCTGGCGCAATACTCCAACCCAGCAAAGCCAAATAGTTGAGCAAACCCTCAGGAATCATGCCGCGCTCACGATGCAGCAAAAGATTCGACTCTGGATCACGCTTGGAAAGTTTTTTATTTCCCTCCCCCATCACATAAGGAAGATGCCCGAAAAGCGGCATATACTGCGCAATACCAAGATCGATAAGCGCACGATATAAAACGATCTGACGCGGCGTAGAGCTGAGCAGGTCTTCACCGCGCAACACGTGATTGATTTCCATCATCGCATCGTCCACAGGATTAGTGAGCGTATAAAGAGGATCGCCATTTGCCCGCACAATCACATAATCGGGCACTGAACCTGCCTTAAAAGTAATCTCGCCGCGCACAAGATCAGTAAACGTAATATCCTCATCAGGCATACGCATACGCAGCACGGGCTTACGCCCCTCAGCTTTATACGCCGCGATTTGCTCAGAAGTAAGGTCACGATCAAAGCCATCGTAGCCAAGTTTTGGATCTTCGCCTTTAGCTAGGTGACGCGCCTCTACCTCTTCTGGTGTGCTGTAGCTTTCGTAGGCGTAGCCAGCTTTAAGGAGCTGCGCCGCAACGTCACGATAAATATCCATGCGTTCACTCTGACGATACGGCCCATGCGGTCCGCCAACCTCAGTTCCTTCGTCCCACGTGATTCCAAGCCATGCAAGAGAATCGAGAATCTGCTGGTAGCTCTCTTGACTGTCTCGCGCCGCATCCGTATCTTCGATACGGAAAACGAATGTGCCGCCCGTGTGACGCGCATATGCCCAGTTGAATAGGCATGTGCGTACCATACCAACATGCGGAGTACCAGTGGGGCTTGGGCAGAATCGAACGCGAACGTTTTCGCCAGGAATCACTTCAGGAACAGTAGTCATGTGCGCTATTCTACCGCGCACTCAGCCGCAGAGTATCACCGCACAAATGATTGCGAGAAAACTCGCACACAGGCTTAATGAATGCACTAGCCGAAACATCTGCATACGCATACACATTGCAAATCGGAGCTAAGCGTCAAAAGATATACTTTTAACTCTTTTTAACGCTTAACTTGCAAATCAGGTTATTTCGCTATAGAGCAAGATCACACTAGACCAGATACGTTTAGAATAATCTGAAACTATCTAATCCGAAACTATGCGTGTGGGGTGGGAAACCTAAATTTTCCACCCCACACACTAATCTCTAAGGAATTTAAGCACTGTAATCACTTAATTTTTCTCTCACATTCAATCTCACTTTCAAAGTAAGAGAAAACATACGTAGTCTCTGATTTTTTACTCAGCGCACACCCTTACTAGATGTTGTACCAGAGAATCGCATTCGCTTCGAGATCGAGATCGAAACTGCTGCCGTCTCCGCGATACACCGTAGTGCTCTGCGGTTCGTAAGTATTATTGACCACGCAGTATTTACCATTTGCCACATATGCATGCACATCCACGTTTTGATTCGTGGAGAACCATTCATGCAACTGATCCTCAGAATGCGAAGCCCAGAGCACAGCCCGCTGCAATACGCGCGCATTCTCGAAAGAATATGGCAAACCTGAAATATACACGCCACGGCCTTTTCCGTATTCATTTACAGCCATCTGCACTTCTTTATCGGGAGCTACGAGCACCTCAGTATTTTCAAGCGCATACATATAGCGCTTACCTTCGCCGACGTTCAGCTCTCCTTGCACATCTGCCAGAATAAAATGATCGCGATTCTCGTCCCAATTATATTTATCGTAGCCAAGAGTAAAGCACGTTTCTTTTTCCACGCCAACAACCGACGCCAGCTGTAGATAACGCCCTTGGTATTGATGCCCACCGGGCTCACCCACACCAATCAGCCCGCCTCCGCGATGCACAAAACCTTTCACAAGTGCAGAGATTTCTGAATCTTCCCAAATGCTGGCGCCCGTATGAGCAGTATCTCCATCACCTACGTTGATGAGCACATCAATATCGTCCAAAGCACCTGCGCGTACGTCATCAAAGTTAATGAAGCGCACATCAAAAGGAGCACCAGAAAGAGCTTCAATCACACCTGCATACGAATAATTAGACTTTTGATAAAGAGCATGATGCACCATGTGCGCACCCCATGAACGGCACTTGCCCCATGAATTCAGCACTGCCACACGCTTAGCACAATAAGGAGTCGTGCCCTTCACGTTTTCATAAAGCTCGCGGAATTCATTCGTCACTTCCGTGACGTAATCGACGAATTCTGGGAATTCAAGCGCAAGCTTCAGATAGCCACCATAACCGATACGATCAATAGGCTTACGCAAAATAGCACGACGTGCCGTCACCCAGTTTACTTTCGCTTCTTTAAGAGGATCTCCGCCTTCGCAGAAAACATCTGGGAAGAAGTACGGCAGTAAACGTCCTTCTGTATAAGACACTCCAGGGATATCAGAGATTAAACGAAGTGTGGAGCCGTTACCTACCGAGCCAACCACGGCATCCAGACCGATTGTGGCGAACTCGTCCATATACGGCTCGGTGCCAATGAAATGATCTCCAAGAAACATCATTGCTTCTTTACCAAGCTCGTGAGTAATATCCACCATCTCTTTGGCAAGTTTTGCCACTTCACGGCGCTGAAACGCCATAAAATCGAGATACTCTTTGCTGGGCACACGGTACTGATTATTATGATAACCCTGATCTACAATAAATTCTGGGCGGAATTTATAGCCCACTTCACGTTCAAACTGATCCAAAATATACGGCGAAACAGAATTTGAATAGCCATACCAATCCACATACTTTTCTCGGCGAAGTTTATCGAATACGAGAGTGAACTGATGGAAGAACGTGGTATATCGAATCACGTCTACATAAGGATGATCCGCAATGAACTTACGCAGGCGCTCCATCGTAAATTTATGGGTCTTGGGCTGGCGCACATCGAAAGTAATCTGGTGCTCAACGTCCGTCCAATCATTGGTGACGGAATTATACATATGCACCGGATCCCAGATGAGATAGGTGAGGAATGAGACAGTGTATTCGTGGTACGGGATTGGATTTTCGATGACGACACATCCCGTTTCTTCGCAGTAGCTCCAGCCATCAGGCGGCACGATCTCACCCGTGCTGCGATCAATGACTTCCCACCAGCGCTTCATATCGTCGTGGGTATTGACTTTCATTAGCTCTTCACTGATATTACCCATCAGCTCAATGCTCAGCGGAGCATCTTCCGCCGTGTGGAAACCCGTCATAATATAGCATTGCTGCACTTCATCAGGGTTGGCTTTTGCCCAGGCATTATCTTTACGTGTGGTGTAGTACGTGGAATAAACCTTGAGATCTGTATCGGCAAGCTCTGGAGGAAAATCAGTGCCATCAGCGTCACGAATCGCATCTGCACCCCACAGTTTGGCAACTTCGATCGTCTGGGGAACAACATCTAGATCTGTTGGAATGGTGACGCGCCCAAAACTCAAACTATCCGCCATGAAAACCTCACTTTATCGAGCACACGCAATGTGCAGAACCTGAATTTGATACGTAGATAAGAGTAGCATCTGCCATGGGGAAAATTGCCAAAAACTCACATAAATCATCACGTCACATATACGTGCCGTTATATATACCACCCTTTATGCGCACCTGCTAAAAAAGTAAAGTGAACAACATTGCCGCAGAAAATTTTTCGCTCTATCACTTTTGCGCTACAAACGTTCTAACATAGTTGCTTTTCCTTGATATATCAAGAAAAACTAAGTACCCAAGAGGGGACTCGAACCCCTACACCCGAAGGCACTGGAACCTAAATCCAGCGCGTCTACCAATTCCGCCACTTGGGCAAGTGCATGATTAGCATACCGAACCTTGAGCAAACAGCGAAATCCACGCCTAAGCTTTTAGGGCGCGAGACGCCATATCCTCTGCCCCAAGCCAACTTAGCACTGACTTCATGCTAACTTTTACACCAACTCACCGCTGGATCGACCACTCAGCGATCAGCTGATCAATCAATCTCTAGCTGCTTGCGCAGACGTGCCACGTGCCCAGTCGCTTTCACGTTGTATTGCACATTGCTCAGCACACCATTTTTATCTACCACAAACGTTGACCGAATGACGCCTTGAACCAGCTTGCCATAGTTCTTTTTCTCCCCAAACGCTCCGTATGCCATCATAACTGAACGATCTTCGTCACAAGCAAGCGGGAAATTAAGAGATTCCTTGGCAACGAACTTCTCTAGGCGCTGCACCGAATCACCAGAAATTCCAATCACAGTGTAGCCTGCAGCACGCAAGGAATTTTCAGAATCACGAAAATCGCACGCCTCTTTTGTGCAACCTGGAGTCATAGCGCGAGGATAGAAATACACCACCACTCCACGCTGAGCTTTACTCACTTCATCCGATAAAGAAACGCTCCCGCCACCAGCAATTGGAAGCTCAAATTCGGGAGCTTTCTGCCCAGGCTCCAACACAACTCTTTCCACCACTATTTCTCCTTTTCATCGAGCATCTCAAAAAGACGAAGCCCTAGAATCATCATAAAAATCACGAAACCGATTGCCATCGGAATCAGCCCCCACGGCGTTGGGAAAAGCACAGCGCAGCACAGCACGCTTGTTGCAACCCACATCATTGCACCTTTGTACCACCCGATGCCCATCAGAAGCACACAGCAACTAGCGACTGCACAAATTAACACAACTGCAGGATCCCAATGAGTGAGCCATGCGGAACACCAGCCGAGCACAGCCATGACGATAACGAATATACTGCCCAGAAGTATCATCGGGACTTCGTATTTCTGCATAGTTTTATTCTCCCATATTCCGCTCAAAGCTGGCACAATCAGTATATGCACGATATTTCAGCAGACGATATGGAACCGTGGCTTTCCCCTGAAGAATTGGCGTTTGTGCGCACCAAAGTTCCGATACTTTATGTAGATATTGTACCTGTGCGCCTAGACGATAACGGACATCTTGCCGCAGTTGGTTTATTGCTGTGTGCCAACGATTCTGGTCTCGTACGCACAATCGTCAGCGGCCGCGTACTCTTTCACGAAAGTATTCATGCAGCCATTATTCGAAATATCGAACACGACCTGGGAGATATGGCGATCCCCCAGCTTCCTGCCTCCCTTATTCCCTTTACTGTAGGCGAATACTTCCCCACTCCTGGTGAGACACTTGTAGATGAACGCCAGCATGCCGTCTCTTTGGGATATGTGGTTCCTATTGCTGGTGACGCCGAAGCTGTGTCTGATGCAGTGGAGTTTTCGTGGTTTACGCTTGGCGAGCTGAACACTGCAGAACTGCAGGCAGAAATAGCATCGAGCCACGCAGTAATTCTTAAGCGCGCACTTGCCTATCTGAATGCATGTTGAAACGATGAAATACCATCTGAATCACAACAAATACACAAAGAAGATTTCACTTAGAGTGATATATTCTCCCGAGCATTTACGAGCATTTACAAAGAGCAGAGAGTATATTCAACAATCAGATAAAACACGCAATGAGATGTGTCTGACAAGTTCTCCACTATGATTCTTTCCGCCAAAAGTCTAGAATGGAATTGTTGGAAACAACAAGCTATCGAAACAATAAAGGCTCTTCTCGTGAGAGCCATGAGAAAGACGCTAGGAGGTGAATTGGATGTTCAAGAATTTTTTCCGCAGCGATAAGAGCATGAACCGCGACATGATTGAAGCTCGCGCTCATCAAGCAGAAATCCGCAACGAATTGTTCTTCCCAGCATCATTCATGGGCTAAGAAGAACGCACAATAGAGCCAACAAGGTGGTTGGCACTAGCAAAAGCTAGATGGAAGACGGACAAAGAGGTCCGTTTTTTATACCCTTTTTTGCTTAACCGTTCTTTTCGGCACGACTATTCCTTTCACCTCTTGTCAGCGCAACCACCATTTTTGGCGCAGTTACCAGCGCCGTAGCAATTATCAATCCTCGTACACTCTCGTTTTCCTTGTGAAAGTAATCGTGAATAGTAATCTTGATGCAGAGGGTAAAAGTTTGAGCAGCAGCACATGAACAATAATCAAAACACGCGATTTTTGGCGTGCTGGTGTGACTTAGCGTAACGAGCACTCAAACGCAGCAATTGCTTTGGCGTGGTGCCTGCTTAAGCGCAGCAATTGCCCTGGCGTGACGATTACTTAAAGAATTTCTGCGATTTTAGGTGCCAACGCCTCAAAAGCTTGCCGACGATGAGAAATGGCATTCTTTTCCTGCGCGCTCATTTGCGCGAGCGTCTGCTCATATCCATCA
>CABQJD010000009.1 GCA_902464405.1 uncultured Actinomycetaceae bacterium | reverse complement strand
GCAGATGTTTATTCGGATCCTTATCCTTCGGCGCTTGTGTATCTACGCTCGTCCCAGCCTGTACGCTCGTATCTGCATACTGCGGGCTGTACTCGTTTTTAGCAGGCGTCTTCACAGTAAACGAAGCATTGATTTTTTCTTTTAACTTCGGACGGCACGTAGAGTGCTGCGGGAATTCCACGTTGACTTCAAAATCGACTTTTTTCCCAGCATGAGCATCAGATGGATGAAAGAGCAGTTCACCCGTGTTTGGATCCAAGAACACTCGCCCTGGAGCCATTTGATTTTTATTAGTCGTTTCCGATACGCCAGCAGGAAGTGTAGAAGACAGCGTATAGGTGGCACCTGTGGGAACAGCATCAGACACCCTATCATCTGCGCTAAACACATAACGATTTTCTAGATTGCCGACAGTACCCGTCTGCGCCAAAGGCTTCACACTCGATGCCACGCCATAAGGAAGCGGCTCGCTCTTATACGTAAGTGACGCACCGAAGGGATTCGTTTTATTCTTCGTCTCGAGATAGTCAGGCAAGCCATCATTATCCGTATCGAAAGGACCATATCCCATAAAGAAATCTTCAGTAGATATAGTGTTTGACGAATTGTATCCCATCAGCACAGGCTCAGTATCGATATTAAAACTAGATGGAACCCAAGCTTCTACGACCCACTTATGAGTTGTATTCGTTCCATTCTCGTAAGACCACAGGGAACGACGAAACTTCCCTTGATCTTTCCATGACGTCATTTCACAGGTTGATTCATTATTCCCAGCATGAGCGACGTCATTATCTTTATTTGGATTGGTTTGCCCAAAACCGTCAGACCAGTTCTTATCAAAACCATCTTCACCATACACAAAAGAACTACGAGTTCCGCTACCCGCATTAAAATCACCGATCGATTGCTTAGCAATAGTCACCGTCTCCCAGTAGGTGACTAACCGACCACCTTCTAGCTTTTTTTTGATTTCATCCTTATAACGAGTAATCGTCATGCCATTATCTTGAATATCTTTAGGAAGAAAAGCGAAGAGCCAAACTCGCCCAGAAAATGCTACCTGATCTTTAGTTTTGTTCCAAGTAAACGTGTACTGGACCTTCTTCGTCCCACCAACACCAGTTTCTTCGATTACTTTTTTCTCAATATCAAGCCTCTTATAGGCGTTGTAGTAATTATTACCAGCATTGGAATACCATTCATAGCCTTCCGGTCCGCGATACACGTGAGATGCATATACAGACGCAGCGTAACCAACACCAAGCACTATCGCAACTAGGAATATGCCAACACGCGCCCACCAACTGCATATACTTCGAACCATGAAAGATATCCCCTTTAAACTATTTTACTATCTGTAGATAATGAACATCGACAATGCATAAGTTTTACTCGACGTCTATTTTCCCCTACGGGGGGGGGAGCGCAATTCTTTTAACCAACGTCACAAGAACAGCAAAAAGAGGATAGATAGATGCTTAGCAAAGGGATTCCTGCCCTGCGCGATTTTTTCGATAAAAGAAATATCTAAAATGTATTTATTTTGCAGATAGAAAGGAGGAGCACTCGAGAAAAAAATAGAATTTTTATGCTTCAGCAAAACACACTTTAACAATGCACTTACTTTTGTGGCGCACCTTGCACACATCAGAGCACAACGAACGAGCGCAGGGAAATTCTCGGCATTAAAATGCTGCAAAAAACTGCTGCAAACCGCCTGTGCTAAGTAATATATGCTCGAATCTTGCAAGGATACGAGATGCTACTCGCTATTTAACTAGCTGCCATGCACACTAGCTCTTACTTGAATAGTTCGGCGCTTCCATAATCATCTGCACATCGTGCGGATGTGATTCTCGCAAGCCTGCAGAAGTAATCCGCACAAAACGCCCACGCTCTCTCATCTGCTCGATAGTGCGAGCGCCCGTATAAAACATCGTCTGATGCAAGCCGCCAATAAGCTGATAGACCACAGAAGCAAGAGTGCCGCGATATGGCACCTGCCCCTCGATTCCTTCGGGCACGATTTTATCGTCTGAGCTTACGTCAGCCTGGAAATAGCGATCTTTCGAATAGCTCTTTCGCCCTCGCGAACTCATTGCTCCTAGCGAACCCATGCCGCGATAGCTCTTAAATTGTTTGCCGTTTACGAAAATTAAATCTCCAGGCGTTTCATCGCAGCCTGCAAGCAAAGAACCAAGCATCACAGTATCGGCGCCTGCCACAATCGCTTTGCCGATATCACCTGAATACTGCAATCCCCCGTCTGCGATAAGCGGCACACCAGCAGCGCGAGCAGCTTTCGATGCCTCATAGACTGCCGTCACCTGAGGCACACCAATACCCGCAACAACACGCGTCGTACAAATTGATCCTGGCCCAATCCCGACTTTCACTGCATCTGCTCCAGCATCAATCAGCGCCTGAGCGCCCGATTCTGTTGCAATATTTCCGCCAATCACCTGCACGTTCTTAAAACCCGAATCATCTTTCAAACGCCTGATCATATCGAGTTCAAGTTTCGCTTCTCCATTAGCAGTATCAACTACGAGCACGTCTACTCCAGCTTCGGCCAATGCTTCAGCGCGATTGATCGCTTCACCAAAATAGCCAATCGCTGCACCTACCCGCAGACGCCCTTCAGCATCTTTTGTGGCAAGCGGATACTTTTCGCTCTTCACATAATCTTTTACAGTAATAAGCCCAGCAATCCGGCCATCTTCATCCACAATAGGAAGCTTCTCAATTTTGTTTTTTGCCAAAAGAGCAGCCGCTTCTTTGCTCGAAATACCGACCATTCCCGTCACCAACGGCATAGGAGTCATAACCTCGCAAACACGCAGAATATCGAAATCTTTTGGTGCGATAAAGCGCAGATCGCGGTTGGTGATAATACCCAAAAGTTTGCGATCATTATCGACCACAGGCAAACCGCTCACACGATAGCGATGGCAAAGCATATCCAGCTCGGTGAGAGTTGCATCTGGATGAATCGTCACAGGATCGCTCACCATGCCCGATTCCGAGCGTTTCACTGTACGAACTTGGCTAGCTTGCTCTTCAATCGAAAGATTGCGATGCAGGATACCAATGCCACCCTGACGAGCCATCGCAATTGCCATGCGCGATTCCGTCACTGTATCCATCGCCGCAGACAAAAGCGGCACTTTAAGAGTGATCTCCCGCGTTAGCCGCGATGAAGTATCTACCTCGGAGGGAATCACGTCTGTTGCATTAGGAAGAAGAAGAACGTCGTCATACGTGAGGCCGACAAAGCCGAAAGGGTTGTGCTCCATGCACCTATGATAATGCCTGGCAGGTAATATGGCAGAACTGCACACAGGTGGCAATCACCACTAGAAGTAAGCTGCCTGAATCGCAATAGCTCTACTCCCTCTATCTCCCATAATTTGTGCTCAATATTTCTCTGAGTGAACACACATTGGCATTTATGGAATAAAGAAGTATTCTAATTAGTGCAAGTTGTTTAACATTTAACTTAAAATTTAATCAAATTGGGGCTGTGCGAGTATGAGCAGAAAATCGCAGCAGAAAATTGCGGCACAAAACGCGCTGCGCATATGCACAGCATAAACAACAGTTCGGCAAGACGTGGAAGAAAGGCGCACATATGGTTATCCATCTCAGCAACCTGCATAGCGCACCTATCGACTATTGGAGTTGGCAGCGAAAAAGCCTATGCAACACTCTCAATCCAGAAGTTTTCTTCCATCCAGAAGGCGAACGCGGCGCCTCACGCCGCAGACGAGTTGAACAAGCTAAAGCCATCTGCTCACAATGCCCTGTTATCCAAGAATGCAGAGAATACGCATTAAACAACCATGAACCTTACGGAGTATGGGGAGGTCTTTGCGAAGAAGAACGTGCAGATATCCTGCGCGCCCGCGCATACAGTGCCAAACGCACAGCCAAGCACGCGCAACTCGTTTAGCACGTATAAAAGTAGGTTTAGCACATATAAAAGTGGGGTTAGCACATATAAAAGTGGGGTTCGCACATATAAAAGCGGGGTTAGCACACATACATAAAGCGGGGTGTTGCGCATCTTTAAACTGATGCACAACACCCCACAACGCTATATCTGCGCAAAAAGAAATTACACGCTATATCCGCTATCAGCGCTCCACAATTGCGAGCACATCACGCGCAGAAAGAATGATATAAGAATCTTCTCCATACTTCACTTCAGTGCCACCATAGCGTGAATAAATCACAGCGTCGCCAACTTTGACGTCTAGCGGCACGCGATTGCCATTATCGTCAATGCGCCCTGGACCAACTGCGAGCACAGTACCCTCCTGCGGCTTTTCCTGAGCACTGCCAGGAAGAACTAAACCGCTTGCTGTTGTCTCTTCTGCCTCGACCTGCTGGATCACGATACGATCCTCAAGAGGCTTAATGGATACCGACATCCGGATCCCTCTTTCTTTCTCGTTCCAAACTAATGGTTGAGCCCGCCGTCGCGGGGGTCGAGCTCATGTGCGTTTCCAACAACGCTCACTACTAAGGTTATTTCGCTTAAGTATATTCGAGCAAATTATAAGCATTCTCTGCTAGCGAAATTATCTTTTACTTATTTTCTTAACTATTTCAGCACTAGCATACTTCCCCACGCCTATATATCTCACACGCTTATGTTATCTCCCACGCCTATGTATCTCACGGCAGCACCAGCCAACTGGGCTTCCAAGCCTTAGACCTAACCTCTGCATATATGTATTGCTCGGTATTCCACCTCGTGCACACATCGAGCTTCTTCACGTATACACACCATCTCTCAGTATCAGCAGACGAGCGAGCCAACCTACCTGCACATATGCGTTCACCAAAAGATAGAGGATCCCCTCACTTCTTACCCCTCACACCTCGCCCACACTGAGGCAGACACGATAGAATCAACACGTGAGCATTGCAGATATAACAACCGCGGACTACGACGCTCTCATTTCTGAGCTATGCCCTTTTTCTCCTGATCAAGCGCTAGCGGCGAATCGATATCTGCGCAACGCTGGGCATGAACCGCATATTACTGCCAGCCTACTCACGCAAGCCCAGCTCCGCACGCAAGCAGAAGCAAAATTCGGGCAGGCAGCATACTCGATGATGTTTACACGAGCAGGCTACGAGCAATCCACTCGAGCCTCTATCGCACGATCTATACACGCTCAACGCCTTATCGATTCTGGAGCTACGCACGTAATTGACGTCGGGTGCGGTATCGGAGCAGATTCTCGAGCTTTTGCCTCAGCTGGATTGCACGTGACGGCAATCGAAAAAGATCACGAAACTGCGAGCGCTGCCCGATGGAACTTAAAAGATTTTCCTCGCGCTAAAGTGATTGAAGCAGACGCATGGGATATAGATCTCGATTCACTGAATGCTGACGCCCTGTGGATAGATCCAGCACGCAGAATGAACGGCACGAGGATTCAAAATCCCGAACGCTGGATTCCTTCTCTGCCAGCAGCACTCAATCTTGCCAGCCAGTTTCCTCGTGCTGGTATTAAAATCGCGCCAGGGATTGATTATTCATGGCTGCCACCAACCTCACACACCCAATGGGTCTCCGATCATGGAAATTTACTTGAAGCGCTTATCTGGTTGGGAAATGCAGCTCTAGATTCAGGACGCACAGCAGCCTTGTGCTCAGGCGATGGAATCGTCACACACTGGAATGCGCAAGTGAACGACCCTTCCCAACCTGCCCAGCAACTTCCACCAGCACCTCTTGGCAGATACCTCATCGAACCAGATCCAGCTATTATCCGCTGCGGCGGCATTGGATCATTCGCCCACACCTATAATCTAGCTCCTGTAAGCTCAGCGATTGCATATCTTACAGGCGATAAACCTGCTCCCCTGAAATACGCTCAGGTATTTGAGGTCATCGACGTGCTCCCACTCAACGTAAAAAAGATTGGCGCATATCTCAAGGAACGGCATATCACGCACGTCGAAATTAAGAAACGCGGCACAGATATAACGCCAGAACGCCTACGCGCCCAACTCAAATTGCGCCAAGCACGCAGCTATTCTTCGAAGCAAGCAACACTTATCCTCACTCCAATTATGGGTAAACATCAAGCAGTTCTTGCGCGAAAAATAGATAGCCTCGAATAGCGATCTTGCGCACTACACCAGCACAGATACTTCTGCGTATATTTAATGCGCTAGATGCGCTGGCTTTCACAATTCGCACAGCGTAGTTCGCGCAGATCAGTTAGTACAGCGCAGTTAGCGCACAATTGTTATCTCACGCGGCAAACCAGTATCGACTGTGATATTTAGCGGCGAAGGCTCTACACCATTTCGCACCATTTCCCAGCCGAGCGCCGCAATCATTGCCCCATTATCTGTGCAGTAGCGAATCGGAGGAATACGCACAGTGATGCCATGAGCATCGGCACGCTCTTGAGCCAGCTCGCGCAAACGGGAATTAGCGCTGAAACCGCCTCCAATCACGAGAGTATCAAGCCCCTCATTTTCGAGAGCAAGAAATGCTTTAGTGAGCAAAGCATCAGCAACAGCTTCAGAAAATCCCGCCGCTATATCTGCTTTTGCCAATTCTTCACCGCGCGCTTCAACGCCCTCAATATATCGAGCAACAGAAGTCTTTAAGCCAGAGAACGAATAATCGTAAAGGTGGTTCTTTTTGTATTTCTCTCCCATCATTGCGCGTGGGAAGCGAATCGCTTCACGATTACCTTCATGCGATAGTCGGTCAATATGCGGACCGCCTGGATACGGCAAACCCAGCAGACGCCCTACCTTATCAAAGGCCTCACCAGCAGCGTCATCAATTGTTCCGCCGAGTTCGGTGACGTCTGTGGCAATGTTGCGCACATGCAAAAGATGGGAGTGCCCGCCGCTGACGATCAAGCCGATAAACTCACTCGGGAAATCGCCATGCACAAGCTCATCAACTGCAATATGCCCAATAATATGATTGACGCCATAGAAAGGTTTGCCCAGTGCTAGAGCGAGAGCTTTTGCAGCGCTGACACCGATCGTCAGCGGACCGACAAGACCAGGACCAGCAGTTGCTGCAACAGCGTCAATATCACTTAAGGCAACTCTCGCTTTTTCAAGAGCAGCATTCAACGTAGGGACAAATTGTTCGAGGTGTGCACGAGATGCAATCTCAGGGATAATTCCGCCGTATCTAGCATATTCATCCATACTTGTTGCAGTCACGTCAGCTAGTAATTCGCCGTCACGCACAAGAGCGACGCCCGTCTCATCACATGACGTTTCAATTCCCAATACAAGTTCGTTCACGTGCTAGATATTACTCTCTTCCGCTCTGCACAGCCACACAAGCTATACCGCTACACAGCTACACAGCTACATCACGCCATACAGCCACATCACACAGCTAGCCTATACTGCCGAGCGGACGCCGCCATCCCATATCGCACATCGCATCAATAAATATACGACACCCCAAGCAGTGAGAATATCACGGATATTCCACAACTGCTTGGGGTGTACGATTGCCAGCTTCGCGCTAGCATACAAAAGAAAGTCAGAAAGCTTTCAATAGATCTCGGTTCAGCATAGAAATAAATTCATGCGGAATCGACTTCGGGCATGCAGCAGCACATGCACCTGTATTGGTGCAGCCGCCGAAACCCTCTTCATCGTGTTGATTGAGCATCTTTACCACACGCTCTTTACGCTCAGGAGCGCCCTGCGGCAAGAGACCGAGGTGCACAACTTTTGCAGAAGTAAAGAGCATTGCCGAACCGTTCGGGCACGCTGCCACACATGCACCGCAGCCGATACACGCAGCAGCTTCAAAGCTCTTATCTGCGTTTTTCTTCGGCACTGGCACAGAGTGAGCGTCTGGAGCTGCTCCTGTATTGACAGAGATATAACCGCCAGCCTGCACGATTCGATCCAGAGCAGTGCGATCCACAACGAGATCGCGCAACACAGGGAACGCAGTGGAACGCCACGGTTCGATAGTGATCTTATCGCCGTCTTTGAAGGTGCGCATATGAAGCTGACACGTGGTGGTTACCTGCGGTCCGTGAGGATCGCCGTTAATAACCAAACCGCACATACCGCAGATACCTTCACGGCAGTCTGAGTCGAATGCCACCGGCTCTTTGCCCTCATCGAAGAGTTCTTCGTTGAGTTGATCGAGCATCTCCAGGAATGAAGCGGTGGGATCAACATCGTTAATCGTATGCGTCTCGAAGTTTCCTTGAGCCTTCGGCCCAGCCTGACGCCAGTATTCCAATGTAATTTTCACTTGTAACTCCGCTGCTTCATCTCGATGAATTCGTACTTAAGATCTTCCTTGTGCATAGTTGGCGGTTCGTTTTCGCCATTCCACTCCCACGCTGCCACATACGCGTAGTTAGCATCGTCACGAAGCGCCTCGCCTTCTTCTGTCTGCGACTCAGCACGGAAGTGACCACCGCAAGATTCT
Source organism: uncultured Actinomycetaceae bacterium (assembly GCA_902464405.1). GTDB lineage: Bacteria > Actinomycetota > Actinomycetes > Actinomycetales > Actinomycetaceae > Arcanobacterium_A. The sequence goes on along the minus strand of CABQJD010000009.1, from coordinate 55,108 downwards.
TTACGATGCAATGCGTCAATGCACATCAGCTCGCCGAGTTCCATGAAATCAGCCACGCGCCCAGCTTTTTCAAGGCTCTGATTAAGCTCATCAGCCTTACCTGGCACCTTGACGTCTTTCCAGAAATCTGCACGGAGTTTACGAATAAGTTTGATCGCCGTGCGCAAACCTTCTTCACTGCGCTCCATACCGCAGTACTCCCACATGATCTGCCCCAATTCCTTATGGAAGGAATCCACAGAACGGCTGCCCTTGTTGCTAAGGAAGTGCTGGATCTGATCCTTGACGCTCTTTTCAGCCTCTACAACAGCTGGATTATCAGCAGCAACCTTCGGGAAAGGTCCAGCAGCGAGGTAATCGTTGACCGTATTTGGAAGAACGAAATAGCCATCGCTCAAACCCTGCATCAAAGCTGAAGCGCCAAGACGGTTTGCACCGTGATCGGAGAAGTTTGCTTCACCAGCCACAAACAAACCAGGAATCGTGGACTGCAAATCGTAATCGACCCACAATCCGCCCATCGTGTAGTGCACAGCTGGATAGATACGCATAGGAACTTCGTAAGGGTTATCGCCCGTAATACGCTCATACATATCAAACAAGTTGCCGTACTTTGCAGATACGGTATCTTTACCCATACGTTCGATAGCATCAGCGAAATCGAGATAAACGCCACGCGCTACGCCGTCAATCTCTGGTCCTACGCCGCGACCTTCATCGCACATATTCTTAGCCTGACGCGATGCGATATCTCGAGGCACGAGGTTGCCGAACGACGGATAGATGCGCTCCAGATAGTAATCGCGATCTTCTTCTGGAATATCGCGCGGATCTTTCTTGCAATCTTCCGCTTTCTTTGGCACCCAGATACGCCCATCGTTACGCAAAGATTCAGACATGAGCGTAAGTTTCGATTGGCTCGTCCCGTGCTGAGGAATACACGTCGGGTGAATCTGCGTGAAGCACGGATTGCCAAACAATGCACCCTTGCGATAGGCACGCCAGATAGCAGAACCATTGCAGCCCATTGCATTTGTGGAGAGGAAGAAGACGTTGCCATAACCGCCCGTTGCAAGCACTACAGCATCTGCAATATGAGTCTTGATTTCACCAGTGACCATATCACGCGCAATAATGCCGCGAGCACGCCCATCTACCACAACAAGCTCGACCATTTCATGACGAGGGAAAAGCTCAACCGTGCCAGCTTTAGCTTGGCGCATAAGAGCCTGATAGGCACCGACCAAAAGCTGCTGCCCTGTCTGACCGCGAGCATAGAAGGTACGAGATACCTGCACGCCGCCGAAGGAACGGTTATCGAGCAAACCGCCGTATTCGCGAGCAAACGGCACACCTTGAGCAACGCACTGATCAATAATGTTTGGCGAAACCTCTGCTAAACGGTAGACGTTTGATTCGCGTGCACGATAGTCGCCACCTTTAACAGTGTCGTAGAAAAGACGATAGACCGAATCGTTATCGTTCTTGTAATTCTTCGCAGCATTGATACCGCCCTGTGCAGCAATCGAATGTGCACGGCGAGCCGAATCCTGATAGAAGAATGCTTTTACGTTGTAGCCCTGCTCACCGAGAGAGGCAGCACCTGCGCCACCTGCAAGACCAGTGCCGACAACAATAATGGAAAGCTTACGGCGATTGGCCGGATTGACCAATTTAGCCGAAAACTTACGACGCTCCCAACGAGTAGCAATATCACCATCTGGAGCCTTTGTATCGGCGATAGGCGCACCCTCGCGATAAAGGCCGTCAATCAATGTTTCAGTCATTTATTCAACTTCCTTATCTTCTTAGGCGGGATAGCCTATGAAACCAAACAAAATCGCTGTTGGAGGAGCCATGAAGCCCACGACCAAGAGGATAGCGACTAGATCACCAGCCAGCTTAAAACCAAACTCGCGCGTACGCGTGAGCAAGCCAAGAGTCGCAAGAGCAGAGAAAATGCCATGACGCACATGCAACGCAATAGCAATAAGAGCAATCAGATAGAATGCCCACACCCACCACACATTAAATGCGCTCACCATATTGGAATATGGATCTCCAGCGATATATTCACGATCACCTGGCGTCACTTTCAAAGCGGTGAACTGCAGAATATGGAATACAATCCACACAGCAATCACAAGACCGCCAAAACGCATAACCATCGCCTGGTAGGTACGCCCAGCACGAACTTTGGTACCCATATTGACTTTATAGCGCTCACGACCGCGAGCATCAGATCCACGTTTCCATAAAACAATCGCTGAATACATATGGAGCACAATGAACAGGAGCAAACCGATACGCATGATCCACACAACGCCACCCGCAGGAATAAGCGGATAGAGAATCGTATCCATGCTTCCATCTTCGCGAACGTGCACAGTGCCTTGGAGCCAGTGCGCGTAATGATTATAAGCCTCCTGGCCCATAAACATCTTCAGATTCCCGTACATATGCACGAGAAGGAACAAAATAAAAAGCAGGCCAGTCACAGCCATGAGCACCTTTAGTGCAACAGTAGTCTTGCTGGCGCGCGGTTTCTTTAGAGTTGAGTTAGCCACATATAGAATTTATCAGAGATATGGGAGTAAAAAATGGGAGACAACGCCCAAAAGACGCCATATTCTCACCGTTTCAGCATAGAGCGCGCAAGATCAACACAAAGAAACACTGCAAAACCGCATAATAACGCTACTTTTTCACTCCCGCCACATATGCGCCGCAATTGCGTGAGACTTTCGTTGTATAAATTTATGAAAGGTTATCTCCTCTATTACCATTCAACGAACGCACCATCACAATAGCATCATCGTTGGAATAATAGCCCTGCCTACGGCTCAACTCCTCGAAACCAAGGCCTCGATAGAACTGCTGCGCACCCATATCTGCAGCTCGAACTTCAAGCAATACACGCTCAGCGCCTGCCGAACCCATTGCCGATATAAGATGCGTGACGAGCCGCCGAGCAATCCCCTGCCTGCGAAAATCTGGAGCAACCGAAACCGTAAGAATTTCTGCATCCTGCGCACAGCGCGCTCCTGCAATCGCAATAACCTGGGGAAAAGACCTGATAGGGTCTGCTTCTCCTACACAAGCAACATATAGCCGATCAGATGCAGACAACTCATTTTTCCAAATTGCGCTCGACCAAGCGTCACGCCCAAAAATTCTGCGATCAAAATCGGCCAGATGCCCGCTCCAACTCGCAGGAGGGGAGAAAAAATCACACATTTTCGCTACTGCGCTTTATGCTCGTATGGATTTCCCTGCGCATGAGGCTGAGCATGTGCTCCTGCGTGCACATCAGGGCGCCGTAAATAGAGTGGTTCACTCGAAAGATCAACGCTTTCACCAGCGTCACAGCGAGATTGCCGAGAAAGCAGTAAACGCACCCATATATCAGGACTGACCGTCACAATCTGCTCATCACACCCAAGACCAGGATACAAACTCTCATCAGCTAAATGTTTCACCACCACTGCTGGCGCAGCATCGAGATTCTGCGTAAGAAGCTCTGGAGAAATAACTTCCGCTTCCGAAAGAATCTCAAGATCATCAGGCCCCATAGCACGCGCACGCAGCGCATATACTTCCTTTCGGCGCGCATCAATGACTGGCACCACGATATTCGCCCCCGCATCCACACCAGCTAAGGCGAGCGCTTCCAAAGAACTCAACCCATAGAGCGGCACATCCCATACCGCTGCAAGAGTTCTCGCCGTCACTAAACCTGCACGCAACCCCGTAAAAGCAGCCGGCCCCCTGCCTGCAATAATCGCATCAGCACGAGAAATATTAGCTGCACTCAGCGCCTCTTTCACCATCGGCGTCAGATTTTCAGCATGGTGACGGGTATCGGCAGAAGTGAGAAAAGCCAAAACTTTCACCACGCCTGCGCTCTTCGCAACAACGCCGATCTCAATTCCTGCCGATGTGTCAATCGTCAAATAGATAGCCATTATTTATTCCTCTTCCTCTTTAGATACACGCCGATATACATGCACTTTCCCTGCCGCCTTTCCTAAACTCGGCACAGATTCTTTGCTGCTATCTTCAACAACTGCGAACGAGCGCGTATTAGAATGCTCACCATTAAGCTCAGCAAATCGCTCAGCACGATCCCCCGCATGATGCTGCTCCCAACGCAGCCACAAAAGCGAGACCGTCATAAGAGCTACGATCAGCAGCGCAGTGACGACTATTCCTACTGGAGTGACGCGACGATCCTCTTGCACCATTGCTTGAGAAGAATTTTCTAAACGTTCATTCTTTGCTGCATTGATACCTACGAGACGATCTCTTTGCACAAGAAAATCGTCAAGATTGATTTCCCCAGCTGCGATACGCTTTCCAACTTCTCCAACCTGGCTCACGAGCTGATCGTGCACAACAAACCATGCGTGCAGCTGCGGATCAAAAACAAGAGATTGAGGATCAGCCGATCCTTGCGCAATATCGCGAAGCAGTGCAGCGAGAGCAGTATCATCTGTCACCTGCTCATCAGCAGGGCTTGAAGCAGAAAAATCTGCCCACAAAGCTCCAACATACTCCCCATTAGGAGCATTCAAAGAAGCAATCCACCAGTTACTTTCAGAAATCTTCGAAGCAGAGCCGCTATCGGCACTAACAATCGCATTCACGGCACGCGGCCGCCCAATCTGCAGTGCAGCGACGTCATTTGCACTCATACTGGGCAAATCCTTCGCAGCACGGGAAATCACCGCGCTCAGCCCCTGCTCAGAAAACCACGTAGTGATCTCATCCTTGGAAAGTGCCAAAGCGGGCAGAGCATATACTCCCACACACATCACAAAAGCGCATACGAAAGCCGCTACAGCAGATAGCGCACGCAGCAAACGCGAAGTGAAAAAAGAAATGCTCATAGCCATTACACACTCTGTGCTAACAACTCTTGCACGGCAGGAGATGCTTGCACAGCAGAAGCAAGCTCACACGAACGCGTACCGTAGGCCGTAAAGATAAGCACACGCGGCGCATCATCATAGAGATCTTCTGGCTCTTCACCCTCAGATCCTCCTTCTGGACGTTTAATCGCAATTTCTAAGCGATCAGCGCTCAATACCTCAGTTTTGCCAGCTCCCCATTCCACAACGGTGAGCGCTTCATCCAAAGTGGTATCGAGATCTAAAGCGTCAAGTTCATCCATTGAATTCAAACGATAAGCATCCACATGAACGAGATCAAGACCTGTGCCGCAAGATATATCGCCGCGATGAATCTGCGCGATCACAAACGTGGGACTTTGCACTCTTCCCTGTACACCCAGCGCCCGCGCAATTCCTTGAGTCATCGTAGTTTTACCAGCGCCCAGCGGACCGTTTAACATCACTAAATCTCCTGGCTGAGCTGCTGCACCAAGCGCTTCTCCCACTGCTTGAATAGCTTCAACTGTTGGCACAATTATCTGCATAATTTTCTTCTCATTCCTCATCGTTACAATACCCATCATCACAATACTCATCATCGCAATACTCGCGAGGCACTCGAATGCCGATCCTCGTGACTATTTCATATCCGATCGTCCCCGCATAGCGCCCCCAATCATCAGCGCTCGGCGAATCGTTTTCTGCCCCAAATAACGTAACAGTATCTCCAGGGCGTGCCCCCGGAGCATCGATCACAAACTGATCCATACAGACTCTCCCAATAATCGGACACATCTGATCATTAAGCTGCACATACGCACAATTACTTGCTGCTCGAGGAATACCATCTGCATACCCGAGAGGAATAGTTGCCAGATGAGCAGCATCATCGGTATGAGCAGTATGCCCATAGCTCACCCCTGTATTTTTCGGCACGTCTCGCACAGACACCACAGAAGCTTCAAGACGCATCACAGGTTGAAGATCAAGTTCTGCCGCAGTCGCTACCTGCGGATTTGGACTCAGCCCATAAAGCATAATCCCTGGGCGCACCATCGTATATCGTGTATGAGGATGCCAAATCATACCTGCTGACGCCGCTAAATGCACAAACTCAGGACGAATGCCAGCACTGCTCATAATGCTGCGCGCCTGTTCAAAAAGTTTGACCTGCTCAGCAGTCACTGGCGAATCGGGTTCATCAGCACACGCCAAATGACTCCACAATCCAATCACTTCAATGAGACCACTTTGCTCATAATCCGCAAGATTTCGGGCAAATTCTGGAAAATCCTGGATGTTTACACCGCCGCGAGCCATACCAGTATCAACTTCTATATGCACCCGCGCAGCTATCGCACACTCAGCGCTCGCACGAGAAATTCGATCCAGTAATTCTACAGAACTCACCGTTAGATCAATGTTTAATTCAAGAGCCTCAGATAAAGGGGCATCAGGCTCTGCCATAAGGCTCAAAATATGCGTACCATCACCAATTTTACGGCGAAGTGCCATAGCTTCACCCAGCTGTGCAATCCCAAGCCACTGCACGCCTTCAGCTTGCGCCCATCGAGCAATCTCTTCTGCTCCATGCCCGTAAGCATCGGCTTTAACAACTGCCATTACCTCAGCATCACCAGCATATTCGCGAGCGCGCGCAAGATTGTGGCAAAAAGCTGCGCGGGAAATCTGAGCGCGCGAAGGATAGTATTCCTTGGAATGAAATACATGAGCACTCTTAGAATGCTTACAGCTAGCCATCACATCGCTCCTCATCTTCCTACTAATAGTAAGACTCGTTGCCTAGGATTTTGAAAATCGTCTGCGCAATATGATCAGCAACCTCTCCAGCCGTTATAGGACGCCCTGCAAATCCCTTCTTAACCTGAGCCGCGTCTCGAGCGGCCTGTGCATGCACACAGCATGCACCAGCAGCCAGCCGAGGTACCAGATCGCCACACTCCCCACGTGCCTGAATCTCGTCACCATACATCGCAAGCAGAGCGCCTATCGTTCCAGCCAGCACGTCTCCAGCACCTGCTGACGCTAGCCATCCAGGCGCTCCCCCTTGTGTATAAAGCGGCCCGTGCGTAGCGGCAATAACGTTGACAGCCCCTTTAAGCACAACCGTTGCACCCGTGAGCGCAGCTGCGAGTCTTGCTGCGCGCGCTGGAGCAGCTTCAATATCAGAACGCGTAATATCTTCACCTCGCGCCCGAAGCAACGCAGCTAACTCTCCTGCGTGAGGAGTTATCACAACAGTTGATGGCACGTCATCATCATAAATTAGCTCTATTGCCCGAGCATCGCACACAACTGGATACCCTTCAGCGAGAGCATTGTGCAGTATTCGAGATGCCTCACTGAGGGAATCTAAGCCAGATCCGAGTGCCCATGCCTGCACCTTCCCTGGCGCACATACGACGTCTGGATAGGAAGTGACGACACCACCTACGTCACCCAGATAGCGCACCATACCTATGCCCACTGCGCGCGCTCCTGCCACACATAACAGCCCAGCTCCTGGGTATGTGCGAGAACCTGCCAGAATTCCCAATACTCCGCGCGTATATTTATGGTCGTGACTTCCTGGAATTTTCCATAGATCACGCACATCAGCAGCAGTCAGGCTCACAAGCGCAGGATCGGCGCTAAGATACGGCTCAAAACCAAGAGGAACCGCGACGATCTGCCCAGCATACTCACAGGCAGGCGGCAAATATAGCGCACGTTTGGCAGCGCCCATCGTCACCGTCGCATCCGCACGCAAAGCAACTCCTGGCAGCGTACCGTCATCAATTCCGACTCCAGACGGCACATCTACAGCCAGTACCCACGGCTGCGCAGCACTGGAATTTCGAAGATGATTGAGTATACGAATGACGCCTGCGAGCGGCTCTCGAATCGCCCCACGAGCGCCGATTCCCAGCAAACCGTCAATCCACACTCCACTTGCACCAGCAATCTGCTCAAGGGATGCTTTATCGGGATTGCGGATTATACGAACTCCAGCACGCTGAGCTGCTGCAAGCCCTGCTGCGTGAGGCTCTCCGAAACAGATCGCCCTCACCGCCAAACCACGACGCGCTAAGGCAGCAGATGCGTAGAGAGCATCTCCCCCATTATTTCCTGCTCCTACAAGAGCCATGACCGTAGAACCAGGAACTCGGCAATCCGCTGCTTTGAGATGATGGATTACCTCCATCGCAACCGCATAAGAAGCATGCTCCATCAAAGGCGCACCGAGATCGAGAAGCTGCTGCTCAGCTGCGCGTATATCATCAACCCGATAGGCTCGTTTCATAGTGCCTATTTTAGCTGGCACACCGCGCGAATACTCTCAGTTTTGTTTTCTCTAATCTGTTGTGACGGCTTTAGCGAGATTACGAGGTTTATCAACGTCGTAACCTTTGCGTTTTGCCAATTCACACGCAAAAATTTGCAAAGGCACAATCGTGACGAGCGGCATCATCAATGTGGGCGTAGATTGAGGCATTCGAATCACGACGTCTGCCTGCTGATCGACAGCATGATCGCCTTCCTCCGCGAGAGCAATTATCTTCGCTCCACGCGCTTTCACTTCCGCTACAGCTGAAACCACTTTGGAATGCAGCAGTGGACGCCGAGGAGTAGGGACAATAATAAACACTGGCAAATCTTCCTCGACAAGAGCAATAGGACCGTGCTTAAGCTCGCCAGCAGCAAAACCTTCCGCGTGAATATAAGCAAGTTCTTTGAGTTTAAGCGCTCCTTCGAGAGCAATCGGAAAACCGACGTGCCGCCCAAGGAAAAGCACAGAATCAATATCGGAAAATTTTTCAGCTAGAGTTTTAATTTCTTCCTGTGCGCTCAAGACCTGCTCAATCCTGCCTGGCATACGTGAAAGCTCCTCAAGATAGGTAGCAACCTCATCTGAGTATTTATTTCCTCGCAGCTGAGCCAAATAAAGACCGAGAAGATATGCAGCTGTGATTTGCGCTGCAAATGCTTTTGTAGATGCCACTGCTACCTCAGGGCCAGCGTGAGTATAGAGCACAGCATCTGCTTCACGGGCAATTGTTGAACCGTAGACGTTGACGATTGCGAGCACGCGAGAGCCTTGCTCGGCAGCGTGACGCACAGCCATAAGAGTGTCCATTGTTTCTCCCGACTGCGATATTGCCACAACAAGCGTTTTAGAATTTACAACTGGATCGCGATAGCGAAACTCGTGAGCAAGCTCCACTTCAACAGGAATACGGCACCAGTGCTCAATCGCATATTTAGCCACGTGCCCTGCGTATGCTGCAGAACCGCACGCTACTACAATAATTTTGTCGATTGTGCGCAGCTCTGCCTCACTGATATTCATATCGTCAAGTTTGAGATATCCATGCTGGGTGGTGTGCCCAAGCAGCGTATCTGCCACGGCTTTGGGCTGCTCATGAATCTCTTTTTCCATAAAAGTATCGAAGCCGTCAGTCATTGCAGCATCGAGATCCCAATCCACAGTATAAATCTCACCTTCTGCTGGCGTGCCATCGAAATTAAGCAACTCTATGCTATCGGCTTTCACCACCACAATCTGATCTTGCCCGATAGCCATCGCACGTTTCGTATATCCCACGAATGCCGACACATCGGAACCTAAGAAATTATCGCCGTCACCAATCCCAACAACGAGTGGAGAATTACGCCGAGCAGCAACAATCACATCTGGCTCTTCTGCTGCAATTGCGACCAGAGCGAAAGAACCTTGCAATTGGGCAGCTGTTGCAAGCATAGCAGCGCGCAAACTCCCGTGTTTCTCGTATTCTCGCCCGAGCACGTGCGCTGCAACTTCCGAATCTGTATCGGAAAGAAACGTATCGCCGTCACGCATAAGAGCATCTTTAAGCTCCGCAAAATTTTCGATAATTCCGTTGTGGACAATTGCCACGTTGTGCAACTGCGAGAAATGAGGATGAGCATTCTCGTCTGTAGGAGTTCCATGAGTAGCCCAGCGAGTATGCCCGATAGCGCAATACCCGCTTTTGTACGCACTCTCACCTATCTCCGCGCGTAAATCCGCTACCCGTCCACTCTTCTTATGAAGATCGATGCCGTGATCGCCGACGATTGCGATTCCTGCCGAATCATAACCGCGATACTCTAAACGCTCAAGCCCCTCGAGAACAATATCTGAAGGAGTGCCGCCACACTCGCGTGCTCCAATATATCCAACAATTCCACACATATACCCACACTAGCTCACCGAGATCAATTTCCGTAAGAAGCTGGCACAAAAAGTCAAGCGCACAATCTGCACAACGCTCATCCTCCGCTGTGCACTATTTCACCGAACATGAGAAACTACCTATATGACGCTATCCTTCAGCGCTGCCGAGCAGGCACACGGTCCGATCAATCCATCTCATATACAGCGCTCTACCCCGCTTTCCACGTTTATGCCGATTTCTAGCACTAAGTGGCGAGCACTGGCAGCGACAACCGAACTGCCGCTCACAGATAAAGACGTACGAGCTTTAGCGGCCTTGGGCGACCCGATTGGCATTACCGAAGCAGATGCTGTTTATCGCCCTTTATCAGCTCTTATGCAGATGTATGCTCGCCATACCGGGCGGCTTATGAGTGAATCTCACTCTTTTATTGGCTTGCCTGAGCATCGCACGCCGTGGATTATTGGCATTGCTGGTTCTGTGGCTGCTGGCAAATCAACTGCGGCCCGCCTGTTGCGCGAGCTTATGCGCCGCTGGCCGCAGACTCCGCACGTCGATTTGGTGACGACTGACGGTTTTCTTTACCCTAATGCCACTCTCACCAAACATGGGCTCATGGATCGCAAGGGTTTTCCAGAATCTTATGATCGGCATGCCCTGCTGAATTTCCTCTCTGCTGTAAAATCTGGCGTAGGAAATCTACGAGTGCCAGTATATGACCATATTTCGTACGATATCGTCCCAGGAAAATGGATCACTGTCGATCACCCAGACGTACTTATTGTTGAGGGTCTCAACGTTTTACAACCTCCGCGAATGAGCAGCAGCGACGGAGAATTTCGAGCAGTTTCTGATTATTTTGATTTTTCTATCTACCTTGACGCACCTGAAGATGCACTCGAACAGTGGTATATGGATCGCTTTAGAAATCTGCGTAAAACTGCGTTTACTCACCCGCACTCCTTCTTCCGTTCCTATGCAGATTTGAGCGACGAAGAAGCAGACAATACTGCTCGCCGCCTCTGGCGTACCATCAATCTTCCAAACCTGCGCGAAAACGTGGCGCCCACACGCAGTCGCGCCACTATCATTCTCACCAAGGGCGCCGACCACTCTGTAGAGACGATCTACCTGCGTAAGCTTTAGAGCCAATATGCGCAATAACTCACCGAATAAGATTCTTAAACACTCAGGGTAAATACTCAAAGATACTCAAGAACACTCCAAGAAGCTCAGGGAAGCTCAAGAAAGCTCAGGGCAAAGACTCAAAGCTCGAGCAACATCGTTGCACAATATCGCCAAAACAGGCGCAATCTGCTCATAAATCATAGAGGGCACATCAAGCACGCGCCGCGTGTGCGCAACATATAACAGCAAAGAGAAAGCGCCTTATGCCCACTACATAAGCGATCAATCTGCAGCTACACAGCTACAGCACAGCCTAAGCTCTAGCAGCTGCGTGCCAAATAATCTTTATGCAGATCAATCGGTACAGGATACTTCCCCGAAAAACACGCCGTGCATAGAGACTCGAGCGGGAGATCAATTGCTTCATACATTCCTTCAGGAGAAAGATAGCCCAAAGAATCAGCAGAAAGAGAATCTCTAATAGCATCAATACTGAGGTTATTAGCAATAAGCTCAGCGCGAGTAGGAAAATCAATGCCGAAGAAACAGGGCCACACAACTGGCGGGCTTGAAATGCGCACATGCACTTCAGCAGCACCTGCTCCTTTGAGCATTGCAACCAACTGCCTCTGAGTATTGCCCCGCACAATCGAATCATCAACTACCACAATCCGCTTGCCTTCGATTACCTCACGCAAAGGATTGAGTTTAAGACGAATGCCCATCTGACGCATTGCTTGAGTCGGGCGGATAAACGTGCGCCCAACATACGCATTTTTCACTAACCCTTGAGCAAAAGGAATACCAGATTCCTGGGCATAACCGATTGCTGCAGGCGTGCCAGAATCAGGAGTAGCAATCACAATATCAGCGTCTACTGTATGCTCAATTGCCAGACGACGCCCCATCGCATTGCGCACTGAATTGATACGCCGCCCGTTGATCTGCGTATCTGGACGCGCAAGGTATACATACTCGAACGCACACACATGGGGAGTGGGATCCGCAAAACGCCGCGAATGCACACCACTCTCGTCAATCACAATAAGTTCGCCAGGATCAATTTCACGCACGAAAGCGGCACCAGAAATATCGAGAGCAGCAGTTTCAGAAGCAACAACCCAGCCACCTGGCAATTTCCCCAGCACCAGCGGACGAAACCCGTTAGGATCACGAGCAGCATAAAGCTTTGATTCATCCATAAAAACGAGTGAGAAGGCACCTTGAAGCATCGGCAGCATAGCAACGGCAAGATCCTCGAGATTATCGTAACCTTTCAGCACTCCCATCAGCGCAGTCATTACCGCTGTATCAGTAGAAGAACCATGCCCTAACTCACCTGAAAGATCATCGCCACTCAACGCTCGGATACGCTCAATAAGCTCTTCGACATTCACCAGATTCCCGTTGTGAGCAAGGGCAACAGTGCCAAATTCTGTTGGCCCTAGCATAGGCTGCGCATTAATCCACCCCTTATCTCCTGAAGTGGAATAGCGCGTATGCCCCACAGCAATATGCCCCTTAAGGGTTCCCAGAGACTCTTCGTTGAATACTTGAGAGACAAGCCCTGTATCCTTATAAACAAGTATTTTTTTGCCGTCACTTGTTGCAATACCAGCAGCTTCCTGCCCTCTATGCTGAAGCGCGTACAAACTAAAATAGGTCAGATGAGCGACTTGCTCACCTGGAGCCCACACGCCGCACGCACCGCATTCATCTTGACCGCAATCCAAGGGATCCAGTACTGCCGTCAGCTGCCCGTCACCACTCATGCCGCACCGCCCGAATCATAAAAGGTGTTTTTACTTTTCGCACAGCAAAAGTTTATTAGCAGAAGAAAAAAGTAGCTTTAAGCGCCACTTTTCGGACACTATACGTCCGTATAGCAAAACGGTTTATATGGTATCTAGCTACCCGATATAGTCCATCGGATTTTGCACAGACCCATCACGCCATACTTCAAAATGAACATGGCACCCCGTAGAAATACCCGTACTTCCAGTATAGCCAATCACAGTATCTCGATCGACGTACTGACCAGGAGAAACATTTAGTGAAGAAAAGTGCATATAGCGCGTCACCCACGAAGAACCTTCAGCATACCCATGATTAATCGTAACTGCGTTGCCGCCGCCACCAATCCATCCTGCAGAAGCAACAGTGCCTGGAGCTGCCGCATACTGAGGCGTTCCGCAGCCAGCGGCAAGATCAACACCATAATGCAGCTTCGAATACCCCAAAACAGGATGTATACGATACCCGAACGGTGAAGTCACGTATAAAGAAGTACGAATCGGCGGTTGGATAAAACCACCGCCGCCAGAATAGCCTGACTGCCCGCCACTTTGAGCGGCAGAAGCACGATTAGCGGCATCAATTTCAGCAATCTGAGCAGTAATCTTATCGTATTCTGCCTGCTCAGAATCAACAGCGCTTTGCATTTCAGACTTCCTGCTCTCAAGAAGAACAGACTTTTCAGAAATAGTTTTTTCCAGCTCAGCTAGTTCATTACGTTTCGCCTGAGCCTGAGCTTGCTTTTCGCGTTGCTCAGCAAGAAGCTGATCCGCTTCTTGTTTCAACTCAGCAACTCTCGCTCGCACTGCATTTTGTCGCGATTCACTGTTTTTCGCTTGCCCGCTGCGCTGCTCAAATTGCGCCAATGCACTAGCCTGGCTGCGAGTAAGAGCTTCGTTGACTCGATAAGAATCCAAAAATTCCTGCACAGTAGCTGAAGCCACAAGCAAATCCAAAGTAGATGGCACAGTCTCACCGCGATACGTCGATCTTGCAAGCTCTGCGAGAGAATTTCCAGCGTTCTCAGCATGCTTAGTGACCACATTCAAATCGCCTTGAATACCAGATAACTCTTTTTCTGAAGCATCGAGAAGAGCAGCCTTAGCTTCCGCTTTACGCTGAGCTGCAGAAAGCTCCGCTTCAGCTGCCGCAAGTTCCTTTTCCGCTCCTGGAATTTTCTCACGCGTATCACTAAGCACTAAATAGGCCTCACGCAGATCTGCAGACACGCCCTCAAGAGTAGCTTTAAGCTCAGAAATTTTCTGCGATTTACTCTTTTGAGCATTAGCTAAATCATCTCGATTTTCCCCAACAGCAATTCCTGGAGTCATCGTCGCACAGAGTGCCAATGCAGCGACCACTGCTAAAGCTACTCGTTTCGTCTTTTTAGCTTTCATATCACACCCACTTCTTAGCTTTTCACACATATCTGTATGCCTTTATTCCACGCAGCCCTGCAGAAAATCACACTTTCGTATACTTACGAAGAGCCACAAACGAAGCAACCGAAGCAATAAGCACAGCTGCAGCTAATAAGAACGGAGCAAGCACGAGCACATCAACACCCGTCACCACATTTACCCACGAACCTTGGAACCAATCACGAATAAAGACGCCCACAATCAACCATAAAGAACCAATAGCAAACACGGCACCGACGAGAGACGCTAAAATTCCCTCCAGAATAAACGGCATCTGAATCATACGATTTGACGCGCCCACATAACGCATAATTTCTGTTTCGTTGCGCCTAAACATTGCCGAGAGGCGAATCGTAGAAGGAATCAGAAGCATCGCCGTCACAACCATCACCACAGCCAAACCGCCAGAAACCAGCGTAAAACGATTCAATATCTTAAAAAGAGGCTCTAGCTGTTCGCGCTGATCTTGCACAGATTCCACGCCATCTCGCCCTGAAAGCGCATCAGCAACGATCGCGTACTGCTGCGGATCGATGAGCTTCACTCGGAAAGAAGCCTGCATCTGGTCTTCTGTCATAGCGTCAGCCCACACGGTATCTTTCATCTGCTTCTTAAAAGCTGCGAGAGCATCAGATTTACTCTCAAAATAAACTTTTTCCACATACTGTTTCATCTCATTGGAGTTGAGGTATGCTTCGATTGCGTCGATCTGAGCTTTAGTAGCCTCTCCGCCAGCGCACTGCGAAGAAACAGAATTTTCAGGGCACATAAAAGCAGAAACTTCGACTTTATCGTACCAATCGTTTTTGAGATTGTTGATCTGCCACTGAAGCATCACAGACGCACCAAGAAAGAGAAGCGAGACAAACGTCACCAACGTGACAGAAAACGCCATCGCGAAATTACCACGAATACCTTTACACGTCTGAGACAAAATAAAACGAAGTCGCATTAGTCGATCCCTCCATAGGCACCGCGCTCTTGATCGCGCACAATCTTGCCATCTACAAGCTCAATCACTCGACGACGCATCTGATCCACAATCGCCGAATCGTGAGTAGCCATCACAACGGTTGTCCCTGTGCGGTTAATACGGTCGAGCAAGCGCATAATCCCGAGCGCTGTCTCGCGATCTAAATTGCCAGTCGGCTCATCTGCCAGCAACAAATCTGGACGATTAACCATCGCACGGGCAATAACGACACGTTGCATTTCACCACCAGAAAGCTCGTGAATGCGACGGCGCTCCTTACCTTTCAACCCCACAAGATCCAGTACTTTAGGAACTTCTTTAACAATCGCGTGCCGAGGGCGCCCGATCACCTGCATTGCGAGAGCAACGTTATCAAATACATTTTTATCTTCAAGCAAACGGAAATCTTGAAACACATAGCCCATCTGGCGGCGCAGAGCTGGAACCCGACGATCTGAAAGTTTAGAAAGATCCTTACCTAATACGTAAACCTTGCCAGCAGTCGCACGTTCCTCTGCAGAGACGAGGGAGAGCATAGTAGATTTACCAGAGCCTGACGCGCCAACTAAAAAGACGAAATCTCCACGCTCAATATTGAGAGATACACGATCGAGCGCTGGCGCACTCCCTTTGACGTACACCTTAGAAACGTTTTCAAATGTGATCATTAACCATTCCAGCCTTAATCGACTAAAGTTCATATTCACTTTAAGTGATTTCAAACTACTCTAAAATCAGGCACGCCGCCACACGAGGCGATTCGCACGCTCCGCAATAGCTCTATGCACTAGATTTACTAGCTTGAATAATTCTCTGCATAGCTTCTATGCACAATCGGCGCTCGCTATTCGCTACTCGCTACTCACCACTGATGAGCATACCGACAGAATTTCCTGCGGCTAGCTCTGCACGCATTTAGCACTACGTGGATATAGCTCGCACCGTACGCCGCACGCCTCTAGCTCTCGGCGCCTGCACGCCAACGGATTCCTGCGTCAATAAATGAATCTATTTCACCATCAAAAACGGCGTCTGTGTTGCCCTCTTCATACCCTGTACGCAGATCTTTTACGATTTGATAGGGATGCAAGACGTAGTTACGCATCTGATCGCCCCACGAGGCTTTGACGTCACCAGCAAGCTCTTTCTTTTTAGCTTCTTCTTCCTCACGCCGCAGCATGAGCAATCGAGATTGCAAGACGCGCAAAGCAGCAGCACGATTTTGAATCTGAGATTTTTCGTCTTGCATACTCACCACAATGCCTGTAGGAAGGTGAGTCATTCGCACAGCCGAATCCGTAGTGTTTACCGACTGACCTCCAGGCCCTGAGGAACGAAACACATCTATTTTGAGATCAGATTCTGGAATATCAATATGATCCGTTGTCTCGATCAACGGAATAACTTCTACCGCGGCAAAGCTGGTCTGGCGCCGCCCTTGATTATCAAAAGGTGAAATACGCACTAATCGGTGAGTGCCTGCTTCAACCGAAAGAGTGCCATACGCGTATGGAGTCTGCACTTCAAAAGTTGCAGATTTAATGCCTGCTTCTTCCGCATACGACGTATCGAGTACTTTGGTGGGATAGCCATGCCGCTCAGCCCAACGCAAATACATACGTTCAAGCATTTGAGCAAAATCTGCGGCATCAATTCCACCCACACCAGAGCGAATCGTCACAACAGCATTGCGCTCATCATATTCGCCGCTAAGAAGAGTCTTCACTTCTAATTCTGATAGATCTGCGCGCAGCAGCTCAATTTGTTCTTCAGCATCAGCGCGAAGCTCGGCTGCTGTATCCGCGTCAGTAACAGCCTCTTCTTCTGCCATATCGAGCAGAGTTTCAATATCTTCAATGCGCGCATTCATTTCGCTGAGTTTATCGAGCTCAGATTGGACGTGCGAAAGTTTGCTGGTGACGATTTGCGCTTGATCTGGATCATCCCACAAATCAGGCGCCGAGGAACGCTCAGTGAGTTCTACAATCTGCTGCTTCAACGCATCGGCATCTTTTACTGCCGCAATCTGAGAATATACACGACGGAGTTCTTCGAGTTCTTGCTGATAATCTATAGCCACAATGTCTCAGTCTAGCAGTGAACTTCTCAAACACCACGAAGAGTAAAGCTTCTATCTTTTTCTTTTCACGATGCATAGCCCAATAGCGTAGGCCGCCGCGTTAAATTTCATACAAATTCCGTACAGGTACACTTTATATGTACCCTTTATACAGATAAGAAAAACTCGCTATTTATAAAATTAGGGCGAGCACCTCTCACGCACAAGCACACATCCTGATAGGTTAGATGCGTGAATATATCTCCTTTCCATATGGCAGCCATTGCCGTGGTGGCAATCGACGGTTTGCAGGTTGCGGGCACAACCCCGCCTTTTATCACAACGAGTGATTATATTCTCTCTGGCATTGTCGATGCGCAAGGGCAGCATTGGATTGTCAAATATCCACGTACGGATCATGCTGGAGCTCTTCTTGAAGCTGAAGGATCTGCCACGGCAGCATTATTAGAGCAATTGCGTCTAGGGCACCTTTCATTCGATGTCATTCACCCTGAAGGCTGGGCCGTCTACGAGGGACGGCGCGCTATGGTCTACCCAGCGCCCTTAGGGAAATCAAGTAACTGGGCGGAATTTACTTCCGTGCATGCACGCGAGCTAGGGCGCTCTTTAGCACGCCTGCATTCGCTTGAACCTGAAATTTTTACAAGCGCGGGCTTTCCATCATACGATCCGCACGCCGTCCATGACAGACTCTTCACCGAGCTTGACGACGCCGTAGACGCCGCATCTATTCCAGCAATTTTGCGCCGGAGATGGCTCAACATGCTCGACGATTCCGACCTGTGGACTTTTGCAAAAGTTCCTCTGCATGGAGATATTGCAGATGAAAATCTACTTTGGTCTGAAGGTGCCCTGCGCACAATACTTGGATTTGGCGAAGCACATGTGGGCGATCCTGCTGTTGATATTGCGCCAATTATGGCATCTTTAAACGCTCACGCCTTTTCGGAGTTCTTTGATTCCTATCAGCACAACGTCTCCACACCTCCTGATGATCATCTCCTCGAACGCGCCACATTTATGAGCGAATTTGCACTCGTTCAGTGGCTTATGCACGGTATACTCACACACAATAGGTCTATATGCGACGAAGCGAACATAATGCTCAAAAAGCTTGCAGCAGATATTGAGGCTGATCCTGAAACAGCTCTGGGCCCCGCATGGCATATAGAATCTCCTGCTCTTAGCAACTATTCATCTGCCGACGGATCATCTACCGAAGGAGCGTATGATAACGCTGAAGGCACCGAGTATTCTTATACACTTAGCCCCGATAGTGATGATTATGCTAGTGACGACGATGATCTTTCACTGCCCTCTTCACCCCTGAGCAATCGCCTTTCGCCAGTATCGACCTCTCGCACAACACCAGAAACTGCTCTTACAGCCGATCTTGCACTTACTGCCGATCTGGCATACACAGCAGATATGGCATGGAGCGCTGACGAGGCATAAAACATGGAAGCAGCGCGTGCCTGGTTCTACACGCGTGCCTGCTTCTACATAAGTACACTTCTCCAATAGCATGCGCTGTCCTATGCGTGCGCTGCCCTATGCGCCTATTGTGTGCGTACGCGTACGCAAGCATACGCACACATGTGTATATGCTTATATACACACCTACGCTTATGCGTACACCTACACGCATACACGCACACACTCGGCATTAGTTATATATTTCTAGATTTGCCCACATTCAATTTCCCTTGCTTAATCGCAGCACGAATTTTTTCTTCAAGCTCCTGATAGCTCAAAGCAGGAGCACGAAGTAGACGACGGCTCGGATCATCTTCGCCAAGATAATAGAAAAATGCATCAATATCTTCCACACTGATGGCATGTGCATGTGCCCACGCATAGCGATAGATCGCTAGTTGGAGTCTGCGCGATTCAAAAGATTCACTATCAGGCTGTTTACCAGTCTTCCAATCGACAATCGTCACAGGAGCACACCCCTCAAGACTGCGAGTATCAAAGACAGCATCGAGCACACATCTCACTGGATAATCACCGATTGCATAATCTATGCTTTTTTCAACAGCGAGAACGGGATACTGCGCAAAGTCACTGCTCGTAAATCTCTCAAATAACGTCACCATGCGATCGTCGGAAATATCTTTCGATTCATCGAAAGGCATAGTAGTATCTGCCGCAACTGAATCAATATCAAGCATTTGTGGCGCATTAAAATAGCGAGCAATCTTAGCGTGGATTTGTGTGCCACGATCAGCGCAAAGAGAAGGAGCTTGAGGGATTGGACGCTGACGGTTTCTTAAGAAATTTTCTGGATCCTCCTGCAAATGCACAATTCCTGAAGCCGTCAAATGATCAAATTCTACGTCTGCAGCAATAGAACTTTCTCGTTGCAGATAGAGAAGACGCTCAACAGTTTTTTCCCATTGCTTCGCAAGATCCTGCGGAGATTTATATCGGTACAAATCTTGCACGTCCTCTTTGCTGATGAGACAACGATCCACAGACTGCGGCCATACTGGAATACCTTGCGGGATTTCACAATCAGATGCATACTGGCTCAGATACTGCTCAATCGCATCAAGATCAGTATTCTTAGTGACGCATATACTCGCATTTGCGCCGTTACTCACAGTATTATCGCTATCAGTAACGTTTTCACTTGCACGCTTTCGCATCCATGCAACAAACTCACGCCCAGTCGCGATTCTCTCATCGTTATCAGGGTCGTCGGACATTGCGTGCTTTTCTTGTTTGTGAAGCGCCTCGATAATCTTTTCTATAAAAACATGACCTTTTGGCAGCTCCCATTTCTTCAATGGTTCACTTAGGCATTCTTTATTCAAATCACTTCTCAAATCATCGATATAGCCAAGCTGTGGATTTTCTTCAAGAAGCGTTTCGTAGACCTTCGAGGTTTTCTGCTCATCTTTGTAATCGTAGGTAGCAAGAAGCAGCAAGCTCTTTGGACGAGTTATTGCCACATAAGCTAAATGCTTCATCTCTTCATCGGCATACTCCATGCACGAAATATTTTTATATAAAAAATATCGAGATCCCGCTTCAGCCGTATTGGCATTAGTTAGCTTAGAAATATCTGTATAGCAAACACGTGTATTGAACTGCGGAAGGTAGCGACGATCACCTCGCAGCGAGAAAGGAATCTCTTTACTGTCTTTATGCCACGGTTTTACATTTTTTGAAGAAACTGCGCCAAATTCCCCATCAACCATTTCAGGAATAGCCACTATATCCCATTCAAGCCCTTTAGCTGCATGAACGGTCAGAATTTGCACTACACCATGCTCAGGCTCGATATCGTCGCAGGTAAATACTGGAAGATCAGTCGACGAATCGTCATCTTCTCCGCGTTCTTTCTTTTCTGCGTGATTCAGCTGAGTCAAAAACGCCGATATACCATTCGCTCCAACTGCACAATTCTTTGAATCGAGAGGGAAAAATTCGTGCGCTAAAGATATGAATTTAGCAAGATTTCGTTTCGCACGAGCTTTTCCTGATGTGCGTGCCGCAATATACCCGTGAAGATCGAGTAGATCTGCCGCATAGCACACAATATCGGGCACAGAAGCCATCGTCTTAGATCGAATATCGCGCAACATGCTGCCGATTTTGCACAATCGTAAATAACCAGTTTCAGTCAATTGAGCAACGCAGTTTGCCAATCCAGCACCTTCATATGGATGTATATCGACTTTCTCAGAGTCTTGCGCAGACGCCATATAGAGATACTCAGCTACTTCGGAAAATGTGATAGGAAACTGACGAAGAGAAGCAGACGAAGAATCGTTGTGCGTCTTAACAACAGCGTTATCAAGCTTTTTGCGAATTTCTGTTAGAGTGCGCAGATCGTGTGCACCAATCCCGTAAAAGTGAGATAGAAAAACAAATGCATCGTTACGCTGCGGCATAAATGAACAAGCAAGGAATGAGCGAAGCAATCGTATTTCTTTTTGCACCAGAACGCTATCTCCGCCAAGATAATCGAAACGAACTCCGTATCTATTCAAGGCTTCTATCATTTCCTTTGCGTATTTACGCTTACGAATAAGCACTGCAGCTGTTGGCGCTTCGTAATTGCCGCTTCCACTGTGAGTATGTTTTTTCTGCTCGTGCTGATAGCGCGCATATGCTGAATCGAACTCTTCCTTTATACGCCGTGCTATGACGTCGTATGTATCTGCACCTAACGTACGGTGAATATGAATAACTTTCCCTTCTGTATTGCATGGCCCTGGCTTCAATTCTTGGAGCATATAAGATGCAGGATGCCATACATCCTTGAGCCACGGACGATCCAAAGCATTCACTTTAGCTTCGTCTCGACCATTTTCCAGCACAGATTGGACATCTATAGACATATCGCTCGCAACTAAAGCATTAGCTGCCTCTAAAATATTCGATGAATTTCTGAAAGCAGTAGATAAGCTCAAGCAAGCATCGTTGTGCACACAAAAAGTAGTTTTATAATCATCGAGCGCATTTGCTCCTGCGCCACGCCAGCCATAAATTGCTTGATTTGGATCTCCCACAGCACAGACAGATATATCTTCACCCTCGCGGGGAGCTAGCGCAGAATATAAAAACTGTGCTTGATTTACCGACGTATCTTGATACTCATCAAGTACTACGAGCCTGTATTTTTTCCGAAGCTGCATTCCTATATCTGAAACTTCATTGAGGATTCTCCTGGCCCATGCCACTTGATCGGCAAATTCGATATATCCGTTCTCGCGTTTGTACGCAAAATAAGCCTCTACAATATCGAGCGCAGCTATACGGCATTCAAGATTAGGTATAGACTTTCTCAAATCACTGAAACCAGCGCTCACCTCAGTCCCACTATAAGGCTTACCTCTAAAACCCGTCTTTGCTGAATCAAGAGCACAAATAGACTCTCGCTCGTTCATAAGTTCATCGCGAACCTGCTGAATCGTTAAACCGTTATCAATAATTCCAGCAGCCAGACTCAGCGCAACATCGATAATTGTATCTATTGATTGAGCACCCAGTACACGTGCCGAATCAAACGCAGCACCGCTTGGCGCAGCAGCTGAATCTCGAGTATCCCATGCCCGCACAATACTATCCATAATCTGCCAACGCTGAGTTTCGCTAATGAGCACACTCATAGGATCTTCACCGATCAACAAAGCATAAGATGAAGCAATATCTGAAGCGAAGGAATTGTATGTTGAAATTGTGGGGCGCCCAAATTCCTCACTTTCTGCTTTCAGATAAGGAAAATTATGTGCATTCGATGTGAGAGCATAGAGATACCTCTGAACTCGCTCAGCAAGTTCACCCGCGGCTTTTCGGGTGAAAGTCAATCCAAGTACCTCGCTTGGTTTGATTCCTTCAGCAGCAATATGCCAAGCAATACGCTGACTCATCGTAGCGGTTTTTCCCGATCCGGCCCCTGCGATAACGAGCATTGTACGATCTTTAGCACGTATCACCCGCTCCTGCTCTGAAGTTGGCCTCTTCCCCTCTTTATCGATATCTAAGACCCGCAGAAAATCTTCAAATATAGCGGCCTCTTCTGTCACTTTTTTGCAGCTATCCTTGTGCACAATATTTTTCTGCATAGTATTTTTCTTCACTTCAGATCCGCTTCTCATGAAAACAACCTTTCACCATCGTGGGCTGGGCATAGGGACATGAAGGAGCAACTATCACAATTCTTGTTTGCTCGCGCAAAAAAAACTTGGCGCGAAAGCAACTCAGCAGCTGCATCCAGCATTCTAAGCACATACTTTTCTTTGTCGGAATCTAAGGCTAGCTGGGATCGAATCTGCGCATATTCACTCTCCTGTTTTCCTACAAAAACGAGTTGAGCACCTGTACTAACTGCATCAACACCATCTGGAATTTTCAGCTCACGCACAGCTTGCTGATTCACCAGCCATTGATAGATAAGCAGCTGAGGATTTATCTCGGCTTCGTCTTTTGTTATTGCACTTCCTGTCTTAATATCTGCAACTGTGACGTGCCCAGAATCTCTATCTGAAAATTCGAGTCTATCCAGCTTCGCGCTCACGCTCCACACGTCTGATTCATATCGAGCATATTTTTCAACGTCTACATCTTTCGGCGCACGAGCACAATATTTATCGAGCTTGTCGAGCATTCCGAGCGCTTTGGTAAATTCACGATCGCTTTCCAAATTTCCAGAAGCTAGACCCATCTGCTGCTCCCAGAGCTGCTCAAGCTCTTTTTTCATATCATCAATTCCGCCTTGAGGATGATCTTGAGCAATTTTATGTATTAACGTCCCACGTTTCTGGGCGATCGTGGAATCAGAATCCTCTGCACCGATACCTTGCAAAAACCCTTTGAGCGGGCATTGCAACATCGACTCTACCTTTGATGGAGAAATAACTACCTTTTTCTTCTCTATTTTTTCTTTTTTCCTCTGATCTTTGCACGCACACTGCAGCGATTGCGTATCCCGATCAGAATCACGTATCGATTCTGACCAGTACGTGACACTCATTTCATCAGCCCACCAGCGAGAATCAGCAGTTTTTATTCCTGCTTCAACTAATTTCTCAAGCTGATCGTTTGCATAGTGCGCATATTCTCCTCCAAGTACGCGAGCTTTGCGCAGATCACCAATAAGTGATTCCACGCTCAGCACATCTACGGTATGTTCAACAGGAACAAGTTCACATACACTACTTTCAGAAGAATGCTCACTTCCTCTTTCTGTATTACCAGTTTGAAGTTTTGAAGATACTCCAGAGGTAAGCCATGAAATAAAACGAGACGGCATCGTATCTGCAGAATCAATACACGTAAACGTCACAGATTCTCGTGCCCGTGAAACTGTTTGCACAAGCATTCTCAGCTCATCTGCAACTACTTCAGCACGAAGCTGACTGGGAGGCACCGCCTGACTAGCTAGAATACTATCCACGATAGTGCCCACAAGCTCTGGAACCTTAGAAATAGGGTTACGCAGCCGCACATCCGGCCACACACCTTCGTTCATATCCACAACCAGAATATGCCGCCACGAGCGCCCGACAGTAGCAGCCGGGGTGAGCAGAGCTATAGCATCACGAGCAGCCCCTACTGCCGCGATCGTATCTTCGGGAAGATCCTGATGCTCAATATGCTCGATAAACGAGCGAATATCAGCTTTGTGAGGATCCTGATCATAAAGACGTTGGGCAACTCTAAAAAACTGAATCATTGAATCTAGATAGGAGTTTGATTGATCTGCTTCAGTGCCATTTTTCAACGCCATCTCACGCCACTTTTCCGCAACATTCAACTCCTTCCATAAACCCCATAGCACGTGAGAAGCAGGCTTATCTTCCTTCACGCTTTTGCGAACGCTGCTTATTGCACGTATAAAAGGTTGTATATCAGGCTCAGATTCAAAGAGAGAATCCAAGGGATTTTGAGCAAATAGCTCCCACACACCGTATTCATTGAGATATTGCCCATTTTCTGCTGCAGCTGCAACAATCCTGCGAGCTATAGATCTCAGTGTAAGAGAATCCATACCTCGTATAGCTCCAGTAAGTACAGCCCGCGCATTTTCAGCAGTACAGTATTCGCTATCTCCCAATGCGAGGTGCAGCAACGCCATAAAAGAAACGATCACAGCTTGATCGCGTAAAGGAAGAGCTGACGCCTGCGCCTCAACTGGTATTCCATAGCGAATAAGCGACGCTCTCATTTCGCTGTGAGCGCCGCGAGCGCGAGTGACCACAGCAATATCGGAAAAAGGAACGCCGTGCTCAGCGTGAAGCTCTAGAATACGCTGAGCAATGAATGCAAGCTCTTCTGTTTCGTTTGTAAACGTGTACGCAATAACAGGAGAATCATTTTCTGCAGGAGTACTCTGCTCCTGCTCCTGTTCACGAGTTGGTCTATCTGTATTTTCACGGCTCTGCACAGCGCAATGCACTGTAACATCACGATGAAAGGCTGCGCCTCCTGGCGCAATTGCTTCGCATATTTTTTGCTGACACGCAACCAGCTGAGGATCATACCCATACGCTGATGCCAAAAACAGCGGCTGCGCCCCAATACCACCATCTGCCGCTGACTTTTCTAAAATACGGAGCATTTTAGAAATTCCGCCACGGTACCCCTGCACTCCTTGATCGGGATTTCCGAAACATACAACAGCGGCACCATCAGCAATAACGGCTTGTAATAGCTTAGGCAAAGCAAGTGTCGCATTATGGACGTCATCGACAAACACAAAATCCCACCGTGGTTTCTCTACAGCAATTCCACCAGTATTTTCCGTTTCTGCACTCTGAGCCCACCGCATAAGAACTTCAGCAGCTTGATTCACAACGCGCGAATGATCAAGCCGATCAGGATTATCTCGTGACGATGCAGCTTGAGTAGCAAGCGCCTGCTCGTAATAATTCATAACGGCAGCTCCGAGCTTCCATACAGGCTGCGTATACAGCTCACCAAGAGAAGCGAGACGATCCGCACAAATACACAGCTCAGCAGCTCGGGTAATAAGATCTCTCATCTCTGAACGAAATGCTGGCAACTGCGTTGTTTGCATTGATATATGGCACTCTTTCAGCACCTCATCGTTAATGCCAGCAAGATATCCACTCGTTGCCAAATCAAAAATATCTTTAAGAATTGCATCTTGATCTGCACCAGAAATAAGCACAGGAGGACGCCGCCCCTCCCTTTGCGCATATAGCGACACAAGAGAAAACGCATACGCAGTTATTGACTGCACAACAACGTTTTCCCCTAAACCGCCAATCTTGCGCGATAGAGAATTTCGCAAAGCCCCTGCAGCGCGTCTATCCGGGCTAAGAACAGCAATTTTCGCCTGCGGATTTCTTATAATCGCTCGACGCACACACTCTTGAAGTATTTCAGTTTTTCCAGAGCTTGGGGCGCCGTACACAGAAAGTATTGCACCTGGTACGCACGATGCCACTACCTGCTCTTGGGAAAAATCCCATACCAACGGCATATGAACCACCATTTTCTCCTTACTTCCCTTCGCTGCAGCTATGTTTACTCGATCCCAAAGCAACTAGATCCCAAAGCAACTAGCAGCGTCTGAATATCAGCATAGACGAGCACATAGGTAAAATCTGAGAAAAAAATTTGCAGCGTACCGCAGCATTTCGCTTGAGGCTAATTTTACGGCGCCATTACAGATAAAATATCTATCAAGAGTTAGCATTACTACAGGCTATAATTCTTTGAAGAAAACTTTTCATTGATATATACATATGTTGCGGCTCTCTACGCCGCACTTTAAAGGAGCGACAGTGCATATAACTATTGGAATTCGCGGCATCGCCTCACCTGTAAGCCTCGATGTAGACCTCACTGAAGAAAGTATTCGCAGTGCCGTCGAACATTCCGTCCAGCAGGAAATGCCTCTCGAATTAACTAGCACAGACGGAGAACACCTCATCATTCCTGCGCGTTCTCTTGGGTTTGTGAAAATCGACAAAGAAGAACAGCGCCGCGTCGGTTTCGGCTTTGTGTAAATTTTGAAAGAAGCAGCTACAACGCAGCGCTCACAACACAACTGAGCATACAACTATGCACATCAACCCAGCGAAAGCATACCTATATATGACACAAAAATCTGAAATTGCACATATTGACGAAGCTCCCACACATAAACTCGATGAAGCAACAGACGTCAACACCGCTGGCGAGACTCTCGATGTTGGTAATGCCACTTTCGCTGATTTCGGAATTTCAGGAGCGGTAGTCACAGCGCTGAGTAACAAAGGCATCACTCGCCCTTTCCCTATTCAAGCACTCACTCTCCCTATCGCTCTCAAAGGTTCTGATATTATCGGGCAAGCTAAAACAGGAACGGGAAAGACGCTCGGTTTTGGAATCCCAATGATCGAGCGCGTCATCGCCCCTGATGAAGATGGCTGGGATGCACTCGGCAGTGCTCAAGGAAAACCGCAAGGGCTTGTCGTTTTACCTACACGCGAATTAGCGCAACAAGTTGCCAGCGATCTGCGTGACGCCTCTGCTCTGCGTTCGATCAGAATTGCTGACGTCTACGGCGGACGCGCCTATGAACCGCAAATTGACGCACTGACAAAGGGCGCAGAAATCGTAGTAGGAACTCCTGGACGCCTCATCGATTTAATGAAGCAGCATTCGCTCGATCTTTCGCATATAAAAGTAGCGGTCCTCGATGAAGCTGACGAAATGCTGGATCTCGGCTTCTTAGAAGATATGGAAACTATTCTCGCCGCAACTCCAGCAAACCGCCACACAATGCTTTTTTCTGCAACAATGCCTGGAGCAGTTGTGGCAATGGCACGCCGCTATATGAGCCACCCCACTCATGTTCGCGCACAAGATCCACACGACGATTCCGCAACAGTGCACACAACGAAACAACTTATCTACCGTTGCCACGCATTAAATAAAGATGAAGTTGTAGCTCGCATTCTTCAAGCAAAAGATCGTGGTCTTACTATTATTTTTACAAAGACAAAACGCAGCGCAGCCAAACTCGTCGATGAACTCAAATATCGCGGCTTTGCAGCTGGAGCACTGCATGGCGATCTTGGGCAGGGCGCGCGCGAACAGGCGTTGCGCGCTTTCCGTAAAGGAAAAATTGACGTACTGGTTGCAACAGATGTGGCGGCACGAGGAATTGACGTTGACGACGTCACTCACGTTATTAACTATCAATGCCCCGAAGACGAAAAAACCTATCTTCATCGCATCGGACGTACAGGACGCGCTGGCAATACTGGCACTGCCGTCACTTTTGTGGATTGGGAAGATACACCCCGCTGGTCTATGATCAACGCCCAACTTAATATCGGCATAGCAGATCCCGTGGAAACGTACCACACCAGTGAGCATCTCTTTTCAGATCTTGATATTCCAGCTGAAGTAACAGGACGACTTCCAAAGAATCAGCGTACCCGAGCAGGGCTTGACGCAGAAAAAATCGAAGATTTAGGAGAGACGGGCGGGCGACGTTCGAGAGGTAAAAAGTCGTCAAGCTCTAGGCAATCGTCACGCTCTACCCAGACCTTACGATCTTCTCGCTCTCGCACGCATAAGGTAGAAAACAAAACTGAGAGAAAACCTCAGCGCAATCGCGAGCGCCGCAGAATTCGTAAGTGACGCCGTTACCTCCGCCTCATCTTCGCAGCAGGGATATTTATCCAGCCATAAGACTTTTAACGATACTCAAAATGCCCGATATGATGAGCTGAACTGCAATAGCGGCAAGCAGCATACCTGATAGTTTCGTGAGGAGAGCAACACCAGAATCGCCAAGCACTCTCATAATCGACGTCGCAAAATTCATCGACAGCCATGAAATAGTGAGCACAGCAATAGTTGCAAGCACCACAACGAGCATATTCAGCAAATTTCCATGCGCATACTCCATCTGAAGCATCAACGCCACAATTGCACCAGGACCAGCAAGGAGGGGCGTGCCGAGCGGAACTGCAGCAACGTTGAGAGTCCCTCCTTCTTCCCCTGGGTCTGAGACTTCGCCCGTGAGGAGCTGAAGCGCGACTAGCAAAAGCAAAAGACCGCCAGAAATTTGCAGTGCTTCAGGCGTGATTCCCATAAGTCCGAAGATATGGAATCCGAAGAAACCAAAAATGAGCAAGAGTGCAAGAGCCAACACGTTGGACTGCCATGCCACGCGTTTGCGTTCTTGCGGCGTATGCGGCGCCGTCAAACTCATAAATACAGGCAAATTTCCCGGGGGATCGATGATGACGATCATCGTCGCAAAAGTCGTAATAAAAAGCGTAAGCGCCGCATTCATGGTTTAATCACTGGCAAAAATACCCCTTTCAAAAGATCGTGATACACCTGAGAATCGCTTGTATTTTCTCCTAAGGCATTTGGTTTACCCGTGCCATGATAGTCGCTCGATCCGAATTGGCGAAGCTGCAAACGTTCAGCCAGATCCGCCAACTGCCCTCGAAGTTCCACAGGATTATCACGATGAGCAATTTCTATTCCAAATAGCCCGGCTTCGGCAATTTTTTCTATATCTCTATCGCACAGAAAGTTTGCGCGTGCACGAGCTTTTGGATGTGCCAGCACAGCTTTACCACCAGCTGCATTAACCCATTCAACTACCTCCATTGCAAGGGGCGATGAGCTAGGCACATAATAAGGTGATGACGATCGCAGAATTGACCGAAAGGCAGATGTACGGTCTGGCACAATCCCCAATTCAACTAATGCGTCTGCAATATGCGGACGCCCTATCGGAGCATTGCCCTTCACTTTTGCCTGCACATCACTCCAACGAATCGGATAATCTTTTGCTAAACGATCAACAATTTCTCTGGCGCGTTCACTGCGAACTCGCATCATATGATCAATATGTGCGCACATCAGAGGGTGGTGTGGATCAAAAAGATACGCCAACATATGCACGCTTATCCGAGTTTTCCCTAAAGGGTGACGAGCTGGATCTGCTGGCATATACGCCGTCATTTCCATACCTCGCACAAGAGATACTCCTGCGGCGGAAACCTGCGCCTGCGCACGCGACCATCCAGCCACAGTATCGTGATCGGTAAGACCAATAACGTGAAGTCCTGCCTCACGAGCCAGATGCGGAAGGTCAGATGGATCGTCTGTGCCGTCCGAGGCATTGGAATGGGTGTGTAGATCTATTCGCATACTCAATACTTTACGTTCTTACCTATACTCAGTGCGATAATAGATATATGAATAACGAAGAAGCACCTCAGAGCCTTGCACAGCGAGGAAATAACCGCAGCCAGCAGCCAAAAAATGAAAAGTTTCGAGCATTTATCGGCGAAGATTGGGGAGCACGCCCTGCTGGCCCAGCACGAGCCGAAGTCGCCGACTATACTCCCGCACGCCGCGCGAAACTGGGGGCGCAGTTTCCAGGAGAACGCCTAGTAATCCCAGCAGGAGACCTAGTTGTGCGATCAAATGACTGCGATTATCGTTTCCGTGCGCATTCTGCGTTTGCGCATCTCACAGGTCTAGGAGGGGAACGAGAACCAGGCGCTATACTCGTACTCGATCCTCTACCTACTCTTCAGAAAGCAGAAAGCACAGCAAGCGGCAGCAAGCCAGATACACCGTCACTCTCATACGAATCCACGCACAAGGCAGTTCTCTATTTTCATCCACGAGTTTCTCGCAGTAGCGAAGAGTTTTATGCCGATCCGCGCCACGGAGAGTTTTGGGTAGGAGCACGCCCAAGCGCTGCAGATATGGAGGTGAGCACAGGTATCACCGTAAAGCATATTGATTCACTGCGTGACGATTTAGCAAAAGACCTCGGCACAAATTCGCTGCAGCTGCGTATCATTGCACAAGCAGACCCAGCTATCACATCTCTCATCGATGAACTTCGCTCAGACTATGGTTTGCCGAGCGGGCAATCAGCTGCACAGCTCGATGATCAACTTGCTGAAGCAGCTTCCCAGATACGTCTTATCAAAGATGAGTGGGAAATTAAGGAGATGGAAAAAGCTGTGGCCGTGACGGCAGAAGGCTTTGACGATATTATTCGTTCCCTGCCTCGCGCTGTGCAGCATTGGCGCGGAGAGCGCGTTATCGAAGGAGCGTTCGGAGCGAAAGCGCGCGAAGAAGGCAATGGGCTGGGATATGAGACAATCGTTGCGAGCGGAAATCATGCCAACACATTGCATTGGATTACGAACGATGGCGAGGTGCGAGAAGGTGATCTCGTGCTCGTTGATGCTGGTGCAGAAGTAGATTCTCTCTATACTGCCGATATTACTCGCACGTTCCCTGTGAATGGGCACTTCACCGACACCCAACGCCAAGTATATGAAGCGGTGCTCGAAGCATGCGAGGCCGCTCTTGCCAAAGCAAACGAAGCTGGAGTTCGATTCAAAGACGTACATACAGCAGCTATGGAGGTGATTGCCAAACATCTCGATAATTGGGGTATGCTCCCAGTTTCTGCAGAAGAATCGCTTAAGCCAGATAGCGGGCAATACCACCGCCGCTGGATGCCTCACGGAACGAGCCACCATCTGGGCATCGACGTCCACGACTGCGCACAAGCAAAGAGAGAGCTTTATCAAGATGCTCTGCTCGAACCAGGTATGGTGTTTACTATCGAACCAGGGCTATACTTTCGCAAGGACGATCTCAAAATTCCTGAGCGATTCCGAGGCATCGGTGTGAGGATTGAAGACGACATCGTCGTCACTGCACAGGGCGCTCGTCGGATTTCTGAAAATATTCCTCGAACAGCAGACGACGTTGAAGCATGGATGGCTCGCCTGCTGAAAGAGTAGCGAAATCAGCATAAATAAACAGCTTATTTTGAAAAAAATCAATACACATACATTCAGCTACACACAAGCTGATACACAGATCAAATGCCGTATGAGAGGAGTGCTATGGCACACGCAGATGCTTCTAATCGAACGACAGCTCAGCGATCACGAGTATTTATTGGGCGCCTAGCAGGATCTGACGTCTTTGATCCTATCGGCGATCGTATCGGGCGCGTCAAAGATGTAGTCGTAGTTTTTCAGATCACCAGAGAGCCTCTCGTAGTTGGGCTAGTCATTGAAGTCGTGGGCAAACGCCGAGTATTTATGCCACTCACACGCGTAACGGCAATTCACGGCGGCCAGGTCATCACAACTGGTCTGATGAATATCCGCCGATTTTCTCAGCGACCTATCGAATCTCTCGTGGTGGGAGAGATTCTCGATCGTGAAGTTCATTTCAAAGACGGCACAGGCACAGCAACTGTTGAAGACGTGGCTATGGAGCAGACACGTCTGCGTGAATGGCGCCTGACAGAAGTATTTGTGCGTATGAAAAAAGGATCGCGCAGTGCAGGCAATACGCTCATCACTCCTATTTCTGCTGTCACAGGATTAAATTCAAAGCTCGCACACCAGGGAGCAGATGCTCTTGTAGCACAGCTGGCAGACCTCAAAGCTCCAGATGTTGCAGACGTTTTGCGCGATTTACCCGAAGATCGTCTCATATCCGTAGCTAACCATCTAGGAGATGAGCGCCTCGCTGACGTTTTGGAAGAATTAGGCGACGATGAACGAGTAGCTATTGTGAGTTCGCTGAGCGTGGATCGCGCTGCCGATGTGCTTGAAGTGATGCAGCCAGATGATGCAGCAGACCTTGTTGCCGAACTTCCTGGTGCACAAGCAGAAATTTTGCTCAGCCGAATGCTGCCAGACGAAGCTGCCGACGTGCGCCGCCTTATGAGCTACGGTGAGCGCAGTGCGGGCGGTCTGATGACGACAGAGCCTATTGTGCTGCCGCCTGATGCCAGCGTTGCCACAGCCTTGGCTCATGCTCGGCGCGCAGATATTCCCCCAGCACTCGCATCAATGATTTTTGTGTGCCGCCCTCCTTTGGAAACTCCTACAGGCAAATTCCTCGGCGTGGTGCATATCCAGCGTCTGCTGCGCGAAGCACCCAGTTCAATGATCGGCCGTATTTTAGATACAGATATTGAGCCTGTTGCCCCTGAAGATGGAATCGGGCGCGTGACGCGCTTGCTTGCTACGTACAACCTCACATCAATCCCCGTTGTTGATGAGGGAATTCTTTTGGGAGTCGTTTCCGTCGATGACGTACTCGACCATCTCCTGCCTGAGCATTGGCGTGAAGTTGATGAGACTCTGCTCGATGAAGCTATGGATGCGAAATACGATCCCGACGCAGAAGATTTCGATGCTGCAGATTTAGTAGCACGCGAAGAAGAAAAAGACGCAGAGAAAACCCATACAAGCAGAAATACAGAAGGTGAGGTGAAGTGATATGGCAGATATCTTTGAACAGCCCATGGCAAAGCACGAGCGAAAACTCACGCGAGCACGTTTCGACAGTGACGCAACCGGCGTCGCAGCCGAAAGAATTGCACGTTTTACGGGTACCCCTCAGTTTTTAATTTATTTGACGATTTTTGTGGTGCTATGGATCGGGTGGAATTCTTTTGCTCCTCAATCCTTGCGATTTGATTCCTCTGATATCGGGTTTACGGCGCTCACGCTTATGCTTTCACTTCAAGCCTCCTATTCGGCACCTCTTATTCTGCTGGCACAAAACCGCCAAGACGATCGCGACCGCGTGACGGCTCAAAATGATCGTCAGCTCACGCAACGTAATTTGGCTGATACTGAATATATAACGCGTGAAATTGCTGCTTTGCGCTTAGCATTAGGAGACGTTGCTACACGCGATTTTGTGCGCTCGGAATTACAAGATTTACTGCAGGATATAGCGTCTGGGGAAGCATCGCACATCTTAAGCCCAGCTCTTGCCGAACGAGATGCAGAAATTAAAAAACTCGAAGAGAAAATCGCCCAGCTTGAAGCACTCTCCGATTCGCAGGGGCAACTGAAACGCCCGTAAGATAGAGCTATGGCTATTACTGAAGAAGAGATACGCGAGGCTCTCTCGCATGTGATTGACCCAGAGATCCGCCGTCCAATCACCGACCTCAATATGGTTCACGACATCCGCGTTGACGAAAACGGATCTGTTTACGTGCATATTCGACTTACAGTTCCAGGCTGCCCGATGGCACAGCATATTGAGCAAGATGTCCGAGAAAAACTAGCTGCACTGGAAGGCGTCACACACGTATCTGTGGATATGGGAGCTATGACGCCTGAGGAGCAGAAGGAACTGCGAGAAAAACTGCGCGGTGGGCCTGAACCGGAAATTCCTTTTGCCAAGCCTAGCTGCCTCACTCGCGTCTATGCGATTTCTTCAGGCAAAGGTGGCGTAGGAAAAAGCTCGATGACCGTTAATCTTGCGACGGCGATGGCAAAGCAAGGGCTCAACGTCGGAATCGTTGATGCGGATATTTATGGTTTTTCAATTCCGCAGATGATGGGCGTCACAACGGCTCCGCAAGTAGTAGATAATATGATCATCCCGCCCGTTGCACACGGCGTAAAGGTCATCTCTATCGGAATGTTTATGCAAGAAAATGCTCCAGTTGTGTGGCGCGGTCCTATGCTGCATCGAGCATTGCAGCAATTCTTTGCTGATGTCTACTGGGGAGATCTCGACGCTCTCTTAATCGATCTTCCTCCAGGGACAGGCGATATCGCCATTTCCGTGGCTCAGCTCATTCCAGGAGCAGAAATCGTAGTGGTGACGACACCTCAAAGCGCTGCAGCAGACGTTGCCGAGCGCGCAGGGTTAATGGCTCAACAAACCGAACAGCGCGTTGTTGGCATCATTGAAAACATGAGCTATCTCGCAATGCCAGATGGCTCAAAGATGCCGCTCTTTGGTGCAGGTGGAGGCGATGCTGTGGCGGTACGCCTAGGGCAGATTCTGGGCTACCCTATCCCAGTGCTCGCACGCGTTCCTCTTGAACAAGCGCTGCGAGAAGGCGGCGATCACGGCAAGCCACTTGCAATTGCAGAAGGCGAATCTGAAGCAGCTCAACAGATGCGGGCAGCGGCAGAAACGTTGGCGCACAGAGCGCGAGGCTTATCTGGAAGATCTCTTGGAATTAAGCCTCTATAATACATATAGATGGCATACACATGGAAGAAATTGCTTCGGCATAGATACGCTAAGCCTGCAAACAGGCATCTATGAAGCATAGCGGGAAAGAGAATATCATGGCTCAAGATAAAGCAGCTTCGTGGCTCTACACCGAAGAAGCCGTTTTCGATACAGATACGGCTCGCACAGCACGCGAGAATGCAGCCGAGCTGGGAATCGAAGCGCTAGCAGTCTCTGTATGTACTTTTTTACGTACCCTTGCTTCCCTTCCTTCTGTACGAGCGATTGCCGAAGTGGGCACAGGCACAGGAGTAAGTGGTTTGGCTCTGCTCAGCGCATCAGATGATTCTTCACTCACATCTATTGATATTGAGCCTGTGGCTCAAAATGCCGCACGCGAAGCTTTCACTGCCGCCGGCATTCGCTCAGCGCGTTACCGCCTCATAAATGGGCGTAGCGCTGATCTGCTCCCCCGCCTAGCAGCAAATTCTTACGATCTCGTGATACTTGACGGCGATCCCCTCGAAGCGGCAGGCGACGCAGAAGAAGCGTTGCGTATGCTCCGATCTGGAGGAATGCTCGTGCTAGCTCATGCCCTCAATCATGATCTCGTAGCAGACCCTGTACGCCGAGATGCGGTAACTGTCGCCCTGCGTGATTTAGGGCATGAACTCCTTGCGGATGAGCGCATCACTGCGAGCTTACTTCCTATCAGCGATGGGATATTGTTTGGCGTCAAAGCTTAAAAGTCTTTCCCCTCAATTTACGTACATCTTCAAGTACGCGATATAGCTCATCAATATCGGATTCTTTCATATCCAGCACTATTCTTCCGCCACCCTCGACAGGAATACGAAGCGTCACACCTCGATTAGTAGGCTCGGCTTCTAAGGGACCATCTGACGTCCGTGGCTTCATTGCTACCATAATCTCAGCTCCTTTGCTGGCATCTACTGCACATATCAGCAAGATTACCCTCTACTAGTTTATGCCACATAAAGCACAAGCATAAACACGATGAGAGTATTACTCCTCTGCTCCAACAATTTTGTGCAGTGCTCGCGCTGTTTCGGTGATCGTGCCAGAAATCGATGGAAAAACGGTAAAGGTTGAAGCAAACTCATCAACAGTGAGTCTGTTGCGCACAGCTAGAGTAAGCGGGAAAATAAATTCTCCCGCATACTGCAGGCACAAAACCGCACCTGCGATTGTGCGCGTATTGCGGCGTGCAAAAATTTTCACAAACCCTTCATCGATACCGCGCATTTTAGCTCGAGCATTACGCTGCACTGGCAGCATATATTGCACACAATCAACCTCACCTGAATCAACCTGCGCTTGCGTCACACCCACCGAAGCGATCTCGGGATTGGTAAAAATATTTGCACAAACTTGATCTAACCGTAGCGGTTCAACAGCATCACCAAGAGCATGCGCCATAGCAATGCGCCCTTGCGCAGTCGCTACAGATGCCAAGAGGAATATCCCCGTGCAGTCTCCTGCTGCATAGATCCGATTCGCCGTTGTACGCGAGACTCGATCAGTGACGATAAAACCTCGCTCATCGAGTTGCACACCAGCTTCTTTCAAGCCAATTCCATCTGTATTGGGAATTGCGCCAACAGCCATCAGCACGTGCGAACCAACGATTTCTTCGCCGTCACCAAGAGTGACGATTACTTTATCTCCTTCAACACGCGCAGATTCAGCGCGCGCATTGCTCTTGATATTCACACCGCGATCTTCGAAGACTCGCTGAATAAGCTCGGCG
This sequence comes from uncultured Actinomycetaceae bacterium, assembly GCA_902464405.1. Taxonomy (GTDB): domain Bacteria; phylum Actinomycetota; class Actinomycetes; order Actinomycetales; family Actinomycetaceae; genus Arcanobacterium_A. The sequence goes on along the minus strand of CABQJD010000009.1, from coordinate 18,370 downwards.
GCATCTGGATCATTATTTGGCAAGACACGATCGCGTGAACTCACGAGAGTAACTTTCACACCCACAGAATTGAACGCAGCAGCAAATTCGGCGCCCGTCACGCCAGAACCGACCACAATCAGATGCTCAGGAACTTCTTTGATGTGATATATCTGCTTCCATGTGAGAATGCGCTTGCCATCAGGCACTGCACTGGGAAGTTTGCGCGGGCGCGCTCCTGTTGCAACTAAGACAACATCGGCTTCAAAGCGATGTTTATCTGAAATGACGATACGCCGCCCGTTATCGCCAGTTTCTGACATAATGCGAGCGCGCCCTTGAACAATTTCAACTCCAGCTTCACGTAAACGCTGCGAAATTTCAGCGCTCTGCTCTGCAGCTAATTTTGATACACGGCGAAAAATTCCAAGCACATCAGCTTTATATTCGCCGCTCTCATCTGCAATCTGCAGTTTTCCTGCACGGCGTACGTTATCCATCCATGCGGCCGAAGCGATAAGCGTTTTAGAAGGAATCACATCTGTGAGAACAGCCGAACCTCCTGCTCCTTGCTCTTCAATAAGAACTGTACGAGCCCCATGAATACGAGCTTGAAGCGCAGCTTCATAACCGCCAGGACCTCCACCAATGACGACGACTGTCGTATGCAGATTATGATTAGTCATAGTGCCATTGTGCCAAAACTCACTGCATACTGATAGGATTTATGCTCATTTTCTGCGAAGATTACGAGCTAACGCGCTTGCGTAATCCAATTGACCAGCTCATCAACAGCATTTGCCACATTCACTTCACGCGATTCGCCCGTTGCACGGCAGCGCAGCTCCACCTTACCGTCAGCAAAACCTCTGCCTACAACCAGCGCATAAGGAGCGCCGAGCAACTCGTAATCAGCAAATTTCACGCCAGCGCTCATCTTCGGCCGGTCATCATACAAGACGGAATAACCAGCTTCCTCAACAGCCGCCGCGAGCGATTCAGCTGCTCCAAATAATTCTTCGCCCTTGCCTGTCGCAATCACATGAACCTGAATTGGCGCAATATCTATCGGCCATACAATGCCCTTATCATCATGATTAAGTTCGATAAGCGCTGCAACAAGACGGGAGACGCCAATTCCATATGAGCCCATCGTCACAACAGCAGATTTACCGTTTTGATCCAGCACTGTGAGCCCAAGTGCTTTCGAATATTTACGCCCAAGAGCAAAAATATGCCCGATTTCTATACCTCGCTCGATACGGAGTGCACCGCTACCATCTGGAGCTTCATCACCTTCACGAACTTCTACAGCTTCGATCGTGCCGTCAGCCTCAAAATCGCGACCATAGACGCAGTTCATCATGTGATGATCTGGAGCATTTGCACCCGTAATCCATGCGCTGCCGCGCGCCACATGCGGATCGATAAGGAACTTTACTCCTCCCACTAGACGACCATGCTCATCTGTGGTTCGTGCAGGCGACTGCGGACCGATGACGTTTGGACCGATATAGCCAGGCACAAGCTCTGGGTGGGAAGCAATATCTTCTGGGGTTGCAAGCTCCACTTCCAACGGGCTCATATTCGCTTCAACACGCTTAATATCGACTTCGCGATCTCCTGGAACTCCGACAACAAAAAGCTCTCGCTCACCGTCTGGATGTATACCAACAAACACAACGTTTTTAAATGTGTCACTCGCCTGCCAAGGGCGATCTGTACGCGGGCGGAGTTCGTTAAAGACATCGACGAGAGCGTCAATCGTCTTTGCATCTGGAGTTTCGAGAGTTTCTGGAGAAGGAACTGAGCTGAAATCTTGCTCTGGCTGCAGCGGAGTCGTCACTGCTTCTGTATTCGCCGCATAACCTCCAGGGCTCACCACAAATGTATCTTCACCTGCAGGCAGCGGGCATAGGAATTCTTCACTTCGCGAACCACCCATTGCACCTGATGTGGCAGAACAAATCACGAACGGCAAACCAAGACGAGTGAAAATCTTTTGATAAGCAGTTCGCATAGAATCGTAGCTCGCAGAAAGCCCCTCATCATCAATATCAAAGCTGTAGGAATCTTTCATCACGAATTCACGAGTACGCAAAATACCAGCACGCGGGCGCGCTTCGTCACGATATTTCGTCTGGATCTGATAGAGCATTGCCGGCAGATCTTTATAGGAGCTATACATATCTTTCACAGCAAGCGTAAACATCTCTTCATGCGTTGGCGCGAGAAGATAATCACCGTCACGGCGATCTTTGAGGCGGAAAAGGTTAGGACCATACTCATCCCAGCGATTAGTAGCCTCGTATGGTTCACGTGGAAGCAGCGCAGGGAAAAGCAGCTCTTGAGCACCAGCAGCATCCATTTCTTCGCGCACGATGCGTTCCACATTGCGCAGCACTTTCAGCCCCAATGGCAGCCATGTATAGACACCAGGAGAAACGCGGCGAATATATCCAGCTCGAACCATGAGTTTATGTGAATCGACCTCAGCGTCAGCAGGGTTGTCGCGCAGTGTGCGCACAAAGAAATTGCTCATTTTTTGCATGGCTCTATGGTATCGCGCCTGCACGGCTTAGCTAAAACCGTCACTGCGTGATCGAATCTTTAGGCTGTGCCGTGCGAAAATTTCCTTTTAGAAAGAACGAGAAAAAGCTAGTGCAAAAACAACTCCGATTACTAAGCCAATGTATGCAGCGAATGTGACGATACCTGTGAAAGTGAGCGAAAGTGATTCTCGCGCTTTAGCTGGTTGATTCTGATTGAACTGTGAATGCCTCTGCAATGCTCCCTCCTGCGCAGCACGCAAGCTTCGCGCACTCTTGATTTGCTGCGTTGCATGTGTTTTCTGCCAAGCAATTTTCTGCCAAGCAAAACGCCAAAACAGATAGCCGAATATACCGCCTATCGAATTGAGGATAATATCGTCAATATCAAAAAGCCTTACTGCGAAAAGAAGCTGAAGCGTCTCTATCGAAAGTGACGTGAGAGCGGTTGATACCCCAACTCTCCACCATGAGCGCATATTTGAGAACGCTGCAGGAAGAATCGCCCCAAAAGGCATAAAGAGTAGCACGTTTCCCACAAGATTATAGAGTGCGATGGAGAGCACTCCCTGTGTAAGCATTTTCCATGATTCAATTGCTGGGATTAAATTTGCATTCCAGTGAGATCGCCCGAGAGTAAAAACGAACGGCTCAAATGTGAAATATAATATTATCCCTGCATAGAGCATTAAAAATAAGAGCGCTCCTAGCTGGCGCACGCACATGATCCGATGCCGCGCACGAAAAAGCACGCAACACCACGCAAGAGTATAAGCAATATAGACTGGCGTGAAGTTTACTGCGATAGTTTGCGCTGACGCACTTTGCACTGCTAAATCCACGTATATTATTGTGCCTTTCGCAGCTGCCTAATCTGAAAACGATTTTTGAGCACTACTCACATTTTTTGAAGGAATACCTCTACACAAAGGAATACCTCTGCACAGCAGACCTCTCACACTAAAACTCACAGCATAATCGTGGCGTAGTCACCTACGTGAATAAAACCTGCTTTTTCATAGGATCTTACGGCACAGAGATTGAAATCGTTAACGTAAAGATGCACGGTCGCACCCAGCCTCGCCTGTACCATACGCGCAACAGACGCGATACAAGGAGCAGCGATTCCTTGCCCACGCAGTTCAGGAAGTACCCATACTCCCTGAATTTGGGCAACACCGCCAGCATACGCTCCAATATCTGCTTTAAATTCAACTCTTGGACTCCCTTGAAAATCGTAGCCTATTTTCACAAAAGTAAATTCCTGCTCAATAAGGCTCTGCACGCGCCTTTTATAGGAATTCCCGCAAGCTGTGGGATCGTAGCCGACTTCTTCGGTAAACATGGCGATACTTGCTGGAAGAACCAGCTCATATTCATCCATCTGCGCTGCTCTCACATCCAGATCAGGTGTGACGATTTCGCGCGATTTTCCCTGATATATCATCGATAGCTGACGAGGGCGAATATCTCGCGCAGGAGCAAAATATTCACGCACTCGCTCCCATAAAGGCAGTACTTGGCTAGCTGCTCCAACAAAAGAATTGGCGATTGAACGATGATGAATAAGATAGTGAGCTAACTGATCAAGCCCTTCAGAATCAAAACCCCACGGAATGATATTTGCGCCGTTCCAGCACACAGCACGCAGCTCACAGCCAAGAGAGGCATCAGCAGATGCGTCAAAATATCCGAGGAGAGATCCACCGCGCAAGCCAATATTCGAGCTGGCAGATGCTTCATTTAAGCAGCTTTGCATAAGAACTGTCTCAAGCGGAGCAGTTTGCATCAAATCAGCAGCCACCGAATATTCACGAGCTTTCAGCAACCGCACAGAGCTATGCCCTAATCGATCCTTACCCAACCTACGCCACAGCATCAGCGCTCACTGCACAGTTGCACATCGATACATCATTTCTCTGCCAGCAAACGATTTCTGCTAGTAGATAATTTCTGGCGAGCCACCTTCAATAAGCCCCAGCTCCGCTGCAACTTTTGGCGCAAGATCGATGAGAGTATCGACAATATCTTCTTCCGCAACAGTCTTCACTACTTTTCCAGCCACAAAAATTTGCCCTTTGCCGTTTCCACTTGCAACACCAAGATCAGCTTCACGTGCTTCGCCAGGCCCATTGACAATACACCCCATCACGGCTACCCGCAGCGGATAAGTGATACCTTTAAGACCAGCGTCTACCTTATTTGCGAGGTTCCAAATATCTACTTGAGCACGCCCGCATCCTGGGCAGCTGACGATTTCCAGAGTTTTCGGACGAAGGTTGAGCGCCCGTAAAATCGCTTCACCTGCACGCACTTCTTCCACAGGGTCATCGGAGAGAGAGACTCGAATCGTATCACCGATGCCCTCTGCCAAAAGTGCACCAAATGCCACAGCGGATTTTACTGTGCCTTGAAATGCTGGGCCTGCTTCGGTGACGCCGAGGTGAAGCGGCCAATCCCCTGCCGCACTGAGGAGTTCGTAAGCTCGCACCATCGTCACTGGATCATGATGTTTCACCGAAATTGCAAAATCATAAAACCCAGCATCTTCAAAAAGGTGAGCTTCATTGACGGCGCTTTCCACAAGAGCCTCAGGAGTTGCTTTCCCGTATTTTTCAAGGAGACGCTTATCGAGAGATCCTGCATTGATCCCGATACGCATAGCTGTGCCGTTCGCATTGGCAGCTGCAGCGATCTCTGGAATCACATCATCAAACTTTTTAATGTTGCCAGGATTGACGCGCACACCACACCCAGCATCAATTGCCGCAAACACATATCGAGGCTGGAAATGAATATCGGCAACAACTGGAATTTTACTCTTCTGCACAAGAATACTGAGTGCATCTGCATCTTTATCCGTGGGGCATGCAACGCGCGCAATATCGCACCCCGCAGCTGTGAGCTCAGCAATCTGCTGAAGAGTAGCGTTCACGTCGTACGTTTTTGTGGTCGTCATCGACTGCACACTAATCGGCGCATCACCGCCAACTTTCACATTGCCAACTTGTATCTGCCGCGTTGGTTTGCGCGCAGAAAGGACAGCTGGCTCTTCAGGTTTAGCGCCGATATTTACGTTTACTGGAAAATTCACGTACCTATTGTACTGCTTATGTGCCTCGCACTGGGTATCTAACAAACATTACTCCTCAGCTCTTGGCTCCCATGCCGCCTCATGCGAGGATATACCGCAGCAATTAGCTGCCCACTGGATTCACAATATCTGCTACCACAAGAAGCACAGTCATAAACACGAAAAAGGCTATGACTGCGTAGCTCAACGGCAGTAAACGAGCTGTATCAAAAGCACCAGGATCTGCTTTGCCTCGCCAGCGAGCAATCGTGCTGCGCACACCTTCGATAAGAGCACCGAGGATATGCCCGCCGTCAAGAGGAAGCAGAGGAATCATATTGAAGATAAACAAGCTCATATTGAGAGACGCCATCAACATGAGAAAATCCGCAGCTCTCTGCGCTATACCGTAGCCCTCTGCTTGAGTGCTGGTGATTGCACCAGCCATATGTGCTACACCAACAATACCAACAACGCTAGAAGCATCTCGCGGAGCTCCTGAAAAAAGTGTCGTGCATATTTGCCAGATCTTGGCAGGTAAAACCGCCACGATCTGCACTGTCCCTGCTGCGAGCTTTCCTGCCTGTGCTAGTGCCGTACCAATAGATGTGCGCTGAAGTTCGATCTGAGGCGATAAACCGACGTAGGGCTTCAATTCAGTTTTCTCCTGCCCTGTTTCAGGGTCGGTGACGATGGAGCCACCGCTAACGACAGGACGTTCCTTTTCGATCGGAGTGACGTTAAGAGTAATCTGCTCGCCCTCACGTTCGATGAGAACATCTGCGGGGCGAACCCCACCACTAGCAATAGCTTCCTGCACATCTTTCCATGTGGCAACAGGCGTCCCATTCCATTTACGTATACGATCTCCTGGCTGAAAACCAGCGAGAGATGCAGGAGCGCGATCACTTTCTGCGCAGCTCTCCTCAGCAGATATACATCTTGGCACCTGAGAGATAGTCGTACCGTAGGTGCCGACACCGATGCCGCACATGACTCCCACAATAAGCAGCACACTCAAAAATAAATTGACGCACGGACCGCCAAACATCACCACAAGTTTTTTATGCGCTGGCAAACGCCAGAATGCTCGGCTTTCCTCGCCTGGCTCTAATTCGGCAGCAGAATCCTGCCGAGCCTGCTGCGCTAACGTCAGCTCACCGTTTGGCTTTTGCTTACGCACTCCCTCACGCGCTGGAGGGAGCATTCCGGCAAGCTGCACAAATCCGCCTAAAGGAAGAACTTTCAGCCCATATTCTGTGCCTGCACGCTTAATTGACCAGAGTGTGGAGCCGAAACCAATAAAATACTTCGGCACTTTTACACCAAATTTTTTAGCTGGAATCAAATGCCCCAGCTCATGTAAACCAACGGTTACCAGCAGCCCCAGCACGAATAAAAAGATACCGAGAAGAGAAAAAAGAATGCTCATTTCATCACCTTGTGTGCAGTCTTTCTTGCCCACGCCTCAGCTTCCAGCACAGCTTCAACACTGTATGAAGCTGTATCTGACCCGAGGTAGCGCGAAGAATCGCAGAGTTCGAGCACGTGGCGAACAACATCTGCCATTGCAAGGAAACCTAGTTCGCCACGCACAAATGCCGCAACTGCCTCTTCGTTAGCAGCGTTCAGAACTGCCGGGTGCACAGGCGACTGAGCAAGCGCGGCGCGTGCAAGTGTTATCGCAGGGAAAGTGTCGTGATCGAGAGGTTCAAACGTCCAGGTGGCAGCCTCGTGCCAGGGGAATGCTGGAGCCACAGAAGAAACTCGCTTCGGCCAACTCAAACCTAGAGCAATAGGAAGCCTCATATCTGGCGGAGAAAGCTGAGCTAGTGTAGAGCCGTCAATAAATTCCACTGCTGAATGAACCACAGACTGCGGATGAATCACAGGCACAATATCATCGGCAGCTACATCGAAAAGATACGCAGCCTCGATGAGTTCGAGCGCTTTATTCATCAAAGACGCAGAATTGATAGTGACGACAGGCCCCATATTCCACGTTGGATGATGAAGAGCTTGTTGCACGCTCACATCTGCCAGCTCGCTTCGGCTGCGCCCGCGGAAAGGTCCGCCGCTTGCCGTCAAAATAATTTTACGGACGTTCGATTCTCCGTCGAGATTCTCCGACGTCAAACCTCTATGATGAATACCTGCTTGGAGCGCCTGATGAATCGCTGAATGCTCAGAATCGACGGGGACAATCTGCCCTGGGCGGACCATTGCCTCTTGCACCAGCGCTCCGCCTGCAACGAGCGATTCTTTGTTGGCAAGAGCGAGTGTCGCCCCCGTACGAAGCGCAGCTAAAGTAGGAAGAAGCCCCACTGAGCCTGCCATGCCGTTGAGCACAACGTCACTATCATACTCATCAGTGCAATCCGACCCGCTGGCTTGGGCTGCAAGCTGCACCATTGCATCTGGACCAGAAAAAATTTCTGGCTCTCTAGCTCCCTGCGCGCACTTTCGATAGGCAGCACGAAAAGTATCAACACTTTTTTCACTAGACAGAGCAACTATCGGCACAGAAAATTCATATGCCTGCTGTGCGAGTATATCTGGATGCGCACCTGCAGCTCCTAATCCACCGACACAATAGGCAGAGGGATGTGCACGAATCACATCTAATGCTTGAGTCCCAATCGATCCAGTAGACCCTAAAATAATTATTCTCCGAGGCATATTGCTTCTTTTCACTCCACAGACACCAGTACAAAAACAAGACGATCCAGATAGGCATCAACAACATCTTCACGATATGCATCTGATTTTTTTGCGCGCACAAAAATTACGTTGCGCACATCGTCTGCAGTCAGCTTGGCTTGTCCATCAAAATAGGCGTTCACGCGATTCAAAAAATCATCTACCGATTTTTTTTCGTACCCATACCGCTTGGCATCATCAAATTTGGCGCGTGCTGGGAGCTTCAAACGCGCATAGAGCGAACGTGCCGCGCAATATGCCATATCAAGCCATGCCTGCTCGCCGTGAGTACTCAAAACTTTTGCACGTTCGCCCTGCACAAGCGCCGTGTAGAGACGGTTCAAGGCAGCATCAACAGCAGCAGTATCGTAACCTCGACGAACGAGAGAAAACGATACGCTAGCTACATCGTCAGGCATAATGGCGTCGCTCTTCTTCTCCTTAGCCGTATAGGCGCTCTTAGCCTTGCTCAAAAAACTATCAACTTGTTTGGGGTCATATCCGCGCTCTGTTCGCCCAACGTGTGGAAAAGACGTATTCATCGAATCTCCATTTCAATCTCGTTTCATACGGTTTTCGACTGCACGCTGTGCTTTTGCTGCACGCGCAGCGATATTTTCGGGGCTTATAGTTGTGGCTGCCAACTGCCCGCATGCACCGTCAATATCGGCACCGCGAGTATCGCGGATAGTCGTGGGAATTCCTGCATCAACGAGCGTCTGCATAAATTTCTGTTGAGCATATTTCGTGCTGGCAGTCCAGATACTTCCAGGAGTTGGATTGAGCGGAATCGGGTTAATATGCACCCAGCCACGCCCACGAGAATTGAGCTCTTGTGCCAAAAGTTCGGCGCGCCACGGGTGATCGTTCATATCTTTAATAAGAGCGTATTCGATGCTCACGCGCCGCCCTGTACGCACGAAATAATGCCGTGACGCGTCCAGCAGCTCTCCCACTTTGTAGCGCGAATTGATCGGAATGAGATCGTCACGCAGATCGTCATCGGGTGCATGAAGGGAAACGGCAAGGGTGAGCGGTAAACCAAGCTCAGCTAATTTATTGATACCTGGAACGATGCCTACAGTTGAAACCGTGAGGTTACGCGCAGACAAACCGAAGCCTTCAGGAGCTGGCTCAGTGAGACGGCGTATCGCCTCCGTCACCGCCTTATAATTGGCGAGCGGCTCTCCCATTCCCATAAAAACAATGTTGGAAACGTGCCGAGATTCTCCTGTCTCGTCTGCTTTTGGCGCGGATGAAGATGATTTTGCTGCTCGGGCAGACTTCGGGCGCTTAAGCATACCTTCGCGTGCCATCAGCATATTGAGCCGCACTTGCTCCACGATTTCAGCAGCCGTGAGATTGCGCATTAAGCCACCCTGCCCTGTTGCGCAGAACGGACACGCCATACCGCACCCCGCTTGGGAAGAAATACATAGAGTTGTGCGATCCGGATATGCCATCAGCACACTCTCAACTACGGCTCCATCAAATAAGCTCCATAAACTCTTAATCGTTGTACCGCCATCAGCCACTTGAGATTTGACGAGCGTAAGGAGTGGAGGAAAGAGCTCTTGAGCGAGAGCTTCTCGCTGAGCAGCTGGGATATCGCTCATCTGCTGGGTATCTGCGCACAGGTGATCGAAGTAGTGACGCGAAAGCTGATCGGCACGAAACGCCGGATAGCCGAGATCACGCACAATGCTACGGCGCTCGTCACGAGAAAGATCAGCAAGATGAGTGCCAGGCTTGCCGAATTTTTTTTCGTTAAACGTCAGCACTGGGCGCTCACCGTGCTCAACGCGAGGCAAAACTTGCGGTTTAGAATGAGTCGTCGTCACAGCGTCACCCCGTAGGCAAGTACATACAGCAGATAAAAGAATGGTGCACAGAAAAGCATCGCGTCGATACGATCAAGCATTCCGCCATGCCCAGGAAAAATCGAGCCCATATCTTTAATGCCTAGCTCTCGCTTGAGGAGTGATTCTGAAAAATCACCCATTGTTGCAAGTATGGGAGTGACGATAGAGAAAATCACAACCCAGCGCCAGCTCATGCCTAATGCGAAATAGACGAGCAGCCAGCTTCCCAAAGCAGACAAAAGCACGGACCCTAAAAAACCCTCCCAAGATTTCTTAGGGGAAATAGAGGGGGCAATCGGATGTTTGCCTATGGCGATACCTAGAGCAAGCCCTCCCGTATCTGAAGCTGCCGGCAGCAGAATAAGGGCTGCAATACACCATGAAGCATTAGGCAAATCGCTCATAGCAATAACGAAAACGCCGCAAAAAACTATCCACGCATAGACGAATACAGCAATAATAGCAGCGCGCACAGCATCTGGGCGCCCAGAGAAAAGACGCCATATAGCCACAATAAAAGACGTAAAAGAAAAGAGCACAAAACCTTCGTGAATACCCCCGATATAAGTAGCAGTGACCACCAAGATGATCCCTATCAGCATCGGAGTGAATGGAATGTGAATATCTTTCACTAAAAATGCGCCAGCAGCCTCCCAAAGCCCGATTGAAAAAGCAATGAGCGCAAGAAGAACGAACCAGATAGGATTAAACGCCAAAGAAAGCGCAACAACACCTAAAAGCGCACATGCCGTCACAACTGCAACTGGCATATTCCGCCCTGCTCGGGAAGTAGATTTTTGCACAGGCTGAGGGGGGTGCACAGTGATAGCCGCCCAAAAATCTCCTACATGAATTCCGTCTGCATCATGATCGTTCAGATGCATATTCTGACGTGGCCGAACTTTAATACTTCGCATATATACCCATATACTCGCTTGCTAAGAACTCCTAAGGGTTCAGACCTCAAGAAGTTCTTTCTCTTTGCTATCGAGCATGGAATCCACTTGATCCACAAATTTCTTTGTGAGGGAATCGAGTTCTTTTTCTGCGCGAGCCACATCGTCTTCGCCTGCCTCGCCATCTTTCTTAATTTTATCAAGTTCGTCTTTTGCTTTACGACGCACACTGCGCACACTCACGCGAGCTTCCTCTGCCTTGGTTTTAGCAAGTTTCACATAATCTTTACGGCGCTCCTGCGTCAGCGGCGGCATATTGATACGCAAAATCTGCCCATCGTCTGTGGGATTGACGCCGAGATCCGATTCAGCAATCGCCTTCTCAATATCGCGCATTGCACTGCGATCATACGGCGTAATAATCACTGTGCGCGCTTCTGGAATACTTACAGTTGCAAGCTGTTGAAGCGGCGTTGGCGCTCCGTAGTATTCTACGATCAGCGAGGTAAACATCTCTGGATTTGCTCGCCCTGATCTTATTTTTTGAAAATCGCTGCGCGCTACTTCAAGCGCTTTTTCCATCTTTTCTTCTGCTTCAAGAAGTACGTCGTCAATCATCGTATATCCTTATATATCTGCTATTTTCTTTGTCGTTTGTCTATATATTTGCCAAGTATTCGCCTATGCGCTTACCTATTGTGCTATGTTGCGCTATGTAGTGCCGCGTAGTGCTATGTGCATAAATGCACGTGGCATATCTGACCAGCATAACGTAAGCACAAACGTCACTTAGTCACTAGAGTACCGATTTTTTCGCCGCGCAGCGCGCGAGTCACATTACCTGGAGTCGTCATCCCAAAAACGCGCATCCGCATACCGTTATCCTGGCACAGCGAGAAAGCAGCAGCGTCAACCACTTTTAATCCACGCCGCAACGCCTCCTCATAGGTGACGCGATCGAGTTTCGTCGCTGAAGGATCTTTACGAGGATCTGCCGTATAAACGCCATCTACACCATTTTTTCCAACGAGCAGCTCATCGCAGCGCAACTCTAATGCGCGCTGAGCAGATACAGTATCTGTGGAAAAGAACGGCATACCAGCGCCAGCACCAAATATCACTACGCGCCCCTTTTCAAGGTGACGAATAGCGCGCAACGGAATATACGGCTCCGCAACTTGAGTCATCGTAATCGCACTTTGAACGCGTGTCGGCACTCCTGAACGTTCAAGGAAATCCTGAAGAGCCACCGCATTGATAACTGTACCGAGCATTCCCATATAGTCTGCCCGAGCGCGATCCATACCATTCTCCTGAAGCTCCACGCCTCGGAAGAAATTACCACCACCTACCACGATACCTACCTGCACACCATCTGCCACAGCATGCGCAATCTGCTCTGAAATTCCAGTGAGAACGCCAGTATCTAAACCAATGGCACCCCCACCAAAAACTTCTCCTGAAAGTTTCAACAATACGCGTCTGCGCGAATCGTGATTCCAATCGCCTTCCACTCTCATTCCTTCCAACGGTAGGTATATGCCACGTATATTTTACCCCAATAACTGCGAGGAAATGCACACGCACACGAGAGAAGAATTTTGGGCATTATCAACTAAACTTTGTGAAGTTTGAAAAGAATGATATGGGATAGATAGAAATAGAGATAGACGATGAACGGTACCTACGAAAACGAAACCAAAAACGAAACCAAAAACAAAACCGCCCACAGCAACGTTCATAGCAGCGATACTATCGACTCTCCAAACGCCAAGATGAGAGATTCCAGCAGCATTCAAGTACCAGGAGCCTCTAGAATCTACAGCAGAAAAAAGCTTCTTTTTGTGCTTCTTCTGCCTTTGCTGATGTCTCTTATGCAAGTGGGATCTGTCAATACTGTGCTCAACACAATGCGGGATGCTTTAGATGCCACAGACGCTCAGCTCCAGTGGATTATTTCTGGGTATTCTCTCGTTATCGGTATCACACTTGTGCCTTCAGGGCGGATCGGAGATATTTTTGGTCGTTCCAGCACGTTTATCGTTGGACTAGCCATCTTTTCACTGGCTTCTTTTTCTATCGGGTTCGCTGCAGATGCCACAACGGTTAATCTTCTTCGCATAGCTCAAGGCATTGGTGCAGGTATTCTCTCTCCGCAAATTAACGGGCTTATTCAGGAACACTTCACAGGCACAGCACGGGCGCGCGCTTTCGCTCTCATGGGTTTAGTGATTGCCGCAAGTTTTGCTGCAGGACCAGTAATGAGCGGAACAACCGTCGCTCTCTTCGGAGAATCAATCGGCTGGCGTATGAGCTTCTGGCTCAACTTTCCGCTTGGAATAATTGGAATTATCCTTTCTTTCTTCTGGCTTCCTTTCGGGAAAGAACGCCGCACAATCGGGGCACACAAAGATGAGGCTCAGCACGAATATGAAGAGCGAGAAAAACAGTGTGGGCGAACTCCCGCTAGGCGCGTATCAAGCTGGAAAAACATTGATCTCGACCCAATCGGTATGCTGATTCTCTGTATGTGCGTAGTGTGCATAATGCTGCCATTTATGATTTCAGGCTCCCCTTGGCGCTTCCTCATATGTGGCTGCGGAATTATTCTTTTGGTTCTCTGGGTACTCTGGGAGAAAAACTATAAAGCTCGCGGAAAGTTCCCTCAGGTAGATCTTACTCTTTTCTCTATTGAAACCTACTCGTACTGTATGGTGGTCAGTGCAATCCAATTTTTGGGAATGACGTCAGTTTGGGTAATACTTTCAATGTTTTTCCAATCTGCTCTTGGAGCATCGGCCTTGGTATATTCACTCATCTCTTTGCCAAACGCACTAATCTCCGCAGTCACCTCTGTATGGTCGGGCAAATATACTATTGAGCACGGGCGCGCTATTCAAGCGGTTTCTTTGGCGGTATACACATCAGGCGTAATCGGATGCATTGCACTCGCATACCCTGCTTATCATGGTGCATCTGTCTGGTGGTATATCGCCCCCACTCTTTTGATGGGTATCGGTGGCGGCTCTTTAGGATCTGCGAACCAAACGCAATCTATGCTTGATGTGCCCGTCAAAGAAGGCGGCACAGCAGGCGGCGTATTTCAAACCGCTCAGCGTATGACGACCGCTATAGGTATTGCTATTATCACAGCTGTTTTCTTTGCGGTACGCGGCAGCGCCGAACCACCAGCAGGTGATATTCGATGGTTCTTTGGCTTAGCTGCTGCTCTTGGCGTGAGCGCACTCTTCCTTACTATTGCAACAATTGTGGCGTTTGTCTTTTGGCGAAAGCAGCCAAAAGACGCACGCGCAACTCAGTAGAGCCACGCTGCAGGCGTGTGTGGGAGTGTATATTCACTTTTTTCGCATATACACTCCCACATCGCTTGGGCGCACCTTCTTCGGCGTATGCACACACACTGTATACAAGGCAGGAAACACCTGCATTGTTTGCGAAGCAAGAAGAGCAAGAAGGAAGCCGCCGCTCTACATCGCTTTCAGAGAAAGGAGGAGAGGGGGCAAAATCAGATCGCTAGCTTAGTGCGCACAACGTGCGCTAATGCATGAGCGCACTCGTCAGCTTCCTCTTGCGTCCCTGCTTCTACCATCACTCGAATAAGCGGTTCTGTACCTGAAGCACGCAACAGCACTCGCCCCGTCTCCCCCAGCTTGTTTTCAAGATCGGCAACCTCGTGAGCGAGATCCTCAACGCGATTCTTGTCTACACCTTTTACGTTAATAAGAGTTTGCGGCAGCATCTTAACGAAACTCACCATCTCGGCAAGTGATTTCTTTTCACGAGCCACTGCGCTCGCAACTAATACTGCTGTAAGAGTGCCGTCACCAGTTGTCGCATGATCGAGGTTAATCACATGCCCGCTCTGCTCGCCGCCGATATTATATCCATGTGCAAGCATCTCTTCGAGCACATAGCGATCCCCGACTTTTGTAGAAATCGTTTTAATACCTTTTTCGCGCATAGCAAGATGCAGCCCGAGGTTACTCATCACAGTGAGAACTAGAGTATTTCTCTTGAGCCGCCCGTCATTCTTCATTGAAACTGCAAGCATACCCATAATCTGATCGCCATTAATCAGATTCCCCTCATGATCAACTGCTAAGCAACGGTCGGCGTCACCGTCAAATGCAAACCCAAAATCTGCACCGGTTGCAACAGTGAGCGCCTGGAGCTGCTCGGGATGCGTAGACCCAGCTTTATCGTTAATATTGCGCCCATCTGGAGCAGCGTTAATCACCACAACGTCTGCCCCGAGTTTTTGAAATACGCGGGGAGCAACATCACTTGCGGCACCGTTCGCGCAGTCGAGTGCAATGCGCAACCCGTGCAAATCATGCCCACAACGAATGAGATGATCTATATAGAAGCGATCACTCACAGTTGATGTTTCACCAATGAAGCCAACGTCAGCTCCAGTTGGGCGTTCCCATTCCTCACCAAGGATATTTTGTATTTCGTCTTCTAGCGCATCTGGCAACTTGAAGCCATCACCATTGATGAACTTAATGCCGTTATCATGAAATGGATTATGGCTTGCTGAGATTACCACGCCTAAATCGTAATCTTCCTCAGCAGTGAGATAAGCAACTCCAGGAGTTGGAATCTCGCCCACATGCTCTACATCAACGCCAGCACTTGCAAGCCCTGCAGCGACTGCCTGCCCCAGCAATCCCGAGCTTTGGCGAGTATCTTGCCCAATAATAGCTTTTGGACGATGCCCTAGGTTATTTTTTGCAAGCACACGCGCAGCTGCTTCACCAAGCTGGAGCGCTAATCCAGCTGTGAGCTCTTTATTGGCTAGGCCTCGCACACCATCAGTACCAAATAGTCGTGCCATTATTTCCTCGTTTCACCATTTCGCAATTCGAATAATGAGTTCATTCTAGATTCTAGTGCAAAGGATCGGTATCATATTCGAAATTCAAGCTCTTTTGTGCATACTGGATAAGTATATTAGCGAGCGCACTTTCCCCTTCTTTTCTTTCTGCGCGGCTAGCACAACCTTTCTTCATGCTTATTTATTTTCTTTTCCTGACGATCTTTTAGCTGCTGCCCTTTATTCTCTTCACAATCACGCACAAAAAAGAGGCTCCCATAGGGAGCCTCTTTCCTTAAAAGCTGAAAATCAGCGCTTGCTGAACTGCGAAGCTTTACGAGCTTTCTTCAAGCCAGCCTTCTTACGCTCAACTGTACGAGCATCGCGCGTAAGGAAACCAGCCTTCTTCAAAGATGGTCGATTCGCCTCACGATCAATCTCGTTGAGTGCACGTGCAATGCCTAAACGCAATGCGCCAGCCTGCCCAGATGGACCGCCGCCATTGATGCGAGCAATCACATCGAAACGGCCATCGAGGTCTAGCAGCACAAATGGCGAATGTACAAGCTGCTGATGAATTTTATTTGGGAAGTAATCTTCGAGCGTGCGCCCGTTGATCTTCCATTCACCTGTGCCTGGCACGAGGCGCACGCGAGCAATAGCTTCCTTGCGGCGCCCAAGACCTTGCCCAGGAGCTGTAATAGAGGCGCCTTTACCAGCACCTGATTCTTTCGGAGCTTCAGTCTCCGTTGTATACGAGCTTGGAGTGATTTCTTCCATCTCCAACTCTTCGGTTGCGGTGGTCTCAGCCACGATTCTCCTTAAAATTTTGCGGTCTGCTTCGTCTGCTTAATAGGCATACCTTCAGCTAAGATTCTCAGCAACCGCCATGCGGTCACTTCGATTGTGTAGCTTTCGTGAGCTCATAAGGCACTGGATTCTGCCCAGCATGCGGATGCTCAGAACCGCGGTAAACCTTGAGCTTTGTGAGCTGTGTACGCCCGAGAGAAGTCTTCGGAAGCATGCCAGCAACGGCTTTCATAACAGCCTTTTCAGGCTTAGTTGCGAGAAGCTCTGCATAAGAGGTTGCTCGCAGACCACCTGGATAACCTGAATGGTGATATGCCATCTTCTGGGTCAACTTCGCACCGGTAAGAGCAACTTTATCTGCATTGATTACGATAACGTAATCGCCAGTGTCTGCATGCGGAGCGAACTGGGGCTTATGCTTCCCACGGAGCAGGGTGGCAACATGAGTTGCCAAACGACCAAGGACGACGTCGGTAGCATCGATGATGTACCACTTCTTTTCCACGTCGCCGGGCTTAGGTGTATACGTGCGCACTGTACGTAGCCTTCGTTTCTATGTTTGGAGCTGATCTTTTCAACGCCTTGGCAATGGCTTCTGCTTTAGCATTTCTCAGCTCGTTGGACTTCAAAATCTTGCTATTGCTGTGCCTGCGAAGATGAGTGGGATAAATATCTGCGCATAGCTCACACAACATTTACTCACTTTACTTGGCAATCCGCTGATGCGTCAAAGTCTAGGCAATCCCGTGAGCAGATTCACGCACCTTATACATACGATCTTCGCCACTGCACGGAAATTATGTATCAGTATCTATTGCACGAATTATTGAGCGTATAAGCAGAGCAGGAAAAGTATTTCATGCAGTTTCAAGAAACTGTATGCGAAACGAACGGAGCACCGCGAGCAGATATCGTCTAGAGATTTTCTAGATTTTTCTGCACTCGCATTTTTCGGAATCTATACAAACATTTTTTCAAGTAGTGCTTTTTTGATGCTGTGCAGTTTATTGAGTTTATGTTGATAGAGGGTGGCGAGGTGGTCTATTGAGTCAATCGCCGCTCCTATAGCTCGCTGCTCGTTTAAGGATGGCACCAAGGTCGACTCTTCGAGGAAGTCGGCCGTCACAAGCTCATGCATCATGGTGGATGCTTTTGTGGAGCGCGTTAAAACGTCCTTCATCAGTTTCTCGTTGTTGATGGCATGCTTCCAGTAAGAGAGGTCATAATTGTCGCCAACATGCCGAAACACCTTGAAGACGTGGGAAACTATGCCATCTCCAATTGTGTTCTCAACGAAGCGGCCATGGGCAAAACGCTTGTTTCGGTTGCCTTCAAAAGCAATATCGCCAAGACGCATTACGTTGTAAGTTGCTAGATATGAGTCCTCGGTTACGTACAAGGCAGGGTTGAAGTACATATTTGCAACGGAAATAGCCTTATCACGTCCGAAGCTCAAATCGTTCTTTTCAGATACGGGTCGATATAGTTCCCCAAACTTACGTCGTTCCCATGTTTCAGTGAAGCCTTGAAAGCGTACGTTGGGGATGTTGCTGTCGGGTGTGGGAAACATTTTTTCGAGTAGTGCTTTTTTGATGTGGTGGAGTTTGTCAAGCTTACGCTGATGAAGGGTGACGAGGCGGTCGAGGCAGGAAAAGAAAGTGCCA
>CABQJD010000008.1 GCA_902464405.1 uncultured Actinomycetaceae bacterium | reverse complement strand
GTCCGGGCGATCTTTCTTCTCTCGTTCGCGCTGCCGCAAAACAAGTAAATCGTACTGTCTCTTCAGCTCCAGTGACGACGATTTACGTTGGGCATTCAGAGCGTCAAGTACCACTTGCGAAACTCAATAAAACAATTGCGAAATTGCCAAAGAAAATGACGGCACAGGAAATATCTGATACGGCAGAGCGCTTAGAAGTGATCGGAAGTTCAACTCTTCCAATTCCTAAGGGAATCGATCCCACGAAAATGCGCATGAGCGCCCGTTCACGAATTCGATAGATAAAAATACACATCACAAAAGGAAGGAGCCGCTGTGTTCTCTACAATCGACGAGGTCATTGAGTATATTGAACGAGAAGGCATTGAATTTGTAGATATTCGCTTTTGCGATCTCCCTGGAGTCATGCAGCATTTTTCTATCCCCGTGAGCGCTTTCGATAAAGAAAATCTCACTGATGGGCTTATGTTTGATGGCTCCTCGATTCGTGGCTTCGCGCAGATTCACGAATCGGATATGAAGCTCACACCCGATATCCATACAGCTTTTCTTGATCCTTTCCGCACCCGTAAAACGCTCGTCATGAATTTTTCAGTGATCGATCCATTCACGGGCGAAACTTATTCGCGCGATCCGCGCAATATTGCCGCCCGAGCAGAAGAGTATCTCAAGAGCACGGGTATTGCAGATACAGTATTTTTTGGCGCAGAAGCAGAGTTTTATTTATTTGACGACGTTCGCTTTGCCGACGGCACGAATACGCAAAGTTATGTTCTCGATTCCAAAGAGGGCTGGTGGAATACCAACCGTGACGAACAGCCGAACCAAGGCTATAAAACTCGAGTCAAAGGCGGTTACTTCCCCGTTTCGCCAAACGATTCCATGGCAGATCTGCGCGATGAGATGACGGCGATATGCCAGCAGGTTGGTTTGCATATGGAACGCGCTCACCACGAGTGCGGGACTGGAGGTCAGCAGGAGATTAACTATACGTTCAATACTCTTCTTGCTGCTGCTGACGATTTAATGAAGTTTAAGTATGTGATTAAGAACGTCGCATATCAGGCAGGAAAAACAGCTACGTTTATGCCGAAACCTCTTTTCGGAGATAATGGTTCTGGTATGCACTGCCATCAGAGCCTGTGGAAAAACGGGCAACCTCTCTTTGCAGATGAGAAAGGTTACGGAGGTCTTTCCGATCTAGCACGGTGGTATATTGGCGGACTGCTCGCACATGCGCCTGCACTCTTAGCATTTACCAATCCGTCAGTTAATTCTTTCCATCGTCTCGTGCCTGGATTTGAAGCTCCAGTCAATCTTGTGTATTCAGCTAGAAACCGCTCTGCATGTATTCGTATTCCTGTGACTGGTACGTCACCTAAAGCAAAGCGCATCGAATACCGCGTGCCAGATCCTTCTGCAAACCCCTATCTTGCATTTGCAGCTCAGCTCATGGCTGGAATTGACGGCATTAAAAACAGAATTGAACCTGCTGAACCTATCGATAAAGATCTTTATGAGTTGCCGCCAGAAGAACACGCACAGATTGCTCAGCTTCCAGGGACTCTTGACGAAGCTCTTATCGCACTTGAAGACGACCACGATTTCCTTACTGAAGGTGACGTCTTTTCGGATGACTTAATCTCCACATGGATAGCATATAAGCGAGAGAAAGAAATTGCTCCTCTTCGCCAGCGCCCTCATCCCTATGAATTTGCGCTCTACTATGATTTGTGAGGATATATAGATCTATAGCTATAGATAGCTATCTGTAGCTACCCATTTATTAAATGGCTCTCTTGAAGGTATCCCCCCTCCCGAGAGAGCCATTTCTTTTACCTTGCTTCAATTCGCTGCAGTGACGAGTGGCAAAATTCGTTAATCTCAGATTAGAAAAAATATAAATATACATATGCGAATAATCGAGATGTACGCCACAAAACCTCAGTAGCATTGCATACCTATACACAAGTATGTATATTTTTATATGTCAGCACTGTTCCACCGAGGGGAGTATTATGAAATACCTTAAAATTGCAGCTACAGTATGTGCAAGCGCTCTGGCACTAAGCGCTTGCGGCTCGACAAACACCCCAGAAAATGATGGCACTGAATCATCAGCCGCCGCTAAAATCACAGCTACCGATCTTTCAAATGTGACGAAGGACGATGCCGTTGCAGCTCTCGTCCCCGAAGCCGTCTCCAAAGATGGCAAATTAACTGTTGGAGATAACATCTACTATGCACCAGCAGAATTTTACGCCGAAGATGGCAAAACTCCTCAAGGCTTTGATATCGATCTCGCCAAAGCTCTTGCCAAGAAAATGGGCTTGGAAGCAGATATACAGCAAGCAGAGTTTTCAACTATCATTCCAGGAATCGGCAGTAAATACGAAGTAGGTATCGCAACTTTCACAATCACTCCAGAACGCCTTGAAGTTGTGGATATGATTCAATATTTCGAAGACGGCAATGCTTGGAGCGTAGCGAAAGGAAATCCAAAAGGATTCGATCCTGCGAACAAATGCGGCAAAGCGATCGGCGTACAAACTGGCACATGGCAAGATGAGCTGCTCACCGCAGCAAATGAAGCTGGCGGAGAATGCGAAAAAGACCCTATCACACTCCAGCGCTTTGACACTCAATCACAGGTGACCACCACTCTTGCTGGAGGGCAGATCGACGCAATGTTCTCTGATAATTCCGTAGCAGAATATGCTTCAAAAATCACCAATGGATCTACTGAAACCTTTGGAGCACCTTCCGATATAGCTGGTCGCGGCATTGCAGTTGCAAAGAAAGATAAAGAACTAACTAAAGCCACTCAAGCTGCTCTTCAATCTCTTATCGATGATGGCACTCTCGACAAGATTTTTGCAACATGGGGCATTACCACAGGAGTTTCCACTGAGGCAGTGCTCAATCCCAACGCCTGATACAGCGCTAGGCGGGCAGCATTCTCATTGACTTGCTGCCCGCTCGCCTGCATCTCATATAAGATCCGCCCACAAAAGATAAGCACACGTTATGAGTATCGACAACAGCACACCAATAGCACCTCAAGTTATTCATGCACAGCCAGTGAAGCACTACGGACGCTGGATTTCAGCGCTGATAGTAGCATTTATTGCACTCAGCATCATCGACACTCTCATCACCAACCCCAATTACCAGTGGGATGTAGTAGCTCAAGTTCTCTTTATGCCAATTATTTTCGAAGCTATTGGCTGGACGCTCCTACTCACTGTATGCGCTATGGCTCTAGGAGTGGTCATGGCCGTGACCATGGCCGTCATGCGCCGCAGTGAAAATCCTGTGCTTCGAGGAGTTTCAACCGTTTACATCTGGTTTTTTCGAGGCACACCAATTTATACGCAGCTTATTTTCTGGGGACTTTTAACCGCCCTCTACCCCACCTTCAGCTTCGGAATTCCTTTCACATCTATCAATTTTTTCTCTCTAACCTCTTCCGAACTTATGCCGCTTGAATCGATGATGTTTGTGTGTGCGGTATGCGGTCTAGGATTCAATGAAGGCGCTTACCTTTCAGAAATCGTGCGTTCCGGTCTCAATTCCGTCGATTCTGGGCAGGAAGAAGCAGCTAAAGCACTAGGAATGAGCTCTGGAAAAATTTTCCGACGCATTATTATCCCCCAAGCTATGCGCGTGATTATCCCCCCAACTGGCAATGAAACTATTTCAATGCTCAAAACTACCTCGCTGGTGACGGCAGTGCCGTTTACTCTGGAGCTCACCTCCGTGAGTAACCGTATGGGCATGAGTAGTATGCGCCCTGTTCCCTACCTAATCGTTGCTGCACTGTGGTATCTCGTCATCACCAGTATCTTGATGATTGGCCAGCACTATCTCGAAAGATATTTCGGACGCGGGCAGCAAGGATCAGCCAGCACACCGATGCTTCTATCTCGGCATACCGAGCGTAAACGCCGTTTCTCTCGTCAACATGCCATTAACGCTGCAGCAACAACACACGATGACCCGTTCGTCGAATACACGCCGTAAACTACACACTACAGCGCGAGATAAAACGAAATATAAACTGCTACAACACCTCTTTTACAAACGAACACTCTATAGATAAAGAAGGATAAGCATGAACGAACAATCCGTATGTGCACCAACGATGGTAAGTGTGCAAAATGTGCATAAATTCTTCGACGATTTACACGTATTGCGCGGAGTTTCATTTACCGTGCCCACTGGCAGCGTATGCACAATTCTTGGCCCTTCTGGCTCTGGAAAATCAACCATTTTACGCTGTATCAACGCACTTGAATCAATCCAAGCTGGGCGTATTTACGTTGACGAAAACCTCATCGGATATAAAGAAAAAAACGGAAAACTTTATGAGCTAACCTCCAAAGAAATAGCAAAACAGCGCACAAATATCGGTATGGTGTTTCAAAAGTTTAATCTTTTCCTGCACATGACGGCTCTAGAAAATATCATGGAAGCTCCTATACACGTGCAGGGAACACCTCGGGCGCAAGCCCGCTCAGAGGCACTCGAACTCTTGGCTAGAGTGGGTCTATCAGATCGAGCAGACCACTACCCTGCTGAGCTTTCTGGCGGGCAACAGCAGCGCGTAGCTATTGCTCGAGCACTTGCAATGCATCCCGATCTCATGCTCTTTGATGAACCTACTTCTGCTCTTGATCCAGAACTCGTTGGCGAAGTGCTGAACGTTATGAAAGATCTAGCAGCGAGCGGCATGACGATGATCGTCGTCACTCACGAAATTGGCTTTGCTCGAGAGGTGAGCGATCAAGTAATTCTCATGGATAACGGGCAAATCGTAGAAGCTGGCACTCCTGCCGATCTTTTTGAAAATCCTCAGCACCCACGTACCCGAGAATTTCTTTCAAAAGTTCTCTAAACGTGAGCTTTACTATAAACGTGAGCTTTAAGCGCGCACTCAGCTGCGCTCCTCTTTTAGCTATTCATTCCATAAAAGATGCGCTCGACGACTTCACGAGCACGGCGAGTGACGCGTAAATAATCTTCGTCGAGTAGTTGCTGCTCCTTCGGATCGTAGCCAGCAAGCGCGGCAACTACTGCGCGACTATCTTGTTCGCGAGGTAAAACATCTACTTTTTCACCCTTCATCCGCCCAGTTGCCAATACATTGAGATTACGAAGGCGAGATGCTGTATTCCACGAATCGATGAGTTTTTCCGCATCTGACGAAGAAATGATTCCTATATCAACGGCAGCAGTCAAGCTATGTGTTGTTGCAGGTGAACGTAGCTGGGAGTAAGCTCCCGCATATTGCAGCTGCAGAAGCTGCACAGTCCACTCCACATCGGAGAGTGACCCTTTGCCAAGTTTAAGGTGACGCAAAGGATCGACACCTCGTGGCATACGCTCTCGCTCCACACGAGCTTTCATCGCGCGTATTTCTCGCACATGAGAATTATCCAGCCCTGAGCACGGATATCTCACCTCTTCTATAAGATCAATGAAGCGATCCCCTAGATCTCGATTTCCACAGATGAACCGTGCACGAAGAAGTGCTTGGCGCTCCCACGTGTCTACCCAGCGCTCATAGTATTCTCGATACGCGCTCAGACTCCGTGCAAGCGGCCCGTTCTTCCCTTCTGGTCTTAATCCTGCATCCAACTCAAATCCCGGCTCCTCGATTGGCATAGAAATAAGATGCATCATCTTTTTCGCTATATCGATTGCTTGCTGATCTGCACACACTGGATTTACCCCATTATGAGCCTCATAGACAAAGAGAACATCTGCATCAGAGGCATAGTTAAGCTCACACCCTCCGAAACGCCCCATTCCAATCACAGCAATATCCACCATGATATCGCTGCCGCAATCCACTAATGCCGCTCGAAATGCGGCATCTACAGCAATTTCTCCTGCTCGCGAAATTGCCGCATTGATGACTTCAATTGACGAGCGCAGCGTCACATCAGCAAGAGCTGTCCGCAAAAGTTCTTTTCTTCGTAAATACCTGCCAGCACTGGCAATATCTTCAGGATGTGAGCGCCGAGAAAGCAAAGATTCAAGCTCTCGTTGCAGCTCTTCAGCGCTGCGCGGCTGCAGCAGATCATCGTCGTCAAGCCAGCTCATTGCTTCAGGGAGCTTCGGCAGCTCAGCCGCCACAAATCGAGAAGCAGAAAGAACGTATGCTAAGCGCTCCGCTACTGCTGAAGAATCGCGCAGTAACCGCATATACCAAGATGTATGCCCCATTTGTTCTGAGAGCAGACGAAAAGATTTCAGCCCTTGATCAGGCTCTGCCCCTGCAGTAAACCAGCCAATCATCACGGGAAGCAAGTGACGCTGAATAGCAGCAGTGCGTGAAACTCCACGAGTGAGCGCATTGATATGGTTTACTGCCGCCGCTGGATCACGATAGCCGATCGCTGCCAGCCGATCCTTTGCTGCATCAGGATCCAAAGATACGTCTGACTCACTTAAACGTGCCATATACGGCAAAATTGGACGATAGTAGATTGCCAAATGGAGTTCTCGCACTTCACGGCGCACCTCTTGCCAAAGCTCTTCCAGCTCAATCTCGGTCTGCGCAGCAACACCATGCATTGTACGGGCAATACGTCTAAGCTCAGCTCCTACCGCCGGCACAAGGTGTGAACGCTTAAAGCGCTGAAGCTGGATGCGATGCTCAAGAGCTCTCAAAAATTTATAGTCGGCAGCAAGCTTTTCTCCGTCTTTTCGAGAAATATATCCACCATTCGTAAGTGCTTCAATCCCCTCAAGAGTATTGCACACACGAAGAGATGTATCTGTGCGCCCATGCACCAACTGCAGGAGCTGCACAGTAAACTCCACATCCCGCAATCCTCCTTTACCTAGTTTTAACTGCCGAGGAGCTTCTTTTGCAGGCATAAGATTTTCTACGCGCTCACGCATTGCACGCGAATCTTCCACGAAATTCTCGCGCCCTGCCGCACTCCATACCATAGGGTGCATTGCTGCACAGTACTGCTCACCCAATTCCATATCCCCTGCAATTGGACGAGCTTTGAGGAGGGCTTGAAATTCCCAATCCTTTGCCCAACGTTTATAGTACGCAAGGTGCGACTCTAAGGTGCGCACAAGCGGACCATCTTTTCCTTCAGGACGCAAATTTGCGTCAAGTTCCCATAAAGATTTTTCTTGCCCGCCAGGCTTACTTACTGCTCGTGCCACAAACGCTGCAAGTTTCTGAGAAATTTCCAGCATTTCTATCTCACCAAGTTGAGGATCGAGCGAACGAGCCACATAGACAACATCAACATCTGACACGTAGTTCAGTTCACGCGCACCAGTTTTCCCCATTGCGATAATTGCTAGACCGACTTTGTGCGCATTCTTAATGACGCTTCGCCCAACGGCAAGCGCCGCTTCCAATGCACCTCCCACAATATCGGTGATAGCAGCACTCACCTCAGGCATTATCTCTGCCGATCTCTCACTCACAAGATCTTCTGCAGCGATCTGCGCAATACGATACCAGTAGTGAGCACGCATACTATCGATTCCTTCAGCTTCTCCATACTCAGAAACCAGCTGATACACAAGAAGAGGCTGGGGCAAGGAGGAATCTATCGTATAGTTTCTAGAAACGCTAGGACGATTCTCCATACTTTCAAACGCCCAATAAGCACTTGAGCTATCTTCGGAAACCAGCACAGGACGAGCATGAACTGCTGCAAGCGCTGCCCATTTTTCCGATTCAAGAGATGTACAAAAAGGAGAAGATCCCACTTTTTCATTACTGAAAATATGCACATATGCAGGATCTTTGATGAGGTGGTCTGTGAGAGGATGCGAGAATCCTAAAATTGCGAACAGGCGGCGAGCAGAGCGCTCATCGCTCAATATTTGATGTAATTCGCGCTGCGCCGAAACACCAGCGTTTGCTGCCGCTTCGCATAAACGGATAAAAGCAAGCAGACCCTCATGCGGATCTCCAACAGCAGATAAATGCTCAATAAGCCAAGATTGGTCGATATCGCAGAGCGCACAGTCGTCAAGTAGCTGTACAGCGCGATCTGGATGTGAAAATCCAGCTCGCACTAAACGCCCTTGATTAGTTTCCCCTCTGTCCACGTATACGCCTCAAAGAATCAGTGCCAACCCATGAATTTACTACGCTCAAACGGAGTAACTTGATAGCGGTATTGCTCCCACTCATGCTGCTTATTACGCAGAAAATAATCGAATGCATCTTCACCCAGTGTGGAAGCAACAAGCTCACTTTTCTTCATTTCAGTAAGAGCTTCATGGAGTGAACTCGGCAACGACTGAACTCCAAGCGAGGAAAGCTCAAGATCGCTCAAATCGGCAACGTCAGATTCAATAGGCTCTGGCAAATCATATCCTTGCTCGATGCCTTCAAGCCCCGCATTCAAAATTACCGCATAGGCAAGATAAGGATTGGCGGCAGAGTCCATCGCTCGATATTCAATACGAGCACTTCGCGGCTTATCCACGCTGATCGATGGCACACGGATCAGTGCACTTTGGTTATTTTTCCCCCACGCCACACGAGAGGGAGCTTCAAACCCTGCCCATAAGCGTTTATAGGAATTGACGTGCTGATTCGTCACTGCAGTAATTTCGCGCGCATGGTGAAGTAAACCTGCCACGAACTGACGCGCAGTATCAGAAAGCCGATATTCACCTGTAGCATCAAAAAAAGCATTACGTTCGCCCTCGAAGAGGGAAAAATGCGTATGCATACCATTGCCTGGATGGGAAATAAGCGGTTTTGGCATAAAAGACGCCTGAACACCTTCATGCAAGGCAACCTGATCGATGACTACACGGAACGTCATCACATCGTCTGCCATAGCTAAAGCATCGCAGACGCGCAAATCAATTTCGTTTTGCCCAGGCCCTGCTTCGTGGTGGGAAAACTCTACAGAAATGCCAAGATCTTCGAGAGTCTTAATCGCTTTCGTACGAAAATGGCGAGCGCGAGAGCGAGAAACATTGTCGAAATATGCGCCGTTATCGATTGGCACAGGATCTACAGCTGGATCATTGCCAGGTTCGAAGAGATAGAACTCAATTTCTGGGTGAACGTAAAAAGTGAATCCCATATCTGCCGCACGCTCTGTGGCACGGCGCAGAACGGCTCGAGGATCTGAACGAGCAGGCTCCCTCTCTGGCGTATAGATACCGCAAATCATGCGTGCTTCTATAGAATCCGCCTCCGACCACGGCAGAATACGGAATGTGGAGGCATCAGGGAAAATTACCATATCCGATTCGTGTACACGAGTCAGCCCTTGGATAGCAGAACCATCAAATCCAATTCCCGTATTAAAAGCTCCTTCAAGCTCTGCTGGAGGAATTGCTACAGCTTTGAGCGTTCCTGAAACATCTGTGAACCATAAACGCACAAAACGCACATCGTGATCCTGAATTGCACGCAAGACATGCTCTTCTTGCCTATCCATTTATTCCTCATATCCACGCGGATTATTGCTCTGCCACATCCATGAATCGCGCACCATATCATTGACATCATGCTTAGCAGACCAACCAAGCAATTCATAGGCACGAGAAGCATCAGCATAAACCGTTGCAATATCACCCGGGCGGCGAGGATCAATCACGTACGGAATTTCTACACCGTTATTCTTTTCAAATGCATGCACCAGATCGAGCACCGAAATTCCTTGGGACGTGCCGAGATTGATTGCAATAGCTCCCTTATGCTGCACGGCATAATCAATCGCTTGTACATGCCCCTCTCCAAGATCCATCACGTGAATATAATCGCGAACACCAGTACCGTCAGGAGTTGGGTAATCGTTGCCAAAAATGTGGAGCTTTTCGAGCTTACCAACGGCAACTTGAGTAATATACGGCATAAGGTTATTAGGGATTCCTTTCGGATTTTCACCAATACGCCCACTTTCATGAGCACCAATAGGATTGAAATAGCGAAGAAGTACAACGGAAAACTCTGGATCTGCAGCAGCTACATCGCGTAAAATTTGCTCATTCATCACTTTCGTCCACCCATATGGATTCGTGGCAGACGTCGGCATATCTTCTGTGAGCGGCGATTCATTATCCATACCATACACAGTGGCTGATGAGCTGAAAATCATCACATGGCAATCGTGGGCTTTCATTGCTCGAATAAGAGAAAGCGTCGTGTTGATATTATCATCGTAATACTCAACTGGAATGCTTACACTCTCGCCCACAGCTTTAAGCCCTGCAAAGTTGATAACCCCATCAATCTGATGATTATCAAATACTTCATTAAGGGCATCAGTATCGCGAATATCAAGTTCATAAAAAGGGATCTCTTCCCCGATAATCTCTCCAGTACGCACAAGAGCTTCGCGACTTGAATTTGCAAGGTTATCAACACACACTGCCTTATATCCTGCTTTATACAAGCAAATAAGCGTGTGTGTACCAATATATCCAGCTCCCCCAGCCACAAGAATCGTCGTGCGCGGATCAGTACTCATTGCCACTGCTACCCCTCTCAATTTTTCTCCACAGCATGCACGTTATGCATCAGTACATATTGTAGTTCGCCTCGCAGGTATTTTCCCGTAAAATCTCCGCACTTCCATACAAAAGAAATATCAAGTGCACGCAGAGCTGTATTTTAATGCGGTATATATTGCCAATTTGAAAAGACTGCACATAATGCACACGCTTACTATTTCCCAGCAATAGCGCGCAGTTCGCGTTTCACATCTGCGATTTCATCTCGCAAACGAGCGGCAAGCTCAAATTGAAGCTGCTCAGCTGCTGCATGCATCTGTGCTGTGAGATCGCGCAGTAAATCGCCGATTTCCTGCCCGTCATACGCAGCGTGCGGTAGAGATATATGGGCACTGCCAGAGGCGCCAAGCTCATTTCCTGCTCCCGCATATCTAGCTCCCTTGCGGTATCCGCCCTCAAGGAGTTCTTCAGTACCGATATCTTCACGCACAAGCATATCGGTGACGTCAGCAATTTTCTTTCTCAGTGGCTGTGGATCTATTCCATGCTCGGTATTATATTTAATCTGTTTCTCACGCCGTCGGTTCGTCTCCTCAATCGCTTGGCTCATATTAGGAGTGACGCTGTCGGCATACATATGCACTTCGCCGCTCACGTTGCGCGCTGCTCGTCCAATCGTCTGAATAAGAGAAGTTGTGCTTCTCAAAAAACCCTGCTTATCGGCGTCAAGAATTGCTACTAAAGAAACTTCGGGCAGGTCTAAGCCTTCGCGCAGCAAGTTAATGCCGACGAGCACATCAAATTTGCCAAGCCGCAGCTCACGAAGTAATTCCACACGCCGCAAGGTATCTACATCACTATGCAGATATTCCACACGCACACCGCGTTCATTCATATACTCGGTGAGATCTTCTGCCATTTTCTTGGTGAGGGTGGTGACGAGGATCCGCTCGTCACGCTCCACGCGCACGCGCACTTGCTCCAGAAGATCGTCGATCTGCCCCTCGGTCGGCTTCACAATAACGCGTGGATCAACGAGCCCGGTCGGGCGAATAATTTGCTCTACTACGCCATCACTCTTACTGAGCTCATATTTACCAGGAGTAGCTGATAAATAAACGGTCTGCCCGATTCTTTCCAGAAATTCTTCCCATTTTAAGGGGCGATTGTCGAGCGCACTAGGCAATCGAAAACCATATTCTACGAGAGTTCGCTTTCTGCTGGAGTCTCCCTCATACATAGCACCAATCTGCGGCACCGTCACGTGCGATTCATCAATAATAAGGAGAAAATCTTCAGGAAAATAATCGAGAAGCGTGTGCGGCGGCGTACCTGGGGCACGCCCGTCGATATGGCGAGAATAATTTTCGATTCCAGCGCATATCCCCACATTGCGCATCATCTCTAGATCAAAGGTGGTGCGCATTTCCAAACGCTGAGCTTCAAGAAGTTTATCGCGGCTGCGGAAATAATCGAGGCGTTCCTGCAGTTCATCTTCTATTCCTGCCAGTGCGCGTGCCATGCGCTCAGGCCCTGCCACATAGTGCGATGCAGGAAAAACGTGAGCATGATCTGTTTCTCGAATCACCTCTCCTGTGAGCGGGTGGAGCAAACTCAGCGAATCAATTTCGTCACCGAAAAATTCGATACGAATTGCCAGCTCTTCATAGACGGGGATAATGTCTACCGTATCGCCTCGCACTCGGAAAGTGCCGCGAGTAAAAGCCATATCGTTACGGGAATACTGCATCGCAACAAACTTGCGCAAAAGATCGTCACGCTCAATGATCTGCCCGAATTCGAGCCGTACCATACGATCAACATATTCTTCGGGCGTGCCCAAGCCGTATATACAGCTCACACTTGCCACCACTACGGTGTCTCGCCGTGTGAGGAGGGAGTTGGTAGCTGAATGACGCAATCGTTCCACTTCATCGTTGATTGAACTATCTTTTTCTATAAAAGTATCCGTCTGCGGCACGTACGCCTCTGGCTGGTAGTAATCATAATAAGAAACAAAATATTCAACAGCGTTCTTTGGGAGTAACTCTCGAAACTCTGCTGCCATCTGTGCTGCGAGAGTTTTATTCGGCTCCAAAATAAGCGTAGGGCGCTGCACCTGCTCGATAAGCCAGGCTGTCGTCGCCGATTTACCCGTGCCAGTGGCTCCGAGCAACACGATATCTTTTTCGCCGTCATTGATCCTTTGTGCAAGCTCCGCAATAGCCTGCGGCTGATCGCCAGAAGGAACGTAGTCTGAGATTACTTCAAAAGGCGCCTCAGCGCGCACAAGATCTGATAGTTCACGCATTTTTGCACTCAGTTTTCGCTTAAGAAGCTTCTGATCAAGAAGCTTCCAATCAAGCTAATAGCTAGGTTTTTGTTCTTATCATTACAAGAACTTCAGCATAGCATCACGCTATCTTCTGCGCCACGGCAAATCACACGCTGATACGTATGGAGCTAAAACAATTCTTCGATGCCCAATTTTCCCGAGATACCGAACTACTTCATAGCGCATAAGAATTTTCTTATGTACTTTAAGTTCGTATTGCGATAAGGGATAGATAGTATCTTTTCTTAAAAACAAACTTTCTGTGCCTAAAAAAGATTTACACACTATATCCCATCGGCAATTTTTCGTAGTTTTTCTGTAATACATACAATACGAAAAAAGAAAAATCGCTATACAGAAAATAATTATTGGTACAAAAAATACCGTATGCATTAAAAATGCGCATATTCCTGCCCCAGCAGCTATACACAATGCTGCTAGCGAATATCTACGCCGAGAAAGATCCGCATAGTTCGGAATTTCTATACCAAACTGCTGCAAAATTTTCTCTGCATCTTTTTCTTTAGCAAAATGCGCAATAACTCCAGAAAATGCTTCTTGCATATGTGCACTCACGCCGTATACAGCAATGTAGTTCCTTTTGAGCAATCGCATCAAAAGATTCTGTCGTACTTTAATCGTCTCAATAGATGAAATAGGGATTTCTTGCTCAGTTTGAGTAAAAATGCCAGATGTATATTTAACGCTATTTTCATATACGTCTGTCAAAGAATTCCCATATGTAATCCATACAATCAATGATCCGATTATAAGAGCAATACATATCACTGCACATGCAATATATAATCTGCTGTAGAAATCAAAAGTAAGAAAATCTTTTATCAGCACAAAAATATCATCTGAATAGCCTTGATTCCGACTGAGTACGTTAAAAATCCCATAACTCATAGGTATAGCCGAAAGAAAAGTCAGCTTGGATAATGCAAGAAAAAAGCAATCAGTGAAGCGCAACTCCTTAATTCTTACTTTTAGCGCATTTACATTTCTCGAAACTGGCATAACCGACAAGGAAAGATCTGAATGAGATACAGATGAGATTTTACTAGTAGCATCGAATTGCTTATATTCACTCCTCTTGAAAAATGAAAAATACGTATTTATGCGAGCAGCTTCATCATTTTTAATGGCAAATAGCTCAATAGCATTTTCTCCAGCTCCCTGCGGCGTGATTATTACATTCGTTAAATATTTCCATTGCATAATAGGAGTAAATTTTGATGCAATCGAAACAACATCTCTCCATGCAATAAATTGAGTTGTGCGCGAAAAAATACCACTCCTAGCAGTAATTCCTTCAGAACTGACTCTATATCGCCACGCAATCCAATCATAAAAAACAACGTAGATACGCGTCCATGCGTAATAAGCAAAAAACACGCATAGCCAAAAATGCGCATATTCGTGCACTAGAGGATAAAGCGCCAGCAATGCCCCCACAACTACCCAACTAGTTTTCATCGCCTGAAAAAATCTCATCACGATTAGCCAAGGAGAATTTTTAATATCTTCATAAATTTTCTCTTGCATTGCATACTGCCTTTATAAGCTGCCTAGCATCAGAATAGGCAAGAATTGGAATATCTATGCGCATAGTGGGAGCGTTAATCACTACCTTTGCATGGTCGTAGACTTTCGAAATCAAGGATTGCGAAAAAGAAATAGTATTAATACGCTCTAGCGGAATATAGGTTACTTTCCTCCAACTTTTCCCTTTACGAATTATAAGATTTCGCTCAGTCAGCTCAATTTGCGTATACATAATTTTTCTCGGCAGGAATACTCCAATATCTACTATCGTTATTGCCGCAATCGCAATAAGAAAAAGCACAATATGGAACCAGAAATATGTATCTATCACCCATACGGAAAAAATAGACACAGCCGCCGAGAAAAACACATAGCTGAAAAGACTCATGGCAAATTCTCTGCGCCTTAGATTTTCAGGTAATGTGTACGCATATTTCATTTCACAATGTTTTCTTTATTATCTTCGATAATTCCAAAATACATATCTTCTAAAGACGGTTTTCTTTCGAGTAATTTTTTCAAAACCACACCACGATGAGAAGCAGCACTAAAAATTGTTTCTGGATTTATTCCGTATGCAATATAGGATTCCTCTTCTCTAACGAAGTGAACGCTAGGATAATCTTGATGAAGATACGAAACGAAAGTTTCTAGATCTTGGATATGCAAACACTCAAATTGAGTTGCGGTGCTACTAAACTGAATATCTTCAATTTTTCCGCTGAACTTTATACTCCCTTGATTGATGACGACTACATCAGTTGCAATAAGCTGAACTTCAGCTATAAGGTGCGAAGAAATAAGAATCGTCCCTCCCCGATCCTTAAAATCATGCAAAAGAAGCCGAAGCCATCTAACACCTTGAGGATCAAGCCCATTGACTGGCTCGTCAAGTATAAGAACCTTTGGCTCTCCCAACATCGCCACTGCTAATGCAAGACGCTGGCGCATTCCAAGAGAAAGGTGCTTGACTTTCTTTTTCTGCGAATCTGCCAGACCTACTTTACCCAGCAAATATTCCACAGTAACAGGAATATCTCGGATGCGGAGCAGATGAGCCTGCACTCTCATTATCTGCTCACAGGTCAAACGCGTATCAAGCCAATCCGAGTTCAGCAGAGCACCAATATAGGAAACAGGAGTTGGTAATTGCTGTAAGCGTTCTCCGCCAAGCAAAATACCGCCAGACGACGGCTCGGAAATACCACAGATAATTCTCATAAGTGAACTTTTTCCTGCACCATTTGGACCCAAGAGCGCCGTAATAGATCCTGAAGGAACATTAAAAGACACATGGTTCAAAGCTAGATGACGCCCATACGCTTTACTAACATCACATACACTCAGCGCATCCACTATTTATCACTCCTTAATCGGTAATAGCCAGCAACAAAAGCTACTGCTACCCATAATCCAAATTCTGCTAAGGCAGATAAAAAGCCCCCAGTATCACCCTTTGCTAGTGCAACTGCAAGGAATGGCACCGTATGCTGGGTCATAAATTCACTCAACGTTTCTGTAATAATCGCCAAGAATGCTGCAATAATCGGCAAAAACCACACAATTCCCATATAAGTAAAAAGAGAAAGCGCCACGCTCCTACCAAAAAATCCCAAAACTGCCCCCATTAGCGAAAAGAGGAATACCAGCAGCATAAATTTCAAAAAGGCATACATAAGCGAAGAATAATCAAATTGATATCCGTAAGGTATACCGATACTGATACTGACAGCTGCGCATAGCGTAAAAAGAAGAGCCATGCTAGCTAATGCCAGAAAAGTATAGGCTAGTATACTCTGAGCCATAACCTGAACTTTTCGAGGATAACGTACTAAATGATAGTTGAAAGATCCTGCCGAATAAATCCCTGCAATCCCAATTGATCCAGCGCCACCTACAAACATAGGGATTGCATCAAGAAGGTGAGCAAAGCCTGCCATATTTTCTGCTTTGCACGCATAGTACACTGAAACGCTGCAAGCAAAAATACTCAACAACAGAAAAAATACTTGCTGGCTGCGCAATGAGCAGATATATATAATTTGCGATCGCATTACCATCTCCTCTTAGTGCTTTCTATATTTTCGATCGCGTAGACTTTCTCCTTGATTCGCTATCGCAATCAAAACAAAGAATCCCATAACAAACATAATCAAATCTCTTGGCATTTCCACGCTCCCTTCCATAAGAAGAATTACTCCTGCAACAAGCCAGAGCATAGGAAGAATGAATTGTACCCATAGTTTCTGCCCCAAAAAACCAAGAGTAAACTGGACTACAAATAAGACGATCATGCCAGTTGTTATAAAAGGTATTAAGTGCCCCATATTTTCAACTCCTTAGTATTCCTATCCCGAGTCAATAATGTAAAGGAACGACGTGTGGTGATTAGCTGAGGCTTTTGTTTCAATCTTCAAAATCAGCTAATCACGCATCACATTCACAAGGGCATTAAACTCCTACAATACGACGTATCTTATTAACAATCCATTCAATAGTTTGCCCTGCATTAATCCAATTAAGGATCGTTCCTACATTGTTTTTGCACCAGTGAACTGCCTTGCTTCCATATTTACCGACAATACTGATAATTTTTGCGACAGCAGACATAACTGCCCCTTTCTATCTGTGCATCCGTACATTTTATTTTCACTGCATACATCACGTATACACCTATAAGAAAACATCAAAATATAAGTATCGTGAAGTCTGATAAAGGTAGATGTATATCCATACCCCGACAAATATCAGGGTACACATATAGAATGATTAGTTTTATTCTTACTAAGTGAAGAACTAAAACATTTTTCACAGCTAAAAAGCTTTATTGCATCTCATGCTCTTTCTGAGAAAGCACTGCTTCTTTACACCCACGCAATCCGTATGAAAGGATGAAAGAATGAAAAAAATCCCCGCTATTGCACAAGCTACTGCAGCATGTCTAGCACTATCATTTCCAGCTATTCCTATAGAATCAATACCATCAGACGCTTGCGAATTTTCAGCATTGGTTCAAGAGCGCGAATCGCCTAACGACGCCGACTTCTCCGAACGAGCTATGCGCCCTTGTCGTTGGCTACCCTTTCTCAAAATTTGCAAAAAGAGGAAATAATGCCGTTGCCATTCTCTCGTTATCGATTACCGATTTCCTCACACACATTAAAAGAAAAACTTCTTTTCTGCGTTTGCGCCATAATCGGAGTCGTCAGTGAATTAATCACTATCAGCAACGCATCCTACCTCTTTCCACATCCCCAAGCAGAACTAAACTACAAACTATCTCTTGCAGTGTCTGTTGCCCTTTTTTTCTTCGCTGGATTTACAAACTTATGGGGAGAAATTCTTTACGGCATCGGATTTCTTATACTCTCTGTAAGCCCCTTAGGCACAACAGACTTTTTTGGAATCTTCAGCATCTGTTTTATTTCTATTCATCTGATCGTACAGCATTATCTAAAATCAGGAGTCGCATATCTTTTTATCATCCAAATAATATTGGCGTGGAGTACTCCATTTACTCTCGAAGACTGGCTAATAACTCTTACATTTATCGACCCGATAGTGCTGTTCATTGCTTTCGGCTTTCGATATATAAACGACCAATCTGCCAGCAACGCACAAGAAGCACAAAAAAGTAAAGAAAACGAAACTCGAGCGCACGAAGAAGCTCAGAACGCACTCCAACAAGCAAAAGAAATAGCAGAAATTACTAAAAATAAAATACAAGCAGATTTAGCTCTTTATCTACACGATACAATTGCAAAAGATTTAGCTCGCATTGCTTTGAGCGCTGAAAGCATTCGTTTATCCTACAGCTGTGCACAACCTGAATTAGCTCAAAAACTGGAGCAACTTTCCGCTATGGCACATCAAGCCTCAGCCAAAGTACGTCCGATGATCGTCAATATGAATGCTGAGGCATCTTCCGCTGATATCAGCACTACTATTTCCAATATTGAACATATGCTGTTTACGCGTGAAATAGAACTCGACACAACTATTGACAGCCCCTATATTCTCGACCACTTTCTTTCTCGCCAGGCTCTTATAACAAGCACACTCATCCTCAGAGAAGGCGCAGCAAATGCACTGAAATACTCTCCTGAGAGGAGCTGCATACAGCTTTTCTTAGAAATCGAAGCAGACACTGGAAAAAATAACGAAGATGCATTAAAAATAACTATGATCAACAATATCTCCCCTGACGACGCCCCTAAAGAGATCAGCAGCGGCTTCGGCCTTTTGAATCTACAGGAAAGAATCAAACAAGAAGGTGGAGAATTTTCTACAGCAAGAATCGAATCAACATGGATACTCCAAGCAAAACTTTTTAACGTGAAAGAAATGGTTTATGAACAGCTCAACTCTTGAAATTCTTATTGCTGATGACGATCCAGTGATTCTCACAAGTCTTTCGCTTCTCCTCAACCAGAATGAAGGACTGCACGTGGCTGCATGCGTGGCAAATGGAGCAGAAGCCTTAGCTGCTCTTGCCAGCCAGCACATAGATGTGGCTCTTCTAGATGTCGATATGCCTATTTTTGACGGCTTAAAAACAGCTGAAGCCATAAAAAATCTATACCCTTCTATGACCGTTATCGTTTTGACAGCTTTTGAGCATGAAGACTCTTTGAAAAAAGCTCTCGAATTACATATCGACGGTTTCTTGACGAAAGATATACCATCAGCCCAACTTGCTGAGTTGATCAAACAAGCTCATAGCGGCTTGCCAGTGATGAGCACTCGCCCTGTGCAGCTCTTAACGCAAACGTATATCACTACTCAAGAAAACAGCCAAGAATACAAAGATTTCATCGAACGCGTGCAATCTTTTCCACCATATTTACGGGCAGTCTTTGATCTGCTCATAGAAGCTAAATCCAATAAGGCGATTGCCAAAACGCTCGCTTTGCAGGAAAGTACTGTGCGCAACTACGTTTCAGAAATTATGGGCACATTGCGCCAATCTAGCAGAAGTGAGCTGGCAATTACCGCTATCAAAGCAGGATTCAGATAACGCTTCGCTCACTGCTCGCCACTACTTTAAGCGCCCCTCGTCTGCGCTAACTGCAATAATAAAATACACAAAAGCAGGCAGCGCATTCGCGCGCAAAATTTTTCTGTGTTTAGATTTTCTGCAATCAGGAATTTTCTTCCCAGTCTCCAATGCGCTTCCAGAGGCGATCTATCTGCCGTTCCAGATCACGGATATTTCCGTCGTTATGCACGATAATATCCGCCATCTTTTCCCGCTCAGAATCACCTATCTGATGAGCAATACGAGCTTGAGCATCCTCAATCGTCATCCCTCGATTTTGAGCAAGGCGATCAATACGAGCCTCTAAAGGAGCTTGCACAACCACCACCAAATCTGCATGGTGAATCATAGGAGAATCCACTGAAATAACAGGAATATCGTGCACGAGAACGCCCGAAGGATCGTCACGCATAATTTTTTCGGCGCGATCGGCAGCTCTCGCCATAATATACGGATGGGTGACGGCGTTGAGCTGTTCAAGCTGAGAAATATCTTCAAAGACGCGTGAAGCAAGTTCACATCTGTTGAGAGTACCATCAGCATTAAGCACATCATCGCCCCAATGCTCAACTATTTCTTTGAAAGCAGGCTGATCTGGCTCTACCACGTCGCGCGCAATCTGGTCGTAATCAATCACATAAGCGCCATGTTTTGAAAGCAACTGCGCTACCACCGATTTTCCTGCGCCAATACCACCAGTGAGAACTATCTGATACATCATGCACCTCCTTTTACATATCTTACTCACTCAAGAAGAGTCTGTGTGCGAGTATGAGAAGCAAATATCAAAAGTAAGTATGAAAAAGTGCGGGAGATTCTCTTGAAAAGAAACACCCGCACTCTTTCAACATATTCACACAAAAGATTTTACAGCTGAAAATAAGCAGTGTAGATTATCCAGTAATTTCACAAACTCGAACTTTTCGGTCTTCTTTAAGAGATAGAGTGCATGCATCTGCTGTTGCAATTGCTTCCATTGCTGCAGTTCCATCGGAAAGTTTCGCAAATT
Organism: uncultured Actinomycetaceae bacterium; assembly: GCA_902464405.1. GTDB lineage: Bacteria > Actinomycetota > Actinomycetes > Actinomycetales > Actinomycetaceae > Arcanobacterium_A. The sequence continues at coordinate 51,530 of CABQJD010000008.1, read as the reverse complement.
CTTCGAGCACCGATCCGCCGCGCATCAGACTGTGGAAATAATTCATTTCCTCTTCCACAATACCTTTGAGCCATAAAGGAGGCAGGAGGTCTGGCTTACCATACTGCACTGCCCCATCAGTGCTGGAGTTTCGATAAATCGCTGCGCGCTGATCGTCTTCTTCTTTATTCCTGTGCAGCAGGTATCGTTCTTCCCGGTCTCCGATACGAACCGTCACACCAGTATCTTGCATATCAATCTTGATAGCGCCCTTATCGCCTTGAATGAGCACATAATGCTCTGGCCAGCGAAAAGCTGAACCGTATTCAAGCGTTGCAAATGCGCCGGAGGGAAACTCAAGCTGAATGAGAAGCATATCGTCTTCGTCACCAAACCCCTCTCCGCGATGTGCCACGTTGCCGCCAATCATCGTTGCCTGAGATGCAGGCCCAAGAATCGACTGTACGCAATCTAGCTCATGAATATGATGATAGAGATGCCCTCCAGAAAGTTCACGAACTTTTTTCCATGAAACGCTGGGCTGCTTTTCTTCCCACCCGTTGCGAACAGCGCGCACGAAAAGAACTTTTCCAAGCCTTCCTTCTGCGATAATTTTCTTCGCTAGGCGCACACCGTTCATAAAATTCATAACGTGCCCAGCCATGAAAAAAACCTTATGCTCACGAGCTGTGTCTACCATCAATTTACAATCGCGATAGCTCAATGCAATCGGCTTTTCACAAAAAATCGCTTTTCCAGCTTTCGCTGCTTCTACCACAGGAAAGACATGTTCACCGTTTGGTGACGCCACAATAACTGCATCAATATCGGGGCTGTTGATAAGCTCCTTTACTGACGAAAAAACGTCCGCTCCAACCTCGCGAGCAGGTTTTTGGGCATTGTGCGGATCGTAAATACCTCGCACACTGGCACCAGGAATTTTTTGAAGCGCTCGCGCCTCTTGCGCACCAAAATATCCAGATCCAACTATTGCATAATTAACATTCACTTTTTCCTTCTTTCGCAGCTATTCAACGAATAGCACTCAGATAAATAACACTTCTTTGTATCGTTAGATTGATAGCGTGAATCAATATAGGGCTTTTATTTCACCGACCCTTCACTCAAACCAGCAGCAATATATTTTTGGATAAACATAAAGACAATGACGGATGGAACAACCACGCACCCGGACGCTGCCATCAGCGCACCCCAATCGAGCACCTCCGTGCCTTGCAAGGAATATAGCCCCACAGCTACTGGCATCATCTTTGAAGAACCCATAAAGAGCAACGCGTATAAAAATTCGTTGAACGCATTGATAAACGTATAGATTGTGGTGGCGACGATTCCGGGCAAAACAATCGGAGTGGCAATGCGAGCAAAAATATGAAACTTTCCTGCGCCATCAACCGCTGCTGCTTCTTCTATTTCACGAGGTACTGTTTGGTAAAAACCTACAAGCATCCATAGGGCATACGGAATCGAGAAGGAAAGATACACCAGCACCAAACCCGTATATGTATTGACGAGACCAATTTTCGCCAGCACCATCGAATATGGAACTGCAAGCAAAACTGGAGGAAACATATACGAGGTGATGAGAATTTTGGTGATTTTTCTTCCCACACGAGGAAAGAATCGAACAATCCCGTATGCTCCAAAACACGAAATAATAATTGTAAGAACCGTAGTCAAGACCGAAACAATCACACTGTTTTTAAGATTCGTTATAAACCCCATATCAAACAGTACGTGCCGATAATTCTCCAGCGTAAAATGCTTCGGGATAAACGACGTCGGGCTTGAAGATAAATCCACACCATTTTTGAAACTCGATGCCACTATCCACAACAACGGAAAAATGAAGATAGCGCTTACGATAATCAGCACAACATATATACAGCACGTGCCCAGCCGCCGCATCGATTGATACTTCATTATCTATCCTCCTTTTCCCATCGCCCAATAAACCTAAAGAGCAGCATGGCAATCGCTATCAGAAAAATGAGAAGCATAATCGTGACGGCTGACGCCATTCCGAGCTGTTTAAGCCCCCAGCCTGTGCGATAAGCAAAAATCGGCAACGTAGTAGTGAGATCCCCAGGTCCACCTCCTGTGATAAGGAAAAGGAGATCGAAATTATTGAATACCCAGATCGTTCTGAGTACAACGAGCAAACCAATCACGGTACGAATATGATGCAGCGTAATATGATAGAAACGCTGGAAAGCGTTGGCGCCGTCCATAATAGCCGCTTCGATCTGATCGTGAGGAATCGTTTTCAACGCAGAGAGGATATTTACCATAAACAGCGGAGCGCCGAACCAAATGTTGATAAAGAGAACAACCCAGAAAGCTGTAGACGGATTTGCTAAAAGTGCAATCAATCCATCTGTGAGCCCCATATCGTTCAAAACATTTGGAAGAAACCCATATACGTCGTTCAAAATCCATTTCCACCCAAACCCGATAATGACCGCAGGGAAAGCCCAGGGAATAATCAAGCAAGTTCGAAAAAGAGTTGAAAATCTTTTGATTGAGTTGAGCATAAGTGCACACGCAAACCCGAGCAGCAACTGCCCAATCAAAGAAAAGAACGTCCATTTAATTGATGTAGCAAAAGCCGCCCAAAATTCTGGATTATGAATAAGCTCCATAAAGTTTTCTAGGAAAACTAAATCATAATCTGCTTTGATTAAATTTTTATTAGTAAATGAGTAATATACCGAAGATCCCAGCGGATAGAAGAGAAGGAGCACCACGACTAGCACTGAAGGAGCAACGAATAAAACTCCCGTCCAGTTAATGGAGTGAACCTTCTCTTCCACGCTGTTTCGACCAACAGATGCACTCATTGTTCCATCTGTTTTTCTAGCCATTGTGATTCCTACTTGAATGCCCCTGCCGATTTAAATAAATCATTAAGTTTTTTCTCGGCATCTTGAGCTGCTTTCTCCACTGGAGTTCCTTCAAGCACAATGCTCTGGAACATTTGCTCTACGACTCCTTGGCTAATGACGATGCCAGATTGAATCGTCGGGCCGCTTTCCATACCGATTGCCGTTCCGAGCGCAATGACCTCATTGAGCGCATCAAAAGTAGATCTAAATTTTTCAATATATGGATCGTTCAGGAAATCAGGATTTTCAGCAATATCCTTTAGAGCAGGCATCATTCCCACTGGCACAGAGTGTAGGAAACGGATGTAATCATCAGTCTGATACAGAGTCTGCAAGAATGCTTTTGCCACCTCAGGATGCTTCGAGTTTTTCCACACAACCATCGGCAGGTTTGACGTTTCTGCGCCATATACCGGATCACTTTCATTAAGGCGAGGAAGCGGCACAGCGGCGATCTGGTCTACCAGATCTGGAGTAGTTGATTCAACGCCAGAAATTTGGAAACCAGAATTGAAATCAAATGCAGTTTTCCCTTGATAGTACAAAGTCGCCTGATCGAGCACGTTGAAATTCACAGAACCTTCGGGAGAAGTTTTCTTATACATATCCACCCAATAGTTAATGCCGTCAATAGCAGCTTTGCTCGTAAGATTGGCTTTTCCATCTTCGCTAATCATTCGATCCCCTGCAGATTTCATATAGAAATTCAAGAAACGAGTGGCCATCATATCGTTAGTTCCCATAGGCACAGAAAGCCCGTAGTCGCCGCCTGTTGTCAGCTTTTGGGCTGTTTCTTTTAGCTGATCCCATGTCTGGGGAATATCTGCACCTACTTTTTCAAGAAGATCTTTGCGATACCACATTAGCTGAGCATGAGTATAGAGAGGGATAGAATAGTGTGCTCCGTCTTTTTCTCCCTCTTTTAACGCCGTATCATAGAAACGATCTCGCCCAATCTTGTCGATCACGTCGTCGATAGGAAGAACAGCGTCTGCATCAATCATTTCGGTGACGTGGTTTGGCAGAGCACTGGAAATATCTGGCACGTTTCCAGTAGATAATCCTGTTGTCCACTTTGTGTAGAATTCACTCCAAGAAAACAGTTCGATATCGATATTCACTTTGGGGTGTTTTTCCATAAATTTGCGTGCCAGCTCTTGCATATACTCAGCTCGCGGACCCTGAGTATAGCTAGACCAAAAAACGATGTTGCCTTCCAGCTCACCACCAGAAGCTTGCAGATCGCCTTCGCTTGCACCACCACAAGCACCAAGCATTGGCAGCACCATCAAACTTGCAATACCAACAGATAATAATTTTTTTATGCGCATTATGAACTCCTTTGTCCCCTTAGCATATTCATATGACGTCAGACGTCTAACGTCATATGAATATGCTAACCTGTGATGTACTACATGTCAACGATCTGCAGCAAGGAATATCCGTGGCATCGAAGAAAAACAAAACTCATGTTCGCCCTACCGATAGTTGGGTTGTCGCCGCTATAAAAGATCTCATTTTGGATCGAGGTCTACAAAGCGGAGATATGCTCCCCTCAGAGGCAGAGCTCACGGAGATACTCGAAATTTCTCGCTCCTCTGTTCGAGAAGCTATCAAAGTTCTATCCACTCTCGATATTGTTGAAGTTCGGCACGGAACAGGCACCTACGTGAGCAATATGTCTTTGCAGCCGATGGTGCAATCCCTGATCTTTCGAGGCGCACTCACTCCCTCTGGCGGACTCATGGCATTCGGAGATATTGTGGAAATTCGCGAAAAACTCGATATTGCTTATGCACAAGAAGTAGTGAAAAAGATGGCTCACAGCCCTCAAACAGAACTTCACGCTCTCGTCGATCGCATGGAAAAAATGGCAAATGGCGGAGATATGTGCTTAGAAGCAGATAGAGAATTTCATAAACTTATCGCCAAAAAAGCTAATAACCTTTTTCTCTTGCAGCTCGTCGATGCATTCTGGGATGTGGAAGCCGTGGTATTTCCAAAGTTAGGTGCGCTCGGGAAAGAAGATGCACTAGCCAATGCGCATATGCATCGAGATCTGCTAGAAGCAGCAGAAACAGGAAATACTGCCCGCTATAAAAAACTCGTGAGCGAGCATTACAAACCGCTTAAGAGACTCCTCCCCCACCCAAACTATTTTCCAGACGAAAATAATAAATAGCGTCAGCTCGTGACGCAGCGAATCTCTTGCAGCATTGACTGATAAAAATCTTTCATCGATGGAGCGTACGGAACGCTCATATCGGCGCCGTGATACATACCTTCAACTGTGTAAAAAGTAGTGGGGACTCCAGCGCTCTGCAAGCACTGCGCATATCTCTTATTTTCTTCAAAAAATAAATCAAGGTTTCCACAGCCTATCCATGCTGGCGCCAAATCACCCCATTCACCGCTTTCTCCTCTCTGGGCAGGAATTGCATATCGCGAAATCGCCAGATCGCGCACATTACCCATACCCTGCAAATACGATCTCCAGCCAAAGCGATTTGCTGACGGCGTCCACACAAAATCACCACGCCCAGCAGATGGATATCTGCCCGTGCGCGAATCGAGCATAGGGTAAACAAGAGCTTGGTAAGCCAGAGGAATACCCACATCGGCAGCAAGCTGTGCAACTGCAGCAGCTAATCCTCCGCCAGCACTTACTCCTGAAACAATCAGCGGCACACCGCGCATTTTCGCAATTTCAAAAGCATATAGCAAGGCAAGCGAGCAATCTATAAAAGCATGAGGAAAAGGAAAATCAGGAGCGCATCTATATTCACCGCTCACAACCAAACAGTTCGTATCTTTTGCCAGCTGCCCGCAATATCGATCCGAATTGGAATATGATCCAGAAATCAGCCCGCCGCCGTGAAACCACACAATCACACCATCAATTGCACTGCTAGCTAAATTTTTATACGCGCTTTCATTAGCGCAAGGAAAATAATTTCGCACATGAACTGCATCAAACATAGATCGAACAGGCTCGCATATATCCCAGTATTTTTGAAGCAGAAGAGTTTCGTTTTCGATACGAAGCGAAGAAAAGGTGACGATAGATTCACTAACAGCCACTCCAAGCGGAAGCGGTGTTGGGCGCGAAAAAAGATTCGATATCAGCCGCGTTTTTAAGCGGTTTGTGGCAGATAAGGGAAAGAATAAGCGAGGCGATCTAAGCTCAGGGCGCACAGCTTCAAAAGCTCGAATTTTGCGAAAAAGCTTCACACCAGCGAAGGCGGCAGATGCGCATACCATAGCTGAAAACAAAAATTTCTGAGCAGATCGACCCGATGCATACCACGCCATAAAATACCCCGCAATTTCAAGTAAAATCAGACGTCCGACGTCTACCCAGATTAGCACTTCAGCTTCAAATCTTCAACGATGTTTTCTTGGATCAATATCGAAAAGTAAGAATAAAATGCTTACACTATAAAGCTTTTCTATATTCTATAAAATACGCGCACTCCTTCTCGTCGAAAACGCAACGGTAGAGAGGGATAGACGAAACCGTGCCACTCGCTCACGTAAGAGGAGCTACTCGCACTTCACAATTCTACATATCTAAGCTCTATAGTTATCTCTCTTGCAAGAAGAAATATTAGGGAAAAGGGAGATAAAACTAAGTGCGGGCTGATACATATTCGTATCAGCCCGCACCACAAAAATCTACTAACTAAGATCTACTCTCAGTTACCAGTAAGCTGCTCACGCAAAGCTGCAAGAGCTTCATCACCAGCAAGAGCGCCAGAAGCATCCACACCAGAAGAATAGTTGCTCGGCACTTCCGCTTCAGAACTGGAGCTACTCGCCACGACCTGCTCAGCTGCAGCGGCTTCAGCGTCAGCTTCGAGAGCTGCAGCAACCTGCTTGCGGTGTGCCTGCCAACGCTCTTCAGCAGCTGCATATTCAGCTTCCCAAGCAGCCTGGTTAGCTTCGTAACCTTCCATCCACTCATTCGTTTCTGGATCGAAGCCTTCTGGATACTTGTAGTTGCCGTCTTCGTCGTATTCAGCCTTCATACCGTAGAGTGACGGATCGAAATCTTCAGACGTCGGATCCACGCCCTCGTTTGCCTGCTTGAGGGAAAGAGAAATGCGGCGGCGATCAAGATCAATATCGATCACCTTCACAAATGCGTCGTCACCAACGTGTACAACCTGCTCTGGCGAGTCGATATGACGCATAGCAAGCTCCGAAATATGAACCAAGCCCTCGATACCGTCTTCCACACGCACAAACGCACCGAACGGAACGATCTTCGTCACCTTACCAGGCACAACCTGCCCGATGGCATGCTGACGAGCGAAGGTCTGCCACGGATCTTCCTGAGTTGCCTTGAGAGAGAGGGACACGCGCTCGCGATCCATATCAACATCAAGAACTTCCACAGTCACGTGCTGACCAACTTCGACAACCTCAGATGGGTGATCGATATGCTTCCACGAAAGCTCAGAGACGTGAACGAGACCATCCACACCACCAAGATCAACGAAAGCACCAAAGTTGACGATCGATGAGATGACGCCTTCTCGTACCTGACCTTTAAGGAGCGCGCCAAGGAAGGTGGTGCGCACTTCACTCTGTGTCTGCTCAAGCCATGCACGACGGCTGAGAACCACATTGTTGCGATTCTTATCAAGCTCAATAATCTTAGATTCAAGCTGCTGCCCAATATATGGCTGCAGATCGCGCACACGGCGCATCTCTACGAGAGAAGCTGGGAGGAAGCCACGCAGACCGATATCAACAATCAAGCCGCCCTTTACAACTTCGATCACGGTACCAGTGACGACGCCATCGGCTTCCTTGACCTTCTCAATTTCAGCCCATGCACGCTCATACTGCGCACGCTTCTTTGAAAGCATAAGACGACCGTCTTTATCTTCCTTTTGCGTGACAAGAGCTTCAACATGGTCACCAACTTTTACGACTTCATCTGGATCGACGTCGTGCTTGATGGAGAGTTCTTTCGAAGGAATAACACCTTCGGTCTTGTAGCCAATATCGAGGAGAACTTCGTCTCGATCGACTTTCACTACGATGCCTTCGACGATGTCTCCATCATTGAAGTACTTAATGGTTTTGTCTACAGCTGCGAGGATTTCTTCTTCGCCGCCAATATCATTTACTGCGACCTCCGGATAGGAGGAGGATTTAATCTCGGACATAGAGTTGGTGACTCCGTTACGGATAAAACTAGTTCTTACATGGACACGCGCATAGAGATTTCTCCCTATACACAAACACCAACTTTACGGCGTTAATGCACAGCAAATCAAGCTCATCAACCGAGACGGATATTACACCCAATTCAAAGAAATACGCGCACCCAGTTTTGAAAATACGCACAAATACATATCAAGCTTGGAAAGCACATATACATATATGCTCGATTTTAAAATAGCGCCGAAGCGGCGATATCATATCAAATTTGTGCACAGCTACCCCAGCCTATTCACATCAGTGAGCAGCGTCACGCCAATGCCGACCAATCCCAATGCCGACTGTGAGAGGCACGCTCAATTCGGGCCATGCTGCTCCCATTTCCTGCTTCACAATCTCTTGTACACGCTCGGCTTCCTGAGCCGTCACTTCCAATACAAGCTCATCGTGAATTTGCAGAAGTAAGCGCGATTTCAATCGCGCATCGCGAAGCGCACGCTCCGTATTGACCATAGCAATTTTGATAATATCCGCAGCGCTCCCCTGAATAGGTGCATTAAGCGCCATACGTTCGGCTGCTTCACGCACCTGACGATTCTCAGAATATAGGTCTTCAAGGTTGCGCCGCCGCCCCATAAGAGTAGACGTAAAACCATCACGCCGTGCTTTACTCACGAGACTATCGAGATAACGCTTCACTTTACCGAATCGTGAAAAATATCCATCCATCAACGCCTGCGCCTCAGGCACTGAAATTCCAAGCTGCGTTGATAATCCATAGGCAGATAAACCATACACTAAACCGTAGCTAATAGCTTTAATTCGCGAGCGCTGATCTGGCGTCACTTCATCTTCGTGCACTCCCAGCACTCTAGCTGCCACGTATTTATGTAAATCAACTCCGTGGTTGAACGCATCAATTAACTCACTATCGCCAGAAAGGTGAGCCATAAGGCGCATTTCGATCTGCGAATAATCGGCCGTCATAATGTAGTCAAAGCCATCGCCAGGCACAAATACCTCGCGAATCTGGCGTCCTTCTTCTGTACGAGCGTGAATGTTTTGAAGATTTGGATCTGTGGAGCTTAAACGCCCAGTTGCCGCAACAGCTTGCTGATAAGTTGTGTGGATACGCCCGTCGTCACACACACATTTACTCAGCCCTTCCACGGATTGTAAGAGTTTAATTGCTCCTCGATGCTGCAGCAAAGCGGAGAGGAATTGCTGCCCGCGCACAGCATTATCATCCTCACGCCCAGCGATTTTTACAAGCAGCCCAGCTAGGGCATTCGCATTTGTGGTGTAGCCAGTTTTCGTCTTCTTCGTTGTCGGCAAACCCAAATCTTCAAATAAAACTTTTTGCAGCTGTTTCGGGCTTAATAAATTGAGTGATGGATCCCCCACTGCTCCATGTGCAAGGCGCGCCACCGCAGCGACAGCTGCATCGCACTCTTGCACAAGCTCGGCAAGACGAGAAGAATTTACTGCTACACCGCGCGATTCCATCGCAAATAAAGTGTCGCATACGTTCAGTTCAAGACGCATTAGTTTTTCGATATTATTGTATTCCTTGAGTTTCAGAGCAAACGTATCGTGCAGATTCAGCGCAGCAACAGCCGCCGATCCGAGAGAATAATCAGGAAGAGAAGAATTATCTCCCGCTATGTCAAAATTCAAAGCAGTCTGCTTATGCGATTTGTACGCGGAAGGATCGTCGAGCGTCACGCCCAATTCTTCAAAAGCGAGATCGTCAATACTATAGTTGTGACGATCAGGATGGAGAATATACGCCTCCAGCTCGGTATCAGCTTGGACGCCCTCAAGTAATATCTCACGCCCAGCAAGAGCGTGTTTTATAGCTTTTACGCCGTGCCCAATTTTCTTTACCTTAGAATCAGCACACCACGCAGCAAAATCTGAGCTATCCAATGAATCAATATGAGCTACGATTGCAGATCCATCTTGAGCTGCAATCCCTACTGCATCAGCATATCCGCTACCTGGGTGCGTATCACCAGAGACCATGAGCCCATACGGCCCAGGATGAGCAGCGAAAAATTGGGAGAAACTAACCCCGTTTTCACCGCATCTGTACACTTGCGCCTCGCGCACACCAACCAGCTGCAGATTCTCGGCGCGCATATCTGCGTGAGCATCCTCTCGAATCGGTAGCTCTCGCAATGCCCGCGAACGCAAAGAGTTAAAATCCAAGGTGTCGAAAAGAGCGTGCATAGCACTGACGTCAAGCCCTTGCAGCTTGAGCAGATCGAGATTTTTAGCTGCTTCAAGGGGAAGATCACGCACGAGCTGATTGATATGGCGGTTGAGTTTCACCTGCTCAACGTGCTCACGCAGAGCCTCGCCCACTTTTCCTTTCAGCTCATCAGCGTGTTCAAAAAGCGCTGTAAGCCCACCATACATATTTATCCATTTTGCGGCTGTTTTTGCGCCAACACCTGGCACGCCAGGGATATTATCTGCTTTCTCTCCAACAAGCGCTGCCACATCAGAATAGAGCTCAGGCGGCACACCTGTTTTTTCTTGAATTGCGCTCGCAGTCATCTCCAGCATTTCGGAGCGCGGCATAGGATAAAGAAGGGTGACGGAGGAATTGACGAGTTGATAGGAATCTTTATCCCCCGAAGCAAGATAGACGCGCATGCCTGCAGCTTCACCCGATGCAGCAAGAGTTGCCACAATATCGTCTGCCTCAAAATCTTCATAGGTAAGCCAAGAGATGCCGAGCACATCGAGCACATCTTGAATCGTCTTGATCTGCCCTTTGAACTCTGCAGGCGTTGGTTTGCGACCCCCTTTATACTCTGCGTATTCGCGAGTGCGAAACGTACCACCAGGAAGATCAAACGCTACAGCTATATGGCTAGGCTCATAAGTTTTTATCAGGCGCAGCAAGGTATTCGTAAAACCATGCACTGCATTCGTATACTGCCCCGTCTTCGTCACGAAACCATCTGGACGCAAAGCGTAAAAAGCGCGAAACGCCATTGAATGCCCGTCAATAAGAAGCAAAGTACGCTGCTCGTCAGTGCCGCTCATTGCGTCTACCTTTCGTATGATTAAGAAAAACGATTAGCCTACCTGCTCGATAACGGCTTCAGCTACTTCGCGCATTGTAAGGCGGCGATCCATCGACGTCTTTTGAATCCAGCGGAACGCCTCAGGTTCTGTGAATCCCATGTTATCTTGAAGAAGACCTTTGGCTCGATCCACAGCCTTACGGGTCTCAAATTGATCTGTCAGATCGAGAACCTCTTTTTCAAGTGCTGAAATCTCCTGGTAGCGGGAAATAGCAATCTCAACTGCAGGAATTAAATCCCCTGGTGTAAAAGGCTTCACCACGTACGCCATCGCTCCAGCATCGCGCGCGCGAGCGACTAGATCGCTTTGAGAATAAGCTGTGAGCATGACGATTGCCGTTCGACGCTCGTCCATAATCTTCTGAGCTGCCACAATTCCGTCGATCTCGCCTGGCATTTTCACATCCATAACGATTAGATCAGGCTCCAACTCACGTGCTTTAAGCACTGCTTCATCTCCGCTCGCACCTTCGCCCACAATCGTGAAGCCTGCGTCTTCGAGAATTTCCACAATATCGAGGCGAATTAAAGCTTCGTCTTCTACTACAAGAGTACGCACTTTAGAATGATCTGACGTATCAGGGATACGTGACGGTTGAATAGCTGTTTCCTCGCTCACCTTACAGCTCCTTTACTAGTGAGACATAAGCCAGATATACAAAATGATAAACCCAAAATGATTTGAATGAAGTGTAAAACCTCAGTGTAAAACGTCAAAGCTCTTTGCACGCAAATGCATACGCATATTTACGCAAAAGAAATGCTTCCACGCATGTATTCATATACACACGACATACATGAATACATACAATCGGCTATCTGCATTAAAGCTTTGAGTACAACTCTCCCATTTTGTGAATGCGAATCGTATTTGTGGAGCCAACTTTTCCTGCTGGCATACCGCAAATAATGACGACGCGGTCGCCGTTGATTGCCAGCTCGTGCGTGAGCAAGAGTTCATCAACTTGATCTACCATATCGTCTGTGTGCTCAACCTGCCCGCACAGCACAGTACGCACACCCCATACTAGAGCGAGCCTCTGGCGCACTTCAGGATCGGGAGTAAAGACGATCAGAGGAATCCTCGGACGTAAACGTGCCATTCGCCGAGCTGTCTGCCCGGATTGTGTAAAGACCGTCAGATATTTCACGCCTAATGATTCCCCGATATCCATTGCTGCGCGAGTTATCACCCCGTTGCGGGTACGATGCAGAGAAGAAATTTTCGGAATAGTTTCCAAACCATGCTCTTCTGTGTATTCGATAATTGACGCCATCGTCTCCACACACTTCACAGGATAGGTACCGACGCTCGTCTCACCTGAAAGCATAACGGCATCAGCACCGTCGAGAATAGCATTCGCACAGTCGCTCGTCTCCGCACGAGTTGGCGTCGGCGCGTTAATCATAGAATCAAGCACCTGAGTCGCCACAATGACTGGTTTGGAATGGCGACGAGCTACATCGATAGCGTGTTTTTGCACAATAGGCACTTGCTGCAATGGTAATTCCACACCAAGATCGCCGCGAGCTACCATAATTCCGTCGAACATATCAACGATTTCTTCAAGAACCGTCACTGCTTGCGGCTTTTCGATTTTTGCAATCACAGGAACCGTGCGTCCAACGGTATCCATAACCTCATGTACGTCTCGCGCATCGTCTGGAGATCGCACGAAGCTCAATGCAACGAGATCGCAACCATAATTCAAGCCCCACTCCAGATCTTCACGGTCTTTTTCAGAAAGAGCAGGCACACTCACTGCAACACCAGGAAGATTGACGCCTTTATGATCGCTCACCATACCGCCAATCACGACTTCGGTCGTGACTCTTGGACCATCAACACTGACAACACGCACTTGTACTTTGCCGTCGTCAATCAAAATAATATCGCCAGGTCGAGCGTCTTGTGGCAACTCTTTATGCGTCGTGCTTACGAGCTCTTTTGTGCCTGGCACATCTTGCGTTGTGATCGTAAAAATATCCCCAGGGTTAAGCAGCTGAGGTCCATCGGCAAACGTACCCAAACGAATCTTCGGCCCTTGCAGATCGACCAGCACAGCAACTGGCTCTCCAAGCTCGCGAGATGCTTCGCGCACCCAATCAATTCGCTGTTCGTGCTCCTCATGCGAACCATGAGAAGCATTGATGCGCGCCACGTTCATACCAGCACGCACAAGTTCGACAATCAACTCCTTGCTTCCTACTGCAGGACCAAGGGTACATACAATTTTCGCTCTACGCATGGTCTTAGTCTATCTCAGCCCTTGGCTGCTCTGGGAGTGATGAGGCAGACAAATCTTCTGGCGCGATATTCTTCACAGCGCCAAGCTTAGATTCGCAGCTATGCCCAAAGGTATCTGCTGAGGTGTTTAATTGCTGCTCTAAAGGATTAAGAAGCTCTCGCTGTGAAGCGTCTTTTTCTTCGCAAATATACACATCTGCAAGCTCAGGGTGGCTCTTAAGAAGTTTTGAGAGGAAAACCAATGCAATCACTCCCGCAATGCAAATGATCAGCGCAGCCCACGAATTAAATCGCAAACCGCCAAAACTATGAGCATAATCTGTGCGAATCATTTCAATCCAAAAACGACCAAAGCCATACAACACAAAATAGCCTGCCATCACTTGCCCGCCTCGAAGTTTCATCTTCTTTTCAGCAATGATGAGCACACCAGCAGCGCAGAGATTCCAGAGCTGTTCGTAGAGAAAAGTTGGATGAAAGAGCGTTCCCACTGCTTCACCTGCGGGCAGGTGAGCTTCATCAACTTCTAATCCCCACGGCAAAGTTGTGGGAGTGCCAAAAAGCTCTTGATTGAAATAATTACCAAAACGCCCGATAGCCTGTGCAATCAGCAACGCAGGGGCAAGAGCATCAACAAATGGCCCGAAGCGCAGAGCGCGCTGCCGTAAAGCGATATAGATACCGATTGCTCCGCCGATTAAACCGCCGATAATTGCAAGACCGCCCTCCCATATTTTTAGCACATCGATGAGGTGCCCCTTCGGCCCGAAATAAGCATCTGGCGTGGAAATCACGTAATAAATACGCGCACCGAGTATCCCGAAGAGCACAGCCCATAAGCTCACGTCTGTTGCGGTTTCTTGCGCACCGCCTTTCGCTCGGTAACGACGCTCAAGAATAAGCACGGCAACAATAATTCCTGTGAGGATAGCCAGAGCATATGCGTGAATTGTGAAAGGCCCGATATGCCATACAACTGGATATCTCGGTGCGGGAATTGCATTTATAATATTTGCCATTATCTTTTAATCTCCCGTCTCCCACATTATGCGATCACATATCGCGCGATCGTCTAATATCATCTGTTCTTCTCCTCACTGCCAGGGTGAATCGTGTCGCATCTACGCAACAAGCTCAACTTCCGCTCTGAGAATTTTGATGCGAAGCACGAGCTAAAATATCGAGTACGATAATCACATCTCCAGAGCCTCGCGCCTCAGTGGAGGGGATCGCTGCCACAACGCGAGATCCGATTCTTTGATCTACAATTGCTCGGGAAAGCCCTGAAAAAACTTGTTTCGTATCGATAAAAGCAAGTGTGGAATTACCATACGTGGACTCCTGCAGATTTCCGCTCGAATCGGTGATGAGGTAATTTGCATAAATTTTATCTCCATTGACGATTTGCTCTCCCTCGCCATGAATCAAAGTAGCGATCTGCTCCTGCGTGAATGTGCCGCCTTGAGCGCTGACCGTTGGAATCCCCTTTTCATCAGTTTCCACCGAAATTCCAGAAGGAAGTGTGCCTGCTGCTTTATTTTCTCCACGAATCACAGTGGGCAATATATCCAACACAACAATTTCTGCACTAGCTCGATTTTTTTCAGGGAAAACTGCAACGATACGCGAACCTTCTCGCATATTTTCAATCAATGGATACAATTCACCGAGATCTTCTTTGCGAGCAGTCGAAGATTTAACTGTGGCATCGTTGAGAACTGTGAGGTACTGGCTGCGAGTGTACGCAAAATTAGATACCCGAAAGAGCACTTGCGCTCCCTCAGAAACAATAGCTCCATCTCCTTTAATAAGCTGATCTTTTTGCAGATAATCAGGTATTTTTCCATGAACTTTGACGGCGACAGGAGCAGCAAAATCACCAGTTACTTCCACATCGAGCATATCACCTTTAGGCTGCTGTGCCAGATATCCCAGAAAAATGCCGACAATCAAAACAATGCTGACAGCAAGAAGCGTTTGCAGTGTAGAAAACTTCATCCTGCTTGCACCGCCTGAATCAGCTCATCAACCCGAGAATCCTTTGCCGCAAACGGATCTGCAAGCGCGACATTCATTGATCCTTGCTCAGATACAAGACGCAGATTTGACCAATCTGCCATATACTCACGATTAGCTGATCGAGCTGCCTCAATAAAAGCTCCGCGCAGTTTAGCTCTCGTTGTCTGAGGAGGTTTCGCAAGAGCGCGCGAAACAGCCGCATCAGATACAAGAACTTTCAGCATACCGCCCGCTTCAAGCTTTGCTCGCAGCCCCTGATCGGTGATATCGTGCCACGCAAGCTCAAGGCGAGCTACACGAGGATCGTCAAGCGCTATTGCAGATCGAGAGCAATACTTCTCAATTAACGCACGTTTGGCGATCCAATCAATTTCTGAAACAACATCAGAAAAATCACCCGTTTCCAAAGCAGTAAGAGCACGATTCCATAGATCACAGACGTATCCCATGAGAGGATCCAACTGTTCAAGCCATCCTTGAGCACTATATTCGTGGATTACTGCTTCATAGATACCACGTTGAATATTTAAAGCACTCACCTGCTCACCATTCGTAAGCTCAACTAAAGCTCGACCAGTAAGATCAGCAGAAACAGCACGAATTGCTGCAGGCGGATTGGCAAGCGAATACTGCACAAAAACTTCAGGATTGACCTCCAACACAGAAAGTACAGCGTGCACCATACCAATTTTGAGAGCGAGAGTAGCTTGGCACATATTCGAATCGCCAACAATCACGTGCATTCGACGGAAACGATCTGGATCGCCATGCGGCTCATCACGCGTATTGATAATAGGGCGTGCCTGTGTGGAGGCAGAGCTGACAGCATCCCACATTTGCTCTGCCCGAGGAGATATCTCAAATCTCGCTCCGCCCTGCGCCTGCCGATTGATAAAGCCAGCACCCACAAGAATCTGACGCGTGACGAAAAACGGAATCAACGTAGTAATTTTGCTACGAAAATCTTTATTTCGATGAATTAAATAATTCTCATGGCAACCGAAAGAATTGCCTTGCGAATCAAGATTATTTTTGAATAGATGAATACGCCCAGCGATCCCTTCATTCTCAAGCCGTTTATTCGCCTGCTGCGCCATGCGAGCAAAGAGTATATCCCCAGCCCGCTCGTTCGCCAGCAAGTCAACGAGTTGATCACATTCTGCGCTGGCATATTCGGGATGCGCACCCACATCAAGATATAAGCGTGCACCGTTTGGAAGAAACGTATTCGTTGATTTTACTTGCTCAAGCATATCGACAAAAAGATATTGTGCAGATCGCTCAGCATCAAAAGGAGCATCAGTGCCCTCTAAAGAGGCACAGCTGATACCGTATTCCGTCTCAATCCCAAAAATTCTGCGATTCACTGTCCGCCCTTTTGCACGAAACTTTGTACAAACGCACTAGCGTCACTTTCAAGGAGTGAATCAATATCGTCAAGCAGCGCATCGACGTCAAACTCGGCGCTCACAGGGCGCACACTGGCAGTATCAGTATTATCAGCACTCATATTATTATCTTCGCTTTTAATACTATCGATACCATGCTCGCTGCAGCTGTGCCCATGAATGTTTTCACGCTCTGCCATTATCTATCCTCTCGTCAATACGCTCATTCTCTCACTCTTCAAACAGCGAAAGCGAACCTATAATTCCAGCACTTCTTTTACCTCAACTACATAGACATCGCAGATAACCTCTGCACAAACTCAGAAATCGATCCTGCTTCTTCCAAAAGTTTACCAGTGCATTCATACGTTGCACGCTCAGGATAGAGCATCGGCAAGCGCACAAGATCGCAATAGCCTGGCATATCGACGGTGATAGATTCCCACCCTGCGCTTGCTACTGCTTCAGGAAAACGAGCAATAAGCCCGCCACGCAAAAAAGCTCGTGTGCTAAGTGGTGCATGAGTCGATGCCCATAGTGCATCACGCGGCGAAATTAAACGCTCAACTCTGCCAGCTTGATCTAGACGATTAACGATAGAACGTTCAAGACGTAAATCATGCCACTGAAAATCAAAAGCCTTAAGACGATCATCTCCCCAGCTCATTGCTCCGCGAGCGCGCAGAGATTCAAGCATCTGAAGTTTCGCCACCCATTCTACTCTCGCAGCCGCATTATAGATATCTCCACTCAGAGCATCTAGAACTTCTTCCCATATCTGCAGCACCTGAGCAGTATCGGCATCAATCTCCCCTGCTTGCTCAAGAGCGCCTCGCAATGTATCAAGATATATCCGCTGAATATCAATTGCATTTTTTTGCGAACCGTCACTCATATCGAGCACTGCCCTCACAGAAGGATCGTGGCTCACAATCTGATTGGCACTCACAGGCTCTGCTATCTGCACTTGAGCACTGAGCTTTTCAAGGCTCGCCGGTGCGTGCTCAAGAAACCACAACACAAGAGAAGTACTGCCCATTTTGAGGAAATTCGATACGTCAAACTGGTTGGCGTCTCCGTTAATCACGTGCAGACGACGATACTTCCTTTCATCAGTATGCGCTTCATCACGAGTATTGATAATTGGGCGATTAAAGGTGGTTTCAATACCGATATCGTTTTCGATATAGTCGGCGCGCTGTGAAATTTGAAATCCCTCATGCTCCGAAAATTTTCCGCGTCCCACGCGCCCAGCTCCGCAGATAATCGGGCGGGTGACGAGAAACGGCGTGAGCACTTTAATCACCGTGCGAAAATCTACGCTGCGCGCCATTAAATAGTTCTCATGCGTACCGTATGCAGAGCCTTTGCCATCGAGATTATTTTTATAGAGCACAATATCGAGCCCGTGGCTGCGCACAATATCCATCGCTTCACGAGCAATCACATCTCCAGCGCGATCCCACATCACAGCTTCTTTCGGAGAGATAACTTCTGGAGCAGAATACTCGGGGTGAGCGTGATCGACGTAGAAACGGGCCCCGTTCGTCAAGACAGCATTAGGAGCTTTAGGAAGAGCGAGCTCTTCTTCGCTCGGGCGGCGCACACGACTATATGATTTCATCGCATCGTCACTCGCAATGAAATCATCAACGCTAGAACCATCCAGACCGCACCCCCCTACGCCAGGGCTGCTTTCTCCACTTGGCGCTGGGCGATCGGGATCGTCTGTGAGCAGCGAAGGGTGGGCAGCAGCTCTGCTGATTTTATATCCGCGCGCGTCATTGAGAGGGTTTTCGCCAGTATAATCCCAACGCACAGGATCTCCTGCGCGGCTTGCTGAGCCAGAGGCTCCATACGTCTCAACAATCTGAGCACACAGAGCCAAGATATTTGCGTGCGGATTGCGGGCATCAGCAATTCCGTATTCCGTCTCCATGCCCATTACTCTGCGAACAGTCATGCAATATCTCCTTTTTCAGCATAGTTACTCGCATAGTCAGCGCAATTATTTGAATCGTCAGTTTCCGAAAAGTGAGCAATACGTGAACGGCGAACTCGCTCGTCTGCCTCAGATTGAAGTTTTTGACGCATAGCTTCAGCTCGCGGCCCGCCTTCGTGCGATCCTGTTGCTTCTACATCTGCGCGATGAGCAACGTCACGGCGAACTTTGCGTAGTTTTTTCTCAGAAATTGTGCGCTCGTTAAAAGTGCCCTCAAAACGCTCATCATCCCACGGCATATCTTCGCTATGAGCGCCAGGAGCTGGGCGCTTAGTGGGAACTAGCGGCACAGATCCAAGAGCTAAGCGGCGAGCGATAATCAAAAATCCTGTGTGCCCAACCATACGATGATCGGGGCGAATAGCAAGACCATCTACATGCCATGTGCGCACAATGGTTTCTGACGATTCAGGCTCTGTGAATGTCTCTGATTCGCGCAATGTTTCAACGAATCTACTCATCTGCGGAATTGTGGCAACATACGCCAAAATCACCCCTCCCGGGCGCAGCGCATGTGCGGCAGCAGAAATGTTTTCCCACGGAGCGAGCATATCGAGAAGAACAGCATCGATCGAATGCTCGTCACAATTCATCAGCACAGTAGCTACATCTCCAAGATGCACTTCCCAAGCCGACGGCATAGCACCAAACCAAGATTCAACGTTCCCTTGAGCTATTTCAGCAAATTCCGAGCGCCGCTCCACAGATATGACATGCCCACTCTCACCGACAGCGTTCAAAAGTGAAAGCGTCAGAGCGCCCGATCCAAGGCCTGCTTCAACCACTCGTGCACCAGCAAAAATATCTGCCATAGTGACGATCTGCGCAGCATCTTTCGGATAGATGACCGCAGCTCCTCGCGGCATAGAGAGTACAAAATCAGATACGAGCGGGCGAAGCGCAAGCAGACGTTTCCCATCGGCAGTTTCAATAACGGTGCCTTCAGGCTTACCAATAAGCTCACGATGGTGAAACTTTCCGCGCGTTGATTGGAAATATCCATCGGCAGTGAGATGTATCGTATATTTACGACCTTTGACGTCAGTAAGCTGGGCACGCTCTCCAGCTCGAAATACACCGCGCCTGCGCTGAGCACCGCATTTAGGTAACGCTTCTCCTAGACTATGCGCACAGCTTCCAAGCTCATCTGCCGTATATGCGTATTGCTCATCCTTATTCACGATCCCATCATAGCGGCACAAAATTTTCCTGAAAACTATACAAAGTCTCGCGATATGCTTAGGCTATGGATTTTGAAACAGATAGCACATCATATAGCGCATCCAAGGAAGAAGAAATGAATCCTAAAGGAGATGCATCTGATGCAAACACCACGTCATGCACAGATGAAGTACGATCCTCGGCTGCTTTGTCTCCATCACGGCTCAAAGATTTTGCAAACTGCCCGCTAAAATTCCGTCTGCGCACAATTGACCGAATTCCCGAGCCGCCTGCGCCTGCAGCTCTGCGCGGCACAATTGTGCACGCAGTGCTAGAGCATATGTTTGATTCTGAGCCGGATAAACGCACTGAAAAATCCGTGCAAGAAGCTCTTATTCCCACATGGGAATCTCATATACAAGCACATTCTGACGTGCTGGATATGTTTGCCAACGAGGTGGAAATTACAGATTTTCTCGAAAGCGCGCGCCCGCTTTTGCATGCATATTTTTCTCTGGAAAACCCGCAGAATTTAGAGCCTGAGGGACGAGAAAAATACGTGCGGACTCAAACGCCTTCTGGCATTTCCCTGCACGGCTTTATTGACCGCCTCGATAGAGCACCAAACGGAGCTGTGAGAATTATTGACTATAAAACTGGGAAATCTCCTTCAGTGCGTTTTCAAGAAGAGTACCTCTTTCAGATGAAATTCTATGCTGCAATGCTCTATTACAGCGAAGGAATTCTTCCTATGCGCACTCAGCTGCTTTTCTTAAAAGACGCTCGCACACTCACTTACGATCCGCACAATGACGACGTACACTCCCTCACGGCAGAAGTTGAAGATTACTGGGCAAAGATTAAACAATGTATCGATATGGGAAGTTTTGAACCTCGTGCCAATAAACTCTGCGATTGGTGTTCATTTCAAAATCTATGCCCAGCATATGGAGGAGTACTTCCTGAAATTCCAGCTGATCGGGTGGATCATCTTTTAACAGTAGAAACAGGGACAGCCGGCACGCTTGCACAACCAAAGTAGAGTATGACGCATCGAAATAGCCGAAGAACTCACACAGAGATAAGAAAAGATTACAGATATAAACGCACGGAGCTATCCCTATCCCCAATTCAAAAAAGAATCCACCGTATGTGAATTGATACCGTTTAGCCATAGGTAAACCAACGATTGCACTGCACAGGAAACGCCATTGGCATAATGAATCAAAGAAATACGCGCCTAATCGTATACTCGCTGCGGGAACTGTTCTTTTATTATCTCTACGTAATCAATAGCGGCTGTACCGTTTTCGCGAACTGTAAATGATGCGATGTTTTGCATCACCCAGTCTTGCTTAGAGAGCAAAGACACAGCGAGGCATTGAGATTCCACTCTGTCTTGTTCGTTGGCTTTCCACGTACCTTGCGCAAGACGTGTTAAACCGTAACGCTGCACGTTTTTATCAACACAATCGTATAGCTCGTTAATATCATATCCGTGATGTTGAGCCTTAGACTCATCGAACACAATCGTAAAACTCCACGAAACATCATCTTGGATTGTTTCTTTCAGCTCAGCAATGCTTTTTTCTAGCTGTTCTTTCTCTTGTAGCAGCGCTTTATTGTTCTCTTCGAGTTTTTTCTTTGCATTTTTGAGGTAGGAAACAGCATCATCAAGCTTCTGCTTTTGGCTACGCAGATCGGCTAAATGATCATAGAAAGCCTCCACATATTCTCGCGGGTCGCTCCATCTCTCTCTTTCGTTCCCCTCTGATTGAGAAAGCATACTCTCTCCCCTTACTTCTTTATGTATCGCTCTTTACCCAATAGAGCAAACAATATAACCCGTGTCGTAGTCGTATTCCCAATCCCCTGCTAGTTCCTCACCGCGAGAATCTATTTCCACATACCAATCTTCTTCTGGTTCGCCTTTACGCTGCCAGTGCCGCTGATTATCTTCCGAGACGAACCCATCCCCTCGCTTAACCACTCGCACATGCTCACCTAACGGAGCTGCGCCAATAGCTCGTAACGCGCTATAAATAGTTGGCTGGTCGAATCCAGCACACCCTTTCAACGCACATAAACGATGCAGATAATACACATCGCCATCAGAAGCTGTAAGAACAAGCCCTGCATGAGGAATCTTTTTCAAGCAATGACTACACTCAACACCTTCAAACCATGCACCACGCACAGAACACTGCTCAGCATCGCCATCATTACTCCAACAATAAGAAACCGTTGCACTTGCGATATTAGCCATACAGCTCCCTTTCTTAGCTCTCAGTATTCCTTATTGTATCGTGTTGCAGTGTTGCATTTTCACTGCCTAAGAGAGGAAAATACAGAGATTTTCACGCGCACCCGCTTATGAGCATATTAAGCCCATCAAAAGCTTCCAGAACGAAAAATTGATGCGCAGAGTACAACTATACACCCCAAAACCCCTACGCCAATCTAGACTTAGACTTAAAACACGAAGATAGATTCTCAGTATGCATAGAAAAATCACGTACCGAAGCGATCACGCATAAGTGAGTCAAGATAGCTGGCATCTGCATATTCTAATGATTCTAGAATATGAATCCCCTCAAGCTCGGGAATCGCGCCTTGATACGGCACAGCAACCGTCACCACCCCGGCACGATAAGCCGAGGTAATACCAGCGCTGGAATCTTCAAATGCCACGCATTTACTAGGCGTGACGCCAAGCTTTTGCGCAGCGCGAAGGTAAGGTTCAGGGTGAGGTTTACCATGCTCCACAGCGTCACCCGTCACGAGCGTTGCAAACCCCTGCCCAGGAGCACGACGGGCAACCAGCTGAGTGTAGTCACGAAATGAGGAAGTGACCAACGCGAGCGGAATACCCATGCTATCGAGCATCTGAAGAAACTCATAGGCACCCGGTCGCCATTCAACTCCACCGCGAGCGACCACATCGAGCACACGCGCCGCAATTCGTTCCCCAATCTCCTTCGGATTCACACTCAGACCGTAGTGCTGAAGAACGTTTCGGCAACCTTCGACAATCGTCCAGCCGATCATCAAATTTTGATCGTCAATCGTCCAATCAATGCCGAGCGCTCCAAACTCTGCACGCTCTGCTTCAAACCAGATACATTCGGAATCAACGAGCGTGCCATCCATATCGAACAGCACTGCTTCGGGCATCAAAAATTGATTAATGTGCTTCATAGCAGAATCTCCTCTTGATATGCTCTCCAGATGTTGCAGAATCTAGGAATCAGACTGCTGCGAGTATACCGGCGCCCACGAGAATAACGACCACAACAGCGAGAGCGAGACGATACAGCACAAACGGCAGGAAAGATTTAGTTTCCACTAATTTCAAGAACCACACGATCACGGCATAGCCCACAATAAATGCGACGAGAGTTGCAACGAAAGTTGGCAGTGCACCCACAGGAGATGTGACTCCGCGTGACGATAAGAGCTTATAAAATCCCGAACCAAATACTGCTGGTATCGCAAGAAGGAAAGAAATTCGAGCTGCAGCAGCGCGTGTATACCCTAGAAGCAAACCGACAGTAATAGTTCCGCCAGAACGACTAACGCCAGGAATCAAGGCGAGTGATTGAGCAAAACCAAGAATCACGCCGTCACGAATACTCATTTTTTCTAAAGAAATCATGCGTTTGCCCACGCGATCAGCGATACCTAAGGCGAGAGCAAAGACGACGAGCATCAGCGCAGTGAGGTAGAGATTACGGAAGACAGTATCGATCACGTCTTCTAGCAATAAGCCCAGCACAACGATAGGAATAGTACCGCAGATAACGATCCATCCCATACGAACATCAGGATCCGAATGTTTCATTCGCTTGCGCTCATTAACCCACGGCATCGACGCGAACCATTTTCTGATAATACGCACGATATCTTTACGGAAATAGAGAAGAACTGCAGTCTCTGTGCCAAGTTGAGTAATGGCAGTAAAAGCAGCTCCCGGATCTCCTAAATTCGGAAATAGCCCTCCAACAATACGTAAATGCGCAGAAGAAGAAATCGGCAAGAATTCTGTGAGACCCTGTACAAGACCTAAAATAATCGCTTCAAAAATGTTCACAACGTCACTATACGCAAGAAAGGGAAAGTCTCGAGTACCGCCACCCGCAGTGAGGTGAATACCTCACTGCGTAATCACTCCTTTCACAAAATATATCCAATATTGGCGATATTAAGAGTATAAGTGGATGCTCAGCTTCACAGACGTTAATGCGTTAATGAACTAATGCACTCACACCTAATACAGCTAACTCAGAAGAATATTTCTGCGCAGCTCTACCTCCACGCAGACGTATCGGGCGTCGCACAGAGCACACGTCGCATAGAGCATAGATAGCCACTATTCGCCGCCATCGTCCATCTCGTCGTCATCAACATCGTCGAAGTCAGCACTTTCGTCATTGATATCGTCGATTTCGTCGTCACTAAAATCATCGAAATCGCTATCAAAATCCTCATCGAAATCTTCATCGAAATCATCGAAGTCGATATCGTCATCGTCGAAATCTTCATCGTCATACGTATCGAAAGGAGCTTCTACCCCAAAATTGGTGAAGATTACGTCGTCATAGACTGTATATGCATCAGCGAGCCGCTCCGATGCACGTAGAACGCGTGGAGTTTCAGAATCTTCAGTATCAATTACCGCTGCGTGAAATTCCTCCCACGCCTGAATAAGCGCCTGAAAGGCGCGACGAGGATCAGTAGCCATGCGTTGAGCCTATATCAGTGGTGCGAAAATTCCAAGACGTTTTGCGAAAATTCCATAATCACTCATTTTCACTCTGCCTAAGCACACGAGCGATATTTGGCGGAAAATAATGCGGACCTTTCAAGACTTTCCCGTCTTCTCGATAAATCGGCTTTCCGTCGTCACCAAGTTTTGAGAGGTTTGAAGCCTGAATTTCGGCAAGTACGCGCCGCATCGGAATCCCCATCTCGAGCGCCATCCCGTAGACCACATAGGTAATATCCCCTAAGGCGTCTGCAGTTTCTACAACATCACGAGTGAAATCATCTTTTTCCACTGCGTGCGAATATGCTTGCTCAACAATACCGCGGGCATCTTTCCCATACACAGCACCGACAAGCTCGCAAAATTCTTCTGCAATAAGCTGCATACGCATATGAACACGCTCACGATCAACGCTCGGCTCATCGTGCACGCATGGAAGATTATAGGTCTCGTGAAATTCACGCACGAGATATTCGGGTTTATCTGGATCAGCTGCCGACTTCGGCACAGAATCTGAAGTTCTCATACTGCCATGCTACGGCAGATTAAGAGTTGAGGCGAGACGAGCATTATAAGGCACAGTACGTTGGCAGAGCTGGCAGCGTATTGGGCGATTGCGAGGTGCTTACATATCGTTTCAGCCGATGCCGAACTGCCGAACTACTAAACTATTGAACTGCCAGACTATTGAACTATTGAACTCACGTAGAGCTAAGCATCAAAAGGCACACTTTTGACGCTTAGCTCTACAAAACCAAAACACCATCGAAGCGCTTTTCACTGCTACGCCACGAAAGTACCTGCATTATCAATCAATAAACCACACGGGAAAACGGATTCACCCCACGCAAATGCTGAGCAGGCAGATACAACATTAAAATCATCCACAACACACCGAATAAAGACACATATTTATACCTTTAACTCTATATTTGGCTACATAACGCACATCGCACTACTCAACGCACATTACACATTTGGCCGCTTAACCCACATTTTGCTACTTCCTCAAGAAAACAGCTTTATGGCAACAAAAAACGGATACGATATTTATCGTATCCGCTGTTACTGCTGTTACTGTGCGCGGAGGGGGACTTGAACCCCCACCCACTTATGCGTGGACTAGCACCTCAAGCTAGCGCGTCTACCTATTCCGCCACCCGCGCAGGTGTCATTTGCGACTGTTAAAAGATATCATCTTGAAACGAAATTGACCAATCGGAAATCACAGTAATCTGCGCCACATATTGATTCGGCACAGATTATCCCTAGTATTTCCGAGTTTCCTCTTCGCTCGATTCTTCTTTATCCTCCTCTTGGTGAGCACAAAAAGGGTATTCAACTACCATTTCTGCGTCTTCAATATCGTCACTAATCATCGCCGCAAGAATCGCAGCGGAAAGAACATCAATTCGTTTTTGCAAGGCTTTAAGTTCATTCTTTTGCGCACTCTTACTCATCACTGCCACCACAGGAAGCAAACTATCAAGCTCGTCTAATTCATTGCGCCATGCGCTGGCTTGTTTAGCAATAGCAGGCGTATTTGCCGATGCATACAGATAGGTGACTTGATCGCGCAACACGTTAATTTTTCCTGCGATCACACGAGCAGAAGCACTTCCTTTTTTAGAAGGAGCAATGAGCGCAACTCGCTGCTTAATAGTAGAGAAAACTTCTGGATTTTCTGCAGCAAGTTTTTTGAGCTGCGGTCCGTAAGTTTGAATAACTTTTACGATTGCTGGCCCTGCCACTGTGGCAATTTTAATCAATGTGCCAAACTTCCCCATTAGTGCTCCTCTTTCTGTTGTCTGCTCTTTGCGCCTTCAGCTCTTTTGATAGATCCCAGCTTTATTTACCTAATCTCCATACTCCTAATCTCCATACTACCGCGTGCTGTATGTTCATGCTCTTATCGAATCATTAAAGACGATCTTTGCCCGTCTGATTCGTCTGCTCTGTTTAGCCTGCCCCTACCCGCTACAGCGGCACTTCAAAAGGTTTGCATCCTTAAAATGTATATGCACTAATCACGCATCTCCCCGATCACACAGCTACCTAATCACACTGCTCGACGAGAGAATACATTCAAAAGGAGCAGGTTCTAAACGCTGTAGAACGAAAGGATCCATCGCTACAAACGCATTATCAGCAATACCAATCTGCTCCTCCCCCCCCTCACAAAAAAGAGGTCCAGCTAAAACGCCATCATCGAAAGAAACTAGAGAAACTTAAAACATAGAAGTTTCAATAAAAAAATCAAAACATCTCACGATCACGAGTAGAAACGCAGCCGCAGCCACAAAAGCTACAGTTAAATTTTGGCTTTTAAGCTTAAATCTTTGTAACGTTTTGCAATCTCAAAACTGCCAGCTGTAACTGTATAGGCAGACATACACGCTGCCATCTGCCACCGCACACGCTAAACACGCTAGGCTTAAACTATGGCAGAAAAAATTTTCGCAGTTCATTATGTATACGATCCATCGCGTAGCGCTGATCTCGCCCGTATTCGCCCAGACCACAGAGTCTTCCTGCGCAGCCTTTACGAATCTGGCGCCCTTCTTGCTTCAGGACCTTTTGGCGACGGTGAAGCGCTGATTATCGTCAGAGCTGACGAAAGTACGCAGGCTCTCGAGCTGCTTAATTCCGATCCGCTAAACGTAGCAGGCGTCATACTCAGTCGAACAGCAACCGAGTGGAACCCCGTTATCAGCCCTTGGGTGTGAAAATCGTGCGCAAACACGCGCAATTTTCACACATTAAAGCCCAAGGCACGCAATTGTTCTCGCCCTTCTTCTGTGATACGGTCAGGTCCCCACGGTGGAAGCCACACCCAGTTGATAGTAAATGAGGTAGCAATCCCGTCCATGGCAAGGCGGCTTTGCTCCTCAATCATATCCGTTAGAGGGCACGCAGCAGAGGTAAGCGTCATATCGGCTGTGACTGAGTTTCCATCAATGTGCACGCCATAGAGCAAACCCAAATCCACAACGTTCACACCAAGTTCAGGATCAATCACATCACGAAGAGCTTCGCGCACATCTTCTTCTGTGAGCGCGCTGTGCGAAAGCTCTGCGCTATCAACGTACGCATCAGCTGGTGACGATTGACCATCGGAAACTGCCGAATTTACCGATGTATCCCACTGTGGCATCATTTCTTTTTCTTCCATCACAGCTCTTTCCTAGTTTTGTGTTTTTTTACGATAGCTTCATCAGCTGCTTCACGCAGAGCCATCCAGCCAAGCAATGCGCACTTAATTCGGGCTGGAAATTTAGAGACACCCTGAAATGCTGACGCATCGTCAAGCTTATCGGCAAGATCATCATCAATCTGTGAACCGCGCGCATCCATCATAGTGCGAAACGCATCATACATATCAGTAAGCTCATCGAGACTCTTACCTTCGAGCATATCCGTCATAATTGAAATTGACGCTTGCGAGATTGAGCAACCATGCCCATCCCAGCGAATCTCCTCAAGGCGAGACGCATCACTGGAAAGTTTCACCTGCATATTCACCTGATCGCCACACGTCGGATTCACTTGAAAACTCTCCCCGTCAGGAGAATCAATAACTCCTTCTCCGTGGCGTTCACGCGATGCATCTAAAATTATTTGCTGATACATCTGCTCCAGATCGCTGCTCATATCCACCTTCATTCGCCTTTGCTTATCGTTTCACACAATTCTACGTCTACCAAGCAGCTCGTGCCCATAAGCTCTGCTGTACCTATATCACACATACCGCACAAGACTATTCCACGCGGAAAAACGATCGTACACCACTGAGCGCATCTAAGAACGCATCGATATCTGCTTGCGTATTATAAGGAGCCAAAGACACTCGAGACGAAGCGTACACATCAAAGAAACGGTGAATAGGCTGTGCACAGTGATGCCCCACCCGCACAGCAACACCTGCCATATCGAGCACCTGCCCCACATCGTGCGGATGAACTCCCTGCACATCAAATGCCACAACACCCACACGGTTATTCATGTCTGTAGGGCCTAGCACACGCACTCCAGAAATCTGCTGAATGCCAGAGAGTAGATAGCTTGTAAGCGCAGATTCATAGCGTTCAATCTGCGTCATCCCTGCTGCGGTCATGTAATCTACTGCCGCGCCCAGCCCTACCACCTGAGCAATAGGCTGCGACCCTGCCTCAAAACGCGCAGGAGGCTGCGCATACGTTGTGCTCTCCATTGAGACCAGCTCAATCATTGATCCGCCGAATAAAAATGGAGGCATTGCCTGCAAAAGTTCGCGCTTGCCATAAAGCGCACCGATGCCAGTTGGTCCATACATTTTATGCCCAGAAAATACGGCAAAATCGACGTCAAGATCTTTAACGAACAACGGAAGATGCGGAGCGCTCTGGCATGAATCCAGCACAGTCAAAGCCCCCACGGCATGAGCTGCATCAACGATCTGCTCAACTGGTGAAACTGCGCCCGTCACGTTTGAAACGTGCGTAAACGTCACAAGTTTTGTATGCTCATCGATCATGCTCTCAGCAGAAGAAAGATCGATCCGCCCGTCTTTCGTGAGCTCCAGCCAGCGAAACTCAGCCCCGGTGCGTGCGCACAGCTCTTGCCAAGGAATAATATTCGCGTGGTGCTCTGCGCGAGTGGAAACGATATTATCCCGAGCTCCGATATGGAAACGTTCGGTGACGTCTGCACACGCTTTGACACTCAAGCCGCGCCCTGCACTCACATTTCCAAGGACATACGCAATTTCATTGAGCGCCTCCGTGGAATTTTTCGTCCACAAAACTTCATCACAATCGGCGCCAATGAACTGTGCCACTTTTTCGCGTGCGCGTTCGTATGCGAGTGTGCTTATCTCTGCTAACTCATGCGAACCTCGCGCAACTGCACCATTATTTTCAAGTTCCTGGCGCACCACAGTATCAATCACCTGCCGTGGTTTTTGAGCTGTGGCTCCAGAGTCAAGGTAGACAAGCGCTTTTCCACCACGCATTACCCGCGAAAGAATCGGAAAATCGCTGCGCGCAAACGGCGGCACATATACCTCACCATCTATACGCAGCGAATCACCTTCGATCATTAGGCTTCCACCGCACCTTTATCCTGTGTGCGTGCAGCCGCAGCAGCTTCATACTCTTCATATCCATGCTCTTCAAGCTGATCTGCCAGCTCTGGCCCACCCGATGCCACAACGTGCCCATCTACGAATACATGCACGAACTCTGGCTTGATATAGCGCAAAATACGCGTGTAGTGAGTAATAAGCAGCACGCCATTGTTCGTTGCCTCATGCACACGGTTTACTCCCTCGCTCACGAGACGCAAAGCATCGACGTCAAGCCCTGAATCCGTCTCGTCAAGAACAGCAAACTTTGGTTTCAAAATTTCCATCTGCAGAATTTCGATACGCTTTTTCTCGCCCCCGGAAAAGCCTACGTTCACATCGCGCTCAGCAAAATCTTTTTCGATTTTGAGAGCTTCCATCGATGATTTCATGTCTTTTACCCACGTGCGGATCTTCGGTGCTTCTCCATCAATTGCCGTCTTTGCAGTGCGCAGGAAATTACTCACAGATACCCCAGCAACTTCCACAGGATACTGCATAGCGAGGAAAAGCCCTGCACGTGCACGCTCGTCTGCGCTAAGAGGCACCATATCCACCCCATCAAGCAGAATCTTCCCCTGAGTAACCGTATATTTCGGGTGCCCAGCGATCGCATACGCCATCGTGGATTTTCCAGAGCCATTGGGCCCCATAATGGCATGAATTTCACCATCGTTAATAGTAAGATTCACACCCTTGAGAATTGGTTTAGGACCATCTTGAGTTTCCACAGACACATGGAGATCAACGATTTCGAGTTTTGACACTGTTTTCTTCTTTCATTGTGGTTAATTTCATTCATTCACTTCGTGAGATATTAGCTCATGGCTGTATGCGCTAGGGTATGCCCAAGCTCTGCATCGATATGCGCCAAAAGTTTTTCTTGCACAGATTCCACACCAATCTGATTAATAAGCTCCGCAAAAAATCCCATGACGACCAAACGCCGTGCTTCTTTCTCTGGAATACCTCGCGAGCGCAGGTAAAAGAGCTGCTCATCGTCAAAACGCCCAGTTGCCGAGGCATGCCCAGCGCCTTCGATATTGCCCGTCTCGATCTCTAGGTTCGGCACAGAATCAGCGCGCGCACCCTCTGTGAGTACGAGGTTACGATTAAGCTCATACGTCTCAATCCCCTCAGCTTCAGGGCGAATCAAGACGTCGCCAACCCATACCGAATGAGCATCGTCACCTTGAAGCGCTCCTTTATACGTCACTTGTGAACGGCACTTCGGCTGGTTGTGATCGACGAAGAGACGATGTTCAAGATGCTGCTCAGTATCCGCAAAATACGCGCCTAGAAGATTCACATCTGCTCCTTGCCCAGCAAACTCAACTGCTGAGGTGACGCGCACAAGAGAGCCTCCAAGACTTACTACAATATGCTTGAGGACCACATCTTTACCAGCACGCATACGGAAACTCAGAGCGTGGCGGGCATTATCATCCCAATCTTGAATACTCACGAGCGTGAGATGAGCACCAGCGGCCAAAGATATTTCGACGCCTTCGGTGAGGCTTGAAGAACCAGTGTGATTCATGATGATAGTTCCGCGAGAGTTCTCTCCTGCATCAATGAGAAACTCTAGTGCACTCACAGAAGAATCGTCACTGCCATTGATAAAAACTGACGCCTCTTCCTTAAGCTCACAATCTGCAGGGATAGATACCACATATGCTTCTGAAGAAGCTTCCCATGCAAGAGCACCGATACGATCTTCCGGCGCTTGGAGCCTGCCCAAACGAGGATCTGTGCGTGCAACTTTTTCTAGTTCGATCCCCTCAGCCGTGACGGCAGGAGCAATTGCGTGAGCCACCTCAACGCGATCAGCAAAGAAATCTCGTATGCGAGCCATAGGCGTGAAACGCCACTCTTCCTCACGCCCATGCGGCACAGAAAAATCAGCTACGTTAAAACTCGTTGGTCGATCCGCGCGAGAAGCAATAATTGGCTTCGCAACATTATTTGGGTTAATCGTTACTTCGTTCACTGCTCAGCCCACCGAACCTTCCATCTGCAGCTCAATCAAGCGGTTGAGCTCAAGCGCATATTCCATTGGCAGCTCACGAGCAATAGGCTCTACGAAGCCGCGCACAATCATCGCCATTGCTTCAGTCTCCTCCAGCCCACGGCTCATGAGATAGAAGAGCTGATCTTCGCTCACTTTACTAACGGTTGCTTCATGCCCCATTTCGATATCGTCTGTACGGATATCGACGTATGGGTAGGTATCTGAGCGCGAGATATCATCGACGAGCAAAGCATCGCATAAGACGTTCGATTTCGAGTGCGCAGCATCTTTCGTCACTTTCACTAAACCTCGATAAGCACTACGCCCACCGCCTCGCGAAATCGACTTTGAAACAATCGATGAACTGGTATGAGGTGCCATATGAATCATCTTGGCACCCGTATCCTGATGCTGTCCTTTACCTGAAAATGCGATAGACAGAGCTTCGCCGCGCGCATAAGGACCAGCCAAAATACAAGTAGGATACTTCATATTCGCTTTAGATCCGATATTACCATCAACCCATTCCATCGTGCCGCCTTCTTCGACCACAGCTCTCTGGGTGACGAGGTTGAGCACGTTATTACTCCAGTTCTGAATCGTGGTGTAACGGACGCGCGCATTTTTCCGCACGAAAATTTCCACTACTGCAGCATGCAGTGAATCACTCTTGTAAATCGGTGCGGTACAGCCTTCTACGTAATGCACATAAGAACCTTCGTCCGCAATAATGAGAGTGCGCTCAAATTGCCCGAGATTTTCGGTGTTCATACGGAAATATGCCTGTAAAGGAATATCAACGTGCACACCTTTTGGCACGTAAATAAAGCTACCGCCGCTCCAGACTGCTGTGTTGAGAGCCGAAAACTTATTATCACCGAGCGGTACAGACTTAGTGAAATACTCTCTAAAAAGCTCTGGATACTCACGCAAGCCAGAATCTGTATCGAGGAAGATGACGCCTTGCTGCTCAAGATCTTCACGGATTTGATGATAGACAACTTCCGATTCATACTGAGCCGCAACGCCAGCCACAAGCCGAGCTTTCTCAGCTTCTGGAATGCCGAGTTTATCGTAAGTTGCGCGAATATCTTCTGGAAGATCTTCCCACGACGTCGCAACTTCATCAGTCGGACGCACATAATATTTCACAGAGTCAAAATCGATATTTGTGAGGTCTACTCCCCATGTCGGCATCGGACGCTTCTGGAATGAGCGATACGCTTTCAAACGCAGCTCAAGCATCCACTCTGGTTCACCTTTAATCTGCGATATCTCTCGAACCACATCTTCACTTAGCCCGCGCTTCGCAGCTGCACCAGCAGCATCACTATCGTGCCAGCCGTATGCATATTTTTGACTCATCGCCTCGATTGTCTCTTCTTGAGACATTGGCTCAGAACCAGAAGCAACAGTTTTCACTGTGCTAGATTCCATTGCGGATTGACTCATTTTTTCCTTCCAGGCAGCGCATCCGCACTGCTCGTCTGCATCGTGTATCTCACGTTGTTTGTTTCATGCACGTTGGCAATGACCCAACGCTCAGTTTTAGCTCTTTACCTCGGACGTCTCATCACTGGCAATCCGATAGGAATGTTGGTTGTGCACACGTGTTCGCCGCCTGCGAGAGTGGCAAGCCTCTGAATCGGCATGCCGAGTAATCGGGAGAAAGCAGCAGTTTCCGCCTCGCAAAATTCGGGAAAGTTTGACGCAACGTCTTGCACAGGGCAATGCCCTTGGCAGAGTTGAAGAGCCATTGAGTTTGGACCGCCTCGGCGCAGCGTCGTCACGTATCCGTCTTTATTGAGAGCGGCAGCAAGAGCAGCTACTCGGTCGGTAGGATTGCTGCCAGCAGCTTTAAGCACAGGACCGTAGCGGGCTTCCAGCGCCGCAACGCGTTGATTAACGAACTCATTGATCGCCTCTTCTCCCATGCGTTCTTTCATAAACGCCATTGCTTGCGCAGCGAGATCAGAATACGATTCTTTAAGCTCACCTTGCCCTCGAGGAGTTGCTACATATCGACGACTCGGGCGCCCACGCCGTGTTGGCGCTTTAACGCTACCTTCATACACTTTGATATAGCCATCATCAACAAGAGTTGAAATATGCCTGCGCACAGCTGCAGGGGTGAGTACAAGAATTTTTGCCAGCTCAGCGGAGGCAATCGGACCTCGCTCAACGATGTAGCGCAGAATCTGCTCGCATGTGCCGAGGTCATTGCGCTCCACCATGATCGCTTCTCCTATTTTTTACTCGAATTCTGTTGTTTACGCGTACTGCACCTTTGTGCAACATTTTCCTCACTAAATACTATTTTAGCAAGCCGAAACTATCTTAATAGAGAAGATACACACAAGAATATATAAATACTAGGCCCAAGTATTTGACTCATCATCGATAAACACATAATTTCCGATCTGTGCGCCACTTGCTCCTATCGATATCTAAGAGCAGCAGCGAGCACCCCTGCAACAAGTGTTGGGCTGCGCAGTTTTCCACACTGCACTGCTTCAAGCACTTGGGAAAGTGCGAACCAGCCCGTCTCTATCTCGCGCTCTTCTTCCACTCGTTCAAATCCGCACGCAGAGTTCTCTCTATCTGTGACAGACGTGATGTCAGTTGCCAGATACACATCAAGATTTTCGTTCGAACATCCTGGAGACGCATAAAAGCTCACAAGAGGCTCCCAATGCTCAGCTTGCATATCCGTTTCTTCTGCGAGCTCGCGTTGAGCAGCGATAAGACCATCTTCGCCTGGATGATCTCGCAAACCAGCAGGAATTTCCCAAAAAATCCGACGTGCCGCATGCCTATATTGGCGGATAAGGAGAATTTCGGGCTCGAAATCAATATTTCGAAGAGCTACTATGGCAACCGCATCATGATGATCCATATACTGACGCCACGCCCGATCGCCGAAACGAAATTCAACATCGTCGTTATAGACCGTAAAAATCGGACCAGAAAATTCGGTTTTCTGCTCGATAATCTGCACGTGATTATCCGTATCTGCATCAGCTAATACCGATTTTAGATTTTTCATACCTTCAGCCTACCGCCTAGAGCACACTCTGTGCAGCAATGCAGCTATTTCAGCTCCAGCTTCCAGCTTCTGATAGCTAATGCGCACTAGAAGCTACCCAACGCCTGCTATGAAACTCGCCTCAACACTACACACTGAGCCCTTTTCACTAAATTTCTTTTTTTGCATATATCACAGCAAAAAAATTCACAGCATAGGGGCTATCTCACGTGTGCCGATCTCCCCAAAATATACGTTTCACTAGATAATTGCACGGTGGTATCAAAAACAACTCTTGCGAAGAATACTCATGAAAGCATCGTGGATATAGACGTCTCCAAGGAGATGCGCACAAGCTTTCTCGAATACTCTTATTCCGTTATCTATGCACGCGCCCTGCCTGATGCGCGCGATGGGCTGAAACCCGTGCAGCGGCGTATCCTCTTCCAAATGGAGCAGATGGGACTCCGCCCAGAAAAAGGGCACGTCAAGAGCTCACGAGTAGTGGGTGACGTCATGGGCAGACTCCACCCGCACGGCGATTCCGCTATTTACGATGCCATGGTTCGTTTGGCTCAGCCTTTTACGATGCGCCTGCCGATGGTTGATGGGCACGGCAATTTCGGTTCTCTTGATGACGGCCCAGCAGCACCCCGCTACACAGAAGTTCGCATGACTCCAGCGTCACTGGCAATGGTTGAAAGTCTCAGCGAAGACGTCGTCGATATGCTGCCGAATTACGACAATACTTCTTTGCAGCCAGAAGTACTTCCAGCCGCTATACCAAATCTCCTCGTCAATGGCTCAAGCGGTATTGCCGTCGGCATGGCAACGAATATGGCCCCGCATAACCTAATCGAAGTGATTTCTGGAGCTCGTCACCTTCTAGCCCATCCTGATGCCACACTCGACGAACTTATACGATTCATCCCAGGCCCTGATCTTCCCGAAGGCGGAAAAATCGTTGGTCTTGAAGGAATTCGCCAAGCATATGAAACAGGACGAGGGAGCTTTAAGACCCGCGCTCTCGCCCATATCGAAAACATTTCACCGCGCAAAAAAGGAATTATTTTCACCCAACTCCCTTATATGGTTGGCCCTGAAAAAGTGATCGAAAAAATCAAAGAGGGCGTGCAAAGCAAGAAGATTCAAGGTATTTCTGGGGTGCAAAACCTCACGGATCGTCACCACGGAATGCGGCTTGTGATCGAAGTTAAAAATGCTTTCAACCCCGAAGCTGTGCTCGCTGCTCTCTACAAGCACACACCGCTCGAAGAATCTTTTGGCATCAACAACGTAGCTCTTGTAGATGGGCAGCCCAGAATACTTGGACTCAAAGATATTCTGCAGGTGTATGTGGATCACCGCTTATCTGTGACGCGCCGACGCACGGAACATCGCTTAAAGAAAGCGCAAGATCGTCTTCATTTAGTTGAAGGGCTGCTCATAGCAATCGTAGATATCGACGAAGTAATCTCCGTGATTCGCTCCTCTGACGATTCCTCTATAGCCCAGCACCGACTCATGGCAGGTTTCGATCTTTCTGAAGCTCAAGCAGACTACATCTTAGAGCTGCGCCTTCGCCGTCTCACAAAGTTTTCACAGATCGAGCTAGAAGCCGAACGCAATCAGCTGAACGAGACAATCGATTTTCTAAGCGGAATTCTCGCCTCAGATGAAAAGCTGCGCACCCTCGTCAGCAACGAAATGGGTGAAGTCGCCGAAAAATACGGCACTCCTCGACGCACGCTTCTTCTCGAAAGTGAAACGATTGCCACGCCAGTAAACGGCAAGCCTCTAGCTATGAAAGTAGAAGACGACCCCTGCTGTGTACTCCTTTCCGCAACAGGGCGTATCGCTAGAATTGTGAGCAGTGAAGCGACTTCTCATACTGGCGTCCGCTGTGCTCACGATGCGATTCAGTGCGAAGTAAAGGTGACGAACCACGCCGAAATTGGCGTCATCACCTCACATGGGAATATCTACCGTTTGCCTGCACTGGATATTCCTGCTCTTCCATACACTGAAAATGCCCCGAGCCTACAAGGCGGATCAAATATCTCAGATATGATCTTGCTCGAAAAGGGTGAAGTCGTTGTGGCAGTGAGTTCGCTTGCTGCCGACGCTGCTCCTATAGCGTTTGCCACAGCTCAAGGAAAAATTAAACGCCTCAATATGGCTGATCTTGCAGCGAAATCTCCATTCGAAGCAATCACTTTGGGTGCAGGAGATAGAGTTATCGGCGCTGCACACGCACCAGATACAAGCGAACTTGTGCTTATTACCTCAGATGCTCAGCTCCTACGATTTTCTGCAGCAGATGTGCGCGCACAAGGCAGAAGCGGGCAAGGTATTGCTGGCATCCGCGTCAATAAGGACGCATCTGTGATATGTCTGGGAGTTGTCAGCAATGAATCGCTTGCTGAAACAGGCGTAGTCACCATTGCTTCGCTTGCTGACGCCCTTCCTGGCACTACTGCAGGATCAGTGAAAACTACCCCACTTGCCGCATTCCCTCCTAAAGGGCGCGCAACTGGAGGCGTGCGAGCTCAAAAATTCCTTAAAGGAGAAGATATTCTGCACCTTGCATGGGTCGGGCAGCTACCTGCAAAAGCAGCTACTTCACGAGGAAAAGCCGTGACTCTCCCCCCTATTGAAGCAAAGCGTGACGCCTCTGGCACAAAGATAGAAACGGTGATTGCCGCGATTGGGAACTAACGTTCATCTCGCTCATATTTTCCTTAGCTTGAGTTTCCATCGCTTTTGAGAAGTGTATGCGAAATTTCCATGTGAGATTTCTACACGAAATTCACGTGGAAATTTTTGCAAAAAATTTCGCACCTCACGCCGTACCCGGTCACACCATACCTGGTTTCTTAATAGAGTGGTTTCACGCCTGTTTTCACGTATAGCGCAGCATTATCAACTCCTTATCTGCCCGAGCTTTCAAAGTTTGCCAAGATTATAGTGACCACTGCGCTCTCTTGTGCTCTCTAGATTTGCCAACAAGCATACGCAAAAAAGGAAATGAACAGCGCACGCTTAGTAAATCCGAAGGGCGCTCAGCATATGCACCAATCAACATCGCTCAGCTCTTCCTCCATTAAGGCGTATCACATTTTGAAACATAACGACTCAAAATAGGCGCTGCTAAAAAACTATGCTAGCTTTGCAATATGACACGTCGAATGTTTTACTGACCGCACGGTCAGTTCTCTGTAATCCGCCTCGATGGCGGCGACGCGTTTGCCCGTGCATAGGAAAATCCCTTCGGACTCCTTCACTGGGCTTTTTGTTTATCCGAAGTAGATATTCCAGTAGCGGTTTTCTAAAACTCACAGATACACATCACTAATCACTCGAAAAGGATAAACAACATGACTAAAGAAACATGGGGATTCAACACTCGCCAAATTCACGCTGGATACTCCCCCGATCAAGAAACAGGATCTCCAGTTCCACCTCTGTACCAAACGAACGGATACGTATTTCATAATTCTCAGCAAGCTGCCGATCGTTTTGCACTCAAAGAGCAAGGTCCTATTTATACTCGCCTCAACAACCCCACTAATGAAGTATTTGAAGCACGCGTCAATTCTTTAGAAGGAGGCGTAGGCGCACTTGCAACGTCTTCAGGAGCAGCAGCACTTGCGCTGACGATTTTGACGATTGCCAGCGCTGGAGACAATATTGTGGCTTCTCCTTCTCTGTATGGCGGTACTCTTGCTTTCCTAGCGAATAATCTTCCTCGCTACGGAATCACTACGACGTTCGTTGCCGATCCTACTGATCTTACGCAGTGGGAAGCCGCAGCAAATGAACGAACAGTAGCTTTTTTCGCTGAAACTATTCCTAATCCGAAGAACGATTTTCTTGATATTGAAGGAGTCGCTTCAGCAGCTCACAAAGTGGGAGTGCCTTTTATCGTTGATAATACTATCGCCACGCCTTATTTGACGCGTCCTTTGGAATGGGGAGCTGATATCGTCATACATTCAGCTTCTAAATATTTATGCGGGCATGGAAATTCAATTCAAGGAGTGATCGTTGATGGCGGAAAGTTCGATTGGAGCTCTTCCCCTAACCGTTTTCCTCAATTCAACGAACCAGATCCTTCTTATCACGGTCTTATTTATAAAGATCTTGGTGCGCAGGCTTTTATTTTGAAAGCTAGAGTGCAAGGACTACGCGATTTCGGATTCTCAGCAAGCCCCTTTAATTCCTTCCTCGTCACTATCGGAATTGAAACTCTCTCGTTACGCGTCCAACGGCACGCCGAAAATGCTCAAGCAGTTGCACAGTTCCTAGAAAAACACCACTTGGTTCGATCAGTCAATTATTCCGGGTTAGCATCTGCGCCAACCCATCATTTACAGCAAAAATATGCCCCACATGGCGCTGGCGGCGTTTTAGCTTTCGATCTTGAAGGAGATAGAAACGATGGAGAGCATTTCGTTGATACGCTGAAACTTCTAAGCAACGTAGCTAATTTAGGCGATCTGCGTTCTCTTGCTATTCACCCTGCTTCTACAACCCATTCGCAGGCAAGCGAAGAAGAGCTAAAAGCAGCAGGAATAAGCCAGTCAACTATTCGCCTCTCTATCGGTTTAGAGGATATAGAAGATATTATTGCCGATCTTGAAAAGGCCTTCGCAGTAATTAGCCAATAATCAGACTCCGCACTATCCGTAGTGCTTCACTCGAGCCGCAGCTAAAATACGCCACACTACAATATGAGCCGAAAGAAGATCAACGAATGTTTTCCTCATCGCCTCTCGCGCTAGAAAGATATTCTAGCGAGCAGCTAGACGCTTTCATCGATTCAGATACAAGGATCCCAAGTATAAGCAGCCCTCGTCTCCAATATCCTGGCACGAACTGGGCACATACCCCTGCATGGCTTCCTGGTGACGCCCCAGGAAATCGAAAGTTTATTGCCTTAGATGAGTATCCGCTAGAAAATGGCGGATCGTTACCACATGCATATCTGGCTTATGAGACGTGGGGAAAACTGAATGATGATGCTTCAAATGCTGTGCTCATCTTGCACGCTCTAACTGCAGATAGCCATGTTTGCGGCTCCCAGAGTCAAAGCCATCCGACTGCAGGATGGTGGGATAGCTTAGTGGGAAGCAAAAAAGCAATCGACACAGATCGTTATTTCGTGGTGGCTCCTAATTGTTTAGGAGGCTGCCAGGGGTCTACAGGGCCAGCATGGCCAGCACCTGACGGTTTGCCGTGGGGATCGCGCTTCCCGTCGATCACTATTCGCGATCAGGTGAAAGCTGAGAATCAGTTGCGTCTGCGGTTAGGGATTTCATCATGGAATCTCGTGATCGGACCTTCTGCAGGAGGTTTTCGCGCTTTTGAATGGGCGTGTATGTTTGCACAGCAGGTCCAATCGTTAGTACTTATCGCAACGGCTGAGACGATGAGTGCCGATCAGATTGCTTGGGCGCATATGCAGATATGCGCCCAAGATCTAGATCCCAGTTTTGCTGACGGAAACTACTACCTTTCACGAGATAAAAACGCAGGAAATCAAGGCATGGCACTGGCACGGAAAATAGCTCATGCGACGTATCGAAGTACTAATGAATTTAATAATCGTTTTGGTCGCCATTTGCAGCCCAGCGAGAAGCCTTCAGCTGATGAGAAGTATGCAGTAGAATCCTACCTCGACTATCACGGGGAAAAATTAAGTAACCGTTTCGATCCTGGCTCTTATAGAGCGCTTACTCGCGCAATGATGAGCCACGATATTGGGCGCGGGCGTGGAGGCGCTCGCCGAGCAGCAGAATCTATCACAGCACGCACTTTAATAATCGGAGTGGATTCTGATCGTTTATTTCCTGCTTGCGAATGCGCTAAATCAGCTCAGCATATTCCATATGCCTCCTATAGAGAAGTTATATCTTCTGCAGGGCACGACGGCTTCTTAATAGAAACAAGCCACATTGAAAAAATACTTAAAGAATTTTGCGCACACGCTGCAAGCATTACAGCTACTGCAGGCGATAATTAAACGCTTCGAGAGCATTTCGGCACTATAATATTTACGTTTCTCAC
The DNA here is from genome assembly GCA_902464405.1 of uncultured Actinomycetaceae bacterium. Lineage (GTDB taxonomy): Bacteria > Actinomycetota > Actinomycetes > Actinomycetales > Actinomycetaceae > Arcanobacterium_A. The sequence goes on along the minus strand of CABQJD010000008.1, from coordinate 10,589 downwards.
ATATATGCCGTATATGCCAAAGCTGCTATAAGAAGGTTATTCCTACGCCTGCTAGTAGCATTATCGGATACACATAATAGAAGAGCCACTGCGTTGAAGCCTGCTGATAGCCCAACGTTTCGTTGCGGTAATGCAAAAATGCTACCCCGATTGCTGGGGTGACGAGGCACAGTGAGCCAATTAGACCAGCCGTCACCATCATCGTATTTTCACGCAATTCAAGCAGATAAAATATCAAGGAAAAAATGATAATCAATGCCCCGATATTCATTATCTCTTGACGCAGCCCAATGCGGCACATAAAAGCCCAGAGCACACCAAGAAGTGTCACTGCAAAAATTAAAGCAGCTCCTGCTACGCCGCTGTAACGGGTGCGTATTTCCTGCACAAGTACAAGCACGATAAGTGCGAGAAGAAGCCCCCACACAGGATTTTGCCCAGCAAAAGAAAAAGTTCCATATGTGGCTAAATCGTAAGGAATCTCAGACCCTAATGCCAGCACAGCTAAACGCGCTCCATACCCGGCAACTGAACGAGTGTGCTGGAAACCTGAAACTAACAGCCACGCATAGATCGGCAGTGCACTCCACGATACTACTTCGCAGATAACTACTACTGTGAGCGCTGTGAAATTTTCGTGCGGATCGCCTAAAAGGGCAGGAATCAGAGTACTCGATGCAACCGATAGCGAAAGAAAGACGCCTGCAATAATTTTTAGACGAAAAGCGCTAAGCCCGCGCCGCTGCTTGCGCAATGGCGCGGGACTCGCGTCATAATCATTGATATTAACGATTGGCTTACCCTTTCACAGACCCTGCCATAGAATCTTGATAGAAACGCTGCATCACGATAAAGAGAATCGCAATAGGAATTGAGACCACCACAGCACCCGCTGCAAAGCGCGCATACCAGTCGGCAATATATTCCTTCTCAAGCATAAGCCATAATCCTAGTGATACCGTATAGTCTGATTGGGTGCGGGCAATTACTTTTGCCATCACAAAATCAAGCCATGGCCCAAGGAAGCTCACAATTGCCTGATACACAATCATCGGTTTACACACTGGAATAATAATTTTGAAAAATACTTGCGTGCGAGTACACCCATCAAGGATAGCTGCTTCATCCAGCGATGTTGGGATAGTATCCATATATCCTTTCATCACATAGAATCCTGCTCCTGAAGCTGCAGAATACACCAAGATAAGTGCAATAATCGTCGTGCCGCCAGAGGTCAATCCTATCGCTTTCAAAATGAAATAGATCGCCGAAACAGCCATGATCCCTGGAAACATTCCCAGAATCAGAACGACGTTCATAAAAGTACGGCGCAAGCGAAAACGCATTCTGCTCATCACGTACGCCACCGAGAGAATAAATATGAGCGATATTGCGCACGTGAAGCACGCAATAATGAGCGTATTCATAAACATCTTCGGAAAGTTCATCACGGAGCGATCCGTAAAGAGCTGCACGTAATTATTGATCGTAAATTCTCTTGGAAAGAACGTAGCTGTGAAGGGAGCGGTATTTGCGTTGAATGACTCCGCAAATACCCACACAATAGGAATCATCCATATAACTGCCATCACCGCTAGGAAAGTATGCACGATAATATCGCCTGCTAAGCGGCGCTGACGATAGTTGTGCCAGAATCCAGGTTTGTTCGTTTTCTCTTTCATTGCCATCAGCGGAACGCCTCCTCATTCTTATAGGAGCCAGAATTTCGATACGTGATGAGAGAAACCACAGCCAGCACAATGAAGGTCATAATACCGATCACAGCACCGAGGTTGTAATCGTTCTTATCCACTGTGAGCTTATAAAGCCACGTGATGAGCAAATCGGTTTTGCCTGCCGAATCTCCCACTGGCACAGGAGCACCACCAGAGAGCAGATAGATCACGTTGAAGTTGTTTACGTTTCCCGTAAAGGTAGTGATGAGGTACGGCGTCAGCACGAAAATAATGTATGGCATCGTAATCTTACGGAAAATCTGCCAAGTGTTTGCGCCGTCAATGCGCGCCGCCTCATATTGATCTGCTGGAATATTTTGCAAAATACCCGTGATCTGCATAATCGTATACGGGATCCCTACCCAAAGGTTCACCACAATAACCGTCACTCTAGCCCACATAGCGTCTTGGAAGAACGGCAAAGCAGAATCAATCCATCCCCAATTTTGCAGTAGACGGTTAATTGCGCCTTGCGGCTGGAGCATTGTATTGATCACTAGCAAGGAAACGAACTGCGGCACCGCAATACTCAGCGAGAAAAGTGCACGCCACAATCCTTTCATCCGTGTAGTTTTACGGTTGATAATCATGGCCATAAACAGCCCAAGGAAGAAATTCAGGAACGTTGCAAAAATTGCCCACACAAGGGTCCAGATGAGCACTGAACCAAAGATCCTCATATTCACAGTGCCAGAGCTGTTTGTGAAAATCGCTCCGAAATTTTTAAGCCCTACCCAGTCAAAGAGCACCAGGTTATTATGATCATAGCTCGTAAACGCCATAGAGATCATAAAGATAAGCGGCAAAACACTGAAGGTGAGAATCCCGAGCATAGGCAGAAACATCAAAAGCTGGTGTGCTTTTGAATCTTGCAAGACGGCAATATCTTCGCGGATACTTGGCGCTTTGCCATGCTTTTCCGTCATAACTTGCGCTTTATAGGCGCTGCGTACTGCCACACTCCACAAAAGTGCAAACGCAATAATCAATACAATCGTCGCTACGCCATAAAGCAAAATAACCACGGAGTTATCACCCGCAGTATATTGCCAGTAGCCATCTACTAATACTTTGCCCTGTTCTTGATCTCCAAGCCCCGGGAGCTTAGCAAGATAATCGATTCCTGCCGTCACGAAAAATGCTATAAACGCAGCTTCGAGCGCAAAAAGAAGAAGCCCTTTCACATATTGCTTATGTGCTACGTTTCCCAAGCCGAAAATCACTGCCGATAATTTGGTGACGGCAGAGCCTTGAGTCAATGCGCAGCGAAGCGAATAAGGAGAGGGAGCAACATAATCTTTCCCTAATTTTTGGCGGAGCTTTTCTTCGCGCTTTGAACCAGATAGAAGCGCACTTCCAGTCATATCCGCCTCCTTTTCTATGAGTGTCATTTCATGTAGCAATGAGCCAGCGGGCTGCTGACAACTATTGCACATCTGAGAAGCAATGTGCGAGCAACCCGCTGTAATAACTCACGAAAAGCTCAATCAGCCAACCATTGCAGCTGTCTGATCTGCCCAAGCCTTCATCTTCTCAGCAGAATTAGATTCAGTGATTTCTTTATTCAGTAAACCATCACCAAATGCTTTGGCAGGATCCCACCAACCATTCATAGCTGGAATTGTTGGCTGCACAATGGAGGTGTTGGAAATAGTTGCGATCTGTGCTTGAGCAGCAAAATCGTCATCAGCAACTGCAGTTGCAAGGCTCTTATCTGTCGGCACAATTCCGCGTGCTTCATAGTGAGCTTTCTGAGCCTGAGTAGAACCGAGGAATGCAGCGAACTGAGCAGCAGCTTTCACATTCGATGCGTTTGGATTATAGGCAATAGCTTTAGAGCCAGCGAAAGATTTCATTTGCACATCTTCGCCATTTAGCTTGAACGTTGGAAGCTGAGTTGCGGCATAACCATCGCCCAGAGCTTCTTTCACGTTTTGAGCATCCCATGTGCCAGAGAAGTATACTGCAGCATCACCAGATTGAAGTGCTGCAAGACCAGATCCTTCAGAGTCGCTCACGAAGTTTGGATTGGCGACGAGCTTAGTCAGATAGTTCGTCACTGCTGTTGCTTTATCAAGATCGTTGAATACGATTCCCTTTGAAGCATCAGTGCCCTTTTCACCAAAGAATTTCAGATTTGCACCCTCAACATAGAATGCAGGAAGATTCCACGAATTGTTGATCGGGAAAGAAACTTTTGTTTTAGCAATCATAGCATCGAGGCTCTTTGCTTCGTCTGCTGTAATCTTTGTGGAATCGTAATACATAAACCATGTATTGCCTGTGAACGGTACGCCGTAGACGCTACCATCTACGCCCGTCACTGAATCGACCATCGATGGATCATTTTGCTCTTTCACCTGTGCGAGCTCTTTTTCACCAAGCTGCCCGATTGCTCCAAGATCTACAAGAGTTCCAAGCTGATCGTTGGCAAACATATAAACATCAGCAGCAGCAGATGGATCAGTCTTTACTTTTGTGAGGGCGTCACCTTCAGAAACAACATCATTCTTCCATGTGATCTTGTATTCAGGGTGCGCGTCAGCAAATGCTTTTTCCATATCTGCAAGCCAGCTTGCTCCGTCTGCCTGATCTTCTTGAGGCGCCCAAACACTTAAGGTCACGTTTTCAGTCTCTCCTCCTGCAGCCTTTCCGCCCTCTTGGTTTCCTCCGCACGCTGTGAGACCCGTGAGTGCCAGCCCAGTGATTGCAAGAGATGCAAACATTCTCTTCATCATCATTCTCCTTTAATTTCGGTTATTTTGGGTTGAAATGTACGTCTGTATTTTTAAGTGATAAGTAATGAGCTCCGTTGCCTACATGATTTATATCGATATTTGCATAGTAGCACTTATGAAAAATTTTGCAAGCATTTTCAGAAATTTCCACAAGTTTTTCCAAGCTTAGTGTGCATAGAGTGAAAATTTCTGTAAACTGCTGGTAATCTTGATAACTACATAGCAACGGGGCTTCGACCACGAAGGAAAAAGATGGCAAAAAAAATCAAACTTGCAGACGTGGCTGCACAAGCGAATGTTTCTATTGCCACCGTTTCCCGAGTGCTCAACAACGCATCTTCCGTTGCTTTAAGCACACGCCGAAGAGTGCTTTCTGCTCTCGATCTTCTCGGCTACGAGCGCCCAGAGAAACTCCGCAACAAAAACACAGCACTTGTCGGCATCGTCACCCCAGAACTTACCAACCCAATCTTCCCCGAAATAACCACAAGTCTCAGCGATGCCCTCATCACCCAAGGATATTTGCCGCTCATCGGCACCCAAACTGCAGGCGGAGCCACAGAAGATGCCTATATTGAAGCTCTTATCAACCAAAATGCCGCTGGAATCATCTTCCTGTCTGGTCGGCACGCAGACCAGACAGCTACCCTCGACCGCTATACACGCGTAGCAAATGCTGGAATTCCTTTCGTCACGATCAATGGCGCGAACCCACACCTGACTGCGCCCGATTTTTCCACCGACAATGAAGTCGCCGTCATCAAAGCAATCAAACATCTCACTGCTCAAGGGCACACCCGAATTGGCTTAGCCACAGGTCCTACCCGATATTGGCCTGCCCAAACGAAAGTGGAAACATTTCATACCGAACTTCAAAAATTCCCGGGAGTGACAGGATCACATACCGCTACTCTCTTTACCATTGGAGGCGGGCAGGTGGCAGCTTCACAGCTTATTAACCAAGGCTGCACCGCAATTATCTGTGCGTCCGACGTGATGGCGCTCGGTGCGCTGCGCTACTGCAACACACAAGGATTGCAGGTGCCAAAAGATATTTCGATTATTGGCTTCGATGATTCGCCGCTCATGGCATTCACCCAGCCTCCCCTCACATCTGTGCATCAGCCTGTGAGCGCAATTGCCGAGGCAGCAGTCAATACACTCACCACGTTGATTCAGGGTAACAAATCATATGTGAAATCCTTAGTGTTTACCCCCGAACTTATTGTGCGAGAATCCACGGGCATTGCTCCTGCCGAAGATACCTGACAATGCACCTTTGGGAAAACCTCAGCAGCGCTGACAACTATGCTTTCTCTCCGCTGTGAGTTTCCTTTCCGTAGCAATAACGAAAGTGACGAAAGCTCCTTCTGGCACCTGCCACTGATCGTAAACCTTTGCTCAATCGTCACTCTCTCAGCTTTCTTCTCAAGTTCCCTTTCCAAAGGAATCAAAATTTATAGATTTACATACGGCAATACATACAATAATTAAAGAAAGAGTAACTATGGCACACATATACCAATCCCCCGCTTGGCTCAAAAACGCAGTTTTTTATGAAATTTATCCGCAAAGTTTTCAAGACTCCAATGCAGATGGCATAGGCGATATTCAAGGAATTATCTCGCGCCTGGATTACGTGCATTCTCTTGGTGCAAATGCGCTATGGATCAATCCTATCTTCGATTCTCCCTTCAAAGATGCAGGCTACGACGTGCGAAACTATGAAATGGTGGCACCGCGCTATGGCACGAATGCCGACCTAATCGAGCTTTTCGATCAAGCTCACGCGCGTGGTATGCACGTACTGCTCGATCTTGTGCCTGGGCATACAAGCGAAGAACACCCGTGGTTTATTGCTTCCAAAGAAGCAGATCCGCTTGCACGCGCAGAATTTTCAGAGCGCTATATCTGGACAGATTCCTGGATTGCCGGCGGAGCAGGATATCCATTCATTGGCGGTGAAGCCGAACGAGACGGTACCTATATTCTTAATTTCTTCAAGAGTCAGCCTGCTCTCAACTACGGCTGGGCGCACCCACAATATCCTTGGCAATCGGAAGCTATGGGTAAAAATGCCCGAGCGACTGCTGATGCTATGGCGAAAGTTATGCGTTTTTGGCTTTCACTCGGCGCAGATGGTTTCCGCGTAGACATGGCAGATTCACTTGTGAAGGGTGACGACGAAGGAAAACCTGCCACAATCGCTACCTGGCGCTATATTTTCGATCAAGTACGCCCCGATTTTCCAGAGGCAGCTTTCGTATCTGAATGGGGTATCCCCTATCAATCGATGCAGGCAGGCTTCGATATGGATTTCTATCTCGATTGGCATTGGGGAGGCATACCAAACGGATATGCCATGCTGCTGCGTGACGCCCCAGACTCCAGGAAACGTGATGGCGATAAAAGCTATTTCAATGCTGATTCTGGCACTGGTATTGAAAACTTTTTAGAGCAATACGAGCCGCAGTTACGCAGTGCTGAAGAAGCAGGCGGCTATTTCAGCCTTATCACCTGCAATCACGATACAGCACGCATCGCGCCACGCTTAGAGGAACGCGAGATCAAACTCGCATACGCTACTATCCTAAGCTTGCCTGGCGTGCCTTTTATTTACTACGGCGATGAAATCGCTATGAATTATCAAAACCTGCCCACTAAAGAAGGCGGGTACGTGCGTACGGGCACGCGCACTCCAATGCAGTGGGATCAATGCGCCAAAAATATGGGTTTTTCCGATGCGGATGCAACGTGTCTTTATTTGCCGATTATTGACGAACTAAATACCTCTTCCCTGCCCAACGCTCCAGAGGATACGACTATCTCTAAGATCTCTAGTATTCGGTACACTCCCAACACACTAGACTCTTCAAACATACCGAGTAGTTCAAGCAGCCTAAACGTCCGCAGTGCCATAGAAAATCCGCATTCTCTATGGCACACTATGCGTGAGATTATTGAACTTCGTCACGCAATGCCAGCGCTCGCAGCAGATGCAGAATTTGAAATTATACGTGGGCGAGGGCGCTGCTTCGTTTTCAAACGTCATCCACGAAATCTTGAAGATACCTCTTCTTCGATTATCGTAGCAGTGAACCCAAGCCGTGAAGCTGTGTCGTTCGATATTAACGAGCTAGGCGTTAGCAAGCAATACGCAAAAGCCGACTCTATTATGTTTTCAATTGGGCAGGCTACATGGGATTCAGAGCATCTTCAATTAAGTGCGCAAAGCTTTTGCATTATTAAGGAAAACTAAGGTAAGCACAATGCCTGACGCCATATTCAGTAAAGTTTAGCGAGCTATACAATGGCACTTAGTGTGTTTGCTTGTGCGGATTTTCATAGAAGCAAATGCACTAAGTATCTGCCATATAAAACAAGCTCAAGCTAACTAAGCGTTCTTTGCTGTTTCCTTAAATTCTATTTGCGTATGTCAGCAGGGCAACCTGCTGATGTGCCAGCACGTCAGCACGTCAGCACACCAACACACCAGAGTAGCTCCCGTATGGACGCAGATAGGATTTATTAAGGCAAACGTATGTAGAGCATTCTTATATATTTAAGAAAATATTCAATTATTTGTAAAAAACCTGTAAAATGGATATGTCTTGTGGCTAAAATTTTTATCTATAGAATGAAAGAATTTTCTTTTCTATGAGTACACGAAAAATCTCGATAATAGTAGGCGCTTTAACTCTAGCACTCCTCGTCATTGGTGCAGGAGTTTACGTTGGATTTCATTTTTTCGATAATCGAGCGCTGCCCAATACTTACGTTGGTGAGCACAATGTAAGTGGTCTGAAAGAAAAGGAAATTCAGGAGCTACTTGAAAAAACTGCTGCTGAAAATACTGTAACGTTCTATGGAAAAGATATCGTGCCTGCTCAAGCTAAATTAGCTGACATGGGAATCAAAATAAAATCGAGTGAAACAGCAAAAGCAGCAACAGCAGGGAATCGTATCTGGAGCAATTATGCAAGCTGTATCTTCAAAAAAACAGATATCGCACCTCTCTTAGATACCGACGAAACGAAAACACTCCAATTTGCTGCAACTCTCACAGAGGATACTCCTGCCATACCACGCCCTATCAACCCAGAAGTGATTTTCAACGACGATAAATTTGAAGTAAAAGAAGGAAAAGAAGGGCGAGGAGTATCTTACGAATCAATTATTGAAGCAGGAACTCAGCTGGTTTCAGCAACCAAAGATATACGTTTCGAAGGAAATATAACCACTATAAAACCAGAGAAAAATCCTGATCAGCTCAATACACAGGCTCAAACTGCCAATAAATTAATCACTCCACAGATCGCCGTTACCAGCGGTGATCAGACTTTCACTGCTACACCCGAAAATAAAGCTTCTTGGATTACTTTTAACGCAGAAAACGTATCCATAAATCCAGCAGCAATCAACACATGGGTAGAAGAGCAAGCATCTGCTGCGCAAACCGAAGGCGAAGCAGGATACCGCTATGTGGCAAATGATGGCGAGGTCCTGCGCGTTATCACTGAACCCGTCATTGCCACAACCGTCACAAATAAAACTGAAGTAGCTGGCGAGATTCTCAAAAATATAAAAGATCACCAAGATGCTTCACCATCGTTCACAATAGAAGAAAACGAGCCGCAATGGGAAGAAAGAGAAGTAGCTCGAGGAGCTGAATATCTTGCGTATCCAGCAAAAGAAGGCGAACGTTGGGTAGATATTTCTCTATCGACGTATAGAGTGACCGCATACATCGGAGGTAGAGCACAAGCCTCTTACCCAATGGTCCCTGGTGCACCTGGCTACCGCACTCCCGTAGGAAGATTTGCTGTTTACGGAAAAAATCGCTTACAAGATATGAGGGGATATAACAACGATGGCAGTGAATATGAGACCAAAAACGTTCCTTACGCAACCTATTTCTATGATGATATAGCTATGCATGGATCATCAGCGTGGCGGTCGGAATGGGGAATGGACGCCGGCGCGGGAGGGTCTCATGGCTGCGTCAATATGCCTGACGAAGGTGCAGCCTATATGTTTAATTTTACTTCTATTGGCACCGTCGTATCTGTGCACTACTAGGACTATCCATACCTAATGCGCGCAGTGCACTATTGGAGAGAAAACCGTAACTGCTATAAAGCCCATAAAGCAGATGGTGTATAGGAGGTAGCGCATAACGCACAGCACATAACGCTTGTTTCTCTTCGTTATACCTTGAGAGATTATTTAGTTGCGATTTCTATGCTAGCTAGCTTGGGATTTACCTCTAGGAGGAAAATCGTCAGGAATTTAAAGCAACACAGTCTTCTCAATATTTCTACTTAGCTGTGCGTTATACATCTAGGAGCTTAACTGTGTATCCGAATTATCTTGCTCTATTGCCTAAGGATTTATGGGGAGAGGAGGATTTTGGCGTATAGGTTGTACTGCAGGATGTTTTGGCTGGTTTTATTCTTGTGCATTATCTGCTTGTGTGTATAGTTACCTGTTGTCGTTAATGCCTCCTGTTTCTAGAAAACTGAAGAGCATCCTGAATTTTGTTCTGCTTCTTATACGGGGATCAATTTGTTGACTCGTATTAGATTATAGCTGGCGATTATCTCGCCAGAGGGAGCTGTATCCGAGTGCCTCGTGGAGACGCTCGTAATTCCAGCAGTGAATCTGGCGTGATTCCAGCAGTAGACCTAGTTCAACGTAGCAAACTCGACCTCGATCAAAGAGACGCCCATGGGCCTGTGAATAAAAAATGAGTTCGCTCTTATATGAGTCGTTAACCGCTTCAGCTAGCGTATTATCGTAGCTATTTCTTACACTTCTGGTATAGAGGGGTGATTACCCAGCGAACGTTTCTATCGCTATAGGAACACTCGTATATCGAAATCCGTGATCCGACTAGTACAGCAAACCAGACAGGCACTCTTTAACGTTCAGGAGCGCCTGCTCTAACGCCTCTAACAGCAGCGCGTCTATTTTCATGGTCGATCAAGTAACCCGCTTTCATAATCTTCCTCACTTGAGTGTGTGAACGCACTCGTAAAACGATTCAGCAGCTAGCTCGCTCATCTCGTCAAAATCAGTGAGCGTGCCATAATCTGGATTGACGTCGAAATAATCG
>CABQJD010000007.1 GCA_902464405.1 uncultured Actinomycetaceae bacterium | reverse complement strand
GAAACAAAGCGATATATATGATCCTGTGTATTCGGATACGAGCGTACAGGCCGGGGCAACGAAAACGAGCGAGGCTCCACACGATCGTGACGCGGCTAAAACACTACCTGCAGGGACGAAGTTTGAGATCACTGAGGAAGGCAAACGTAATCACCCCTGGGCAACGATCGATCCTGATACCGGGGTAATCACGTTCACGCCTGGCCGGCAGACAGAGCTGAAAGACTATTATATTCCTGTCACGGTGACGTATCCCGATACCTCGACAGACACAACATCCGCAAAAGTCACAATCACCAAAGCACCCCTACAAAAAGGAGACTTTGCACTTACTGTTGCTCCTGATGAGATTCTTGTGCATGAAGGGCATCAATTCCCCTCAGCTATCGATGTTCAAGCTATCTGGAAATACAGTGATTCGAAAATTGATCTGGAGATGGTGTGTTCTGCTCAAGGAGAGCCTCAGCAGAATTTAACGAGCGAGGAAACAGGCTGGGCATTACAAGATACGACCGTTTATCAGGCAGCTACGCCAGAGCAAGAAGCCGCACTCGCAAAAGGTGGAGCTAAAGTTCCTGCCACGCTATACAAGAATGATGAAGCTGCTGCGCGCACAGATGCTCGCGTATATGGGGTCGGTAAAAAAGGCGGAACTTATCAGTGTGCTGTTTTCGCTTCCTCTAATATGGAATTCTTAAAATCTGCTCACATGAATAGTGCTGGCGGCTTTGATAACCAAGCAACAGGAACAATTCTCCAAGGCTTAAAAGGAACCTCGTGGGATTCGAAAGTGTTTACAGTGCGAGTTATTTCTCCAGTGCTCCTACCGCTCACTGGTGGTGTGGGGGAGTATATCTTCTGGCTAATTGGCGGATCAATTCTGCTGCTTGCCTTGCTAGCTGGCATAAACAATCTGAGATGGGTGCGAGTTCAAGCTTTGCGCACTTCAAGAAATGGAGCGAGCACTAGGAAAGGGGTGGTGGAGCTATAAAAATCTCTTGCCATTCCTGCCCGTCTCGGCCGCTAACTGGCTGGATATAGGGGGAGGCTAGCCGATCGGCTGAGAATGGCGCATAACGAAAAGAAGTCAATTATTCATTCATTAATTCAAAGGAAAAAATAATGAAACTAAAGAAACTTACAGCAGCATTTTCTGCTGCTGCGGTGAGCCTCCTAGGACTTGCTGTGGTCCCTGCTTTCGCGGCAGAACCCGCGCCGGGAAACGTAGATGCTGCTAAGACAGGATCTATTACTCTGCATAAGTATGCAAATCCTGGTTTGACAGTTCAGGCTAACCCAGATGGAACTGATGCAGATAAGTTTGCTGGTCTTACACCTATTAAAGGTGTGAAATTTTCATATCAGCAAATTGATGTAGATCTTACTACCGGTGACGGATGGAAAACTCTTAAGACATACACCGCAGAAACTGCAGCTCAGCATCTCAAAGGTGATCTTAAAAACTTTGCTGATACAGATACTAATGGTATGGCTAAAGCAGAGCAGCTCGCAGTTGGTGCATATTTGGTGAAAGAGCTAGATTCGCCACATGCCTCTCCAACGGTAAAGGACAAGGCTGCAGATTTCATCGTCACGATTCCATATAGCCACAAAGGTGATGCGTGGATTTATGATGTGAATGTCTACCCAAAGAATGATATCAATACAAAAGATCCTTCTAAGGTATTGAAAACGCTTGCATACAAAGCTGGAGATATGATTACTTGGAGTTTTGATCTTCCAGTCAACCCGCTTACTGCAGGGCAGACTTCATACACTACTTTTGGTGCATACGAAATATTGGCTAAATACCTTACGATTGGCAATGTAGAGAACGCAAAGTTTGTTAATGCTCAAGGTGTTTCGCAGGATGTTACTGTTTCTTGCGAAGATACGCAGAAGACTCTTCCTAAAGAGAAGGCAGGGTACGAAAATAAAGTTTACAAATGTTCTGTAAAAGATAGTGACCTTTCTAAACTACGTGCAGGCGGTAAAGTTACTTTTGATCTTGCAACTACGCTTACCTCTATTCCAGCTGGATCAGCTAAGGTAGATCAGTCTTTCTATCCGTTTGCTCCAGGTAACGATCCTTTTGCAAATGGAGCTACTCCTGGTGATTCGCCTATTAGCACCAATACCACTGAATATTTCGGCAAACTTGAATTCACCAAGGTCGATAAGGCTGATGCAACTTTGAACCTTAAAGGTGCAAAATTTGAATTGCACAAGCAGGGTGGTGACGGCACAGCTTGCGCCACGCCAGGAGACATGATTGCCGAAGCAGAATCTGCTACAGATGGTAAAGTAACGTTTGATTCGGTATATGTAGCTACAGCTACTTCCAATTTGGAAGAAGATGCCGTCAAAGCATTGAAAGCTACTTACTGTTTAGTGGAAACTCAAGCTCCTGCTGGATACAAGAAAGCCGCTAACATTTCTGTTGAATTTACAGCTGGTACTGTTGCAACTGGCGGTTCGCTTGGTGAGGCGAAGTTCAAGAACGAAAAGGATACTTCCCTGATCCCGAACTTGCCATTGACAGGTGCTGCTGGCAGTGTAATCCTCACGCTCGCTGGTATCGCTCTCTTGGCTGTGGCTGTTGGTTTCGGTATCCGTACCGCTCGCAAGAACAGCTAATCATTCAGCAGCTGCCGGAGGGTGCGCACTTTTGCGAAAAATTTCTTTCCGTGTGTGTGCTCTCTGTGTAGATAAATAAGAAGATGGAGAAGCAGTGTGGAGTATGCGTTGATTCAACGCTTTCCACGCTGCTTCTCCGATTTTCCGATAGTAAGTACACAACGTCACATGTGCATAGTGGTGAACCGTTAGGGGCAGTTAAGTCGGCGCTGTGCGGTGGGTGCAATTGATACGGTGTGCGTGGCTGTATGAGACTCGCTCATACTGCTTGCCTTTGCGGTGTTGTATAGGGGAGAAATATGAAAAAACAACTGATAAACGCCGTTATTGTGGCAGTTCTTGCTCTTGCTGGTGTGCTCACGTTCCTCTATCCCACAATCGCTGCGTGGCGTTCCCAACTTTCCCAAAGTCAACTTATTGAGCAAAGCTACAGCAGCATTGATAGCGCCAACCCAGCTAAAGAAGAGCAGCTCGCAGCAGCGCACCGCTATAACGATGCTCTATCGTCAGGAGCGCTCGTAAAAGCGCACGAGCGTAAAGCTCTCGGTACAGGGCACCTCAGCAATGATTCTCAAGAAATCTGGGATTATGCTGATATCTTAAAAATGACGAGCGACGGCATGATGGGAAGAATCAAAATAGATTCGGCAGATATTGATCTTCCGATTTATCACACCTCCTCTGATGAGGCTTTGCTTAAAGGTGCAGGGCATTTGCAGGGCACGTCACTTCCCGTCGGCGGTATCGGTACGCGCTCAGTCGTCACCGCTCACCGAGGCTTAGCTTCTGCAAAAATGTTTACCGATCTCGATAGAGTAAAAGAAGGCGATGAGATCGTTCTTGAAATTTTCGGTGAAGTGTATGCTTATCGGGTATTTGAAATTCGCGTGATCGACCCAGATGATACAGGAGCAATTCGCCCTGACTCTAAACGCGATCTCCTTACTCTCATCACGTGCACTCCACTCGGCATCAACACCCAACGCATTCTCGTCACAGGTGAGAGAATTACGCCTACTCCGCAAGCAGACCTCAACAACGTTGGCGCTCCCTCTGATCTGCCGCGTTTGCCCTGGTGGCCGTTTGCGCTGGCAGGCGCTCTCTTTCTCATAGCACTCTGGCTCTGGTGGAACTATCGTATTTATCGGCGCAATAAGGCGGCTCTCGTGGCAAAGAAAAATAAGAGCGAAGAGCACTCGGATACTGAAGATAATCCAGAAGGCGCTGCTGATAATTCTGATAGGGGTAAGAGGGAAAATCGTGTGGATAGCACAGATCAGGCAAGCAGCGTAAATTGCGCTGTTTATGCGCAGGATTGTGCGGATTAGGTGCCTTGTGTGCAGAGCGTAAACTACACAAAGGCTGAAGATCGGGTGGGGTATCAAAACCTGCAGGAGGAAAAATATTCTGTGAGGCGCGAGGCGTGAGGCGTGGGGTGTGAGCAGTGCTTGAAAAGTAATCAGGTGCAGGAAATAGATCGAGGGCAGGTACCTTTCCTGCGTACGGTTGGCATACCTGTTTATTTAAAAGCGGCACAAGAGTGGGAAGATACTTTCCTACGCACGATTGGCAAGTGCGTACCATTCTATGCTTGCTCATGTATACACATACTTTTCCCTCTAGCAAGGGCAGCTCTGCTGGTATTTAATTTGCAGCAGGTGCTTTTACACATTCTATAAATGTGCCCACCAAGCGTGCTGCACGAGCAATTCGCTCTCAATCTCAAATTGCTGGGCAGTTCCCTCGGGCGCAAAACCAGCCTCAGCAAAGAGAGATACAGCGGCATCGTCACCCGAAAAAAGCCATACATAAAGGCTGGCGGCTTGATCTCTTCGCGCATGGTCGGCGATAGCTGATAGAAGAGGTGCAGCGTATTCGCGCTGTATACGAGAAGAATGGTCTATCTCAAAAGCAGTAATAACGTAGCTTGCTGATTTTTCTACAGTGGCTTCGCACTTAGCGATTTCGGAAGCAGATTTTGCTCTCCCGGAGGTGATCTCTTCCATCTCAGGCATAGATTGTGCTATTCCAGCAGCAAATCCTACGCACCTATTTTCTGCGCGCGCAACTAGCACGTGACTTCCTGTGTGGCGTGCTCGTATTGTTTCTTCCCATTGCCGTTCAAAAGCTGCGGCGTCGATGCTGGCGTTTGCTGCGCTGCTCAGCTCGGCGCCGAGCAGCTTGGTGAGCAGATGCCTCATATTTTTAGCTTGAAGCTGCGCAATATCGTGGGCATCACTCGGGCGCGCCGGGCGCACGTAGAACGGCTCTGCCTGCTGAGTATGGCTGGATTCGGCTAGGCTAGATGCGTAAGGGCTGATCGGCTGGAAGTTGCTGCTATGTGCCATACTCCTATTATTGCAGATGTAGGAAATGGTTTTTCTCTGCCAAAAAATATAGACGAAATACCGCACAAATACCGCAAAATGCCTCACTGAATATGGTGTGCTATTGGCGGTGTGAGTAGTGCTTGATGCGCAAGCTCGTGATTTCTGGGCAGTTGCTGCTTATATCAATGCTGCGCTGAAGGAAGCTGATACTTAAACTATCGTGCATGCCTCAGCTCACGCAGCGCAGTTTTCTTTGGCTGGGCATCTCATAAGTACCTTCTATATCGTCTTTTTATATCCCCTCCTATATCAGTCCCATATATCGCATTTTTCTGCACTTTTTTCTATATGTGGCTAGTCTTGAACTATGGTTGCTTCACTTCTTGTGCATACGGGGGAGTCTCGTTCGCATACTGGGGCGTCGATGTCGCGTCCGTTTGGTTCAGTTGCTGTTGCGATGGTTACGCCATTTCATGATGATGGCTCGTTAGATATTGATTCTGCTCAAGCAGTTGCCGAAAAGCTAGTGAACGATGGCTGCGATGCGATCGTCGTTTCGGGCACGACGGGCGAGGCTCCGACTACTCATCAGCCAGAGAAAAGCGCTCTGATTCGAGAAGTGAAAGCTGCCGTGGGTGATCGGGCGATTGTGATCGCTGGCGCTGGCTCAAACGATACTGCCCATGCAATCCGTATGGCGAAAGCGGCTGCTGAGGCAGGTGCAGACGGCTTGCTTGTAGTTGCACCCTACTATAACCGCCCATCTCAAGAAGGCGTATATCAGCATATTCGTGCGGTAGCTCAGAGCACCGATCTTCGCGTGATGCTCTACGATATTCCTGGGCGCACGGGAGTGAAAATCTTGCCTGATACTCTCGCGCGCCTCGCTGATCTTCCTCAAATACTCGCTGTTAAAGACGCAACTGGAAATGTGGCAGGCGGTTTTGAGGCTATGCATTCTACTGGTCTGGCTTATTATTCTGGTGACGATTCGCTGAACTTTTCGTGGCTCGCGCACGGCGCTGCAGGAATAGTGAGTGTAGTTGGGCATGTGTGCGCACCGAGTTTACGAGCAATGGTTGATGCGGTGGCAGCAGGAGATTTTTTTGCAGCTCGCAATGAATTTTCTGCTCAGCAGCCGATTATTCGAGCGATTATGGGAGGTGGGCAAGGAGCTGTGATGGCAAAAGAAGCTTTGGCAATGCTCGGCGTCATTCCTACGCCCGCTTTACGCTTGCCGCTTGTGAATGCGAGTGAGAATGAGCGCGCTGCTTTGCGAGAAGCTCTCGCTGCCTATGGTCTGCTATAAAGTTTTGCTCTCGCGTATTCGCGTCTGCGCTTACGGCTATGCCGTATTGTGCTCGCTGTGAATCTGTGCGTATCCATGCCAGAATAGAGCTATGACGACTATCCAAGAACCTCCAGCTCTTGCCCCTGATACTGTGCGAATTGTGCCGCTTGGCGGAATCGGCAATATCGGGCGTAACATGACGTCTTTTGAATGTAATGGGCGAATACTGCTCGTTGATTGCGGTGTGCTTTTTCCTGAGGAAACGCAGCCTGGAGTTGATCTCATTCTTCCTGATTTTGATTATATTCGTGAGCGTCTTGATCGCGTCGATGCGCTTGTGCTCACCCACGGGCATGAAGATCACATCGGTGCTGTACCGTATCTTCTTCGTCTGCGCCCGGATATTCCTATTGTTGGCTCAGAATTTACGATTGCCCTCGCAGAAGCAAAACTTGCTGAATGGAAAATTAAACCTTATTCACTTGTGGTGAAAGAGGGGGCTGTGGAGCAGCTCGGCGCTTTTGAATGCGAATTTATTGCCGTCAATCATTCAATTCCTGATGCTCTTGCAGTTTTTATGCGCAGCGCAGGCGGAAATATTCTTATCACTGGAGATTTCAAAATGGATCAGCTCCCGCTCGACGGGCGCATCACTGATTTGCGGGCTTTTGCTCGCGCAGGTGAAGAAGGCGTTGATCTCTTTATGGTGGATTCCACCAATGCAGAAGTGCCAGGTTTTGTGCGTTCAGAGGCAGAGATTGCGCCAGTTTTAGAGAGCGTATTTGCGCAGAGCAGAGGGCAAATCGTTGTGGCATCGTTCTCATCTCATGTGCATCGCGTGCAGCAAGTGCTCGATACAGCGGCGAAGGCAGGGCGTAAAGTTTGTTTTGTGGGGCGCTCGATGGTGAAAAATATGACTATCGCAGCAGAACTAGGGCTTTTGAGCGTGCCTGCGCAAACGCTTATCGATATGAATGAGATGGCAGATGTGCCCGATCATCAACGTGTCTTTATGAGCACTGGATCGCAAGGAGAGCCAATGGCTGTACTTTCTCGCATCGCTTCTGGTTCGCATAAGACGATTGGTGTGGGGGCAGGCGATACCGTTATCTTTGCAAGCTCTCTCATTCCAGGCAATGAAAATTCTGTGTTTCGTTTAATCAATGGGCTTACCAAGCTTGGTGCCCGAGTGGTTCATCAAGGCAATGCAAAAGTGCACGTCTCTGGGCATAGCGCTCAAGGTGAGTTGCTTTTTGCTTACAATATCGTTGAGCCGCTAAACGCGATGCCGATTCATGGCGAGACTCGGCATCTCGTGGCAAATGGAGCGCTCGCCGTCAAAACAGGCGTCCCTCCTGAAAACGTGCTGATCTGTGAAGACGGCACCGTGGTTGATCTGCACGATGGAGTAGCGCGAATCGTTGGAGAGGTTCCAGTCGGCTATATTTTTGTGGACGGTTCGTCTGTGGGAGAAATTGGCGAGGCTGAGCTGACGGATCGCCGTACGCTTGGTCAAGAGGGCTTTATTGCCATTTTTGCTGTGGTGAATGGGCATGAGCGCACTATCATCACGGGGCCGCATATCCAAGCGCGCGGTATGGCAGAAGATGATTCTGTATTTGACGATATTCTTCCAGATGTGACGGCGGCGCTCGAGAAGAGTCTTGCCAGCCCAGGTAGCGATACGTACCAGATGCAGCAGGCCATGCGTCGAGTGATTGGGCGTTGGGCTGCGCGTACATTGCGCCGTGCACCGATGATTATTCCGACCGTCATCGAGGCCTGATAAACGTACACACGCTCCCGCTGAGAGCATATGCGAAGGCTTAGCTATACTGTGCTAGGTATTTTGATTCTGCTTTTTGAAGAATGAGTGCACGCAAAGGCGAGAAACCCCTCACAGCTCGGCGCGCCAGTTCCGCAGTGCACTTTTCTCCGTCTAGGCTAAAAGTAGCTATGCCTATTTGTCTGCCTGTGCGCTGCTATCGAGGTGAGCGTATCGGCAAACGCAACAAAGAAGAGGAAGAAGGAACTAGTGGCTCGCAAACCTGCTCGACGTACATCGTCTCAAACCTCTGCATCATCATCTCGTGCAGGGGGTTTGCGCAGTTCTGCGAGAGATTCGGCAACGAAAAAAATCACGCGAGCGCAAACGTCAGATGCTGATTCTTCTACTTTTCGCCGTTTCTCGTCTACTCCTTCGCTCGATCCTAGCTCAGGGGCTGCAGAGGAGCGCAGGCATGACGGCATTGCGCTTGTACTGATTGCATGTGCAATTTTTGTGGCGCTCACCGAATGGTTCAAGCTTGAAGGGATTCTCCTCACTTTTCTTCATCACCTCGTGGCAGGTGCTGTGGGCTTGTGTGCTTACGTGGTTCCTGTGCTTTTGCTTTCGATCTCAGTTCGCCTCTTTATTCGGCGTTCTTCCGATACTCGCTGGCGTTTTATCGTGGCGACTATGCTTCTCATTCTTGCTGCTGCAGGAACTTTGCATATCGCGTGCGGTGCTCCAGATCCAGCTGGCGGGTTTGCTGCGCTCGAAAGCGCAGGCGGAATTATCGGCTGGATGATTGGCGGTGCTCTCACTGCGCTCGTATCTGTGTGGGGTGCAGTTCCTGTGCTCGTTTTGCTTGCATTTTATGCAATTATCTTTGGCGCGCACATATCGGTGCGCGATATTGTGGATTGGTTCCATGCAAAAAATGAGGAGCGCCGATCTGCTAAAGATTCTCTTAGCGATAGCTTGCAAAGCGATAGCACTGATGGTGACGATTCAGCCGATTCTCGTTCATCGCTCAGCGATCTTTTTGGGAGAGTATCTCATTTTGATGCCGATGCTCACTCAGAGTCAGATACTGGCTCTGAATCTTCAGCGCCTGACGATTCTGCTGCTACTATTGTGGCTTCAGTTTCTGCTCAGCAAGGCGTAGCTACGCAGTCTTCCGCTGATACGGCGGTAGCTGAAGCTAAACCAGGGCGCGCTGGAGCCACGGCAGCAGCAGCCGAAAAGGCGGCGTCACGGGCACGCATCAAAGCGCCTAAGCCCACGCCAGCACCTAAGCGTGTGGAGCAAATGGAACTTTCGTCGAATATCACGTATACGCTGCCTGCATTTGATCTATTAAAAGCAGGGCCCCCACATAAAGAACGCTCGCAGGTAAATGAAGACGTGGTGGAAGCACTCACCCGTGTGTT
This sequence comes from uncultured Actinomycetaceae bacterium, assembly GCA_902464405.1. GTDB lineage: Bacteria > Actinomycetota > Actinomycetes > Actinomycetales > Actinomycetaceae > Arcanobacterium_A. Next base: position 66,521 of record CABQJD010000007.1, on the reverse strand, counting down.
CGAAGAATTTAAGGTTGATGCGCAGGTTGTTGGTTTTCAACGCGGCCCTACCGTCACTCAATACGAGGTCGAGCTTGGTCCTGGCGTGAAAGTTGATCGCGTCACTCAGCTTTCGAAAGATATTGCCTATGCTGTGGCGTCTCCTGACGTGCGTATTATTTCGCCAATTCCGGGTAAAAGTGCCATCGGTATTGAAATCCCGAATAAAGACCGTGAAATTGTTTATATCGGTGACGTATTGCGATCCTCTGTGGCTCAAAAGAATCAGCATCCGCTTGCTGTGGGTGTGGGTAAAAACGTAGAGGGTAAATATGAGGTAGCAAATCTCAACAAGATGCCTCATCTGCTTGTGGCTGGCGCAACGGGCGCCGGTAAGAGTTCGTTTATCAATTCGCTGATCGTCTCGATTATGATGCGTGCAACCCCAGATCAGGTGCGTATGATTTTGGTGGATCCTAAGCGCGTAGAGCTAACGATTTATGCAGGTATTCCGCATCTGATCACTCCGATTATCACAAACCCCAAGAAAGCTGCCGATGCGCTTGAATGGGTAGTAAAAGAAATGGATCAGCGTTACGACGATCTCGCAGCCTACCATTTCAAGCATATTGACGATTTCAATAAAGCGATTCGTGAGGGCAAGGTGCGCAGCCTCGAAGGTTCTCAGCGCGAGTTGAAGCCGTATCCATATCTGCTTGTGGTAGTTGATGAGCTGGCAGATTTGATGATGGTGGCGCCGCGCGACGTAGAAGCCTCGATTCAGCGTATCACTCAGCTTGCCCGTGCAGCTGGTATTCATCTTGTGCTCGCTACTCAGCGCCCGTCAGTTGATGTGGTTACTGGTTTAATTAAAGCCAATATCCCTTCGCGTCTCGCATTTATGACGTCCTCAGTCACAGATTCTCGCGTGATTCTCGATCAGCCTGGAGCAGAAAAACTCATCGGTATGGGCGACGCTCTCTTCCTGCCTTCTGGCGCCTCGAAGCCTCGCCGCTTACAAGGGGCGTGGGTTGATGAGGAAGAAATTGCGATTGTGGTCAAGCACGTCAAAGAGCAGATGCAGCCTGTCTATCGCGACGACGTCATTCCCAAAGGGGAGAAGAAGAAAATTGATGACGATATTGGCGACGATCTCGAAACGCTCCTGCAAGCAGCAGAAATAGTGGTGAGTACGGAATACGCGGCAACCTCCATGCTGCAGCGCAAGCTCCGTATCGGTTTCGCTAAGGCTGGGCGCATGATGGATCTGCTGGAATCGCGCGGGATTGTTGGTCCAGCGCAAGGGTCGAAAGCTCGCGATGTGCTCGTCACTCCCGAACAGCTCCCAGACGTTCTTGCCTTGATTCGAGGGGAGGAGATCTCTCTTGAGAATGCTGGCGATTGCGATAATCGATATGCAGATGTAGAGGATTTGGGCGACGTCACCGAAGCACGCGAAGCAAGCGAAGATATGAAGCCTTATGCGCATGAAAGCTCTTTAATACAGACTGAGGCTGATACTCCCAGTACAGCAGATTCGGCTGTGGCGGGATATGCATCTGAAGATGCGCTCGAGAATGCGTGGAGTATGGCTGAAAGTGAAGCTGCGCAAGGTGCCAATAATGGCGGTACCGATGGTGACTGGCATGAGGGCGAGGCACAACATGAGAGTCGCACTGTCGTCATGCAGGTAGATTCGAGATATTTTGAAGATCCGCTTGCACCTAAGCCTGAAACAGATAATGGCGATACAGACAGTGCATATTATTATGATATTGACGATCCTGATCGCCCAGATGATGAAGATGCGTGGCAGCTCACTGGTAGAGGTAGGCGATAAACATGGTGCTCACCACAAAAAATGAGAGAGGCAACGAGGTTCCGTTGCTGAATCTTCCTAATGTGCTCACAATTATTCGCTTGGTTTTAGTGCCGCTGTTTGTGTTGCTCTGTTGGGTGGATACTCCAGAGCGTAGGTGGTGGGCGTTGGCGGTGTTTATGCTTGCTGCCGTCACCGATAAATTTGATGGCAGCATTGCGCGCTCTCGAGGGCTCATCACTGATTTTGGAAAACTTGCTGATTCGATTGCTGATAAAGCGCTCATTATTTCGGCGCTTCTGATGCTCTCTTGGCACGGCATACTGTGGTGGTGGGTGACGATTCTTTTCATCATTCGCGAGCTTGGGATTACCTTTATGCGCTTGGCACTCAAAGAACGCAAAGTGATGGCTGCTGGCTGGTGGGGTAAGGTGAAAATGATGGCGCAAAGCTTAGGGATTACGCTTTTACTTGTTCCGTGGGAATCGATTTTTGGTGACTATTATGCTGGCGTTTCTCAGGCATGGTCACCTGCGGCATTTGCCTGCTATATCGTGGGCTATATAGCAATTGCTGTAGCGCTCTTTTTCGCTGTATTTTCTGCGTGGGGATACGTGAAAGAGGGCATTCGTCTCGTTCGGAGAGTTCCTGAGCAGAGGAGTTCTTGAGCAGAGCTGACGAGAGCCAAGCTGCTCTTTGTTGCTCTTTCAACAAAAGCGGGGCTTATGTCGCTGACGTCGTATCCGCAGTGAATCAGGCTTTAAGCTGTACCAGTTTAAGTTGTGCCGGCAAAAAGACTATCTCTAGGTGGTATCGGTATGTGTGATGCTTAGCTCTTGTACACCGTATACGTCTAGCATCCTTGCCAGTAGCGCCGTACGGTGGCATTGGCTTAATTGCGAGAAGTAATAGTGAATGTAAGCAAGGCGGTGGTGAAAAGGAAGAGTGATATGCACAAATCTAGTGAAGGAGCAGCGGTGAGCGAATCTGCTGATATGAATGTTTTTGAAGTGTCTGAAACGAATGGGATTGAAGCAGGCAGTCGTCTTGCTGCTCAAGCGCTGGCTGCGCTCCGTGTGCGCAAGGCAACGCTTGCTGTGGCTGAATCACTCACGGGAGGTGCTCTTGCTGCTGAAATTGTGAGCGTTCCAGGTGCTTCGCAGGTATTTCGCGGCGGCGCCGTCACCTATGCTACTGATACAAAAGCTGAAGTGCTGGGCGTGAGCGCTGAACGTCTGGCGCAGACAGGGCCTGTTGATTATTACGTTGCTGAGCAGATGGCTCGCGGTGCAGCTCAACTATTTCGCGCTGATTACGCACTTGCAACAACAGGTGTTGCGGGGCCTGGATCTGCCGATGGGATTGAGGCAGGAACTGTTTTTGTAAGCGTATTTACGCCGCACGGCTCTTATACACGCCAGCTCACTTTGGGTGGAAATCGCGGAGAAGTTCGAGCAGGCACAGTGGAAGCTGCTTTGCGCTTTTTGATACAGTTCACAGAGAATACTCAGGTTGAAACGGGAAGATAATAGCCAGACAGTGCGTTAATACGTGTAGACGCCGAGATGAGCTTCCGCTCAGCCTCTGCTATTGCCAGATAGTAGAGCTTGGCACAGACGGACACAGATAGGACGATGCATGGTGATGCAGATTGATTCAACTGTTCATAATGAGCAGGTGCTAATGCGTGAAGAGCTCGGCGATGTGCTACGTGAGTATCGTCAGAGGCAAGGGCGCACGCTGCGCGAAGTTTCATCGCAGGCACGTGTCTCTCTTGGTTATCTTTCTGAGGTGGAGCGTGGGCAGAAAGAAGCCTCATCCGAGCTTCTTGATTCGATTGCTGCAGCTCTCAATGTGCCGCTTAGCCACGTATTGAGGCTTGTGGCGGATCGTATGGATATTGCACAGGGCAGACCTACTCCAGCTATGCGTCATGCTGCTATGCGTGAGCAGGCACTGCGTGAGCAGGAGCAGCGAAATAAAGAGAATTTTGGTAAAGGTATGCAGGCTAAAGACATGGGAGAGAAGCAGATTCGTGAAGAGTTTATTCAGATTCCTGATTCGATTCCAGAAGCAATGATTCAGCGTGAACTTGCCGCTATGCTACGCAGGTGATTGCGCATAGTGTGGGTGGGCTGAGTTGTGGCGATGACGCACAGTGAATTTTGGGGCGTTATGGAGCGTGTTTTCCCGCAGGGCAGAGCGCGCTCTCTTGCACAAGATCTCGTATTGCCAGAGCTTGGATTACTGACTCCCAATGAGGCTCTGGCTTGCGCAATAGAGCCGATTATTATCTGGCAAGAAATCGTTAAAGAAATGAGTTTGCCTTCTAACTATCAGTATCTGCACCGTGTTAGTTCGCGTGATTTTCCTCAATAGGGCGGCGTTGCAACTTTTGTGTGCGGTGTGTTGCTCGGCGTATGTATGCCTCCTCACAGAGGTGTGCAGCGCTTCATAGCGGCGTGGCGCAGGCATTCGAACGAATGTTCGGATAGAATTGGTCGCATGCAACGGAGATGGCATGAATATCCACGATTATTTTTTCGCCATTTTTTGCCTAAGGCGGAGCTTAACGTTGTGTATGGATAGTCGCTCGGAGAGGGCGAGCTCCATGAACGCCTGTTCTACTCACCGGCTTCGGCCCCGAAATAAAAGGAATACTTATGGCTGCACCTAAGAAAAGTACGAATATTTCAGTTTCTCCGGCAACGGATCGGGAAAAAGCATTGAGCGCTGCGCTTGGGCAGATTGATCGTCAGTTTGGCAAAGGTTCGGCCATGCGGCTGGGGGATAAGCCAACGCAGAATGTGCACGTTATCCCCACTGGTTCCTTGGCTCTCGATATTGCATTGGGAATCGGAGGTTTGCCACGCGGGCGTGTGGTAGAAATTTATGGGCCGGAATCGTCAGGTAAAACGACGGTTGCTCTGCATGCTGTGGCAAATGCTCAGGCAGCTGGCGGTATTGCCGCATTTATTGATGCCGAGCATGCGCTCGATCCTCAGTACGCGCGCAAGCTGGGAGTCGATACTGATGCCCTCATTGTTTCTCAGCCAGATACGGGTGAGCAGGCTCTCGAAATTGCGGATATGCTTATTCGCTCTGGTGCTCTCGATATTATTGTGATCGATTCTGTTGCGGCTCTTGTACCTAAAGCAGAAATTGAAGGGGATATGGGCGATTCCCATGTTGGTCTGCAGGCTCGTTTGATGAGTCAAGCTTTGCGCAAGATTACAGGAGCGCTTTCCGCTTCAGGTACAACAGCTATTTTTATTAACCAGTTGCGGGAAAAAATCGGCGTCTTTTATGGTAGCCCTGAGACGACGACAGGTGGTAAGGCGCTGAAATTCTATGCGTCTGTGCGCTTAGATGTGCGTCGAACTGAAACTATTAAAGAAGGAGCGCAGCCAGTTGGCAACCGTACGCGGGTGAAAGTTGTGAAAAACAAGATGGCTCCGCCGTTTAAGCAGGCCGAGTTCGATATTCTTTATGGTGAAGGGATTTCCGTTGAGGGGGGAATTCTCGATATGGCAGTCGCGTGTGATGTTGTGAAAAAATCTGGTGCATGGTACACCTACGAGGGCGATCAGCTTGGGCAAGGAAAAGAAAAAGTACGCCGATTGCTCATCGATAATCCAGAAATAGCGGCAGAAATTGAACACAAGGTGAAAGTTCAGCTCGGAATAGAGCAGCCTGCAGAAGGTGAAGCAGCTGGCGAAGAAAAGAATCTTCCTGAGTTTGACGATTCAATTGAGTTGGATACTTCGGGTTTTGATCCAAACGCTTAATCAGAATTTTTCGTGCTTAGAGAATATCTAGCTTATGGTTAATTATGCTGAAGAAGCAGATTTCATTGGGAAGAAAAAGCCCAAGAAATTTGTGAGTGCTGCTGAGGCAAAAGCTCGCCGTGATGCACGCAATGCTGCTCGTTCCGAAAGCGATTGGCGCTCGTATGCCCGTGAGGTTGTCTATCGGCAGCTCAGTATGCGCGATCGTTCTTCGCATGAACTCCTCACAGCTCTTCATGTGAGAGAGGTGCCTGATACTATTGCACAGGAGACTATGCAGGCATTTATTGAATCGGATATAGTCAATGATGCTCGCTTCGCACAAAGTTTTGTGCGTATGCGCTTTGCTGAAAAGTCGATTTCCCGTCGATCGTTAGCTATCGAGCTGGAAAAACGGGGAATCGATTCTGACGATGCTCAAGCGGCGATCGAGCAGATTGATGCAGATGCGGAAGAGGAATCTGCACGCGATTTCGCGCGCAGAAAATCTCGCACAATGGTGGGGCTTGAGCAAGTCGTGGCTTATCGTCGTCTCTATGGAGCTCTGGCTCGCAGAGGCTTTAGCCCGAGTGTGAGCAGAGTGGCAGTCACTAATGCTCTCGAGGAATTGAGGCAAGAAGAAGACAATGGCTAGACTAGCCAAGATAGCTAACGACAATACAAACGGTTTACTTAGAATAGATAACGCGATGAAAACAGATAATTCAGCTCAAACGTATGCATTGCGCACACTTGGCTGCCAAATGAACGTGCACGATTCAGAGCGTCTTGCAGGTCTGCTCGATCAAGCAGGATATATTCCTGTAGAGATGGTGCCAGAAAAAGCTGCCCGAGCCACTCTTGCGGGAGATCAGGGAGCCGATGTGCTCGTCATCAATACGTGCTCGGTTCGAGAAAACGCTGCAACGAAATTGTTTGGTAATCTGGGGCAGCTTGCCGACGTCAAGCGTAATCGGCCTGGTATGCAGATTGCTGTTGCTGGCTGTCTGGCTCAGCAGTTGCGTGATGGTATTGTGGAAAAAGCGCCATGGGTAGACGTCGTATTAGGCACACACAATCTTGATGTGCTTCCTGCTCTTCTTGAGCGAGCACGGCACAATCATCGTGCAGCGGTCGAAATCGAAGAATCTTTGAAAGTTTTCCCTTCTACTCTTCCTTCGCATCGAGAGTCTGTGTATGCGGCGTGGGTAAGTATTTCTGTGGGGTGTAATAACACGTGCACATTCTGTATCGTTCCGCACCTGCGTGGTAAAGAGCATGATCGCCGTCCAGGGGATGTGCTTGCTGAAATTGAAGCTGTTGCGGCTGAGGGAGCTATTGAAGTCACTCTCCTCGGGCAAAACGTCAATTCATATGGTGTTGATTTCGGGGATCGAGGAGCATTTGCGAAGCTCCTTCGCCGTGCAGGTGAGATTGAGGGGCTTGAGCGCGTGAGGTTCACATCTCCGCACCCAGCAATGTTTACCGATGATGTGATTGACGCTATGGCTGAGACACCTAAAGTCATGCCTTCACTGCATATGCCTTTGCAATCTGGATCAGATTCAATTTTGAAAGCTATGAGGCGTTCCTATCGTTGCACGAAATTTCTCGGAATTTTAGATCGAGTTCGTGAGCGTATTCCTCATGCTGCTATCACCACGGATATTATCGTTGGTTTCCCCGGGGAAACGGATAAGGACTTCGAAGATACATTGCGCGTGGTAGAGCAAGCACGTTTCAGCTCGGCATTCACCTTCCTTTATTCTCCGCGCCCTGGCACCCCAGCGGCGACGATGGGTAATCAAGTTCCAGAAGACGTCAAGCACGAGCGTTTTAACCGTTTGGTAGAGCTTCAGCAGCGTATATCGACCGAAGAAAATATTGCGTGTGAAGGAAGCGTAGTTGAGGTTCTCGTTGCTGAAGGCGAAGGGCGAAAAGACTCAGCAACTGAGCGAATATCAGGTAGGGCAGCAGATAATCGTCTCGTTCATGTAGCTTTGCCTACTGGCTGCGCTGAACGCCCGCGCCCAGGCGATATGGTTCGCGCAATCGTCACGCATGGCGCTCCTAGCTATCTTGTAGCAGATTCAGGGCTTGAAGGCGGTTTGTTTGAGGTGCGTCGCACACGTGCGGGAGATGCTTGGGAGGAAATGGTTCGCCGTCAAGCACAGCTTCAAGCAGAGGCTGAAGGTGCGGCTCCTGTAGCACTTGGCTTGCCGTCAATTCGGGTTCGTTCGCATGAATGACGTTTCGCAGAGGCGCCAAGATAACCCACACTGTGTGCACAATTCAATTCCGATCGTGGCACTTGTCGGGCCGACTGCCAGCGGGAAGACTGCACTGTCTATTCGCCTTGCTCAGATGCTCGGCGGTGCCGACTGCGTGGAAATCGTATCGGCTGACGCTATGCAGCTCTATCGAGGCATGGATATTGGCACAGCAAAAGCAACCGTCAGCGAGCGACAGGGGATTAGGCACCACCAGATCGACGTTCTTGATGTGCGCGATGAAGCATCCGTTGCGGTGTATCAGCGCGAAGCTCGCAAAGATATTGAAGATATTATGGCGCGTGGAAAAGTTCCTATGCTCGTTGGCGGCTCAGGGCTGTACGTCTCTGCTGCACTCGATGAATTAAATTTTCCAGGCACCTGTGCGCAAATCCGAGCTGAGCTAGAAGAGATCGCCGTCAAAGAAGGGCTTGAGTCGCTTATTGCTGAGCTGTGTAAACGAGATCCTCGGTCTGCTGCCGTTATAGATCTTGCAAACCCTCGCAGAGTGATTCGAGCTTTGGAGGTCGTGCGGCTCACAGGCGAATCTTTTACGCCGATCTTTCCTCGGCATACGAGCCACTATTCAAAAATTCTTCACATCGGAATTAAGGCAGAGCGTCCGTTTTTAGACCCGAGAATTGAGCGCCGTGCGCGAGGTATGTTTGAAAATGGACTGCTCGAAGAAACTCAAGACTTGCTGAATCGTGGTTTGAAAGAAGGATCGACTGCTCGTAAAGCCACAGGGTATTCTCAGGCAATAGATGTGCTTGAAGGGAATATCGATATCGAGCAAGCAATAGAAAGCACAGCTGTGGCTACACGCCACCTAGCAAAGAAACAACGCACATGGTTTAAGGCTGATAAGAGAATAGAATGGTTTCTCCCAGATTCAGATAGTGGGCAACGTATGAATGGTAGCATTCCTACGGATACCAAATGTAGTGTGGATGGCGCTGATGATGAGATACTTCTCCGCCGCAAGCAGGCAGTAACTCAAGCAGATAATATTCATGTGCAGGAGTCTCAGGTGCACGTGCCGCATACGAGTGATTCATTGAATGATTCGCAGAGAGAGGCAGAGGAAACTTTCCTTGATCACGTGTGTGCGAAAATTGAGGCGATGCGGCAGAGCCAGGGAATGTGATGCGCGAGGAGGAGGTTGGAGCGATATGGCTGGCATAGGCGATGTAAATGATAAGAGCGGCATACAAAACAAAGATAATAAAACTCTTGATTTATTCACTACTGAGGGCACAGCTCTCCAAGCGGACCCTGCATATCAGCGCGAATGGGCAGGCAGTGATTTTGAGCGTGAAATTCGTTCCTCGTTTCGCCGTGTAGGTGATCTAAGCGAAGGCTCCCATGAAGAAGACTCAGATGTAGAGTATCGTCAGCTTCGCTTAGAAAAAGTCGTGCTGGTAGGGCTTTGGTGCGAAGGCACTCTCAAAGAAGCTGAAGATTCCTTGAGGGAGCTTGCTGCGCTCGCGCAGACGGCAGGTTCTACTGTGCTCGACGGTATGATTCAAAAGAGAGAGAAGCCTGATCCTGCCACCTATTTAGGATCTGGAAAAGCGCGAGAGTTGGCAGATATTGTGCGTGCAGAAGGTGCCGATACAGTGATTGCTAATTTAGAGCTAGCGCCTTCGCAGCGGCGAGCATTAGAAGATATCGTCAATGTAAAAGTGATTGACCGTACTGCGCTTATTCTCGATATTTTTGCCCAGCACGCCAAAAGCCGTGAAGGTAAGGCTCAGGTGGAGCTGGCGCAGTTAGATTATCTTCTTCCCCGTTTGCGTGGTTGGGGTGAATCGATGAGTCGGCAGGCTGGCGGGCGCGTGGCTGGCGGCGCCGGTATCGGTTCGCGCGGGCCAGGGGAGACGAAAATTGAGCTGGATCGGCGCAGAATCCGAACGCGAATGGCAAAGCTGCGCCGCGATATCGATGCTATGAAAGCAGGGCGAGCTAATCGTCGTCAAAATCGCAGACGCCGCCACGTGCCTTCAGTTGCTGTGGTGGGATATACCAATGCTGGAAAATCCTCACTCATGAATGTGCTCAGTGGTGCTGGAGTATTGGTAGAAAATGCTTTGTTTGCTACTCTCGATCCCACAGTTCGCAAAATCATAGCTGCTGACGGGCGAGCGTATACGTTGGTAGATACGGTAGGTTTCGTACGAGCTTTGCCTACGCAGCTGGTGGAAGCGTTTCGCTCAACTCTTGAAGAAGTTGAAGAAGCAGATCTCATTATGCATGTGGTCGATTCTTCGCATACAGATCCAGTTGGGCAGGTCGATGCTGTGCACGAGGTGATGCGCACTATCCCAGGCGCCTTGGATATTCCTGAACTGATTGTGCTTGCAAAAGCTGATTTGGCAGACCCAATTGCACTCACTGCGTTGCGTACGCGCTATCCTGATTCCGTTATTGTGAGTGCCGTGACGAGTGAGGGAATTGATCAGCTTCGTGCTGCTATTGAATCGCGTCTTCCTCGCCCGAGCATGGATATTGATGCTGTGATTCCTTATTCGCATGGCGAACTTGTAGCTCATGCGCACGCAGAGGGTGAGGTGCTCAGCGAATCCTATACAGCTGCTGGTACTCATATTCGTGCACGCGTTTTGCCTGATCTTTATGCGGCAATTGCTGCTGTTTCGAGCAATGGTGTGCAGGCGTGAATATGCAACACGCGTAGAGGATATTCGCAATGCAAGATAATCGTGAAAGAAAGTCTAAGAATGCTACGCAACCTGTGAGCGCTTGGGTGCTACGTGAAGAAGCGGCAAAAGAAAAAGAAGCGTGTAAGCAGGCATTGAATGAGCAACTATTGAATGAGCAGCCGCTGGATGAGCAGCCTGCGAGCAAACGAGCATCGCGCCAGTATTCGAGCGAAAACGAATTTGAGTATAACGCATTGGCTGTGCTTGAAACTGTGGTCAATGAGCTTGGTGGGCAGTGCCGAAGCGGGCAGGAAGAGATGGTAAGGGGTATTGCGCGCACGCTCGAAAAAACAGGGCATCTTATTGTGCAGGCAGGTACGGGAACAGGAAAATCGTTTGCATATCTCGTCCCAGCATTACTCTGGTGTGTTGAGCGAGATCGGAAAATAATTGTCTCCACAGCAACCTTAGCTTTGCAGCGTCAAATTATGCTCCATGATGCTCCATTAGTTGCTCGCGCAGTAGGATCTGTGGCAGCTCGAATGCCCAAAGTTGCTCTGCTTAAAGGGTGGAATAACTACGCGTGCCTGCGTAAAGCTGCAGGTGGGTATCCTGAAGATGGTGCTCTCCTTTCGCGCATAGAGGCAGAATATGGTTCGCTTTCTAGCACTGCAGCTGGTGAAGAAGTAATGCGCGTACGTGATTGGGCAATGGCGTCAGCAACAGGTGATCGTGACGATTTAATGCCTGGCGTGAGCGATAGAATATGGGCGCAAGTTTCGGTGCCGAAACAAGAATGTATCGGTGAAAGCTGCCCGCTGCGCGATTCGTGTTTTCCTCATCTTGCCCGTCTAGAAGCAGACGAAGCTGATCTCGTCGTTACCAATCATTCGATGCTGGGAGTTGCTGCCGCAGGGACGCCAATACTTCCGAATACTGACGCCTATATTATCGATGAGGCTCACGTGCTTGTTGAAAGGGTGACGTCGCAGCTCACCCAAACGTTGAGCAAATATGATGTCACGGGAGTTGCACGTCTTATGCGCCGCTCAGCTCTCGACGATTGTATGCTTGATTCTGCTGCAGAAGAACTCGACGACGTGTTGCGTTCACTTCCTGAGGCGCGCATTGAAGAGTTGCCATCCGAGCTGATCGATGCGATTGCTCGCGTGCTTGGGCGCGTGCAGGAGGCGTGTGCGGAGCTTGAATCAATGAAGCCTAACGGTGACGAGCAGGCAATTTTACGCCAGATTCTACGCTCGCGCCTGAGCGATATTGAATCGATGTGCTCTGAGTTGCTTACGGGGGCTGTAGCTAACGGAAGCCTTGTGGTGTGGAACGCTGTAGTTGGTGATGATACGTATCGTCTCTATGCTGCTCCTCTGGATGTGTCTGCCGCTCTTGCTACGCGTTTATTTTCTGAGCAGGCAGCGATACTTACCTCAGCAACATTAAAAATCGGCGGTACGTTTAATCCTGTAGCTCACCGCGTTGGTTTTGATATTCTCAAAGATCGCCCATGGGAAGGGCTAGATGTTGGCACGCCATTTGACTATGCAAAGCAGGGAATTCTCTACGTCGCACAGCATCTGCCAGAGCCTGGTAAGCAAGGATATGGCGAGGAGTATCTTGAGGAAATTTTGGCTCTTATGCGTGCGAGTGGCGGAGGAGCACTTGGGCTTTTTACTTCTCGTGCTGCTGCTGAGCGGGCTGCCGATTATGTGCGGAAGCATTCGAGCTTTTCTGTACTGTGCCAGGGAGAAGATCAGCTTCCCACGTTGATTGAGCGTTTCAAAGATGATGATGCTTCTTCTCTTTTCGGCACTATGGCACTTTGGCAAGGAGTTGATGTGCCTGGGCGTACGCTGCGCTTAGTGATTATTGATCGTATACCGTTTCCTCGTCCTAATGAGCCGCTCACTCAAGCGCGCACAGAAGCGGCGCAGGCAGCGAAACGAAATGCGTTTATGGAGGTGAGCGCTACTCAAGCTGCTCTCCTTTTAGCTCAAGGAGCTGGGCGTTTGCTTAGGCGCATCGACGATCGCGGAGTTGTGGCAGTATTGGATTCACGGCTGTGCACGAAACGTTATGCAAGATTTTTGTTGGCGTCAATGCCTCCGATGTGGCGAACAACCAGTTTAGAGACGGTCTGTGGAGCTCTTCAACGCTTGATTTCTTCGTATTAGGAATGCAATGCCTTCCTGGGAAAATGAGGTGACGCCCTAGGATGTATACACGCAGGTAAGCGAGCATAGTTTCCTGGGAAGAGCGAGGTGGCAAGATATGGTTTGGAAAACTGGAGTTGGGCACGGGAGAGTTTGAGAATAGCAGAGTTGGGCATGGGGAGTTTAGGAATATAGTGTCTGGAAAGATATGGTTTGCCGAAAAAGTATATGAACTGAAGAAAGCGTAGCTTACTAAAGTAGAGAGCTAGAAAGAGGGCAGGCTGCTAAGAAATAGATAGGCTGATTGGAGATAGTAAGGTCTAGCCAAGAGAATAGGATTCAGCTAGATAGGTATATGCCTAAACGGAGAGGGCACTCTACTCAGAAAGATATTTACTGCTCGTACTATGTGCTTTGTTGCTTGCCATACCTCGTCTGTTTAGAGTGAGCGTAAGACGGAGACAACGCGCCCGAGAATAGTGGCATCATCGCCAAAAATCGGTTCGTATGCATCGTTGCATGGCAACAGCCATACGTGCCCATCTCGTTTGCTGAATACCTTGACTGTGGCTTCGCCATCAATCATTGCGGCAACGATTTCTCCTTGCTCCGCAACTGGTTGCTCTCGGATCACAACGTAATCTCCATCGCAAATTGCGGCGTCGATCATCGATTCGCCTTTGACGCGCAGGATAAACATTTTCCCGCTGCCTGTGAGCTGTCGAGGCAGCGGGAACGTATCGTCAATACATTGTTCTGCAAGAATTGGGGAACCAGCAGCAATCGTCCCCACAAGTGGAGCGAATACGGTATCGGAAGAAAACTGTTCGTAAAGATTTTCGTGCTGTGTTTCATTAAGCGAATCTGATAGCAATTCATTCGGTGCTGATCGTATGTGTGGTGACGTTGCTGCAGAGAGGATGGGGCTGGGTAGGGAGTGACGGTCTGAGGTGTGTGCGTAAGTGTTGGCAGAGGTGTGTAAGGGGATATGTGCAGGAGTGCGTGGAAGTGTGTGCTGAGAGGTGTGTGTAGGGATGGAAGCTTCTTCTAAGCGTCCTGTTTCTAAGTTGAGCTGATTACCGCGTTCCGTTACTTCAATAGTTCGGGAACGCCGAGCATCACGCTGAATAAGCCCAGCTTGTTCGAGAATGTCGAGTTGATATTGCACAGATGAAGGAGAAGAAAGCCCCACAGTTATTGCGATTTCTCGTACGGTTGGCGGAAAACCACGATCGTTAATCCCTTCTCGAATCGTTCCTAAAATTCGTAACTGGCGATCCGTGAGATTGAGGGGAAGTGATCGTGCCATAATAGTTCCTTCGTTGGATGCCAAGCGGTAGCAAAATACTACGTGTCTATTCAGTGAATTCTATCCATTTTGTGCAAGCTATATCTCAAACAGATCTCTACTGTTGATGCTCTAGAAGAAATTTTTCTGAAAATTTACCCAAAGCGCCTGATTAGCTTGTAATAGCAGTTTACGCGCTGCAAAAGAAAAGTTCAAACATTTGTTCGGTGTTTTCGAACGGACGTTCTAGACAATTCTTTGTGTGGTGTGTATAGTACTATTAGAAGATACCGAACAAGTGTTCGAATGTAAGGAGAAATTATGAGTGCTATGCCGATTGAAGAGATTGTGGAATTTTTACCTGTGAAGCAGCAGGAGTGCCGTCAGGGAGGTTCTGTTCGTTCTGCGCGTCCTGATCGTGTGAAAGTTCGATCTACTGTGCGCCCTGATATTCCGTGCACGTATGTCGAGACGTCCCTGCGTGTTGTACCTGATCTTTCCCACGGGTTTTCCCCTGTCCGTCATACAGATCATATGAGTCATGCAGATCGCATAAAAGGCGCTCGGGCAATCTTACAGCCTATGTATAGTCGAGAAGAATACAGTGCGCAGCATGGCGTTGAAAGAAATGCTTTCTCTAGAAAACGAAGTGTGAAGCGTATTGCACAGAAGCGTATCACAGAGATATCTAAGTCCGCACGTATTGAGGAGCTGCATTCATCAATGTCAAGCCGTGCTCTGCGTTCTACTCATCATCGGATATCTACTAAGTCGTCTGTATCGATGCCATCAATGAGTGCAGGAAATTCCGTTGCCGAGCCGTTGTTCTCTCATGCGATGAAAATGGTTTTGATGGGAGGGGTCGTTGTTGGGCTTATGTGTCTGATGTTTTCTTTTGGTCTTAATACAGCATTCCACACGGGGTTAATGTGATGTTCTGTCGTTGAATCACGTCGTTGTTTTATGTAGACATATACTGATCGATATTGATCAATCTCAGCGTATGAAATAGTATCGATAGTATTATGTGAGCCTAGAGTAATTTTCGTGAAAATTTTGAAGGAAGCTCCCAATCGCGGTAATTTATCGGTATGCATTGCCCATTTTGCCGTTATCCCGATTCGCGCGTTATCGATTCACGTACTAGTGACGATGGAAAAGTTGTTCGCCGTAGGCGTGAATGCCCAGAGTGTAAGGGGCGTTTTACTACACTCGAAACAACGACGCTCATCATTGCCAAACGTTCGGGTGCAATGGAGCCGTTCAGTAGAGATAAGGTAATCGAAGGTGTGCGCAAGGCATCTTCTGGTCGTCCAATTTCTCCAGATCAGCTTGCGCTACTTGCGCAGACAGTTGAAGAATCTATTCGTTCGCAGGGCTCGTCTGTTGTTACAACAGACGAAGTTGGTAAAGCAATTCTTGAGCCGTTGCGTCAACTTGATGAAGTCGCCTATCTACGATTCGCCTCAGTCTATTCCAATTTTGATTCGATTGATGATTTCGAACATATTATTGGTCAGCTTCGTGCATCAGATCAGAAATAAAAAATTTACTGCGTTGTATTACCTGTGCTAAGGGCGGAATATAGCGTGGCAGATTCTTTACCTCTATCTCTGAGCTGTTATCGCATATGTAGATGTGAAAAACTTTCTATCCCCACTACCTCCGCCAGATAAGCTACAGGCACATACTAGCGCGAGCAGATATTACCGATATTAGAAAGTGTCGTTAGAATTCTCGGCAGCTTTTTCATCGGAGTCTAACGGCTCTTTGATTTCGCTAGTGCTTAGAGTCTCTTCAGTTTCACTGAAAATATCTTTATCTTTATCGCCAGTGCTCTCAATCGATGCACTTGATTTTCCTTTGAGTGCTTCCGTTGTTTCAGCAAGAACTTCGTTGAGGTTTTCAACTTTATCTCTCAGATTTGCGGTGGTATCGCTGATCGCCTCATTCAGAGCTTCCATCGTCCCTTTCAAGGCATCGCTGACAATTTCTGCTCGCTTTGCCGCAACTGCTTGAACAGCTGAAAGTTTTTCTTTCCATTCTCCGTGGTTAAGCTCCCACGTGCTCAAGCTTTCTTTTACGTTCTTTCTTAATGTTTTACCGAGCTGTGATCGGGGAAGATCGTCAAGCACAGCAATTGATTTTGGTAGAGCATAGTGCGATATTTTCTTTTCCGCCCATGCCCGCACGCTCGCAAGATCAACTGCAGCTCCCGGCTCTAGTACGAGAGCCGCCACAACTGCTTCCGTTTTAGAATCAACTGGCATACCGACAACAGCTACATCGCGCACGCCAGGCATATCGCGCAACGCTGCTTCTACTTCTGAAGGATAGATATTAAAACCGCCGTTGATAATCATTTCTTTTCGGCGGTCAGCCATCACGAGAAAGCCGTCATCCCAGCGCGCCAAATCTCCTGTACGTAAAAATCCGTCTTCGGTGAGTGCAAGAGCTGTTTCTTCTGGATCGTTGAGGTAGCCAGTGAAGACTTGCGGACCTCGTACAAGAAGCTCTCCCACAGTTCCTTCACCATAGACTTCAGAAATGTCTTCAGGATTAACGATTTTTACTTCAGTTGAAGGGAAGGGCAGACCAAGAGTAGATGGGCGCCTCTGTGCAGAAAGCGGAGAACCAGAGATAACAGGGCTTGCCTCCGTCATGCCATATCCCTCGATAAGGAAACCGTCAGTAGCTTTTTCCCAGCGTTCGGCAAGAGCTGGATCGAGAGCCATTGCTCCTGAAATGCTATAACGGATTGAGTCTAAGCGAGGTTTCTTATGCTCGGGCAGTTTATCTACTGCATCCAAGATCCGTTTAAACATCGGCGGCACACCGCCAAAAAAAGTGATGGGATGGCGCTTATGGGCAGCGAGCAACATATCGACGTCAAATGACGGGAGCATTACCTGCGTTGCGGCGAGGTTTACGCACACAGATAGTGAAAGTTGCAGACCAAAAGCATGGAAAAATGGGAGCACAGCGCCGACGGTTTCTTCTGCACGTTTCATCTGCTTCAGCCACGCGAGTACTTGAGTCGCATTTGCAACAATATTTCTATGGGTGAGCTGCACTGATTTAGGAGTTCCTGTAGTGCCACCCGTCTGAATCAGCACAGCCACATCGTCAAGATCTGGATCAGGGATAGATTCGAGATGCATTGGTTTGGCATGTGAAACCTGGTTATCCCAAGAATGAACGCCTGGAGGAATTTTTCCGCGAAGTTTGGCGCGCTGTGCTTGAGCTGCTTTAAGTGGAAGCTTCAAAAGGAATTGCGATTTTGAGGGGAGAGCTTTTGTGAGATCTACCGCCAAAAACGTGTAGCCCATAATAGAGCCTGCAGCAAGAGTCTCAATCGTTTTCTCCCACGCAATCACAACCCGGGATCCCACTCGTTCCAGCTGTTCAATTAGCTGTTCGCGCGGTGCAAGAGGATTGTGTTCAGATGCGATAGCCCCGAGCGCTTGAATCGCATAAAACGCCACGTAATGCTGAGGGCAGTTCGGCAGAATAAGTGAGACGCAGTCGCCTGGGCGTACCCCGCACATCGCCAGAGCCGTCACCGCTTGTTGCACCTGCTTGTAAATATCGTCGTAGGTGAAATTACGGCCGAGAAAATCGATAGCTACGCGCTCGGGGAAATCTTTATGCGCCTGTATGAGGGCGTGAGAGAGGGGTGTCGTCACTTCTTGAATATCCGTTGGGACACCGGGCAAATACTGCTCGTGAGCGCGTTCCATCATAGTGACCATGCGTGAGATTCCTCCGCTTCCATCTCTCTAACGACTATCGAACAACTATCAAAGGCTATCGCACCACTCGCACACGAATATGAGCGGTTGATTTTTCCAACTCTGCTATAGCTTCTGCAGTGATTGGCGATGACGTATCGGTAATCATATAGCCCATATCGCCGTCTGTTGCCAAGCTCTGATAGGTGACGTTGATGCCTGCATCGCTGAAAAGATTATTAACGCGAGCAAGAGCGCCTGGAGTATTGTGATGAATCCATGCCACGCGGTGCAGCGGCTCGTCCATCGGCACAGTAATATTGGGGATATTGACAGACATTTCGGTAGCGCCAATTGCTGCATAGTGCATGAGCTTAGCAGAAACATATTGCCCAATACTCTCTTGGGCTTCGAGAGTCGAACCGCCGATATGGGGAGTAAGTACAGTGTTGGGAATCCCGAGGAGAGGTGAATCAAACGGTTCGTCATTATTATTCGGCTCTTCGGGGAAGACGTCTACACCTGCACCTTCCAATGAGCCATCGAGCAGCTTTTCGCGCAGTGCCTCAACGTCTACGAGGCTACCCCGCGCTAAATTAAGGAAAATTGCGCCGTGTTTCATCTTCTCAAACATCTCTCGCGAGAAAAATCCTGTATTGGAGGCGCGCCCATCGATATGGAGAGTGACGACATCGGCCTCTTCGAGCAGCTCGTCTAAATTGTGCACTCTGCGAGCATTGCCGATAGCAAGTTTTTCGGCGATATCGTAGAAGATGACGTTCATGCCGAGCGCTTCAGCAACTACGCTGACCTGTGTGCCGATAGATCCGTAGCCAATAATTCCGATTGTCTTTCCGCGCACTTCATGCGACCCTTCAGAAGTCTTTTTCCATGAATGCTTCTGCAGTTCTTTATCGTGTCTAGGGATATTTCGGGTGAGCATAATCATCTCAGCGATCACCATTTCGACCACGGATCGCGTATTTGAGTAGGGTGCATTAAACACAGCAATGCCGCGTTCGGCTGCCGCGTGCAGATCGATCTGGTTTGTGCCAATAGAAAATGTGCCAACTGCTGTGAGATGCTGTGATGCTTCAAGGACTCGCTCAGTGACCATCGTCTTGGATCGAATACCGAGCATATCGACGTCTGCAAGAGCTGCGATGAGGTCATCTTCGTCGAGCGCGCCAGAAATGCGTTGAACCTCGTATCCATATCGCAGGAACGTTTCATCTGCGATAGTGTGCGGATTTTCGAGCAACAAAATCTTTGGCATAATCCAAGATCTCCTTCGTGTGATCGATGGGTTCAAGCACACATACCCACTGTGGGCTGCGGTGCATGAGGCGATCTAGTAGTGAAATTGTCACCTCTATAGTACGAGATTCTGGGAAGATTAGTGGCAACGTCTCGCATCACTTTTTGCTTCACATGAGAATAGATTCAGGGAAATTGGCTGAAATGCGGGAAAATCTGGTGTAAGAAAGCCAATAAGAGGCTGGAAAATCTGGTGTGTGAATATGGGTAAGAAATAACTCACAGTCCTTCTGGTAGCATTTCTGTGCTCAGCACATTCAAACGTTTGGTTGCACGAGTGAGTGCCACGTACAGATTGCCGAGGCTTTCGTCTGCAATGCGCTGCGGCTCGTAGACGATCACAGAATCATACTCTAAGCCCTTTGCCATTTGTGCCGTCACGAATGATACTTGATAATCGTCGCGCGTTATACTCCACTCGGCAATAGTAGGGAGAGCGCTTTCGGGCATAATAACAGCGAGCGTGCCCAATCCTTCGCCATATTCTGCAGTGAGCATATCGCACTCGCACTCTACGATGCTGGCTATGGTGTCGCGCGCGTTATCGGAAGTGACGATTGTGCTTGAGTAGCACTCTGGCAGGTCACGTACGCCGTGCACGGGTCTCACATCCACCCCGAGCGCTGCCATCGCTCGCGCCGCGCGATCTAGAATAGACGATGGTGTGCGGTAAGAAATCGTCAATTCTTCAACATGCGCCCACTGACTAAGCTCTCCAAGGATATCTGACCATGTGCTGGCTGGTTCTCCATGTACTCGTTGGTCAAGATCACCCACAATCGTCATTGAACGCGCAGGATTGCGCCGTGCCACCATTGCCCACTGCATAGGGGTGAGCTCCTGAGCTTCGTCTACCACTACGTGCCCATAGGTCCAGGTTCTGTCGGCTGCAGCGGTCTGTGCAAGCGAAATATCTGCTCCGTAGTTATTGACGCGCTGTGCGAGCATGGAAGAGGAGACAATTCCTCCGCCAAGCCCCATTGCTGCCATCGTTTCTTCCACATAAGACGAGAGCTGTTGGCTTTGCTGCTCATCTTCTAACGTGTCTGCTTTGCTATGTGCGTGATTAAAACGGCGTTGCGTATCGGGAGGAAAATCTCCGAGGTACTCGGCGAGTTCATCGAGTATAGCAATATCGGCGATCGAATATCCGCTTGCGCGCTCGCGGCGAAGAAGTAAGCGTTCGTGCTCTGAAAGCTCTGGAGCAATAAGCTCGAGCAGTTCAGGCCATTTGAATAGATGTTCAAGCAGCCATTGTGGTGACGAAGGGAGCCAATGGCGGTTCACCTCACGGCGCACATCTGGATCCTCAGCAATATCGGCAACTATCCACGGCGATTCGTGAAGTGACGTCTCCAAGGCGGCAGCTAAACGAGAAGCAAGAAGATCTACAAGGTATGTTGCATATACTGTGCGGGCATGGTTGTGCCGTTTACCAGACTGCCGCGCACGTGTTTGAGCTGCTGCAACATCGTCGGGAGTGAGAAAGAGGCGTTTGCCAGAGATCGTAAAATGTACTGGCGTGGTGAGTGGTTTTTGCAGAACTGCTTTTATCGAGCGTTTGCATATTGTGCGCCAGATAAGGCGAGATTTAATATCACAGACCTCGCGCGATTCTTTCAGAGTCGGCGTCACGCCAGGAAGAAGCTCGGCGATTGTGGTAGCGACGACGTTGGATTCTCCCAAAGAGGGGAGTACTTGGTCGATATACGCTAAGAAACGAGTAGAAGGCCCGATGAGCAGCACGCCTGAGCTGGCTAGGCGTTTACGTTCTGAATAGAGAAGATAGGCGGCGCGGTGCAAAGCGACTGCGGTTTTTCCTGTGCCAGGTCCGCCCTGAACTACTAGTATTCCTTTTCCTGGCGCTCGAATTACGCGATCTTGCTCTGCTTGAATAGTGGCGACGATATCGCCCATTTTGCCGTCTCGTGCCTTGCTCATTGCGGCCATCAGGGCGCCTTCGCCAGTGAGATTGAGCGTGTCGCTTGCGGCTCCGTCTGCTGTTAGGAGTTCATCTTCTACGCCAGTGACTGTGCGAAATCGTGTTTGGATATGGCGACGGCGCCGCACGTTTCCTGGCTGAGCTGCAGTTGCTTGATAGAAGGGCTGCGATTGGGGTGCTCGCCAATCGGTGAGTAGAATGTTTTTTTCGCTATCTCGTAAGGTAATGCGTCCGATATGAATGAAGGATTGAGCAGCGTCAGTATAGTCGAGGCGCCCCAAAACGAGAGTATTTTCTACGTTTCTCAGGCGCAAAAGATTATCTTCGTAGTGTGTGGCAAAGGAATCACGTTCTGAGCGTGCTGCGGGAGTACCGTTTGCTCCTTGAGCGCGCACATCTGCAAGCTGTTGTGCGTAATGTTCTGTTTCGGAATCGAGAGCAGTATACGCTGATTCGACGAATGCTTGCTCTTCGAGCAGTGCACGCTGGGTTGCAGATCCCTCTTCAAAATTCATAGCATTCAATTATTCTCCGCTTTTCTGGGAAGTGCCAACTGAACAAAAATATGGCACCCTTGAACTGTGGCACGTTTACTTTCTTTCGTAGGTGATCATCATGGCCTCTCGGTGAAGCGCATGGTGATCAATTTAGTGGACCCTGTGGTCGATGCGGGAGATGTCGCTGAAGTCGTTCATGCAACTGTTGATTCTTTGGAGTCCGTTCCTATTGCGACGTTCGATCACGATGTGATGTACGATTTTCGTGCCCAGCGTCCAATTGTCGCCTATGCGGATGGCAAGCTCGTCGATATGATACAGCCAATGATGCATATCGATCTCATCACGGATATGCATGGCGAAAAATTTCTCTATGTGTGCGGGCAGGAGCCAGATTTTCGCTGGAATGCGATCGCTTCTGATTTGCTCGAAATAATTGAGCGTTACGGTGTTGCTGAGGTCTTCTCTTTTGCAGGTATGCCTGCGGGTGTGCCGCATACTCGCCCAGCTGATATGGTGATTCGCTCGACAATACGAACCGATATCCAAACTGTGCACGGTACTGCCGAGCACTTTGCCCAGCTGCAGGATTTCTTTGAATATGAAGCGGGTAAACACGGTGTTTCTGTGACGAATATCCGCGTGCGCGTTCCGTTCTATATGGCTAAAGGACCTTTCCAATTTGTTTCTGGAGCGCTCGCGATTGTGAAGATGATGGCATCACTGGGCGGGCCGACCCTTCCTCTTGGTGATTTAGAGCAGCTTGAAGATCAGCAGATTCAAAGTTTCCGTATTGTGGTAGAGCCTGATTCTGATTTTGCTCAGCTCCTTACTCATTTAGAAGAAGAGTACGATAAGCTTCCTTCGAATGCGGGAGTTGTCCGTCCTGTTGATTCAGTTCCTCAAGTGCCTAGTGCTGAAGAAATTTCTCGTGCTGCTGAGCAGTTCCTTGCCACGGTTATTCGAGATCCCTTGGAAGGCGTTGGTTCTTCATCTGCTGTTGATGTTGATAAAAACAAGGATTGCGATGGTCGGGATTTTGTGCCCGATACTCAATCGTCGCTGCGTGCTTCTATTGTGGATCGTCTGCGCCGAGGCAAGCATCACAGGAATTGATATGTCTCGCGCTCCTCGTTCAAAAACGGCTCGGCGCTTTTGGGGTGACGACGATTCTGCCACACCAATTATGCATGTGGATATGGATGCATTTTTCGTCTCTGTGGAGCTTCGTGAAAACCCTCATCTGCGAGGTGTTCCGCTTGCTGTGGGAGGGCAGGAGCGTGGAGTTATTTCTGCTGCGTCTTATGAAGCGAGAGCGTTTGGTGTCAATTCCGCTATGCCTGTTGGCAGGGCTAAGCGCTTGTGCCCTCAGCTTGTGATTCTTACGCCACATGGAGAAAAATATCGCGATGTGTCGCGCCGAATCATGGATATTTTGAGTGCTTTTACGCCGAAAATTGAGCAGGTGTCTGTGGATGAGGCTTTTCTTGATGTGTCTGGCTCGCGCAGGCTGTTTGGCTCTCCTGTGAGTATTGGGCATGAGCTTCGGCGCCGCATTCGAGAGCAAGAGCATGTACCTGCGTCAGTTGGAATTGCGAATACAAAGCACCTTGCAAAAATTGCTTCTGCTCATGCAAAGCCTGATGGCTTGCTTTTAGTGCCAGCAGATCGTTCGCTCGAATTCTTGCATTCGCTTCCTGTGGGAGCTCTTTTAGGTGTGGGGGATAAGACTCGCGAGGTGTTGGAGCGGCGCGGGGTTGTGACGATTGGTGATGTTGCTCTGCTTGGGCGGCGCACTCTTGTGAAAATTCTTGGTGCTGCAGCAGGAGAGCGTATCTATCAGCTGGCAATGAATCACGACGAGCGTAGTGTTGAGTCTGTGCGTGCGGAGAAATCTATGTCTCGTGAGCAGACTTTTTTCGATTCTTTGCGTGGGCATGACGAGGTGGAGAAAGTTCTTTTGGCACAGTCTTTTGAGGTAGGGCGGCGTTTGCGTGCAGATCGTGAAAAGGCAGGTGTAATCAGTATTAAAGTTCGTTCGGCTTCGTTTGCTACTGTGCAGCGTTCCGTCACTCTTGCTGTGCCAACCGATTCCAACAGTGATATATATGCTGCTGCGTGTAAACTTTTTTCCTCTCTTGAGTTTCCGAGCGAGGGTGTTCGTCTTGTAGGCGTTAGAGCATCTCAGCTCGTGAGCAGGGATGCTGATATTCAGCTTGCATTTACTGCGCAATCCGATGAACGTTTCGAGAAAGTGGATCGTGCTATTGATGCTGTGCAGGAGAAATATGGTGCTCATCTTCTTAAGCCGGGCACCTTGTATGGAGCGTGAAGTTTTGCTTTGTTGCGCTCTATATTTTGCTCTGCCGTGTATTTATGTTCCGCTTCCTATATTCTTGAATAGGTGAGTGCGTATGCGTACTCGCATTTGGCAGATAGCCGAATCAGAAATTGAATGAGAAAAGGCGAGACGATAGGAGAATTCGCTGTGGCATTAACAGATGATGAGCGCAGAATGCTAGAGCAGCTTGAGGCGCAGCTTGCCAATGATGATCCGTCATTCGCTGAGGCGTTGGCTGTGGATAATAGCGAAAACGGCATGAGCTTTGGGATATCTCCGAAACATCTCGTTGTAGGTTTGGTTATTGCTGTGCTTGGTCTTTTTGTTGTGCTTGCAGGTGTGGCAGCTGAAATTATTCCGCTGGGTATTACTGGTGCTGTGATTGTTTTCCTCGGTTTTTGGTATCTTTCTTCAGGAATGGGCAAAGGCAGACCTTCTGCTGTGAGTTTAGGTGAAAGTGCACCCGTGCGCCCTTCAATGAATGGCAAAAATGCTCATACTACGGATAGTTTCATGGAGCGCCAGGCTCAGGCATGGGAGAAACGTCGTCAAGAACGCGGTTTTTGAGAGTGCGTGCTATTTGCGCAAGTGCGAAGAGCTGAATATGCATTTTCTGGTCGTAAAGTATGCAGAGTTCAGGGCGTTATACTGCTGAGTGTATAGAGGCGAGGGTGCGGCAGGCTGCAAAGTGTATAGGCTGCAAAACGCATAGAGTGCAGAGCATACAGAGCGCGCAATTTTTATCCTAGAAATTCCCATCTAAACTTTTCATTTGCATAGCTCTTTTATAGCAGGAGATCAGGCAAAGAAATTTATGATCAATGCTGGGTCGACAGTTATTGACCTTATAGGGTTACGTGCTTGCTATAACATTTATGAAGAGGTTTCCTGAGTCCTGAAAGACGCTTTTATGTTTGATTTTCTAGACAATCCCGTTGTTTTTGCATTTGCTTCTTTAGCAATCACCTTTGGATCACTTTTCATAGTTTATTTGGAAATGCCTCCGAAGGTTGTCAGAAAGACTGGCAGGACTCGATCCCTAGGTGAACGACTATCTGATCTTAGCTGAAATGGCAAGGTGTTTCTGTTTGTATTCGTAGTATCAGCGGTAGGTTCAATCGCATCCATTATCGATGTTTTCATCATCTAGTATTCAAAAGTCTATCTGGGCAAAACAGGCTATACTCTGGATGCACACAATGATTGTGCTTCGCTTGTACAAATAGCTGGATCGGCTGGTTTAAATCTAGGATGGAAAGCTAACGCAGTTGGTCTTGCAATCGCACTAGGGAAATCTGCTCTCTATTGCGGGGGGGGGTGAGTGGTGAAAGTAAAGAAATACTTATTTGATGCGATTCTATGTCTTTTAGTGGCTTTACCTTGCGTTGCGCTGGCAGTTCTTGTAGGGAACTGGAGCGGTCTGTGGATCTTTGGAACTTGGAGCGAGATTTTATACACCTATGCTGGAGTAAGCATAGTCATATTTTTAGCTGACATAGTCTCAAGACCGCTGTTCAAAAACAAATCATAAAAGAGGCGATTACATGAAAATTTGTTCCGTGCTGTTCTTGCTAGCATAGCAGCCTCCTCAATGTTGTTTGGTATGGTTCCCGCTGCAAGCGCTTCCGCTTTTGAATACCGCTTTATGTCAGTAACGCGTCTCCACCACAATCGTGTTATCCGTACCAGTCTCTGGTATATCGCCCTTTTCCTTGCACTCTTCGAACCTACCCATCTACTGGCGCTTGTCGATACCGACAAATGTCGGGGTCGTACACCGACATTCATCAGTGTTTATCACTAGCAAGAAATGCTTAACTAGCAGTACCTCTAAGACGTGGTCGCATCCCAGATCCCCAAGCTGCGTACCCCGCCACCAGTAACGGTGGCATGGCGAAAGGAATAACCAATGGTTAACACACCATTTAAAATAAGCTGTAGGAGCAGCTACAGCATTAGCGATGTTAGCGGCATGGCTGGATCTATGTTGCCACTGAGGTATCGCACTCAACCACAAAGCGGGAGTCCCAGTGGGCTCCTGCTGGAAATATAAAGGAGTCACAATCATGACAAACAAATTGATTAGCGCTATCAGTGCGTTGGCAATGTCGAGCCTGCTCGTTGCCAGCGCAACAGGCATAGCACAAGCCGCGCCAGCACAGACAACTCCACAAACAACAGCTGTTTCCAACGATGACAGCTTCTTGAATACGGGTGAGCAGAATGACCACACTCAGATGCAAGAAGCCATTGACTCGGTTGCCAATGATCTAGAAAAACTTTTTACACGATATATGCCTCAAACCGATGGTACGTTCACAGTTAATCCAGAAGCTATTATTGCCGATGGTTATAGGCAACACCTGTTCGTTTTCGAGGATCTAGCTACTCAGCTAAATAGAGCATCGTCTATGAAAGATACTACTTATGGAGATCCCGTCTTTGCTGGAGATATAGAGAATCGCGATGCGACCTCTTATGCAAAATGCGTTATTTACGGAGCTTTGGGCATTCCCACCACGGCATTTGGCGCTGGAACGTGGACGGCAATCGTCACGGCAGTAAAGGCATGGAATTGGGGGCTGGCTGCTTCGACTATCGTTCGAGCGCTCGGTCCGGCTTTCGTGACGGGGGCGGGTAAAGCTCTCGGAGGTCCTGTTGTAGTCGCCGCAGCGCTTGCGTCAGCAGCCGCTTGGTGCGCATTTTAGTAAAACCTCCATTTTGCAGTAATGATGAAAAGGAGAAACTATCATGGTGCATTTCGTAAAAACGTTTATTCCTACATTCGCCATTGGCTACTTGCTGTTGGTAGTGGTGATTTCCTTAGTCGAGCATCACGCGCTAGTTTTTGATGATCCACGTGTGTGGCTTATGGCGTGGCCAGTTCCATTGATTTTATCGATAGGGCTTGGCATCAAAGAAGCACGATCTCAACGTTAGGAAAGTATTAGAAGTCGATGATGCTATCCAGAAGAAAAGACACAACACAACTTCGCAGCGAGTTAGATGCGGTGAAAGCAAAGATTGCCGCTAATCCGCTATCGCAAGATTGTGTGCAAGAAGCACAATCGCTGATCGAAGAGATGAAAGCAGACGGGCGCGAGGCTGAAATTGATGAAGAACTCGCAGAGCGTCATCTTCCTTCGGTGGAAGAGATTGGCAGGCTCGTTGCTCAACACGTGTTTGGGCTGGCTAAGCTGAACCGGAAGAGAATCAAACTGGAACGCAAACTAGGAAGCAACCTATAGGTATCTTCTATCTCTTATCTCTAGAGTCCTCAGGATCTCCCGATCCTGAGGACTCTAGAGTTTTCTCTCAATTTTTCCTCCACCAGACTTTTTAGCTCTATTATAAGAAAACACGCTCACTTAATTAGGCTAAATACTTGATTAGGGGAGTGAAGTGGAGTAAAGTGGAGGCAATGCGGGAGGTGAAGTCATATGTTCCTTGGCACATACGAGCCTCGTTTAGATGAAAAGGGACGTTTGATTTTGCCTGCTAAATATCGCGACCAGCTCTCTGGTGGTCTAGTGATTACCAAAGGGCAGGAGCATTGCCTCTATGTCTATCCGATGGGCACGTTTCAGGCCGTGATGGAGCGTCTACAGCAGGCGCCTATCACGATGAAAGAAGCGCGTAGCTATACGCGTGTCTTTCTCTCTGGAGCTTCCGATCAGATTCCAGATAAACAGGGGCGAATCAATATCCCTGTGGGATTGCGCGAGTATGCAGCTCTCACGCGTGATGTGAGTGTGATTGGCTCGGGTGATCATGCAGAGATATGGGATCGGGATGCCTGGGAGCGGTATTTAAGTGGAAATGAAGCAAGCTTCGCAGACCGCGAAGAAGAGCTCATTCCAGGTGTTTTCTAAAGCGCAGGCTGCGTAAGTTGCGTAAGTTGCCTAAGTTTTAGAGCGTCGCGCTGCAGTGGGTGATAGTCCACTCCACAAGGAGCGAGATTTGTAGTGCTCCACCGAGGTTCGGAGATGATTCCCCGATTTCTGGGCTTCGGTGGAGGGTTAGAGTTCTCGATTTAGGAGCCGTCGTAATCACCAAAAAGAGAATTGGATTCAATCGGAAGGTAGAGCGATGGTTCAGGCGGCAAATGCAGCGCAGCACAATGCGCTCCATACGCCTGTGATGCTCGATGAGTGCCTAGATCTTTTAGCTCCGGCCATCAGCATTCCAGATGCTGTGCTTATCGACTGTACTCTCGGTATGGGAGGGCACACAGAAGCAGCTCTTGAACGATTCCCTGATCTCACAGTTATCGGCATCGATCGTGACGCCGATGCAATTCGTCTTGCATCTGAGCGGTTAGCTCCTTTTGGTAGGCGTTTTCGTGCTGTGCATACTACGTATGATTATGTAGCTGATGTGGCGAAACGCTACGGGCGGCTAGGAAAAGCAGATGGCGTGCTGATGGACTTAGGTGTTTCGTCTTTTCAGCTTGACGTGCGCGAACGAGGATTTTCTTACGCTCATGGCGGACCTCTCGATATGCGTATGGATACGTCACGTGCATACAGTGTAAAAGATCTCGTCAATAATGCTGAGGAGTCTGAACTCGTGCACATTTTGCGTGTGTATGGGGAAGAAAAATGTGCGAGCCGAATTGCGAAAGCGATTGTTGCTCAACGTGCCAAAGCACCTATCGTCACCACAGATCAGCTTGCGGCACTTGTGAAAGATGCAATTCCAGCTCCTGCGAAACGTACTGGCGGAAACCCAGCAAAACGCACATTTCAAGCCTTGCGAATCGCCGTCAATGATGAACTTTCCATTCTTGAAGATGCTCTGCCGCGAGCAATCCAGTGTTTACGTATTGGTGGGCGGCTATGTGTGGAGGCATACCACTCTCTTGAAGATCGTATGGTCAAGCGTGTTTTTCAAGCGGGCACTGAATCTTCAAGCCCCGCAGGTCTTCCTGTGGAGCTAGAAGGGCACGAACCATATCTGGCTGCTCTCGTCAAAGGCGCAGCTAAGGCTCCCGCAGACGAATGCGATCGCAATCCACGCGCCCAGTCGGTGCGAATTCGCGCTGTTGAAAAATTGCGTGATGCACAACTTATAGCTACGCCAGAAAAAGCACGTCACAACAATGAGGGAGTTGCATAATGAACGCTGCACGACCTGCCATGCGGATTCGCCCCGCTGTGTCCACTCTTTCCAGACCAGTGGTCGAGGTTCCCGCATTGTCTGTAGTGCCGTCTCCTGCTCCGAGAAAAGGCTTTCGAATTACTGTGCTCGTATGTGCTTTGCTCTTTGCTGGAGCTTTGCTCTTTGCGTTCTATCTCAATACGCGTATGGTTGCTGGAGCTTATCAGATCAAAGATATTAAATCAGATATTTCTGCGGCTCAAATGCGAGAAGATTCTCTGCAGGCTTCTGCCATTGGAGAATCAAGCCCTGATAGACTACGTGCTAAAGCGGCGGATTTAGGTATGGTACCAGCGCAGGATTTGCGTGAACTTAATGTGCTGGATGGAACGTTGAGTTCGCTTGAGGATTAACCGAGGAGATAGGAGCGCACGTGACGCAGCATTCTCAGCCTCCTTCGTTTCCAGATCTTGTGAGCGATTGGTGGAAGCGTGCGCAAGGTATTGGGCATGGTCCCGATATTCACGCGCGTCAGCGTACCAATAGACGCCTTCGCATGGTCGTGGCAGTCGGGCTTGTTGTTGCTTGTGCTCTGGTTGGCAGGTTGGCATATCTGCAAGTTTTTCGTGCTGACGCTTTAGCCCAAACGGCAGTAGCATTTCGATCTACTTCATACACTCAAGAAGCTAATCGGGGAAATATCACTGATTCTAAGGGAACCATTCTTGCAACGTCCATTCCTCGCTATAACGTGCGTGCTGATCAAGTAGCTTTGCAAAATTATGTTGAATACGCCGATGATGGGGAAAAAATTCTTGCGGCTGGCCCTGCGGCAGCTGCCCATAAATTAGCTCCCGTTCTCAACGTTGATGAAGCTGTTTTAGGCGGTCAGCTTATGGGAAAAACCTCTGATAATCAGTGGGCGTTGATTGCGCGAGGATTATCGAGTGAACAATGGCAGAAAATCGCTGCTCTTAAAATTCATGGCATTTATCCTGAACGGTATGTGGAACGTCTGTATCCAGATGGCGCAACGGCAGGTAGTTTGCTTGGCTATGTTTCACAAAGCGAAGATGACCCAGTAGTTCGAGGTCGTGCTGGTGTTGAAGCTCAGATGGATTCTGTACTTGCAGGTAAGAATGGGGCAATTTCCGTGCAGATCGGGCCGAACGGGATTGAATATCCAGATACTGAGCGTATTGAAACGACGGGCGTTGATGGGCACGACGTCCAGCTGACAATAAATGCAGATTTGCAGCGTGTGGCTGAAGAATCTCTCAATGCTGCTGTTAAAAGAGTCGGAGGTGTATGGGGATCTGCAGCAGTTTTAGAAATTGGTACGGGTAGACTCTTAGCTCTTGCAGATTCCGATAGTCCTAATCCGAGTAAGTTAGATTCTGCGGATGTTTCAAACTGGGGTACCCGTTCCGTTTCTGCTATTTATGAACCGGGTTCAGTGGGAAAGCTCGTCACTCTCGCTGCTGCAATTGACCAAAAGAAAGTGACGCCAACTAGCACTTTTACTGTTTCGAGCACACGAGATATGCCTAATGGTGAACGTATTTCAGATGATTCGCCGCACGAAACGCAGGATATGACTGTTGCCGGAATTATTGCTCATTCGTACAACACAGGCACTGTGCAGATAGGGGATACTGTTTCCGATAGTGTGCGCTACGAATATATGCAGAAATTTGGGTGGGGTGCTAAAACGGGAATTACTCTTCCTGCAGAAGAATCAGGAATTCTTCGTCCGCATACTGAGTGGGGAGATCGTGATCATTACACCACGATGTTTGGGCAGGGCGTTGCCGTTACAACTATCCAGCTCGCGCAGATGGTTGCAGTTTTTGGGCAGAAAGGCGTGCTTATTCCCCCTAGAATTATCGATGGTTATGACGATGAAAATGGTGTTTATACACCTACTGTGATGGGCGAATCTCGCCAAGTTGTTTCGGAAGATACTGCTCAGACAGTTCTAAATATCATGCAGGGAGCCACCCAGCCAGGAGGTACAGCAGAAGGTATAGGAGCAGTCAAGGGCTACAACGTGGCAGCAAAAACAGGCACTGCGGAAAATGTTGGATCTTCAGGGAGTCTCACAGATACCGCGGCAACTTTTACTGCGCTGATTCCTGCAGAGAATCCAAAAATTGCAGTTGCAGTAGTCATTTATAAGGAAAATGGTACGGTATATGGCTCTACTGCAAGCGCTCCTGTTTTTGTTGATATCGCACAGTTTGCGATGAGGGAAATGAAAATCCCGCCGTCTATCGTACCTCTCTATAAGTATCCGTGGTAGAAAGTGTGAAAGTATCTTATGCTTCCAACTAAGTTAAGCGAGGCTGCACGCCAAATGCGAGGCGAGTACTCTCCGTGCTCGAAAGTAACTGATCCGCTTGTAACTGGCGTATCTACAGACAATCGATTGCTTGAAAAAGGAGATCTTTTCTTTGCTATCGCAGGAGAACGTGTAGATGGCAATAAGTTTTCTGGTGACGTCTGTGCGAAAGGAGCTGCAGGCGTCGTCACCCAAGATAAAGCTGCTGCTCTTGCTGGCGGAGCTGATCCGCAGCGTCTCATCGTCGTCGCCAACGTATACGACGCTTTAGGGAATTTTGCCCGTGAGCAGCTTAAGCTTATTCGTGAGCAAGCAGGTGATACGTTCAAAGTTATTGGTATCACTGGGTCTGTTGGAAAAACGACGACCAAAGATTTACTTAGTCAGATGTTGAAACTGCGAGGACCTCTCATCTCGCCACCTGGTTCATTTAATAATGAACTGGGGCTTCCTCTCACTGTGCTACGCGCTGATGCTTCAACAGCAACTCTTGTGCTGGAAATGGGAGCAGGCGCACCGGGAGACATTGACTATCTCACGTCAATTGCTCAGCCAGATGTTGCAGTTGTGCTTATTGCTGCTCGCGCGCATCTCGGTTTTATTGGCGGAATCGACGGGGTAGCGCGAGAAAAAGGAAAACTTGTGTGCAATGCACGCGAAGGTGCACCCGTGATTCTCAACGGTGATGACGTGCGTGTGGTTGCGATGAGTGCAGATGCCCGTGGTCCAGTCACTTATTTTTCTGTGCGTGGGCACGTGCTTGAGCAGGGCTTGGAAGCAGATATTTTTGCCAGCGATATTATTCTTGACGAGTATGGGCACCCAAGCTTTACACTGCACACTCCAGCAGGGCAGGCTCCTGTTTCAT
The DNA here is from genome assembly GCA_902464405.1 of uncultured Actinomycetaceae bacterium. Lineage (GTDB taxonomy): Bacteria > Actinomycetota > Actinomycetes > Actinomycetales > Actinomycetaceae > Arcanobacterium_A. Next base: position 34,436 of record CABQJD010000007.1, on the reverse strand, counting down.
TAGCTCTTGTCGGCAAACATCACGTGTCTAATGCTCTTGCAGCGGCAAGCGTGGCATACGTGCTCGGTGTGCCGCTTGAGTATATTGTCGAAGTTTTAGGGGTGTCGGGGCCTCTCAGTGCGCATCGCATGAATGTGATTACTGGCGAATATACGTTGATTGATGATTCTTATAATGCGAATCCCGATTCTATGCGAGCGGCAATAGAAGCTGCAGCTCATATTGCCAATGGTAGGCGAGTTGTTGCAGTACTTGGGCAGATGGCTGAACTGGGAGATGCTCATGCTCTGGAGCATAGAGCACTCGGTGCTGTATTGCAGCAAGCTGGTGTGTCGGTGCTTGTGGCGTTGGGTGAAGATACCGATGATCTCGTTCGTGGAGCACATGAGGCGGGAGTCGGCGTTGTGGAGCATGTTAAATGTGACGATGCGCAGAGCTTCCTTGAGGGCTTGATTCACTCTGATGACGTAGTGTTACTAAAAGGATCGCATTCGTCGGGTGCTTGGCAGATTGCTGAGGCACTTGCTGCTAGGCTAGAATCTGCAAGGTCTGAGCGGGCATAGGAGGGAGGAAATCTCGTGGTTTCGCTGCTGTTGGCAGGCGGATTGTCGCTTCTCGTCACTCTTTTTGGCACGCCGCTATTCGTAAAATTTCTCAAACGTAAATCGTACGGGCAGTTTATTCGAGAAGATGGGCCAACTTCACACCTGACAAAACGCGGGACTCCCACAATGGGTGGCGTCGTGATTATGGTTGCCACATTACTGGGATATGCCGTGGCAAATATATGGGCGCAGCGTTTACCTTCAGCCTCGGGATATTTACTCTTGTTTCTGATGGTGGGCTTAGGCGCCGTTGGTTTTTTTGACGATTTCATTAAAGTTCGAAAAGAGCGATCTTTAGGGCTGACTCCTGCTGCTAAAATGCTTGGGCAGGGCTTTGTAGGTATTGTATTTGCAGCTCTTGCTTTAGTCTTTAAAGATAAATTGAACCGTACTCCTGCCACGATGAGTATATCTTTTGTGCGTGATACTCATATCACCCTAGCTTTTGCTGGGATTTTTATTGGCAGCATACTGTTTATTATCTGGGCAAATTTTTTGATTACGGCATGGTCCAATGCTGTGAACCTTACCGATGGTCTCGATGGTTTGGCGGCAGGTGCATCTGCGATTGCTTTTGGGGCCTATACGATCGTCACGCTATGGCAGGGATATCAGCCGTGTGCAGCTGGAATTGAAGCAGCACCAGGATGTTATGACGTGCGAGATCCTAGAGATTTGGGAATTATTGCTGCGGCGATAGTCGGTGCATGTTTGGGGTTCTTGTGGCACAATACCTCACCAGCAAGAATTTTCATGGGCGACACTGGATCTTTGGCTCTTGGCGGCGCTTTCGCTGGGATCTCTATTCTTTCTCAAACGGAGTTTTTGGCGCTCTTCTTTGGCGGTTTATTCCTCATAGAAGTGATGTCAGACGTTATTCAAATCGGAGTATTTAAGAGAACTCGTAAACGGGTATTTAGAATGGCGCCGATTCATCATCATTTCGAGCTGAAAGGCTGGAAAGAGGTTACGATTGTTGTGCGTTTTTGGTTAATTCAAATCATTCTCGCTGCTCTTGGTGTGAGTATTTTCTATGGAGAATGGTGGGCATGGCAATGAGTTTAACTATTCCAGGAGCAGCTCAGTTCGAAAATGCTCGTGTGGCAGTCGTCGGCATGGGTATTTCTGGGCGTTCGAGTGTAAGTGCTCTGCTTGAACACACCAATGCGCGTGTGAGCGTCTGGGATGCGCAAGAAAATGCAGTCAAACCGTATGAGACGATTGCAGGCATCGATACAGCCGCCGCTCTCGCATCGGGAACTGATATGGCGAATGCTGTGCTCGAGTGGAATCCTACGCACGTTATTTTGGCTCCAGCTTTTCGTGAGCAAGGTGATGAATGGAAAATTCTTCATGCTGCAGGTATTCCCGTATGGAGTGAAATAGAGCTGGCATGGCAGCTGCGTGCACAGCGTGAAGATGGCATATATGCACCCTGGCTTGCCGTCACGGGTACAAATGGGAAAACTACCACCACAAGTATGCTTGCAGCCATATTAAAGGAAGCGGGATTAGGGGGCGAACCTCTTGGAAATATCGGCAATCCTGCAGTCACTGCAGTCAGTGACGTCTCTTCGAATGCTCCGCGTGCCTTTGCGCTGGAACTTTCTTCCTTTCAGCTTATGTCTACGTTTTCTATGCAACCAGCTGCGGCTGTCTGCTTGAATTTAGCTGACGATCACCTCGAATGGCATACATCGTTTAGTTCGTACCGTGATGCTAAGGCTCGGATCTATAACGCTGTTCAAACGGCATGTGTCTATCCAGTGGGAGATTCTTCCATACAGGCGATGGTTGATGAAGCTGATGTGTGCGAAGGTGCGCGCGCAATCGGAACTGTTTTAGGAGTTCCGTCTGTTGGGCAGATCGGCGTTGTTGATGGAATAGTTGTTGATCGGGCATTTGGTAATCAGCGCTTTACTCACGCAGAAGAGCTTTTTTATATAGATGATTTGACGCATCTGGCTCCTGTTGGCTCTGATCTTCCTGCGCATATCGTCAAAGATGCCTTGGCTGCTGCTGCTTTGGCGCGGGCAATCGGTATTGCGCCAGAGCATATTCGTGCAGCGCTCACGAATTTCCCAGCGGGTAAGCATCGTATCGAATATGTCGCAACTATTGGCGGCGTGAGTTTTGTGGACGATTCTAAAGCTACTAACGCGCACGCTGCGCTCGCTTCTTTGCGTGCGCAGCGTGAAGGGTCGGTAGTGTGGATTGCAGGAGGGCAGGCGAAGGGCTCTCATTTTGAGGAGCTTGTGGAGCGCGTCACGCCTCAGTTAAAGGCCGTGGTCGTGATAGGCGTAGATCAGGAGCCGTGGCATGAGGCGCTGAGCAATTGCGATCTATATGTTGAATACATCGATCCAGCTTCGCAAGATCCGATGAATGCTGCTGTACGCCGATCCCATGCTTTAGCTATGGGGGAGGGGACGGTGTTGCTTGCTCCTGCGTGTGCTTCGATGGATCAGTTTGTTTCTTATGCAGATCGCGGTGAGAAATTCGCATCTGCTGTGCAGCTTCTTTCTCAGGAATATCACTGATGGTATCGATTCGTAAACGCAGTAATTTTTTCCTCGCAGATTGCGCTGATCGTTATCTCGCTATGCCAAGTGAGCTTAATGATTCACAGCGTGCACGCAGAGATGTGGTTGTGCGGGCGCTCGTTGTGCTTATTGCCGTCACAATCGTTTTGCTCCTCTTTGGCGTTCTAATGGTGTTTTCTGCTACTTCCGCTCGAAGTATTGGCGCTGTAATAGGGGACTCTTCTGGAACAGTTTTTTTCTTAACTGCAACTCGCCATGCGATCTGGGTTGGTATTTCGCTTGTGATCGGTCTGGCAATAGTGATGATGCCATATCAGTGGATTGAGCGTTTTTCCTACTGGCTGCTGGCAGGAGCTATTTTTCTTCAGATATTAGTGCTTTTTATTGGTGAGACTATAAATGGCAATAAGAATTGGCTTTCTCTTGGCTCAGCGGTACAGGTGCAGCCGTCAGAATTCTTGAAAGTTGCTATGATCGTCTGGCTGGCTCATGCGCTTGCGCGCCTTACTGAGGCTGAAATTCGTTCTTTGCATACTATCGTCATTCCCTCGATCGGTTTTATTGCGAGTACTGCTGTGGTGCTCGCTGGTCGTGATATGGGTACAGGGTTAGTTTATGTGCTCATCGGTGTTGGTATGTTTTGGTGTGCAGGATTGAAAAATTCTATGATCGTGTGCCTAGGAATTTTAGGTGCTTTTGGTGCAGCTATTCTCGTGGCAGCTCAGCCTTCTCGTTTTCGGCGCGTCACGGATTTCTTTTTCTCGTTTCTTGCTCTGCCCGATATAGACGAGCCGACGCAAGCTGAATTTGCTCAGTTTGCTTTTGGATCAGGTGGTATTTCAGGAGTAGGTCTAGGCGCAGGTAAAGAAAAATGGCGTGATCTTGCTGAGGCCCACACGGATTTTATCTACGCTGTGATCGGTGAAGAGCTTGGATTATTCGGCACTCTAGCCGTTATTTTGCTGTTTATTATGCTGGGTTGGAGCTATGTGCAGCTCGCAGTGAATATGAATACGCGTTACGGACAGTTGGTTGTGGTAGGCGTTGGAATCTGGATTTGTGGGCAGGCGCTTGCCAATATGTGCGTAGTGACGGGTTTGCTTCCTGTTTTCGGTGTGCCTCTTCCTTTCCTTTCCCAGGGTGGATCATCGATGTTGGGCGTACTTGCAGGAAATGCAGTGGTCATTGGATGCGCATTTGGAGTTCCTGGAGTAAAAGATGCGTTTTCATTGAAGAATCGTATGTGGCTGCGGTCACGAGCGATAGTGAAAGGATGATTATGACGGCTGTAGTGGTTTTGGCTGCAGGAGGTACAGCAGGGCACGTTAATCCTATGTTGGCCACAGCGCGTGCAGTGCAACGGCTGCAGCATGATGCCTCTGTTGTCATCATCGGTACTGAGCAAGGTTTAGAACATGAGTTAGTACCAGCTGCAGGCTTTGAACTGCAGACGATACCGAGAGTTCCTTTTCCTCGATCCTTGAGCTGTGAATCGATACGGTTTCCTGTGCGTTTTCATCGAGCAGTTGCCCGTGCGCAAGAAATTTTGCTCGCTGAAAAGGCTGATGTGGTGATTGGTTTTGGAGGGTATGTCTCTACTCCTGTATATCTAGCAGCTCGCAAATTAGGCATTCCTGTGGTGATTCATGAGGGAAATGCTCGCCCTGGTTTAGCTAATAAGCTAGGTGCGCGTTTTTCTCGTGCTGTTGCGCTCACGTTCAGCAATACTCCGCTGAAATCAGCTCATGGCATCACGAAAACTATTGGCTTGCCGCTGCGTGAAGATATCGTATCGCTAGCTAGCGATGTGCAATATCGCGCCAATATGCGAATAGGCGCTGCTCAAGAATTTGGGCTGGATCCAGATCGTCCCATAGTTTTGGTGACAGGTGGCTCTCAAGGAGCACAGCATATTAATGAAGTTATGAGTGAAGCTGCTGAAGATCTGCTCAAACGCGGTGTTCAGATTCTTCATCTCACAGGGCGTAATAAGAACCTTTCTGTGCTCAAAGCTTTGGAAAATACGCCAGAAAATATCCGGGGCGATTACGTTGTCTATGAATATCTGGAGCAGATGGAAAAGGCTTATGCTCTTGCAGATCTGGTGATTACTAGAGCGGGTGCTGGAATGGTTTGCGAGGTGGCTGCTCTGGGAATTCCAGCAGTTTTTGTGCCATTTCCAATTGGCAATGGTGAGCAGGCGCTCAATGCTCATGATGTGGTTCATGCTGGTGGAGCTTTGCTGGTTCGCAATCAAGATTTTGATAAGCGGTGGGTGAATGAGAATGTGATCCCGCTTTTCGATGGGCAGCAATTGGCGCAGATGGCATATAAAGCAAAAATGGCTTCTGCGCTTGATGCTGCATGCGAGCTTGCGCAGTTAGCATTGAAAGAAATTGCTTCACGGTAGGAGATAATTCAATGAAGTTTCATTTGATTGGCATTGGTGGCTCTGGTATGAGTGTCTTGGCTGAGCTGCTGCTTGCCGATGGACATATCGTTTCTGGTTCTGATCGAGAGCATACGAAACTTACTGATACTTTAGCTGCTGCAGGAGCAGAGATTTTTACTGGGCATTCTTCAGCGAATGTTGCAGATGATGCGATTGTTGTTGTTTCCTCGGCTATTAAAGATTCCAATCCTGAATTGGCAATTGCGCGCGCTCGTGAGCAGCAGATTATGCATCGTTCTCAAGCATTGGCTTATACAGCGCGCGATAAAGATTTTGTGGCAGTGGCAGGTACGCATGGCAAGACCTCCACGTCTTCGATGTTGGCGCTAGCTTTGGAAGCATTGGGTAAAGATCCTTCACGTGCGATTGGTGGAGAACTGGTTGGAGAATTACCTGGAGGGTACCTTGGAACAGGCAAGGTATTTGTAGCTGAAGCCGATGAATCGGATGAATCTTTTCTTAACTACGAGCCTAGAGTTGCTGTCGTTACTAATGTGGAAGCGGATCATCTGGATCATTACGGCACACAAGAGGCAGTGGCACAGGCTTTTGTTAGTTTTTCTCACCGTTTGCTGCCTCAGGGAGTCTTGATTTGTTGCAGTGACGATGCAGGCGCTAGATCATTAGCTCAGCAGGCGCTCTGTGAGGGCGTGCGAGTGCTTACGTATGGCAGGCAAGCTGCACCCGAGAAGATGAATACGTATGGCAGCCTATATTCTGGGCATGTTTTGGTGCAGGATAAAGAAGGAGCAGAAGACGGTTTTTTTAATGCTGCTGAGCTAATCTATAACGGCAAGAAATATGAGTTGCAGCTGCGTGTACCGGGAAGTCATATGCTGCTTAATGCTGCTGCAGCATGGGCAGCTGGAGTAGAGCTTGGTGAAGACGGGGCGGCGATGGCTCAAGCGCTTGCAGAATTTCGAGGAGCTAAGCGGCGATTTGAATTATTGGGTGTTGCTGGCGGCGTGATGGTGATTGACGATTACGCGCATCATCCCACTGAAGTTGCTGTGACGATTCGTACTGCACGAGATGTAGCTCAGGGAAGAGTGCACGTGCTTTTTCAGCCGCTCACGTATGCTCGCACCAAAATTTTTGCTCAAGATTTTGCTTGTGAACTTTCGTCAGCCGATAGTGTTGTGGTGACTCACGTATATTCTTCTCGTGATATGTTGGCCGATGGCGCGCAGGGTGATGTAATTGCTGATCTTCTGCCTTGCGCTATCTTTGAGCCAGATGAGTGTGCTGCGCTGCAAGAGCTGATGAAAGGGCTCCATGCGGGAGATATTGCTATCATGCTTGGTCCTAAAGTGCGAACGCTCGGTGTGCAGTTGCTAGATTTATTAGCTAATGCTGCTCTACCCTCGGGAGAGAAGTGATGGCTAGCTCTCTGCGCATATCTGAGGTGAGTACTCTCAGTGAGCGTTTACGTGAAAAGAAGCGTCACAAGCGCCGAGTTTTGCTGCGTAAAGCGGCGATCACAGCTGGAGTGCTGGCATTAGTTGGCGCAGGTGTGTGGCTTATATATTTTTCTCCGTTCTTTCGCTTCTCACTGAGCAGCACTGTGATTGAAGGTGTAGACGGCGCTTCGATTGTGCAGCGCATAGATGTGAATCATGTGCTTGAGCAGCATGCAGGGCAGCCGCTGATTTCTATGAATATGAGGAAGCTCGCCGAAGAATTGCAGGAAATTCCTGAAGTCGCTCAAGCTGAAGCTCATGTGCGTCTGCTGAGAACTGTAGTGGTGAAGCTGACAGCGCAGATACCTGTTGTGTGCGTGGGGACGCGAGATGCATGTACGGCGCTTGCCGAGGATAGCTCTGTGCTGCGTATTCCCGATGAGCAGAAAGCAGAGCTGCCGATGCTGATTCTTGCTGATTCTGAGATTACTAATGCTCAGGCAATGGAGGTTGTTGCTCAGGCAAGAGGTGAGATAGATTCATCGATTCTTGCTCAGATTTCTCAATATTCAGTCACGTCGAGCAAGCAACTCACATTTACCTTGGAAAGCGGTGCGCAAGTTAAGTGGGGCACAATAAGCGAGAGTGAGCAAAAGAATAAAATTCTCGCAGTTCTTCTCACCGAAAAACACGATCTTTATGATGTTTCAATTCCTTCTGCACCAGTGACGCGCGATGAAAAGCACTGAATGTAACTTAATATAGCGGTGCCGCACCTCGATTCCTTTTGCGCTGGGGGGGGGGAGAGAGACGGCGGAGGCGAAGCGTTCACCATACAATTCCTTCTGCGCGTGGGGAAGTAATTTTTGGTGATGAATCTGGCTTTTGCTGCGGCGTAGCGTTCTAGTTTGTGCTCTATATACCTTGTATCTCGTGCTGTGTACTAACAACTTTTCCTAATTACGCAACACGCCCCTCGATATTGTTGAATTATTTCTCCTACGTCTCTAACTTGTGGGCGAACGGATACACAAAATACTTCAAGTATTACTTGAGCTTTTGAGAGGGCAGCTCCGATGGATTTTTTCAAAAATACAGCCAAAATTAAGGTTGTGGGTGTTGGTGGCGGTGGCGTCAATGCTATCGACCGTATGATTCAAGATGGCTTGGCTGGTGTCGATTTCATCGCGGTGAATACGGATGCCCAAAGTTTGGCTAAATCTGAAGCTGAAACAAAAATCGATATTGGTCGTGATGTATCTTCAGGCTTGGGCGCTGGCGCTGATCCTAGTGTAGGGCAGCGTGCGGCAGAAGAAAATATCGATCTTGTTCGAGAGACGCTCCAAGATGCCGATATGGTGTTTGTGGCAGCAGGTGAAGGCGGTGGCACTGGCACAGGCGCGGCACCTGTCGTTGCTAAAGTTGCTCGCGATCTCGGTGCTCTGACAGTTGGAGTCGTCACCCGCCCATTCGGATTTGAAGGCTCGCAGCGTATGCGCAATGCCAATTCAGGTATTTCAGAACTGCGCGATGCTGTGGATGCGCTAATCGTGATTCCAAATGACCGTCTACTTGAATATTCAGAGACGGATATCGGTATTATCGAGGCATTCCGTAAGGCAGATGAAGTGTTGCAAAACGGCGTAAGAGGCATTTCGGATCTCATCACGAATGCAGGCATCGTTAATCTCGATTTTGCTGATGTGAAAACGATTATGAAAAATGCTGGAACCGCCCTTATGGGTCTAGGTTCAGCCACAGGAGTAGATCGTTGTTTGCGTGCTACAGAAAACGCTATTGACTCACCGCTTCTCGAAGCACGTATTGAAGGGGCGCATGGCGTTTTGATGCAGTTCAAGGCTGCTACGGATCTTGGTATGAGGGAATATGGGGAAGCAGCCCAGCTCGTTAAAGAGATGGTGGATCCAAATGCCAACATTATTGTCGGTTTTATGCCCGATGAATCTCTTGGCGATGAGGTATACGTCACGGTAATTGCCGCTGGTTTTGATGAGAGCAACGATTATCTGCTCACGTCGTCAGCACCTGCTGTTGCAAAGCGCGCTGAGGCAGCGCCGCTTTCCGTGCCGCACGTTGATGAGCCATCGGCAGATGATATGGCACGCCAGTCTCATGTATCAGCGCCGCTTTCTGCTCAGCAGGAGCAAGCTTCGCGTGGATTTGCTCCCGATCCTGTGCCGGCAGTCTTTGAGGATGAAAATGAGCATAAGCGCCCAGATTTAGATATTCCTCCTTTCCTTTTTGGGGAAGACTGATCTCTTTATCGTCACGCAGGTAGGCAACACGCCGAAGAAAATACGGCAGCTTTGCCTCCGATTTTAATAGTGTAAGAAGAGCGTACGAAGGGAGTACTCTCATGGGCTTTTTAGATAAACTCAGCGGTCGTGTGGCTGCATTTGATCCTGTAGATGACTATGAGTATCCAGAAGCCGAAGAAGAATATGGCGATTATTACGGCGAGGAAGAAGTAGTCTCACACATACACTCCGTAGATCAGGGTGACGTTGCTCGAATCGTCACGGTGTGGGTTGCTTCCTACAAAGAAATCCGTGATTTTGCGGTGGAGTTCCGCGAAGGTTTACCAGTGATTTTAAACCTTTCTGAGGCTCCTGATGATGAGCGTGCCCGTATCGTCGATTTTGCTCTCGGTTTGTGCTTCGGCTTGGAGGGGATGTTCTCGCGTATTTCTGAAGATGTATTCCTTTTGACGCCGCGTTCTGTGAAACTTGATTCTCGTGGTTCAGATGAGAGTCACGATTTCACGAGATAGATTTTAGGGTGAGAGTTGTACTTTATAGCAGTACTTATTTTCCAGTTGTGCAAGCTCTATACGTATGTGCTTATTGTGCGAGTAATTCTCGATTTCGTGCAGATTTTTAAGCCTGATTGGCGCCCGCAAGGTTTTATTCTTTTACTTGCCCGTGCTGTGTATATTGTGACGGATCCTCCTCTTCGTTTTCTTGCGAAATATATTCCTCCGCTACGTATGGGTGGGATTGCCTTCGATGTAGGCTTTGTAGTGCTCTATTTCGCTGTACAGCTTGTGCAGTTTGTTGCATATTCTCTTGCGGTGCTAGCGCGCTGAAGTAGAGGTGCGTATCTATAAGAGGTGTGCATCTATAAACTGTAATAAAGTACTGAGAGTGCGGCGAAGTTGCCCTCCCACTGAAGGCATGCTGATACAAATGGAAAGTTCTGAGCATTTGTGAGTGAGCATCTACTCTAAAGATTTAGAGCAGTTCGAGGGATTCCAAAAAGTTTTCTTAAACAAATTTAGAGATAAACCAGCGTGGTTTGTGCTTCTTCTCGCTGCAATATATAGCGGATTCATTTATCGCACAAGCATATATTTTATTAGCTGTGCTTCTTTAAAAGGCACATCTTTAGTGCTGGGAGGGGATTTAGTGCAAACTTTTATTAGGAAGATCGCTTTATAAACAAAAGCAAATAATGCTGTCGATAGCAGTGTGAAACCGTCTGCAACAATCCGTGATGCATCTCAAACAGCAGTTAAAAGACGGCTATTGTGCAGCTATGATCCAAGAGGTTGTGTATAGAGAATGAAGAGGAAGGCTTGAAGGTTTGCTTGCCCGTTTTCTTTGGTGCAGATGTGAAAAAATATAAAGACTGTGAAAATTTCGTAGTCTTTAACATTGCAGTGCATAAATGTGGTAATAATAGTGCTGTACAAAAGCGCGCAATGAATGCGCGCCCGATATCGAAAATGAGGTACAACTATGGCTATGCTGACGGAACATGACGTCGTCAATATGCGCTTCAAAGAACCGCCACGTGTCGAAAATGGCTATGATCAAGATGAAGTAGATGATTTTCTCGATCTTGTTGCAGAAACTATCGCACAATTGACGAAGAGCAAGAATGATCTGGAAGCTGAGCTTCAGGCTGCAAAGGCTCGCATCACCGAACTTGAGCATACTGCTAGTGCCGCTCCAGCAACGTCAGATTCTGCTGAATCGTTTACTGATCCTAATTCTGGTGAGGCTGCTAATGCGACAGGTGTTTTGGCTCTCGCGCAGAAACTTCACGATGAATACGTCTCCAACGGCAAAGCTGAATCTTCGCGCATGATTAGCGAGGCGGAGGCAGAGCGCACGCGTATCATCAATGAGATGAATGCTGAGCGTGATCGTATTGCTCGTGAGACAGAAGATCACAAGAACGCAGTGCTGACGAAACTCGATGAAGATCGCATGGCGATGGAGCGCAAAATTTCCGATCTGCGTGATTTTGAGCGCGATTATCGCGGGCGTTTGAAGGGATATCTCGAATCTTTGCTCCACAACGTCGATACGTCTGATCAGCAAAACTAATTCTTTTTCTTTGCGTGGGCAATGGTTCGCGTGTGAAAATTTTCAGATGCTCCGAGCTAAACCGTATGGTCTGGCTCGGGGCATCTGGCATATCTGTGTATCCTTAGAGAGTGATGAAAACAAAACAACAGTTGGTGCTTGTGTGGCTCCTCGTCTGCGTACTTGTGCTTCTCGATCAGATCACGAAAAACTGGGCAGTTGCAGCATTGAGTTCGCAGCAGCGTATGATTCTTGGAAACTTTCTCTCGTTCGAGCTTGTCTATAATTCTGGAGCGGCATTTTCTCTTGGCGCTAATACCACGTGGATATTCACTCTTATTGCTTTTGCAGCATGTATCGCTCTTCCGATACTAATGTGGCGCTCTCGTCGATTTTCTTCTCGCCTTATACTCGGTGTGATTTGGGCTGGTGCTCTCGGCAATCTTATTGACCGCCTATTTCGCGCACCTGGATATGGGCAAGGGCATGTAGTTGATTTCATTAACTACTGTGATTTTTTTGTAGGTAACGTGGCTGATATTGAGCTTGTTGCCGGAGCTGCTGCTCTTATTCTTGCGGAATTCTTCTTATCTCGCTCACAGCAGGAGCTATCTGCTGGGCAGATAGGCAGCGAGGATTCTGATCTCAGTACGTGCAGTGAGAGCAAGTGCGCTGAAATAGCGAGCACTCACAAGAGTGATGCTGAGCCGAAATGTAGCGAAGCTACTCCAAATACTCAGAGAGTTCCTGTGGAGGATACGTACGTAGAAACTGCGTCTGCGCAGAGTGTGCGTACAGGTCTGAAGATGCATCGCGGCAGTGATGCCGATATGTGCTCAGAGGAATACCCACATGAGTAAACGGGTGTATGCAGTGCCGCCAGATTTTGTGGGTGAGCGGCTCGATGTTGTTCTCTCAAGTATGACGGGTTTATCCCGTTCTTCCGTTAAGAACCTCATCGATGTCGGATGTGTATGGGTAGATGGAAGTGCGGTTGATAAAGCTTCGCAGCGTGTGCTTGCCAATCAGCTGCTTGAAATTGAGTTGGTGACGCCTACGCCCTGCGAACCTCGTCCAACACCTGTCGAAGGGCTTGCCGTCATCTATGAAGATGATGATCTTGTAGTGATAGATAAGCCAGCGGGAGTGGCGGCGCATCCCTCTCTTAATTTTGAAGGACCAGATGTTTTGGGTGCTCTGCTCGCTTCTGGGCGGCGTCTGAGCGAATATGGTCCGCCTGAGCGAAAAGGAATTGTGCATCGTCTTGATGTAGGCACGACGGGTTGTATGGTGGTCGCGAAGTCTGAGTTGGCATATTCAGCGTTGAAGCAGGCATTTCGAGATAGGACCGTCACCAAAATATATCATGCGCTCGTGCAGGGGCATCCAGATCCTTTAAGTGGCACAATTGAGGCGCCGATTGTGCGTGATCGTCGGCACGAATGGAAAATGGCAATCGGGGAAGGTGGCAAGCATTCCGTCACTCACTACGACACGCTTGAGGTTATGCCTGGAGCTGCATTGCTCAACGTGCATTTAGAGACGGGGCGCACTCATCAGATTCGCGTGCACATGGCTGCGATCCATCATCCTTGTGTGGGAGATGATATGTATGGAGCTGATAGTAAGCTTAGTGCGTGCATCGGATTATCGCGTCAGTGGCTTCATGCTGTGACTTTAGGGTTTATTCATCCGCGCAGCCAAGAATTTGTGGAATTTCATTCTGCTTATCCGTATGATCTTCAGCACGCGCTCGATAGTATGCGTATATGTGCCAGGTAGCGGCAAGCAGGCGATAAGTGCTTCTATTTTTCGGTATTTTTATCCAAGAGGCTTTGTAAAGTGGTAGGTATGAAGGCGACAAACGATTTTGCTCATTTGCATGTGCACACCGATTATTCTTTGCTTGATGGCGCTGCAAAAATTCAGAAACTTGTGAACGAAGTAGCTGCGCAGGAGCAGAGCGCTGTAGCAATTACAGATCATGGATATCTCTTTGGCGCCTATGATTTTTGGCGTACAGCAAAAAAAGCTGGGGTGAAGCCGATTATCGGTTTAGAAGCATATATGACTCCTGGCACCTCGCGTTTTGACCGTACTCGCGTGCACTGGGGGCGCAGCGATCAGCGTGCCGATGACGTCTCTGCTTCAGGTGCTTATACGCATATGACGCTCTTGAGTGAAAACAATACAGGTATGCATAATCTTTTCCGTATCGGTTCGAGAGCGTCGCTCGATGGTCAGTTTGGAAAATGGCCACGTATGGATAGAGATCTGCTAGAGACCTATCATAAGGGGCTGATTGGTACGGCTGGATGCCCGTCGGGGGAAATTCAGACGAGGTTACGTTTAGGACAGAAAGAGGAGGCGTATAAGGCTGCTGGTGAGCTCCAAGATATTTTCGGTAAAGATAATTTCTTTGTAGAGCTTATGGATCACGGCATCGAGATTGAAAAGCGCGTGCAGCAGGATCTTATCGAATTAGCGCGGGCTATCGGTGCACCAATTATTGCTACAAACGATTCGCATTACGTGAGGCGTGAGGATAACCATGTGCAAGACGCAATGCTGTGTATCAACTCTGGATCTACTCTCACTGATCCTAATCGTTTTAAATTTGATGGCGAGGGCTATTATTTGCGTTCAACTGAGGAAATGAACCGTCTATTTGAGGATCTTCCTGAGGCGTGTGCTAATACTTTGCTCATTGCGGAGCGTTGTAACGTCAGTTTCCAGACGACGGCGGAAGGCGCGAACTATATGCCGAGTTTCCCTGTGCCTGAGGGAGAAGACGAAACTTCGTGGTTTATTCGTGAAGTTGAGAGGGGTTTGCACGAGCGTTTTGGAGAGGTTATTCCCGATCATGTGCGAACGCGCGCAGATTATGAGGTGGGCGTGATTGTGCAGATGGGATTTCCTGGATACTTCCTGGTAGTTGCAGATTATATTGATTGGGCTCGCAAAAGTGGGATTAGAGTTGGCCCTGGGCGTGGTTCGGGAGCTGGATCGATGGTGGCGTATGCCCTTGGGATTACTCAGCTTGATCCAATTAAGCACGATCTTCTCTTTGAACGTTTCTTAAATCCTGAGCGTGTGAGTATGCCGGATATCGATGTAGATTTCGACGATCGTCGGCGCCCGGAAGTTATTCAGTATGTTGAAGAAAAATACGGCAAAGATAAAGTTTCGCAGGTTGTCACATTCGGCACAATTAAAGCGAAACAAGCTCTTAAAGATTCTGCTCGCGTATTGGGTTATCCTTTCGAGATGGGCGATCGCCTCACGAAAGCCATGCCGCCTGCCGTGATGGGTAAAGATATTCCTGTGAACGAAATGTTCAATAAGGAGCATTCACGCTATGCGGAGGCCACAGAGTTTCGTAACTTGATCGAAAGTGATGGCGATGCTCGAAAAGTTTATGATCTGGCTACTGGTCTGGAGGGGCTGGTGCGTCAGACTGGTGTGCATGCGTGTGCCGTAATTATGAGTAGTGAGCCACTCACCGACGTTATCCCTGTGATGCTCAATGCTAAAGATAATATTGTGCTCACACAGTTCGAATACCCGCAGTGCGAGGAACTTGGTCTGATTAAGATGGACTTCTTAGGGCTATCAAACCTCACGACTATCAATGATACTTTGCTCAATGTGGCGGCAAACGGCGCTGAAGCTCCCGATATTGATAACGTGGCTCTCGACGATCCGCTCACATTTGAACTTCTTGGACGCGGTGAGACGCTGGGCGTGTTTCAGCTCGAAGGTAGCGGCATGCGCACTCTTCTCAAACAGATGAGAGCAGACTGTTTTGATGATATTTCTGCTGTTTCTGCGCTCTATCGTCCAGGACCGATGGGTGCAAATTCGCATACTAACTATGCGTTGCGAAAAACTGGTTTGCAGGAGATAACTCCGATTCACCCTGAGCTTGCCGAACCGCTTAAAGATATTCTCTCAGGCACATACGGTCTTATCGTATTCCAAGAGCAGGTGATGAAAATTGCTCAGAAAGTTGCGAGTTTTTCCCTTGGGCAAGCCGATATGCTGCGTAAAGCTATGGGCAAGAAAAAGGCTGATGTGCTGGCGAAGCAGTTTGATGGTTTTGCTGCTGGCATGCGAGAGAATGGTTATTCGCCCGAGTGTATTCAAACGCTATGGGATATTCTCGTGCCCTTTGCATCTTATGCGTTTAATAAATCTCATTCAGAAGCGTACGCTCTCGTTGCCTATCAAACGGCATATCTTAAGGCGCATCACCCTGTAGAGTTTATGGCAGCGCTGCTTGCAACGAACAAAGGCAAGGTTGATAAAATTGCTGCGTATCTTGCTGAATGCCGTCGCATGGGGATTGCCGTTCTCGTACCTGATGTGAACGAATCTCGCGCTAACTATTGGGCGATCGGCAATGAAATTCGTGTGGGCTTGAGTGGTGTTAAAAACGTCGGGGCAGCTGTTGTTGATGCTATTATCCAAGCCCGTGAAGAAAAAGGCGCTTTTACGAGTTTTCAAGATTTCTTAGATAAAGTTCCTGTGCAGGTGTGCAATAAACGCGCGCTTGAGTGCCTCATTAAAGCTGGTGCTTTCGATTCCTTAGGTAATACGCGCCGATCATTGCTCAGCGTTATGGAAGACGCTGTTGATGCTGTGGTTCCTATTAAACGTAACGAAGCTGCTGGGCAGTTTGATCTCTTTGGTGGTTTAGGGGTAGATCAGGAGTGCACATTTAGCGTTGAGGTGCCCGATCTTCCCGATTGGGAGAAGCGCCAAAAGCTCAATATTGAGCGAGAAATGCTTGGTCTGTACGTCTCTGATCATCCTCTCTCCGATATGACGGCAGTGCTCGATAGAGTGGCTGATACGACTGTGGTTCAGCTCCTCGATGACGAACAAATTGCTGATGGGCAGCCCGTGGTGATTGCAGGGCTTATTTCTTCTGTGCAGACGCGGATTGCAAAGAAGAGCGGGAAAGTGTGGGCAACTGTCGAAATTGAGGATCTCACTGGATCGACGTCAGTAAACGTTTTTACGAAGACGTATGAAAAAGTAGCTTCTTTGCTCACTCAGGATTCAGTGGTGATTGTTCATGGGCGTGTCGGTATACGTGACGGTGCTGTGAGCTTATCGGCGCAGTCGATTGAGCTGGCTCCTGTGGAATATGATGAGAATGCACCTGTGAATATCCGTATCTATGAGCGTCTGTGCACGCCTGAGTTGATGATGCGTTTAGGTGAGGTGCTTAGGCAATACCCAGGGTCTGCGCCGATGAGGATTCACGTGGTGCAACGAGATAAGACGAGTATTGTGGAGCTTGATTCACGTTTTTCAGTCAATGCGAGCAGCTCGCTGTGTGCAGATCTTAAAGTGTTGCTTGGGCGTGATTGTCTTGTGTAGAGCAGGAACTGCATAAACCGTACAGTTCTAGAGAATGGCGGACATCAGTAAAACCGTACATACGTGCAATGGACTGAGCCCATGTTTCTACTGATTCCGCTTCGATATCTTGCGTAGTTCCGCACGATCTGCAGATAAGATGATGGTGATGCTGCTCGCTGCTGCAGTAACGAAATAGTTGAATATCGGAATCTTCAACGCGAACAACGTCTACATCGTCACTAGCAGCAAGAGCCTGCAAATTACGATAGACAGTTGCTAAGCCGATGCGCGTTCCGTTTTTCGTGAGGCGCTCATGCAAATCTTGAGCAGAGACGAAGCTCTGGTCTTCTTTGAGAGCTTCCATAATTGCTGCACGTTGGCGGGTCATTCTTTGCATAGCACTCCTTCTTCATTCTCATTATTGCATAGTTAATGAGAAGGTGTGTTAAAAATTGCGAGAATATGGCGCTAGGGTTTAGCGCATAAATGCGTTATACCTTAGGCTTGCCCATATGCCTTGTGCTAGTGGCGATTTTCGCGGTGAAATCGCTGCCATAGTGGGTGAATAATTGCTGTGAGCAAGTAGAGGCAGACAGCCAAGACGACGATCATAGCTCCTGGGCTGAAAGGATAGATGTAGGTGATTATCAGCCCAGCCACGCAAACAATGGCGCCTATTGCCATCGCAATATGCATGGTTCCTCGAAATGAGTTGGCGATGAGCTGAGCAATAGCAACAGGGACGATCATGATAGCTGATACTAGCAACACGCCTACTACTCGCATAGATACCGATACTGTGAGAGCAGCAAGCATAGCGATACAGATATTGAGCGTTCCCACTCGTAAGCCTCGAGCGCGCGAGAATTCTGGATCGTATGAGAGTGCAAAGAGCGGCCCGCGCAGTCCGATTCCCACAAGCAGAATTACTGTTGCCAGCCCGATGGTATACCAGACGTCTGCAGTGCTTACAGTTGCGATAGAGCCAAAAAGATAGCTTGTGAGGTTCGTCGTGGTTCCTCCTGCAATGCGTATCAGAATCACGCCGCCCGCAATACCGCCGTAGATAGGTGTGCAGGTGAGTGCATGGATTCGAGCAGCGCTGCATCCCTATTCTTATTGAGATTTATTTTCATGCGATTAGCTTTATCTTTTGAGTAAAATTCTTCCAAAATTTTATGATGTGAAAGGTGTGTGATCTCTATCAAGCTGTGAAGTATTGAGGCCTCTAAAAAGTGTGCGTGCACATAGAATACATACATAGCTAAACGTCGTCTGCATCATCCAGATGCGGAAAGTGAAAGGAAAAGCGATGGCTAAAACGGCACCATCAACACTCGATAACGTTATTTCTTTAGCAAAGCGGCGAGGCTTTGTGTTTCCGTGCGGCGAGATTTACGGCGGTACCCGATCGGCATGGGATTACGGGCCGCTTGGTGTGGAACTAAAAGAAAACATTAAGCGTCAGTGGTGGAGAGCAAACGTGACGAGCCGAGACGACGTTGTGGGGCTTGATTCCTCCATTATTCTTCCGCGAGAAGTATGGGTTGCCTCTGGTCACGTCTCCACTTTTTCTGATCCTTTGATCGAATGTCAGAATTGCCATAAGCGTTTGCGTGAAGACGAACTGATCGAACAGCATGCTGATAAGCATGGCGTCGATGAGCATGATGTGGCAATGGAGAGTGTGAGCTGCCCGAACTGCGGTATCAAAGGAAACTGGACGGAATCTAAGCCATTTTCAGGTTTACTCAAGACCTTCCTAGGACCTGTCGATAATGAAGAAGGCTTGCATTATCTGCGCCCTGAAACTGCTCAGGGAATTTTTATTAACTTCCTCAACGTTGTCACCGCTGCGCGAAAGAAGCCTCCGTTTGGTATTGGGCAGGTAGGTAAGAGCTTCCGTAATGAAATTACTCCAGGAAATTTTATCTTCCGCACTCGTGAATTTGAACAGATGGAAATTGAATTTTTCGTCAAGCCTGGTGAAGATGAGCAGTGGCATCAAAGCTGGATTGACCGCCGTTTAGCGTGGTATAGCGATCTTGGCATTTCTCAGGAGAATCTGCGTCTCTACGAGCATCCGAAAGAAAAACTCTCACACTATTCCAAGCGCACCGTGGATATTGAATATAAATTCGGTTTCCAAGGATCAGATTGGGGAGAGCTTGAAGGTATCGCAAATCGTACTGATTTCGATCTCAGCTCCCATTCAGACGCCAGCGGCAAGAAGCTTGAGTATTTCGATCAAGCAACGGGTGAACGCTATGTGCCATACGTGATTGAACCGTCAGCGGGGCTTACTCGTTCGATGATGGCATTCCTTGTAGAAGCTTATACTGAAGACGAAGCACCAAACACCAAAGGGGGCGTAGATAAGCGAGTGCTGCTCAAGCTCGATCCGCGCTTGGCTCCTGTAAAAGCGGCAGTGCTTCCTCTTTCACGTTCAGGAGATCTTTCTCCTGTGGCTCGTGATCTGGCCAATCAGCTTCGCCAGTATTGGAATGTCGATTTTGATGACGCTGGTGCCGTGGGGCGCCGCTATCGTCGTCAAGACGAAATCGGCACACCGTTCTGTATCACTGTTGATTTTGATTCTCTCGAAGACCAAGCAGTGACGGTGCGTGATCGAGACACGATGGAACAAGTACGTATCCCGATTGAGAATGTGCAGAGTTTCCTTGCTGCTAAGTTGGTGGGCTGCTGAGTCTAGTGTATATGCTCCCTTCTATATCACCTGTGCATATCGGCGAAGTACTGCTAGATATTCCAGTGGTACTCTCGCCGATGGCGGGAGTGACGAATGCTCCGTTTCGTCAGCTGTGCCGCGAATTTGCCGAGGCGGGAGCATACGGCAATCCAGCTTTTGCTGTGAAGTCTGAGTATGCGGCGAGTGCGTTGGGGGATACCAACTTTCCTTACGCAAGCGGTATACCTGCTCAAGATTCGAATTCTCTTGCTCAGGGATCGGAGTCTGCTAGAGCGCACACGCATACCGAGCGGATGGGAGCTGAAGAATCTGGGCAGTCTCGGGCAGAAAGCCGAACTGATGGTACGCACGCATACGCAGGTTTATTTGTCTGTGAAATGATTACCACGCGCGCACTCGTCGAAAGTAAGCCTGCTACCATGCAGCTCGTACAGCCAGATTCTGGCGATCCTGTGCGTAGCGTGCAACTGTATGGAGTTCAGCCAGGCGTGACGGCAGCGGCTGTTGAGCGTTTAATTGAGCTTGATCTTGCTGACCATATTGATCTGAATTTTGGATGCCCTGTGCCAAAGGTGACCCGCAAAGGCGGTGGTTCAGCTCTGCCGTGGAAGCATGATCTCTTTGCTGCAATTGTGCGCTCGGCAGTTAAAGCTGCTGAGCGAGCCTCGCGCACCTATCAACGTAGCCATACAATTCCCGTCACAGCAAAAATTCGTATTGGTATCGATGATATGCACGAAACGATGGCAGATGCAGCTGAGATTGCTATCGGTGCTGGAATTTCGGCACTTACTTTACATGCGCGCACGCTTGAGCAGCACTATTCAGGGTATGCCCGCTGGGATCGGCTTGCAGATTTTGTGGATATCGTCAATGGGCGGGTGCCTGTTTTTGGCAATGGAGATGTGTTTGAAGCTGTGGACGCTCAGCGCATGATCGCCAAAACAGGAGTAAACGGGATCGCGATCGGGCGTGGTGCTCAAGGGCGCCCGTGGATTTTTTACGATATGGCAGCAGATTTTACTCAAATACACCCGAGTGCCTCCGCTTCGGCAAGACGGGCTGAACCAACTTTAGGTGAGGCAGTGCAAACGATTATGCGCCACGCGCAGCTCATGGTTCATCATTGGGGAGGAAATGAGTTTAAAGCTATTCGTGATATGCGCAAACATATCGGCTGGTATCTGCGCGGATACGCGGTAGGAGGAGAGATACGATCTTCTTTAGCTGTGGTGAGCTCTCTGAATGAACTGGATAATTTACTGCACCAGCTAGATCTCAGCCAGCATTATCCTGCTGCAGCTCATGGCGCTCGCGGGCGTGCTGGAGGAGCTAAGCGTGCGCACTTGCCTGAGCATTGGCTTGATTCACATGAATTAAATGAGATACAGCGAGAAAAAATTGCTCAGGCGGAGCTTGATATATCTGGTGGGTGAATGGTATCTACTTGCCATAAAATAGCGAACGGGTGCCAGAATAGATTTCCACGAAATAACTAGCATTTGGTAAAGGGTTCAGTAGGAGAATCCGCAGCGAGTGCGGCGTCAATATCTTCTGACCGCGATCCTTCGGCATAGCAGATTCTTAAGAATCTGCTATGCCTCAAGAATAGCTTTGATCTGAATGGGCAACGCCGATATAGCGGCATTAACCTGCTTTAACTGTGTGCACAACTCTTCTTGGGATTTTTAGCTGCTGTATCTACTGTCTTAATGCGTATCGATACGTATCGTTATTTTTCCCCAAGAAATTCATTACTCTTCTTTTCTTTCACGAACACTTTTAACAATCCTGGGAAGCATCATGAGCAACTGCGCAACTATATAAACCGGAGCGAGAACAGCTAACCATATCAAGATATGCTGAATACTCCAGCCTGGAGGCTTAACTAAAAAAGCTACAGTTAGAGCAAATATCCCAGCGCAAATATCAACAATACGTGTTCTAGTTTCCTCACTCATTTCTTAAACTTTCCCGTCACTTTGAGAGCTTGTTGCACAGCCCACGTCAGTGTTCGCGCTGCAACTGGTTTTGCCTTATTAAATGCCCATTTTAAAGGACCAAAACCAACGCATCCAGCAGCAAAAGACCATATTAAGTCATCAGCTCTGGCAAGATCATTTCCGCGTAGAGCAGTTACGACCTGATCAAGGGCTGCTCCTGATAAGCCGCGAGCAACACAAGCCGCAATAACAGGAATAGCAGCTGCGACAACGGCAGGCAATGCGCGTGCCTCATAGAATTGCGCTAAAGGCTCAGAAGAAAACTCAACATATTCCTGTTGCTTAGATACATCGTCAGGATACAGCTCAATAGCAGTCAGCTTAATATCTTCAATGTTAGTCACATTATTGAATCGTTCTAATTCCTTTGCGAGCACATCGGCAAATTCCTGTTCTTTCGGAGATAGAAGGGTATTATTTTCGGAGCACACGGTAGAAGCCCGTGTATCTTCAACATTTCCATAGCTGCCAGCTGCAGAGGTAGTAGCAGGTGTTTCTGCTGCGTTCGCTACTCCGACTGCCGTAAACGATAAAGCGAGAGTGCAGACGCTCGCTGTAGCCAACTGCGCTGCTTTGCGTAGTTTCATCTTTCGTATTCCTTTCATCATGCCACCACTGGATTACACAGCATAGAAATATTGGCTGCCATCTCTTCTTAGAGATACTGCTAATTAAACACGTGTGGATGGCGTTGCAACACCGATATTTGTCGGTATTCGATACCGACATTCGTCGGTATATAGCAATAGGATGATTGTGTTATACGTGCTAGATTCCACTAGAAAATACGCAGCCCTCACTCGTCATAGACTGAATCTGCCGAGGGCATGTGTCTGCAATGGATAGTGCGATCTATAGGCGCGATGATAGCAATAATGCCGTCAATTCATACAAGTACCTTCTAGGAGAGAGCGATCCATTCGATGCTTTAGCTATGTAATAAGCAAGATCTCTACTTATAACTGGCGATAATTACTCTTGCACTGTTTGCCAAACAAGATCCTCATGCTGAAGTATATCTATGTAAAGTTGGACTAATGTCCTAGATGATTTTTCTACTCGCCAAACTGGTTCTTTACCTATCCATTTCTCGACGCCTTTGACGATATCGCGTTCCTGATGCAAAGCCCACGTGAGCGCTTTTTAATAGCGCCTTTTAAATAGCGGCTGTTCCAACGCTGCGATTTTGCCGTAGGATTGAACTTTTTTGCCCCATTCGCTATTTTCGAAGGCTGAAATAAGTTCTGTATATTAGTGCGCAGCTAATGTATATGTTTCTCGCTCTTTTTCATTGTTTTCCTTGTTATTTTTCCTAGAGTTTCAGTGGTTTTTAGGAAGAATCGGATGTTGATTTGTATCTGTGTTATTTCAGATTGGGCAGACAAAAATATTTTAGACTAATGGCGATCTAAAGTTTTCTTCTTTTTCTCATCTATACTCAATAGAAACGATAATAGATATATCGCTGTTGGCATGTGTATGCATGGAAGGGGTTAATATGCCTGTGAGTCTTAGTGGACGTAATTTCTTGAAACTTCTCGATTTTTCGTCAGATGAAATTCGCTACCTGCTTCGTTTGTCGAAACAGTTCAAAGATATGAAGCTTGCTGGTGTTCCGCATAAGTATCTTAGTGGTAAGAATATTGTCTTACTTTTTGAAAAGACTTCTACTCGTACCCGCTGCGCATTCGAAGTTGCTGGCTACGATCTTGGTATGGGCGTCACCTATCTCGATCCAGGCAGCTCTCAGATGGGTAAGAAAGAATCTATTGAGGATACTGCTCGTGTGCTTGGGCGTATGTACGACGGTATCGAATATCGTGGTTTTGCTCAAGAGATCGTCGAAGAAATTGCCGCTAAGGCTGGAGTGCCTGTATGGAATGGTTTGACGACGGAATTTCATCCAACGCAGATGCTCGCCGATATGCTAACAATCGAAGAGAATTTCCCGCAGGGTCTTCATCATCAGAAGCTGGTCTTTATGGGAGACGCTGGCAACAATGTAGGAAATTCTCTCATGGTTGTGTGCGCAAAACTTGGTCTGCACTTCGTCGCCTGCGGTCCGAAAGAGCAGATGCCAAACGATACGCTTGTTGAAACATGCCGCGAGATTGCCAAAGAAACTGGCGGCTGCATCACCATCACTGAAGATATTGATGAAGCAATTAAGGATGCTCACGTAGTCTACACGGATATTTGGGTATCGATGGGCGAGCCAAGCACTATCTGGGAAGAACGCATTAAACTTCTTGAACCGTACCGCGTGACTGATGAAATCATGGCCAAGGCTCGTGAAGACGCAATCTTTATGCACTGCTTACCGTCTTTCCATGATGTGAATACCACGATCGCTGCCGAAATTGCTGAAAAGTTCAACGTCACTGAAATGGAAGTTGCTGATTCCGTCTTTGAATCTTCTCGTTCAAAAGTATTTGAAGAAGCTGAGAATCGTATGCACACCATTAAAGCTGTGTTGTATGCAACTCTTTCTTGAAAGATATTGATGGCAGAAAGAATTGTTGTTGCTCTTGGAGGAAATGCGCTTGGTAAAACCCCTCAAGAGCAGTCGGAATTGATTTCGGCAACGGCATCGTCAATTGTCGATCTCGTAGAGAGCGGTAACCGCGTGATCGTCACGCACGGCAACGGTCCTCAAGTGGGGATGATTAACCTTGCTTTTGATACAGCTGCAAAAGAGGGCATAAGCCCTAATATTCCGTTGGCTGAATGCGGTGCGATGTCGCAGGGATATATCGGCTATCATCTTCAGCAGGCAATTGGTGACGAACTTGATGCACGTCAGCTTGATATTGATTGCGTATCGATTGTGACTCAGACTGTGGTGGATGCGCAGGATCCAGCTTTCCAAAAGCCGACTAAACCAGTTGGCGCTTTCTATACTGAGGAAGAAGCGAAAGTACTTGCAGAGCATACAGGCAATCAATACGTTGAAGATTCTGGGCGTGGTTGGCGCAGGGTAGTGGCATCACCTTTGCCGAAAACTATTCGTGAAGCTCGTCTTATCCGTGGGTTAGTTGATCGTGGTACGGTTATTGTCGCTGCAGGCGGTGGCGGCGTGCCAGTTATTCGCAGTGATCGGCGCCATCGCGGTGTGGTTGCAGTGGTCGATAAGGATCGCACAGCTGCGCTCATGGCAAATCAGCTCGAAGCAGATGCTCTTCTTATTCTCATGGCAGTAGATAAAGTTTATCTCAACTACAATAAACTCGGGCAGAAAGGTCTCGATCGTCTCACCGCTGTTCAAGCTCGCGAGTACATCGCTCAAGGGCAATTTGATGCAGGGTCTATGCTTCCTAAGATCGAAGCGTGTGTGGACTTCGTGGAGAATAATTATGGTAAGCGAGCTATTATTACCTCACTTGCTAAAGCTGCCGACGGTTTGGCAGGAAAAACAGGCACTACGATTGTATCGGAGTAAAAATGGCACCAGAAAATGTTGTGTCGGAGGCAGTTTGCGAAAAAGCGAAAGAAAAAGAACCACGTGCTAAAAAGGGCTTCACGTTAAAGGTTCCTTCAGCGTTCACCGTCCTTTTCTTCATTACGATTATTGCTGCACTTGCGACATGGCTGATTCCAGCAGGTTCGTATGCGAAACTCGCCTACAACGCTGATTCGCAGGTGCTTGTCGTCACTGAACCTACTGGCGAAATCAAGCAGATGCCTGCAACGCAGGATTCTTTGAAAGAACTCGGCGTTGATATTAAAATCGAGCAACTCGTATCTGGGGAAATCAGCAAGCCTATTTCTGTGCCAGATTCATATCAGCGTCTCGATGCAAATCCTGCCAGTGCAAGCGCGATTCCGAATTCTATGGTCGAAGGTACGATTGATGCCGTTGATATCATGGTTTTTATATTCGTGCTTGGTGGGCTGATTGGGGTAGTGCGCGCAACGGGTGCTTTCGAATCGGGTCTGATTGCTTTAACGAAGAGGACGAAAGGGCGAGAGTTTGCGCTTATCTTCTTAGTCTGCGTATTTATGCTCATTGCGGGTTCTCTGTGTGGATTGGAAGAAGAGGCAGTAGCTTTTTATCCAATTCTCGTACCGATATTCCTCGCCCTAGGCTACGATTCTATCGTCTGTGTGGGAGCAATTTTCCTTGCTGGTTCAATGGGCACAACCTTTTCAACAGCCAATCCATTTTCTACTGTGATTGCATCTAATGTGGCAGGTATTCAGTTCACAGACGGTATAGCATGGCGTCTGGGCGGTCTTATCGTCGGTGGAATAGTCGTTATTGCTTATTTGCATTGGTACAGTAAAAAAGTGAAAGCAGATCCCGCGTTTTCCTACACCTATGAAGATCATGAAGCTTTTGAGAAAAAGTGGAAGATGACGGCGTCTGACGAAGAAATTCCTGTATTTTCTTTGAAAAAGAAGATCATCTTGATTCTTTTCGTGGCTGCCTTTGTGATTATGGTGTACGGCGTGATGGAGCTTGGCTGGTGGTTCCCGCAAATGGCTGCCTCTTTCCTCACTATCTCAATCATTATCATGGTGATGTCGCTTTTTGGTGAAGATAAAAAGAGTGAAAAACAGCTTGTTGATGCGTTCTCGGAAGGTGCGTCGTCGCTTGTGGCTGTGTCTTTAATCATTGGTCTTGCCCGTGGTATCAACAAAGTAATGAATGACGGGCTGATTTCCGATACGATTCTTTATTCGCTCACAAATCTTGTGAAGGGAATGAGCGGTCCGCTGTTTATCGTTATTTTAATGCTGGTATTTTTTGTACTTGGTTTTATAGTGCCTTCCTCCTCAGGGCTTGCCGTGCTGACGATGCCAATTTTTGCGCCTCTTGCCGACGCTGTCGATATTCCGCGTTACGTGATTGTGTGCGCGTATCAGTGGGGGCAATATGCAATGCTCTTTTTGGCGCCTACTGGTTTGGTGATGGCAACATTGCAGATGCTTGATGTTAAGTATTCTCACTGGCTGAAATTCGTCTGGCCGATGGTCGTTTTCGTTCTCGGCTTTGGCGGTATTATGTTGGTTGCCCAAGTGATGCTCGCCTAGTGCGCTTTATTGCGAGGTTGCACTGCCGCAGCAGCAGTCTTGAAATGGGGAATCGCTGCCGCTGTGTTGCCATCTATATGTAAAACATTTCGTTGGTTTATAGCGGTTCGCTGGCTTATTCGGCTTATCTGGCTTATTGCAGGCTTTGTTCGCCGTGCAGGCTCGTTCGCTATACAGGGGCTTTCTTAGCTTTCTCTTGCCTATATGTGCCTTTATGTACGCATTATTTATTGCTGATTTTGGGCTGCATATTTGGTGAGAAACTCAGCACGTTCCTTATCGGTACTGGTATTTTCTTTATCTTTCACACGTCTGCGTGCTTTGCGCATGGTAAGTGATATATGCGTCAGCAGTCCATATGAATCTCTATTGTTTTTTTGGGGGAGGGGCAGTGGAGCAGAGTTTTGCTCCTCCCCCAATCTGGGCGCTAATTTCTGAGCATTCCGCAGTAACGGGCATGCCATGCTCGCGCGGAAAGGTCTGTGAGCGAAGCAATTTGATCGACGATCACGCGCAAACGTTCAGCTTCATTTTGTGCGTCTCGCCATGCGTCAATTAAGACTGGCTCTAAGCGCTCCTCAGGAGCATAAGCAATCGCATCTGCCAGATCAAAAATAATCGTGCGCTGGTCGAAATAACTGGGATCCTGTTCGCGCGGTGCCATCACGAAATAGACGGCAAGCCCTTTGAGAGCTGTAATTTCAGCAAGAGTTTGCTGGTTGACGACGATATTTCCGTGATAGCGCCAGAGAGGGTCTGTGCCGTATGTTGCTCGGGTTTCCTGGGTCACGGCTCTCACGAAGCGTCCGATCAAATCAGAAGTGAGGTCTTTCAGCTGCGCTAAATCTCGAATTGACCCAGAAAAATTCTGTGGCCACACCTCCATTGCGAGCAGCCTGTCAAATGCCGCGCTCAGTTCATCTGCGCTAATGGAATCGCCATACCATTCGATTGTGCGGGCGATGACGGCATCACGATGAGCGCCGAGGGTTTTCAGTATTCCATCAGCGTCTGTTTCTGAGCTGAGAATGACGCGTTGCGAAGATCGTTGTGGGTGAGTTGCTGCATGAACCAGCGCATCTTCAACATCGTGCACGCAGTAGGCAATGTCATCTGAAAGATCCATAATTTGCGTTTCAATCGGGCGAGATATCCCGTGCTTATCTGGCTCGTGAATCCACGAAAAAACTACATCATCATCTGAATAAACTCCGAATTTTGCAGATTCTTCTCCTTTAGGTCCGCGAGCACGTTCCCACGGATACTTCACAGTTGCGTCTAGCGTGGCGCGAGTGAGGTTGAGACCTGCGGGGGAGCCGTCACTATGAAAACGTTTCGGCTCTAATCGAGTGAGGATACGAAGCGTCTGTGCATTTCCTTCAAAGCCTCCAGCGTCAGCTGCAACGTCAGCAAGAGCGCGCTCACCATTATGCCCAAAAGGGGGGTGGCCGATATCGTGGCATAGGCACGCCGTCTCCACGATATCAGGATCGCAGCCCAGATTTTTTGCGAGCGAACGCCCTACTTGTGCAACTTCGAGAGAATGGGTGAGGCGAGTACGCACAAAATCATCTGCTTCTGGGCCGAGTACCTGCGTCTTTGCTCCTAATCGGCGCAGCGCTGACGAATGCAAGACGCGCGCCCGATCGCGTTCATATTCGGTGCGTGATTTACTTTTGGGAGGCTCGTATGCCCAGCGCTCATCATCGTCAGAAGAATAGAGAAAACCCATAGTTTATAGTTTACTAGTTCCTGCGCAGAATATAGTGTGGGCGCGGCTCCTAGGTGAGTGCGTTTGCGCAGTTGTAGATAGGAATGTTTTACTAGGCTCCAGCGAAAGTGTGATACCTGTTTTGAGTGAAAGCTCAAATTGGCAGATGAGAGCGGCAGTATACAATACCATGAGTGATCTGCGTTTTCTTTCGCTTACTGTGGGTCATGCTTGGGCACAATATTGTGCGAGCGGCTTCGTGGATAGCGCGCTCGGGATTTACTGCTTGCCCCTAGTATGATTGAGATATGGCAGGGAGAATTAAAGCGCAGTCGGTCGATGAGGTCAAAGCACGTACGCGAATTGAAGACGTCATCGGCGATTATGTGCTCCTCAAAACTGCTGGAGTTGGATCTCTTAAAGGCTTGTGCCCCTTCCATGATGAAAAAACGCCGAGTTTTAATGTGCGTCCGCACGTGGGAAGTTTCCATTGCTTCGGCTGCGGCGAATCTGGTGACGCTATTGCTTTTGTTGAAAAAATTGAGCATCTTACGTTTGTTGAGGCTGTTGAATTTCTGGCACGAAAAGCAGGTGTGCAGCTTCAGTATGAAGAATCTTCTAGAGGTCAGAATTTAGAGCAACCCTCAGAAGTGAAGCGAGCACGTCTCATTGATGCTCATCGCGTGGCTGAGGATTTTTATATGACCCAGCTCAGTACGCCAGAGGCTGCTGCCGCTCGCGAGCTTTTAAAGGGGCGTGGTTTTGATCGAGAGACGATTGCACATTTCAGGATCGGATACTCTCCGAAAAGTTGGAGTGCCTTGCTAGACGTGCTGCGCAAGCACGGTTTCACTGAGAAAGAAATATCTGCCAGTGGTCTAGCTGCCACGGGTGCGCGCGGTCTTTACGATCGTTTTCGCGGGCGGCTAATGTGGCCCATCCATTCCGTGACGGGCGAGCCGATTGGTTTCGGGGCGCGCAAAATCGACGATACGGAAGAAGGTCCGAAGTATCTCAATACGCCTGAAACGATGATCTACAAAAAATCGCAAGTTCTTTACGGTCTCGATATGGCAAAGAGCGCGATGGCGCAAGATCGAAAAGTGGTCGTCGTCGAAGGGTATACAGACGTGATGGCTGCTCATCTAGCTGGCGTGCCGCACGCCGTCGCTACTTGCGGCACCGCATTCGGCCATGATCATGCGCGCATTGTGCGCCGATTCATCGGAGATAATGCTTGCGTATCTGCCGGAGTTATTCTGCACGATGGGCGCGGCTTTGGCGGAGAAGTAATTTTTACTTTTGACGGTGATGCCGCTGGTCAAAAAGCAGCATTGAAAGTTTTTCAAGAAGATCAAACTTTCGGCGCGCAAACGTTTGTGGCGATTCTTCCCGAAGGGCTAGATCCGTGCGAGATGCGTATCAAATATGGTGACGATGCTGTGCGCGAGGCAATCAGCCGCCGTGAGCCGCTATTTGCGTTTGTTATTCGCTCTTTGCTGGGGCGAGTGTCGTTAAATACTGCAGAAGGGCGGGCTGCTGGTTTACGAGCAACTGCGCCAATCGTGGCAGCGATACGCGATCGCGTTGTGCGCGGTGAGTATGTGCGTCAGCTATCAGGATGGCTTGGTATGGACGAGCATACTGTGCGTGCGTCAGTAGTGCAGGCAGAACGTCAGCGTGCGCAGCTTCCTGCTGAGCTTACGCAATACGCATATTCCGATACGTCTGATATGAATGGCAGAGCTTCAGGAGAAGGCGGCGAACATTTCTTGAGCGCTCGCGAATCAGGCAGCGCTGCACACGGGGAGGGTGCATCTTCTCCTGTGCTTAAAGACCGCTACGCTATTCATGATCCTGTTGAGCGCACAGAGAGAGCAGCGCTTGGTGTGATGATGCAGCTTCCTCGAATTGCGATGAGCGCAAATGCTGATCAGCTCCCTGCTGGAAGTTTCGTGCTTCCGATTCACTGCACAATTTTTAACGCGATACGCGCTGCTGGCGGTGTGCGCGCTATGGATACTGAGATGGCAAGGCTCATTGCAAGCGGAGCAGATGAAGGGCAAGCGGAGCTGAAAGCGAATGAGTGGTTTGTTGAGCGCGTGGCGCGGCAGCTGGATCCATCTGTGCGGCCGGCCGTCTATCAGTTGAGTGTGGAGCCTATTGAAGAAGAGCGCGCCGAGAATATGCAGCGTTATGTGTATGGTGTGATGAAAGCTCTTATTCGCCAAGGATATACGCGCCAAATTGCTGATGTGCGCTCTGCAATGCTGCGCGCTGGTGCTGGCTCTCCAGAACATGCGGAGCTTTATGAGAGGCTTATTGAGTTGGAAAATCGTCGGCGCATTTTCGAAGAAGTAGATAGAGATTAGCGCCAGTGCTAAGGAAATCGCTCTCATTCTATGTGTGATGAGGCAATACACAGCTGGGCATGATTATGATGCGGAAATAACGCAGCTGGGCACGGATTATGGCGCACCACGATCCTCTCGTTCCATGCGCAATAAACAAGAATAATAATCTTGTTAAGCAATAAGCTTATTGCGGATTTTTAGGGGAGAGCTTTTGTGCTGCATTGCATTTTATCAAATACCAGCTTAAGCCAAAGAGCAGGTATTTTCTTAGATTCTCAGCGATCTTGGTATGCGTGGGCAGTGATTTTGCGTGCTAAATCTAAATCCTGGTGTGTGAGATACTGCGCCGCTTTGTGCCGAGGGCGCGCAGCCGATACTATTGATACAGTTCAGTGCACGCTGCTGATGTGGTATTCGCGCTGATCTTGCCCCTGTAGCTCAGATGGTTAGAGCAGGGAACTCATAATTCTTTGGTCGCGGGTTCAAGTCCTGCCGGGGGCACAGCATCGTTGCGTATATTGCGTTATCTGTATAAAACAATCTGTGTAAACGAGTCGTGATTAGGCGATGAGTAAAAAGTAAACAGCAGTAAAATGCCGAGGAAACTGGTGTTCACATTAGTGAGGAAATTATTGTGTATCTCTTTTCTCAAACGCAGAGTAAAGAAAGAAGTGAATGGTGCTGCGCAGGAGGAAAGCTCTTGCAGTAATTGGCAGGCTCCTAAGATATGAGATGCGCTTCACAGTGCCACTTCTTGAGACAAGTTGGCATGGCGCGCGCATAACTGTTTAATATGTAACCACCATCAAGAGCAATGGAGAGACTTGGCTCGGTGACATTGCAGCAACCCGAATGGACGGGTGCTAACGCCAAGACCGATGGAGGATCTTATGAGTGAAACATTATCTGCACAGTCAGATACGCGCACAGACGTGCTCGTCTTCGATGATGTGCACAAAATATATCCACGCAAAGGTGAGCCAGATGTGCGCGCTCTCGATGGCATTTCTCTGAAAGTCCCCCGAGGCGATATTCATGGAATTGTAGGGCAGTCGGGCGCTGGAAAATCAACGCTTATTCGCTGCCTTACGGCTCTAGAAAAGCCCACATCTGGAAAAATTCTTGTGAACGGGCAGAATCTGGCAGAACTTAGTGAACGTGATCTGCGCAAAGCGCGCCGCGCAATCGGTATGGTGTTTCAGTCGGCAAACTTACTTGATTCGCGAACTGCGGCAGCGAATATTGCGTATCCTCTGTATCTTGCAGGAGCGAAGCGAGGAGAGCGTCACGATCAGGTGACGAAGTTGCTGTCTCTCGTTGGGCTGGCTGAGCGTGGTTCCTCATATCCACGGCAGCTTTCTGGCGGGCAGCGTCAGCGAGTGGGGATTGCGCGTGCTCTTGCAGACGAGCCAAAGCTGCTTTTGTGCGATGAGCCGACCTCCGCTCTCGATTCAGAATCAACTCAGCAGATTTTGAATCTCATTAAAGATGTGCGTGATCGCATGGGCGTCACCGTTGTGATTATTACTCACGAAATGGCTGTTGTGCGAGAAATCTGCGATTCGGTGACGATGCTTGAAGGTGGAAAAGTAGTACAGTCTGGCGCTGTGGCTGATATTCTCACAGAGCCGAGCAGTCGGCTTGCACGCGAGCTTATGCCGCTTCCTAAAGTTGATGCAGACGTCACTTTATCGGGGGAGCATACGCAGGTGATTGACCTTGCGTTCACATCGACTCCTGGAGTGCCGACAGGTGCACGAGTCTTCAACAAAATTGCCGAAATAGGCGGCGATATTGTGGGAGGCGGTTTTGAAACTGTAGGGCAGACGCAGGTTGGGCGGTTAGCAGTTGCTGTGCCTGATCGCGTGCTGGCACAGGCAGTTGAAGAGTTTAGAGTTTTTGGTGTTGAAGCGGAGGTGCGAGCAGCATGACGATTATTCCTTCTTTTGCAGCGGCTGCGCTCACTGCAAACGTGTGGGCGCCTGTCGTCACCGCAGCATCAAAAGCAGACCCAGCATGGCTCGACAACCCCGTGATTACGCAGAAGCTTTGGCCAGCGACTCTTGAGACGCTGCTTATGACGTTTTGGACAACTTTCTTTACTGTGATTTTCGGCTTGGTGTTGGGGCTGATTTTGGTTGCCACAGCGCCAGGTGGGTTGTATCGTAACCGCCTCGTTTATCAAATCCTTGGCTTTATCGTGAATATTGGGCGGTCATTGCCATTCGTTATTTTGATGATCGCATTGATTCCTTTCACACGCTTTATTATCGGTACAACTTTTGGGTGGGAGTCTGCTGTGGTATCGCTCGTTGTGGCAGCTACTCCGTTTTTTGCGCGTCTTGTTGAAACGAGCATTCTAGGAATTGACGATGGAAAGATTGAAGCTGCGCAGATGATGGGAGCTTCGCGTACGCAAATCATGTTTGGTGTGCAGGTGCGTGAAGCCACTCCACAGCTTATTCAATCTGCCACAACTCTTGCGATTACAATTATCGGTTATGGTGCGATGGCAGGGGCGATGGGCTCTGGCGGTTTGGGGCAGCTGGCACTGAATTACGGATATACCCAATACATGACGGACGTGATGATTGCTACTATCGTCATCATCCTTGTGATCGTGCAGGTGATTCAAACTATCGGCGATATTCTTTCGCGAATGGCCGACCACCGTTAAGCTCGGTAGATTCAGCGGCAGCATACGAGGGGCTGGCGTGGCTATGGGCATGGTGGATATTTGTATCGAAACTCGTGCTTTATGGAAAATTCGGTGAGCATCATCTGAGCATTATCAGATAAATAATTTTACTCGCGATATATGCGTGAGCGGGTAGAAGAACGATTCTGGTATACAGATTCACCTTATTTACCTTATAAACAAAGAAATTTTGATAGAAACGAAACATTTAATAGGAAATAAAAGGAAATAAAAAGGGGTACATTATGAAAAAGATTTTTGCTGCTCTCGCAGCTGGCGCACTTGCTCTCAGTCTCACTGCGTGCGGAGGCAAAGCAGATGATTCTACTTTGAAAGTCGGGGCTTCACCCACGCCTCACGCCAAAATTTTGCAGTATGTGAAAGACAATCTGGCAAAAGAAGCAGGCTTAAATCTTGAGATTGTGGAATTTTTGGATTATATCAAGCCTAATGAAGCTCTTGCTGGTGGAGATTTGGATGCCAACTATTTCCAGACGGTGCCGTATCTTGAAACCCAGCAGGCAGGCAACAGCGCTTACGAGAATTTCGTGCCTGGCTCTGGTATTCATCTTGAACCACTCGGCGTTTATTCCTCAAAGATTTCCGATCTGAAAGATCTGAAAGATGGCGATCTGATCGGTATTATTGATGATCCAACGAACCAGGTGCGCGCGCTTACTTTGCTTGCTGGGCAGGGGATTATTAAACTGCCAAGCAACGAAGCAGAGCATAATGTAGCAGCAATTGAGGGGTCTGCCGAATATAATCCTCACAGCTATAAATTCCAGGTGGCTGAGGGCACGAAGCTTGTGCGCGCTCTTGACGATGTGCAGATCGGCGTCATCAACGGCAACTATGCGCAAGAAGGTGGTTTGGCTCCTGTAGATGCAATTGCTCTTGAGAGCGTAGAAAACAACCCTGCAGCAAATATTCTCGTCTGGAGTAAAGATACCAAGAAGCTGGATGCCGTGAAGAAGCTCGATGAGCTGCTGCATTCAGATGAAGTTAAAGCATATATCGAAAAGACGTGGGCAGATAAGTCTGTGATTCCAGCGTTCTAATTCGCAGCAGTATTTGCAGTGGGTGTTGTGCTTAGCTTAAATCTATGCACAACACCCGCTTATTTTAATATGCATCTATTAGCGTGCATCTATTTTCGATGCAATTTATGGCATATAGGTCAGATCGTGTTGGTTTTTGAGGGTTTTTTGTTGGTGTGGTGCGG
>CABQJD010000006.1 GCA_902464405.1 uncultured Actinomycetaceae bacterium | reverse complement strand
ACCCCACACCACACAACACAACAAGCCACACATAAAACTAGGCACACGACCACACATAAGACTGGGCACACAACCACACGTAAGCCCTTTTTCCACACACACGACCCACACACAAACAGCTCACACACAGAAACAGGCACAAAAACAAGAACACACAACAACCTAGGAATAAACCCACACCGACACAGGCACAGACACACGCGCTAACCCAAAAACAAGCACGAAACATCCGACCCAGAAACCAGCACACGCACCAAAAACAAAACAAGCACACACGCCAACACAAAACAAGCACAGGCACACTCGCTAACCCAGACAAGGGCACACCACACTCAACCCAAAAACCAGCAAAAGACACCCGACCTGAAAACCAGCACACGCAAAAACAAGAACACGCACACTACTCAAAACCACAAAACGGGCACCAAACATACAACCCAAGAGCTAGCTCAAAAATCCACACTGACTCCAAAGCTAGCACTAGACACCACCTCAAGCTTCAAGCACTGATTCAGGAGTCAGCGCTGGGCTATCCCTAGGGGCGCCTCAGGATCAGGCGCTAGTTCAAAAGCAGGCCCTGCTCACCCCCCCCCCGAGCTCAAGCTCTACCACGCTCAAGTGCAGGCATTACCACGCCTAGGAGCATACCAAAACGAAAAGAGAGTTAGCACAATAGCCCCAGCCCCAAAAAATAATGGGAGTGCTTAGGGCACTATACCCTAAACACTCCCATCAACATACGCATATATGCGTGACGGAATCAACGCCGCCTAACGTGCGTTACACCACGCACACAACACGCTCCAACTACGCTTAACAACAACCCACACAACACTACGCCTATATATGACGCACCCGAACGAGCAAGGGCAGAAGCGCTCATTCCACTCACCTCAGGCGCAGGAGTTAATTCAGGAGCAGAACCTGACCCAGGCGATAGCTCAGGGCGTAAAGCCTCTTCAGACTTCGACTCCTGCTCGGGCTTTAATTCCTGCTCAGGCTTTGATTCAGGCTTAACATCTGGCACGCCAGGCTCTGGTGCAGGCTCTGGAGCTGGACCTGGTTCAGGATTCGGCTCTGGCTTAACACCAGGGGCTGGCTCTGGATTCGGACTAGGCTCAGGTTTAGGCTTAACCCCAGGATTCGGCTCTGGTTCTGGCTCAGGCTGCCATTGTGGCAAGTCTTCACGAATAGGAGCATCATCGGGAACCTTAAAAATAAGCCGCACGGTGACTGGTATATCAATCAGATGCGAAGCTCCCGAAGCGTACACCACTTTTACACGCCCTGTAAATGATCCAACTTTATCGGAAGAAACATTAGTGACTACCTCAACACGAGCGCCATCAGGAAGATTTTGCACGTTATCGCTCAAATCGATATCCCCATAGTGATCGACTTCTTCGGGGAGTATTTTCAAAAGCGATAGCGAAGGAATGGGCGTGATCGTAGCGCCAGGCGTCACCTCATTTTTCGAGCGAACAATAATCTGCACATCCACGTATTCACTCTTGCCATCTAGGAAAGTGACCTGCAAACGCCCCATATAAGTGCCTGCTTTAGCAAGATTCACCTTCGTATAATCCGTGACGTCTGTAATCACGGTCGTGACAGGCACAATCTTTTGCTGAATAAGATTATCCTTCAGATCAACGCTCTCATTTTCGTACACCTCTTCTGGATTTGCTTCCAGCTTCATTGGGCGCACGATAATCGGCACATCAACAACCCGAGCCATACCATTAGCAAAAACGATACGAATCTTGCCTGTATAGTTTCCTGCATACAAAGGAGTGATCGTCTGCACTGATTCCACCTTCGCTCCTGCAGGAAGATTTTGCACGTTATCGAGCAAATTGATACTGCCAAAACGGTCTATTTCCTCGGGAAGAATTTGATAGCTATCTGCTGGCGGCATCTCGATCAAATCGCTCCACTTTTTCCTCACGATAATCGAGACTTCATGCTCTGATTCGCTTT
This sequence comes from uncultured Actinomycetaceae bacterium, assembly GCA_902464405.1. Taxonomy (GTDB): domain Bacteria; phylum Actinomycetota; class Actinomycetes; order Actinomycetales; family Actinomycetaceae; genus Arcanobacterium_A. The sequence goes on along the minus strand of CABQJD010000006.1, from coordinate 112,736 downwards.
GATCGGAATAGATAAGCTTAATTTTGCCCTTGTAATTCCCATGAGCAGAAAGATCGATATCCTTCCACTGCGTCAGATCGACTATCTTTACCTCTTTTGGCAACTCCTCAAGATTTTCCACATTGTCAAGAAGATTAGGCTTATCGTTTTCAAAAATATCTTCAGCACTCAGTTTCACCAGCGGACGATACACATCAGCATCGGTGACGCTCTCATATTTTGCCCCCATCACGTTTGGCTGCAAATATCCAGTTGTATCGATATTGTCGCGTTTGCCAACTGTGAAGCCAACAATCTGATTGATCTTCTTCTCAAAATACGACCGAGAACTATGCCCACGCTCAGTGGTGCCAACATCAATAGCACCATCAAAATTGCCGATCGCCTTAATAGTGCTATCGTTGCTCACCTTATAATGAATCGATTTGCCTTCACGCTGAAGCCTATTGCCAATCTCTGCATCAGCATTCAACTGGCTATGGAAAAGATTGCCTTTAATTTTTGGAGCATTAAAGGTATAGCCTTTTTTCAGCCACGTATATTTCTCCTTATCAGCATCAATCATACCGCGCTGCACAAGATAACCGCCCAGTGAATGCCCTGTTGCATAGACGTTGGTGGCACCTTCATTATTTAACTCACGCAACGCTTCTACCATCGATCCAGCCTGGTCGATATTAGCGCCCAAGCCCAGCAGTGCATCGTCTAAAACGTCTGTGATACCCTGCGTGCCGCGCACAGCAAGCACCTGCACAGCTGCATCCTGCAGATAAGGAGCATCGCTCTTCGTCTCAAAAACTGCAGCATCAAAGCCCGTATCCTTATGAATAAAACGCTTCACCTTCCAAAATGGAGAAAGCTCCTGCCACATGAGCTTATATTCCGAGCGCCCATCATAAAGATCGGTAAGCTCTTCTTGGTGATTCAGCACTTTTTGCACATAAGAATCCTCACGATACACAAGCTCCATAAAGAGCACCATATCGCGAGAAGAAATATCCCACACCAGCGGATTAGTATCTTTATCGTCGGTGATACCGTCACCATCAGTATCTTCAAGGCACGGATGAGTGTTATAGCCGTAATAAACTTTTCCATCTTTTTCGTAGGTGAAAAGCTCCTGGCTGTTTTTCACACCATCATTATCGCTATCGGCATCAGGATCCAAAGGCTCTTTACCATATAGAAGATGATCTACGCGCCCGTCTTCAAGCCGAATACGCCCCAACGAAATATCTTTCGCTGTTTTATTCGTCAACGGCATATGCTCGCCATCGCCAGCAGCAAACGCTACACTCACAGGCGAAAACAAAAACGATAATGAAAAACAAACGCTAGCAGCAAGAAAACGACTGCCAGCTACCCCTTTAATCTGCACTCATACCCTCATTAAACTGAAACAATACTAAACGTTCTCAGCCTAACAAATCATCACCTTGCTAGTAAACTGCCTGATATAAAATTTTCGACCAAGTGCAAAGAGAAAAATTAAGGTGCTCCCCTCCGATACATACGAAGAGGAGCACCTATATTATTTGCATCTATGCGATTATGCACAGCTTCTCAATCTTCCAGCTGTGCCACATCGTTTACAGCTGAGCAATCGCATAGCTCTAACCATTCTTCCAGCTGCGCGCATTGCAGGCTCACAGCTGTGCGCATGTGAGCTTACAGCTGCTCGATCAGCCAACCCAATTCAGGCTCAAACGCAGGCCCATACCAGTGATTATCTTCTTCAGCTGTACGCTTAATGCAACGCACAGTGAAATCAGCTGCTATTTTTGCGGCAGCCATCGTACCGTGCCCGTTCATCAACGCTCCCACAAATGCCGAGGAATACACGTCTCCCGTGCCATGCGAACCTTTTGCAATCTTTTCGTGCTCATAGTAGGAATACTCGCCGTTTTCATAAACGACGACCCCCGTCGTTTCCGGCTTATAGCTCACGCCAGTGAGGATAATAGTTGATGCTCCGCGCTCAGTGAGAGCAGCCAGCAAAGCATCCACGTATTCACGATCATACTCAGCGCGATATTCCATACCAGCAATCAACGATGCCTCCGTGATATTTGGCAAAATGATATCGGCACTGAACGCAAGGCGAGCCATCGCCGTCACGAACTCATCGTCAAACCCTGGATAGAGGCTGCCGTTATCTGCCATTGCTGGATCCACGATGAACGGCGCATTTTCCTTCAAGCGCCCTTTAGCGATGCTCTGCACATAGTCAATTTGCTTCGTGCTCCCCAGATAGCCCGTATAGAGCGCAGCAAAATCAATTCCTTCTTTTGCCCAATGAGCTTCAATCGCAGGCATATCTTCTGTTAAATCATGGAAAGTATAGCCTGTAAAACCGCCAGTATGCGTTGAGAGCACAGCAGAAGGCAAAATAGCTGCTTCCTGCCCGCACGCCGAGAGAATCGGCAACGCCACAGTGAGCGAGCACTGCCCAACGCAGGAAATATCTTGAATCGTAAGCACGCGGTTGTATGCCATATGATTTACTCCTTAATTTTTATTGTTGTTTTGGCTCTTTATTTCCGGTTTATTTCTGATTTATATCTAGCTAGTTTCGTATCTGGTTCTGTTCTATTTTTAGCTCTTTGTGCTCTATCTAGGTTCTCTATCTAGCTTCGCCCTATTCTTATCTCTGATTCCACATCTAGCTAGTTCTATACCTGTTTCTGTGTCTCTTACTCTAGTTTCGTATCCGTATCCAGCGCTAGTTCTCTTCGTATCTGGTTGAGCATCGATGTACGTTTGATTCTATATCTAATTTTATGTTTAGTTCTATTCTGTTTCTTGCCCTGGTTTCGTATCTGCATCTAGCTCGTTAAAAATAAATTCTGCCACATTCGCAGCAAAATGTGTGGATGCATAGGCATTCCAATCTGCTTCTGCCTGCTCAATCGGGAAAAACTCAGCCCTAGAAAGCAACGCTGCTAATTCGCGAGCGCCAGCACTTCCTGCTCTATCCTTAGTGCCTGCAACGATCCGCACAGGCACGTTTGATTCTTTGAAAGCCGCCAATGCATCGCGTGCATCGTATTCTTTCAATGCCTCAAGATAAGCACACTTTTGCTCACGCAAAGAATCGGTGATCCTTGCCCTTTTACTAAGCCTTTTGCGTGACGAGACGCCCAAGCGTGACGACACACCAGAAGCCAACGCACTCATACGCGCTGCCCGCACATCTTTATTCGTGACGAGGAGCCGAGGCCCCGAAAGAAATAGCCCTCCGACTGTATGCGAAAGTGCACTGTGAGCCACATACTCAATCGCAAGAATTGCAGCTTCACCCGTTGCTACCACGAATATCGGAGGCTCGATAAACGATGCGTTCATATCTTGCTCAATTGCACTCTTCATTTCTTCTATTGAAGCGCACCCGTGCAGATTCGGCGCAACCACACCCCACGATGGCTGAAAATTATCAGAAACAAATCTCCACACCGCTGGAGTGTGCCTTGCTTCGTGCAACATAAGAATGCAGGTCATTCCTCTATCATACGAGCAGGAGCAGAAATACGATAGCTAGCACACAACGCTAAGAGAGATAACAATGCAGCTAGGCGCGACGGCGAGCAAGAATAGAATCGAGAGTATCGCCCACGCCTAAGACGTCTTGCCGAACTTCCTGGCGCTGCTCAGTTTCCTCATAGCACTCAGTTTTCTGGCACTGCTCAGCCTCTTCATAAGCTATAGCGCAATCCTCGCTATTGCGCATTTCCTCATGGATTTCCTCATGGCGCGCAGCAGAATCTTCAGCTGACGAATCAACTGCAGAGTTCATAGCACCTTCTCCCATACGCTCACCTATCATTTTCGGACGATATGGCACAGGAGTATCTACTGGCGCAGAAGAGTCAAAAATTTCAACCGCAGACCGCCGAGGAGTTAAAGGATTGCGCACACCTAAAGGATCGTGCGCACCAAGCACTTTGCCACCGTTTGCGCCCGCGAGATGAGAGGGCTTCAATGTATACGTTGGCACAACGATTTTCTCTGCTGACGCACTCGGGCAATCTTTGCGAGTCTGCGTTTCTCGCAACGCTGCAAAACGTTCACGAGCAGATCCCACTATTGCCTTGTGAGCGTGCTTTTCTGCAGTAGCAGCGCAGCTTTCTGGCGCATGATCGCTCTGTTTGTGATCGCTTTGTTTGTGCTCGCCCTGTTGACGCTCGCGTCGATTTTGAGAAAGCTGTGCGCAATCTTCCGCGCGATTTACTTCACGCCTATGCACACTATGCACAGCGCTGCCATCTTCAACGCCTTCGCTCCTGAGCACAGCATCGTCACTTAGCATAGATTCTTCGGCAAGAATCGATGAGACTTCGCAAGCCTCATCATGTGCATGAGAAATGCGGGTGTGAGCAGCGCGCTCCTTACGAGGGGAAGCTGCACGGTGAACATTCATCGCGTCAAGGCGATCTTCAGCCTCAGCAATAGCGAGAGTATCTTCTGAATCCATGCCATGCCATATTTTCAAAAGATAAATAAACCCAGCGATATACAGCACAGATATAAACGTGAGCACAAGAGGGATCGCTACAGCTATCTTCAGCGAGAATACGAGCACCCACGAAATAATACTCACTCCAACAAGAAAAGCTACCCCCACTGCAAAGCGGGTACGCAATGCTCCGCGAGCGGCGATAGAAGCCTTAGCGTGCGAACGCCGCCGCGCCAGCGCACGGACGGTTGAAGTTCGCTCATCGGTATGCCGTGTACGTTCCTTCATTTTGTTCGTCTCCATCATTCGCTCGGTTGTGAAAATTTTGCAGCGATCCTGGGCAGTATCTGTGTGCGAATAACTGCGCTCGCGGAGCATTCGAAGCTCAGGAGCAAACCTTTCATCTGCAGGAACCTCTGCAGCAACGGTTCGCCCGCGCATGAGAGCAGGGAGCACAATCGCGATAAACAGCACTATCACAGCCGCAATTGCAATTCCTTCTATTCCCACACCATCAAACTATGCAATCGCACGGAAAAGCGAGCCACCTTTAGGGGGCGTGTTGCTCATAATTTTCCTTATAAACGCTGCAAATGAGGGATTTTATTCACATCAGCCACAATAGCCACAACTGTAGCAAGAGGCAGAAGAATAGGATAAGAGCACGAGAAGGGCATACGAAGATTGCAGCTAACGGCAAATAATCGTACACATTACAGAAGCAATAGAGAGTATTCAGAGATTGCAGCAATATCATTCACGCGCACGCATATATGCCACGCATATATGCATAGCAGGGCGAGCTTCCTTACTAAGCACTCTCGGTAAAAGATACCGCTCTAAGCAAAAAACTCCCGTTTGCCCAGAAAAAATCAAGCTAAACATGAAATACTGAGAGTATGAATCAGCTAAGTCTGCCAGATTTGAGCACACTCGATCTTGAAGAAGCAAAGCAAATACTGCGCGGCGCTGCACGTACTCACCGAAAAGAACGCAGCTCAGCAGCACGAGAAGAAGCTGCGCAGAAATACATTCCACACGTCTTAGATTTCGTGAATGGATCGCATAGAGTGGCCTGCTACGTCTCCGTAAACTGCGAACCTCCAACATTCGAGCTATGCACAGCTATTGCAGACTCTGGAATTGAGCTTTTACTTCCAAAACTAGGTCCAGGCCTCACGCGAGCATGGGGATATTTTCGAGGAATTGACGATTTAGAGCAGATGGCACCAGGGCGCCCGCCCGAGCCCACAGGACCAGCATTCGACAATAGTATTCTCAGCTCCGTTGATGCGATGATTATTCCAGCCCTTCTAGTTTCGCGTGCTGGGGAACGCCTCGGGCAAGGTGGCGGCTGGTATGATCGCGCACTCAAAGAAACTGGCGCGCACACGCGAACAGCTGCTCTTATTTTTGCCGATGAATATATCGAAGAATCCTTACCGCAAGACGATATGGACGTGCCCGTGCCGTATGCAATCACCTCTGAGGGGCTGCATCACACGCTGGCTAACGCCTGATCGCGCATCGCAAACTCGCGGGTGTACTCCCTTGGAATACTGATATTAACAACATGACAATTGCGCGCTGTATGTGTGCGGTATGTTTAATTGCCAGAATGGCATAGCGCATAGCGCATAGTGCTAATCACCCCCTCCCTACGCGCAGACGTGTTGTCCACAAAGCCGTATACGCCATGAATATCCACAGATAATTATTCAATCAGCGGGCACTTCCTAAAGCCGCCATACTCAAGGCATGAGGTTCATTAAAACAGAGCCGCATGCAGTGCATGCCCATCGTTCACTTCACACAGCTTCCCCTATTCGCGCACTTATGTGGAGGTGGCGATGGGTAGCGCTCGCCCTTGCTATCAGCGTTGCCGCCCAGAGCGTCATTAGCTCACTTTCTGAGCAAAACCCAGCAACAACTCAAATAGTCGTAGCTGCGGCAGATCTCAGCACTGGAGATGAACTTACGCAAGCAGACATAAAAATAGCGAATCTCCCGAAAAAGTTTCTTCCTGAAGGCACAATCGATAGCCCCGAGAGCGTGATCGGGAAAAGAATCGTCGCCCCTTTGCCGAGTGGCGCTCCCGTGCTCAGCCAACAACTCTTCACATCAGCTTTTGCAGCAAACCCTCCAAAAGGAACGGTTATTACCGGCATTTCGCTGGATGACCCGATTACTCTTTCGATTTTGCAGCCAGGAGACAGCATTCAGCTCTACGCTCCACCTTCTCAAACAGATGAAAGCACAGAAGCTCAGCTGCTCACACGCTCTGCAACTGTTGTAGCAGTCGAATCTAGCAATGCACAGAAAAATATTTTAAACACCTCACACACCACAGGAAATATATACGTGGCAATCCCAGAAAATGATGCTAATGCTATTATCGCTTTTAGTGCGAATAATTCGCTCCACGCAGTAATTAACTCTCAATGAGCCGCGTTGAACGAACCAGCTCATACGCGCCTTGGCATCGCACAATGCCGAATCACACAATACTTCTATGAAAGGAACACCCTATGATTCAGGGATTCAAAGATTTCATTTCTCGCGGCAACGTGATTGAACTTGCCGTTGGCGTCATTATCGGCAGCGCATTTGCGCCAATCGTCACCGCCGTCACCAACGTGATTATGGGCGTTATCGGTGCTCTCGCAGGGCAGCCAAACTTCGATACTTTTTTACAGTTCTCGATTAACGGCTCCGACCCAATTCAGCCAGGTACAATTATCACAGCTATCGTCAATTTCTTCCTTATCGCTTTCGCACTATATTTTTGCATCGTACTTCCCATGAACAAACTGCGCGAGGCGCAGACAGCGAAAGCAACTGGCGAAAAAGTTGAAGAAGAAGTCACGACTCCAGACGACGTTCTTCTTCTCACTGAAATCCGTGACCTGCTCAAGAAAAACTAACTAAGCCTCTATCAGATTTTGCCAAAATGAGGCGGAATATTTTCAAGAATATCCTTCTCAAACAGGCTAAGAGGCTTCTCATCAGCGTTGGACGAATGCCCCTGCGGTACAACCGTGGGGGCATCGTATTGCTTGAATGCTTCCTCAGGTGAAGAAATCTCCCCACGCTCCAAACGCTCTCGATCTACGCGAGAAAGAGAAATCACACGCCTACCAGGCTTTTTCACCACTCAGCTTCCCTTTCTCGCTACAAATCTGGAAGTTGGATAGGGCGCTCAACAGATTCACTATCCGCTAGCCCCTCGCACACAGGCTCTTCATGCACAGGCTTATCAGCAGATTCTGTACGCACTGCTGCTCCCTCATTACCAGCATTATCAGCTACAGGCAAAACAGGCAGTCCTGAACGAGCGACCACCGCCCCAAGAACGAGATCTATCTGCTCGCCTTTACTCACAATACCCAGCTCAGCGCGCAATTCCTCTCGCCATTGCACTTCAGTGCGCGGCACACCATCTGATGCAATCCACTTAAGCACATCGCCCAACTCATCGTCCGAATAAGCCACTAGTGAAAGCCCTACCGAAATCTCTGGGCGAGGTCCGCGCTCTTTCGGCTTAGCGAAATCTTGAGCAGCTCGAGATGACGTGACGACCGCGCCGCTCGAAAGAACGGCTGCACTGCTCGAAACGTTTGCTCCGCCTGCATCTGCCACACCACTCGCATCTTTCACCCCTGCAAGCGCTAAAGGAGGAAGCTGCTGCGATTCTGCAACATTTTCACCCCCCGAAGGTTTCGATGCCTTGTGGCATATCTGCTCCAGTTCGTATGCAATTGCTTGAGCCTGCCCTGCTGGATCAATAAATAACGACGTGGAATACGTCTGGAAAACAGCCCAACCTGCCCGCTCATAGGCCTCGATTCTATGGCGATCGCGCCGCCGCAGCGACTGCTCACTCACGTATTCGGCATCGTCAAGCAATACAGCAACTGCCCACGTGCTAGGAATATCTGAACTTCCAGCAACTAACGGAATTCTGCTCGACCCTGGATAGCCATAGTTAGTGGCAGTTTGCCAGCCAAGCATCTGCAAACGCGCAGCCAAATCAGCAATAAGCGGAGTTTCTTGCGTTGCCTGCTCACCTGCCGCGTTCGATTCAAATCCACGCTCAGCAGCCTCCAGCACTCGCCCTAAGAACTGCGGCCCAGGAGCAGAAAGGCGAATACTGCGCAAATCATCAGGAGTGAGCGAGCTGATAATCGTCAAATTATCGCGCGAAGATTCCATCGCATCCACAAGACCAAGGAACCCTCGCGTAGTAGCGAGCACTCCGAAAGAGTGCAGCGTCCGCCCATAAAGAGTCTTGCCAAAACCAACAGAAAGAATCACATGATCTCGATTGACACCATCAGCTTGCGTCACATCTGTAATGATGAACGGCTCAAGTGTGTGCCTCTGCACAAACTCAGCAAGCACAGCAGAACGCGCCAACTCTTTATTAAACTCTTCCCTAATACGGCTTGCATGACGCCCATTAGCCGCAACAACAGCCAACGAACGCTCTGGATAATCCAAAGCATGATCAACAATCGCATCAATAACAGCCGCAACTTCTGCGCTCGTACTCTCAACAGCGCCATCACCGCCAACGCTCGGCATACCTCGACCATCCACAAACACAAGGCGCGTATTTTGGCGCATAGGCGTAGCAGGAATCGGGCAATAGACACCGCGATAACCGCACTCAGCCAACGCCACTGCCGTGATCTCATTGAGCTGCACACGGTTCGTAGGAAGCTCCAGCACAGGAAGAACTTGAGCAAAAGCAGAAATAGCACGCGAAGGAATCGCCACATTTTCAGCATCGTCATCTTCACGCATATTTTCTTTATGCTCGTTACTGTGCATATATTCTTTATCTTGCGAATCCGCAAAGAAATTTTCTGAATCGTGAGGCAATGCCTCCTCGTCACCCTCTGCAAGCTGTGCACGGCGAATATCTCCAACCACAACAACTTGCCGACCACGCATAGCGACCGCCGCAATCGATGCCATCGAAACGTCTGGAGCAGCGTCAAGAATACAGACGTCAGCCCAAGCAGAAGCAGGCAAAAACTCTGCAGCCAAACCAGCTGGCATAATCCAAACTGGACGCGAAAGCTGAGTAATTCGCGGATACGTAGCAATCGCCTCTTTCAAAGAAACCGAATCCCCACGAGCCAGCATCGCATCTAAACTGAGCGTAGCATCACGATGAGCACGAGCAAATGTGCGCATCTGCGAAATAGCTGCCACGCTAACAGGCAATGCCAATGCCTCCGTATGCGCTCGATCAAGCTCTCGAAGCCTGCCCAAAAGATTCGTAATATCGCGAGGCCCTAAACTCGCCAAAATTGGAGAAGTGAGCATCAACTGCTCAAACACAGACGACGTACACGCAAGCCTGAACTCGGCAGAAAGATTCCCGCTCGTGACGTTTCTCGCCTTAACGTCATCAATAAAAACAGACAAACCTAGAGCTTTCAAAGAAGCGAAGAGAGTGTTGCGTTCCGCAAGAGTATCTACTCGCTCTTCCTCGGCCTCCAGCTGCGCAAGAGAACTTGAAATTTGCTGCCACGGCATAGAAAGAAAATTCGTGCCATCGAAAAATTCGGAAAGCTGCTCAAGCTGATCGCGCAAAACCTCACTTTGAGCCTCAATCTGGGCAAAACTAGGAGGTAAAATCGGCCAGCCACCATCTTTCGAATATGTGCGCCACAATTCCTGACGCTCTTGAACCAGCACGAGTTCCTCATGAAGATTTTCAGGAGCAGCACCTGGGCGAAGCAAATCTTTAGCTTGCCTGAGAATAAGTCTGCGCTCGGAGTTCTTCATCATATAGCCCTGAGCATCCCGCCAATCTTTTTCGGCAGTCGCAATCACCATATCTTGCGCAGACTGTTCAAAAATCTTTGGCAAAAAAGTATCGAGACTCTGCGCAATACCTTTCAGCATCTCCAGCTGCTCAAACCATTCTCGCGGCGTATGCGCTGGAAGCAACCCCACATTTTCACTCACAGAATGCACAATCTCAATAGCCTCAGGCACAGTGCTAGCACTTAATGCGTGCACAAGAGAAAGCGCGGCGCTCACCTCATCTTTACTGCTCACTAACGACGTAAGCCACAATGATTCACCATAGGTGCCATCAAACACACCTAGCTCAGCAGCGCGCAGCAAATCCGATTCAGTCTCATCAAAACCATAATCATGAATTTTACGGATATTCTCCTGAGTGAAACGCACACGAGTTTGCGGCCTATTCTCCCCCTGCGTCAGCTCTGCCAGATTTTCAAGCAGATCATGCACAGAAACTCCCCACTCAGGATCCGTGCGATGCAAATCATTTACAAAAGTAGAAATCTTCTGACGGGTATCAACCAGCTCTTTACGCTCGCTCAAAATATGCGTGCGATCTATCGATGGTTTATCTAAACGCAACCCTGTGCGAATGCGATAAGAGACGTCAGAATTATTCCAAAAGTTCACCACCAAATCGCCGGCTCCAGCAGCGTAGAATTCGCGCTCAATAGCAGCTCCCCCAGCCGAATGTGCAGGCACAATCAGCACCGAACGCCCAGACGCTGCAGCATCAGCTGCGATTGAAACAATCGTCCCCAAACGCTGCGTACCTGGCGCAGCGTCGATAACTAGCGAACGCCCAGACGCCACAGCCTCCACAATGCGCAACTCATCGACGTCACGATCCCCTACTCCTCGTTCAACCTCCGGCAGACGATCTTCTGGATTTCCAAGAGGAAGCGGCGCAGACGTCAGCTCCTTAACGCGCTCATCTCCGGCAAGTGCAGCCAAAACTCCCGACTGCTCAATATGCACTCTCATTGCTTCAAGATCGCGAACCATACTCTCAGCTGGATGCACACAGCACCCTAAGCGCACAGCTGCTTCCTGAGAATATCCTCTCGTATAGGTACGCCCAAGCTCTACCGCTTTAGGCAAAATAAGATCGGCATCAGTCACAGAATCAGCAAAAGCCTGCAAACGATCAAGCTCCTGCCGATGGGCGCCCACACCAAGCATCGCAGCCCGAAATTCTGGAGCAATCGATATAGAACGAGAAAGTTTGAGGCGAGCATCTCCATCAGGGAGAAAATCAACAGCAACAGATCGCATCAAAATCGGGCAAGAGCGCGTACGTGCTGGCTTCGAATCAGTGCTCGCTGGAGCAGTACTCACTGGATCAGTGCTCGCTGGATCGGAACTCGTACCCAAAGAGTCAATGCTTGCGCTCTGCGAATCTGAAACTTCCCACGAAGCCACACCAATAGAAAGCCCCAAACTTGCATAGCCATAAGAATCTTTGAGCCGATCAACCAAAGTACGCAATTTGAGCAGCTGCCCTGCCGCACGTTCAAAAGATTTTTCCTCACGTATAAGCGAGCTTAAAAGAGTAGATTTCCCCGAATAGAAAAGGGCAGAACCCGTGGGGTGAACGTGAGTTAGATCAACAGTTACAGCGCCAAGCTCCTGAGGAGTGACGCCGCTGCGATCCTTATGCATAAGCTCAGTATGCCAAGCACTGTACGCTTGAGAAATAGCGCGAGCCGTCTGCCTCTGCCGAGTCTCCGATTCAGCGCCAGATGCCCTCCAGCGCCGCACATCAGCTTCATGCATCTGCTCCGCCTGCTCAGGCATAGTTACCTCCTCAGACGCAGAGCCGTTAAACTTGAGCGCACTATCAGTTGGGTGCACCGACGACATATCCGAATCATCTGTATCTTTATTACGTCTAAACAGAAAACTCACGATTCAACCGTACTTTTCTTTTGGCACAATGAGAAACTCCCACGCCGCACACCTTCAAAATCTAAACAACTATTCTTAAATAATTACACAAAAGAATCAATAGCAAATGGCACGCAACCACTCACAACACTCACAGTTGCACACCACATCGTCGATTTTCGATCACGAAAGCACACTCAACAACACCTCGCGGTGCACGCAACCACTCACAACACTCGTAGTTGCGCACCACTTCGTCGATTTTTGATCACGAGAGCACACTCAACAACACCTCGCGGTGCACGCAACCACTCGCAACACTCACAGTTGCACACCACTTCGTCGATTTTTGATCACGAGAGCACACTCAACAACACCTCGTGGTGCACGCAACCACTCGCAACGCTCGCAGTTGCACACCACTTCGTCGATTTTTGATCACGAGAGCAAGCTCTCGGATCAAAAATCTCCTCGTGGTGCCCCCGAGACGATTCGAACGTCCGACACCCGCTTTAGGAGAGCGGTGCTCTATCCCCTGAGCTACGAGGGCTTACATATGCACAATGCACAAAATACTTGCTCCACTACCTTAATAGATCGCAGAGAAAAAGAAAAAGAGCCGAGTACAAGCTCAGCTCTTTTCAAACAAAATCAAGAAACACGCACGAAACTGTAGCTTCCATAAAGCGGCGTATGCACAGTACCAATACCGTAATCCTGCGCTCCGATAATCATTCCATCACCTGCATATACAGCAATATGCTGCCCTGGCCACCACACAAGATCTCCAGGCTGCGCCTCGGATGCTGGAATCTGCGTAAATTGCGTAGCAATCGAATCTGCGCCATGAGAAACAGAAATACCAAGCTGCCCTAAAGTCCACATCACAAAACCAGAGCAATCCCAACCTGCAGGAGTAGACCCACCCCACACATACGGAACACCAATTCCTTGGCGAGCAGTGCCAACAATACGCTCTCCGAGAGTGCCATTATCAGGCACTGGCTGATAGGTAAAAGTACTCTCAGCTTTAGCTTGTGAACTCTCCGTTTGAGCAGAAGCCTCTTTAACCTCAGCCGTTGCCACATTGAACGTCCAACCAGAAGAAGCTTGCGAACCCTCTGCAGCAGCTTCAGCTGCAGCTTTCGCGTCAGTATCAGCAGCTAAATTAACAGTCGCAGCAACAGCTTTTGGAGCACGAACACTCGAATCGTCTGCCTGAGGTGCAGCCACTGCCACCGTCGTTCCAATTCCAAAGAAACTGCCTGCGGCTGTTGCGGTTGCAATAGCTCTAAAGGCTGGGGTTCCAATGAAACCTTGTGTCTGTGTGACGATCGAGTGTTTGCCCATCGATTCTCCAGAAACTCTCGGGATACTGACTTGTGCGTATCATTCGCGAACCGAAATTCAACGCCCACACACAAGTATAAACACGCAATAACGATTTGTCACGATTTAATAACGGTTAATTATCTCACGTAGATACCATCAGCAACCACAAGCGGTATATACAGCTCTACCCCAGCAATAGAAACACACACCTCTTGATCGCCACAATCAATCACATTCACGCTCGCACCAATAAGAAGCCCTGCAGATTCAAACTGCTGAAGATCACCAGGCTCACACTGCACCCGTTCAGAAAATCGAGCAATTTCAAAAGTCTTTTCGCCATTAGTATCTGGATACGAACGGGCTATATCTCCTAAGGAGCGCAGACCCGTGACTGCAACGTCACTCACATTCAACTCAGTAGCACACTCTCCAGGATCGCGCTTACCTGGAATAGGATTCCCAAAAGGATCACGCTCAGGAAAATTCAGCAGAACCTCGATTCTATCAGCCACATCGTCACTCACTACGTGTTCCCAACGGCACGCTTCATCATGAACACTCGCCCAGTCTAATCCGATCACATTATGCAGCAGGCATTCCGCAAGCCGATGCCGACGCATCACACCCTCTGCGCGAGCAAAGCCCTCGTTTGTAAAGTGAATTTTCCGCCCAGCTCCTACGTGCAGCAAACCGTCACGTTCCAAACGAGCAACCGTCTCACTCACAGTAGGTCCACTTTGCCCGAGACGATCGACAATTCTGGCACGCAGCGCAGGAATTCCATCCTCTTCCAGTTCATAAACTGTTTTTAGATACATCTCTGCAGTATCAATCAAATTCCCGCTCATGCGATTCCCTTTCCACGCCAGCGCACATAACGCACTTACATTTATTATATGAGGAGAAAACGCTGCCTGCAGGCTGAACCAAAAGAGAACAAGAAAACAAAAAGAATCACCCAAACTCTGCACAATAAATTCACAACACAAACGCGCCCCTAATGAACACACAAACCACTATCGCTAAAGCCGTGCGATACTTAGCTTATGAAACATTTCTCACGTGAACAGCTCCCCCACGACGGACGCTTCGGATCCGGCCCATCAAAGGTGCGCAGCGCACAAGTAACTGCGGTCACTTCTGCCCCTCTCGGCACTTCGCACCGCAAACAGGCAGTAAAAAACATCGTGGGTTCAATTCGCGAAGGCATGCACGAGCTGTTTGCGCTCCCCGAAGGATACGAAATTCTACTCGGCAACGGAGGTGCCAGTGCACTATGGGACGCAATTCCATTTGCGCTAATAGAGCGCCGCGCACAAGCTGCCGTGATCGGAGAATTTTCAGGGAAAGCCGCAAAAGAAGCTTCTGCAGCACCTTGGCTCGAAAAAACTGACGTAATAAAAGCTGAACCCGGGCAGATGATCTGCAACAGCACTCAACCAGGAATAGACGCCTACCTCTATGCACATAACGAAACCTCCACTGGCGCAATGAGCCCACTTCGCCGCTACGGCACGGCTCCGATTTCAGGAGGTGACGACGGCGCACTCACTATCGTCGATGGCACAAGTATCGCTGGCGGGCTGTGTTTTGATGCCAGCCAAGTCGATTTCTATTACTTTTCTCCGCAAAAATGTTTCGGCTCTGACGGCGGGCTGTGGCTAGCATTTGCTTCTCCCGCTGCTCTTGAGCGTATTGAGCGCCTCACAGCCGAACGCTGGGTGCCAGATTTTTTGAATCTTCAGCTGGCCGTCAATAATTCTCGAAAAGACCAAACGCTCAACACCCCTTCACTAGCAAATCTTGCAATGCTTGATAATCAAGTGCACTGGATGCTGGATAACGGCGGGCTGGCAGGTATGGAAACTCGGTGCAGAGCAAACTCAGATGCCGTGTATCAGTGGGCTGAAGCCCACCCCTTAGCGACGCCGTTCATATCAGATCCAGAGTTTCGCTCAGTGAGCGTGACGACAACTGATTTTGCACAGAGCGTGCCAACTGCCGAGATATCTGCGAAGCTGCGCGAGGAGGGAATTTTCGATATTGACCCATATCGATCTCTCGGGCGCAACCAATTCAGGATTGCTACCTTCCCCTCAATTGATGTGGAAGATATCCAGGCTCTTCTCACCTGCCTCGAAACCCTCATCTGAAGCAGCACGATGTATTTAAGATCACTGCAGAGATAGATCACTTTAGAGATGCGTAGATTAAATATCTCAAGCTCGAAATGACCACTCTGGGCAGCTGATCTAGAAAGCTAAACCACAGAGCATAGACTAGACGAGGAATCTAAAGGAGCGCCGAAAGAAGCGCTTACATTCGTATCAATACATAAATGCCAAACTAAATGAGCGCAAACAACAAGCACTTAAACAAAAGCCACTCAAGAGACGTGCGGTGGCAGTTGATTGGCATTTTTACTAATTGAATCCTTGATGTTTTGCGCCAGTAGAGAGCGCAGCGTTGCTCTCGCTTTCCTGCGCAGAAGAAATTACCTCTGTTGAATGTATGCCTGCTTAACGCGGAATATCCAAGACACCATCAATAGGCGAGCCTGTTTTCACATAAAACTAAAACAGATGAGGGTGGGGTGCCAGCTCAAAAAGCCAGCGCCCCACCCTCACTCAGAGTAAAATGCAATCAGCCTAATAAAAGATTGATTGAAGCTTAGTTGAAGAGTGCAGCCTGAATTGGCCCTGCCAGGAAATAAATGACGAAGAGCACTGCAACCATATACATCAATGGGTGAACCTTCTTTGCACGCCCATCGAAAACTTCGATAAGCACATGAGCAATAAAGCCAACGCCGATACCAACAGTAATTGAATAGCCAAACGGCATAAATACGATAGTAAGGAAACTCGGCACAGCCACAGCCATATTCTTCCAATGCAGATCGCCCACCTGCTGCATCATCAAGACGCCTACAGCAATAAGCGCAGGAGCAGCAGCTTCGCTTGGCACTAGAGAAACGAGCGGAGCAAGGAATGTTGAAAGCAAGAAGAGGACGCCAGTGACGACTGATGCCAAACCTGTACGAGCGCCATCAGCCACGCCAGATGTTGATTCTACGAAGCTCGTATTTGAAGAAACACCGCCCATGCCGCCAGCAATTGCAGCCACAGAATCGATGAGCAGAATGCTCTTCGTGCGTGGTGGATTACCATCGTCTTCAAGGAGATCACCCTCAGAAGCAACTGCAACCATCGTCCCCATTGTGTCGAAGAAGTCAGCGAGCATCACAGTAAACGCCAAAACCACAACAGCGATGACTCCGAGCTTCTGGAACGGTCCAACGATAGAAAATTCCCCGAGAGTGCCGAAGTTTGGAAGCTGAATCATCGAGCCTCCAAACGCTGGCACGGAGCTTGCCCAACCGCCTGGATTGAGATCACCTGCAGTCTCATCAAGGTTGATTGCCCCAATATGCAAGGTGGCTTCCATAATGAACGCCAGCACAGTGCTCGATGCGATACCGATAAGGATCGCACCCGGCACCTTGCGCACCATCAGAATCAGAGTAAGAAACAGACCGAAGAGGAAGAGTGCAAATGGCCATGTGTCGATGGAGCCGTTGTTGCCAAAGCCAAGTAGAGTGCCATTTCCAGGCTTGACGATTCCCACATTCGAAAAACCGACGAGAGCGATGAACAAGCCGATACCCACAGAAATAGCTGTACGCAAAAAGTGTGGAATTGCATTGAAAATAGCTTGGCGCAAACCCGTGAGGACGAGCAGTACGATCACGATGCCTTCAATGACGATAACGCCCATGCCGTCTGCCCACGTCATACCTGGCAACTGAACCAAGGTATATGCAACGACTGCATTTAAGCCAAGCCCTGCAGCCAAAGCCAACGGGAAGTTAGCTACTGCTCCCATGAGGATCGTCATCACGCCAGCTACAAGCGCCGTGCCAGCCGCAACCATCGCCATATTCGGACCTTCAGTGCCGCCACCGAGATAGGCACCTGTGGAATCAGTGCCCGAGAGAATAATGGGGTTTAAGACGAGGATATACACCATTGCGAGGAAGGTGACGACGCCGCCCCTGATTTCGCGCTTCACATTTGAGCTGCGCTCAGTGATGTGGAAGAACTTATCAATACTCGATATCTGCTGCTGTGCGGGTGCAGCTCCCATTTTTGTACTCACGTGAATTTATTCTTACCGAGAGTACCGAACAGCTCAAACTCTCTCACATTTCGGAATCGAAATGACCAAAAAATGGGCAGGCTTTCAGGAGGTGTATATCCTATTCGCTCACACGAATCTCAAGATCAGCTTCGTTAATCACTGGATCCGACTGCACCCACAGCTGCTCTTTATGCTTCTCATCAGTCTCCGAATGAGCGCCACACCCATGATCAACAGAAACAGCACGCCCGTCAAACGGACTCCACTCATTGGCACACACACCGAAAAGCTGGCGAGCTGAACCAGCCATCTTCATAAGATAACCACACGTGGAGCACTGAGCTTTTGCATCTCGCGTAGCCTGGTTTTTCGGCCCGGCATCTGAACGATACCAGCGACGGAATGCGTCAGCTTTACCCGTCTCACTCAATACGCGAGCGCGCCCAAGCCCAAGCTCCCAATCGTCAGCAATATCCGCATCGATCCCCACAGATTCATAACCCTCTTTAAGATCGGGGCTGAAAGCATATTCAGGAACGAATTCTTGCAGATTCGGATCATGTGGATTATAGGCAAGACGATCCGAAGGTCCGATATCCCCTGGCCGTAAGCGGTCTGCCCACGGAATCCATTCAGGAGCTAAAAGAGCCTCATCTCCTGGACGCAAAGAAACCTCATCCACAGTCACTTTCCGCCCGCGCGGCACACGAGAAAGCGTCACCGTCCAATACCAGCCACGATATCCAGGCAGCAAGCAATCGAAAGCATGAGTGAGCACACGCTCAGCCTCATATATCATTCCAGCATGCTGACCCACATTTTTAGCAGGAGTGACGGCAAGCAGAGCCTCGTGCGCCTGCTCCACGGCACTGGCTAAAAGAAGCTCCTTCGATAAATGAGCTTTGAGATGAATCCTCTGATTAGACATCAAAATCCTCTGCTAAAGCACGCAACGCCTGCGCGATACGCTGCCCGCCTTCTGGGTATCGCCCGCGGCGGAGCTTATCCGAAGCGTGATCCAAAATTTTAATAAGGTCTTCAACGAGAGGCACAAGCTCTTCAGGTTTGCGACGATTCGCCTCCACCAAACTTTTTTCTTTGTGCACAACGCTCACCTGCAAAGCCGCAGGACCGCGGCGCGTATCGCCAATACCAAATTCCACACGCGCTCCGCTCTTCAAACGCTCACCGAGCGGCACAGAACTAGCTGGCAAGTACACCTCTTTACCGTCGTCACCAAGAATAAAACCAAAACCTTTTTCGGCATCAAAAAACTTTACTTTCCCAGTTGGCACGGCGCACTTCCTTCCTATATATACATCACTTTCGCGCCCATGCATGCACACGCGCAAAAGTATCTGGCAAAATAGCTAACTTCCATTATGGCATGAATATGCCCAGAGCGTTTATCGCAATACCCAATCATCTATTACACGCTGGTAAACTTAGAGTAAGACTATTGAGCCTATAGAGAAAACCGACTATACAGAAAACTGAGATAGAAGAACTCCTACACACGCACATATATCCATCAACCTTATACGCATCCACAAAAATAAGGACGTGACCACATGAAAAATATCCGCAGCTTAGATATGCGCAATCTCGCTACAGTATTCTTGGCAGGGATTTTAACTGCGCTTTTCCTTTCCTTCTCACTGCTATGCCTGCCCAGTGCAGCAAGCGCACAAGAGCCTCCCACTCTTTCGAAAAATTTTGAAGATCTTGCCGATGCCATCGACGACGACGCTGAAGTAGCAAACGCTGTAGAGCAAGTACCAGGAAAATCACTGCACGTTGTGCTCGTGAAAGATTTCGGATCTATGGACGCAGATGCGTGGGCAATTTCTGCAGCAGAAAAATCTGGACTGCGTTCCTATGAAGGTTTAATAGCGATCGCCACTGAAGGGCGCGAAATTGGATATGCTGGAGGCTACGCCGCCAACGAAAGCAACCAGCAGATCGTGAGTGAAGATGTGATTCTCCGATCCGTTGATAATAGCGAGGTGAAGAGCTTGCTATCTAAAGGCGACTGGTCTGCGGCCGTCACTCTCATTTCGTCAAACGTTGCCACTATCGTCAATGGAGGCTCTATCGAGAGCAACGCCCCAACCTACACCCTGATCGTGCTGGCAGTTGTGGCAGCAGGCGGAATTTACGTGTTTAGACGCTCAAGCAAGAAAAAGCAAGCACGTAAAGAAGCTGAGAGCCTTAAAGAGCTGAGTATCCGTGCTGCTTCGGAACTTGTGCAGGTTGACGATGGCGTGCGTTCAGCAGTGCAGGAGCTTGAGTTTGTGAAAGCTGAGTTTGGGCTGCAGGCCTCACAGCAATTTGCAGAAGATTTGAATAACGCACAAGCCTCAATGCAAGAGGCATTCTCACTTCGCACATTGCTCGACGATGAAAACCCAGAGACGCCCGAAGAGCAGCGCACGATGAATACTCGCATTCTAGAGATTGCACAATCGACGCGCACAGCTCTGGCTGCTCAGGAGCAGGCTTTCACTGAACTGCGGAATTTAGCTGCTCGCGCAGAAGAAAAAGTTGCGGAGATTACAACACGCACAGAAGAAGTGCGCACAAAACTTCCCCTTGCTCATGCCAAACTTGAAAACCTTACTCTCACTTATCCAGCATCTATGCTCAGCTCCCTGATTTCTTATCCAGATCAAATCACAACACTTTTGGAACACGTGCAGAAAAATATCAAAGACGCGCAAAAAGAAATCGACAGCGGCGATAAAAATGGGGCAGTCGGCTATATTAAACTCGCAGAAGGCACACTCAGCAATGCCGCCTATCTGCTTGATCGCATCAACAGGGCGCCTGAGCTCATCGAGCAAGCAAAATCAGAACTATCTGAACGAATCCAGTCATTAAGTTCCGACGTGCATGATGCGAAGCGTTTAGGCTCTGGAAATTCCTCAATCGAAGCTGCCAAGATCGCCGCTGAAAACGTTCTTGCCAGTGCTCAAAATCCAGAAAATAAAGATTTGATAGCGCTAAACGAACAGCTCACTCAGGCCGAGGCAAATCTTGATAAAGCTCTCTTCTCAGTGCGCGAAGAAGAACAAGCACTGCTGAAACTTCAAAAAGAAGCTGACGACGCAAAAACAAACGCTGAAGCCATGATTGATAAGGCAGACAGCTATATCAACACCTACCGCTCAGCAGTGAATGCAGATGCGCGCACACAGCTTGCACGAGCACGAAAACAATATAACCACGCTCTGCAGATGCAACTCCCAGAGCAAATTCCTCATTTCGCAAAAGCACTCAACACGGCGCAACAAGCTCTCAATACAGCTGAGTATTCAGTTTCGCAGCACAACAATACCGATGGAAATGATTCAGGAAGTTTTCTTGCCGGTGTAGTCTTTTCATCAATTCTCAATGGATTAAGCAGCTCTGGCGGCTCCTCTAGTTCTGGCGGCGGTTTTAGCTCTGGAGGCTTCTCTGGCGGCAGCTCTGGAGGTGGTTTTAGCGGAGGTCGTATCGGATTTTAATGCTTCTTTCTCGCATTACTCTTCCTCAAAAAATCTCGCACAAAATACTTTTTTGAAACACCGTTATATCTATCAACTTTTTTATTAAACTAGAAAACAACTCCTACTAGAAAGGATCGCACTCATGGCAGAAAAGCAATC
This sequence comes from uncultured Actinomycetaceae bacterium, assembly GCA_902464405.1. Taxonomy (GTDB): domain Bacteria; phylum Actinomycetota; class Actinomycetes; order Actinomycetales; family Actinomycetaceae; genus Arcanobacterium_A. The sequence goes on along the minus strand of CABQJD010000006.1, from coordinate 91,451 downwards.
AATTCTCGGACGCATCACACAGCTTACAAAAGCAAATATCAATGCGCTGCTAGATAAAGCGGAAGATCCGCAAAAAATGCTCGATCAGATGGTTCGTGACTACACCAACTCCATCGCCGAAGCAGAAGATGCAGTTGCAGTGACGATTGGAAACCTTCGCTTGGCAGAAGCCGACTATAACGACGACATTGCTTCTGCAAAAGAATGGGGGCAGAAAGCTGCTGCAGCTGTTGCCAAAGCAAAGGAAATGGCAGATACAGGAAATTCTGAGGGAGCAGATCGCTTCAATAATCTCGCAAAAGTTGCGCTCGAACGTCAGCTTCAATCAGAAAAAGAAGCCAAAGACGCCGAGCCGATTATCTCCTCACAGCAGGAGGTTGTCGCAAAGCTTAAAGAAGGTCTCACAGTGATGCGCTCAAAGCTCGATGAGCTAAAGAGCAAGCGGGATCAATTAGTAGCTCGCCAAAAGAGCGCAGTAGCTCAAAATAAACTGCAGGATGCTCTTTCCTCAGTCAATGTGCTTGACCCAACCTCTGAGCTTGGGCGCTTTGAAGATAAAGTCCGCCGCGAGGAGGCGCTTGCCGCAGGAAAATCTGAAGTTGCCCTCAGCTCTCTTGATGCACAGTTCGCCCAGCTCTCAAGCTCAAGCGATACAGCAGAAATTGAAGCTCGCCTCGCAGCTCTTCAGGCAGGGCAAGCTCCAACGCAAATCGAAGGCAAAGATTTTTCCTCGTATTAAATAGGAGCATTCGATAATTAAAAATCGACGAATACGCAGCTAAAGATATCTTTATTTCACGCTGCCACATCGTATGATTTTACCCAATAAACGTGCGGGCGCTCGCTTCGATGCACACATTCAAAGGAGCACACCCGCACGTTTCCTTTATCTTCTTTATTAACTTCAGCAAACATACAGGCAACTCTCAGAAAATATGCGCACAATAGTCTTATGACACAAGAAAAAACTTCCGAAGCACGACTCCTGGTCGTCGATGATGAGCCTAATATCCGCGAACTTCTCGCTGTATCTCTAAGATTTGCAGGTTTCACAGTGCAAGCAGCAGCAGACGGGCGCCAGGCCCTGCGCGCAGAAGAAAAATTTGCAGCTGATCTTGTGATTCTCGATATTATGCTTCCCGATATGGATGGCTTCGAAGTTCTTCAGCACCTGCGCGAACACGAGCCAGAACTTCCAGTTCTTTTCCTCACGGCAAAAGACGATATCCAAGATAAAATTCAAGGGCTGACCATTGGCGCTGATGATTACATCACGAAACCCTTCTCCCTAGAAGAACTTATCGCTCGTGTACGCGCCATTTTGCGGCGCACCCACCCAGTGGAAGCAGAAAGCCAAATCATCACATATCACGACCTAGAAATCGATGAAGATTCATATGAAGTGCAGCGCGCAGGGCACCCTATTGAGCTATCCCCCACGGAGTTTAAACTCTTACGCTATCTCGTGCTAAATGCTGAACGCGTCGTCTCTAAAATCCAGATTCTCGATCACGTGTGGGATTACAATTGGCACGGCGATACAGCAATCGTTGAATCTTATATTTCGTATCTGCGCCGAAAAGTCGATTCCCCAGAAGGACTCGGAATCACAGATCCCGACGAAGCTAAAAAAATCATTCCGCTTATCCACACCAAACGCGGAATCGGATATATGCTGCGTGCGCAGAAATAAAGCATTGATTACCGCAGATGAGCAAGAAGTAAACGGATACGACATTGAGCGACACACAATTAGCCACACCATTCGCGCCTATGCCAAAACAAAAACTGTTTGGCTCTCTTTCCCTCAGAATTATGCTCATGTTTGTGGGAATTATCGGAGCAGTTTTAGCCTCCGTAATCCTCCTGATTGCTATCACTTTACGCCTTTATCTCACAGATGAAGTAGATAAATCCCTTATTTCTTCTGGGAAAATCGTTGCCAATCAAACTCTTGAACGCCTCGTAAACGATTCTGGCGTACAAGTCATCCCCTCGGATTTCTATTTCTATATCAATCTCGATTACCACACCCCAATAGAAGTGGTTCAAGCAAACGTCAACAGCCTGTATGGATCTCCAGCACACCCTGAATCTATTGTGCGCGATTTAGCCAAAAAATCGAGTGGACCCTTTACAGTGCCCGGCACTCAAGCCAACATACCTTGGCGCGTTTTAGTCGTTGATCTGCAATACCCACCATCTGGGCTTTCTTCTGGAAAAGTGCTGATTGCTCTTCCGCTCGGCACAGTTAATTCAACTGTCAGCAACGTTGTGCAGGTGATGATTGCCCTAGCAGTCGTTATCGTGCTCTTAGGCGGATTTCTCTCATATTTAATGGTGCAGCACGCTTTGAAAGGCGTTCGCGCAATCGAACAGGTGACGCATCAAGTGGCAGCAGGCAATCTTGCGAGCCGCGTTCCAGCCATTGCCCCCGACACAGAAATGGGCGCCCTATCAACCTCTATCAATACGATGCTTGCCAATATTGAGCATGCCTTTGCTGTGCAGCAAGCATCCGAGCAGAAGATGCGCCAATTCGTTTCAGATGCTTCTCACGAATTACGCACGCCTCTCGCCACAGTTCGCGGATATGCTGAGCTGTATCGCATGGGTGGCGTACCCTCCGAACAAATGAATCACGCTTTCGAACGCATCGAATCCGAATCAACTCGCATGGGAAATCTTGTAGAAGATCTTCTAAAACTAGCACGACTGGACGAAGGTCGCGGACTACGTTTCTCACCCGTTGATCTCACGCTTGTGGCGACAAATGCAGTTGAAGATTTCTTAGTGCGCGCCCCTGAACGAAAGGCAAGCGTGACGGATCTCGACGGCAACGATCCTGAACCCCTCACTATCACAGCCGATTCAGATAAAATCACCCAAGTCATCACCAACCTGCTTTCAAACATACTCACACATACGCCTTCTGAAGCTCCGGTTGAAGTGGAAGTTGGCGTCAATCCAGAAAATCCCGAAGAAGCCGTTGTGCATGTGCGCGATCATGGGCCTGGCGTCAAACCTGAAGACGCAAAACGCCTGTTTGAGAGATTCTACCGTACTGATTCGTCACGATCACGCGATACGGGCGGCTCTGGGCTGGGGCTTGCAATCGTCGCTGCAACTGTTGCAGCTCACGGCGGAAAAGCACGCGTAAGCGAAACTCCCGGCGGCGGCCTCACCGTCACTCTCACGCTCCCTATAACCCCTCCGAGCAGGGATAAACAGCACGAACTATAGCGTTTCTCTCCCCTAAGCTGCTATCTATCGTTGCGGCGCCTGAGGAAAAGCCGTCTTTTGGCTGAGCATCGCAACGATATGGAGACGCACACGCTCCATAAAATCTTCAGCCGTCTCATCTTCATGCGCATACATAGGCGCCCCGATATATAGCTCAACTGGTTTATGATCGAGCGTAGGAAACTTACTTCCCACTGGCATAGCTTCATGCCCGCCATGCATACCGACAGGCACAATCGGCACTCCGAGCTTTATCGAGAGCGCAGCAGCGCCAGGCTTGAATGCACCCATCTGCCCTGTGCGCGAACGAGTCCCCTCAGGAAAAATCAAAATCGGAATATCATCTTTTAAGAGACGCGCCGTCATCCCCGCGGCTTTCCCTGGTTGCGGATTCTTCTTTCCTCGCCTTTCCACTGGATAAGTGTTGAAGAAGAGGGAGGTGAGCTTAGAAATGCCCTGCTTTCGGTAAAAATAATCTGCGGCAGCACCAGTAGCAAGCTTCTGGGTCATATGATCTGGAAGAAGAGAAAACATCATAGGCGCATCGAGATGCGATGAATGATTACCCACCACGATATATGCGCCTTCAAGCCCCTCAACATTGGCATGCCCTTCTACGTGAGGCTTCACCACGGTTTTCACCACAGGGCGCGTGACGGCGGCGCGAACTATCTTTCTAATTCGAGCTTTCGATTTAGAATGATATGCGTCTAAAGGATGCAGATCCTCAGCCATTACCGCCTGCCCTTATTGAGTTTGACTACTGCAGCATTAACGATTCTTTTTGGCGCGTGCACAGCAAGCCACGAAATCACCTTGAAACGTTTCGAGGGAATGACGCACATCTTACCTTTCGCTGCCGCTTCGAGAGTTTCTGCCACAACTCGATCTGTGTCTAACCATACCCAGCTCGGCAAGGAATCGTTAGAAACGCCCGTACGCTGGTGAAACTCAGTGTGCACCCAGCCAGGCAGGAAAGTGAGCACACGCACGCCAGTACCTTTAAGTTTCAACGCAAGCGAATCGCTCCACACTTTCACTAAACTCTTGATTGCCGAATAAGCGCCCATCGGCACAAGGGCACTCACAGAAGAAGTAGTAATAATTAAGCCCACACCACGCTTAAGCATTACCTCTGCAGCACAACCGCCTATTTCCATCGGCGCCAGCCCCATCACTTGCGCACCTTCACGAATAGCTGAATAATCTCGAGAAATCATTGAGGAATACAATCCTGCACCAGCATTATTGATAAGCACAGATACAGGATTGCTTGGCTGAACTAGGCGCTCTTTTACTGCCTCAATTCCTTCACGCTGAGAAATATCTGCTCGTAAGGTTTCTGCGTGGATTCGGTATTCTTTGCAAAGCTCCTCAGCTCTCGATTCTAAGCGCTCTTCGCTTCGTGCAACAAGTACGAGATTCATGCCTTGAGCCGCAAGAGCATGGGCAAAAGCTAAGCCCAGACCAGAGGTCCCTCCAGTGATAAGAGCCCAGCCTTCACGTATGACGGCAGGGAGCTGCTTTCGTGGAAGCTGCCGATCCTTCACATTCAATTCGTTCACATATCTAACCTAAACCATTTTGCGCAATAACATGATATTTTCCCTCTGGCGAGCATTAGAGCTAGGATAGGGCGGTAATCAATCTTGAGACGGCTTGGCTTTTTAATGAAGTTCAGTTGCAAAAGATTCTTGGAGGCGCACTACTATGCTCACACAAGACGTGCCGCAATGGGTTTACCAAAGCTTCGTTCGAAGTCTCCGATCCATTGGGGCTACTGCGAGTGACGAAGAAATCGCTGCATACTATAGCGAGCTTATAGATTGCTGGTGCGTTGCGAATCGGCATCATCACGATATTCGCCATCTGCTGGATATGCTCAAACGTATCGATACTTTGGCTCCTGAAATGACCAATGCCAACCTTGTGCGTATAGCTGCATGGTTTCACGGAGTTGTTTTTTCGACCTCAGATCTTGACGTCTACACTCGCAATGGCGGTGAAAATGAGATTGCCTCAGCCAAAATTGCGCGAAAATATCTCGAACAACTCGGAGTAGATGCCAAAGAGCAGGAGCAGGCAACTAAACTAATTATCGGTCTTAAGAAACCGCCGAAGATAGATGCAGAGCCTACTATTGGTGCTCCAAAGCCAGACGAAACCAGTACACTTGAAATGATCGACATAGACCAGATAGCTCTAAGGGATGCACATTTAGGAGCGCTTGCAGCAGAGCCGCAAAAATATCGCCACTATTTGGAAGATATCCGCCAAGAATATGCGCATATTCCACAGGCTCATTTCCTTCTTGCACGATCTCAGATCGTCACAAAACTGCTCATGCGCAAGCGCTTATTCCATTCTCCGCTCGCCCAGCAGTGGGAAGACCCGGCGCGTGAGAATCTGGAAGCAGAGTTAGAGCGTTTGAAAGCAAAACTCGCACTGCTTGATGGCAGCTCTGCATCAGCGCCTCCTCAAGCACCTGTGAGGATTTCAGTTCCTGAACTGCAGCAAAATGCTGATGCCGATCAAGAAGAGCATGAGAGCATTCGAGATGATGATTACTATGCCTCGAACCGTACGTCAGATGATAACTCAATAGCCATGCTTGATCGCTCTATAAAATCACAATCGCAAACCTCTTCTCTGGAAAAACTTGATGATATGTTTTCTCCTGGGCCAGTGCCAAAAAAGAATCTCACGCCTGAACAAGCTGAGCGGGAGGCACGCAAGAAAATTGCTGAAGAAGCATGGCAAGCTATCGAGGCAAAAACTCACAAATAATTTTGTGCATATATGCGAAATACTGCCTTGCAAGGATGCAGTGCGCTGCATCGCAGCAGAACATCAAAACAGCAAAGCCACCAGAGAAATATTGAAATCCAGAATTTGCCCTATATCCCCTTTTCTCTTCACTTCTGGTGGTTATATTGATAGGTGAGTAAATTGTACTGATAGATAAATAATACGGGTGGCGCACCGAGGGATTGCCTCAGTGCGCCACCCGAGAAGTTTTGCTATATGCCTAGATTCTGATTCTCACTACTCGTTACGATTCATATGAGAAGCAGAGATGGCATACACTGCATATTTCTATCAGTACATACCGCCCATATCAGCATCAGCTGCTGGAGCTGGTGCTGGCGGCTCTGGCTTATCCACAACCACAGCTTCAGTGGTGAGGAACAAACCAGCAATTGAAGCTGCATTCTGCAATGCCGAACGAGTAACCTTCACAGGGTCGTTCACGCCTGCAGCCATGAGATCTTCATACTCACCAGTAGCAGCATTTAAGCCATGCCCTGAAGAGAGGGAGCGAACTTTCTCTGCTACAACTCCGCCTTCAAGCCCAGCGTTTTCAGCAATTTGCTTGAGTGGAGCAGAAACGGCAGCTGCCACAATCTGTGCGCCAGTTGCTTCGTCGCCCTCAAGTTTCAGCCCAGCAAATGCAGTATCTGCAGCTTGAATCAATGCAACGCCGCCACCTGCAACGATGCCTTCTTCTACAGCAGCCTTAGCATTGCGTACAGCATCTTCAATGCGGTGCTTACGCTCCTTCAGCTCTACCTCAGTTGCAGCACCACTCTTAATAACGGCTACACCACCAGAGAGCTTTGCTAAACGCTCCTGCAGTTTCTCACGATCGTAATCGCTGTTGCTCTTCTCAATCTGAGCCTGGATAACCTTCTTACGGGCATCAATATCTTCTTTAGATCCGCCGCCATCAATAATTGTGGTTGAATCCTTCGTGAATACCACTTTACGAGCAGTACCGAGCACATCAACATCGGCAGTCTCAAGCTTAAGACCAACAGTCTCAGAAATCACTGTACCGCCAGTAAGCACTGCCATATCCTGCAGCATTTCCTTGCGACGATCACCAAATCCTGGAGCCTTCACAGCTGCAGCCTTGAAAATACCGCGAATCTTATTCACCACAAGAGTTGCGAGTGCTTCGCCTTCAACGTCTTCAGCAATAATCGCAAGTGGCTTACCTGTCTGCATTACTTTTTCGAGCAGCGGAACCATGTCTTTTACGTTCGAAATTTTGCTCTCAACGAGAAGCACATACGCATCTTCAAGCACAGCTTCCTGACGCTCTACATCTGTGACGAAATAAGGGGAGAGATAGCCCTTATCAAACGCCATACCTTCAGTAACCTCAAGATGAGTACCAAACGTATTCGATTCCTCAACAGTCACAACACCGTTGTGCCCAACCGTCTCAAGAGCTTCAGCAATAAGTTCGCCAATTTCTGAATCACCTGCGGAGATCGATGCAGTTGCAGCAATCTCTTCTTTCGTCTCAACTTCTTTTGCATTCTCAAGCAACTGAGCAACAACAGCATCTACAGCGACATCGATACCTTTGCGCAGTGCGATTGGATTTGCACCAGCGACAACGTTGCGCAAACCTTCTTTTACAAGAGCCTGAGCGAGAACAGTAGCGGTAGTTGTACCGTCACCTGCCACATCATCAGTCTTCTTGGCAACCTCTTTAACGAGCTCAGCGCCGATCTTCTCAAATGGATCTTCGAGATCAATTTCTTTAGCGATCGTCACGCCATCGTTCGTGATAGTTGGGGCGCCCCATTTCTTTTCCAGCACAACGTTGCGACCTTTTGGCCCGAGCGTTACCTTCACGGTGTTTGCAAGAGTATCGAGCCCACGCTCCATACCGCGCCGTGCGTCTTCATCAAACTTAATGATTTTCGACATTGCGTCTTCTTTCCTCCAGTCGGAGCTGATATTTTTCTCAGCTGATACCCGCGACGGATAACGTATTTTGCGAAGTTTACACCTCGAAAATGCGTCTATCAGCTGCGCGATTTTCACCTAGCACGCTAGGTGCCACTTATGATTTTGGCATTATTAACGACTCGTGTCCAAAAATATATGCCACTTTATCCTTGTTGTTCACCACGGGCTAAAAGTTGAGCCGCCTACGCTCAAGTTCAGGCAAGATATTCACCTTCCACACGCGAGCAAAATCTTACGCTCCCTCCCGCGAGCGCAACACCACAATGACAGAGTTTTCACTGGAAGTAGCCGCCGGGTCCTCAACTATGGAAGAAATCCCGAGTGCAGCCCCAACTGCTTGTGCGGTAGCTTTAGATGAAGGCGTATCGTAATAAACAGTGTTCACTTCAGGAGTATCTTTAAAATAGTTATCACTCGTAACGTTCGTGAAACCTTTTTCTTCCAGCACTCTGCTTTGTGCTGCAGCGAATCCCTCAATACCGCTACCATTAAATATTTCAATATCTGCCGAATAATTGACGATCGGCTCTGGCTCTTTTGGTTTAGCAGCTTGCGTATCGTCATTTCTCTTGTTATTACGATCTTCAGCTTTAGATTTATCTGAAGCTGAATCTTTTGCAGAATCAGCTTCAGCAGCTGCAGAAGGCTGCGCCTGCTGCGTACTTGTACGTATCGAACTCATAAAGAAACCGATACCTATGCCCACAAGAGGAGCCATTAGCATTACTGCTACCAACGCAATAGCCCATTTATGCGAACGTTTGCGCAAGCTGTGCACACCTACAGTATCGCGCCCAGCGGCAAGCTCATCAAACTCATCAATATTCACCACATTATCCACCTTTCTAGACTACCTCACCCCTCGCAGCCAAAACTATATAGATTCGCTGTACGGAGCTTGCCCACGTTCCTGAAGTTTTGCTTCACGCAGCCTGCGCAACCGATCGACGAGCACTGGATCTTGCTTCCAGAAGCGTTCACAATCCAACAAAGACGATAGAAGAAGATAGTATTTCATTGGAGTAAAGCCCAAAACCTTGCGGATTGCCTGCTCACGAGTTGGAGCGATCGTCCACCATTTCCTTTCGATAAGGAGAACTTTCTGCTCGAGATCAGCCCAAGCACTATCTTTCTCACTCACATCGTCACCATTACTCATCTTTTTCTTTCCTCATGCTCACAATCACACCCAACACATCAGCAAAGCAGATATTCACACAAGCAAAAATCTGCACATACTTAAGTGCACGAACGCTATACATTAAGCATATCGAGCGCCATAGGCAGAATTTCAGAAAAATAGTTAATAAAAAGTTAATCTAAGTATATGAGTTGTTCTCTTTCATCATTGATGGCTCCTGATTGGGCAGAAGCAATGACGCCTATGAAACCCCGTATCGACGATATTGACGATTTCCTCTGCGCTGAATTAGCCGCTGGAAGAAAATTCCTCCCTCTAGGGAAAAATGTATTCCGCGCATTCACATATCCGCTCGAAAACGTACGGATTTTAATCGTTGGGCAAGATCCATATCCAACTCCTGGACACCCTGTTGGACTCAGTTTTTCTGTTGCTCCAGAAGTTGCTCCCCTTCCTCGATCACTTGCCAATATCTACCGCGAGCTATCTAACGATATCGGCATTCCAGCACCGAAAAATGGCGATCTCACACCGTGGTGTGAACAAGGAGTAATGCTCCTCAATAGAGTTCTCACAGTGCGCCCAAATGCTCCTGCCTCACATAGAGGAAAAGGTTGGGAAGCTGTCACCGAATACGCAATTAAACAGCTCGTCTCACGAAATAAACCGCTCGTAGCAATTTTATGGGGAAGGCAAGCACAAGAGTTGAAACCACTGCTTGGCAGAGTACCCTGCATAGAATCTGCACACCCATCTCCGCTTTCAGCCTCGCGAGGGTTCTTCGGATCTCGCCCATTTTCACGAGCAAATAATTTCCTCATTCAGCAAGGAGCAGAGCCAATATCCTGGAAACTCTAGTTGTATGCTCGATTTCTCACCAGATTTTATGCTTAACCCATCGCAACAATCTATCACCGCTGTTTAGGCTTAAAGCCACAATTAGTCGTAATAGACCCCAGCCAGATCGACGAGAAGCATAGCAGCTAATTCAGAGCTGGTTTCGCGTAGTTTCTCCACATTTACTCGATCGTAATGTTCATCTACAGTTATTTCATGTTCGGGAGTATCTGCAGCGCGCGTACTGCGTTTAATTGCTGCGGCAGCTTTAAAATCTTCGCGCAGTTCGCAGCTGAAGACCCCACCCTTTCGCGAAGCAAGCGCACTCACCTCTGCAGCGAACTTCTCTTCTTGCACAGCATAAGCAAAATCGTCAGCTTTCAACATACGGGCCGTATGGCGAAGCAAACGCATACCGCGCTCGAAATCTCCCGAACCAAGCTCTGTGATTGCACGCTCAAGGAGTGGATAATCCGATGTGCGAGCCGCGCGCTCATAAAGTTCAAATTGCACGCCAAGCATACGCTCCTGCTCGCGCGGAGTATGCATCCGCTCTGCAATCGCTTGAGCATCACTCTCAGTCGTCGTGCCCATTGATGCGAGAAACTCACGCTGAGCATTCTCGCCGTCGTACACAGACTCACGCAAAGGAAGAGCTTTAATCGGAAGAGTGAGAAGCAAAATAAGCATAATAATAGGTAATGCGGCAAGGAAAACGATATGCAGCCTATCAGAAAGACCTGCACGCACCGCCTGAGCCACAACAGGAGCAAGCTTATCTAACGTATGTGAATCAAGCACAGATCCTGCATCGATTGCTGACGATGGCTTCACCACTCCTGCAGGCCAATGATCCGCAATAGCTTCCTGCAGCCCTGTATTCATCACAGTGCCAAAAATTGCAATACCAACGGTTGAACCGATATTACGGAAGAACTGCAAAGCAGCAGTGCCAGCACCGAGATCGCGCATAGGGACGGCGTTTTGCACCACGAGCATATACTGCTGCATCACAGCACCGATTCCTAAGCCAACAATAACCATTGCGCTGGAAATATAGGCAAGCGAGGGAGCAGACCCCATAAATACGAGCATCACCTGCCCAATCGCCATAAGGATAACGCCTGCCACCATAAAGCCTTTGTATCGCCCAGTGCGCGTGATAATCCGCCCAACCACGATACCGGCAAAAATTTGCACCACGCTCATCGGCATAAGCACGATGCCAGACGTCGTCGCATCAGCCCCAAGCACCCCTTGTACAAATACGGGAAGATATGTGAGAGCAGAAAACATTGCCATTGCTAAGAGCATTGCAGCCAGCGTGGAGTATGTGAAAACAGAATTCTTAAAAAGACGCAGAGGAACAACTGGAGCTTCGGCGCGGCGTTCTTGAAAAATAAACGCACACACAGCAATCACACCGAGAGCATACAGACTGATAATTTGTGCAGATGACCACGGATAAGTGCTGCCACCCCAACTCGTCGCCAATAATATGGCAATCAGTGCAATAGAGAGTAGCAGCATACCAAGAAGATCGACACGAGCATTAGAAGGCGTATGCGGAATTTTTAGAAGTTTAGTCACCATAATCAATGCCACAATGCACAAGGGCAGCGCGCAGTAGAAAAGCCAGCGCCAGCCCAAAGCATCCGTGACGACACCGCCAAGCAGCGGTCCAACAACAGTTGAGACGCCAAAAGAAGCTCCCATATATCCCTGATATTTCCCGCGCATTCGAGCTGGAATAATATCACCAATCACTGTTTGAGACAGCGGAATCAATGTGCCCATACCAGCGCCTGTGACGGCACGCCCAACGATGAGCCAACCGAATGATTGCGCAGCTCCAGAAAGAGCAGTACCCACTATAAACACAACCAGACCACCGATATAAAAGGAGCGCCTGCCATACATATCGGAAAGCTTGCCGACGATTGGCGTCACCAGAGCAGATGAAAGAAGTGCCGTCGTCGCCACCCACGAATAGTGGCTCATTCCTCCAAGATCGGCAATAATTCGAGGCATCGCAGGCCCAACAATTGTTTGGTTAATTGACGCAGAAAACATACCTAAAAGGAGAGCAATAAAAATTCCTCGCTCTTTCGAAGGAAGCTTCCATGTTTTTGGATCAAAAGATTTTGGATCAAAAGATTGGGATACTTTTTGCTTTATTTTTGGCTCGTTCATCGATTCGTTCACTCGTTCATCCACTAGTTCGTCCGTCACGTCCCGATCAGTTCATGTACATTATCACTCGCATTGCGCGCGCTTCGCTCATATCATTTACGCACACAATCATGCATAAAGAAAACACGTCCTTATAATGAGCACTAATCCCCATAAAGGGCACTATCTTTACTGCTACGCAACCAGCATATACCTAGCAATACACCCAAAATACAGCCAGCGTTCAACTGCAGTGCAGATACTCTTCGATCAGCTGTAACCAGTGGTTAGCAGAGACGATAAATAGATGCTACTGCACTAACCACCCCTAAAATCTCACCAGGTGAAACAAAACGTCCAAAATTGAAGTTAGCGCTGGGCGGTGCATAAAATCCTGTACCATGAATAAAACTTCAATAAGAACACTTCTCGTCACAGGTCTCGCTCTCTTTGCTATGTATTTCGGGGCAGGAAACCTTATCCTCCCTGTGATGATCGGCATTAACGGCGGATCAAATGCAATCGCAACCACACTCGGATTCATTCTCACGGGCGTGCTCTTGCCTGTACTTGCGATGGTTGCCGCAGCGACGAGCGAAAATGGAATTGAAGGGATTGCTAAACGAATCGGGCACGTACCAGGCTTGGTATTTTGCTGGATGGCTATGCTGACAACTGGCGTACTTTACGCTGTGCCACGCGTCGCAACAGTATCTTTTTCAATGAGTGCTGGCGCTATCGGCAATTTGCCGAGTCAGCCAGGCAGCCTCGGGCTATTTATCTACTCACTGATCTTTTTGGCAGTCACCACGTTATTGGTAATCAACCCAAATAACGTGGTCGATAAAATCGGCACATGGCTCACCCCCGCACTTTTAATTTTGATGGTGGCACTCATCGTTGCCGCTTTCGTTCAACTCACACCAGTTGTCGATGAGCCAGTAGCAAAATATGCCAACACGCCATTTATTTCTGGACTCCTCGAAGGCTACAACACTCTCGATGCCATCGCATCACTCGTATTCGGCATGATCATCATCACCTCTCTGCGCGCACATGGTTTCAAACAAGGCAAGCAACTCTTCCGCGCAACTGTGCTCTCTGGTGTTGTTGCAGGAGTTTTGCTGGCTCTCGTCTATTTCGGGCTATCCAACGTAGGCGTGCGTATCGGTGATGCTGAAGTTGCTGACGGCGCCGAAGGACTCTCGTATGCTGCTGGTCTTCTCTTTGGAGCGCCTGGGCAGTGGATCCTTGGGCTTATCGCAATTTTGGCCTGCTTGACGACGAGCGTCGGTTTGATCGGTGCAAGCGTACAGTTCTTCGAGCGTCAATTCCCGAAGATTTCACGCAACGAACTTCTCGTAATCCATATGGTCATCGCTCTTGCGATGGCAAACTTAGGGCTTGCTACTTTGCTGAACGTCGTCGTACCGATGATGTATTTCTGCTACCCCATCACAATTGCAGTAGTGCTTGTGAGCTTGATTGATATTTTCTCGCCAGGGCATCTCTACTATTCTTACCGTTGCACGGTCTGGACGGCTGCAGTTTTCGGCTTGGTTGATGCTATCCATCAAGGATTTGCTCTCTTTGAAGCACCCGAACCTGCATGGTTTGCACATCTCATTGACGTTATCCCTCTTGCTGGGCTTTCCCTTGGTTGGGTTGTACCTCTCGCTGTGCTGCTCACCATCGGGCTTGTGCTTGATTTTGTGCAAGGAAACTTCAAACAAGAAGCACCGACACAAACAGCAGCTGCACAGCAGTAGCTCATCAAAGGTATCCCCTTTGCAGCTTACTGCATAAGCGCTGTATGAGTACGTTTTTGATCGCGCTTCTCATATAGAAATTAGGCGGATTCAGGTGCCCACTATTATCACCTGAATCCGCCGATTTTATCGATTTGATGAAGGGCAATATCCAAAATTGACGGCAAGCCCCAAAAGCACATTACGGCTTTTAATCAAAACAAGAATAAAAGATATAGCCAACACGTTTGCTGGCTATATCTTTTATATCTATGCGCATATGTGAAAATTCTTTAGAAAATCCCCTATATATTCTCAGCTACTTTTTTTAATCACTGGTTTGCTAAAGCTCTATTACATTCCGTAGCAATAGTATTGAGCCAAAATTTCACTTTTTCAGCGCTAATTGCTGAATCAAACGTACCGTCTTCCCGTACACCCGAACCTACATGGAATTGACGAATTCCAAGATCCGCAAGGGCTGGTATATGTTCCAACTTCAAGCCCCCTCCTGCTTGAATCAATTCAGCAGCTTCGGGGAATATCTCAATAGCTGCTCGGAGATTATCAAGCCCTGCACTAATACCGTGAGAGGAACCTGCCGTCAGCACTACATCTGGCCTTGGCGTCATTCCTAAAAGCTGCTGCCACGCAGCTAGATAATGATTAGTCGCGATTTCCTGCGTATCTTCCTCATCAGCAGTTCCCTCAGCACAGGCAGATACAACAGCATCAATTGCACGATGAATCGTAAACGATGCTTGCCCTCGCAGTTCATGCACCAACTCAGCCATATAATCCAACGCTAAGTTCCCATCAGGAGTAAGATACCCGAAAACAACACCTTCTGCGCCAGCATTTGTAAAATCACGCACGAGCTTTTTGAGCTGAGGAAGCCGATCTTTTTGGGCAGCGAACCCTGCATCTATACGCACCATCGGACGAACACGAATCGGCACAGTGGCAACTATCTCTTCGACGAGCTGTGGCGAAGGAGCAAGCCCCTCTTTTTCCATCGTCCCAACAAGCTCAATCCGGTGCGCTCCAGAAAGAGCCGCCTGCTGCGCGTCAGCCAGAGAAAGAGCAATCAGTTCCAGCACACCATAGCGAGAAGCACAGACACCTTTCATAGAAACTCCTATTCGACTGCAAGACGACATTAGCTCAATCATATCCTCTAAAGCCTGCGAAATAGCCAAGGATTTCTTGAGACGAGTGAGGGCGTGGTGATGCACTCAGATGCATCACAGATATATAGATATATCGAGAGTTTTATCGAAAATTTTAGCAGTAAGTTTAATGTCAATGAGACTACTTTCGATAGGAGAGGTACCACCTAAATGATCCAAACCTTGAGGATTTCGGTGTTACAATGGTGCCGTTCGGGTAGAGAATTCAGGTTGTAAGCTCGCCTTCTAGAACCCATATTAGCTTTGGAGAAGTGGCTCGCCCACGGCAAGTAGGCAATCTGCGTTGGAAATAGCCCGAGTAAAGTTTCTGTTTATAGCTAGCAAGACTTATATCTATTCTCTAGTAGCGGCAGTGGCTATACAACGATCCAGCCGTGTCAGAATAACGACGAAGATCAGTATGAAATACCGACATTTGTCGGTATTGTAGCGCTACCTACATATGCTTAACTAACAGTATCTCTAAAAAAGAGATTGCAGCCATACTCTCATGCTGCGCAAGCCACCATCAATAACGGCACCCTGATGAAAGGAATACGAAGGATGAAACTGCACAAAGCAACACAGCTAGCCATCGCAAGTGTCTGCGCATTGGCGCTATCGTTTAGCTCCGCTGGCGCAGCAAACGCCGCAGAGATTCAGAATTCTACTACCGCGGTATCACAACTTCATAGCACACAGATAGGAGGCTCACTTACAGAAGCTGAAATTGAGGAATTCGCCGATGCCACAGCGGATAGTTTTGTGGCGCTATTCCGCGACGTCGTCAAACATGATGGGGTAAAGTTCATTGTAGACGAAAGACTGGCTACTGAATATGGTTTCGGTGAAAGTTCTGAGCAGCTTGCTCTTATCGTTAGCTCACTAAATGGAGCTTCCGACAATCCGTATGTCAATGCGCAGTCAGATCGCAGCTGGGGTTCTTTCGGGTCATGCGTAGTGACGGGAGTCCTTGGTTTTTCACCCTTCCAAATCGACTACAACCTATTAGGTAAATACATTTACGAAAAGTCTTGGAACAAAGTGGCTGATTTACTCAAACGGTACGCTAAGAAAGAAATTGCTAAAAAGAGTGGCGATATTATTCTCAAACAAATCATTAAGTCAACTCCAGCAGGGTTTGCTGCATGGTTGGGCGTTTACGCTGTCGGATGCGCCGCAAAAGAGGCATGGAATTGGTGGAGGGCCTAATGCCACGTACTATGCGTGAACTGGCGGTCAGTGTACTAACTTTCACATTGGCGATCTGCCTGTTTTCTTTGTTAGCGCTAATTCTTTTCCCTTTACATACAGTACTGAGTATCACTCTTCCATCACTGTTGCTTGGAGTGGCAGTCCTAGGTATTGGGTATTTTCGTCGGAAAAGGAATTGATGAATAACGTCATTTCGGAGCAGCTTAACCCTAACTAAGAACTGTTCGCTAAGTAATGGAATTCAGAGCATTTTCCGCATGTCTAGCTCAGTTAATTTACTGTTGATAACCAAACAATTTTTTGAGCTGGTGCTTCTTACTGCCTTGTTGGCGGCGTGAGAGGCACTAGCTCTTTATGTACACGTAAAGGAACGTATACATGAGACTCTTGAATTAGCTGCGCCCTAAATCAAAATCAACCTAGGATCACACGATTGTGTCGTCATATTCGTTCCTTTTTTTTGGGGGGGGAGGGAGCAACCTTTTCTGCTCGTATGGTGAGAACGTTCAGCAATGCAGATGTCTGCCATCTATAACTGTGTGTGGATCTTAGGCTGAAGCGATTGTTAGACGACCCCAGTATGCCTATTTTCATAAAGCAAGCAGCGCTAAAAAGACTACTGGTCACAGCTTGTATTACTTGCTGCATAATGTGGCAAATTCAGAGATGCATTGTGAATGCGTATCGGGTTTTGTTCCATTTTATGCAAGTCAGTAGGTTGTCTTGGTGTTGATTATAGCTTGAAGATTTCTGGTGGTGGTTATAGCTGTTGTTGTTTAGTGTGATAGTCATTTAATAGTTTTGACTGAATAGCTCTAGTATTTTTTGCTTAATTCAGGGGTTGCTTGCTTGGTCTCACTACACGAGCATTAGCGCATTTGTAGCATGATCAAGCTACAGCTGTATACCAATGTTTATCGGTATGAAATACCGACATTTGTCGGTATTGTAGCGCTACCTACATATGCTTAACTAACAGTATCTCTAAAAAAGAGATTGCAGCCATACTCCCATGCTGCGCAAGCCACCATCAATAACGGCACCCTGATAAAAGGAATACGAAGGATGAAACTGCACAAAGCAACACAGTTAGCCATCGCAAGTGTCTGCGCATTGGCGTTATCGTTTGCGACGATTGGCGTCGCTAATGCGGTAGACGTAGCGAATCTGTCTTCTCAGACGGTTGCTACCCAAGAAACGACGTGCGACTTCAAAGTTCCTGTGGGGTATTCACTAGCGCAAGCTGATGCAGATTTGACAGCTCTAGAGGAACTTCCAGAAAACCTTCAAGACGAAGAGATTTTGAAGGGGCTTGGACTCGTCCGATCACAAGAGCGGGTTGCTCCACTTGTAATCGTTGCTGCCATTGGATGTGCAGTTGGTGTGGGAGGAGCGATCTTCAACACAAGTTGGCCTTCTGCTTCTTCTGTTGCTTGGTCGCTAGCAGGCGTTCTTTTTGGTTGTATTCCGAGAACTAGCCAAGCGAAGCTAGTTTCAGTAATTTTGGCGCATAAAAGCGTCATAGCAAAAGCCTTAAAAGCCGTTGGGGCTTCTGCAGCGGCAGCTGCTTTGCTTAAAGGAGATTCAGCAAAATGAGACGCATCCCTAAACTAATAGTTGGAGCTAAACTCAAAATCACGTTGGCAATAGCGGCTACCTGGACAATTCTTTTATGGTCGGGTTTTCTAGCCTCAAAGCATATGCAGAATTTAGCTCTGACTTACTTTACATTCACAACAATTGCGCTCGTTTATACAGTTTTTCTCATTTCAAAGAAAAGGGTTGCTTTCAATTTCAAAAATATCCTTTTCGCGTTCCTGCTTATAGTGGCATCCGTGCTGGCTAGTTATTGCCAATTAACAACAGTTTGTTCACTACTAGGTTTTGCTGGATTGCTCTGTCTACCTTTTTCGCTATTGCCAGGTGATTGGCAAAGTGACGATGGGCAGCCTAGGCGGCATATGGAAGTTGAATAGGTGGAAAATAGGTGGAAAACAAGCTAGCTAAACAACTAGCCAAATATAGAAACACATGCTGCGAATTCTTCTAACAAACGCTAGTTGTTTTGTAAAAATCGGAATAACTACAGTGGTGACTGCTTGTGGCTTAGGAAAATAGCTAATGATTAAAGATTGCGCTAGTGCTATTGGTCTTGCTCTGGTGACAAACCTACCCGTTTTTAAGATCACAAAAATTCGTGCAGCATTGAAAGCTGCTGGTGGAGCGACTACTTTTGTAAAGAATTTTAAGCGGGTTTACGAAGCTCAGCGAAGAGCGAAGGCATCCTTTAGTACGGCGTTTTCGCGGGGTGTTAAGCAAGCAGCAAAAGCTGCAGCACCAGAAGCTCAACAACTTTTGATTGAAGTCTTTAATCTAGGAAACGTTTACAGTGCTTGTTTCGAATGATAATAAAACACGAATTGTGAAAATAGGAAGAATCTTCTTTTTCCTAGTAGGAATCGCAGGTCTATTCTTGTTGGCTCTTGGATTTTGGGTCGATACCGTAAAAATTGGAGGCGCTCTGTGCGCAGGTGCACTCATCGGACATATAGCAACATGGAGAATGAATTTTTCTATGAACTCGAGTGCCGATATAGATAAAACTAGACGCTAGCCACAACAAAAGATAACGGAATTTATTAGGACGGTAGATATGTTTGGTAAAAAATCTCGAGAAGAGTTGTGTGCAAAGTTGGAGCAGGTTAATGCTGCTCTTTCGGCTTTGCCTTGTCAGAGTGATACTTTTCTTGCGGCGCAAGAGATTATTGAGACTATGAAAAGTGAAGGATCGCGTCCTGAAGATATTGATGCCGTGCTCGCTGAGCAGAATCTTCCTAGCGTGGCTGAGGTCGGAAAAGTCACGATGGAAAGTATAGGTAGCGTATGGAAGCTGAATCGGCGGAAAAACAAGCTAGCCAAACAACTACCAGCCAGTAGTCTAAAACTATCCAAAACAATCCGCACCCCCATCGACATCGCGGATTATTCGCCGGCTACTTTCTAGGAGTTATTGTCTTCCTCCCAGACTCCATATTGTTGCCCCTCATCATTTTCCCATCGCGCTCTACCGTTGGCGGAGGTACCTAACACTATGGCGGCTGCGGCAGAAGGAGAAGTAAAAGCAATATCACGGGTGACCACGCCGCGATTATTTTCTATGCGGATTGATCCATCGCTAACTAGTTTTTGGTGACGACTAGCTATAGTCGCATACGAATTAACCGTTGCCTGGCTTCTAGCTTTACTGGTTTCCCAGCTAGCAACCACTATTGATCCCTTGAGGAGGAAAAACTCTCCATCAATCAGTTGCATCGAGGCATCTATCCCATCTTTTTGTCTACGCAGATGAAAAACAGGTGAAGAAGCTATCTGAGCGTTATCTGATTGCACGGTATTTTCTGAGGATCGCAAAACGTTGACTCCCAGGATTGGCAAAATCAGCTTCATATTGTCTAAGAATGATTCTGCTGATGCTCGTTGCGCTTCAGAAAGCTTCCTAACCCGAGGAGTTTGCTTGTTATCAGGCATAGAACAGCGCTCAGCATTCTTAGCGATTTCAACCAAACGGGCTTCTAAATAACCCCAATGCCCCTCGTTAAAAGACCGTTGCAAGCTCGCAATAATGACAACCTTTTCCCACTGCGGCTTCTTTTTGTCATGATCGCGTAAGCGCTCGACAAAGTTTTCTGTCTTGCCTATGTAGCACCACGTGTTCTCAATAGCTTCAGGGTCATTACCGAGAAGGATATATACCCCGTTGCTATTGGCTTCCTCTCGCTTATAAAGCTGGGAAAGTTGATCGCGGCGTGCAGAGGTGAGAATCCCCGTCCAATCCGCTATCCCCGCAGTAGCCATACCACCTGGAGTTCCATCGACTAGAAAAAGCTCTACCGCTTTACCACGCGCCATCGCAACCACGCCCTTCGTTCACACGCACCTAACTCTAAGAATAAAGGCTAGAACATTTAGGTCAAGCCCTGGAAACTAGCGAAGATATGGATAAGTCACTCGGCGAGGCAATCTGGCTCATCACCTGCTCGCTAACCAGTCCGTACAGATCCACAACCTCACCCAGCCAGACGATAAACACCCAGAGCTAACCGCAGAAGCAGTGGAGTTACTAACTGTGCCTGCAGATTTAGCTGACTATCGAGAGGCTATCGCCCAGGCACTCCAACACGGCACCCGGCGAGCAATCATGACCGAGACCCCAGACCCAAAAGAACAAACCGAGAAAAAGGACACCTAATAGATAGTGACGAGGCAATCTTTACCCGCCTGACCTATATCGGGCTCGCCCACCTAGGGCTGACCCGCAGGCAAATCGACCTGACCATATTCGGTGAACTATTGGATCTGGTGGACTGCCGGCGCATCGAAACAGGTAGAGCCCCGCCAAAACATATCTGGTTTATCGACAATATTATTTCTGCTGGGGTTTAGCGGGCTAAATGTTTCGCGAGGTAACAGGCGAATAGCTAAGGATAGATGACGTACCACTGGCGACCTGCACCTTGGACAACTTCTAGGTAGCCGTTAATTATGGACTAATAAATCCGCTAATAGGTGAGTTCTTTAGAGGCTAGTTAGCCCCTTAACTCTCCCTTCCTTTGCCTATATGTCAGCTAGATTATCGGACACTACTTGACTAAAGAGGGGGCGCCTAGGTTACTCTATTATAGGTAAGGCTAACCTAATTGGGTATTGGAAGGGGTATGCCGCATGAAAACACGCGACTTTATCAACATTGGCGTTTTCACTGCAATTTATTTTGTGCTAGTTTTCGGCACCGGAATGCTAGGCATTATTAATCCAGCAATGATGTTCGTAGGCTATGCCTTAGGACTTATCGCTAACGGCGCCGTAGTCATGCTATTTAAGTCGCGGGTACCAAAGATTGGCGCCCTGGCACTAATGGGACTATTAGTAGGAAGTTTAATGGTAATTACTGGGCACCCCTGGGTTGTTGTTCTGCTTGCACCTGTGCTGGGATTAGCCGCAGATTTCCTCTTCGCTAAAAACTCAACGGTTTTTCGGGTTTTAGGATACGCCGTCATGTCCATATGGTACGTGGTGCCCTGGTTCCCCGTATTCATTGATGCTCAGGGCTACTACAATTATATTGCTGACTCTATGGGAACAGCCTATGCAGATTCATTACGCTGGTTCTTGTCACCATGGATGATTGTGGCCTGGGATGTGGGAGTTTTCATTCTAGGGCTTATCGGTGGAGTCTTCGGAAATTCTCTAATGGCTCGGCACTTCCGTAAAGCTGGCATCGCAAAGTAATGACAATGACTCTTCAATGCCAAACCAGCAACCACGGATCAGCAGCAAGCTATCGCCAGAATCAAGTCACCAGCGCTGAAATCTTAGCAGCCAGCCAATGCCGCTCCCAGCCAGATCCGCGCACCATTTTACTGGCTATTTTTGTATTAAATGCCCTAGTAATGTCGCAACTACCCATAGCGATAACTTTCCTGGTGGCAGGCATCGCACTCTTGGCTTTACTATCGACGCGCTGCTATTCATGGGCGTTAGGTTTCCTTGCCGTGGAAGGAACCTGGATTGCTTGTATCTATCTTTTCCCAAGAATCTGGCCAAGCGCCCTCACTGCGTTTCTAATGGTTTTAGGCTACTGGATGATAAAGCTCTGCACTGTCGGCGGCCTGGCAGGTTACGCGATTAAAGCTATTGTCCCCGGAGAACTCGTAGCTGGTCTTCGCGAATTACGTATACCGATAGCTATAACCGTTCCTCTGGTAGTGCTATTACGATTCATACCGACAGTATTTCGAGAATACCGTGCAGTAAGAGAAGCAATGTCCCTGCGAGGATTACAAATGGGATGGCGCGCCCTCTTGCACCCCCTCCATTTTCTAGAAATGGTTTTAGTTCCCTTGCTGGCATCCTGCGCCCGAACCGCTGATGAAATGACCGCCGCCGGCATGGTGCGCGGTTTAGGATCCACCATTTGCCCAAGCACTTTGAAACAGCTTCGATTTAATCGACTAGACGCCCTCTGGATATTGACGCTAGTCGCCCTGATTGCTCTCATCCCCTACTCGGATCACCTAGCTATACTCTCGGGCGGATTCAAATGAGAACCTCAATCGACCATGTCTCCTTCGATTACCAGTTCAACCCAGACGAAGAAACCTCATCAGCTCACGTTAGCGCAGTCAGCGATATTAACCTCGATTTCCCTAAAGGATCTTGTACCTTAATCACCGGTCCTTCCGGAGCAGGCAAATCGACCCTATTAAAACTTCTGAACGGTTTAATACCCGAACTTTATAAAGGTAATCTGAGCGGACGTACCCTCCTTGCTGGTCTTGATACCGCGCAAAGCGATATCCAACAATTAGGGCGCACCGCCGGGACAGTTTTTCAAAATCCCCGTTCCCAATTTTTTACGGCAAATGTACTAGAAGAGTTAGCATTCGCGAGCGAAAATGCTGGAGATATCCCTCAAACAATCGCTAACCGAATCGCGGAAGCTATTAATACCTGGGGCATTCAGCGACTGCTGGGCAAAGAGTTACGTCAGCTTTCCGGAGGTGAATTACAGCTGGTTGCTTGCGCAGCGGCAGTGGCCGGACCGCAGCAAATTCTGCTTTTAGATGAACCCACCTCTAACCTTTCCCCGGAAGCAATTTCTGCATTCAGCAAAGTCTTACAAAGGCTAAAAAGCGCAGGCTGGACACTGATAGTAGCAGAACACCGCGTTTACCCTCTAAAAGGTCTAGCGGATCAAGTTGCGATTATGGGTGAAGGGCGAATCCAGCATTTATTTACTGCGGATGAATTTTTTAGCTTGTCTTCTACACAGCGTAAAGAGTTGGGGCTGCGCACCCTGGAAAAACCAGAAATTTGCGTTAGATGCATTCCCGATCAACAGGAAGACGGTATTACCGCAAAAAATTTAAGGTTCAGTTACGGCAAACACCGCGTCCTCAATATTCCTTCCCTATATTTACCTAAGGGAAAAGTGGTTGCGCTAGTCGGCCCGAACGGAGCGGGTAAAACTACTCTCGCACGCACCCTCATCGGGTTAGCTCATCCAGAGAAGGGCAGCGATATTAGTTTTAGCGGCAAATCCTGCCGGGCGGCAGAAAGACGAAACCGCAGTGTGCTAGTAATGCAAGATGTGAACCGCCAGCTATTTGCCGAAACAGTAGCGGCAGAGGTCGTACTAGGAAATGACAATCTTAGTCAAGAACAGGTGCAGACGCTTCTAGGTGATTTAGGGTTGCAAGGATTATCTGAACGGCACCCAATGACTCTTTCTGGGGGACAAAAACAACGCCTCGTGATTGCCAACGCCCTGGCGAGCCAGGCAGAGCTTTACGTATTCGATGAACCTACCTCGGGAGTTGACTACCGGCACCTACTATCGATTAGTTCCCAGATTCGCTCACTAGCTGCTAAAAGCAAAGCAGTCCTGATAATCAGTCACGACTTGGAGTTCATCAATGAAGTTGCTGATTATCAGTTATTGCTCTGGCCTCTCGATAGCGGAATAAACGCGCAACTTACTGCAGCTGACCAAGAGAAACATTAAAAGAGGAAGCCAAGTGACTGATAATCAAGTTAGCGAACCAAGGAAAGATACAGCGGCGAATATCAAGCTGACCAGCAAACAAGGTAAAGCCGCATTACTAGAACTCTTAGCTCCTGTACAATTGGCGCTCCGAGTTGGTCAAGTAATGGCGGTTATATCCGCTATTTTGCGAGTTTTTCCGTTCGTTGCTTTAGTGGGTATCGGCAACGAACTCCTAACTTCACTAGGTAATGGCGCATCACCCAACCAAAGTGTCATCATATTTTGGGTACAGGTGTTAATCGGAACATTTTGTGGAGGTCTATTCGCTTATTTTGTGGGTTTGCTGGTTACCCATATTGCCGATAATCGCTTATCCGCAAGTATTCAGCAAAAGATTATTCGTTTTCTGGGGCAAGCTCCTTTAACTTGGTTTAGTGATAATACTTCCGGCCATGTGCGTAAAGTGCTGCAAGACGATGTAAAAAATCTACATATGCTAGTGGCACACCGCCCCGTAGATTCACTAATCGCTACCCTAGTGCCCATATTTTGCGCTGGTTATACCTTCACTATTGATTTAAGACTCGGACTTTTAGTAATCGTTGCGGTGCCGATTTACATTATTGCCTACTCTGTGATGATGCGGGGAATGAGCGATAAATCCTTAGAACTTGATGCAAAACTTGATCAGGTTTCCTCCGCAATGGTGGAGTTCGTAAAAGGAATCCAGGTGGTTAAGACTTTTGGGATCACCGGAAAAGCACATCGCAAATATGCGCACAGCGCCAATGAAGCCTGCGACTATATGGAGGAATGGAATAGGCCAATGGTGCATGCGGCTTCCTTGACCGCAGCTCTCACCTCTACTCCATTGGTAGTTCTCTTATTTGGGATTGTCGGCCCCTGGTTCGTCTCCAAGCATTGGGTTAGTCCGGTAGAAGTAGTTGCCGGCTGTTTAATTGCCATTGCACTGCCCTCATCAATTAACCTAGTAACCCAGCTTGCTTGGAATTATCAGTTAGCGGGTGCGGCAGCCAAACGGATTCTTGATCTTCTTAGGGTAAAGCCCCTCACTTGCCCCGAGAAATCGACGTCTTTACCTCAAGACGCAAGCATAGAATTTAAAAATGTGTCGCTCAGCTATGGCCATACCCTAGCTTTGGATAATATCTCCTTACGTTGTGCGCCCGGTACAGTAACCGCTCTCATGGGGCCATCAGGGGCTGGGAAAACCACCCTAGCCAAATTGGCTGCCCGTTTTCTGGATCCCGATACTGGCACAGTACTAATCGGTGGAGTAAACCTTAGGGAACTGAGCAGAACCGATCTCTACTCTCACCTTGGATTCGTCCTGCAAGATGCGCAACTCTTGCGGGCTTCTATTCGCGACAATATTTCTATCGGGCGACACGATGCAGATGAAGCCGAGATTATTAATGCTGCTCGCCAGGCGCAGATTCATGACGAAATCATGGCGCTGCCTAAAGGATATGACAGTGTTGTCGGGGAAGATCTGAAGCTATCGGGAGGGCAAGCTCAACGGATTGCAATCGCCAGAACCTTACTATTGGATGCGCCGATACTCATATTGGATGAGGCAGCCGCCATGGTAGATCCGGAATGTGAAGCACAAATCCAAAAAGCTATTAACCATCTAATGGTCGGACGTACTGTTCTGGTTATTGATCACCGTCCCGATTCGGTCAAGAACGTCGATCAAATCGCCCTACTTGATAAAGGGCAGTTGATGGCTTGCGGTAATCACCAGAAGCTAAAAAATATAGAACTCTACCGTCGCTTGTGGTCGGCATCCAATGTTGAGTTTACGGAAAGAGGACGAAACTAAAATGGATAAGTCAATGGGAGCTATCGACATAATTCGAACAAATTTCCGACTCAGCGCCAACTCGCAAAATCACAGCAGAAGTATCAGCTGGGCAACTAGGATTATCAGCGGTATTGCGCAGGGGGTAGGCTTACTTGCGCTGATTCAGCTCGCAAACACCTGGGCTAGCAGGCAGGAAGAAAGCACTCATAACGCTACCCCCTGGATCTTAACCCTGATCGTCACGGCGATTATCGGGGCGATCAGTATCTACATACGAGATCGCTTCTCCTACGAAGGCGCTTTTTCGGTGATGCGCTCTGTTCATCGCCGCGTTGGGGATCAGTTGGCAAAACTGCCCCTAGGATGGTTCTCCACCGATACTACCGGGCGTTTATCCCGCCTAGGGGCAGCTACTGTCAATGACCTCGGAAACCTGAGTGCCCATTTGCTCACGGAACTATCCGCCGCCACCGTCACTTTGCTGACACTGCTTACCGGTCTGCTTTGGTGGTATCCCATCCTGGGCTCGATTTTTGCGTTATGCCTAATCTGTTACCTGATTCTGATGTGGGCACTAACCTACCTCGACAGTGCGGCCAGCGCCTACGCGGCTCCGGCGGCAACTGAACTAGCTGATCGGATCGTAGAATTTTCTACCTGCCAATCCATGCTCCGTGCATGTGACCAGACGATTTACCCTCAAATGGCCACGGCTTTAGCAGAAAATCGCCGCAGATCTACTCGCCGACTATGGGTAGAATGCATCGGGAATTTTCTCGGTGGCATTGCTTCGCAAACAATTTGCGTAGTAATGATTATTTCCAGTGTGCATCTTGCTTTTACTGGAAGCCTTGCTCCCTTGGCAGTGGTGGCGGTTATTGGGATAAGCTTGGAAATCACTCATTACCTTTCCACTATTTCTAATTGTCGAACAGGGCTACTGGCGGTTGGACCGACAATGGCGACTATCAACGAAGTACTGGATGCGCGCCCTTTGCCCGAGCGGGAGACCTCGCTATCCCAACCCGCACCTCACCAAGTTGAGCTTCGAGAGGTTGATTTTTCTTATGGGAAAGATAAACAGGTGCTCAACAAAGTCAGTTTCACCATCGCTCCCCACGCTATGACCGCACTTGTTGGCCCCTCGGGCGCAGGTAAGACCACTATTGCCCGCTTGATTTGCCGCTTTTGGGATGTAAACTCGGGTGCAGTACTCGTTGGTGATCGAGATGTTAGAGAACTAACGACTGAAGATTTAATGAGCCAGATTTCAATGGTTTTCCAAGATGTCTATCTTTTCGATGACACTTTGGAAGCAAATATCCGCATCGGTAACTCCAATGCGAGCAAAGAGGCTCTACTACATGCGGCAGAGCTAGCGGGTGTCGATGATATTGTCAACCGACTTCCCGATGGTTGGGATACGCATGTTGGTGAAGGTGGCTGCGCATTATCGGGAGGTGAACGCCAACGGGTTTCAATTGCTCGCGCTATTTTAAAAAATGCTCCAATTGTACTCTTCGATGAAGCTACCAGCGCTCTTGATGCCGAAAATGAAGCAAATCTGCTGCGCGCTTTCGAAGTATTACGACGCCAATCCACCATGTTGGTTATCGCGCATAAACTCCACACGATTACTCGAGCTGACCAGATTGTGGTTCTAGACAATCAGGGGCAAGTGGCTCAGATTGGCACCCACGATCAATTGGTTAGCTGCCAGGGGATTTACCGAGATTTTTGGGATGAGCGTCAAGCCGCTTCTGGTTGGAAAATAGCTGCTGAGTAGTACGACAGGTTGGATTAAGCAAGGACCTTTAAAACTTAAAGAAGCAGTAGCTGGAGTGTATTCACTAGAATTTACCGACGATATTATTCCTGCTGGGGACGAGATTCAGAAAGTAGCCGAGGGCTACCAGCGAGCAGCAGCAATGATAAACGACGAACTGCGCTATATCGACGTCTACAACGTAGTGCCCTACAACGTGACTGACTAACACCAGCTCAACTCAGGAAATCCTCGCTCTTGGCGGTGCTTTCCTCACTCATAACCCTGCTTCTTGAATAGAGATGTATATCGCTATTTTTCCTTGCAAATAAGCCCCAAAACGACTGGATAAGCGTGCGGGTCTATGGCTGTATATACATACCGAAACAACCACGGTAGCGAAAGGACAAGGGCGATGAGCACGAAATTCGACAAAGACCTGAGACTGATGGAAACCGATAGCGATGCGGGCATCATGATCCTGCGTGAACGCAAAGCCCAGCTCGAGCAGATCGAGCGGCAGGGACGAGCCTGCAAGAACCACTTCCGCCTCAAATGCATCGCCCAGGAATACAACTGGCTCAAGCGCGAATACGACGCCCTCGACCAAATGATCTGAAAAGCTAGCCAGCAGCGAAGCCCAGCCATATGGTTGGGCTTTTCTTCTGCCTACCGAGTACTTTTCCCTAGAGATCTATGTCTCTGGTTTTCGTTGAAATATAGCGGAAAACGACTGGATAAGCAGCGAAACCTATGGCTATATGTACATACACAAACAACGAAGAGTTGAAAGGACAAAGCCATGGGCAGAGTTAAAGAAACCACGATTGAGAAAATAGCACGCACGATTTTGGCCGAGGAAAACATCAACCCCGAACAGGCAGACTTCTTCGAAACCAGCCAAGACCAACTAATCGACCTATTAGTGAGCGCCTACCGGGCAGGGATTGAGGACGCCACCAACAAGCACATCACCGAGGTGGACGCTACCTGGCAGCTCAAACGCTACACCGAGCATGGATTTGAAAACGTTGGTAAACCCCAACCTTCGCGCCGCGCAGCTTTGAAAGCCAAGGCTGTGTGGATGCGCAACAATCCCGGAGCGAGCGAACCTTATCCGCACCGCATCGCCTAAAACGAATAACCAACCTGCTAAGCCCAACCCACGCTGGTTGGGCTTTTCCTTTCTTTGTGATTGGAGGTGCCTTGATAGCGATGCGCCGCCTTGAACGCTACGAGCCAACCCGCTTTGCTCTGCCGACCTCGCATTACGATAAGCGGGCTGCGGACTATGCGGTCGCGTTCATTCAAGCGCTCACGCATACGAAAGGACGCTGGGCTGGCAGGCCGTTTGAGTTGATTGATTGGCAAGAACAAATCATCCGTGACCTTTTCGGCACCCTCAAACCCGATGGATACCGCCAGTTCACGACTGCTTATGTGGAGATTCCGAAGAAGCAAGGCAAGAGTGAGCTGGCTGCTGCCGTCGCATTGTTGCTAACGTGCGCCGATGGCGAAGAACGTGCCGAAGTGTATGGCTGCGCGGCAGACCGCCAGCAGGCCAGCATTGTGTTTGAGATGGCAGCGGACATGGTGCGAATGTGCCCGCCCCTCGCGAAACGAGTGAAAATCCTGCGCTCCCAAAAACGCATCATCTACACGCCTACCAACTCCTTCTACCAAGTCCTCAGTGCTGAGGCCTACTCCAAGCACGGCTTCAACATCTCCGGCGTCGTCTTTGACGAGCTGCACACCCAGCTGAATCACAAACTATTTGATGTGATGACCAAAGGTAGTGGCGATGCTCGCACCCAGCCCTTATATTTCTTGATCACTACAGCGGGCTCGGATATGCACAGTATTTGTTGGGAGCAGCACGAGAAAGCCCTCGACATTATTAACGGCAAAAAGAACGATCCCAGGTTCTATCCCGTCATCTACGGGGCAGGCATGGACGAGGACTGGACGAGCGAGACCGTGTGGAAGAAAGCCAACCCCAGCCTCGGCATCACCGTCAATATCGAAAAGGTACGTGACGCCTGCGAGAGCGCGAAGCAAAACCCTGCCGAGGAAAACTCGTTCCGCCAGTTGCGCCTGAACCAGTGGGTGAAGCAAGAAGTGCGCTGGATGCCCATGACCATCTGGAACCAAAACTCCGCACCCGTAAACGAACAGGCGTTGGAGAGCAGGGTATGTTACGGCGGACTCGATTTGTCATCCACCTCGGATATCATCGCCTTCGTTTTGGTATTCCCACCCGAGGAGCCTGACGAGCCGTATTGGATTCTGCCCAAGCTGTGACTCCCAGAAGACACATTGGATCTACGCGTAGCGCGTGATCACGTCCCCTACGATCTGTGGCATAAGCAGGGCTATGTGGAAACCACTGAAGGCAATGTGGTTCATTACGACCATATCGAGCACGACATCGAACCACTCGGTCTCAGGTTCGATATCCGCGAGATTGCTTATGGCCGTTGGGGCGCAGTCCAAATGAGCCAAAACCTCGAAGGCCTCGGCTTCACCGTTGCTCCCTTCGGGCAAGGCTTCAAAGACATGAGCCCCGCCTCCAAAGAACTCATGAAACTAGCACTCGAAGGCCGATTGGCGCACGGTGGACACCCGGTGCTCGCGTGGATGGCTGACAACATTACCGTGCGCCAAGATCCTGCAGGAAACATCAAGCCAGATAAGCAGAAGAGCACGGAGAAGATTGACGGTATCGTCGCCCTGATTATGGCGCTCGACCGTGCCATCAGAAACAGCGGCTCCGAGGACGCCGAGTCAGTCTACGACGGACGGGGTTTGCTGTTTATTTGATTCACCCTGACGAATATCACGGTAAGACCCTGACATGTGTCGGTGTTGTGGGGCGCTGTGGTGATGTTTTGATTGAAGTAGCTGCTGGCAGATCTGGTAGCCGTGCTAAGTCAGCACGCCTAGAAATAGAAGCCAGCCATGGTTGGTTAGACACGTAAAGGAGAAGAAAATGAACAAACTAGTACAATCTGCGTGTGCTGGGGCGCTCACGCTTGCGCTTTCCTTAGTGGGAGTAGGAACTGCTTCTGCTAAGGTCTTTGAACCTAATAGCGCTTTGACGGAACGGTCTATTATGAGCATCGAATCCGTGTCGAAGGCAGATGATGCTGCAATCAAGATGCTGGAAAAATCCGTAGCGAATCCTTTCTCACTGCGTCTTGACGATGATTCCTTGCGCATACAGGAACTCGAAGCATCTGCAGTTGTGGATTTACCGCAGGATGCAGCACCTAATTCGAACAGTAGTTGTCTTAGCGGTGATGCGACACCGCTAGTATTCAAAGCGGTTTCTGATAAAACTTCCAGATACCTCGTAGACCACACACGCGCTTTACAGGAGAGTTCGCGAGTCATATTATCAACTCCAATATCGTCACTGGCTTTTGATCGAGCATTGGTTTACGCAATTCCGGTGGATGAGGAGGTTTATCACAGTGTTACAGTGCCAATCACTGACTCGCTTCCAATCAGTAATTTCACTGTTGTGTATGCCCCTGACGGACAGGTGTCCAACTATGCTGAAACGCAAGTGCGGAGATCAGATGCGGAGTTGGTTCATGTCGCACAGTGGATTAATGGAAACAAGTCACTTGACAAGATGGTGTACGGTGGGGATCTTGACTTTAGCGTCTCAGGATCTGAGGATAATACCGTCTCCGGAAGTAGCGATGATTCCGACCAGCCAATGGCTCGGTCTTGGGGCAAGGCTGTCGCGTGCCTTGCGGCTACCCTTGGGGTAAGCGCCGGCACTGCTGCACTTATCATGTCACTATGTGGCGGCTCCTGTGCAGTTCCAGAACCAACTTTTTCGAAGGCTATTTGTGCAGCATGCGTCGGTGGGCTCGTCACACTCGGAGGAACATCAATAGGCGCTGTTGTTAAATGTTTCGGGTACTGGTGATTGTAATGTCTATGCAAAAGTGGAAGAGAATGTTAGCAATTTGCTCTGTAACACCTCTTGGTGTACTGGCTATCGCGCTAGTGCCGTCCCTGTTCGGTAACGGGTTCATTGGTGCTCAAGTTTATTCCTTAGTTGAGTCACTGATTCCTTTTCTGATTGTCGGTATGGTCGTATCAGTTGTTACCTATGTTGCTCTAAGTCTGCTCTATGAGCGCAAGCAGCAGGATGCGTGCGACGATACTGAATAATCCTCGTAGTGAGCAATTAATCGCGGCGCAGACCGAGACCCTCCCAAAAGGGAACAATTCTTGCTTGAGGGTTGTGTTTCTTGATGGAGTATGTGCCCGGGTGGAGAGTGAGACTACTCCCCACCTGGGCACTGCTATTGAATGATCAGGCACTGACGAATATCAGGGTAGGACCCTCACATATGTGGGTGTTATGGGCTGCTGTGGTGATGTTTTGATTGAAGTGTTGCTGACAGATCCAGCAATCACGAATAGGCGCTCCTACAAATAAAGGTTGGTCATGAATGTAACTTATAACAGGTGGTCTTTCCTTAGCGCGGGCAGGTAGAGTTAGTCACTTGCTGTGAGATGAGGTGCAGTGCATGCACTGATACCTGCATGGTTCGTGTGCGCGAATATTTTGCAGTGAGCTCCCTATGTTGGATGGTTTGGCGCTATTGCTGTCTGGTTGCTTTGGCGGTGAGCATCAAGCATAAGAGCGAGCTATTAATGAATTTTGCTCTGCCAGAAATGTTTTCGTATTTCATTATCGTGATTATCGCCAGAGTGAATACACCATAGCTGTGGTAGGCGGCGTGATGACGCAATTATCCTGGCATGTGTGTGGGTGGGCGTGTGCTTTGGCTCGAGCCCACCCGCTTCATGCGGGCGGACATTCTCGTTGTGAGGCTAGTATCCAGCTTTGATGGCGGTGATGGTGAGTTCGCCGCGGTTGGTGAAGCCAGTGGCGGTGAAGAGTTCGGAAGTGTAGGAGCGGATGGTGGCTTCGGTGACGCCGAGTTGGCGGGCGATGGTTTTGTTGGGCAGGGCTTGGATGAGCAGGTCGAACACGGCACGCAAATAGTCTGGGAGCTGTTCAACTTTCTGTCGGAAATCGTCATAGGCGGGATCGTTTTTACCTGCTGTGAGATAGCTGCTGGTCAGGATTTGGGTCGGGCGCGGTCCGAACACTTGCTGCCCGGCGTGGGCTTGCCTGATTAACTGGGCAAGCTCAGTAGCAGGTATGTCTTTGGTGAGGAACCCGCGCACGTTACTAGCCAAGGATTGCGCGAGAGAGTCTTCATGCTCGAACGCGGTGAGCATCACCACCGCAATATCGGGATACAGTCGCCCAATCTCTTTCGCAGTACTGATCCCATCTAGGATCGGCATATCCACATCCAGCAGTGCCACGTCAACACAGCGTTCCGCTATAGCGCGCAGTGCCGCGCGCCCGTCTGCTACGACCGCCGCCACGCTGAGTCCGTCTTGTGCGTTCAACAAGTTCGCTAGACCATCGCGGATGATCTGATCATCATCAGCAAGCAGAATCCGTATCGTTTCACTCATCATCTCTCCCAGTATTGTTCTCCCCATCATTGCGTCCGGCAATGCTAGCGGTGACGTGGTTTGGGATGGTGGCGTTAATTATCCACTGCGTGCCCCTGGATGCGAAACTCAATCGCCCGCCCTCGCTCTCAATCCGTGATTGCAGATTGGCTAGCCCGAACCCGCCAGTGAGCGCGTGATCGACCGGGACGGTAGCTATCTGGTTACTCATCATTAACGCCAGCTCACTCTCGGCAAGATCCACGTATAGTTCCGCACTGGTGGAGGCTTGCCCGTATTTCAACACGTTCGTGGCAGCCTCACGAACAAACAGTGATGCTGTGAGCATAGCCTGCCGAGAAAGCAGCTGGTCAATATCGGCAACCATCTCCACATTCAATGTTATGTTGTGCGAGCGCAGCATTATCGTGGATTCTTTCACCGATGCCCGCAGACTCGGCCTAGCCACAGTGAGATTCAGATCCATAATCATGGGTCGTAACCGGCGAGAAGCCTTCTGGGCAATAGTCGTGAGCGGGTCAATCTCGCGAGCCAGCTCTGGGTGAGCGATAGCCAGGTTTTGTGCTGAGATCGCCACCCGGGCAAGATCCTTCGCGATCGTGTCATGCAACTGGACAGCCAACTCACCCCGAACCGAAGCCACCGCCTCACACGAAGCCTGCCGCTCTGCCGCAAGCTCACGGGCAGAAATAGCTGTCCTATCGCTATAGGCTCTGAGAATGAAACCAATACCAAGCACTATCACAGCAAGAACAGCTTCACTCGCTAACCGCGTTACCGGCTTTTCGCTTAACGCAATCCCTAGCGTTGCTGTTCCTACAAGCACAAGGATCGCTCGGAGCGCATGATGCTCGATAACCCAGATAACAGCAATCAGAAACACGCCGATCACAGGAAAAGAAAGCGATTCTGTGTAACCTGAGAAATCTGCGGCAACAAACGCTGCAATATAGAGAACATCCCCGGCAATACCTATCCAGGGAGCAACCGCCAACGTCACGCCCAATAGTGCTAACACCAGAACTGCGGGAGCCGCTAAAGCATCCGAGAGCGCGTGAAACGCAAGCTCAACAATCACGATAAGACCAGCAGCCAACAAATACGCCAGCTTATAGCTGCTCACACGCTGGCGTGTAATGTTTCGTAAACTATCGAACCTACCGTTATGCATCAGTTCTTATTCTTGCAGATAACCAGATCGGGAAAGAGTACA
Source organism: uncultured Actinomycetaceae bacterium (assembly GCA_902464405.1). Lineage (GTDB taxonomy): Bacteria > Actinomycetota > Actinomycetes > Actinomycetales > Actinomycetaceae > Arcanobacterium_A. The sequence continues at coordinate 57,293 of CABQJD010000006.1, read as the reverse complement.
CACAACATATTGGGATGGCGTGTCTGAACCATAATCGTGCCACCTGTTTCGGTCTCGGTTTCGCTCGCAAACGCAGCCATGCCCGGCGTCACAGCTAGCCCTACACCCAACAGCCCAGCAGTCACGAGCGCCATCAAACGAGAACCAGTCCTCCGTGTCGATCCTGCCATGTCCGTCACCACAACCTTTCCATATCGTTCGGTTTTTTCTTGTGCTCTTCGAACCTACTAGGCTACGGCAGCTCTTCAACACCGACATGTGTCAGGGTCACACCCCGACACATGTCGGTGTTGCACTGTGAGCACTTCATGCTGTAGTGAAAACAGTTGCGACGAAAAGCGCAGCCATGCCAACTGGCATACCCGTAACAACAGTCAGTGCAACTGACCAGACACACAAAGGAGAATGTATATGAAAAGAAGAATCCACCTAGCCACTGCTTCAGCACTAGCATTAATACTCTCTACTGGAACTACTGGAGTTGCGAACGCAACCCCAGTAACCGAATCTGAAGCACCCTCAGTAGTTTCAATAGTTACGTTCACGATGACCGAACAGGATTGGCAAAACTTAGCAGCCAAAGCTGAACAAGCCGGAGATTTGGATAGCGCTATCGCGGCAAGCAAAATGGCTCAACGAACCAAGAATGGTACGAATTCCATTATCGAAGAACGAGGCATTGCGAGCTGGATCAAGAAAGCGGTTATTGCTGTACTCAAGTATGAGTCTCACAGACTACCAAAATGGATACAACCATATGCGACTAAAATCGCCTATGCTCTTGAAAGCATAGAGGGTATGGACGAATTACCACTCACTGCTGCGCTAATAAAAATGGGAGTTGATGGCGGAACTGCCGCTCAGATGGCACACTACATGGTTCTCTTCGCCTCAACATTTGGCCCAATCTGATCAATAAGCTGGTGAAGTGTGAATCGAGTGTTCTCTGTTGTGGGATTGTTGAGTATCCCAACGTTGTTCCCGTTACCGATAGTGGCAACATCGTTTCTATCGAGTATCGTTTTCACTGGGGCGTTACCTGCGACTCATTATGCGCTCGTTCACGCAATGGCTTTCCTCGCGGTGGTTCTGCTGATTACTGTAGGGAACTTTATTGAAACGCGATATGAGAAACGCTTCAGTTCTCGGTTATCTCGAGCTGTGTTCACGTGGGTAGTGTCAACGTTGTTGATTATTGCTCCAATGATTATCGTGCTCGCCAGCTCGGAACAGGCATTCTTCACTGCGGCTATGTCGAGCATTCTGCTTGGAGGAATATTCAAATTCACTGAGCCGATCTGGGATCAGCTACTAAACGAAGCGCAGAACAACTAGTTCAGGGAATGCAATAGAAAGGAAGATCGATTAATTGTTTGGGAGAAAAGATAAAGCGCAACTCCTTGCCGAGTTAGATGCAGTGAAAACAAAGATTGCTGCTAATCCACTATCTCACGATGACGTGTTAGAAGCTCAATCGTTGATTGAAGAGATGAAAGCAGACGGGCGCGCGGCAGAGATTGATCAAGAACTCGCGAACCGACACCTACCTTCAGCGGCAGAAATCGGCAAGCTCATCGCTCAACACGCGTTTGCGCTGACTCGGCTAAAACGGAAGCGAATCAAACTGGAACGCAAACTAGGAGGTGCACTCTAGACGCCTCCCCTCCCTTTGAGTCCCTCATAATCGCATGGTCCTGAGGGACTCTTCTCTATAGGTTTTAACTCTGGAAACAAGAACAGCCATGAATTTCATTAACCTTTTCAAGAAACGTACTGCCGAGAATAAGGCACTCACGCATAGCGATTATAGCTTTTTCTTTGGACCAGCGTTGGTAGAACGACTCATACAATCCACCGAGCTGATTCCACTTATATCCAGGTGCCGGAGTAATTACCTCTTTGCCTGCCCGCTCGTCACGTTCCCAGCCAAGCAACAGTTCCATCCAGCCAAGCTGGTATGCGATCATCTGCCTGGGCGTGCGGTCAACACCGTCAACCAGACGGTCCCAACCATCATCGGGAACATCGGCGAACTCGCCGATAAAAAGACCGCCACGCTTAGTAATCTCTGCGGCTAGTTCATCGCCTGATTCATACGATTTCACCACACACCTCCTTGTGAAGCAGCTATAAGTTTTACGCTTCGTTAGCGCATTCAACGACGAAACAGCATTTTACTAGGGGAAACATGATACGCACTAACGCAAAACCCAAACCCGCTAACGCAAGCGATTTTTCACCCCCCCCTAAGCGATACTCGCTAACGCAAAAGGATACTTATCAAATCCGGTGCTCAAGTGGAGCGGGCGACGGGAATCGAACCCGCCTCTGAAGCTTGGGAAGCTTCCATTCTACCGATGAACTACGCCCGCAGTTCGTGTGCCTACATCATACCTACACAAGAGTAAATGCTCAAACTTGCTCACTAAAGATGCAATCTCCCCATCCCTCAAAAAACATACAGCACAACAACAGTAGCCTCCAGCGAATAAGGCTCCTTATGCCTGATCTCTGGTGCCTAATATTTCCCTCCGATCGGCAAGGTTTTACAGTAAGACTTACAGCAGGGCTTTACAGTAAGGCTTTGCGGTAGATAAATTCACGATCTCGACTATTACCTACAATGAATTCATATTCTCCTGCGTATGAAAAACCGTAACGATGATAAAGCTTTTGGGCACCGTAATTTTCTGACCATACTCCTAGCCAGAGAGTAGCTGCTCCTGAGGCGATGAGCCAGTCTAGAGCTGTTTCAAAAAGTTTAGTTCCCCAGCCGCAGCCTTGATACTCCTGCAGCATATAGAGACGAATCACCTCACCGTCGCCAGGTTTAACTTCTAAATGCGGAAGACTACATGCACCAGCTAATACATATCCGCACAGAGTGTTTTCTGAAGCCACCACCCACACATTCGACTTCGAATCACTGATATACGCACAATATCTCTCGACGGTGTATGCCGAAGCTAAAAAATTTTCCAAATCCTCAGGCGGGTATCCTGCTCCGAATGTTTGTGTAAAGGTTCTTTTGCTTAGCTCAACAAGCTCCTCTACGTCAGCTAATACGGCTTCGCGAATATGCAATGGAATCACCTCAATCCTTACCATTTTCCAGAAAAATCCATTATGGCAAAGTATAATAAATCTCATAGAACTGCTTGCCTGCAGTGCTCTACCCAATCGGAATGAAAGCCGAAAGGATCGTGGATTATGGCAAAAATCCTCTATAAGATCGGACTTGCCGCATACGATCATCGAAAAAAATTTATTGCGGCATGGATTGCAATTCTCATTGCGATCGGTATTTTAATGACCTCCTTTATGGGAACTCTCTCCAATACGTTCACCCTTCCAGGCACAGACACACAAAGAGTTCTCACTCTTGTGCGCAACAACATTCCAGAGCTTTCAGGCGGCACTGCCACAGCAGTATTTCAAACCACAGATCGAACCCCTTTTACCGCAGAACAAGAAAAGAAAATCTCTCAAGCCACGTCTATCCTTGGCAAACAAGCACCCGTGCGCTCGTCTATTGACCCTTTCAAAATGCAAGAGCAGCTCGATAGCGCAGCTGCTCAAATCTCCGATGGTGAAAAAAGCATTGCAGAAAACGAACAAAAGCTGAACGATGGGCAAGCCAAAATACACGATGGTGAAAAACAGCTCGTAAAAGCGAAAAAACAGCTCGCAGATGGTGAAGCAGCCCTTGCAGAGAATGAAGAGAAACTAAGTGACGGACGCGCCCAGCTTGAAGCGTCACGCCCTGAACTCACTGCCGCGCGCCAACAGCTCACTCAAGCACAGGCTCAAATATCTGCAGGAGAGAAAAAACTTGCAGATGGTCGAGCTAAACTAGCCGCGGGAGAAAAGCGCTACAACGACAGCAAGGAAAAAATTAACCAAGGAATTTCACAGCTCACAAGCAGTCTCGGAGCCAGCGATCTCTCCCAAGTACCAGCAGCAATTCAAGCTGGCGAGCAACAAGCAAATGCTGCTATCGAACAGATCGCCACAAGCCTCGGATTTCCACCAGAGACACCTGCTGATGCTCTTCTTGCTCAGCTTACGAACCAGCTTACTCAGCTTGAGCAGCAAAAATCTCAGCTCGAAGCCGCAGGATTAACTGGAAGTGACGCTTATCAGAAAGTTTCTCAAGGAATTCAGCATATTCAAGCTGCAATCGCTGGAATCAAGCAAGCTCAGGAAGCCTTGGCACACCTTGGCGCAGCCAGCGATTCTTATAACACACTGCGCGCTGCTGAGCAGCAGCTTGAAGCGTCACGCCCTCAGCTCGATGCGGCTCGAGCAGAAGTCGAAGCTGGGCAAGCCGAACTCGATGCAGCTAAAGAGCAATACGCATCAGGGCTTCAAAAATATCAAAACGGTGAAGCCACTTTCCGCGTCAACGAAGGGCTTATCGCTAATGGCGAGAAACAGCTTTCACAAGGACGAAAAGAACTCGAAGCTGGCCGAAAACTCATCGAAGAAAACACTGCCAAACTCAATGAAGCAAAAGCCCAGCTTATAGATGGCGAAAAAGAGCTTACTGATGGTAAAGAGACGCTCCAACTCGGCAAACGGATGGCAGCTCTTACGCAGAATATGCGCTTCGTAAACGCATCTCGCACCACAGCAATTTCACATATAGTTTTTCACGGGCAGACCTATGCGCTCACAGAAGAACAACGCGCGGATCTCAACTCGATTAAACCAGCCCTCGAAGAAGCAGGTGTGACTACATATTTTTCGAGCGAAATAACGCAGGACCTCAACTCTATTGCAGGAGTCACCGAGCTTTTAGGTTTTATTCTTGCAGGAGTTGTGCTGATGATTATGCTCGGAACTGTTGTGGCTGCTGGGCTGCCACTCTTCGTAGCATTATTCGGTGTAGCTCTTGGCGTGGGCGGTACACTCGCCCTCTCCAGCGTGATCGATATGCAGAGTATTACGCCTGTACTTGCTCTCATGCTTGGATTGGCTGTCGGCATTGATTACTCGCTATTTATCGTGCACAGGCACCGCACACAATTGATTGCTGGCATGCCGATGCGTGAATCTGTGGCGCGAGCAATCGGCACAAGTGGAACAGCTGTATTTTTCGCTGGTCTCACAGTTATGATCGCTCTTGCCGCTCTCGTCGTCTCTGATCTGCCATTCCTCTTTATTTTAGGCTTCTCTGCTGCATTTACTGTGCTTATCGCAGTACTCCTTTCTATTTCACTTACCCCAGCGCTGCTTGCGGTGATTGGCGAACGCCTGCTACCCAAAAAAGCACGGAGACGACGCGCTGAAGCTCAAGCTGCCCATAATTCCGAGCAGTCAGCTGATAGCATCACGTCTGTTGCGAAATCTGCTGGGGCACGTAAAAGCATGAGCTTATGGTGGGTCATGACTCTCACCAAGAAACCGTGGCTGTCTACCCTGCTATGCGTGATCGTTTTAGGCATATTTGCAGGGCCCGCTCTTTATATGCAGACTGCTTTGCCTGATGGCGCCACAGAACCTTACGGATCGCAAGCTCAAAAAGCCTACGAAATCACCTCAGATGAATTTGGTGCCGGGTATAATGGTCAGCTACTTTCGCTTGTAAAAATCCCCGAAACGCAGCGCACTAAAAACGGCTCCGAACAAACCATGATTAGCGTGGCTGAACGCTTCATGCAAATAAAAGGAATTGTAGCAGCCGTCCCTGCAGCGTATTCGGCAAATTATGAATATGGCGTACTTCAGCTCATTCCTTCGAGCGGACCAGCAGAGAGTGCAACTCGCAATCTGGTGAAAGATCTGCGAACCGATATTCCAGAATTTGAAGTTTCAACTGGCACCACAATCGATATCACTGGGCAGAGCGCCGCAATGATTGATATTTCAGAGCGCATTGCCGCCGTTTTACCACCATATTTGACGATCGTAGTCGGGTTATCGCTCATATTGCTGCTGTTCGTTTTCCGCTCTATAGTGGTACCTCTTGTTGCCAGCATTGGTTTCTTGCTCTCCTTGGCGGCTGCTTTCGGCTCTGCCACTGCCGTCTACCAGTGGGGTTGGCTTGGCTGGATCTTCGATGTGCATGTGCCAGCTCCGCTCATGAGCTTTTTGCCAATTCTACTCACAGGCATTCTCTTCGGTTTAGCTATGGACTATCAGGTGTTTGTGGTTTCTTCGATCCGCGAAGCGTATTCACACGGCTCCCCTGCACGACGCGCTGTGAAAGAAGGCTTCAATTTGGCAGCTCCTGTGGTGCTAGCAGCAGCATTAATTATGGTGTCGGTGTTTGCGGCATTCATCTTCGCTAAGCTCGCAATGGTTCGTTCCCTTGGTTTCGCCCTCGCTGCGGGTGTGGCATTTGATGCGTTTATCGTCCGCATGAGCCTCACACCTGCTCTTATGCATCTGCTTGGAGATAAAGCATGGTATCTACCAAAGTGGCTCGATAAAATATTGCCGAACGTAGATGTAGAGGGCACTAATCTTGCACCCCAGCAGGCACTGCACCAGCCATCGCAGCCAAGCGCACATATTTCGGATGAGATTTCCCCGAATTCAACCTCGAGCATCTCAACGCAGCGTGAGGAGGTATGACGATGAGAGTTTCTCTAGTTTTAGGGTCAGGAGGAGCGCGCGGCTATGCCCATATAGGCATAATCGATGAATTGCTCGCTCGTGGGCATAAAATCGTCGCAGTCTCAGGATCTTCTATTGGTGCGTTGATTGGCGGTGCATACGCTGCAGGAAAATTAGAAAATTTCCGCGAAGCCTGTCTGAAGCTTAATCGGCTTGACGTTTTCAGAATGATGACTCCCACTATCGGTAAACCTGGGATTATCAAAACTGATAAAATCATGGCTTTCCTCGAAGATATAATTGGCGAATACCAGATTGAGGATCTCGCAATTCCTTATTGTGCAGTTGCTGCAGATGTGCTTGCCCGCCGTGAAGTTTGGTTTCGTAGCGGTCCGCTGCTCGCCGCAATTCGAGCATCTATTTCAATCCCTAGCGTCTTTAAGCCCGTGATGCTTGATGGGCGCCTGCTTGCAGACGGCGGATTACTCAATCCATTGCCTATGGAAAGTTCGCTTCGCCCCGACGCTGATCTCACTGTGGCAGTAGCTCTTTTCGGAAAAGATTCCTTACTATCGAATCTGCAGCAGCGTGAAAACGAGGCAGGAAAAAGAAACGCTAAAGGTAAAAGCAAGAAATCGTCGTCACCCTTTGATCCTCTGCCCGATGATCTGGATCTTTTAAAGATGACGCTTCTCTCACTTGACCTTATGCAAGAGCGCATCCAAGCCTCACGTATTGCAGTGAATCCTCCGGATATTTATATTGACGTCCCCGCTTCTCTTGGAACTACCTTCGATTTCGCAAAAGCAGAAGAGTTTATCGCCTATGGCCGGGAACTCGCCGTCACTGCATTCGATCGCGCTGGGATATAGCGTTCGATATAGCGTTCGCTCACCGCTAAGTTACCCACCCTAAACACAACATAATATCGCACAAAATTTCCTTCGACGATACACTACACCTATGAGAAATAATTCGCATACAGTGCCCACATCGCCACGAACCGTCTATCTTGCAGGCGGGTGCTTTTGGGGAGTAGAAGCATATTTCCAACGCTTAAACGGCATCTTAGGCACTGAAGCTGGATACGCAAATGGTCTCACAAATAGCACTGATTACCATAGTCTGCATACTACAGACCATGCGGAAACCGTGCGTATAGATTTCGACGATGCCGTCATTAGCTTAGAAGAAGTGCTCGCTCACTATTTCCGCATTATCGACCCATTGAGCCTTAATCGCCAAGGAAACGATAGCGGCAGACAATATCGCACAGGAATTTTTTATACTGACGCCACAGTTCAGCGCCGCGCATCAGTGAGCCTCGCACAGCTGCAAACTCACTACCAGCAGCCAATTGCCGTCACTCTTGAAACATTGAGAAACTTTGTATCTGCAGAGGAATACCACCAAGATTATCTCGAGAAAAATCCGAACGGCTACTGCCATATAAATCTTGGATTAGCTGCGCAGCCGCTTCATCTTGGCCCTGAACTAAAACCAAGACCTACTATCGATGAACTGCGTGAGATGCTTTCACCTTTAGCATTTCACGTGACGCAAGAAGAAGGCACTGAAGCTCCGCGATCCTCTGAATTTGACCAGTTTGACGAAGATGGAATCTTTGTGGATATCGTCTCAGGGCAGGCACTCTTTTCTTCTCGCGATAAATTCGATGCGGGGTGTGGGTGGCCTTCCTTCACTCGGCCAATTCTTCAGCAGGGGGTTGGATATAAGCAGGATTTCAAACTTGCTCGCCCACGCACAGAAGTTTCGAGTTCTTTTGCCAGTTCACACCTAGGGCACGTCTTTCCTGACGGCCCTGCAGAACGCGGAGGATTGCGCTACTGCATTGATGGGGCAGCTTTGCGTTTTATTCCGCGCGAGCGTATGAATGACGAGGGGTATGGAGATTTCTTGCCATTCTTAGAGCCATACGAAAAATAGCGAGCTGATCAAGCTGATCAAGAATAGCGAGCTGCGCACACATAGATATCGCACGTCTATATCTCACGCACAAAGTGTGATATAGACAATCGCTCTACTTGCTATATATAGACGATCACCCTACTTAGTATCGAGTACCTTATCCATCATTTCAGGATTTATCTTCCCGCGCACTCGAAACCAGCCGATCATCAAAATCGCTACAACTATGAGGAAAAGTGCCAAAGTTTTTTGCCCCTGCTCGTTAAAAGCCATCGAAGCAACTATTGCTACAAAAAATACGATTGCGAGCAGATTGCTCCAAGGAGCAAAATGCAAGCGGAAACTTGGTCGTTCCTCAAGTCCTTTACGTGCGCGAAGCACGAATACTAGGTGGGAAGCGAGCACAGATATCCATGTGGCCACAAAACCGATGCCAGAAAATTCCATAACGAGAGTAAATGCTTCGCTCGGATAAACATAGTTGATAAGCACACCAACCAAGCCAAGCCCTGCCGTCAATGCAATACCAGCAGAGGGCACGTTGTATTTATTCATATAGCGCGCAAATTTCGGCGCTTCACCAGCCATTGCTAGCGAGCGCAAAGTACGACCTGTCGCATATAAACCAGCATTCAAAGAAGAAAGCGCTGCCGTCAGCACAACAATTTGCATGAGATCGCCTGCGTGCGCAATCCCGATTCCTGAAAAGAAGGTGACGAACGGCGATTCGTTATCAGAATAGGCAGTCCACGGAAGCACAAGCGTCATCAAAATAACCGAGCCGACGTAGAAGAAAAGAATGCGTACGATCATCGTGTTGATAGCACGCGCGAGTACGCTGGTATCTTGAGCTTCGCCTGCAGCTACTCCGATCATTTCTGTGCCGCCGAAAGCGTAAACAACTCCAACAGAAAGAGCTACCATCGGGAATATCCCCATAGGAAAGAAGCCGCCAAAATTCGTCAAGTTATGGATACCAGCTGTGTAGCTTTCACTCGTTGAAGCGCCCGTGAGTATTGCCCACATAGCTACTGCCATAAACAGCAAAATCGCTCCCACTTTGATAGCTGCAAACCAAAACTCGAACTCTCCAAAAAATTTGACGCTTAAAATGTTTACGGCAAAGACTATTGCCAGCGCACAAGCAGCTAATACCCACTGCGGAATCGGCTCAAATACGGGCCAATAATGCAGGTATAGTGCAACAGCAGTGATATCAGCCATTCCAGCGGTTGCCCAGGTGATAAAAAACATCCAGCCAGTGATATAGGCAAATTTTTCGCCTAAAAATTCTCGAGCATAGGAAACGAATGCTCCTGACGACGGGCGCCGCACCGAAAGCTCACCGAGAGCGCGCACCATAATAAAAACAAAGAACCCGCACAGAGCATACGAAATCGCGAGCGCAGCTCCGCCTTGAGCGAGGCGACCGCCAGCACCTAAAAATAACCCTGTGCCGATAGAGCCGCCGATTGCAATCATTGAGATATGGCGATTTTTAAGCGCTTTTGAATAACCCTGATCCGATGAATCTTGGTGGATGCGATCTTTCATATCAACCTTTCCGCAATAATACGCATTGCAAGTGCCCAAGACTAAGCAAGCTCATGGGCACGCCAGCTGAGTATCAACTCTTAGTGAGCTAAAGTCTGCTAGTTTGCAGCTCCAAATAGCAGCTTCCAGCTAAAAGTCTGCGGCGTATAGCCATGAAACAATGCGTAAATTCTCTGTAGCAATTCTTGCCCATCGATGCAGAAAACACCAAAAGTGCCCATAATGCGCACACCGCTAACAGACTTTGCGCCATAGATTTTTAACGCACTACCACAGGTTTTGCCATTGCCATGATTGCACCATCATCCATTGCGCCTCGTATTCTTGCTCCCAATTGGCGTATTCTACATATTTTCATAAATACCGAAGAGCACTGCATCGCTGAATTAAAAGCTCGAAGCCTTAATATCTAACCCCTTAATACCTGCCACTGATACGTTGGTACCTTGAGATTTCGTTTTTCAAAATCTGCATAAACAATCCGCAAAAGGTGAAAAGAAGCAAAACAAGGCATCACAGCGTATTATCATGCACAGAGCTTTCATATTTTCATCAATCGTTTAAGGCAAAGCTCCGCACTCAGCACACTTAAGTGAAAGGCATCTATGATTTCGCTCCTAGCAGCTTCTCCGCTTATGACTATCTTTTTCGTTGTTGCCGTAGGTGCAATACTCGGAGCAGTTCCCTTTGGTCCGTTGCGTTTCGGCGCTGCAGGAGCGCTGTTTGTGGGACTGGTCGTAGGATATTTTGTGCCAGAGCTTGGAAACCAAATGGCTCTCGTACAGCAGATAGGCTTAGCGCTCTTCGTCTACACTGTAGGGCTTTCAGCTGGGCAAACATTTTTTTCTGACGCAAAAAAACAATACAAATTCATGCTTGCCTCTATTTTTGCTCTCGCGCTCGCAGCCTGCGCAACTCTAGGAGGGGCATATCTGCTTAAACTTCCTATCGATCTTTCCTCTGGTATTTTCGCCGGTTCACTTACCACTACTCCAGCTCTTGCAGCAGCAAGCTCCATCACAGGTTCTGATACGCCAGCAGTCGGCTATTCTCTAAGCTATCCAGCAGGTGTTGTGATCGGCATTATTTTGGTGGCAATAGTTGTGAATCGCACATGGAAAGCGCAGCACGATACAGCGCCATTAGCTGGGCAAAGCCTCAAAGCAGTGACGGCAGTCGCGACAGCAGATATCAATGTGCGCGAAATACCGGGCTGGCAGGAACAAAAAGTAAAGATGAGCTATGTGCGCTCGGCAGGCGTCACACGCGTACTTGCTCCTGGAGAGATGCTTCGACGAAACGACCAAGTAGTTGTGGTAGGTCTGCCCGAAGATATCGACGCCGCAGTTCAAGCAATTGGCTACGCTCTGCCAGACCACCTTGCCGATGATCGTTCCATCGTCGAATTCAGTTCTTTTATTGTTTCACGAAGCGCGCTAGCTGGTATGACTATTGCAGAGCTGAATCTCACCTCGAAATTTGGGGCTGTCGTGACACGTATCAATCGAGGTGACCTCGAAATTTTAGCTGCTGACGATGCCCGAATTGAACTTGCCGATCGCCTTTCGGTGGCATATCCGCGCGGAGAAGAACGCAATATCAAAGAATTTTTTGGAAATTCAAGCAACCGCGTTGCCGAGTTTGACGCTATTGCTCTCGGGCTGGGAATAGTTGTGGGCGTGCTGGTAGGGATGATCAGTATTTCTCTGCCTGGCGGAGCAAGTTTCTCACTCGGCTCTGCCGCTGGACCGCTGATCGTAGGAATGGTGCTGGGGTATCTGAACCGCACAGGTCCGCTCGTGTGGCAGCTTCCTCAGGGCGCAAATCTAACTGTTCGCCAAATGGGGCTGCTTCTCTTCTTAGCATCAGTTGGAATTGCGAGCGGTCCAGCATTTGCTGCAACTGCTTTCACACCCACTGGAGTTAGAGCTGGATTATTGGGCGTAGTGACAGCTGGAGTCGCAATGCTCGCAGTAGCTACAGCTGGACGACTGCTCGGGCTTTCAGCGCAGCGTACAGCTGGCGCAATGGCAGGTGCACTTGGGCAGCCAGCACTCCTTGCTTTCGCTCAATCAAAAGTGACCGATGAGCGCGTAGAATCTGGGTATGCCACTATCTTTGCCCTCGGCATCGTCATAAAAATTCTGTTGGTCTCTGTGATCCTCATGTTTTGAGCCGATTGTGTATGCATAAAATTTATGCATATGGCTTTACAGGCGTGATCTACAATCAATTTTGAGGGCGTTACACTTGCTGCACTCCTAGCCTTTGCAGATTACCTGAAATTTTCATCACAGCTGCGCAATAATCGTTCCTTGGGGAAGTGCACTACGCCGATGCGTCACCTCAATTATAGTGAGGTGCGGAAAAGCCTGCGCTAAAGCTGCACGAATAGCAGCGTCGGTCTTTTCTGGCAAGTTTGCGGAAAATTCATCGAGCACAAGTACGCAAGGATTCGTAAGAAGCGCCCGCGCCAATACAAGCCGCTGCATCTGCCCGCCTGAAATTCCTGAGCCTTCTGTGCCAGTTCTTTCATTCAAACCCTGCGCAAAAGCACGAACCTCATCAGCAAGCTGAACGATGGAAAGCACTTCCCATAATCGCTCATCTGAAGCATTCGGATCGGCAAGACGCAGATTATCTGCAATGCTTCCTCGCAATAGCTCAGCTCGTTGGGGCACGAATGCCACACCGCGGCGCAAAGAGTCAAGAGTGTACTCTTGCACAGGTTTACCGTCGAGAAGCACAACACCATGCTGAGGATCGTCATAGCGTAGCAAAAGCTGCACAGCCGTGCTTTTGCCGATACCGCTCGACCCTACAATCGCAGCGTGTCCGCCTGCTGGGACGCTGAGCGAAAAACCATCAAGCACATTTCTAGATCGAGTGCCAGCATAATGATAGGTGACGTCTCGCCACTGCACACTCACTGGTGCGCTCGGAGAAAAATCGGTAACGCCGTCACAGACAGGATCTTTTGCAGTGCACACATCATAGAGTCTGCGTGCAGAAGCCAAAGATAGATCTATTGCGCCAGCGGCGTCTTCCAATCCGCGCGGAGCTTCAAAACCTGCGAGGCATCCTGCAGCTAAAAATGCAATCATCTCTAAACTCACACCAGAATAGATGCCTCCCACAACTCCTCCAAGAAGAGCCGCTGGAATGCATCCAGCGTTCACAGCCCGCCGAATTGCTCTATAAAGAGCAGATTTGTAAGCTGCAGCAGTGACGCTAGCGCTCAATTCTTCCATGCCTGCATAACGTTCAGTTTCGCACCCATATCCAGTGGCTTCGCGAGCGCCAAATATAGAGTCAGTCGTATGCTGGACGAGATGAGCACGACGCACAAGAGAGAGTGAAGCACCTTCAATCCCTGCACGTAAGCCAATAAATGGTACTACCCAGACGGATAGTGCAATGCAAATAGTTGGCACAAGCATTGGCATCCAGCCGCCGAGTGTGAAACCAGTGCATACCACCACAAATGGAACAAACACACCAGCAATAACGGGCGCGATTGTATGCGCATAGAGCACTTCGATACGATCAATATCGCGGGTAAGCGACGCATACAGCTCACCCGAACGGCTGCGAGCAACAACACCTGGAGCCTTCGGCCAAAGTTGAGAAAATGCTGTGGTGCGTAGCAGTTCCAACGCCTTAAAAGCCACGTAGTGCCCCGAAAATTGTTCCAGATAGTAGGTCAGCGCCTTAAGCAATGCGATAGCAATGAGCAGCGCCGCTAGTTTAGCGGCAGTTAATGCGCCAAAAATAGGTACTGGAACACCTCGCCACGCAGCTATAAGCCCGCCTCCCGCGCACGCAAAAAGCAGCACATTGCATAGCTGAGAAATAATACGCATGCAGATAGAAAAAAGAAGAGGCGTGTGCACAGGTCTAGTAATTGCCAAAATCCACGGCAATACCGTACTTATCGGCGTGGTAGATATTTGATCGGAACTAGTATTCGCAAAATCCTTGGTGAGCACTGCGTCGTCCATCTTTCTATCTTTTCGCCCAATCATATTCCCACCTGCTCGCGTGCCTGCACATATACGTGGCTTCATACTGGATTGCGTGTTCGTCTGCTTGGTCTGCTCAGTCTGCTTGCTCATCTTTTCGTTTGTTTTTTTGCTCATCGCTCCACCTCCACTCGCGCTGATGCTTGATGAGCATCAATGAGGTGCAGCTCCCCATCTGCCAACTCGTATATTCGATCAACTAAGGTCAGTAAGCTCGGACGATGTGTGATAACGATCAGCGTAATATCGCGAGGAAGTTCTGCAAGAGCTTTAATGATTTCTTCTTCAGATACGGCATCAACTTGCGCGGTTGGCTCGTCAAGCAGCCATATTTTTCTCTGAGAAAGGAAAGCTCGCGCAATAGATATGCGTTGCGCCTGCCCGCCAGAGAGGAATTGCCCACGCTCACCAACATTTGTGTATAAACCTTCTGGCATACGATGAACCTCTTGAGCGAGGTGTGCGTATTGCAAAGCATCCCAGAGTTCGTCGTCACTCGCGCTTGGAGAGGCAATGCGCAGATTGCTCGCAATTGTTCCACTGAAAAGCCATGTTCGCTGAGCCACAACTGCCGTTAAGGCATGCGCATCACCTCGTGAAACATCTGCAAGATCGATGCCAGAAATCTGCACCGCGCCTGCTTTATTCACTCGAAGATCGCCACTGAGCAGCGAGAGGAATGTAGATTTTCCTGCGCCAGAGCTGCCAACGATAGCAATGCGCTCTCCTGAGTCTGCTTGCATCGATAGCCCTTTCAGCACAGGCACTTCATCGTATGCGAACGAAAGATTCGTGACGGTGACGCCACCACTCACTGCACAAGCGCCATGCTGCGTCTTTTTTTCGGTAGCATATGCAGCATTTTTTTGAGCACTCTCTTTTTCAGCAAACCCCTTTTGCGCAATGCCGAGGAATGCTTTTATATGCCGCCCTGCAGCCAAGCCCCCCATGCCGACGTAAAAGAAACCAGAGACCTGAACGATTGGCTCAATAAGTAAAACAATGAAAAATACCACGGTGAGCGCGTCTGCCAAGCTGATTTCTCCAGCATTTAATCGCCAGTAGGCAAGCATCACAGAAAGGCAGATCCAGAGCAACCCGACTGCACCATCAAGTACGATGATTACGAGCTGATTACCAGCGAGGATACGCATAATTGCGCCACGATTGCGCTCTCCTTGCTCGCGTAAACGCTCTTCTACACGCTCACCGGCTCCTAATAGTCGAATTGAAGAGAGGTTGCGGATGGCATCAAGGTATTGCCCGTCGAGAATCCCACGCTCTTTACGAGATTCATTTGATCGATGGGCAAAAAGTTTCATAAAGCCGTGCACAAAAAGCGGCACTAGCGGATATGCCACGAAAAGGATCGCCCCGATCAAAGGGCTGACTGCACACGTGATATAGCCCAAGGCAAGAAAAGGCACGATAACAGCGGCAACTGTAGTTCCTAAAAATGCTATACGAAATTCAGTGAAACGCTCAGCGTTGTCTGTCATAAGGGTGACGAGATCGCTTGGCTGAGTGCCGTTGCGTGAATTTCTGCTCAGCCCAGAGCTTTCGTAATAGGCGCCGAGAATACGACGGCGCAAACGGCTTTCTTCTTGGCGTGCTCCTACTCCTCCAATAAGAATATCTCCGCCTGCCGCACACGCAGCCACAACGACTGCGGCTACAGCACTGGCAAGCTGAGAAGTAGATGGGGAAAAGCCGAGTGTATAATCTGCGAGGATATGCGCAGCAATCACGAGAGCGTACCCCACGCCCACAGAGCTTATTATGCGGCAAAGGGCAGAGATTGAGCTGCTGCGTTTACCTTGTGAGGTGACGATATTGAGCTTGCGCGCATCTTTATCAGCGCTTTTTTCTATACGGCTACGCATCATCACCATCTCACTTCTGTATAAGGTATATTCTGTTTAGTTTTCTCAGCGTATAGCTAGGGGCAGATGTAGAAAAATACGCGTCTTACTACATACTCACAGCTAAGGAAACCCTAGCAAATTCAAGCCGTATCTGCCTATGCTCGCAATTCAACGCTCAGCGAAATACAGCTACGACCACCACAACACCTAGCTCCTGTAAATAAAGCCCAGCTTCGCAGAGATTTCGCAGAGATACGCAAACGCTCCCATTCACAGCGCGAGAATACTCATATTTAAACCTTCTCCGATAGGTGGATATTCAGAGGTTCAACTGCTGCGCGGTATAGGAACAAATCGTCAATGCGGTTCCCGCTAATCTTGGCTACCATGCTGGCAGCTGCGTACTAGCAGCACTCGGATATATTGAGCGTGACGGCATGATGGAAATCGTTGAACAAATCGTTGAACCGAATTCATTTTATGTGAGATTTAGCTTTAATAGATTCTTAAACGTCTTCTTCTGTGAACACTTTCAAAAACCCGCGCGCACACCTGCTACGATTGCACACATGCACAATACCGCTCAAGGCGCACGCCAAGATTCAAGCACAGACGCACGTGCACAGTTGCGTTTTGTGCTGATTCTGAGCGCCCTTGTGATGGTAGCAGAAGTCGTAGGAGCAGCACTGAGCGGATCGCTCACACTCCTAGCAGATGCTGGGCATATGCTGGTCGATACTTCAGGATTGGCAATCGCTCTCTTTGCCGCATACCTTATGAACAAACCCCGCACAGATACATATACGTGGGGCTTAGCTCGTTCGGAAGTTATTTCTGCGAGCGTCCAAGCATCGATGTTGATCGTTGTGTGTATCGCCGTCACAATCGAAGCAATCGGCAGGTTTTTCACGCCAGAAACTGTCAATGCTAAGCAAATGATTCTTTTTGCGTGCATCGGTTTGCTCGCAAACCTCATAGGCATTGCTCTTCTTTCACGTAAGAAAGAAAGCTCTCTCAATACGCGTGCAGCTTTCCTTGAAGTGCTCAATGATGCATTCGGATCGATTGCTGTGCTCGCTGCAGCGGGCGTGACGATGGCGACTGGTTGGATTTATGCCGATCCAGTCGCTTCTCTTATTGTGGCAGCCCTTATGGCACCTCGGGCACTTCGCATTCTCGTACGCTGCGTTAAAATCCTTATGGAAGGTACCCCCAACGAATTAAATCTCGCAGACGTGCGAGCACATATGCTCAAAGAGCCGCACGTTATTGACGTGCACGATCTGCATGTTTCATCGATTACGAGCACCACTACTGCTCTCACGGCACACGTGACGATCGAACCAGACTGCTTTAAAAATGGAGAGGCAGTCTCAATCCTGCATTCGCTCCAGCATTGCGTGAGCAAGCATTTCCCGCTCGCCGTGGGGCATTGCACAATTCAGCTCGACGTGCCTGCGCACCGCGATCACGAGCATCTCCACCACTGACCACTCCAAAAGCAAACCCCGAACCGCAGCGGATGTGGCATTGGTGATAATCCCGCTGGCTGTTTGGGCTGGCGTGTTACTCTAGTCAATGATTATGCGGTTCCCTGATATAAAAAGAAGGTTGAACGATGATAATAAAGAAATTCATGGCTCTCGCAGCTGGCGTTGCACTCACACTCTCGATGGCAGCATGCGGAGGAAAATCCGAATCTGCTGCAGGCGGAGAAAAAGCTAAGGGTGATACTTTCACTGTTGGTTTTGACGCAGCATTCCCGCCTTTCGGTTTCAAAGACGATAGCGGAGAATACGTCGGCTTTGATCTGGAGCTTGCTCAAGAAGTCGCTTCACGCAACGGCTGGGAGTATAAAGCGCAACCAATCGCATGGGACGCTAAAGATATGGAACTCGATTCTGGAACTATCGACTGTATCTGGAACGGTTTTACTATCACAGGGCGTGAAAGCGATTATGCATGGAGTAAACCTTATATCAACAACAAGATCGTCTTCGTCGTCACAGCAGAGTCTGGGATTAAGAATGTGGCAGATCTAGCAGGCAAGAATGTGGAGGTTCAAGCAGATTCCTCTGGTCTCGCAGCTATGGAAGATCCTGCCAACGCTGAGCTTGTGAAATCGCTCGCAGGATATACCACAGTTCCTGATTACAACACCGGTCTGCTGGATCTTGAATCTGGCGGTACGCAGGCAGTTGCGATGGATCAAACTGTGGCACAGTATCAGATTAAACAGCGCGGTGAAGAAAAGTTCACTGTGATCGATCCGGGATTCACTGGGGAAGAATACGGGATCGGTTTCAAACTCGGCAACGAAGCACTTCGAGATCAGGTGCAAAAGACGCTTGACGAAATGATCGCAGACGGAACTTTCGCGAAAATCGCTAAAAAGTGGGGTCAGCAAGACGTCGTCATCGAAAAATAACGAAATAGAAATAGAAAATAACGCGAAAACAGCAAGGAATATACGCACATGACATGGGAATTTCTCCCTCAGCTGGCTGAGGGGTTCGTTCAGACACTGGTGATTTTTTTCCTCACTCTCGCACTGAGCTTACCCCTCGGCTTAGCCGTCTACGCTGGGCGCGAATGCCGATTGAAACCAGTGGCATGGATCGTGCAAGTATATATTTCGATTATGCGCGGCACCCCGCTTATGCTGCAGCTGCTCGTGGTCTATTTCGGTCCGTACTACCTCTTCGGCATTTCTCTCAGCCCGCAATACCGATTCCACGCTGTGATTATCGGATTTGCAATCAACTATGCTGCATATTTTGCAGAAATCTATCGCGGCGGTTTCCAAGCAATTCCGATTGGTCAAAGTGAAGCAGCATTTGTGCTTGGATACAGCCCTGCACGCACTTTCTTCACGATTAAACTGCCTCAAATGTTTCGTACAGTGCTCCCTTCTATCACCAACGAAGTGATTACTCTCGTCAAAGACACTTCTCTTGCCTACGCAATCGCCTATATCGAAATGTTCCAAGTGGCAAAGCAGGCAGCAGCGGCAAGCACATCGATGATGCCATTCGTAGTGGCGGGTGTCTTCTATTACGTATTCAACACGGCGGTGGCAGTCATTATGGATCGCCTCGAAAAACGCATGGCAGTAGCAGTAATTAAGTGACGAAGTGAGATTAAGTGATGGAGTATGCAAAACAGAAGGGCATGAAAAAATGACGAGCGAACGCACAAAAGCGCTGGAAATCAAGAATATGCACAAGAGCTTCAGTGGAAATCACGTGCTTAAAGGCGTCTCACTCAGCGTGAGCGAAGGTGACGTGCTGGCTGTACTCGGCCCTAGCGGTTCTGGAAAATCAACTCTGCTGCGCTGCGCGACTTTCCTTGAAACGATGGATTCAGGCGTCATCGAATACTCAGGAGCAACAGCTCTTGAAATGAGAGATGGTAAGAAAGTAAGTGACGGTGACGAAAAACGTTTCCGGCACGATTTCGGCTTAGTCTTTCAAAATTTCAATCTCTTCCCACATTGGAGCGTGATGCGAAATCTCACTGACGCGCCAATAAAAGTGCAAAAACGAGATCCGCAGCAGGTGTATGAGCAAGCTCATACTCTTCTTGAACGGATGAATTTAGCAGATAAGGCAGATGCTTATCCGTCGGAGCTTTCTGGCGGGCAGCAGCAGCGCGTAGCAATTGCGCGCGCTTTAGCTCTCACACCGAAAATGCTCTATTTTGATGAGCCTACATCCGCACTGGATCCTGAGCTCACTGGGGAAATTCTCGCAATTATTCGCGATCTTGCCGTAGAAAAGATGACGATGGTAATCGTCACGCATGAAATGGAGTTTGCAGCTCAAGTGGCTGATCGAGCAGTGTTTCTTGACGGCGGTATCGTGCTCGAAGAAGGTATCGCCGAGCAGCTCATTCATCACCCTGAGCAAGAGCGCACACAACAGTTCCTCAATAAACTTAAAGGCGAACAATAAGGGAATTTCATTCAAACAAGTACCCTCATAATTTTGCTCAGCTTCTCGTAGTGATTGCTCACACCGATCTTTCTCACAGCGCACAAACGCAGGAAAACTAATAGACTGGGATATTAGTGCCTAGATATTAGTACCCCGTGGCAGATGGAAGGAAAGATTTCTCGATGAACGAGAGAAACGAAAGAAGCGAAGCAGTGATAAAACTTGGGCAGTCTGATCAGCCTGGGCACTCCACACAGTCAAAGCTTGCTGAGCTGCCTGAGACTGCCGAGCAATCTGAGCAAGAGGCGAAATATCCAGGAATCCCCGCGGTAATCAACGGAAATGGCGCTGTTGCACACGTGATGAATATGGTGTGCGGCGGCGTGATTGGCTATCCAATCACCCCTTCCACAGAAATTTCTGAAACTTTCGAAATGGCTCTCGCCTCTGGGCGAACGAACGCATGGGGGAAGCGCCCGTTTTTCTTCGAGCCTGAAGGTGAACATTCTGCCCAGTCTGGCGCCCTCGGAGCTGCCCTCACAGGAGGTAAATTTATTTCCAACGCCTCCAGTTCACAAGGAATTTTATATGGCATGGAAAGCCATTTTGTGACGGCAGGGCGCAAAATTGGCGGGTTTGTGCTGCAAGTTGCCGCAAGGGTAGTCTCACGAGCTTCACTCAACGTCATGGGTGGGCATGACGATGTTTATTCCCTCCTGCCCGCTGGCTACACTATTCTCTTCGGCGCAACTCCTGAAGAAGCAGCAGATCTTGCGATGATTTCTTACCGCACGTCTGCGCTTTCACTAGTTCCTGTGGCAAATTGTATGGACGGTTTTGCCACCTCGCACATGATAAGCGAAGCGCGCCTGCCAAGCGAAGACCTCGTGCGCGAATATCTTGGTGATCCAGCAGGCTATATTCCCAGCCCAACGGTTGCTCAGGATATTCTTTTTGGTTCAAAAGGGCGCACGTTCCTTATGCGTGAATATCTCGCCTCGCAAACAGAAAATCTCTGCCCTGAAAGCACAGCAGCGATCAAAACTTTTCTCAATGAATCGAGCGAAGATATCGAGGCTGATAGTAGCGGCGAACTCTTCGATCAACGCCTAGCTCCTTTACTTCCCCAAAGCGATATTGCTCGCTGGCGCCGACAATGGATAAATGCTCCCGCGCAAGGCACTCGCCAGCTCATTCCAGCTCTCGTCGATCTCAGCAATCCAGGGCTTACTGGTCCAGTGCAAAACCAGCCAGATTTTCAGGCAGCTGTGGCTGACCACCGCACTCACGTGCAAGCTGACGTGCCAGCTCTTGTGCGCCGCGCAATACGTGAATACAACGAGCTTACTGGGCGCGATTATGCACCCATCCGCACATACAATACCGATGATGCTGATGTGATTATCGTTGCTCTAGGGTCAATCAGCCAAGATGTGCTCGCCGTCATGCCATATCTGCGCTCACACGGAATAAAAGTAGGTTTAGTGCAGATTCTGCTGCTGCAGCCTTTCCCCGAAGCAGAGCTTGTGGCAGCTCTGCGTGGAGCGCATACCGTCACTGTGCTGGAACGTTCAGATTTAGCATCGCTCACAAGCCTCGTGAATACTGCGCTCATAAAAGCCACCCAAAATTCTCGTACTGAGCGCTATCTTGGGATTCCAGCGCTTCGCGCAGATGAAATTCCAACTCTCTCGTGCGGTTTCTTTGGTATTGGCGGGCACGATGTGCAGCCTTGTCATCTTATTGCAGCCGTAAAGGCGATGGCTTCAGGCGATATACCGCCAGAATTTTATATTGGCACAACGTTCTTTGAAGAACACCCCACCACAGAGCGTGCAAAGCTGCAAGCGCTCCTTCGAGAAGCATATCCAGCTACAGAAAAAATGCAGCTACATCTTGAGCAAAACCCTGAAGGGCTGCTGCCAGATGAAGCTATGCGTATTCGATTCCACTCTGTTGGCGGCTACGGAACAATTGCCACAGGTAAATTGCTCACCGATATTTTGGCGGAAATGCTACACCTGCATTCTAAAGCAGCTCCGAAATATGGTTCAGAAAAATCAGGAGCTGCCACAAATTATTACATCACGCTTAGCCCTGAACCGATCAATATCACAAATGCTGAACTCGAAGACGTTGAAATTGTTGTTTGCCCAGATCACATGGCGTTTGTGCACACAAACCCGTTGAAAGGCTTGAGCGCTGGCGGCACTCTAATTATTCAATCAAATCTCAATCCTCGCGATTTTTGGGCAAGCCTTCCTCAAGGCGCACAACGCAAAATCCGTGAGCTGAATATCAATCTCTTTATTCTTGACGCTTTCGCAGTGGCAAAAGAGCACGCGCCAGATGAAAGCCTTGAGACTCGCATGATGGGTGTGGCATTTATCGGGGCGATTGCCACCAAAGTAGATCGTATCGCTTCTGGTGCAGACGAATCAGCGATGCTGCAGAAGATTCACGAGCAGCTTATAAAGAAATTCGGAGCAAAAGGCGAAGCAGTCGTAGAAGCTAATATGGCTGTGGTACGCGAGGGCGCTACTAATACTCAACGCGTTGAGTACGAGGTTTTTGGCGCCGCTGCACCAGCCGATACATCTGCTGCTTCGGATACAGCCTCGCCGCAAACAAGCAGTGAAACTGCTATTCAAAACTTAGGGCTTAGCGCACATGCTGCGCGATCTGCATTGCTCGCCCGCAGCAATCCGCTTCCCCTCTTAAGCTCTCTTTCTTCGGAAAGTATGTGTGCTCAAGGCGGCTGCGCTCCAACTATTTCCTCAAGTATTTCTGAAAAGCTTTGCTCTCGCAGCTGCGTGCCTCCCACAAAAGGTCTATTTGATCGAGATTATTTTGAGACGATTATGGGCGAGCCTTTTGCGGACGGCTCTATTTCTGAATCACCCGTCTATCCTGGTATGGGCACATTTATTCCTGCTGGATCCGCAGCCGCCAAAGATAAAGGCTTATTCCGCCGCCATATTCCACATTTTGAGCCATCTTTGTGTACTGGCTGTATGGAATGCGCGCTGGTCTGCCCTGATGCTGCAATACCGAATGCGGTGTTTACATTTGAAACGCTCATCAGCACAGCAATAGCAGCTGCTAGCGAAAGCAGCGATGGTGAAGATATCAGCGAACTAACCTCGTGGATATCTGAGATCAGTGAAGCAATGCGCGCTGCGTTACACGGCACAAAAGAACGCCCAGCTATTGCAGATGTGTTTGCACAAGCTGCAGCAGAAGTTGGCGCTCCAGAGCGTGCGTTCGCAGCTGTCACGGAAATTTTACGCGCTTATCCAACTGCCCGCACTCGCCCATTCTTCGATCAAGCAGAGAAACAGCGAGCAGGCAAGGGCGTACTCTTTTCCGTCAATGTGGATCCCTGGAAATGCACAGGCTGTTTGGAATGCGTTTCTGTGTGCAGCCCGAACGCTCTTGTTCCAACTCAGCAGACACCCGACGTGCTCACTGCCACGCAGGAACGCTTCTCAATTTTCAGTTTACTGCCAAATTCTCCAAAAGAATTCTGCGATCCAGAGGGCGGCGCAAGCCTTGATATGAAGCGCATCTTCCTAGATCGGGATAACTACTATTCCACAGTCGGCGGGCATGGAGCCTGCCGAGGCTGCGGAGAAGTGACGGCGATACGCCAGACGATGGCTCTCGCTAATGAGCTTAACCATTCACGAGTAGCAAAGCATCGCGCTGAGCTTGAAGATTTGCTTGCGCGCCTGGAAGATGCAAAAACTGCCGAATGCACTACTAGCGATATCCGCCGCGCCGACTTAATCGATAGCGTGTTGGAGCAGCTGAATAAACGCTTCTATCGTTACGAAGGACCTGCAGGCGGGCGCGCTCCAGCTGGCACGGTGGTGGCAAACTCTACAGGTTGTTCCTCAGTCTATGCCTCAACAGCTCCCTACAATTCTTATCAAGAGCCGTGGGTAAACGGGCTGTTTCAAGATGCCCAGCCTCTTGCTAAAGGCATTTTCGAGGGGTTAGCTGCCGATCTTGCAAGCGACGTTTTAGCAATTCGCCAAGCACGCGCTCTTCTTGACGATACGCCGTGGGAATCCATTCCTACCAGCGCTCCAGAATGGCGAAAGTTCAGCGAGGAAGAGCTTTCTCTTATGCCGTCTGTGCTCACAATCAGTGGTGACGGTGCTGCCTACGATATTGGGTTTGGTGCGCTTTCCCGCGTACTCACAAGCGGCACGCCGCTCAAAATGCTTGTGCTCAACACAGGAGCCTATTCTAATACGGGCGGGCAAGCCTCCACTGCTTCCCTTGAAGGGCAAGATTCTGATCTCTCACGATTCGGCTCCTTCCATACAGGCAAACAAGAGCAACGCAAAGAGCTAGCACTGCTCGCAGCTATGCATCCTCAGGTGTTGGTAATATCAGCATCGACGAGCTATCAAGCACACTTTTTGAAAAATGTGAGCGCAGCTCTCGCACAAAACGATTATCCTGCCGTCATTGACGTCTATACCTCCTGCCAGCCAGAGCATGGCGTTGGTGACGATGAATCTGCCGAACGCTCACGCTTAGCAGTGAAAAGCCGCGTCAATCCGCTTTTCGTACATGAGCCACAGCACGAAGACATCACAGACCGTTTTATACTCGCGGGAAATCCGAACGTCAATGATACGTGGAGCAAAAATCGTCTTTCTTATATTGATGATGATGGCTCAAAGAAAATACTTAACGTGGAATATACACCTGCCGATTTCGCTTATGGAGAAAGACGATTCCGCAAGCATTTCCAGGCCTTGGCTGACGACGCTCCAATGCCTACCCCTGTAGCTGAGTTTCTTGAGCTTACTTTAGACGAGCGATCCAAAGCGACTCCATTTATTTATACTGTAGATAAAGACGGAGCACTAAAGCGCATACATATCTCAGCAGATATGGTAGCTCTCACTCAGCGGTGCCGCGATTACTGGCATATGCTTCAGTTCTTGGCTGGGCATGATCTGGCTGCGCTGCGTAAAGAAAATATGGAACTTTTGAAAAAATTAAACGAAACCTGTGGAGAAAATAAATGAGTGAAACAGCATATACGCCTGATACGAATGCACCGAAAGGAAACAACACATCAGCATTCAGCACTGCGCCAACACGAAAAGGCAGAAAACCTCTAGTGATAGCTCTCGCTGCAGCGCTCGTGGTGATGGTTGCACTTGTGGCATATATCGTCTCGCTCAAAACATCATTGCCAAACACTTCTGCCGATCAAGCAGCAACAGCAGAAAACCAAGGCTCAGCACCTTCTGGATCGTCTTCTGCGGCTGCTAAGGCATATACCGACCCTCAAGCTATAAAAACTCTCAAAGCTCTGCAGGAACGCATTGATGGAAGTCCGTTGGCTGAAGGTGACGTCAATGCACCTGTCGTCATGATTGAATTTATGGATTTTTCCTGCCCAGTGTGCGCACAATGGGCAGCGCAGACCTACCCAGCTTTGCAGAAATACGTAGATGAGGGGACGCTTCGCATCGAGATTCATCCGTGGGTAATTTTCCCTGATTACAATTCAGATATTCCCGCTCGCGGCTTATATGCTGCTGGCAAACAAGGCAAAACTGCCGAGTTTTATGCCGCCGCAGCTCCGCTCTCTGCTGGTGAACATAAACAATGGGACGAAGCTGCTGTGCTTGAACTCGCTAAACAAGCGGGCGTGCCTGATCTCAATCAGTTCACGGCTGATATGAACTCCGACGGAGCACGCAAAGAAATTGATCGCTCGCAAACTATCGCCACTGGCATTGGTTTTAGGGGCACACCAGCATTCGTCATCAATAACCGCATTATCAACGGTGCCGATAGCGCTGAGGTTTTTTCGGCCACAATCGAAGCGGCGGCGGCAGACGTAAAATCAGGTGCATTCTAGCTCGCCTAAGTATCGCGAGAATGCACAAGAAGCAGATAGCCTTCTTCGCAGCTAACTGTGGCATAGGCGTGCGTGATTTCGTTACTCACACCGAGCGTACTTGAATCAGAAAGCTCGATATTCTGCACGCTGTATTTCACACCGCTCAAGCTCACACTGCGAGCACAGCCGCCATATGGGAGCACCCCGAAATAGGTGTATCCGTTGCGCGCCACTGTATGTGTACCCGGACCAACCATCGTCACCGAATTGATACCATCGAAAACCCTAAGGTGAATCGGTGAATCTACGTATTTGGCAAGAAGAGCAACATTGCCGAGTGTGTGATCGAGACGACCGCCGAAACCGCCGAGAACGTCGATATGAGCAAAGCCGAGCTGAGAAGCGATATCGATTGCTGCTTCTGTATCTGTCATGTCTTTTTCTGGGGGAAGAAGAAAAACAAGCGGCTGTATATTCTCCTGCAGCTCCTCATCGTCACTTACTTCCGACGCAAGCACACAGGTGCGCACACGTAAAGACAGCTGCGCAGCTAGAGCAGAGGAAAGAATCGCCGCACTTGGGGAAAGCTCAATATATTCACCAGCGGGCTGAAGGGAAGAATCAAAATCACCGATAAACGCATTCGGGCGCAAGGCTAGTTGCTGCGCGATTTTCTGCCCAGCGTCAGCGCACAAAATAAAATCGTATGCCCATTCTTTCGCCTGCTCCCGCAGCATATTCAGACCTTCGGCATGAGCTGCAATCACAAGGCATCTCTCGCAATTATTATCGCCAAATCCTGTATTCATGCTGCTATTGTGGCATAGATATACCTCGGTTTTGCACAGTACTTTAGAAAATCTACTGAGAGAAGCACGTATAAAAAAATACAGATAAACCTCCTTATGCACCGATGTTTGCCTGCATACGTATCCAAACGCATACACAGCTTATGCAATAAAGCTATGCACCTATGCACAGACTAGGAAAGTAAGCTGTTGATTATAAAGTCCTAGGCAACTTTATGTAAGCTGGAAATGAGCTGATGTGGCGTCTGCTGGCCAGCAATCAATGCTCCAGCAGGTGCTGCGCAGCATTACGTAACCGAATACATGAAAGGGTTCATGTGGGACGCAATAAAATTGGCGGACCGTCAGTCACAGATCTGATCGCCGCCCAAGCAGCGAATCTAACTCGCGCTGCCAATGCACTAATCAAACTTGTGGATGCAAAACCGCAAAAACGCGAAGATCTCAACGCAAAACTACACTCTATCGAAAACGAAGCAGACGAAGCTACACATACTGTGCTCAAGAAAATCAATTCCAGCTTCGTTCTGCCCTACGATCGTGAAGATTTATTTGAACTCACCTCAATTATTGACGACTGCGTGGATATGATCGACGAAGCAGGAGACAATATGGTGCTCTATGGGGTTGCGGATCTTCCAGAAAGAGCACGCAAACTCGTCGATATTATTCATGAGTGCGCAGAATCAACAGAAAAAGCTATGCAGCACCTCGATAAGCTCAGCGATAAAATGCGTGCATACTGGGTGGAAATCAACCAGCTGGAAAACCACGGCGATTCTATTTACCGATCCTGCATTTCCGATCTCTTCAGCGATCCAGACGCGAACGCAATGGACGTAATAAAAATGAAATTCGTGATTGATTGTTTTGAGGCAGCTATCGACCGCTTCGAAAATCTTGCCGCAGTGATCGAAACTATCGCAATCAAGGAGAACTAGCCTCGTGGATCTCGCGTTATTTCTCGTGTGTCTTGTGGCTGTGATTGCCTTTATTTTCGATTTCACAAACGGTTTTCACGATGCCGCAAATGCTATCGCAACATGCGTAGCAACTAGAGCTCTCAAACCGGGAGTTGCGCTCATCATGGCAGCAATCATGAACTTCATCGGCGCACTTCTTGGTACGGGCGTGGCGGAGACGATTGGTTCAGGAATTGTTTCACCTCCTGAAGACGAGGCTGGATTGATCGTCGTCTTAGGTGGGCTGATTGGCGCAATCACGTGGAACCTTATTACGTGGTGGTTTGGTTTGCCCTCCAGCTCTTCTCACGCACTCATCGGCGGTCTTACCGGCGCAGGTCTCGCTGCTTCCACCCAGATTCACTGGCTTGTGATCGGCGAAAAAGTTGTGCTGCCAATGTTTCTTTCGCCGATAATTGGCTTCCTTCTCGCATATATTCTGATGAAATTTGTGCTCTACATTTTCCGCAACGCTCAATACAAAGCGACAATGCGAGGATTTCGCAGAGCACAGATTTTTTCGTCTGCAGCGATCGCTCTCGGGCATGGGCTGCAAGACGCACAAAAGACTATGGGTGTGGTTGTGCTTGCATTAGTCGCTGGAGGCTACCATACGGGCACAGGAATTCCTTTGTGGGTAAAAATCGGTGCTGCTCTCGCTATTTCGCTAGGCACGCTGGCTGGCGGCAAACGCATTATGAAGACTTTGGGGCATTCAATCACCGAAGTTGATTCTTCGCGCGGATTTGTGGCAGAAATGGTCGGCGCTTCGGTGCTCTATTTCACGGCATTTCTCTACCATGCGCCAGTCTCCACAACGCATATCATCACCTCAGCCGTGATGGGTGTTGGGGCAACTCGCCGCAAGAGTGCAGTGCGCTGGGGAGTGACGGGCAACATCGTGGGAGGATGGTTCCTCACTCTCCCTGCATCAGCATTTATCGCCATGATCTGCTACATCATACTGAAAGCAATTATTCTCTAATGGAATAAGAAAACATCAATCGGAAAACCTTGCAGCTATTTCAGCTATTTTTCGATCATTGTATACTTTGATCTCGTAGAGGTTGTGGCATGATAAACGCAATCTCTACGAGATTTTATTCTGCATTAATCATATTCTCTCAGATTTATTGAGTTTGCTGGATTTACTAGAGTGGCTGGGACCTTTAGGCAGTGACGAATCTTTCTCAACTATTGTCCTTAATGCAAGAGTACAAATTATACCGCCGACTACTGCACACAAAATCGTGATTAGATCTGTGAATGAAGTATCTCTTGCAAATGCAGAAATTACCCAAAGCGTGAAAATGTTCAAAGGAAGAAAGCCTAAAGTAAATTTATTCTTGGTACTCATCTGATCCAACTCCCTACAATGCACAAGACACTGCTGCTACGGCAAGCCCTGAAGCAATAAGCGCTGGTCCACCAATCGCTTTGCCGAATCCTCCAATAAAAGCGGGACCCAAAGCTCGGGCAATTGTGGAAGCAGCTAACCCCCATTTCCAAGCTGAAATTGCGGTCGTAATGGTAGTCCACGTTCCACATGTAAACGCAAGAATTAGGTTGCGATCTTTATATGAAGATATATCTAGTCAAACACACAGTACTATTATGTGTATACCGACATATGTCGGTATACACGCATCCTGCATTTATGCTATAGACACTCCTCCCTACTAGATACATCAATCTCATCCACAGTGTTAAATTTCAGAAATTGTGCATCCACGCACATTCAAAAATGTGCACTCAGAATTAGTGCCAGCAAAGCTAGTGCTTAGCAGCAACCCTCGAACGCGCTGCATTCATCAGGATATCCTGCGTATGCTTTAAGCGTTTCCCTTCTACATCTTCCACAATATGCTTCCAGCCATCAGCTTCAAGTTTCCAACTCTGCACGGAATCTGAACATGCCGTCGTCACCAAATCAATAAGATGCGCACGCATATCCAGATCAGCGATAGAAACGAGCGCCTCAATTCTGCGATCTAAGTTACGATGCATCAGATCTGCCGAACCGATAAAGACTTCTGGATCACCGCTATTGCAGAAAGCATAAATACGCGAATGCTCAAGGAAACGCCCTAAAATCGAGCGCACATTGATGTTTTCAGAAAGCCCTGGGATACCGGCTCGCAAGCAGCAAATTCCACGCACCTGCAAATCTACTGGCACTCCTGCCTGAGAAGCACGGTAAAGAGAATCAATAATTCGTTCATCTACAATCGAATTTGCTTTGAGCTTGATCCACGCCTCTTTACCTGCACGCTTATTGCTAATCTCACGTTCAATGCGTTCCAGCAGCCCCGAACGAATGCCCAACGGAGCCACGAGCAAGCTGTGGAACTTCGCTTTCGGCGCATATCCTGAAAGCTGGTTAAACAAGCGAATCAGATCCTGCCCAACCTCTCGCTCACACGTAAAAAGACCTAGATCCTCGTAGCCTCGAGCAGTTTTAGGATTGTAATTACCTGTGCCCACATGGCAGTAACGGCGCAAACCATCTTCTTCTTGACGAACGACGAGCGAGAGTTTGCAGTGGGTCTTCAGCCCGACGATACCGTAGACCACGTGCACGCCTGCCTGCTCTAGTTTGCGCGCCCAGTCGATATTGGCCTGCTCATCAAAACGCGCCTTAATTTCCACCATTGCAAGCACTTGCTTACCTGCATAAGCAGCCTTAATCAGAGCATCTATAATCGGCGAATTGCCGCTCGTTCGATAGAGAGTCTGTTTAATAGCCAGCACTTTCGGATCTGTGGCCGCTTGCATAAGGAACTGCTGCACAGAAGTTGCGAAAGAATCGTATGGGTGGTGCACCAAAATATCGTGGCGGCGAATCGCCTCAAAAAGATCAGCTGCTTGCGCACTCTCTACTTCAGCGAAACCGCTCGCCGTCACCCCCACAAAATTTTTATATTTCAGCTTTGGGCGATCTAAATCGTGAATCACATTCAGGCCAGTAAGATCGAGCGGCTGCGGCAGACGGAAGACGTCTTCTGAGCGCACACCCAATTCCCGTTGCAACATATGCAGCACGTGCTGCGTCATATCCTCAGCAACTTCAAGGCGCACAACAGGCCCGAAACGCCGCTTGAGCAGCTCTTTTTCCATAGCTTTAAGAAGATTTTCAGCATCGTCTTCCTCAACTTCCATATCCTCATTTCGGGTGACGCGGAAGGTTGAGTAATCCACCACTTTCATACCTGGAAAAAGAGTATCAAGATGCGCTCCGATCACTTCTTCGAGAGGCACATAGCACGTCTGCCCCATCGAATCGGAAGGCACATCTTCTGGGCTGTATGGGCGCCCTTCGGAATCAACTGCAATAAAGCGCGGCAAGAGACTCGGCACTTTCACTCGCGCAAAAAGCTCTTTTCCAGTAGAAGGATTTTTGACGATCACAGCAAGATTCAAAGAAAGCCCCGAAATATACGGGAACGGATGAGCTGGATCAACAGCAAGCGGCGTCAAAACAGGAAATATCTGTTTGCGATAAAATTTTCGTAAACGTTCTCGCTCCTGCTCTCCCAGCTCGTCCCAATGCCTGATATAGATACCCTCATCGGCGAGCTTCACGAGCACGTCATCGCGGAAAACTCGCGCATGGCGTTCCATGAGCTCATGCGAACGAGTAAGAATAGCATCGAGCAACTGATGCGGAGAAAATCCCGACGCTCCCGTAACAGCCATTCCAGCAGCGATACGGCGTTTCAGCCCAGCTACGCGAACCATATAAAATTCGTCTAAATTTGAGGCAAAAATAGCGAGGAACCATGCGCGCTCAAGAATGGCAAGCGTCCGATCTTCAGCCTGCTCCAACACTCGTTCGTTGAATGCCAGCCACGATAATTCACGATCAGCAAAGCGCCCCTCGGGCAAAGGAATTTCATCGAGCGCAAGTTTCTGCTGTTTTGCGCGCTTCATCGCCTCTTGAGCCATGCCGCTCAACGTCTCAGGCAAAACTGGCGAACCGAGACGCATACGAATCTTTTGCGCAGAAGGTTTGTGTGCCGAATACATACGTTCGGCAAGCCCGTCGGCTTGGGATCTAATTGCTGCGCGTGCAGCTTTGGCAGCTTCGTCACGCTCAAGATCTACGCCAATGCGGTCGATCGTCTCCGCCGAAGAGATCACAAGATCGTCATTACCATTCGTATTTATCGTCATACTTAGATATTGCCAAAAAAGACGGCAAAAAGTTAGTGTTTAGCGAAAAAAGATTAAGATAGCGATAGATACTCGAATTATCGGCAAGATAATACTTGCCTGTTGTATGCGCACAACCCTTTAGCAATCTGCACTAACCTATATCAACGCTTTATTCTGTGCTTCTATACGCTTGCTTGCACACACTAAACACATCTTCGCAATCAAAGAAACGGTAGGCCCCGTGGGACTCGAACCCACGACCAATGGATTAAAAGTCCACTGCTCTACCAACTGAGCTAGAGGCCCGCTTATCCTTTTGGACGAATTGATTCTAGCGTCATCTGAGCAATTTGGGAAATGGAGATCGGAAATTGCCGCATAATTGCGTAAATATCTGCCTAAAATGACGTATATCTCACTAAATATGCACATACTCTCGCTAAATGCGAAAGAATAAACATATCTGCCTAAACACATCTCAAAGGAAAAGAGAAAAGATGCCTTCCTATAAACCGCGCCGCCCAGCTCAGCTCAAACCCGATCAAATAGACCTTATTGACGGCGGTATCGATATCGCCGCCGCCTACGAACTTGCACACACCACAGCCCATGCCCTTGTGCACCTGCCCTCAGCCGCATCTTCCGATCAAACTATCGCAGCACGAATTATGCAGCTTATCGCTAATGAAGGTATCGATTCTATTGCCGAAACGTGGGTAGATTCTCCTGCCGAAAGCCTTCCTGGCACCCTTTGGCGAGGATATCTTTTACGCGAGTGGATACGCCGTTTTCCGAGCGATGCCGAAACGCGCTATGAGCTCGCGGTAAATTATTCCGAGAAGAATCAATCGAGCGCAGATCCTGCCCTCTCAGATATCATAAGCACACCTGCGAATATGCGCGCACTATGGGACGGCGTACTGGCTGGGAAATTGAGTATCTGCACAAATACTGCCACCACGAGCACCGTTTGCGTTGAGCAGTTTGCACATATCCTTCGAGAGTCTGCCCGTTTCACAGATTTTATTGCGCAAGTAACGCCAGAATGGATTGGTGACGATCGTCATCCACTTGCGACCGCAGTCACTCGCCGCAATACAGCTCTTGTTCGCACTGCTATTGAATTTAAAGAAGCTGGAGAACTTCTCCTAGGTAGCCGTTTAGATTGATACGTATGCGAAAATCGATATATATGCAAATACATGCGCTCTAGATCTCTTGCCGCTCGCACAAAGCAAGAAAACAAGAAAAAGAGAACTAGCTCTCGCTGAATGCCTGCGTACTTTAGTAGACTTGCCTCATGAAAATTTCGAAGCGCCCAGCTGTTTTACTCGTCAATCTCGGCACACCTGATTCTCCAGCGCCTGCCGACGTGCGGCGTTTCTTACGCTCATTTCTCACCGATCGGCGCATTATCGAGACTCACCCGATAATATGGCGCCCTATTCTTGAGGGAATTATTTTGCGCGTACGCCCGAAAGCCTCTGGCGCTCTGTATGCTGAAATCTGGGGAGAAAAAAGCGGCGCTGGCGTTGTGGGATCTCCTCTCATGCATTGGAGCATTAAGCAAACAGAAGCTCTAGGCAAGCGTTTAGAACACACTGCAGACGTTTTCTTGGCGATGCGCTACTCTAAACCAACTGTGCCCGAAATACTCACTGAATTGCAGTCGCAGGGCTTCCAGCGAGTACTGATCGTGCCGATGTACGCCCAATACTCAGCAACAACAGCAGCAAGTATTATGGACGAAGTATCCCGCTGGTTAATGCGCGCCCGCAACCAGATGGAAATTAGGACACTTCGCTCTTTCCCTGAAGATTCCCTCTATATCGAGGCAATCGCACAAGCAATCGAACACACATGGAATACCAAAGGTCGACCAGACTTTTCCGCTGGAGATAAACTCATGCTGAGTTTTCATTCGATTCCTCAGGCAATGGTTGATAACGGCGATCCATACATTGAAGAATGCTGCGCAACTGCTCGAGCGCTTATCGAACGTCTCGATTTATCTGAAACCAACGGAGTAGAAATTACATTCCAGTCTGTCTTTGGCCCAGCGCAATGGGTTGGCCCTGCAACTATCGATACTGTAAAGGAACTCGCCGCATCAGGCACACGCAGAATAGACGTCGTTTGCCCAGGATTCTTGGCGGACTGTTTAGAATCTGTGCACGAGATCAACATTCTCAATCGAGAAGAATTTGTGAAAGCCTCAGGTCCTAACGAAGGATTCACCTATATTCCGTGGGCAAATACCCAGCCAGCATTCCTTGACGCGCTCGAAGGGCAAGTTCGAAGCCGTTTAGCAGGATGGATTGATTAGTTTGACGTATCTTTCTTAGCTTCTTTGATCTGAGAAATTTCCGTATTTTCCTCAATTTCCTTGTTTTTTGCACTCACCGAGCGCTCTTTACCCGATGCGCCCGATATGCCTGATGCGATATTTGTACGCTCAAGCTGACGTTATACGCTCCTCGTAAGCTTCATCACCAGGACCTGCAAAATTCTTCTGCCGCTCTTCACCTTCTGCAGAGCCAGAAAAGAGCGCAGATTCACTCGTCTCTTTGGTGACGTTTGCCATTTCCTCTACGTCGGAGCGTTTCATTAGCAACGTAGACTCAGGAGCATTCTCATCGGCAGGTGGCTGCCATTCACGCATATTTGCAGGATCTTCTCCGCTAGCAAGAGCAATAAGCCCCTCGCGGCCACACTCCTTGCGATCATCTGCCTGCTGCTGGATATTGCGAGCCAGAGCGCTCATCTCATCGCGGGAAAGTACGCGCGTCATCTGCCCACTCGCACGAGAAGGCTCGTCAGTACCAGCGCCAGCTCCCTCAGGAGGATAACTCACAGGATATGCTGCCTGCACATGAGCCTCTACCTGCTGATTTGTTTTTATGCTCGCCTCGGAGAAATTCAACTCCTCATATGCCCAATTGTGGGCATGAGGCACAGCTTGCGGAGCCTCATGCTGAATCCAGACTACGAGTTTTTCACGCACATAGTTCTTCAAATCTGAAAGAGTTGGAGAATTCTTGGCACTGAGCACTGCGCGGATACGAACAACTCCGCCAACGGCGTCACTCACCTGCAGTACTCCAGTTTTTCCGTCCCACAGATCGGTGCTCGTCAAAATGAGCTTGAGCTGTTTGCGAGCAGCAGCCACAGGCACAGCCCAATCCACGTCGATATTCACATCACCAATCATCTCAGGAGCACGGCGAGTCCAGTTTTCAAAACTCTGGGTTGTCAGTAGGGAGCTTGGCACGATAATTCGACGTCCATCCCATACTGCAAGCACTACATAGGTGAGTGTGATTTCTTCCACAGTTGTATAGCTGTTGTTGTAAAAAACAATATCTCCCACACGAATTGAATCAGAAAATGCAAGCTGCAAACCAGCAAATACGTTGCCCAACGTCGTCTGCGCAGCTAAGCCAGCGACCACAGAAACAACGCCTGCCGAAGCTAAAAGGGAAGTGCCAGCCGTTCTCGCTTCAGGAAAAGTAAGTAGCACACCAGCAAAACCAAGCACCCACACAATCACCACGATCACGCGGTGAAGTATCTGCATTTGAGTCTGCACACGCTTCGCCCGTCGTTCAGACGATTCAAGTATGCGCTCATGAATCGACTCTTTTATGCCGTTAAACACACCTACAATCAACCATGTTGCAGAAATAATCGTGCCGATCATAAAGGCATGATTGAGATACACAATCCAATGCGGCGCTACTCCAGCATCTGGTGCCATCAATGAGCTATCGCTCACTATTGCGCAGCCCGCCCATGCTCCAATAACAACAAGAAGCACCTGCGCTGGCTTATACACAGCTCTTGCAAACGCCATAACCACAGCATGGCGGCGAGCTGCAATGCGCCCGATTGCCAGGAGAATCACCCCAATTGCGAAAGCGGTGACGACACCAACGAAAGAACCCATCAGGAGCTGAATCGCGTCGATTGTGACGGCAGCTGCGTCGTGAACTGCTTCATCAACCTCTGCCCCTTTCGAATCGGCGTTCGTTTCACGCACAAGATCTCCCGTCAGCTCAATAATGCGATGCAGATCACGTATAAAATCTTCTGCTTTTTGCACGCTATTCATATGGGTCAACGCTTTAAAAATACTCATACTTCTAGGCTAAACGAAGAAATTAAAATTAGTTGAAATCTCGTTTTGCATTTTTTGGCACATCTCAAGTAAGCTAATACCCGTTCCACCAACGGAACGCAAGATCGATTCGGTTCGATTCGATTCGCCCCTATCGTCTAGCGGCCTAGGACGCTGGCCTTTCACGCCGGTAACACGGGTTCAAATCCCGTTGGGGGTACTCATAAGATGTGGAAACATTTTATGAAACCGTATGGCCCTGTAGCGCAGTTGGTTAGCGCGCCGCCCTGTCACGGCGGAGGTCGCGGGTTCAAGTCCCGTCAGGGTCGCGATGAGATCGCCCGGAAGCCGATTTTCGGCGCCGGGTACTTTCTTATCTGGCTCTGTAGCTCAGTTGGTAGAGCGAACGACTGAAAATCGTTAGGTCAGCGGATCGATGCCGCTCGGAGCCACCAGATTAGAGCCTCTTTCGAAGAGCTAGTACGATACAACCATGAGTTCCGATTCTTTGCCCACACCTTCGCTAGATTCTAACTCTGATTCTTCATCTAGCTCGGCAAGTGTTGCACGTTCTTCGCTCATTATGGCGTCAGGTACATTCGTGAGCCGCATACTTGGCGTAGTGCGTTCGCCGATTTTATTGACGATGGTCGTTGGTCTTAATTCCCCTATTGCCAACGCATTCGATATTGCAAATATGCTGCCGAACTATCTGTTCAATATTATTGCAGGTGGGCTTATTAACGCTGTGCTTGTGCCTGCGATTGTGCGCGCATCAAAAAATGGCCCTGACGCTGGGGGAGCTTACATCAATAAACTTCTCACTATCGCGATTATTTTTTTAGGAACTTTTACAATCGCTCTCACTCTTTGTGCGCCAATTCTCGTTAAAGCATTCGCCGCAACACTAGATAACAGCTGGTATCAACTTACCGTCATCCTAGCCTACTGGTGCATACCTCAACTCTTTTTCTACGGGCTCTATACCGTGATCGGGCAAATACTCAATGCGAGAGAAAACTTTGGCCCGTATATGTGGGTGCCAGCAGCAAATAATCTCGTATCTATTCTCGGGCTAGTACTATTGCTACTCATTTTTAGCACACCTTCATCTGCCGATGTACAAAACATTGCGCTCTGGATAGGGTGGCGATCGCAACTCCTTGCAGCTATTTCCACAAGTGGCGTTGCCGTGCAGGCTCTCCTGCTCATCATTCCTCTACGACGCCTTGGTATACGCTACCGCCCTGACTTTCGATGGCGCGGTGTGGGGCTACGTTCAGCAGGCATTGCTTCTTTGTGGGCTCTTGCCAGCACACTCGCTTCTCTTATCCCACAAGCTATCACAACAAACGTTGCAGCAAGCGCCACTCAGCGCGCTCTCGATCTCGAAATGGATATTTCAACCGTTGCAGGCAATGCCGCAAGCACAACAGCCTATTCGATTTTCGTCTTACCTGTTTCCCTGATTGCAACTTCTATCACAACAGCAATTTTTACAAGGTTATCGAAAGCAGCTGCTGCCAACGATCTTGAAGCAATGCGCAACCATTCTTCTCACACTCTCAACTCAATGGCTCCTCTCAATTTCTTGTGCGTCTCTTTAATGATTTGCTTCGCATTTCCTATCGCACGCGTCTTTGTGCCAGCAGGATCACCAAATGAAATCACGGCACTGGCTTGGCTAATCATCCCGATGAGTATTGGAATTATTCCACTGGGAGCTATTTTACTTTTCAACAGAGTGTGCTTCGCCTTTGAAGATACGAGAGGAATTTTCTTAATGACCCTCCCTGGGCAATTTTTTTCATGCATAGGCGATCTTGCCTGCATGGCATTTTTGCCACCGCAATACATAGTATGCGGTGCTTCTGTAGTGCTTACAGTTGGCTATTGCATCACCTGCACAGGAGTAGCTATTCGCGCGCGTCAACGCATGGGAGGCTTGAATGGAAAAGAGATTGCACAAACCCATCTTCCCCTTTTAGGCGTGACGATTGTGACGACAGCAGCGGGATTAGGCGCTCTATGGCTTATTGGTTTTGAACGAGTGACACAAAGCGTTGGAGCAGCTATCATAGCTGGAAGTCTGGGCGCTCCTTTATTAACTCTTCTTTTTCTGCTTCTCATACATCTGCTCAAAATTCCCGAAGCAGACGCAATCACGCAATTTCTTTCACGTTTTATGCATAAGCTAAGGCGCTGAAGCTCAATGCGCGGTAATATGTGCCTCAGAGCCTAAAAAGTGCATCACACAAACAAATGAGGAGATTGAATGGCACCCATTCACGAAGAGAAAAACTCTCAGCAAAAGAAAACGCCATCTGGCGCAACGATCGGCGAGCTTGTTGCAAAAGTAACGGCGCAATTCTCGGCACTCGTACGTGATGAGATTTCCATGGCGAAACTTAACGCAAAAGCTAAAATCGCAAAACTTGGTATTGGCGGAGCGCTTCTTGTTGTGGCAGCAGTAATCTCTCTGTATATGTTTGGTATTCTCCTCATCGCTGCAGGTTTTGGAATCGGCGCAGCGCTCGGCGGCAATATGTGGCTTGGTTTCCTTATCGTTGCTGGAATACTACTTTTCATCACGCTAATGCTCATTTTCGCTGGCGTAGCAAAACTCAAAGCCTCTCAGAAACACTCCGTCACTCCTGGACAAGGAATCGCGAAAGACGTAGCTGCTATTAAGAAAGGAATTCAAAGTGAGTGATCGTATTAACCCAGCCGTAGACCCTGCCGCTCGGGCTGCAGCGCAGGCAAAGAAAGCTATCGACTACGAAGCACCAGCAGATTTCGAAGATACCCGCTCAGCTTCAGATATTGAACGCGATATTCAGCGCGTGCGTGACGAACTCACTGCCACTGTAGACGAACTCGCTGGGCGTCTTTCCCCTGATCGTTTGAAGGAAGATTTCAAAGCCTCTGCGAGGAGTAAAATCGAAGCAGGAAAAATGAAAGCTCAGGAAATCATCAGCGATGCTAAAGCTGGCGATAAAAAGTCAATCGGTATTTTAGCTGGCATAGCTGCGACCGCTGTATTGGCAGCTGTCAAAACATTTAGACGCTGATTGAGTAAAACTAAATTTTGCCAGTGTTGCCTTTAGCACGATTTAGCGAAGATAAGATGTGCACAGGCAACAAAAGCATTCAAACAGTATTCTGCATGGTTGTTTTCCTCACTCTCACTGAGGATTCTTAAAGCTGCGTGGTGTTCTGAGCAAAATCGCGCTATCCTTGTAGGTACGAGAAAAAGCAGTAGGTTCAGGGCTCGCTACGGCATGGCTGGTGCGAGACCCTATGAGTTTGGGAGGGGGGTCGGACCCTATGGGGCGCGGCCGTCAAAGAGCCAAACAACGTAAAGTTGCACGTGATCTAAAGTATTTCAGTCCAGAAACGGATTATGCGGCGCTTGAGCGCGAATTATCCTCAAACAACGGCATGGGTAATGAATCGTCAGATGATTATGGCGACGATGAGTATTCAGCATACGAGGAGCTCGCTGCTAAGTATGATATTCCTGATGAGGACTACAGCGACTACGAAGAGTTTGCTGCGCACAGTGCAGATTCCTCTGCTTTCAGCTCCCATGATTACGATGACGACGGCTCGTGGGCTGCACGCACTGAATCTGCATAAATAAATCGGCAGTGACGTCTACTATGTAAGCCTGTTACTAAAAAGCTTCAGGCTCCTTGCGAAGATCAGGCACGATGCTCTAGAAATGCGCTCTATACACGCACTATTTAAGCTGGAAGACCATGAAACGGCGTATTAGCGAAGCTGAAGGATTACCGCTTATTCAACGTTATTGCGAAGGTGATGCCCTTTCTCCTGCCCAACTACGTACTGCCGTGCGTTTTGCTCTCGAAGAATTTAGCGAACGCTATCCTGGGAAATCAGTGGAAATTCGCATTCCATGGATCGGAGCTACTCAAGCAATCGCAGGAATCAATCATCGCCGCGGCACACCACCAAACGTGGTGGAAATGGACGGGCAGACATGGCTTGCACTCACTACTGGCGTAGTAACTCTTCCTCTACAGCCAGCAGCCATCACCTATTCTGGCACCAGAGCCGATCTCTCGCCATACTTACCGATCTTTTAAGGTATAGATATAGAGGTGGGTGTGACGCCCAGACCTGTGGTCTATAGCGTCACACCCACCTCACATTGCGCACAGTGCAGTGCTCAACGCATTTTACTTCCCTATGCTTGATATTTAATCAGATAACGCCCTGTTCAAGCATTGCGTCTGCCACCTTTTTGAAGCCAGCAATATTTGCACCAACCATAAGGTTACCTGGAGCGCCGAATTCTTCTGCAGTCTCAACGCAGTTGCGGTGAATATCAACCATAATATCGTCGAGCTTGCTGAGCACCTTCTCACGGCTCCACTGCCCAAGCCCTGCATTTTGCTGCATTTCAAGAGCGGAGGTTGCCACACCGCCCGCATTTGCAGCCTTAGCTGGTCCATACGCAATGCCGTTAGCGAGCATCAGTTCGATAGCACCTGGCGTGCTCGGCATATTGGCACCTTCAGCAAGAAGCGTGACACCGCCTTTAAGCAGTGCGCGCACATCGTCACTGTGAACTTCATTTTGTGTGGCACATGGAAGGGCAATATCTGCAGCGCCGATTGACCATACTTTTTCACCTGCTTTGAACTGTGCGTTTTTACGGCGTTCAGCATAATCGGAGACGCGACCGCGTTCTACTTCTTTTATCTGCTTGAGCAGTTCAACATCAATACCGTCAGGATCATATACCGCACCGCTCGAATCAGAAATCGAAACAACTGTGGCACCTTCAGCCTGCGCACGTTCAGCTGTATAAATAGCAACGTTGCCTGAACCAGACACCAAGAGCTTCTTGCCTTGCAGTGAATCATTCTTTGCGGCGAGCATCTCGTCAACGTATTTGATTAGCCCATAGCCAGTGGCTTCTGTGCGCCCGAGAGAACCGCCCCAGTTGATTCCTTTGCCTGTGAGTACGCCAGCTTCGTTGCGGTTAGCTAAGCGCTTATACTGCCCAAAAAGATAGCCAATTTCACGCCCGCCTACACCGATATCACCAGCTGGCACATCGATATCGGCACCGATATGGCGGGAAAGCTCGTTCATGAATGCCTGGCAAAAACGCATCACTTCATTGTCGCTCTTTCCGTGCGGGTCAAAATCAGATCCGCCTTTACCGCCGCCAATACCTTGATTGGTCAGAGCGTTCTTGAAAATCTGCTCGAAGCCAAGAAATTTGATGACGGAGAGCGTCACCGAAGGATGGAAGCGCAGACCGCCTTTGTATGGTCCGAGCACAGAGGAAAACTGCACACGATAACCACGATTGACTCGCACATTGTTGTGATCGTCTTGCCATGCTACACGAAACATAATCTGACGCTCAGGCTCAATGACGCGCGCGAGAATTGCAGCATCTGCATACTCCTTATTATTGAGAAGGAGCGGCTCAACGCTTTCAATTACTTCGCGCACTGCCTGCTGAAATTCTGGCTGAGTTGGGTTGCGTTTCAAAGATTCATCATAAATCGCTTCAAGTGTAGAATCCATAAGTTTCTCCTTCTAGGCGCACACTGCGCGGCTCTTTAAATTAGGTAGTGATTTCTCTGTCACAGAAACTATAATATCTCGACATTAAAGTATCCCATATGTCCACGTTTTGATACGCATAACTCTGCTGAATATCTAGTAGAGCTAGCAGCATATATTTCAGCTCGATGACAGTAAAAAAAGATTATTAACTCGTTATCCTAATATCATCTACAAAACAATAATTACCTATCCCGTACAATAACTCTCCGCATCTATTTGACGTAAGACCTTTCCCTTTTAATATGAGATTTTCACACCCTTCGAGATTCTTTTCAGAATATACAAGGATTTACGTTGAATCCTTTAACTATTTTTTAAATTGTCTGACTATCCGATCACTGAATTTGACCTTAAACATTAATCAATCCCAAGCACTTTTACATCCTAAAAGAATAACAATAGATATTCTTGGAATACTCGTCTAAAAACTCATGATAGATGTCAAAAACGTATAAATCTCGAATCTTTTCTAGGGATCAAACTCCTGCATAGTTTCAATAGTAATATTCTGTTTGTTCTCTCATAAATTTTAAAGAAATGCCCGTCTTGATCACCCAGTCCTAGCATACTTCTCACATATAAGCCCTAGATACTCTCCTACCTCTATCAATAATTTCTCACACCAGCACCTTAAGCGACTCAACAACCACACCCAACTTCTACAAACCAAGCGAAAAATACTAGAACTACTCAACCAAAAACCAATAACGAACCGTTAGACTAAACAATAACCGTTGCAACCACCACCAGAAACCACCTAACCATCTTCACAGCACGATTCTTAAAAAGCTAGAGTACCTTTTAGATATATTCCTAGTCCCCTCAAAAGCAAATAGAAACAAAACCCAGAACACTTCGCACCATACCCATGACGCTATCGAAGCTCGATTTACTATCGTCATGACATCCTCCACTGTTTCCTACTGTCTATACGTAAAACAAAAGTTAAACAGGAAAAAACCCGTGAAAATGTCACAACTCCTCAAGAAAGTTGCTATAAACTTACTCGTCGACCAACAAATCACAGCTCCACCAAAAATCAGCAACGAAAGCCAGAAGATCTTAGCCAAACTAAAACGCACCAAACCTGTGGAGCTCAGGTTGTAGAATCACGGTAACCTCTTGCCTGCGTCGCGTACATCTGGGCGTATACACCACCACGCGATACCAAGACCTCATGTATACCGCTTTCGAGAAGACGCCCCTCACCAATCACTAGGATCTCATCTGCCATTCGGACAGTTGAGAAACGATGAGAAATAAGAATCTTAGTAGTTTGTGAATCTTCATCATTTATCTGCTGAAAAATAGCCTCTTCTGCTTGTGAATCAAGAGAGGCGGTTGGTTCATCCAACACAATAATCGGCGCACCTCGGAAAAGAGCCCGTGCAAGAGCGACGCGTTGCCATTCCCCACCTGAGAGTTGTAAACCATCACTAAACCATTTTCCAAGTTGTGTATCAATACCACGAGGCAACCGATCAACGACTTCCATGAGTCGAGCACGTCTGACCGCTGATAAAATATTGTCAGTATCTTCGATATTTTCAAACCTACCGAACCCTATATTTTCTCGCAAAGAGGCCTCATACTGTATAAAATCTTGAAACACGACAGCGAGCTGCTTCCGATAGATATCTAGATCTATCTCGCGAATATCGATACCACCGAGGGTAATTCGACCAGATGTAGGCTCATACAGTCGAGAAAGAAGCTTCACTATTGTAGATTTGCCAGCTCCATTTTGCCCAACAAGCGCAACGGTCTTTCCTGGAGAAAAGCGAGCAGAAAAATTTTGTAATGCGAACCGCTCTTGTCCAGGGTATTGGAACGTTACATTTTCAAAGACAATCTCGTACGACGCTATGGTACGAGATCGAGGGAAAGTTTGATTCGATAAGTTTATATCGCTTTTGAGCGCCAAAGATAGATCAAGAAAATCAAATAGGTTACCCAGAAAAAGAGTATGTTCGAAGAGTTGTCCAAATCCTCCGATAAACATCTGTGCAGCAGTTGCAATTGCAGCAATTGCACCGATATAGGCAGCAAGCCGACCAGGGTTCTCGCTCATAAATGAATCTGAAATCGCACAATAAACCGCTACGGCAGTTACTGCGACACCCAACAACCCCGAGATAATGCTAGCTAAACCGCGCTTGCGCTCAATCTCCATATCAACCGAATAGAATCGTGCAAGCATCTCACGGTAGGCATGAATGAAACCTGGAATTAAACCAAAAAGTCTCGTTTCTTTGTAAGTTTTATCATTTGTTGTTAGTGCAAGAATATATTGACCACGCCGCCTCTCTTCTGAACGTTCGCGTTCGACTTGCCATAAACGCTTAGCAAATATTTGGTTTACGATCACAGGCAAAACTGGAGATAAAAGCACCAAAACGGCAACCAATGAGTTCCAGCTGATTACGACCACTGTAACTGAAATAAGCGAAATCGCGCCAGAAATAGTAGCTACTAGTTGCGCAAACAACTGATAGGGGCGACTAGTAGCTTCACGTGTTGCAAGCTGCAGCATATTGTAAACTTGGGGATTCTCAAAATCTGACAAACTTAATTCGGCTGACTTTTCCATCAATTTCAAGTTGAAGGTATTGGCTACTTTCTGCTCGAGCGAAGCTTGCCAGTAACTTTGTAAGGTTGTAAAGATCAAGCTTAAAATGGCAAGGAAACCAAAGAGTGCGGGATATATGATAAGATCTGATATTTTAGCTGCATTTAGAACAGCATTGACTGTAAATCCCAACAATACTACTTGAGTAGCAGGAAGA
This sequence comes from uncultured Actinomycetaceae bacterium, assembly GCA_902464405.1. Classification (GTDB taxonomy): domain Bacteria; phylum Actinomycetota; class Actinomycetes; order Actinomycetales; family Actinomycetaceae; genus Arcanobacterium_A. Next base: position 13,113 of record CABQJD010000006.1, on the reverse strand, counting down.
AGCGCATCAGCTACAGTCGTTACTAGCATTCCGAGGACGCTACCTCTACCTGATGACCAAATTAACTTTAACACTCGCATCCAATTATTCAATCAGCTCTCCTATTCCCCCATCGCATCCCGTTAGGATGTCTGAGCTTCCTTTTCATTTAGAGCTTGTAAGCGCCTGCAATACGCGTCACTTGCAAGCGTCCACAGGTCAAGTGATCGCTGCTCAACAGCATTTCCAATAGGGAATGCTCTATTAAATATCATGTGGATCATTGAGGCAAAAGCTGATCGGCATTGTGCAGGACTCAGGCACTGGTTGACTACCTCAGTTGAATAGAATTTCATTGCAACAGCCATTTTTGAAGAGAGAGCTTGTAAGCTAGCTTGATCCTCATCTTCAAGTTCCCGTAGGCGACCACGAGCAAGAATGTCGACAAGTCTCTGCCGATGTAATCGATAGTACTCTCGGAATTCCTTTTCTTTACTTGGATTGGAAGAAAGGTCACTAGGAGTGAGGCTCATACTATTTCCACATGATATCAATATATATACACCGAGTATGTCATCTGGAATTCCGCTCAGCGATCCTGTCACTCGAAGTTGGGATATAAAGTTAGCAAGCTCACTGGACGCCGAAAATACTGAAAGTGCTTGCTCATAAGCAGCATCTCCTCCGAATCTATTCACTTCGGGCACAAAAGAAACGAGTGCATAATCATAAATCATTGACCGTTCGAAGAGGCTATGTGCCCATTCAAGAAGGGCTGAACGAACAGAACTGGTATCATTTTCGTCATTTACCCACAAGCGGATCCGAAGTTTGTGTGCAGGCATCGAATACCGAATAAAGAACCACGTAGGAGCCAGAAATTGTGTAGTACTACGCAATTCTGTCAGTTCCAGCCCAACAATCGAATCAAGGTTTTGGAGACCACCGAAGATATCAAGGCATACCCAACGATTATCCCATTTATAGCTAATTCTCGATGCCGCTAATTTTCGAGGAGACATAGGAACAGGGGTCTTATTTCCTGTCCAAATTACTGGAACAACGAGCTCATGATCGTAGGTATGACCGTTATCGTCTCGGAGCCAAGACTCTTCTCTCAGTGCTGGCTCGTTAGTAAGAACCGTGTCAGATAAGTCGGTTTCCAAGTATGCGATAGTTTCTTCAAGGCTTAAAGACCCACCCATTTTTTGGGCCCTGATAATTTCATCATCAAGGATGTCGCGATCAATCTCAGTTCGAAGATCTAGTGGCAGTCTATTGTCTCCTTGCACAATAGCAACTCGATCTGGAAACCCTAAGGACTCTTGAAGTTGAGTCACACGACACGAATAAGCGCACCCATCTATTTTCTTCAATATATCTGATTTTACATTCCATTGCGCAGGACTCAGAATGATCCTTCCCCGCGTTACGCGAGGAAGGAAACTCGCATCTCGAAGCACTCCCCAATCAAACATGTTGAATGAGCGGTACCAGTCATTCGATATATCCACCATCAAACGTACAACGTTTGGAGCGTTGAGAGTACTCATCATGTGGTTTTCTATAATTCGTAGACGACGTCCAGAGGATGCGTCACGGAGGTAGAATCGACTACCGTCATTCCCTACATGGATGTCGTTTAGATTAAGCTCAGATTCTTCTGCCGTCCCCAAAGATAAGAGCTTTAGACCAAGATCAGTCGTTCGTGCAACATTTGCCATACGAGCCTTATCTGGCATATAACGGAGTTGAACCAGTAAAGTTTCACTCTGAGATGCCTCTTGGTCGAAGAGTTGGTTCAGTAGGTTGTACGCATCTTGTCCAAGCAATCGAGCAAATCGCCCAATAGAACGACCACCTTGCGCAAGACCATCAGGGATAACGAAAAGATCAAAATCGTCTCGTTCTAGGCTCTCCCTAGAGGAGGAGAGAACTTGGACAAAAAATTCCAATGTTGGGTTCGGGGGACGGAAGTCAGAAGTCGCATATGTAGCCAGAAGTTCATCTGAGAGGTCAAGATGCGAGCCACACTGTAATGCCTTAGCATAGGCATCAATAAGCGCCGTTGTGCGTTGCTCTCTCGCTACAGGAGAATAGGAACTTAACGGGTATGTTCGAGGAGGAAGACGATAAGTATCGGGAGCTTCCAAGCCACAACTAGCACTTAATAGCTCTAGAATTGGAACTTCGCCCTCGACTCCATACCGTTCCAAGAAATGATGCTCATACTCAACTAGGTATGGAAGACGCTGTGGGTAAAAATCTGTATTAACAAGAAGATTGGCGACTTGCTCGACACGTCGAGCAACATTTTCATGCAACGTCGTTTCCTGCAAACTAAGGGAAGAATTAATTGAAATTCGATCATCTATACTGACCTCTCCAGAGATAGCATTCTGAATCTGCTGGATATCGTCCCAGTAAGAATGGAGATCAGCAACTGTAGAAATAGATCGACATAGCGAATCGAGCTTAGAGAGAGCATCACTATACTCTCCTAGGGTAGAAAATTTGCTTAGCACACTGAGAATTGATGACAGTTCGCGCCCAGCTTCCAACCCTGGTTGCAACTTTTCACTGATTATACCGTTTCGAATAAGATCATCGACAAACGCGACAATAGTATCTCGATCTACACCCTCGTGGCGGGCAAGCAGCTCCTCGATAATCTCACTTCGACTGGCACCAACCGCCGCAAGTTCAACAACCGTATCGGTCGCAGATGTAACACGAAGATCAACATGAACACTCTGACCTAGACTGAAGGCATTCGCGTGAGCCACATCGAGACGTTCACCAAGCTGGCGTATGTACGGGTTCAAGAAAATTGGCAAGCACCCATCTTTGTCTAATTTTGCTATCTCTGCAGTGATGTTCATCAACCAAGCGTAATCGGGAAATACCTCAATAATTCCAATCGGATTACTATTAGGTCTAAGAGTGCTTGCATCAGTAAATTGACCAATAGCAACACCAGACATAAAACCAAAGGGAGTCGCACGACGAGTCATTCGAATAAGATACTTGCGAAGACTTCGAAGGGCTTTCTGGCTTCTAGGATCGTTTAAGTTGACAGCCCCCCTTACCAAACGCTCAAGCTGTTCCAACAATGAAGAACTTGACAGCTGCAGGGCAAACTTAAAACGATGATCGCTTAACAGAGCAGGCAGAGATTCAAAAACGCTTTGATATGTAGTTAATTCTGTAAACTCATGTCGATGCCGCAGTGGCATCCGTATGATAAATTCCTGCGTTGCGCTGTAAGCAAATGAGTCATCGGATACTTGCATAGATGATTCTCCTACTCTAAACCAAATAAGTTCAGCCAACTAGGAACTCGGCGATTACCACGAATAAGCGTTAGTGTTAGGGCAATACCAGCAGATCCTTGAAGCACAGTAGGATTATCAAGGGGACGATCAGGCTCCTCAAAGTCCTGAAAAAGCAAAGGATAGTTCTTGTTTGCCATAGACAGAAGATTGGCAGCAATTTTATATTGAGCACTTGAGGAGTTGTTAAGTGCTGAACGTCCGAGCACAGAAATAGAGCATGCGAGAATACCAGAGAGACCGTGACAGAACGTCGGACTCATAGAGTCTAAAGCCCTCGTTCCGACAGTACGATCAAGCGCGCCCCACATAGCAGTACGAGCACTCTGAATAAGACGCTTATTCCCTATAGCTCGCCCTGCACGAAATAAAGAAACGGCAACACCAGGAGCCCCATAGCACCAAGCATTGGGAACGCTTTGCGTAAGAACACTTATTCCATCTACTTGCCAGTCATCACGGCTATATCCTGATGACCATGCCAATCCAAAACCATCATCTAAAGCTAACTCCAGTATGACATCAGCTAATCCCTCAATGAGATAACGTCGCTGTTTATCGCGATATCCAGCTACATTAGTATTCGCGAGTGCAACCAATAGACCAGGTAACCCGTGCGCCAGACCCATATTAAAATAACCAGAAGGAAACTGTTTTATGTAATCCTCATGTGGATAGTGCACAGGATGTATCCACATTGTATCAGCGAGAGCTTTTCCTCTACACAGGAGTTCATCGATATCGTCGAATAGTCGGTTTTGGGCAGCCCTAATAGTCTCAGATTCTGAGAACTGCCGAGAGGCAATGGAAATTGCTATAAGAGTTCCTGCGCGTCCATTAATCATGTCATAGTCCGAATCCGACAAATTTCCTTCATCGGGCACAGGATCGAGCGCAAGCACTTGATTAGCAAGACCCTCTGCTATCATTTTGGCAATGCTTCTCCATTTTGAGTCATACCCAGCGGCTAAAACATATGCCAGAAGTACTCCACCTGCTCCGCCGAACAGCGAGTCCGATTTAGTAGAGTTTTCGACGGTATCCTCAACACAGCTTTCCAAAAGCTCTTCAGCTACCTTCTTCCAATCACAAGGAGAATCGATATCACTACCGTAAATCGTCAAAAACAAGATGGCATTACCAAGTGGTCCCATAGCGAGGGAACTGGACTCCCAAGCCGTCGGATAGTTGGCATACCGATGCGTCTGTTGCACCGAGGTACGCACAGTCTCTTGATCTGCGAGACGTAACGCCGTCTCAATGATCAGGCTATCAACCACTCTCGACGTTAATTCTTCGGTCATTTTACATCTCATTTTACTTTCATCTGCACAACATATGTGAAAGACTACCTACGGATACCAGTTCTACCGTTTTCCGTAGGTAGCTCCGCATCGCTCACCAACAAGCAAGCGGACTCTGCGTAATGCAGAACGGCGTGCACCCACAGGTAGGTTTACATGTCACCTTACTGCAAACTAACCTCGTAACAAGTGTCACCGAGTTTGCGTTCGCATCACTTGCGGGCGTAGCATTAGCTTGCACACGAATATCGACTGCAAATGCATTCATCAACCCCTCCCTCCTGATAATAGGTTGTGGCGCGACTTGAACAGGTCAATTATGCTCTTCTGCCCTGTCGCCATGCACATTGTGACGCTAGACCTACGCCACAGTAACAATATAACATCATTACTCCACCAATTACAGAGTTTTCTAGATTCTGGAGATCTTTCTTCCGCTACGGATTTAATACTTCAGCACATAGATATACGAGCAGTAAAAGACTTAGAGAGACAGTCCACTGGATGGATCAGATAGTAGAGTATTCACTCACAATACAAATAGTTTTGATCTCGTCGATGAAACATACAACAACACGCATAAGAAATAGATTTTTGCAGAATATCAACACCTATGAAGAGGAAAACAAGTGAGATAAGACCAAAGAGCAATGCCAGCAAGCTAAAATTCCACATCGAACAACATAAATTTCTATAGCCTCTCATACCTCTTTGGAACTCGATATAAACACGGTGCCGCGCCAAGCAAAGCTTGACGCGGCACCTATGAATATACGTATGCTTCTATCAGCACTATGAGATGAGCTCTTAAAATTTATTAAGACTCATTTCACTTCTCACAAGAGCAGCAACAACCCTTAGCACCTGCGATACGCTCGCGGAGCTTATCAAGCTCAGCGGTGATCTCTGCAGGGAGCTTATCACCGAACTGCTTGAAGTATTCAGCAGAATCTTCAGCCTCAGCAGCCCATGCCTCAGGATCGATAGAGTAGAGCTTCTTCCAATCCTCTTCGGTCACATCAACACCATCGAGGTTGAAATCTTCGAACTTCGGATAGCGACCAGTGACGCCGTCAATAGCCTCAACTTCGCCAGCGCAACGACGCACAACCCAGTCGAGTACACGAGCGTTTTCGCCATATCCTGGCCAGAGCCAGTTACCTTCAGAATCCTTGCGGAACCAGTTCACCTGGAAAACCTTCGGGAACTTATCGCCAAGCTCCTTGCCCATCTCCAGCCAGTGACCCCAATAGTCGGCCATGTTGTAGCCGCAGAATGGGAGCATTGCGAATGGATCGTGACGAAGGGAGCCAACAGCTCCTTCAGCTGCAGCAGTCTGCTCAGAAGCTACCGTTGCGCCCACGAATACGCCATGATTCTGGTCGTATGCTTCTGCCACGAGCGGTACGTTCGATGCGCGACGACCGCCGAAGAGAATAGCATCAATCGGCACACCTTGAGGAGCTTCCCAGTCAGCACAGATAATCGGGCACTGCCCTGCAGGAGCTGTGAAACGGCTGTTCGGATGAGCAGCTTTTTCGCCAGATTCCGGAGTCCAATCGTTACCACGCCAATCAATGAGATGAGCTGGAGTTTCGCCGTCAATGCCTTCCCACCATACGTCACCATCATCAGTGAGAGCCACGTTTGTAAAGATCGTGTTTTCTTTCATGCTCTCCATAGCCATTGGGTTGGTGTCGTAAGAAGTGCCTGGCGCCACACCGAAGAAGCCAGCTTCTGGGTTGATAGCGTAGAGGCGACCATCTGGACCTGGACGCATCCAAGCGATGTCGTCACCAACTGTCTCAACTTTGTAGCCCTCAATTGTTGGCTGAAGCATAGCGAGGTTGGTCTTGCCGCAGGCAGAAGGGAATGCAGCCGTCACGTGATACTGCTTGCCAGTCTTTTCATTGGTGAGGCGGAGGATGAGCATATGCTCTGCCATCCAGCCTTGACGACGAGCCATTGTGGACGCAATGCGCAGTGCATAGCACTTCTTACCGAGCAGAGCGTTTCCGCCGTAACCAGAACCGAAGGACCAAATCTCATTGGTCTGCGGGAAGTGAGTGATGTACTTTTCGTCGTTGCATGGCCATGCTGCATCTTCAGCGCCGTCTTCGAGCGGCACGCCAACGGAGTGAACTGCTGGCACCCATTCGCCGCCCTTGCCGATAAGCTCAAGAGCGCCCTTGCCCATACGGGTCATAATACGCATATTGACCACGACGTATGGGGAATCTGTAAGCTCGATGCCGAGCTTTGAAATCGGACCACCCAACGGACCCATTGAGAATGGAACCACGTACATCGTACGACCGTGCATACAGCCACGGAACACACCCTTTTCACCGATGAGGGTTTCCTTCATTTCTTTAGGATCTGCCCAGTGGTTCGTCGGGCCTGCATCCTCTTCCTTTTCGGAGCAGATGAACGTGCGAGATTCTACGCGAGCCACATCGCTTGGCAGTGAACGAGCCAAGAATGAGTTTGGGCGCTTTTCTGGATTCAAGCGAGTAAGCATACCGCTTTCTACCATCATTGCCGTGAGGCGATCCCACTCTTCCTGTGAGCCGTCTGCCCATTCAATGCGCTCAGGTTCGGTGATATTTGCAACCTCTGCAACCCACGAAACGAGATCTTCTGGTGCTACTTCTGGCGCACCAGCGCGTACATCTTCCACAGTAAATTTTGCCATCGCATATCCTCCTAGGGCGATGTTGTGTTTTTCTTACTGTTTTATTATCTCTCCAATTCTTAAAAATTTCTTGGGACTAACGGAGAAAAATCAGGAAACATACTAAGAGAGATAAACCATACTCAGCGCTGAGTTGTCCGTGCTGTTCGTGGTATTCATGCTGTTTATAGTGTTCATATTATTCATACTGTTCGCACTGTGCTTGCTGACCACTCCTCCTATGGGTTCACGCTGCTCATGCTGCGCTTGCCGATTTTCCTCTTCTTTGCGCTCTAGCATTGCCGCGCGAATCCGCGCGAGCCAGCATTCATCTGCTCAGATATATACGCATATACCGATCATTGCGGCGCTCAACACCACTGCCTACCACGAAAAGCGAGGAACGAATCTAGAGAAAGCAAGCCCTACTACTTCAGCGCCTTCGGAAGTTCAGATGCGTTTTGCCGCACGAGAATCCTAGGTGTGTTGATACCGAGAGGAGCGAGCTACATCCGTTCACCATAAACCCCAGTAATACATAGAAAACAAAGTGAGTACCTAAAAATAAAACCTAAAACAATTTAGCGAAACCGTATAGCTATACCTGCTTCGCTCTTCTACTTACCTCTTACTTTCCCTGCTTTTATCTCTTACTTTCCCTTCTTCGCCACCTCGATAAAAGTAAAATGTATTCTTAAGTACAAGGCACTTCAACAAAGAGGAGCAGGCATGAGCACGAAAACACACAACAGTACGATTACACTGCTTCAATCTCTCAGCAAGATTCGGCATACCTACCTTTGCACTACACACACTAAGAACAACCGCACCAAAATGAAGAACCATGCCACAGCGCATACGCGAGCCTTAGCAGCCGTCATTCTTGCCAGCACACTCTTCCTTCTTTCTGGATGCCGATCTGAAAGCCAAATAGCTATACAGCCCTCTGGAGCCATAGAAGGCATGGCAGACGTAACGGCCGATTTTGCCATCGCTTCCACAGCTGGAATTGCCTGCAACAAGCTAGAAGAAATAGGGAATATCAAACTCAAAGGCGGCATTTTTGATAACGAATCTTCCGTCTTTACTGTGGAAGATCATAGCGATAGCAATACTTTTCATTGCACGCTCACATTTAATTCAGGAGAATCAGCTGCAGGCACACAACTGCTCAGCGAAACAGAAACTAGCTATATTTTTACTTTGCCACGCGGAATGCTTAGCGAAGGCAACTTACGCACACTCTCCTTGCTCGATCCGCAATTTTCTCTCTCAATTGCAATGCCAGGTAAAATCATTTCAGCTCCAGGCGCCACAATCAACGCAAACACAGCAACTTTCAGCGATATAGACGTGCTGCTTAACGGCGTAAACGTGGAAGGTGAGAAAACCCCTGCAAAAGGAAATGAAGCTGATACGCCTCAAACAATAACCGAGGTCAATCCTGCCGATATTGCAGAAAAACCTACGAGATCAAACTATTTTATCTGGGCACTCAGCAGCATCGGCATTCTCACTGTTCTCGTGCTGGGAATAGGGATTTATCGTCACCACACCCGCACCTACCAATAATCGCCACAGATTCTACGAGGTACAGCACAAGCACAGGTACCAGCAGTGATATGTCGATCTCATAAACATATCCCAAAAATATGTACAAATTTTTGAGAAATTTGTACATATCAGGGTATTCACCTATATATCGCGCAAGCCCTCCGATGAGGTGACGGCGAAGCGGCGGATTCTGCCAAAACCGCCACGGCTCTAGCTGAGGAATCTAGCCAAGTAGCGGAAAACGCACAATCGTTTGATCTCGCCCAGGGCCAATCCCAATTGAGGAGATACGCGTGCCAGAAAGCTCTTCAAGTTTCAAAATATACGCCTGAGCATTAGCTGGCAACTCCTCGAAAGTGCGGCACTGCGAAATATCTTCTTCCCAGCCTGGGAAAAATTCATAAATCGGCTGCGCATGATGCATATCTGACTGGCTCTGCGGCATATCTTCAACCATTTTACCGTCAATCTCATACGCTACGCAGACAGGAATTTTCTCCAAACCAGTGAGCACATCGAGCTTAGTCACCACTAAATCCGTAAGAGAGTTAATTGCCGTGGCATAACGCGCAACCACAGCATCGTACCAGCCGCAGCGCCGCGGACGACCCGTCGTCACCCCATACTCATGCCCGGCTTCACGCAACCATTCACCAGATTCATCAAAAAGCTCTGTGGGGAACGGCCCTTCGCCAACGCGCGTGATATAGGCTTTCGCTACCCCCACAATGCGATCAATGCGCCTCGGCCCCACACCAGAGCCAGTACATGCACCTGCTGCCGTACAATTCGAGCTGGTGACGAACGGATAGGTGCCATGATCAATATCCAGCATCGTCGCCTGCCCGCCCTCAAACACAATCGTTTCTCCACGATCGAGAGCGCGATTCAGCTCTGCTGGCACGTTCATAAGCATTGGCTTCACACGATCTGCATAACTGAGCAGTTCGTCGGTCACGCTATCTACAGTGAAAGGATCGCCTTCTAATAGCTCCACAATTTCTGGATTCTTCTGGCTTAGCGCTCCTTCAACTTTTTGGCGCAAAATCGAAGGATCGTAAAGATCTTGGATACGAATGCCAATACGATTCATCTTATCAGCGTAGGTTGGACCAATACCCCTGCCCGTCGTACCAAGCTTGCGCTTGCCAAGCATACGCTCATTTACCGCATCCATCGCCTTGTTGTATGGCGGAATAACGTGTGCATTCGGAGAAATTTTAAGGCGGCTCGTATCTACACCGCGCGATTGCAGATCAGCGATTTCTTCAAAAAGCACCTGCAGATCGACGACTACGCCGTTACCGATCACAGGCGTGCAGTTTGGGCTAAGAATACCTGCAGGAAGAAGATGGAGCGCAAACTTTTCACCATTGACGACGACGGTATGCCCAGCGTTATTACCACCGTTGAACTTCACAACATAATCAACAGCTGTGCCGAGTTGGTCACTGGCTTTTCCTTTTCCTTCGTCACCCCATTGAGCACCGAGCACAATAACACTTGGCATTAGTTCGCCTCCTTTTTATTGCCCGCACTTACCGAAGCTTTTGATATGCCGCCGCGAGCACCGAATAATTATACGGGCAAGAGGGGTCGCATTGCTAGGATCTTCGAGATATGGGAAAAATACTAGAAACTCCAGCATAGGCATACCATACAACAATCACGACACGCTCGACCCAGACACGCATTTATACCTTTAACTTAAAATTACTCGGATTATCAAATAGGTATTGCTACCTACCTTAATACTTGCACACAAAAGCGGTAGCCCGAGAGGAAATTCTCGGGCTACCACAAGTCGTATTAGATTCGCATCAGCTAGATACTATATGACCAGCTCATACGGCTAATACTATGAACCATTACGGGCAAGGAAAAGGCATCAGCTCCTTTTCCTATATTTCGCATACTCACTTATTATGCGAACCCACTGAACCAAGACGCTCACAGGCCTCAACCACGCGAGCAGACATACCAGCTTCAGCGGCTTTGCCCCAAGCGCGAGGATCGTACTGCTTCTTATTGCCGACCTCACCATCAATTTTGAGTACGCCGTCGTAATTCTTCAGCATCCAATCAACAACTGGGCGAGTAAACGCATACTGCGTATCGGTATCAACGTTCATCTTGATAACGCCATTAGCCACAGCCAATGCGATTTCTTCCTCAGTGGAGCCAGATCCGCCATGCATCACGAGATCGAATGGACGATCGTTCTTCCAGCCAACCTGCTGGGCAACTTCTTCCTGAATTGTGCCGAGAATCTCTGGGCGTAACTTCACGTTGCCTGGCTTATACACGCCATGTACGTTGCCGAAAGTCAGAGCTGTGATATAACGACCGTTCTCCCCAAGACCGAGAGCCTTCACTGCTTTCATTGCATCTTCAGTGGAAGTATAGAGGGAATCGTTAATCTCTCCCACTACGCCGTCTTCTTCGCCACCCACAGCACCAATTTCAATTTCAAGAATAGTGCGGGCAGCCTGGCTCATTTCAAGCATCTTAACTGCGATCTCGATGTTTTCATCAAGATCGATTGCCGATCCATCCCACATATGGCTCTGGAAGAACGGAAGACGCCCTGCCTTCACTTCCTCAGCCTCAAGCTCAAGCAACGGAATGACCCAAGAATCGAGATTCTGCTTGGCGCAGTGATCGGTATGCAGCGCTACCGTCACATCATAATTCTTAGCAATTTCGCGAGCATACGCAGCCATAGCGAGAGAACCTGCTACGCGATCTTTGACGCTTGAACCGCTCCAATACTCCGCACCACCAACGGAAACTTGGAGAATACCGTCGGAACCAGCGTCAGCAAAACCTTTAATTGCTGCTGTAAGAGTCTGGCTCGAAGTGACGTTGATGGCAGGATAGGCAAATTTGCCTTCCTTGGCCTTATCGAGCATTGCATTATATTCTTCTGGGGTTGCAATAGCCACTGGCTACTCCTTCGTGAGTGATCTTGCACGATCGGCAAGCCGCCGATAAACGCGCGTATTACGCTCTCTATTATTCCACTCTTTCTTGGATAGCTCTAGGCGTATAGACCCTATATTTTATGAGTATTGCGACGAATAGAGAGTAATGACGAATGGAGAGCATTTTGTGTGCTAGGCACGCAATCGCTTGCAACAAGCCTTACAGCTAAAAACATAAGCGCATCAAAGCCCAAACAACACAGAAATTTAGATAAATTTCCTTAGATAAATTTCCAATGAAACGTCTCACTTAGAGCAAATAGAAACACAGCTAACGCCGATTTTCCGCCGATTCCAGCATCAATTTCATCAAATACGAAAGTGTGCCCAGCGCTATCTGATTCGCTCGCCAAACTCACTTCCATAGCAAGCATAATCCTGCTCATTTCTCCGCCCGAAGCAGTGCGGCCAAGCTCCATAAATTCTGCTCCACTATGCGGCGCAAGAAGAAATTGAATCGTATCTGTACCATGCGATGCCAGTTTTTCGCGAGGAGTAATCGAAATAGCGAAACGAGCATTCGACACGAGCAGATATCGTTTAGAGATTTTCTAGATTTTTCTGCACCCACGTTTTGCGAAATCTATACAAACATTTTTTCGAGTAGTGCTTTTTTGAAAGATTGCAGTTTTTTAAGTTCTTCCTGTTGCAAAGAAATTAGTCGATCTATTTCGGACAAAACTGTACCTATTTTTTTCTGTTCCTCAATACCCGGCACGAGAATACTTTCTTCCAAAAAATCCTTTGAAACAAGGTCATTCATCATTGTAGATGCTTTTGTGCATCGGACAAGCACGGGGCGCATAATTCTTTCGTTATTGATAGCGTATTTCCAGAACATCAAATCATAGTCAGTTTTAGGACGAAAAACAGCAAAGATATGGGAAACGATTCCATCTCCAATATCGTTTTCAACGAAACGTCCATATCTAAATTCTTTACTTTGATGTCCTTCAAATGCAATATCGCCTAATTTTAAGACATTGTATGTCCTCAAATACTCAATGTCTGTAACCTTGATATCTGGACGATATTGCATAGAAGCAACAGTAATATTCTTATCAACTCCATAAGTCAAATCATTTTTCTGAATGACACTTTCGTAGAGTTCGGAAAACCGTTTTCTTTTCCATGCACCCGTAAATCCCTTAAAGCGCACTTCCGGTACATCTGCACCATCTTTCGGAAACATTTTTTCGAGTAGTGCTTTTTTGATGGTGTGCAGTGCGTGAAGCTTACGCTGATGAAGGGTGACGAGGCGGTCGAGGCAGGAAAAGAAAGTGCCA
>CABQJD010000005.1 GCA_902464405.1 uncultured Actinomycetaceae bacterium | reverse complement strand
AACAAAATCAGTAAAAAGCTGACACACTATTGAGACACCAAACAACACACCCACAGCTGATTCTCAGAACTACTCTCTTAGCATCTATAATGCTCTTTTTCGTTCTTCGCCCCAGCGAGGCAACTGTTATAGATTAGACCCGATACGCTGAAAGTGTCAAACTGAATTTACTGTGCTCTGTATCACAACAGTAGAAAGTCCTTATTTAGCGCCATTTAATGGATTTTACAGCGGCATTTTCTCTCTAAAATTTCCGCTCTTTGCTACCACATCTGCAGGGTACATTTCCTATTCCCTACGAAAACCCCGTGCCATTCGCGCAATTCGCACAACGCCAACCTCACAGCAGGCATTACACAATACACAAACATTTCGCTGCCATCTGCACACCCTAGCCAAAAATCCACCAAAGACGAGTTACACACAAACGCCCCCTCCTCACCAGCATCAGTCCAGCACTGCTTTTGCAACAAAAAAGTGTGGAGACTGCACCATACAGCCTCCACACTCCTTAAAATACGTGCACCTACTCTTGCACGCGCTCCATAATTAGTTCACCCACACGAGCAGCATCCGCTTTCCCTCGAGTTGCTTTCATGACAGCACCAACGATTGCACCTGCAGCCTGGATTTTTCCACCCTTAATTTTAGCGAGGATATCAGGATTAGCAGCCAAGGCTTCATCAACAGCCTCAATCAATGCGCCGTCGTCACTCACTACTTCCAGCCCACGAGCAGCAACGACTTCACTCGGGCTGCCTTCACCTGCCAGCACGCCTTCAAGAGCTTGACGAGCGAGCTTATCTGTGAGTTTTCCACTCTCTGTGAGCTGATCCAGCTCAGCCACGTGCCTGGCCGTCACAGGCACATCTGCAAGCTCCATCTCATGCTCTTTCGCATAACGAGCAAGCTCCCCCATCCACCACTTGCGAGCACCTGCAGGAGTTGCTCCAGCGAGCACAGAATCTTCGATCAGAATTAACGCCCCCGCATTTACAACATCACGCATTTCCTTATCAGCCAAACCCCATTCAGCTTTCAAGCGCTTGCGTTTCACTGCAGGAAGCTCTGGAAGCGATGCACGAATTTCCTCCACCCACTCACGGCTGGGCTGAATCGGCACCAGATCAGGCTCAGGGAAATAACGATAATCGTCAGCATCACTCTTCACACGCCCAGGTCCTGTCGTACCATCGGCAGCAATGAAGTGACGCGTCTCTTGCAACACCTCACCGCCTGCGTCAAGAATTGCAGCTTGGCGAGAAATCTCGAACCGAATCGCACTTTCCACGGCTGTGAAGCTATTGACGTTTTTCGTCTCTGAGCGCACGCCCAAAGGATCTGACGGCGAGGGACGCAGCGAAACGTTTACATCGGCACGCACATTTCCGCGCTCCATACGAGCTTCCGAAACTCCAAGCGCACGCGCAATATCGCGCACTGTTTGCACATATTTTGCAGCCACTTCTGGCGCACGTGCTCCAGCTCCTTCAATCGGACGCGTGACGATTTCAACAAGCGGCACACCTGCACGATTGTAGTCAACAAGAGAATACTGCGCGCCTTCAATACGCCCAGTTGCGCCACCTACGTGCGTATTCTTCCCGGCATCTTCCTCCACGTGCGCACGCTCAATCGGCACACGGAACACCTCGCCATCATCGAGCTCCACATCGAGATAACCGTCGTAGCACAACGGCTCATCGCTCTGTGACGTCTGGAAATTCTTGCACAAATCTGGATAGAAATAATTCTTTCGAGCAAAACGGCAGCTCTCAGCAATCGTGCAGTTTAAAGCTAAACCTAGTTTGATTGCATACTCAATCGCCTTGTGATTAACGACAGGAAGAGAACCAGGCATGCCTAAACTGACGGGCGTTACAAAGGTATTCGGTTCACCACCAAAAGCGTTCGGCGCAGCATCAAACATCTTCGTTGCCGTACCAAGCTCTACATGAACTTCCAAACCGAGCACAGGATCATATTTCGCTACAGCATCTTCATACGCGACAAGTTCTTCCATCACTCTTCACCCTTTCCAGTGAGCGTTTCAAGTCTTTCGGCAGGCACCCTCGCAGCAGCACTATCAGCCACACCCTCAATTACAGCAGCATATTTGTATAGACGCGCATCTTCATGAGCAGGCGCCATAAGTTGCAGCCCCACAGGCAAACCTGCAGAAATCCCAGCAGGCACACTTATTGCAGGAATACCTGCCAAATTCGCAGGAATCGTCGCAATATCATTCAAATACATGGCAAGCGGATCATCTTGATGCTGCCCGCTCTTAAAAGCAACAGTCGGAGCCGTTGGCGAAAGCAATACATCAACTTTTTCGAAGGCCGCAGCGAAATCACGCTGCACTAGTGTGCGAACTTTCTGAGCAGAACCGTAATACGCATCAAAATAACCAGCAGAAAGAGCATGAGTGCCAAGAATAATGCGGCGTTTTACTTCCGTACCGAAACCTGCAGCACGAGTTGCAGCCATCATCGTCTCTGCCGTCACAGGACCTTCCTTCGGAAGTACACGATTCCCGTAGCGCACACCATCGAAACGAGCAAGGTTTGAAGAAACTTCAGCTGGCATAATCAGATAATACGCACCCAGCGAATACTCCAAACTCGGGCAGCTCACTTCAACAATTTCAGCACCGCGAGACTTCAACTCACTGATTACCGTATTGAACACGGCAAGAACATCAGAATCAAAGCCTTCACCCATCATTTCTTTGACGATACCGACTCGCAACCCAGCCGCGCTCCCCGCGCCGCCAGACGCCACAGCACTTCCATCTTCTGCAAAGCGCACAGGACTCTCTTCATTATCGGGAAGTGACGTCGAATCGTGCGGATCATATCCAGCAACAATCTCGTGCAAAGCTGCAGCATCTGCAACAGTGAGAGCAAAAGGTCCGATTTGATCAAGTGAACTTGCCATAGCTACCAAACCGTATCGCGACACAGCGCCGTAGGTTGGCTTTGCTCCTACCAGCCCATTGAAAGCTGCAGGCTGACGAATCGATCCACCCGTATCTGAGCCAAGCGCCCACGGTACAAGATGCGCTGCCACCGCGACAGCACTGCCACCTGACGACCCTCCTGGCACACGTTCGATATCCCAAGGATTGCGCGTGGATCCGAATGCCGAATTTTCTGTAGTCGAACCCATAGCAAATTCATCCATATTGGTATGCCCAACAATCGGCAAACGCGCCTCATGCAATTTCTTGACGACAGTAGCATCGTATGGAGGACGCCAACCTTCAAGCATTTTTGACGCACACGTCGTGGGGACGCCATGCTGGCACATATTATCCTTGATAGCAACTGGCACACCAGCGAATAGTGGCAGCTCTTTTCCTGCCGCACGATCAGCATCTACAGCAGCTGCCTGCGCAAGGGCACCTTCAGCATCGACATAAAGAAAAGCACACAGCACAGGATCCAGCTCAGCGATACGATCCAGGAAAAGCTGTGTAAGTTGCACACTCGTCACCTCACCAGCATTAAGCAGCTGCGCAAGCTCGTGCGCTGATTTTTCAAACAACTGAGTTTCCATGTGCATACTCACTCCTCCCCTAAAATCTGCGGAACCTTAAACTTGCCTTCTTCCGAGGCAGGTGCCATCGCAAGAACTTCCTCACGATTCACGCCGGGATCAGCGATTACGTCGTCACGCCACACATTTGCGAGCGCAATTGGGTGTGACGTTGCCAGCACATCTGGCGTTGCCACTTCCGATACCTTCGCCACAGCGTCTGAAATCGCCGAAAGCTGGGTTGAGTACTGATCGATTTCCTCATCCGTGAGGGCAATACGTGCGAGAGTGGCCACTCGAGCCACCTCATTTCTATCTATTGAAGCCATAGGATTAGTCTAATGCGAAGGAGGCTGCGCAGCGAATGAAGATTACTCACACGAGATAGTGCATTAGGATAAATGCATGGTGAAATTACGTAAATCGACGAAGGCAAAGCTGATTACTGCAGCGAAATGGTCCGCTGCTTTACTCGTGAGCGCACAAGCCACGGCAATCGGCACGATTATCGCCATCGACGAGCACCGCAAACGCCGCAATCCTCAACGCGGCACATTTCCTCACCACGCACCTGTTGATGTGCAGGTTTCTCAATCGTCTATGCGCTTGTACACATACGGGGAAGACACATACAACGATCAGCTTGAAGCAATCCGAGCAGCAAAAGATCATATCTTTTTTGAAATGTTTATTATGAAAGCAGACCGTATAGGTTTCGCATATAAAAATGAACTCATTAAAGCAGCTGAACGCGGCGTAAACGTCTATATCATTCTCGATACGTTTGGCAATATCAACCAAGATCCGCGCTTTCGGCGTTATCCCGATATGCCGAATCTGCACGTGATCCGATTTCCCCTGATCCGCCCGGGAATTTTAACGGGCAATGCGCGCAAAAAAGGCCGTGACCACAGAAAAATTCTCTGCGTTGATTCCCGCATCGCTTTTGTGGGCGGATACAACATCGGCGATCTATATGCACATCACTGGCGAGATACCCACGCACGCGTGCAAGGCCCGCAAGTATGGGAAATCGAAAATGCGTTTATCGATATGTGGAACCTTTACTACAACCGCAAACGCCAGCCGGAAATACCCGATACCGGCTCCGGCTCATGGGAAAGCTCCCTGCGCGCACACGTGAATACTCCCGCTTTCAACTCGTATCCTGTGCGCGCTCTCTATATGGAAGCAATTGATCGCGCTTCGAAGCGGGTATGGATCACGATGGGGTACTTTATTCCAGATGAAGGAATTCGCCACGCCCTCATTCACGCGGCTCAACGCGGCGTAGACGTGCGCATACTTATCCCTGAATACTCCAACCATATTATTGCTGACTGGGTAGGACGCCCTTATTACACTGAACTGCTCGCTGGCGGTGTGCGCATCTTCCTCTACAGTGAAGCGATGGTTCATGCTAAGACGATGACGATAGACGGCGTCTGGAGCACTGTAGGAACCACGAATATAGACCGCCTTTCTATGGCTGGAAATTTTGAAATTAACCTCGAAATTTTCAACGCAAATACCGCTGCCGCAATGGAAAAAATCTTCAAGCTTGATCTCGAAAATTCTCACGAACTCACACACGAAGCATGGGAAAAACGAGGATTCAGTGCGCGCCTTGGTGAGCGGCTGCTCAAACCGTTCGGAGCGCTCCTATAAAATTTCTACCCCCTGCTAAAGCTACAGCTATTTATAGAACTTCAGTTCGTTTGCGTTCACTTCACGTTTACGCCCGTTTCGCTTCGGTTCGCTTCTATCCGCTTCAGTCCTACTTCGGCGCATATATCTACACCTAGAGAACTCCTGTGCGCAGCAACTCGGCAAACTGAGCTTCGTCAAGCATTGGAATCCCTAACGCCGCAGCTTTCTCGGCTTTCGACCCAGCATTGACCCCGACGACCACAGCCGTCGTCTTCTTGCTGACTGAACTGGCAGCTTTCCCACCATGCGCTTCAATTTCCTCTTTTATACCCTCACGCGTATACCCCTCAAAGGAGCCTGTTGCCGCAATCGTCATGCCTGCCAAAGTTTGCGCAAAAGCCGACATTTTATCTGATTCTCCTGCATGTTCATCACAAAAAGTGACGCCAGCCGCACGCCATGATCGCACAATTTCCTGATGCCACGGCACGGAAAACCAGCTCATGATGCTCTGAGCAATCACCTCACCGACGCCGTTCACTGCCG
Source organism: uncultured Actinomycetaceae bacterium (assembly GCA_902464405.1). GTDB lineage: Bacteria > Actinomycetota > Actinomycetes > Actinomycetales > Actinomycetaceae > Arcanobacterium_A. Next base: position 132,238 of record CABQJD010000005.1, on the reverse strand, counting down.
CTAAACCTTCTACTCCAGCAGCAACAATTGCATCGAGCGAACCGAACTCTTTAGCAAGCGCTTTAGCAGCTTCTGGACCAACATGGCGAATATTTAACGCAACGATCTGCCTCCATAACGGCTTTGTTTTTGCATGCTCAAGCTGATCCAGCATCGTTTCGAGCGCCTTAGAGGGCACCCATCCCTCGGAAGAATAAAAAGATGCATCTGTAGATGATGCGATTTTTCTCCAAAATACAGGACGGTAACGATAATCTCCCGCTCTTGCCGTCACCTCTCGTTCTTCTCCCTTAGAAGACTGCGCCCGCGAAGAATCACTTGCCACACGCTGCCAAGTACATACGTCTCGCAGCGCTTGAGCACTGAGAGAAAAAAGCCCCGCTTCTGTGGGAAGAATAGGTGTTTGAGCAGGAGGAATACCTAACGTTTTTTGTATATGCGCAGGGATAAGATCTTCGTGATAGAGGAATACCCCATCAGCATCGATAAGCCCGAGTTCACGTGCTCTATCTGGCGGCAACGTTATAACAACTGGATCACGCGAGTCAGCAGTCTCAATACGCAGCGAATGCCCCTGTAAAAGCGCAGCAAGCGCATCTGCTCGCTCATCTTCTGGATTCGTGAGGGCCAGCGCCATTTTTTCACCCAATGATTCGATATCTAACCCACCGCGAGCGCCGATATGCTCAACTCGCCCAGTAATTTGCGCAGGGCAGGTTGCTGGATTTGTGCAGCGCATATCAACATCACCCTCTTTAATTGCTTCAACAGCAGCGCCGCATACTGGACAATGCGTGGGCATAATAAACGCTCGTTCAGAACCGTCACGCTGCGCCCGCACAGGTCCGACAATCTCCGGAATCACGTCTCCCGCTTTACGCACAATCACCGTATCTCCGATGAGCACGCCTTTACGCTCAACCTCACTCGGATTATGCAAAGTTGCTTTCTCGACAGTCGATCCATCGATAAGCACTGGCGTCATTACAGCAAAAGGGGTGACGCGACCTGTACGGCCGACTTGCACCTGAATATCCAGCAGTTGCGTTTGCACTTCTTGCGGCGGAAATTTGTATGCAATTGCCCACTTCGGCACACGGCTCGTATATCCAATCGCCTCTTGTACATCACGATTATCAACCTTGATGACGGCGCCATCGAACTGGAATTCCAGCGAATCACGCGCATGCTCATAGCGATCGAGAAACTGATTAATCTGCTCAATCGATGTGAGGGTGACGGTTTCACGAGACACAGGAATACCCCACTGGGAGAATTGAGCATACACGCCGCTTTGACTTGCGCAATGATTTCTAACGCTTTGGCTCGCCCCTTCCAAACTGCCAATACCGTGCGCAATAAAACTCAGCGAATGCAAAGAAAATGCCGAAGAATCCTCCTGGCGTAAAGCACCTGCAGCGGCATTGCGCGGATTAGCAAATTCTTTCAGGCGAGGTTCGATGCGTTTACGTGCAATCTCTGGCTCTCTATCTGCAGGAGAACACAGTTCGTTGCGAGTGCGTATTTCTTTATTTTTCTTTGAAATTTCTCGGTTATATTCTTTTATTTTCGCATTTCTGGCATCGATATTGATATTTCGCTGCGCTACCGATGCGTTAAATTTTTCAAATTCTTCTACAGGAAAATATACTTCCCCGCGCACTTCCACAAGCTCGGGAATATCGTCGCTTGATCCAGCTAAAGTGAGCGGAACTGCAGAAATTGCCCTCACATTTGCCGTCACATCTTCGCCAATGACGCCATCGCCTCTGGTTGCCGCCCTCGCCAACACGCCATGCTCGTAAGTAAGGTTCAAAGCAAGACCATCAACTTTTACTTCAGCAGTAAACAGCGAATCTGCAGGAAGCAGATCTTGTAGCCCTGTAAACCAGGAGCACAGCTCTTCTCGAGAAAAAACATCTTGCAGCGAGTACAGACGCTCTCGATGAGCGATCTCAGGCAAACCGCCGCGGGCAACTTTCGCACCAACTTTCGTAGTAGGAGAATCTGGATTCCACAACTCAGGAAAGCAATCTTCCAGCATTCGCATTTCGTGAATCAATGCATCGTAGGAAGCATCGACCATCGTCGGCTCCGAACCAGAATGATAAGCATCTTGTGCAGTAAGAAGCACGGGAGCAAGAGTTTGCCAACGGGCACGTGCTTCATCAGCATTCATCTTAGACATAGGCACAGAGTTTGTATGTATCACACCTCTATTGTGACTGAATAGCAGAGCTTAGTGCGAATAAAGAGAAAATTTGACTACTGCCAACGTGCTACAAAGCACTGAACGCACTGCGCATTAACTGCCTAGAGATGAGTATCACAGCAAATATCGAAAAAATCGGTAAGGATCACATTTTTACCTCTTGATGAAGCGGAAAAAACCTGCAAAAGTAATACGTGGCTTAAAAAATAATTAACACGCGCCCAGCACATTTTCTCCATTGCTAGTGGGCGCAGATCGGCTCAAGGAGACAGAATGGATTGGCGGCACCGCGCGGCATGCTTGAATGAAGACCCAGAACTTTTCTTCCCAATTGGCAGCTCTGGGCCAGCAATGGCACAGGCAGAGCGCGCAAAAGCAGTCTGCCATACCTGCGATGTGATGGATACATGCTTGGATTGGGCACTGAAAACGAATCAAGACGCAGGCGTCTGGGGCGGCATGGCGGAAGACGAACGCCGTATCATTCGCCGCAGAGGCGTACGCACAGGGCACTTAGCACGCTAAAATTATCTTCAGCTAATATTCACTGCGCAGCTTACTCACCCGATTAGCTGCGCAGCTGTGCATTCAGATGCACAATCGTGCCATTCGGCACCCTATTTTCCCACGTAATACTTCCTCGCAATTCGCTCGCAACAAGTGTACGCACAATCTGAGTGCCAAGACCTGATCTCTTGTGCGCTGGTGTGGATAGACTCGAAACTCCAGGAGTGGGGACCTTTTCTCCCATGCCCTCACCGTTATCGCAGACGTCCACAAGAAGATGCCTATCGCTACGATCAACAATAATATCTATACGCCCACCTTCAGCCAGCCCATGTTCGACGGAATTGGTAATAATCTCGTTGAGCACAACAGCGAGCGCAGTTGCCTGCTCAGCGCGCACCCGACCGAACGAGCCATGCACCTCAATTTCAACCATAGAATCTGTGACCGCTACATCGCGCACAGTTCTCAAAAGCGACCCGAAAACATCATCAAAATTTACAACTTCATCAATTGTCTGCGAAAGTCGCTCATGCACAATTGCAATCATTTCAACTCTGCGTTGAGCAGCTAAGAGAGCCGTTCGCGTCTCCTCACTCGCAGCACGACGAGCCTGCATACGCAAAAGCGCCGAAACTGTCTGCAAGTTGTTTTTCACCCGATGGTTGATCTCTTTGATCGTGGCATCTTTACTCAGCAACTCACGCTCTGAACGCCTCATGCGTGTGACGTCACGGCACATCAGCAGCGCCCCTACACGTTCTCCATTATCGCTCAAAGGAACTGCACGTAAAGTGAGCACAATATCTTGAGATTCAAGTTCTACTAACCATGCCGCTTTTCCGAGCAGCACTACAGGAAGAGTTTCATCGGGCACAAATGCTTCATCAAAGCTCTCAGCAACCACTTCCGCAAGCACATTACCCATAAGAGGCTCATTCACGCCGTATTTATGAAAATTAGAGACGGCATTCGGGCTGGCATAGAGAACTACTCCTTCTGAATCCATGAAAACTACACCGTCTGAAATGCGAGGCGTACCATGCCTATAGCTGGATGGTGCTCCATCGACAGGAAAACTCCCATCAGCAACCATGCCAATGAGCAGTTCAGCTGCTTTTTCGTAATCTTCATGAACTGCCGACGGCACACGATCTGGCATCGTAGCGCAAACGACACGCAAAACAGCAACGATGTTTCCTTCGTAGCTCACAGGAACCCACGTGTCGATTGCGTCGTCACTCTCCGTTGCAATAATTTCACGAGTGACGCTGAGTGCTTGAATTATTTCCTCAAACTCCAGGTCAAGACAATCACCCACAAGATCAGTCTCGAAAAGAGTTGCAGCAGTATTCGGGCGAGTCTGCGCAGCCACCACATATCCTGTATCTGTGAGAACATAGAGCAGGAGATCTGAAAACGCTACATCCGAGATGAGCTGCCAATCTCCCAAAAGAAGATTAAGCCATTCATGAGCAGCTAGCGGAAGCTCGGAAGATTGATCGAGAATCTTATTTAACGTAGGCATAAAACAAGCCTATTGCGAAAACTGCAGAAGCGAAAGCACAAACCACAATTACGGCATAATAGCAGTATGGATATTCAGCTATATACACAATACTATGCACAGCCAAATCGTGTGGCAGCCGTTCTGACTAGCCGTGAACTTGCAGAAAAACGCGCATCAGCACTTGGCCTAGACGATTACTCGTGGAACATTGCTTCCCCGCACGAAGGTACTATTCGCACTATAACTCGACTAAAGATCCCCTCTAAGGCTCTTCCCGCGCAGATACAGAAATTTACGAGCACACACCTTGAGGCAATAGTCACGAGTACTACCAGCAAACCAAACGAATACGGAAGTACCACCATCACGCACGATGTGAAAATCGCAAGCACACCCGTCAGCGTAAAAGTGACAATTACTCTCACAAATGCAGCGAACAGCTCCGATACAGCGAATACCGATAATACAACTCAAGCTGAGATCAAGGTGCACTTCTCTATTAACATCCCTTTTATCGGGAATCGTCTTGAAAAAGAAGCCGTCACCCATATCGAGCAAGCCTTGCGAGAAGATACCCACCTCGTGAATTCACTGCTAGAGCGCGAGCAGTAGATACATGAAGCGCGAACAATAAGTTTTATGCCGCTAAGCAAAATGCGTATCAACATTGAGCGCAGATCACGATTAAAACCACATAAATAGCAAGTCTCCACTACACTGAGGTTATGGCAACTATCAATAGGCAGTATGAAGATCTTTTAGCAGACGTTCTAACCAATGGAACTATGAAAGACGACCGCACTGGCACTGGCACGCTTTCCGTATTTGGGCGACAGCTTCGATACGATTTAGCAAACGAAGGATTTCCTCGGATTACCACAAAATTTGTGGCAATGAAAGCTGTCAAGGGTGAGCTTCTATGGTTTTTGCGCGGAGACACGAACATTAGATGGCTCCACGAAAACGGCATTACCATCTGGGATGAGTGGGCTGACGAAAACGGCGAACTAGGCCCTGTCTATGGGCACCAATGGCGCTCATGGCCAGCTCCCGATGGCAGACATATCGATCAAATTCAGCAGGTGATCGATACGATTCGAACTAATCCTAATTCGCGCCGAATTATCGTCTCAGCTTGGAACGTGGCGGATCTTGACGATATGGCACTCATGCCATGCCACGCGTTCTTCCAATTCTATGTGGCAGACGGTAAGCTCTCATGCCAGCTTTATCAGCGAAGCGCAGACCTCTTCCTTGGCGTCCCGTTCAATATCGCCAGCTATTCACTACTTACACATATGATTGCTCAGCAGTGTGACCTTGAGGTAGGAGATTTCGTCTGGACTGGCGGAGACTGCCACATTTACCTCAACCATCTCGAACAAGTTAAAGAGCAGATTTCACGCGAACCGTTCCCGTTTCCGAAGCTCGAACTAAAGAAAGCCCAGAGTATTTTCGACTACAGCATGGATGATATTTCAGCTTCAGAAGGCTATCAGCATCATCGCGCCATAAAAGCGCCCGTTGCTGTGTAAAAATACGCTATTCTTACTTATCAGGAGGAACACCATATGCTAGCAATGATTTGGGCACAAGCCAAAGGCGGAGCTATCGGAAAAGATGGAAAGCTCCCATGGCATGTGCCAGAAGATATGGCTCTGTTTAAGCGCATGACGATGGGGCATGCTGTGATTATGGGAAGAAAAACTTGGGAATCGCTCGACCCGCGCTTTCGCCCACTTCCAGGAAGAAGAAACTTTGTGGTGACGCGTGACCCTGACTATTGTGCTCCTGGTGCACATATCGCCCGATCGTTAGAAGAGGCATACTCTGCAGCGGTAGAAGCTACGCACAATTTAGTGTGGCTTATCGGAGGAGGGCAGCTTTTCGCGCGTGCAATTGCAAGCGAACTTGCTGATGGAGCCGTCGTCACCGACTTTAATATGAAAGTTCCTGGAGCTACAGCCTTTGCCCCTGGAGTTCCATTCTCATGGGAAGCTCTGCAATCCAATCCTGAACACGGGTGGAACATATCACCAACATCAAACGTAAATTACCGATGCACAATCTATCGCCGCCCAGGATCAAACTTTGCCGCAAATGAAGCGCTCTCCTTTGCCCAATAGAGCATAATCAGCTAAATATCCTTTAACTTCTCGAATTATCTACTACAGAGCAACGACCAATGATAATTTTTAGATAATTCTTAGCGAGTGCTCCGCACACCAAAACGTTTGGAGCACTCTGACGCTTGAAACTCTTCAGGTACTAGCAACTACTATTTTTGCCTGCGCCTGAATGAATACACTACCCCGCCAGAAGCTAGCAGCGCTCCTGCCAACGAACCTATTGCTGGGAAAAGTATGCCAGTACGGGCAAGCTCTCTGCTCGGCTGCGGCGGCTCGGAATCAAACAAAAGCGTCTGGTTCACATTATTAAGATCAGCGTGCACAATTGGATCTCCATCTTCAGGTTTCAGTGTCTCAAACGCAACCGTAGTTACCTTGGCAAACTGAGCAGCATCGACATAGAACGTTACCTCAAATGTGCCGTTGGGTTTCTGCGGAGTATGCGTTGCCGATGCTGTCACTGGACGCCCATCCCTATCAACTAATGGTTTACCCGTTGCCTTATCCATTAACTTTCCTTCCACTTGGTATTCTTTTCCTGGCATAAGATTGGTGTATGTGACGATATCAACTAACGTCTGCGTTCCTTGAGCAGGAATTTTTTCACGTGAATTATCGTGTGTGAGAGTCGTGTGTATCTGTGGCTCAGCCGTCACAACGAATTGTTCGGTCTCGTCTTCAACAGACGTAACAAGAGGTGCTACACGATCGTCACCAATAAATTCACTCACGAATACGTATGTGCCAGCTACTGCTCTCCCTTCTTCATCAGTTCGAATATGCCACGACGTATCACCCATTGATGGGTAAAAACCGTTTGCAGCAGGAATGCTGATAAGCTTTCCAATAAGCTCCGCTTTTTCACGATTTTCTTCTTTTACATCCAGGTCCTTAGGGAAAAAGAGAAGTTTGTGTGTAATAGTTTTTTCATCTGCCCCAAAGCCTAATCCCCCTGCGAAATTCGGATGATTATCAGGCATCCCTGATACCCAAACGTCATCGACAAGATATTGCCCAGCTTTAGTGGAGCGAACAGATATGGCTGTATCAATCTGAGCAGAATAAGTGCGAGAGGCAGTCTCATCAGCAACTGCCCAACCATCATTCCAGTCAGCGTGGATATAAGGTGCCCACCTTTCACTTTGCGATTGTGAATCCACGCTCCACACAACAACGTACCAACCAGGGTCTGGAGCGGAAAATCTAGCTTCGAGAGTGCTCTGACCGTGCGCTGTAATCTTCTTTTCACCTACTAAAACGGCATTTTGCGGAATATCGGAACTGGGAATTGGCAGCTCAAGTGCTGGCACGTGATATGCCCGAGCTGTATAGACAACGGGCACACCTCCTGCCCCTTCTAGCCCTACATCACCTAGAGTGAGCCATTCACCATTGCCATAATTGGGGTCAGCCGCAGCAGAAAGCTCATCAGTGAACTCTTGTGACGCAAAAACTTTTTGAACGTGCGAAACACCTTGAGGGCGGAAATCAAAAATCACATCCCACTCATATTTTTCACTTTGCACCTGCACTTTCTCGCCTGGGATAGTCACTGTATCTTGATATACATCACGAACTATATGCTCGAGAGTTGACGGAGAATGTTCATACGCTAGAGTCAAAGAGATATGCCCATTTGCACTCGCATGCCAGCCTTTAACAATTGGTTCCTTGGCAGTCGTCACCGTCAATGTCTGAGTGCCTGTATCGTCCCACACTGCTGGTCCTTCAAGAGTCGCCGTCACAGGGATTCCCGCAACTGGCTGATTAGTTTCAGCATTCATGACGCTAAAACCTTCATACGTGCCCATACGTTTACCAGCACCGACAACACTTCCTGCACCGTGCCCAGATATAGTTGCCGCACGCGCTTCTTGGATCATAGCTTTCGATCGAGCAACAACATGCGGAACTTCTCTTTCTGCTTCATGAGCAATCCATTGTGCATATTCTTGAATAGACTGAAATCCAGCAGATGCAATAAGACTATCATCCTGTGACTGCTCAAAATTCACATGCGCTAGGAAAGAAATAGCTGCCTGCACTGTTGCATTTTTCTCTTGAGCATAATTAACCATAAGCCATGCCATCTGCGCAGTAGAAACTTGATATCCATCTACAGCAACAGTTGGCTGGGTAATGTTTCCAGCGGAGATACCTCCATGCGCAGGAGGCACAGGCCTATAGCGTTCTTGAACACAGTATTCAGGATATTTCCCATCTCTCCAACGCTGCGCCGCTAGTACCATGCCTACCTCAAGCCCGCTTGGCGTCGTCGTGTACCAAAAATAGCCGATCCTATCGTAGGTAGGATCTTCAGTCGTAGCTGCAGATGCGTATTGAATCGGGAAACCTAAAAAGGTAATAATCCCAAAAATCACTGCAAGTGCATAAACCCAAATTCGCCCCTGTACTTGTATTAAACGTGAATGATTCATAAGTGTTCTTTCATGTCAAATGCTCGATTAGACATCTTATTAATGCCTAGCACAAGCCAAACAGAAAGAGCACTGCAAAAACTGCACACATAAATATCTGTGGATATGCACAGCTGAGAAGTTTTATGCGAACAACTCTCCGCACGATCTTTTCTAGTATTTTGATGCAAATGCTTAGCACGCTTCTGGCTATATGCGTACCTCACACCCTCCACACAAAAGCAGTATCTATAAAACTCCCCTGAACACACCTTTTATATGTATTTCAGTTTGTCAAAGCAAGTGATGCTCTGCACGAGTATCTTCGAGGCAATCCACTTTTCATTTATTTTGCTTGTGTGATTAATCGACTATTCGCTGCTTCAATAATCAACGTGCATAAAACGATTGTTCGAGATAATCAGTACTGACAGCCTTTTGCTCCACGTTTCCAGCTAAAACCAATTGCCACCCATGTTCACTCACCACCATACTTACTCACCATCACACTTACTTTTAGTTGCTCACTCGCCCCCCTGCGCACCCACTTATTCGCTTAAGCACCCGATCATACGCTCGCGCAAGTATTGAACTTGCACGAGCAACAATCTCCTAAGCAATCGTCTCTTACGATTAGTGCAATTAGGCTAACTTCACAGCGGCATCATTCTTACTTGAAGATACGTTTCAACTTAGCTCTACGAGATCTTTTACCCACATTTTCTGAGAAATAAATACTAGGTGCATCGCATTTTCGGCAATAAATTAGGTTATGCTAACCTAATTTATTGCCGTCTACTATAGATAGAAAGAAAATATATGAATCAAACATTTACCTCGATAAATACACGCAAAGCACTGCGCGCATTACTCACGCTTATCGTCACAATAGGAGTGACCTTATCCCTATCCTTTGCTCACGCTGATACTTTCGCTTCTGCAGCTGAGGAAAGCACCACTACTCCTACTTTTGAAAGCGTTAAAAAAGCGTCACAGCCAATAGATATAAGTTTCGATGGAATATCAGCAAAACTTTGGGTGCAGCTTGTAAAAGATTCTGGGAGAATCAAAGACGTCGTTTTCTATGGAGAACTGCAGATGCCCTATACCGCTATGGATATTGGAGTTGAGGAATTTGAATCCCAAAGATATATGCCTGAAGACGACAATCATGTATACGTCAATACCTACCTAAAAAGTAAGGTATTATGGGCGCCTTCCAACGATAAATACATGAATACAGTATTTATGAGCGATGGCATACTCCATTCCCAGCAAGAAACATTCACCATCACAATCAACGGACACAAAGAAGTAATTAGCATTCCAAAGCAAGCAACCATGCTCAATACCGACAATCTCACAAGTGCAATTAACGAGCATTGGAATGCTTATACGGCAGCAAAAACTGCAGGCATGCTTTTCACAAATAAAAGCGAAGAATCATATCTGCAAGCAGATACACACGCTCGAAAATTGCTGGAACAAACACAAAAAGCCGATCCAACGCACGCAGATTCACCTTCTCAAGAAGAATTGAATCAGGAAACAAACTCTTTAAATAAAATTGCAGCAGAGCTAAAACCTCTCCCATTCAATCGCGATGGATTAAAAAATACGGTAGCCAAGGCTGATGCGCTCCTTGCCAGCAACGGAAAAAATGGAAAACGCATCATTCTAAGCGATTATGAGGCGATTCAAGATGCACGAATCGAAGCCCTACAGCTACTGAAAACTCCCGATTTAGAGACGATTTTAGTACCCGCACATCAAGAAGCTCCCGTCACTCACAAAACCTTTGAACACGTTCAAAATAAGCTGGAAAAAGTTCTCCAACAAGCACAGATGGAGAAATACACTCCGCAGAGCATAGAAGAACTGACTGAAAAATACGATCAAGCAGTTTCTTTCACACCAGATTCAGGAAAACGTTTTTCGAATGAAGGACGGAAGAAACTGATTGCCACACTTCAAGATGTTCGCCGCCTTCTAGATTCTCCTATGTATGCCGAAGCAGAAAGGATACAGTCTGCATCAAACGCATTGACTTTAGCGATGCAGACCGCACAAGAACCTTTGAAAGGAGAAACATTCTCTATTCGTGTGCGCTACCAGTACCCAATGAAATATTCTGTCTCTGCATTGTTGCAATCGTATTTCACTCAGAGCAACGGAAATCCCGTTGAAGAAGTTTTCACGGCTCGCGAAGGAGAAGAAATACGTCTTTCCCTTAAAGACCCGTTGATTAAAAAATTCCCTGGCTATACACCATCCTCATTCCACCTTAATTCAGATGATGGCACCTTAGGATTTGTACAGGTATTAACAAATTCTCGAGGAGAATCAACTATAGCGTTTTCCGCCCATACTGCCAACGCTTCAGCTGGAGCATCGCTAGACATCAGATATATTGAAGGAAACGATACCCACTTTAACTCAAGTATTGAAAACAATATTGAATCCAGCAAGGATCATGACGAAAAACCAGCAAGCGCTCACACACAATCAACTCACACACATTCACAGCACAAAACGCCTGGCTCCAAAGAAATCAACAATCTTAGCAATACTGGCTCAACTGTGGCGCACGTGATAGCTCTAAGCGCAATGCTTTCGGCAGCAGGATTCTTTATCGCTCGAAGAGTACGAACAAGAATCTAAACGAAGTAAACCGAAAAGATGAATCCCCAAGCTTTCAGCTTGGGGATTCATCTTTAGTTGCGCGGGCTGGATTCGAACCAACGACCTCCGGGTTATGAGCCCGACGAGCTACCGAGCTGCTCTACCGCGCGTCTGCACACTCAACCTTAAAGGTACGAGAGAGAATCGTCAAGGCAGAAGCATGGTGCCATTCGTCACCCTCAGCTCATCTCAACACATAAACCCTTATTTATTAACCTCCTTTTGAGCTTCAACAGCTTCCTTCACTGCCGCAGCTAAACGCTCTTGAGCCTTGCCATAAGCAGCCCAATCTCCGCTTTCTCGAGCCTTATTAGCTGCATCTAAAGCAGATTGCGCATTCGCTAATGCAGAATCTAAACGCTCCTGAGCTGTGCCAGTTGCCGGTGGAGCTGAAGGGGTAGTAGACTGCACACCCTTTTCAGAAGTACTAGAATCACCAGATCCTGCCGTTCCAGCTGCTGCTTTACTACTCGATGAAGATGCAGGCTTATCACCAGATGCTCCCCCTACTGGATCTTCCTTCTTCCCAGCAATAGCAGCATCGCCCGCTTCAACGCCAGAATCACCACCAAAGACCTGATTCAGCGCTTCATCAAGAGTTGGAGCAAAACCTACTTGATCGCCAAAAAGAGCGAGCACGTACTGCAACGTCGGATACTGCGTCCCCTGCGATGCCTGAACGTAAATCGGCTGCACGTAGAGCAAGCCTCCCCCAATTGGAAGCGAAAGTAAGTTACCTTCCTCCACCTGCGTGCCGCCCTGACGCAGGAGATTCAAGGCCGTAGAAACAGCTGGATCGGCGAGCATTGTATTTTCTGCCTGCCCCGGACCGCTCACAGTCAGATCACGCGGAGCCTCAAGCAGACGGAGTTTTCCATAATTTCCCCCAATCTTCCCTGTAGTATTCCCTGCGTTTGAATCAGCTGCTAAGAAGCCCGTCATCACGTTTCTGTTTGTATTACCGCCTGGAATATAGCTTGTGGTAAGCGAGAAACTAGCGGAATCCTGCCCAGGCATTTGCAAAGTGAGATAGTAGGGAGGCTGAGCTGGTGCAGTTGCAGCTTTTGCACTGTCTGTATCCTTAGCGCGCGTTGTTGGTTCACGCGGCACCTGCCAGAAATCGCCACCCGAGTAGAAACTCTTTGCATCGGTGACGTGATAGCGCGCAAGCAGCGTACGCTGCACTTTAAACAAATCTTCTGGATATCGCACATGAGCAATCAAATCTCCTGGCATCTGCGCCAAAGGCGTGATCTGCCCAGGGAAAATTTTACTCCACGCATTGATAATCGGATCTTCCTGATCCCACTGGTAAACAGTGACGGAACCGTCATACGCATTAACAACTGCTTTCACAGAGTTGCGAATATAGTTCACTTCTTCATAAGTGGAAACAAGACCTGCAGCATTGCGCGAATCAGCTGTTGCATCTTGCAGCGTCTCACGAGCTGAATACGGATAGTTATTTGACGTAGTATAGCCGTCAATAATCCAGACCAGTTGCTTAGGCGTATCTGGATTATCATCCATATCTACAACCGCTGGAACAGCTTTTGAATCGAGTGTGAGATATGGTGCAACTTTTGCCACTCGATCGTGAGGATCGCGGTCAAATAATATTTGGCTCTCATTAGTCACGCGATCAGAAAAGAATAACTCTATAGAGCGGAAGCGAATCGCATACATAAGCTTGTCGAAGAAGTTTGAAATCTTAGGACCGCCATCTCCAGCATAAGTAGTATTGACTTGCCCGTTTGTAGCTTTATCATCAGGATAATCAAGCTCCCAAGGATCTGTGCCGTCAGGCGCCCCGACAATTGAATAACTCGGACTCTGCTGCCCGAAATAGACGCGCGGCTCGTACTCTCCCAACTCTCCAGACGAAGGAATACCAGCTTCCCAGAAGTTTGGATCGCCCTTCGCCGTCATCGTATTTCCATATGCCGTGGCAACACCAAAACCGTGCGTATAAACGGTATGATCGTTCACCCAAGAACGGCGTTCATTAGAAAGCCCATCGAGATTAAGCTCGCGCACACCGATTACCGTATCGCGCAGCTTACCCTCGATGGTATAGCGATCAACCACCAGTGGATCCACAAACTCGTAATACTGACGGTTTTGCTGCAGCTGGTTGAAGCTTGGGGTGACGATATTCGGATCTAGTAGACGAATCTGCGCCGCCGTCTGTGAATCTTGACGAAGCTGCCCAGGTTCTGCAGTCGTCCGCGCCGCATACTGCTGGGTTTCTACCTCGTCAATTCCATATGCAGCACGAGTAGCGTCGATATTGCGCTGAATATAGGTTGATTCCAGCTCAGCGGCATTTGGATCAACTTTGAATTTCTGCATCAAATAGGGATAGAGCCCTGTGAGGACCAACCCGACAGCCACAGTTGCCACAACTCCGATTGCCGCTAACTTCCACTTTCTAGAAATACCAGCCCATATAAAGAGTGCGGCAACAAGCACAACAGCGATCGCGAGAATGGTAAGACCCGGCTTCGAAGCTTTAATATCGGTAAACGTCGCACCAGAGAATTTCTCATTATTTCCAATCAAGAGATCATAACGCCCAAGCCATAGGGTTGCCGCCAACGCTAAAGTGAAAATCGAGGTAAGAATCCCAAGATGGATGTGCACTTTTTTCTTCGCGTGCAGCTTTCCTTTCACAGCATAGAGATCACCGCTCAACCAGTAACCTCCAGCAGCACCAACAGCTGAAAGCAACATAAGAAGCATCGTAAATCCAACGATTTGATGAAGCACAGGCAAAGTGAATACATAGAAACTCACATCGAATGAGTATTCAGGGTCTGTTTTTCCGAAAGAAGATCGATTGAGCCAAAGCAAGAACGTACGCCATTGAGAAGCAAGCCCTGTACCGAAAAAGAGACCAGCAAGAGCTGGAACAAGCCCCAGCACAAGCCATTTTCTTCCACTTGAAAGAGCTGATGCGCGCACAGCAATTGCCAAGTTCACGATAAGTGCCACCGCTACCAGCGCAAAACCTATAGCACCGAGAGCGATTAGCGCACCCCATTGAGTCCAAAATACTCGCACCGCTTTTATTTGCTCAAACCATTTCACATCCGTGTAGAAAGCAGAAAAACCTACAAGACTAAACAACAACGCAGCAAGCACAACAAGGGTGGGGATAAATGCACCCTTTTTCAGCTCCATCTGCGGCTTATCTGGGCGCTCAGGGCGCCACTGTGCAAAAGAGGTAGTTGACATACTTCACACGCTACCAAATTTTGCTGCACAGCCTCACCTTGACGTGCACGCCTTATAAAAATTTAGCGGCAAGTGAACGCTTCTTCCATCTCAAATATTTCTTTTCTGAGTGAAAGTTTCAGTTCCTATACACTTTTGCATACTAGCGGATCGCGCTACACGCTGTGAGCTCTGATGTATCGCCTTCTCCTATTGCTTCAGCTGCGGCAATTGCCTCAGAAATATTTCGAACAGCCCATACGCGCATCCCTTCAGGAATATAACCAGCAGTTTCGGCACAGTTAGCTGCAGGAGCCAAAAAATCAGTAACTCCTGCTTTGTGCGCACCGAGCATTTTATGGGTAATTCCTCCAATCGCTCCTACATCGCCGTTCCAGTTTATTGTGCCAGTGCCACCAATCACCGACTTCCCAGCAAGAGAGCCCTCTGTGAGAGCATCATAAATGCCGAGAGCAAACATCATGCCAGCACTAGGTCCGCCGATATTATCCACGGCGTACTCAGCGTTTGCTGGAAACTCGATGTCACTGACCTGAAGCCCTACGCCAATCATTGCCCCTGGGCGTACCCAACCAGTCGTATCTGGCTCTGGCGATGCTGCCTCGAAGGAAAATTCTTCAACTTCACCATTTCGAAGAACGCGAAGATCAATAATCTGCCCTGGCTGGATCGACTTCATAAACGTTGAAACATCAAGAAAATTCTTCACTTCTCGATATTCATCAGCACCATGCTCGCGCATTAACTGCAGCTCGTCGCCCACTTTCAGATATTTACCTGCAGGAAACCGCTCATCGACTGACGCTACCGTTAGTTTTTCTATGACTGGCAAACCAGCAAGAGTCATAGCAACAGCAGCTGCGGAATCCTGTGAAGATTCCATAGCCTGTGTATCTTTGCGAGCAACTTCTTCAGCAGTCAGCGAAGCTGGATAAAGTGCTCGCACTGGATAAAGCTGCTCATGTGGATCAATCAACGCCCGAAGTGCCTGGAAACCAGAAACTCCTTGATCTGCGGTTCCCCATGCCGTCACAGTCGTCAAAAAAAGCTGTGACTGAGTAGGGTAGGTTTGCTCCCCGGAAATAGTGACGATCTTTTTTCCTGAAATCTCGCCATTAACATCAAGAGCTGGGCCAGCTCCCTCCACCACATAACTCGTGGGTAAAGACAGACAAAGCATCAGCATGCATACAAACAGAATGCATAGCGCCTGCATTCGCGTGGGAACGTGGCGCATATATCTTTCTGCCTGGGGCTGACGAAGAGAGAAGATTCGATACACGCGGATATACTACTGTATAAACCTTAATAAGGAGATATGCATGAGCCACGACCCGAACGATCCCAATAGCTTTGGCTTTCCAATGCCAGATGGCGAGCAGCCGCAGAACTGGCAGGATATGATGCGCGCGATTTTTGGTGACGCCGCAGCAGAAGACATCGAAAAGGCTCTCAACCAGCAAGGGCTGGATCCCCTGAACGGTATGGGCAATATCCTCAGCGGCAAGAACTTCACTCTCATTACACAGCAAATCCAATCAATGCTCGGCTCTCATAGCGAAGGTCCAGTGAATTGGAAAATTTGCGAGCAGGTCGCACGAGAAACTATTACGAGCAAACGGTTCGATCAACTCACAGCTTCCGAAGGTGACGCTGCCAGAGAAGCTCTACGCACGGCGTCATTCTGGTTAGACACTGCAACTGATTTTTATCCAGCACAAGGGCCTAGTATGGCATGGACTCGCCTTGATTTTGTGGCACATGCACTGCCGACTCTCAGAAAACTTCTAGAACCCGTGGGTGAAAATATCTCACGTGCTTTCAGCGACACTTTCAATGAACAGCTGGACTCTATGCCTGAAGAAATGCGCATGATGTTTGGCAATCCTGCAAAATTCATGGGAAATATAACAGCAACGATGATTGGCGTGCAATACGGATCTGCTTTGGCAGAGCTTGCAGATCGTTCGTTCGGTAGCACCGACGCTGCCCTTCCTCTTACCGAAGGCACAAGCGCAGCTCTTATCCCCTCAAATGTGGCTGAATTTTCTGCAGATTTAGAGGTTGCACAGCGCGACGTCTTACTTTATATTGCTGCTCGAGAAAGCGCCGCCTCGCGCCTTTATTCACAAGTTCCTTGGCTACGCTCAACAGTGCTCGATACAGTGGCAGCATTTGCACGTGATATACAAATCGATACACAGGCTATCGAAGAGCAATTGCGCGAATCCCTGGGAAGCCAGGAACCGATCACCACTCTCGATCTTTCAAGCGTATTCACACTTGAGCTCACAGATCATCAAGAAAAGCTGCTTGCACGATTGGAATATCTCTTGTCTCTTGTTGAAGGATGGGTGGCACACGTATCTCTTCAAGCAGTAACCCCTCATCTTCCCGATGCCATTGCGCTTCGAGAAATGCTTACTCGCCGCTACGCTACCGACAACCCAGGCAGAGCAATGTGGGAATCACAGCTCGGTATGCAGCTCACTCCTAAATCGGTTCGCGAAGCAGAAGCGTTCTGGCAGATGGCTGATATCAAAATTGGCACAAGTAAGCGCGATGCGCTTTGGGCGCATCCAGACATCCTTCCAACACCAGAGCTTCTTACAGCGCCTGAGAAATTTTTTGAAAAATCTTCACCCAGCGATATTGAAGCCGAGCTTGATTCGTTCCTTGAAGATCTTTTCAACGAAGCTGATGGTTCCTCAAACGAAGAATAATATCTACTAGAACGCTCAGACACCCTATACTTATCCACACCTTGTGGATAAGTATAGGGTGTCTTTTCATTTCGCGCTATGATGTGCACACTGCCAGATTTGCTGGCACGTTTTGCAGAGGAATTTATATGCACATCACTCCTGGACTCAATATCTACTGGACGAGCACATCATCAGCGCAGCTCGGAATCGATCCACGTGCTGGAGCGAGCCTCGATTCTTTACACCCCCAGGAAATCACGCTCGTCGAAGCTCTTACTACGCCGCACACTGAAACAGAAATTATGAAACGTGCTCACGAACTTACCATCAGCCCATCGCGAGCGAAATACGTCTTATCACTTTTACACAGCGCAGGTTTTCTTAATACTGATACACCACACACACCAGACAGTGAAGCTTACCGACGCGCAAGACGGCAACCACCCGACAGCCGCAGCTCAGCGCACGTCCATATTCATACACTCGACGAAATCGGTACAGCCGTAGCACTTTTGCTCGCAGAATCAGGTATTGGAAGAATAACAACCTCAGACAACTCATACGTGACAGCACGTGATCACCCAGCTCTAAGCCAAAGAATGCTTGGGCTTCCTCGGATTCACGCTCTTGCGACTGCGCTGCGCAACATCAACCCTCATATTCACACGTCAGCATCCTCATCCCCCTCGCTCGTATTTCTGAGCGGATCTCACGGAATTAACCCTCACATTTCCGCAAAATACAGCGCAGAATCAATACCCGTCTTACATACGTGGGTTGAAGAAATCGACACTTATATTGGGCCTTTAACCCTAGAGCACACTTCGCCATGCTCCTATTGCATTCATCTGCACAGAATAGATGCCGATCCAGCGTGGGCAATGATAGCGCCGCAAGCCTTCGCCTCTCCGCCAGCTCGCCCCAGCATCACCAACCGTGAACTAGCAGCCTCGCTCGCATGCGCATCTATACTTTCGGAGATTGATGGCACTGCGTGCAAACTGCGCGAGAACGTCTATCGCCTTGGATTGCCTGACGATGAACCACGCCTCCTTGCCGTCACCTTTCACCCATCGTGCTCATGCAGACTCTCTTGTGCACTATCACCAAAAGATGCAGCGCACAGCTCCTCGAAATAACTTTTCGCACAGTAGCTACTAATGCACAACGATTATTCACGTAGCAAAAGATCGAAATAAATCACGTACCAATCTAATTTTCTGCGCCCCCTCGAAACTTATCGAGAATATGCAAGATATCAAGCCCATAACTTGTGAGCTTTAATGTGCCAATTCCGCGAATTTTTCCAAGCTCTGCCAAATTTTTTGGCATCTCACGCGCAATAGAACGCAGCGCAGAATCATTAAAAATAAAATGTGCAGGCTTATTAAGCTCCTCTGCTTTGCCCATACGCCACAAAACTAAATACTCAAACACTTCCTGCACATGAGCATCTTCATGCTCAAATTGTTTTGCTTCACGCACCAAACGCTGACGAGCACGAGTAGATCTTGACTGATCTTTCGGCCAGACTTCCTCCAGAAATTGCGATATTTTATTCCCCTGACGATTTCCATAAGCGTGAGCATAGCTCATATAAAGCTCACTTCGAGCTCGGGTAATCCCTACATAGAGCAAACGTTTTTCTTCTTCAATGTCGGTTTTTTCCGTAGCATAGTTAATTGGTAGCACTCCTTGCGCTAATCCAACTAAGAAAACGATATCCCATTCCAATCCCTTTGCTGCATGAAGAGATGAGAGCACCACGGCATTCGTTGATGGCGTATTCTGATCAGCATTCCTCTCTTCCAGCTCTGCCACAAATTCTCGAATTCCTGCTCGTCGTTCCTCCCACAACTCGGTAGCAAGAATTCTCAAAGTATCAAGAGACTCCCAACGCTCCCTGCTCGCCCCTTGTATACTCGGACCCTCTGGACGCCACCCCATTGAACGCAGTACTTTATCAACCACATCGGGAAGATCATCAGGTAGACCCTTTCCATGCTCGGTATCACGCGCTTGCACCCTCAGCGCAACCATCGCTTCGCGTATTTCCTTGCGCCTAAAAAAGCTCTCTTGCCCTTGCAGTACATACGGAATGCCAGATTCTTGAAGTGCACGTTCAAACTCCTGCGATTGAGAGTTCGTTCGATAGAGCACAGCAATACGATCGAGACGCACGCCCTGCACCCGTAAATGCACAATACGCCGTGCTACTCCTTCAGCTTCTTGAATTCCATGAGAAAACGTCAAAAAATGAACAGGACTTCCTTCGGCATTCATTGCACGCAAACGTATCGATTCAACTCCCGTACCCGAGCGCACAATAGTATTCGCCAGAGCAATAATTTCTGGAGTTGAACGATAGTTGCGATCGAGCGTCACTTCGGCACACCCACGAAATTCTCGCGAAAAATTTTCCAGATAGGCACTCGTCGCTCCTGTGAAAGTAAAAATCGTCTGGGCAGGATCTCCCACAACGCAAATATTCTTGCGCCCTCCAAGCCATAGCTGCAGCAAACGATGTTGCATTGGCGAAACGTCTTGGTATTCATCAACCACAAAGTATGTGTACTGATCACGAATAGCACGAGCAATATCTGGGCGATCAAGTAGTATCCCGATCAAAATAAGGATCACATCTTCAAAATCAATCACCGCACGCTCAGTTTTTAATTTTTCATAAAGTTTCATCACCTGTGCGATCTCTTCGGGAGTTTGATTCGCAACTCCTATTCTGCCTGCTTCACGGGCACGCGCAGGATAATCCTCGGGCGTTACCAAAGATACCTTTGCCCATTCAATTTCAGCTGATAGATCACGCACAGTCACCAAATCATTCGAAATACCGAGCTGCGCTGCAGCAGAGGAAACAAATACAGCCTTCGATTCTTTAATCTCAGGCACCCTCCCACCAATTGCCTGAGGCCAAAAATAGCGTAACTGCGAGAGCGCAGCAGAATGAAACGTACGCGCCTGCACACCGTACACACCTAAATTGCGCAATCGTGAACGCATCTCTCCCGCAGCTCGCTTAGTGAACGTGACTGCGAGTATCTGCTGCGGGCGGACAACTCCTGTCCGAACTACTTGCGCAATACGATACGTTATAGCTCGGGTCTTGCCAGTGCCAGCACCAGCACGCACGCAAAGTGCACCTCGCGTATTCTGAGCTACTTCGCATTGCTCCACATCAAGCGCACTGAGAAAATCGTCTACCACCATGCCCTCAAGTCTAAATCCTCACTGCCCGAAAAAATGCGAAAATTCCAGTGCTCGGTTTCCTTCGATTAGCGCGTAGTTGAAGCGACTACACTTTGCCCGATCACACGCGTTCCTGAATATACGACAACAGACTGCCCTTTTGGAAGCCCCCGCACTTCTTCGTGAAGCTGAACGATCATGCGCCGCGGCTCATTCACACCATCACCCGAAATACGAACATGAGCAGGAAGCTCTCGACCATGCGCACGTACCTGCACCATAGCTTGTACCCCAGACTCGACATCGAGCTCTTCAGCAAGCCATACTGGATTCTCACCCTCAATATAAGTGATTGCAAGTGATTCTTTCGGACCAACCGTCACAACGTTTTCTTTCACATCTACATCAAGCACGTAGCGCGGACGCCCGTCAGCAGCAGGAACCGTAATCCCCAAACCCTTGCGCTGTCCAACTGTATAACCAATTGCGCCAGCGTGCTCCCCAAGCACACTTCCGCTTTCGTCTCGAATTTCACCTGGCTTCGCACCGAGACGAGCTCGAATAAAACCAATAGTATCGCCGTCAGGAATAAAGCAAATATCGAAAGATTCCGGCTTTGAGCTGACGAATAAGCCTCGGCGCTCTGCTTCCTCACGCACAGCTTCTTTAGACGGCATATCTCCTAAGGGAAAAAGAGCGTGACTAAGCATTTCATTGCCAATCGCACTGAGCACGTAGCTCTGATCTTTATCTCGATAAACCGCTCGATGCAGTTCCACTTGCTCACTGCCACGCCCAGGATATTTCGCGCCTTCGTGTGGCAAAATTCTGGCATAGTGCCCAGTGGCAACCGCGTCGTAGCCGTTTTCGAGAGCGTAGCGTTGAAGCACAGCAAACTTTATGTGCTCGTTGCAATAAACACAGGGATTCGGAGTTTGCCCAGATGCATAGCGACCCAAAAACTCTTTGATGACGATTGCGGAAAATTCCTCTGCGTAATCCCACACATAAAAATCTATCCCTAGCTGCTCAGCGATCCGCTCAGCGTCGATTCTGTCTTGAGGATTACCACAACCCCGAATAGGCCCAGTCGGCACGTCTGAACTAGCTAAATTGGCGTGAAGAGCGAGATAGACACCAGTCACCTCATGCCCAGCTTCAACAGCTCGTGCCGTTGCTACCGAGGAATCAACACCACCACTCATTGCCGCAAGAATCTTCATATCGGTAAGTGTACGGAGATAGCTCAGCAGGCGCCAACGCAAAATCAATCTAAGTAGATTCTGAATTTACCCAACACATATACCGCTGCGCTTCTCGCGCATATTTGTGAACGCTTCAGACACAGCAAAAGCAATTTTCTATGTATTTTCTCAGCAAGTTGAAAATATAAGAAAAACTGCAAGAATAAATAAGTGACTTTTCAAGTATTTCCTCCTGCACACACCTTCGAGCCTTTCGAAGCAGAGCCAGCGCTCCCTCTTTCTACGCCACACATTTCTCTCGGCGTCCATCTTTGTGCAGATGGCGTTGACGTAGCAGTAATGTCTGCTCATGCGAGCGCAGTTGACATCTGTTTTTTTGAAGGAAATCGCACCCTCGCTGAATACGGAGAGTATGTGATGGCAGAGCCGCAGCCTCTGCGCGAGCGTCGCTTTCGTCTAAAGCCAGGGCTCTTTGGCGTATGGTCTGGGCATATTCCGGGGATCCAATCAGGAGCTGCTTATGGTTTTCGCGCATACGGAACATGGGATCCAAGCCATGGTTACTTCTACAACCCAGCGAAGGTGATGCTTGACCCGTATGCTACTGCTCTAGCGCAACCTCCTCTTTTGCATTCTTCGCTCTATGCTCACAAAGTTGATGAGCATTTCCACGCATATCCTGAAATGGAGATCGACAATCAAGATTCAGCCCCCTACGCTGCTTTGGGAATGGTTACTTCAACTCCAAAAGAAGCAGAGCATATACATATTCCGTGGAATGAAACAGTCATTTATGAAGCACACGTTGTGGGTCTAACGAAACTATTACCAACGATTCCTGAGCATCTACGCGGCACATATGCAGGCGTGGCTCACCCTGCCACAATTGCCCATTTGAAAGGTCTTGGAATTACCTCGCTTGAACTATTGCCAATCCACGCGAAGATGGCCGAGCCGTTCCTTCCCATGAAAGGGCTTGAGAATTACTGGGGATACAACACCTTGAATTTCTTTATTCCTGAACCTTCCTATGCAACTCGCGCAGCTCAAGAATCTGGAGCTGAAGCTGTTCTTGAGGAAGTACGCACAATGGTTTCAACCTTGCATGATGCCGGCATTGAAGTGATTCTTGACGTCGTGTATAACCACACAAACGAAGCTGGAATAACTGGCCCTTCCACAAGCTTTAGGGGCTTGGATCATCTGGGCTACTACCGCTATAACTCTTCTAACCCAGGAGAGCTGAAAGATACGACTGGCTGCGGAAATTCATTTGATTTTCGGCGCACTGCTCCTATCAACCTCACAATTTCTTCACTACGATATTGGGTGAAGCGAATTGGAATTGACGGGTTCCGTTTTGACCTTTCAGCGACCCTCGGCCGCGAAGGTGATTCTTTTAATCAGCATCATCCTCTTTTCACGGCAATTCTCACAGATCCTTTGCTGAAAAACATGAAAATGATTAATGAACCTTGGGATCTTGGCATGAACGGTTGGCAAACGGGAAATTTCCCGAATGGCACGGCTGATTGGAATGATTATTTCCGCGATACTGTACGCTCTTTCTGGGTGGCAGATCTTGGCGAATTAAACGCTGGCAAGCATGGTTCAGATCTTCGCGAACTCGCTACCCGAATTTCTGGTTCACAAGACATCTTTACTCATGGACGCACGATTGATGGGCGAGGAGTTTTCGCTTCCATCAATTTCGTAACAGCGCATGACGGTTTTTCTGCATGGGATCTTGTGAGCTACAACAGCAAACATAATGAAGCAAATTTGGAAAACAACCAAGATGGATCCGATTCCAACCGTTCATGGAATCATGGAGTGGAGGGGTTTGACGATTTAAAGCACGAGAGTGACGCAGGAAGCAAGATCCTCGCTTCAAGGCGGCAGACCGTTCGGAATCTTTTCGGTATGCTCCTTCTCTCTGCTGGCACTCCTATGCTTCGCTCTGGCGATGAAATACTCAAAAGCCAAGGAGGCAACAACAATGCCTACTGCCAAAACAACGAGATAAACTGGCTTAATTGGGATCTTTCTGAGGAAGAAAACAATCTTCTTGAAATCGTCAGCGATCTCATCCGTTTACGCCGTGAACACCCAGTGCTTCGCCCACAACGTTTCTATCGTGGAGTGCGTGTGGGATCTGATACTCTCAACGATGTGCAATGGTTCAACGCAAAAGGCACATTAATGCCTGAGCATGAATGGTTTGATCCTTCTGTGCGCGCAATTCAACTTCTGCGCTCTGGGCAAGCATATGCATGGAACGATGCGAACGACAAGGATGCACTCATCGTGATTAACGGGCAGTTAAGCAACGAAAGAATGCTTCTTCCTGAAGGACGAGGAAATGATTATGAGCTAGCGTGGAGCTCCGCATGGGAATCTTTGGCAGAGCGCGTAGACGTCACACTACCCCCAGCCACGGAATTTGAAGCTCCTGCACTTTCGATCTCCCTCTTTTTTTCCCGTGCGTGATTATTTCTTCACTTGCGCGTGATCATTCCTTTGCTCAGGCTCAATTACGCGCGTTACGATAGAGCCTAGATCTGACGACTACGAATAGGTGAATAATGAGCGAAAAATCTGCTGAACGTGCACTGGAAACAGCGACGAGCGAATCCTCCTTAGCTCATGCTCGTGAGGTAAGCGCAAAAATTAAAGAGGCGATTAAAGCAGAGCCTGAAAGCTTTCGAGTGCTCACAGGCGATCGCCCAACAGGCAACCTGCATATCGGGCACTATTTCGGATCACTGCGCAACCGTGTAGAGCTTCAGCAAGCAGGAGTGGATACATGGCTTCTTATCGCCGACTATCAGGTGATTACTGACCGAGATGGCACTGGCGCAATCAAAGATCGCACATTTTCACTGCTCACCGATTATCTAGCAGTGGGAATGGACCCCGAAAAAACAACGTTTTTTGCTCACTCGCAAATTCCAGAACTTAATGAGCTACTGCTCCCTTTCCTTTCACTGGTCACAGATGCGGAACTTCGCCGTAACCCCACAGTGAAAGCAGAGCTGGAAGCAACTGACGGGCGCCCAATGAGTGGTTTACTTCTCACGTACCCAGTGCATCAAGCTGCCGATATTTTGTATTGCAAGGCGAATATTGTGCCAGTTGGAAAAGATCAACTTCCGCACCTTGAGCAGGCACGCGTGATCGCCGACCGTTTTGAAAAACGTTATGGGCACCCGAAAGGCTCAAAACTTCCTATTTTCCGCCGCCCACAAGCGCTTCTCTCCGAAGCTGAAACCGTGCTTGGTCTCGACGGCACAAAGATGAGTAAGAGCCGTGGAAATACTATCGAAATCGGCATGAGCGCAGACGAAACAGCTAAGCGCATCAAAAAAGCAGTCACCGATTCTGATCGCCATATCTCTTACGATCCTATTGCCCGCCCTGAAGTAGCGAATCTTTTGCTGCTGACGAGCCTATGCACTGGCAATACACCAGAAGCGATTGCACACGAGATTGGTGACGGCGGCGGCGGTATGCTCAAAGCTCGCCTGACCGAAGCGATTAATGAATATTTCGCCCCTATTCGTGCTCGCCGAGCTGAGCTGGAAAAAGATTATGCATATCTTGAAGATGTGCTGCAACGCGGCATTTCCAAGGCTCGCGAGCAGGCACAGATAACTCTTACGGAAGTGCACGAAGCTCTCGGTATGAGCTACTGCTGAACTTTCAAATAATGCTGAACTTACTTAAACGACGCCTACCTACACTGCTCGCAATAAGCATATTGCTCATCACCTGGGAGCTGTGGGTTCGCTCTGGAGCTGTCTCTGAGGCTCTTATTGCTGCACCCAGCAGTATCGGTATGGCAATAATCTATACATGGCCAACTCTCTGGCAGGCATCAGCAATCACAGCCATTGAAGGATTCAGCGGATTTGCCATTGCCGTCGTGTGCGGAGTTCTCATAGGAATTATCTTCCACTGCTCCAAAACTCTGCATTCGGCATTTTTCCCTCTGCTTTCTGCCGCTCAGACGATGCCGCTCATTTCGATCGCACCTATTTTCCTTATATGGTTTGGCTTTGAGATTTCTGGCAAAATCGCAATTGTGGCAATCTTTGGGCTTTTCCCTATTGCAGTGCAGACAATTCGCGGATTAGATGCTGTGCCACGTTTCTATTCAGACGTTGCACTCACCTCGGGAGCAACGCCTTGGTGGACACTGTGGCATGTGAAACTCCGAGTAGCAGCTCGGCATATTTTTGGCGGTATCCGCGTCTGCGCAGCATACATTTTCGCAACAGCCGCTACTGCAGAATATCTGGGCGCTCGAGCAGGGCTGGGAATCTGGCTGCAACAAGCATACAACTCTTTTCGCACACCGCTCATCTTTGCAGCAACGTTTGTGATTATTATCCTCACTGCAATTCTTATGCTGCTGATCCATATATGCGAGCGCGCATTACTTGGCAATCCTGCCGATGATGAGCTATGAGCTTGCCTCTCGACGTGGGTGCATTATCGCGAATTTTCTTTGCGATACTTCCCTAGACCTCTTCTAGACCTCTGACATTTCCTGCTTTTCGTGCCCGCGCTACTTTGCTAAAAATTCATCACTTGCAAGCTCTGCTGCCTGAGGCGCTCTTGCCGTCGGCATATCATTTTTATCAGTATAGGCTTGCGCTTGAGCAATAAAATCGAAATACTGCTGTGCACCCGCAATATCTGCCTGCCCCAAAGTGAAAGAACCATTAGCAATTTTTTCTAGATCTCCCCAATACTGATTCTCGATAATATAGCTCATACTTGCTCGAACGAGCGCTGGGTCTAGATTTGCTTCAGAAGCTTCCTTTACAAGAATATCTGCCGCTTCCTCTGGGTGAGAGTAGGCATATTCATAGCCACGCTGAGTCGCCTGCACAAATGCACGCACAAGATCTGGATCTTGCTCTACAGTCGAAGCTTTTGTGACGATACCAAGTTCATTCGGATTTCCTGGCACACCATAATCCTCACCTTTAAAGCAGTTCATCTGCGGACCTGCCAGCGAAGCCTGCACTCCCTCCCATGTGGAGTAAAATCCCCCAAAATCAGCCTTCCCAGCTTGTAGCACCTGAAAAGTAGATGTACCAACCGTCACGGAATCAAATTCTCCCGTTCCGCCATCATGCTGAATCATGCGCTTGACGATTGCGGAATCCTCACTCGCCCCAAAGGTTGCAAACGTCGTGCCATCAAAATCTTTCGGAGAGGAAATAGCGTGGTTTGATGCAAGAGCACACCAGATTGCACTCGGCCTTTGTTGCACCTGCAAAACTTGCCGAAGATGCACGTCTTTAAGAGAAAAAGCTCCCACATTCGCCATATTCGACAGAGCGAAATCTGCTACTCCACTATTGACGGCCTGCTCTGGACCAGCCTGAGCTACCCCCACAATCGTCACATTCAGACCAGCTTGAGCATACCAACCTTTGTTTTGAGCAACATATACGCCAATATGATTTGTATCTGGAATCCAATTGAGCATAAAAGTGACGTCTGTAAGATTCTTTTCTCCTGACGTTCCGGCCTCCGCCGAATCTGAAGCGCTTGGCGATACGTGTCCGCACCCCGTCACGCCCACAAGATACACACACAAAGCTACACATAAACAAATCACAGATCGGCAACGGCGTCTATTAGACATCAACAACTCCCTAGGTTTAATCTACGACGATTCTCTGGGAAAACTGCCAGCGTGCTGTCTGCTGTTATATAAACGCTAAAGCAGATCACACTGGGCAGAGAATCGTTGAGGACCCAGCGTGCACTCGCAATTCTAACACTTTTTACATATTTCACATTTTCGAAATCAAGAAATTTTCCATGCGTGTAGTAGTCTGTTTTTGTAAAGCGCCAAAACACCGCAGTTGAAGTGGAATCTGGCGCTTTTTAACATTAGGTTGCTATTGCCTGAAAGGATCATCAATGGTCATCGACAGTTCAAATACCACTGCCTTAGGAATGTCTGTGCGCTCAGTTTCCGGGCGCGCCCCTGAATCTAGCACAGATATGGAGTTTTGGACAGCACTAAGCTATGACGTTGTTGCTCACCTCGCAGATAACTGGGAGAAAACAGAAAAACGTTACAATGCAGGGCGCATGGAGCACTATTTCTCCGCAGAATTTTTGATGGGACGTGCGCTTCTCAATAATCTCAACAATCTCGGACTCGTTGAAAAAGCCCGCACCTGCCTTGCCCACTATGGAAAAGAACTTTCAGACGTGCTTGAAGCAGAGCACGATGCAGCTCTTGGCAATGGCGGCTTAGGGCGCTTAGCTGCGTGTTTCCTCGATTCCTGCGCAACTCTCGATCTTCCTGTGCGCGGCTACGGGATTCTCTACCGCTACGGTCTTTTCAAACAGCTATTTGAAAACGGGCAGCAAAAAGAAATTCCTGATTCTTGGAAAGAAGGCGGCTACCCCTTTATCGTGCGCCGTGAAGAAGAGCAAAAAATCATTTCGTATGCCGATCTTAAAGTGCGCGCTATCCCCTACGATATGCCGATCACGGGTTTTGGCACAAAGAACGTAAATACGCTGCGCTTGTGGCAGGCAGAACCAATGGAAGAGTTTGATTACAACGCTTTCAATTCCCAGCGTTTCACTGATGCAATCGTCGAACGTGAGCGTGTGCACGATATTTGCCGCGTACTTTATCCGAACGATTCCACCTTTGAAGGTAAGATTTTGCGCGTTCGCCAGCAGTATTTCTTCTGCTCGGCCAGCCTGCAGACGATTGTCGAAAATGAGCTCAAGCAGCGTGGCGATCTGAAGCAATTCCATAAGTTTAATGCGATGCAGCTCAACGATACGCACCCCGTGCTTGCAATTCCAGAGCTTATGCGTCTGCTTCTCGACGAGCATGGCTTCGAGTGGGATGAAGCATGGAATATCGTCAGCAATTCGTTCGCATATACGAACCACACTGTGCTGGCTGAAGCATTGGAGACGTGGGAAATCAATATCTTTGAGCGCCTCTTCCCTCGCGTTTTGGAGATTATCCGCGAAATTGATCGTCGCTTCCGCGAAGAACTGCGCACCAAGGGTTATGACGAAGGAAAAATCAACTATATGGCCCCTATCGACGGCAACCGCGTGCGCATGGCATGGATTGCGTGCTACGCATCGACGTCAATCAACGGAGTAGCAGCTTTGCACACCGAGATCATCAAAAAAGAAACTCTGCATGATTGGTACGACGTCTGGCCGGAAAGATTTAACAATAAGACGAATGGCGTCACCCCTCGCCGCTGGCTCCACCAGTGCAACCCGCGCCTTGCCTCACTCCTGACTGAGCAGCTCGGCTCTGAAGATTGGGTTCGAAATATGGAGCTTCTCAAGCCGCTGCGAGATCGCGCATACGACGGCGATCTGCTGCAAAAACTTGGCACAATCAAATATGAGAATAAAAAAGACTTTGCCGCGTGGATTAAAGATCGCCAGGGGATAGAGATCAGCCCCGACGCGATTTTTGATGTGCAGGTGAAACGCTTGCATGAATATAAGCGTCAGCTGCTTAATGCGTTCTATATTCTCGATCTCTATTTCACAATCAAAGATAAGGTTGCAGCTGGGCAGAGCGTAGACGTGCCGCCGCGAGTATTTATTTTCGGCGCAAAAGCAGCTCCAGGATATGTGCGTGCAAAGGCAATTATTAAGCTCATCAACGAAATCGCAAATCTCGTCAACAACGATCCTGATATTGCTGGCGTTATTAAAGTTGTGTTCGTCGAAAACTACAACGTCTCTCCAGCGGAGCATATTATCCCTGCAGCTGACGTCTCCGAGCAGATTTCCACTGCTGGTAAAGAGGCCTCAGGTACGTCGAACATGAAATTTATGATGAACGGAGCTCTGACTCTCGGCACGATGGACGGCGCAAACGTTGAAATCCTCGAAGCAGTTGGTGACGACAATGCCTACATCTTCGGCGCACTTGAAGACGAGCTTCCAGAACTTCGCAAAGACTATAATCCGTGGGCTGTGGCTGAGCAGACTCCAGGTTTGGTACGAGTCTTAGATGCCCTGATCGATGGCACGTTTAGCTCGGACACTATGGGCGATTTCCACGATTTGCGCTCCTCGCTGCTTGACCCGAATAACTGGGGAGGAGCAGATACCTACTATGTCTTAGGCGATTTTGCTTCCTACCGCGAGACTCGCGACCGCATGGCAGCAGATTATTATGCTGATCCAGCACAATGGTTTGCAAAGACGTGGATCAATATCGTGGAATCTGGGCGTTTCTCCTCAGACCGCACAATCCATGATTATGCTCAAGACGTCTGGCATATCGATCCTCAATCGATCTGAGCATTGCTAGGAAGCTATAGCTTCACATAGCGAGTGCCCTCCATTCTTCTTCTGAAAGAATGGAGGGCACTCATTTAATATGATAAAAATTTCTTTTACAGAAAATCACATCTGTAAAAATGAAATTTTATCTCTTATTTTTTTACTTTGAAAGCTTACGCAGATTCGACTCTGGAAAAACTCCAGCGCTTCGAGGCAAAACCTCCTGCCACAAGAGCAGCGCAACATACGAATACCGCCATCAATCCAGCATGGGTACCTGTCAAAGGCAGATGAGAAACTCCTGCCTTTACACCACGTTTTGCCTCGAGAGAAATATCTGCCTGCTTAACCATATTGCCAGCAACACTTGGCTTCAGATTACTTCCACCCATCTGTTGAGAATTATTCGTTGAACTTTGCTCAGGAGTCACTTTTGCTGCAGTGATAGCTAAAATATGCGCCGAATGAGCATAACCTTCTTCACCGATAGAAGGATTATCGATAACGCCGTCACCGCCTATCGTCAAAGTAGACGCACCCAAATAATCGCCTATAAAAGCAACCGAACGACCAAACCTCGAACGCTCTGCGCTGCTCTCAATTGTCTTCACTTTTTCACCTAGCTCATCAATAGAGGTTATCCCTTGCGGAAAATCCTTCAGTTGAAGAATATAAGCAGCTCCGTTCTCCCCTTGTCCACTTGCTCCTACAGCAAGCAAACCTTGAGGATTCTCACGTGAAACTGGCAAAGTATCTACTGCCCAGCCAAAAGAACTCCCGACGCTTGCTCCAGTGATAACACGAATATCTTCATCTGTTTTAGCGCGATCGTGTGGAGAAATATTACGTTTAGCAATTGTCTTTTTTGTGCCTGGAACGAACACCACTCCACCTTTAGTTTGATGCTGAATAGAGCCGCCATCGAATCCGATCACAAAATCACCAATGCCGTCATTGTTGACGTCACCAGCTGGTGCTATAGAATTGCCAGCACCCAAACGATAAGATGCATCGTCAGACATCACAAGCTCATACCCAGGAATATTATTATCGAGATCGATATTTTCGAATCGTGCGTTGCCATAAACAACCCACGCACTTCCTGGCACTGTTCCCTTATCTGTGAAACTATTGAAGTCTGCTAAAACATAATCCGTAAGACCATCAGCATTCACATCCCCAACAGAAGCAAACGCGTTGAGAGTGTGCCCTCTAGGAGTATTAACACGCCAGATGACGTCTGAGTTATTTTTTTCAAGATCCTTAAGGTCTATATTCCTTCCTTCTGCATTGCCTTTCACAATAAACGCTGTGCCGTACGACTGACTTCGATCCCCCATAGCCAAAGGAGTATTTGCTACCACAAAACCGAGATCAGCAAAGGTATCATGATCAACATCGCCAACCCGAGTGACCTGATATCCAGCAGCGCCCATCTGATAAGGCATATCAACAATATAGCCTCTAGAAGAATCGAGATTATTGAGATCTGTGCGATGCAGATCTTTACCGCCATAAATCACCCAGATACGCCCCATCGTCACAGAAGAAGCAGCTATATCGTCACTGCCGTCACCATTAACATCTCCTAGGCAGGCAACGCTAAAACCTGCTGCAGCATCTGCTGCAGGATCCTGCGTTTTCTTAGGTCCAAGGATAGTTATTGTGCGCCCATTATTTTCGATATTTCCTCCAGGCGTCCCACCTGGCACAATATCAATAGCGCCTGTAACGTTAAAGACCCAACCATGCGTCGAAGTTGAATCTTCATAGTAAGGATCGAATTTATATTCAGACCGAATTGCACTTCCACTAATGAGATCTGGTTTTCCATCACCCGTCACGTCGCATCTTCCTCTGGTAATCGCACCGCCAAAACCAGTGGTAAATCCACCTAACCAAGACTTACGATCAGCCTCATCCAGAGTTTTATAAGCAGGCTCTGCACTAGGGGCAGGAGGCGCAGGATAGCGAGGCTCTACTGGAGCAGTCGTCTCATTTTGGCGACGCATATCAACAGTCCAAACGTCCACCTTACCTTTGCTGTCTGCAGTATAAATACCATAAAGGTCAATATCAGAGTCTGCAGGAGGGATAGCGCCTACATAAAATCCGCCGTCTCCGTCACCTCCTTCTTCACTGGCCAGAATAACTGACTGATTCGCAGGAATAGATGCCAGACCCGTCCCTGTATTCCAATTCTTATTCAGCGCTTTCTCACTGACGACAACAGCACCTGGATGCTCTTCATCTTCGGGACGAGAAATAACGAGCGCACCTGGATTATGTGCATCATATTGCGCTACATAGGCAAGGCTTGTACCAATCCGACCGCGATGAACTTGGCGAATCAAAGTTCCTGCCTGATCTTTACCCTGCTGAACAGAAAGATCTGAAGTAGAGGAGACATCAACAGTTATCGTGCCGGTAGTCATTGTACTTCCGTAAATTACAGCTACAGCACCAGCATTGCTGTTGGCCCCTGGAGCGCCAACAGCATAATCGTTGATATCATCACCATTCACATCACCGATTGCCACCAGTGAAGCACCAAATGAGCCACCACTAGCCTGGACTACGACACCCTCGTCTGCAGCTTCTCCACTAGCATTCTCCATCGAGATTGCATAAACTCTGTTTTCTTCAGCAACGCCAACACCGATCGTCAGCTCTTCGCCCAATGCATAATTCAAAGGTGCTACAGTGACCGAAGTACTGTTGCCAATATTCCAAAAATTCGATGCAGAATTTTCCGTTTGTTCGCCCGATTTGATACGTTCAAAAGCAAATACTTTATTGTGGGCAGCAACAATCATTCCTGGTGTATCAATGCCAGAAGTCAATGGAGCAATTGATAA
Organism: uncultured Actinomycetaceae bacterium; assembly: GCA_902464405.1. Classification (GTDB taxonomy): domain Bacteria; phylum Actinomycetota; class Actinomycetes; order Actinomycetales; family Actinomycetaceae; genus Arcanobacterium_A. The sequence goes on along the minus strand of CABQJD010000005.1, from coordinate 99,259 downwards.
GACATCGGATCCAAACGTATATGTAGCGTCAGTTGGAAATGCTTCACCATCTGCTAACGAATCAACCGCGCTTACATATACTTTCATTTTATTTGCAACAGCCAACACTGGGTTCTCGCCGCGCGCTTTCTTTACACAAGCAATATGCCAAGAGCCATCGCCCGAAGGAAGATTGATATGGACTGCACCTGGTTGATCTTTAATCGAACGCTCAAGATCGTATTCATCAGAACCATAAGGAATATGATCAACAATATGAATCTGGTGGTTCTTCTGATCTAAAAACACCATGTCGGTACGCATATCACCAACAAGATTGCACGTCAGCTGCGGCACATTTCCAGCATCGGGATAAGTGATACGAGACGTTTTACGAATGCTATCTCCATATCGCGTGCCATCAATACCAGCCCATTTACGGGCATCAGAATCAAGCGTCGTAGCAGATTTTTCTGCTTTTGCATCAGCGCCATAGGCACTCGATACAAAAGCAAGCGATCCCGCCAGACAACAAACCATAGCTGAAGATATAGAAACTTTAATCACGTGTTGGAGATTGCCAAGGAAAAGATTTCTCATTTAAGCCTCTCAAATAAATAAATTAGGGTACCCTTATTTTAATCATAGGAGAGAGGCTTGAAACGAATTTATGACCAGTATCTCTTCACTTAATTCACCTGTAATACACCACCGCTTGCACTAAATGCATATCCCGAAATTTCGCTGCAACTAAGCCTTCAACCCCATCCACGTATCGCGACGAATACGAAAGCTAAGCGTAAGCAAACGCGCAGCAAAAAATACTCCGCAATAGCACGCCCATAGCCACACAAGCCCCAAAGCACCTTGCGGAGCATATACCCACACTGCCCAGAGCGCTGGAGCATAGAGCGCAAGATTCACCACTCCAGCCTTTGCAAGATACCAAGAATCATTTGCTCCGATAAGCACGCCATCATACATAAACACAATCCCGGCGAGAGGCTGGAAAATTGCGCTCACGACAAGCGCATACATCGCCGCCTGAACCACCTGCAAATCCGAACTGAAAACGCGCGGCCAGACAGGAGCCGCCGCTGCCGTCACCAGCCCAATGACTACGCCAGCTCCAACACCCCACACAGCCAGCTGCCGCACAAGCAAACGTACTCTGCTTTTCTCTCCACGCCCAAGCTCATAACCGATAAGAGCCTGGGCGGCAATTGCTAGAGCATCGAGAATATTGGCGGTGAGACCCCATGTGACGTTGGCAATCTGCCTTCCTGCCACAGCTACTTCTCCCTGACTTGCCGCTACCCACGTAGTTCCCATAATCACAACATGCATAGTGAGAGTACGAATCATCAGCGGTGCGCCAGCACATAAAGCATTGAAAATACCTGAGAAGTGCGGGCGAAGTTCCATCTGTGATTGCCGCGCGCCTGCCGTCACACGAAAAATAAACGCAATCCCCATTGCAAATGAAGCAATCGACGTGCCATATCCCGCACCAACTACTGAAAGATGCGCTCCAAAAATTAGAATCGCATTCACACCTACGTTAAACACAGCACCACTCATCGATATAAGGAATGGGGTGCGAGTATCTAGCTGCCCGCGAAGCGCACCCGTGCCTGCAAGCACCCACGCCATCGGAAATAAGCTCCAACAAGAGGAACGCAGATATCTAACCCCTTGGGCGTATACTGCATCGCTTGCGTTAAAAAAGCCCATAAGGAGCGGCGCTGAAATATATACGAACAGCGCAAGGAAACTTCCTACAATCGTCGCAAGCCACATTCCATCTATTCCAGCTTTGACTGCTCCTTTTTGATCGCCTTGCCCAAGTTTACGCGCTGCCACAGCAGTGGTTGTATAGACTAAGAAGATACACATCCCCACAAGAAAAACGTTGATAGAGCTAGCAAGAGTGAGGCCTGCGAGTTCTTCAGTGCCAACGTGCCCAATCATTGCCGAATCTCCGAGCACCATCAAAGGCTCCGCAAGAAGAGAGCCAAGAGAAGGAACTGCGAGGGCTAGTATCTTCCTACCCAGCAAATTTTTTCTCATCAACCCTCCAGCACAAACAGACATTCCGATAATTGCCAGCCTTAGCACTTCATCAGCATAGTTTCTCTTCTGTTTCAACCTACACGAGAAAAGAAACGTTGGCACACCAAGAATAAATATGCTCAACGAAAAAGAAAATAACGCATATGCAAACGCATACACTAAACACATACACGGAAGTAACGCACAGCCTAAATAAAAATAAAATAAATAGGCAGAAATCACATTTTCTGTGCGCAGATATTCTAAAATTAAAAGTATGACTACATCTTCATCTCGCACTCGCGCGTCTGCAGAAACTGCCGCTCACAGCTCAAAGAATTCCACTACTTCAACGCGGCGCTCTGCTGCCAAGACCACAGCCCGAGCATCTGAAAAGAAATCGCGCAGCACTGGCACTAAAACTACAAAATCTTCTAAGCAGCTGGCAGCAAACTACACCCCTATCACACGTATCCCGATCACAGACATCACGCCAGTTGTTGAAAATGGCATATGGCCAGCAAAAGGCGTAGAAAATGAAGCCTTCCCTGTACAAGCCACGATCTTTCGCGAAGGGCATGATTATTTCGGAGCAGCGTGTGTTTTGTTTGATGCTAACGGCACACAGGTACAAGAAAAAGTGATGGTCGATGTACGCCCAGGAGAATTTCGTTATGAGGGGTGGCTAACACCCAAGAAACCTGGCGACTACACCTTTGCAGTGCGCGCATGGAGCGATCCTATCAGCACCTGGCGCCACACTGCTGATATCAAGATCAGCAACAACCAGGATATTCAGCTCGTCTTCCTTGAAGGCATTGCCATCATGAAACGGGCAATGAACGCTATGCCTCGCGGATCGGCCGAACGAGCCACAATCCGCGATCTCATTAGCGTGATGAGCAAGAAACGCATGAGTGCCAAACTTAAATTTGAAGCTGCCACATCAGCGGAAGTAGACGCTGCGCTCGCCACCTATCCATTGCGTGAACTGCTCAGCGAATCTACACACTATAAACTTCGCGTTGAGCGCGAAGCTGCTCTCGTTGGCTCGTGGTATGAAATATTCCCGCGCACATGCGGTTGCTATTTCGATAGCGAAAAAGATATGTGGGTATCAGGCACATTTAAGACAGCAGAAAAAGAACTCGAACGCATTGCCGCTATGGGATTCGACGTCATCTATCTCACACCGATTAACCCTATCGGCACTACTGCACGTAAAGGACGTAACAATACACTCACAGCACTCCCTGGCGATCCTGGCTCTCCGTACGCAATCGGTTCTTCAGAGGGCGGGCACGATACAATTCACCCAGATTTAGGAACGTTTGAAGATTTTGACCATTTCGTCGCACGAGCGCACGAACTCGGTATGGAAGTTGCTCTCGACATAGCCCTACAGTGTTCCCCCGATCATCCGTGGGTTATCGAACATCCTGAATGGTTTACAGCCAGAGCAGACGGCACAATTGCTTATGCCGAAAACCCACCGAAAAAATATCAGGATATTTATCCGCTTAACTTCGATAACGATCCAGAAGGTATTTATCAAGAGATTAAGCGTGTGCTTGAAGTGTGGATCAGCCACGGGGTGACGATGTTTCGCATCGACAACCCTCACACAAAGCCGTTGAACTACTGGCAGCGACTCTTTGAAGAATTCCATCAGACCCACCCAAATATTACGTTTATGGGCGAAGCTCATACGAATCCTCCGATGATGCAGACCTTAGGCAAAGTAGGCTTCCAGCAAAGCTACACATACTTCCCGTGGCGCAACGAAAAGAAAGAGTTGGAAGATTATTTGTGGGAAGTCTCGCGTATCTCAGACAGCCACTTCCGCCCATGCTTCTGGCCCACTACACATGACGTGCTCACACCCTATATGCAGCGAGGAGGAGTGCCAGCATTTGCTATTCGAGCCGTCTTGGCAGCAACTGGCTCTCCCTGCTGGGGTATTTATTCTGGCTATGAGCTTGCTGAAAATATCGCTCGCCCAGGATCTGAAGAACAGATCGACAACGAAAAATATGAGTATAAGATGCGCGATTATGAAAGCGCCCAAGCTAATGGAATTTCCCAGCTGCTCGGCAAACTCAATGAAATCCGCAATAAACATCTCGCTTTGCGTCGGCTTCGAGATGTGAGAATCCACCCAACCACCTCCGATAAAGTGATCTGCTTCTCGAAGGTGACTCAGCCAGAAGAATCGCCCGACGGAAACGTCGATATGGTGATCGTTGTAGTCAATATAGACCCTTATGCTTCACGCGATGCCGTCATCAATCTTGATCTGAGCCACTTCGGCACTTGCGCACGCTGGGATAGCGCACCTGTGCTCGACGTATATGACGAGATGAATGGCGAAACTTATGAATGGAATCAAAATCCATACGTACGCCTCGACCCTCACGGGCAAGTGGCTCATATTCTCAGCGTCAAAGTAAAAAGTTGAAATGCGGGCATATGAACATCAATCAATCATCTATCGAAACATTTTTAAGCTCGTGGCTGCCTAGCCAACGTTGGTTTCTCACCTCCACCGATATCTCCGATGAAAGTGGCAGCGAAATCACTGCTGGAAGCAGCACTAGCAGTGACGATTTACACGGCGCTTCGACTCAAAAAAGCAGCGTTCCGCCAAGTCAGCAAGTACACATAACTAATCTGACAGTGCTCGCACAAAACTCTGATTGCGCGATACTTTTCCTGCTAGTGGAAGCTGGAGCCAACCTCTATGCAGTGCCAATTGTCCACAAACTCCAATCGGCAAATAATTCTGCTACAGCGCCTATATACATCGACGCTACCGACACTCCTGAAGGACGAGCAGCCTTGCTTGCCGCTGCCCTTACCCCTGGCGATCCTGCTAACGAAATACCGCATCCAGCTATTTTTGGGGAATCTCACGAAGATACTCCAAGAAATATTTCCTGCCTGCGAATATATGGAACACCACTGCGCGAAACCTTCCATAGTCTTGCAAAAATCGTCACCTCACATAAACTCACATCTGAGCAATCAAACACCTCTATTATTTATAGACTTGCTGATGGGCGTAGCATAATCGTGAAATTACTGCGACTCGTCCACCCTGGAATCAACCCAGATATTGAACTTCAATGCGCTCTCGATAATGCTGGCAGCGCAGTGGTTCCAGCGCAGTACGGGTATGCGCGGGCATGTTTTTCTTCTGCCAGCTTCAAAATATCGGAGCCAGTATCTGCCAACCACCAATGCGAGTATCAAGCCGATATACTCACAGCTTCGGAATTTCTTGATGGATCTGCGGATGCATGGCAGCTCATCACAAGCGAACTTAGCACTAGTGGAAACTTTCCAATCTCTGCTATCGCTCAGCTCGGACACACCACACGTGCTATGCACACCGCGCTCGCGAGCGCCCTGCCAACTGCTGAGCCGAATGACGATGCACGTGCAATTCAGCTTGCATCATGGCGTGCTCGTGCAGCTCAGGCTCTCGATCGCGTGCCAGAGCTACAACCATACGCCGCGCGTATCGAAGATATCTACACTCGTGCCGCTTGCAGCGCATGGCCACAGTTGCAGCGCATTCATGGGGATTTTCATCTCGGGCAAGTGCTGCGCACACATAGCAACTCCCAGCATGGTACTCAGGAAGAAAGCGCTGACGAGTGGCGCGTTATCGACTTTGAGGGGGAACCTTTGCGCCCGCTGAGTGAACGAAACAAGCCTGATCTTGCCCTGCGAGATATTGCAGGTATGCTTCGATCTCTCAGCTATGCAGCTGGTTTCGCCCGAAAACAAGGCGCAAACTCCGAGCTCATAGCTGAATGGGAAAATGCTGCTCGCTCAGAATTTTTACATGCCTATGGTGCAAAAAAATCAGAACTTGCTGATGCCCTTATTCTCGATAAAGCTCTCTATGAAGTGATATATGAAGCAGCATACCGCCCATCGTGGATCGACATCCCCCTCTCCGGAATTACTGAGATTATGCATGCATACACTTAAGAAATGAGTAGATCTGTGAATGCATGGCGATACCGATATCCGTAGCAGCACAGCTATCCAAAAGGCATCTCACAATACAGCCTGCATCACATACGAACCATCAACGCATCTTTTTATATATTATTAAAACAACTTTGAGGAAACGCCCTCACACAGCAGAAAAACATGGGAGTATAAGATTATGAATAGCTCTCCGATTCCGATTTCATACGATACGCTCGATCTCGTCTCAAACGGGCATTACTATGCACCGCACGATATTCTCGGGCCCCATATGCACGACGACTGCGCTCACGTGACTATTCGCGTCGGGCGGCAGATGGCAGATGCCGTCTACATCGTCACGAATGAAGGCGAATATCAAGCACAGCACGAATTCAACGGCATTTGGTACGTGGTACTTGAATGCACCGAAGTTCCAGATTATCGCGTACGCACCGTCTATGGCGAGACGGAAATACTCTCAGACGATGGCTATCGATTCCTTCCCACTGTGGGAGAAACAGACACATATCTCTTTGCTGAAGGACGCCACGAGCAGCTCTGGGAAATGCTCGGAGCACACGTGCATACCTACGAAACAAGTATGGGTCTAGTAAGTGGCGTGAGCTTCTCAGTGTGGGCTCCAAATGCTAAAGCCGTGCGCGTTGTTGGTGATTTCAACGGTTGGAATGGCGCTACCGCTCCCATGCGTTCACTTGGCGAAAGCGGCGTGTGGGAACTCTTCATTCCTGGGGCTGGAGAAGGAGCTCGATATAAATACGAAATCGAGTATCAAGATGGATCTCTCCATCAAAAAGCAGACCCGATGGCTCGCGCAACAGAAGTTCCTCCGAGCACAGCGAGCATCGTCACCTCTTCACATTTCTCATGGGATGACGACGAATGGCTTGCTCAGCGTGCCGCCTGCGACCCCCACTCAGGCCCTGTTTCCGTCTACGAACTTCATTTAGGCTCATGGCGCCCAGGGAACGACTATCGTTCACTCGCCGAGCAACTGATTGGGCACGTAAAATACCTGGGATTCACACACGTAGAATTTATGCCTCTTGCCGAGCACCCCTTCGGCCCTAGCTGGGGCTATCAAGTGACCAGCTATTACGCTCCTACCTCTCGCTATGGCTCTCCTGACGATCTGCGTTATCTCATCAACGAACTGCACAACGCTGGAATCGGCGTGATTATGGACTGGGTACCTGCCCACTTCCCACGCGACGAATGGGCGCTGGCTCGTTTTGACGGAACTCCGCTCTACGAAGACCCTAACCCCCTGCGTGGCGAACACCCCGACTGGGGCACATACGTCTTCAACTTTGGGCGTAACGAAGTGCGGAATTTCCTTGTAGCAAATGCCCTCTACTGGATGAAAGAATTCCATATTGATGCAATTCGCGTGGATGCAGTGGCATCTATGCTCTACCTTGACTATTCGCGAGAAGCTGGTCAATGGCAGCCAAACGCTTATGGCGGGCGTGAAAATTTGGAGGCTATTTCCTTCATACAAGAGACGAATGCTACAGCCTATAAAAATAACCCAGGGATTATGATGATCGCTGAGGAAAGTACGAGCTGGAGCGGCGTCACTGGTCTCACAGAAAGCGGCGGGCTAGGGTTCGGCTTGAAATGGAATATGGGCTGGATGAACGACACTTTGCGCTATATGCAAGAAAAACCGATCAATCGCCGCTGGCACCACGGCGAGCTCACGTTCTCCCTTGTATATGCCTTTAGCGAACAATTCATGCTCCCTCTTTCTCACGATGAAGTCGTGCATGGCAAAGGCTCCCTCTATTCGAAGATGCCTGGCGATCATTGGCAAAAACTTGCTGGAGTGCGCTTGCTCTACGCTTACCAGTGGAGTCACCCAGGAAAACAGCTCATCTTTATGGGGCAGGAATTTGCACAGATCGATGAATGGAATGAAGGGCGCGGTCTTGACTGGTGGCTCACCCAGAACGAACAGCACGATGGCGTGATGCGATGCGTGCGCGATCTCAACAAGGTCTACCGTGAACACTGCGCACTGTGGAGTGAAGATTTCACAAATGCTGGCTTTGAATGGATTGAAGTTTCTGACGGCGATCACAACGTGCTCTCCTATTTGCGTAAGAGCCATGATGGCGATGACGTTGTTGCCGTTATCTGCAACTTTGCTGGCGTTCCCCATACCGACTACCGAGTCGGCTTGCCGTACGGCGGGCAGTGGGAAGAAATTTTCAATTCTGATGCAGATATATATGGCGGTTCGGGAGTTGGGAATTTCGGGTGCGCACAAGCTGATCCTATCGGCTGGAATGGCCGCCCATATTCCGTGAATCTTCAGCTTCCTCCATTCGGGGTTGTATATCTAACTCCCAAGAAAGCTTAATTTTTCAGGAATTTACTACATTTTTATACTGTATTCCTCATCGCTGCATATTACGTAAGAGATTTCGCGCGTAATATGCAGCAATTATTTTCCCATTTTTCACACACTTGCTAATAAAATTGGCGCATAAGCGGTTGGCGCTTTTCACTGTCGATACAGCGCCTGCCCCGCTATATCTCATACTCGGCTTATGCCGACCTACGTAGAAAGAGATTCTTAATGGGCATACTCACTCAGATTCTCCCCGTTGCGAGCTTCACACCTTCAACCGAAGCGATCGCTGGCTCCACAGTATTCTCCGCACTCGTTGGCATTCTGCCGCTGGTTCTTTTTTTCGTCTTGCTCGGTGTTTTTAAGCTGGCAACTCACTGGTGCGCATTAGGAGCTCTTGTGCTCGCTGCGCTCATCGCCGCATTCGGGTTCCATATGCCTGCTGGACTCGTTGCCAATTCTGCACTCTATGGTCTTGCATTCGGCGTCACTCCTATTCTCTACATCGTGATTGCCGCTGTCTGGCTCTATAATCTCACCGTTTCTTCTGGGCGTGCCGACGATGTGCGCTCCGTATTTTCCGCTGTGGGCAAAGGCGATATGCGTATCCAAGCCCTCCTCATCGGTTTTTCTTTTTGCGGTCTGCTCGAAGGCTTAGCTGGCTTCGGTGCGCCCGTCGCTATTGTCGCCGCGATGCTGTTTTCACTCGGGCTTCCCCCAATTAAAGCTGCTTTGGTGACGATGGTAGGAAATGCGATTAACGTCTGCTTTGGCGCAATGGCAATCCCGCTCACCACCGCTGGCTCTATCGGCGGTATCACTGGAGCTGAAGTTGCTGCAACCACCTCGTGCATTACTCCCGTTATTGCCGTATTTATTCCGATCGCCATGCTCGGCATTCTCGATGGCACCCGCGGTATTAAACAGCTGTGGCATATCGGTTTAATCCAAGGAATCGTGACGGCAATATGCCACTTCGTCGCCGCCCACTATATCTCGTATGAGCTCACAGCTGTGTTTGCTTCGCTCATGGGCTTCGCCGTGACGGCACTCCTGCTCGTCAAGTTCCGTCCATCAACACCAGATGAGTGGAAGTCGCAGACGAAATCAACAACTGCGCCTACCACGAGCCGTATAGTGCTTGGTCTTATGCCCTACTGGCTCGTCGTCATTATCTTTGCTATTTCTAAGCTCTGGAAGATTGGCGTGGATCTGCCAGCTCTGCTCTCTTCCACCGATACTCTTATTAAATGGCCAGGGCTATATGGGCATTTGGTGACGGCAGCGGGCGAACCAAACAGCGGCGCACTCTTTAAGCTCCAGACTCTCTCAAACCCCGGCACGATGATTGCACTCACTGCAATTATTGTGAGCATTGTTTATGGAGCTAAAAGCTCAGGCGGACTATACACATACAGTTTCGGACGCGGCATGAAAGAACTCCTCAATACGATTTATGCGCTGCGCTGGAGTTTGCTCACTATTGCACTCGTTATGAGCTTGGCATACGTGATGAACTTTTCTGGGCAAACGGTGGCGATTGGCGCAGCTCTCGCAGCTACAGGAGCTGCTTTTGGTTTCCTCTCGCCTATCTTGGGGTGGATCGGAACTGCCGTAACAGGATCAGCAACCTCATCAAATGCGCTGTTTGCTTCTATGCAGACAACTGCCGCAGCTGGGGTTGGTGCAGATCCTAGCGTACTTCTTGCAGCGAATTCGATCGGCGGCGGTTTAGGTAAAATCGTTTCCCCGCAAAATCTCGCTATTGCAGCCACAGCAATTCAGCAGCAAGGCTGTGAACCCGAGCTGCTACGCAAGGCTGCTCCGTGGAGCGCTGGGCTTCTGCTCGTGCTGTGCATACTGATTTTCCTTACTACCCAAGGAATCTTCCCGATTATTCCAGCCTAAACTTCATACACACGTTAACTATTTCTACAGAAAGGAACCGCTCATGAGAGTAGCACTTTTCGCTACGTGCATTGCAGACGCAATGTTTCCGCAAGCACCAGCAGCTACCCTGCATTTGCTTGAACGCCTAGGAATCGACGTCGATTTTCCCGAAACGCAAGCCTGCTGTGGGCAGATGCACGTCAATACTGGCTATTACCCAGAGGCACTGCCGCTTATTGAAAATCATGTGCGCACATTTGAAGGCGTACTCAATGGAAAATGGGATGCTATTGTCGTTCCTTCAGGCTCCTGCACAGGGTCAATGCGCGAACAGCAAGCTATGGTTGCCAAAACTCAAGGTGACGACGAACTATCACGTAAAGCTGCAGCTATTGCAGAAAAAACATATGAGCTTTCAGAGTTTCTCGTCGACGTGCTCGGCACGGAAGATGTGGGGGCATATTTCCCTCACCGCGTCACTTTCCACCCTACCTGCCATTCATTGCGTGTAGCGAAAGTGGGAGATAGACCAGAGCGACTCCTCAAAAATGTGCAAGGCATTGATTTTGTAGAGCTTCCTTCAGCAACATCGTGCTGTGGCTTCGGCGGCACATTCTCGCTCAAAAATCCTGAAACGTCAGCTTCTATGCTGGCAGATAAGATGGCGAATGTGATGAGTACGAAAGCTGATGTGCTCGTAGCTGGTGATTATTCTTGTTTGATGAATATTGGCGGCGGACTTGCCCGAAATCGTGCTGGCGTGCGAGTGATGCACCTCGCAGAAGTGCTTGCTGGCACTCAAGACGAGCCATGGCAGGCTCCTGATTTTACGAAGAAAGCAGGTGTGTGATGCCAACATTCCTTGGGATTCCACAAGTTGTTTCGAGCAAGCTGCTCAAGAAAAATTCTGCCCACACGGGGCATCAGTGGGTGCAGGGCGATCCCCTTCCCGATCACACTCTTCAATGGGGTGCCACATTCCCAGAAGGATCGCAGGTGACTTTGCGTAATAATCAAATGCGCAAAAACCTTCGGCATGCAACCACAACCATTCGCAACAAACGTAATATGCGCGTGGAAGAAATGCCTGATTGGCAAGAACTGCGCAATGCTGCCAGCGCAATCAAGCATGAAGCGATGAGTAATCTCCCCGATCTTTTGCAACAGCTTGAAAAAAATGTGACAAAACGCGGCGGTATCGTCCACTGGGCGCGTGATGCCAAAGAAGCGAACGAAATTATCCTCAGCATTCTGCGCGAAAAAAATGCCACGGAAGTCGTCAAAGTCAAATCGATGGCTACGCAAGAAATCAACCTCAATGAGGAACTTGCTAAACACGGTATTCACGCGTGGGAAACTGACCTTGCCGAAATGATCGTGCAGCTCGGCAAGGATATGCCTTCGCATATCGTGGTTCCAGCTATTCACCGAAACCGAGCTGAAATCCGTGAAATATTCTTACGCGAAATGAGCGATGCTCCCGAAAAGCTATCCACAGACCCTCGGGAGCTTGCCATGGCTGCACGTGCTCATCTGCGCGAGCTATTTCTCAAAACGGAAGTTGCAATCTCTGGCTCAAACATGATGATCGCCGAAACAGGCACGTTGTCTGTGTTTGAATCTGAAGGCAATGGGCGTATGTGCCTCACTCTTCCAAAAACTCTAATTTCTCTTGTTGGAATCGAGAAGATTGTGCCACGTTTCCAGGATGCAGAAGTGTTTGCACAGCTCCTTCCTCGCTCAGCAACTGGAGAGCGTATGAACCCCTATACGAGCTTCTGGAACGGCGTCACGCCTGGAGACGGACCACAGGAATTCCACCTCGTGCTGCTCGATAATGGGCGTTCGAAAGTATTGGCTGATGAGATTGGACGCCAAGCCCTGCACTGCATACGTTGCGGCGCATGCATGAATGCCTGCCCAGTGTATGAGCACGTAGGCGGGCATGCGTACAACTCAATCTATCCAGGTCCAATTGGTTCGATTCTTACTCCGCAGCTTCTGGCGGCTATGGATCATCACAACCCCGCATCGTCACTCCCCTATGCTTCATCACTGTGCGGAGCATGCTTTGAAGTATGCCCAGTGAAAATCAACATTCCAGAAGTGCTCGTTGATTTACGTCATCGCATCACCGAAGAAAATCGTGGAGGCGTGCCAGGATTCTGGGATATTGCCATGAAGGCAAGCAGCAAAGTGATGGGCAACTCTAAAGCATGGAAGCTAGCTGCACGCGCCGTCACTAAAGGCGATATTGTGGCTGGCAAAGACGAAAAAATCGGGCACCTGCCAGTGCCTATTGCTTCGAGGTGGACGTCGGTACGCGACGTTCCCGCCCCGCCAAAGAAGACTTTCCGCGATTGGTATAAGGAGACGCACTGATGGCTACTGTAGATGCCCGCACCGAAATTTTGGCGAATTTGCGCCGAGCATTGAATGCTTCTCAAAAGGCGCCAGCGCCTGAAGTTCCTCGCAACTATCGCATGGAAGGAAGTGATGCTCCTGGTTCTGATGCAGTAATTGCAGAACTGAAAGAGAAGCTCGAAGATTACACGGCACAAGTAGAAATCGTGAGTGCCGATGAAATCACCGATACGATTGCCCACTTCTTGGAGCCTCTTACCTCTGTGGTAGTTCCTGCAGGTTTGCCTGATGCGTGGAAAGAAGCCGCAGCGAAAGATGGGCGAAAAGTTGTGGAAGATTCCCGAGAATCTGGGCTTTCAAACTATGAACTCAATGAGATTGATGCTGTGGTAACGGCTAGCCGTGTAGCTATCTCCCTTTCAGGAACGATTGTGCTTGACGGCGAGCCAGACCAAGGGCGCCGCGCAATTACTCTCGTGCCCGATACGCATGTGATCGTACTGAAAGCTGAAGATATTTATCCCACGGTACCGCAGGCTGTGGCTGTGCTCAATGAGAATCCATGCCGCCCGATCACATGGATTGCCGGGCCTTCAGCAACATCTGATATTGAGCTTGTACGTGTAGACGGCGTACATGGCCCAAGAAATCTCCGCGTGATTATCGTGAAATAAACATTTTCTGCACAGAGTGAATCTGAACTCTGTGCAGAAAATATAGGAGTGGGTGTGCTGGCATTTATGCCAGCACACCCACTCCTATATTCCTAAAATCATAGAAATGAATGTCTAAAAGAAGATACCGTAGGCTCAAAGATCGATTTTACCAAGTGTCTGCACTCTATGATCTGCACTCTGCCGCCTGCGCAAAAAGAGCAAGTTTCAGTATTCTTCAATGAGTGATTTCTCTTTCTCTTTTTCCCCTCTCACCATTCGTCATCTCGGCAAATAGCATCCAGAGCGCCGCAAATATTGCGCGGTTATAGAGCAAAGCTGTTGCATTTGAAACGAGATTTTTCAGCGCAGACCACTAGCACATCACATACTTCCTACGTGTAAGCGCAGCAAAATACAGCGTTTACTCGACTGCTGCGCTATATAAGATGTTCGAACTTGCACCGATCAGCTGCACATTTTCCCCAGTCGTTGGCGGCACGTAGAAAGCAACTACTACGCTGTAGCTTGCCGTAAACGGAGAATTTTCACCGATTTCAATATTTGGCTTTTCTTTATCACCAGAATGTATCAAAGCTTCAGCAGTTCCTTTAAGCACAATAGGGCGATCTGCATTCTTTGTCTTATACGTTGTGTGATATTTAATCTCGCCGAAAACGACCACTCCTGCATCACTCGTGCTCACAACAATCGGAGCAGCGCCACTATCGGCAACGCTAAGTGAAACTTCGCCGAAATCACCGATAGTTTCTTTCAACGAATCCATCTGTGATTTTAATCCGCGAAACAACTCATCGCCCTCTTTGAATTTCACAGCACCAAGTTCTTGCGTTTGCAGATACTGAGCATACGCTGCCGTCACGCCAACAGGGTCCGTTAGATACGATCCAGAATCTTTCTTCGAATACCCTTGTGCAGTGCTGATCGCCGAAGTCAGCTCAGGCAAATCTGCCGAAGGAAAGAGAGAAATCTGCCCCCACAGCTTATAGTTGCTTCGTGCAGAATCCTGCTGCCAAGCAGTTAATGTGCGCTGATTTTGCCCGTCAACTGGCGGACTATACGAAAGAAGCCCTCGAGGGAATCCTGTGCCAGTTGATAGCGGCGTTGCTTTCGGATCGATCACAATAGGGGGGATCTGCGTATCATCTTTAAGACCCTTAAGCTTATATTGAGCTGTGCGCTGCGTAAGAATAGGATCCATCAGCCGTTTCGACAGCCGAGAAGCATCCAGAGATTCATCTGCCGCTCGTATATCAGCAATCGTTGCTTGTGCAATGCGTTCATACTGCTCTGGAGTAACGATTGCTTCCTCAGCGTTTGTCACCACAGGCTGAAGAACCTCAGTTTTTTTGCAGCCAGATAGACCGCAAGCCATACCGAGCATCACGATAACAGCACTTAACGCACGAAAATTTTTCTTCACAGACCTACGCATCACGATCCTCTTTCCATAGATCCACAGCACCTTCATCGATATCCCCATCGTTTTCAAAAGGTTGCGTGCATTCCCACAAGGTGACGTGCGGTGTCGAAGCACTATCAGCACAGTCGTATGCGTCTTGCTCAAAAATACCTTCTTCAGAAGCAGAAGTCCGCATTGCCCAATCGGAGTGCATCAATTCTCGATTCCGAAGTGCTTCGGTACGCGGCGTTCCTGGCAAAATCGCAGCTCCGAAAGATGCTGCTGTGTATTCACGCTGCACAGAACGACCAGTCTGAGGATCCGACAAATCCCCTTTAAAGATCGGCAAAACACTTGTTTCAGCCGATAGAGTGAACTCTTTTTCCGCTTTCGCACGAGCCGCTTTTTGCGCAGCCTCGTATCGGTCAATTCGATCGCGCCTATCGATGAGAAGCAAAACCACTCCAATAAGAGCCAGCAAAATCCCGACCACAATAAGAGGAGCAGGTGAAGCTATTTTTTCATCATATATCCACGTGAGAGTAATCTCTGGAGCAGTTCCAGCCGACGTCGTCGCAATAAGTGAACGATCAACGCCCTGATCCTTAGGAAGAGTGAACGTCACCTCGCCTTTCCCCTGACCAGATGCCAACCATAAATCGGAAGAATCAAGAGAAAATCCGCCAGTATCACGTGTTTTCTTGTCTAGGTCTGCACTTTGCTTATCGGCTGTATGCACAAAAACATCTGCACTAGTGCCGTTGTTTGCCAATCCTTTAATTTCAAGAGCTGCAGATTTGCCGAGATATTGCTCAACTTCTCGCGATGCTCCGTAGCCCCATTGAATTGCACTATCTGACTGAGAAGCTGTGAGAGTCACTCGAGGCGAATCGTTCACAAGGCTAATCACACCAGGAGCAGTATAAAGAAACACAGCTTCCTTAGATTCATCGGCATGAAGTGTGAGCGTTTTTTCTGGATTGAACGTCGCTATATGCACTATTGTTGCAGCTGCGAACATCACACCAACCGATATCAGCAGCACGCCAATCATGGCACGCATACTCCACGACAGGTTTTTGATTCTCACTTAGTCTCCTTTGTTACCGCCGAACTACCGCCTCAAAAGCACAGCACGGCACACGCAATTAGACCTCGATACACCACAGAGGATATACAGTACTATCTCTATAGATTATAACGATTTTGCAACATTTTCATGCCACTACTTTAATGATGGTGGGGTCTATCACGTTAATAGAAAATGAAAACTTGCACTAGAATTTTGTATGAAACATATTCACCGACGAAATTCAGTGTACGGCAACGATGGAGCGATAGTGATGGCAGAAGAAAAAACACAGTTTTCACTCGTAATGCGCGGGTATGACCGCGCTCAGGTCGATGAGGCAATCTCTTCTCTTGAACATCAACTCAGCCAAGCTCGAGAACAAGTTGCACACCTAGATTTAACAGTCTTGCAAATCTCTGGAGAACTTGCACAAGCACAAGAAGAGCTAGGCGAAGTTGGGCAACCCTCCTATTCTGGCTTGGGATCACGCATTGAGAGGCTTTTGCGCTCTGCGGAAGAACAAGCCTTAGACGTGATGACTCGTGCCCGATCCGATGCCGAATCGATTATCGCGTCTGCCCAAAAAAATGCCGATATCGTCACCTCGCAAACCGAAGAAACCTGCTCAGCACGCTTGGCTGAGGCCAAAGAAGAGGCAGAGCAAATCCTCACGAATGCTCAGGCTCAGGCTCAGGCACGAGAGACGACCTCCACACGAAACGCCCAGGAGCTTACCGATCGCACAACGCGCGAAAGTGAAAATACTCTTGCCCAAGCTCAAGCACAAGCACAGTCTCTACTCACTCAAGCGAAATTTGAGGCAGAAAAACTTCGTGCAGACACGGCTGAAGAAGTGACGGCGATGCGTGCACAAGCCGATAAAGAAATCGCAGCGCTTACAAGCAACGCAGAGCAGTACGTCACAAAAATAAAGAGCGAAGCGGAAAAAGAAGTATCCGAAATACATGCACAAGCACAAGCGCAAGCTGCTCATATGAAACGTGAACTTATGGAGGAACTTTCCGCACAAGAATCACAAGCACGCGATGAAGCACAAGCACGCATCAACGCATCTCAGGAAGCACTCGCTACAGCAGAAGCTCAACATCAAGCTGCAGTAGATGCCGCTAATGCCGTCACGCACCAAGCAGCAGATGAAGCAGAAGCCATTATTAAAAGGGCACGCACAGAAGCTGCTGAGATTATGAACCAAGCACAAACTAAAGCAGCACATATTCAGGGTGCAGCAGAAGAAGAAAGCAAAGCTCAGCGAGAAAGTGCCCGCGCATACGTTGATTCTCTCGAAACTCAGCGCGCAACTCTCATTTCCTACATCGAAGATATGCGCGCGCTCTTGAGCACCAGCACAGGATCAATCGTCACTCACAAAGAAAATTAAGGGCAGTGAAAGTTTGGCAGATACGCGCTTTGCACCTCATTTTTAGAAGAGAGAAAAAGAGAAAAAGAACGAGGCATTCATATTCAAGTAAGAAGTGTGCTATTTTACGCTCGCTTCATAGAGAGAACGCAAAAAGCTTGCTACCTGCGAAGGCTGCTCATTCGCTGAAAAATGGCTGGCTGGGCTAAATTCCACAATCCTTGGGCAGCGCGCTAAAAGAGCGAGATTCATCAGGTATTCGGCAGAACACGTTGGATCTTGGTCTCCGCGCCCTAAAAACACTGGACCTTCTACACGAGCCACGGAGTCGGCACGATCTACGCGACCAGCCATTGCGCGCTGCTGATAAGCCAAACCATCATTAGGCAATACTTTCAACTCATCATCGATCTGAGCGCGAAGCTGTGCGCTAGCTTCGCTAGAGAGCATCGTCTCAGACCATTTTTCTACTGCGCTATAGCCATGCCCTGATTCCGCTATCGCAGCTATTCGAAGCCTGTTTTCACGCTGTTGCGGCGTATCGGCATTGATATTCGTATCCATCAATGCCAGCCCTGCAACCATCCGAGGATGCTGCGCCACAAATTCTGCGCACACAGCCCCTCCCATCGAAAGACCGCCGAGCACAAGACGATTCACACCTAGACTCTGAGTAAGCTCATACAACGCTTGAGCATATGAAGAAATTGAAGGCTCACCAAATTCCACTCCAGCAGGGCTATCTCCAAAACCAGGCGCGTCAGGCGTCACAACATCAATATCAGACAGCTCACTGCGCACAGAATCCCACATATGGGAATTAAGCGGCAAAGCATGAATTAGCACAAGCGGGCACTGAGATTCTGGTCCTGAACGGCGATAAGAAAGCATAGTCATATATTCACGGTATCACGCGAGCTGCATCTAAGATAAGAAGAGAAGCACAAGAGCGCAAAAGAGAATAGACGCAATCTGCAATAGTAAAGAATGACGACGAGCGATTAGATGCCGCCACCTCATCATTAGAAGAGGCGGTCTTCTGGGCAGTCAATCCCTCTCATCTCGGCATAATCGAGAATCACACATTCAATCCCGCGATCTTCAGCAAGAGTGCGAGCCTGCGGTTTAATCTCTTGAGCTGCATAAATGCCGCGAATAGGAGTCAATGTGGAATCGCGGCTGAGCAGATCTAGATAGCGCGTGAGCTGCTCTACTCCATCAATTTCACCTCGGCGCTTTACCTCAACAGCAATATGTTCGCCGTTAGAATCGAGCACCATCAGATCCACTGGTCCGATTGCCGTAGGATACTCGCGGCGCACTAACGTCATACCAGCGCCAAGCCGTTCAACTTGAGCTGCTAAAAGCTCCTGGAGATGCGCCTCCACACCATCTTTAACCAGCCCAGGCTCAATACCAAGATCACGCTCAACGCTGGCAAAGACCTCATAGATGCTGATTTCAAGACGATCATTACTCTTTTGATGCTGAACTTCCCAAATTTCTGTGACGCTACCATCACAATCACCTGAGAGCGAATCAGGTTCCTGCCCCGCGCTCTGCTCTGGTGTACGCACGCGCATCACACATGGCGGGCTCATCCAATTCAGCGGTTTATAAGAACCACCATCTGAATGAATAAGCACGGAGCCATCTACCTTCAGCATAAGCACTCGTGTTGCACGCTCAAGGTGCGCATCGAGCCGCCCAGAATAATCGACTGAACAATCAGCAATAACGATGCGCACTAGACAGCCTTCACACTTGCTGCTTCTTTTCCAGCATCTACCACGACAACAATTTCGTCGTCTTCGAGCGTCACCAAACCATTGGCGGTCTCAAATGTATGCCGCATTCCATCTGACGTGACGAAACGAACCGTACCTGGCACTAAAATGGCAAGAAGCGGAGTATGCCCTGGAAGAATTCCCAGCTCCCCCTCGGTTGCCGGCACCACAACTTCGCTCACGTCACCTTCAAAAATAGCTCCTGTACGAGAGACAATCTGAAGCTTCATTAGGCCATATCCTTCTGGATCTTATGCCACGCGCGCTCAATATCGTCAATGCCGCCGATATTAAAGAACGCCTGCTCGGGCACCTGATCATATTCACCGTCAGCAATGCGGCGGAATGCCTCAACTGTTTCAGCAATCGGCACAGTGGAACCTTCCACACCTGTAAACTTCATAGCTGTATATGTATTCTGCGAAAGATACTGTTCGATACGGCGAGCGCGAGCCACTGTAACTTTATCTTCTTCAGAAAGCTCGTCCACACCGAGAATAGAAATAATATCCTGCAGCTCTTTATTCTTTTGAAGAATCGCCTTGACGCGCGTCGCTACTTCATAATGTTCTTTGCCGACATACTGAGGATCGAGAATACGTGAAGTAGATGCAAGAGGATCCACAGCCGGATAAAGACCACGCGAGGCGATATCGCGCGATAGCTCCGTGGTAGCATCCAGATGAGCAAATGTGGTTGCAGGAGCAGGGTCTGTATAGTCGTCAGCTGGCACATAGATTGCCTGGAGCGACGTAATCGAATGCCCTCGAGTTGATGTAATACGCTCCTGCAAAGCTCCCATTTCATCAGCCAACGTTGGCTGATATCCCACTGCAGAAGGCATGCGACCAAGCAGTGTTGATACCTCAGAACCAGCTTGGGTGAAACGGAAGATATTGTCGATGAAGAGCAGCACATCTTGGTTTTGCACATCGCGGAAGTACTCTGCCATCGTCAGCCCAGAAAGAGCAATACGCAGACGAACCCCCGGAGGCTCATCCATCTGCCCAAACACAAGCGCAGTCTTATCGAGCACACCCGCATCTTCCATCTCGTGAATAAGATCGTTGCCCTCACGAGTGCGCTCCCCAACACCAGCAAATACAGAAACGCCACCATGATCGAGAGCCACACGCTGAATAAGCTCTTGAATCAAAACCGTCTTGCCTACGCCAGCGCCGCCGAAAAGACCAATCTTGCCACCTTGCACATACGGAGTGAGCAAGTCAATTACCTTAATGCCGGTTTCAAACATCTTGGTTTCTGGCTCAAGCTGATCAAAAGTAGGAGCACTGCGATGAATCGGCCAACGCTCTTTCACTTCAAACTTTTCACCGTCTTTCAAGTTGAGCGGTTCACCCACAACGTTGAAGACGTGACCTTTAGTGATATCTCCCACGGGAACCGTGATCGGGCTTCCCGTATCCTCTACCACAGCCCCACGTACAAGCCCATCAGTTGGTTTCATAGCAATTGTACGCACGATGTTGTTGCCAAGATGCTGAGCTACCTCAAGCGTCATCTTCAGGCGTGACGACCCTTCTCCCTGCCCATCCAGAGCTGCTTCGACAGTGAGTGCGTTATTGATCTCGGGCATGGCATCTGGAGGAAACTCGACGTCTACCACCGCACCGACCACCTGCACAATACGGCCAGTGGAGATTTTCTTTTCTGTATCTTCAGCGGTCATTAGTTATCCTTCGTTCTTGCCCAGCGCATCTGCGCCAGAAATAATTTCTGTGATTTCTGTGGTGATTTCTGCCTGGCGCGCGTTATTCGCCAAGCGCGTATATTTGCGAATAAGTTCCTGTGCATTATCCGTGGCAGAATGCATTGCCTGCTGCCGAGCAGCAAGCTCTGAAGCAGCAGCCATTAAAAGAATGCCGCGGATACGCACCCCAATAAACATGGGAAGCAAGGCATCGAACACATGCTGAGCAGAAGGCTCGTATTCATAAAGAGGAGCAGAATTTTCTGCTGCGCCTTCCACGCTGCTTGCCCCTATCTGCGCAGGAGCATCCACAACCTGCAGGGGAAGCATACGGCGAATATGCACGTGTTGCGTGACCATCGAAATAAAACGAGTGTAGACCACATGGAGTTCTGCCACACCGCCTTCATCTGCTGGAGCTAAAAAGCGTTCGAGAAGAGTACTAGCAATCTCGTGCGATAGCTCGTCACTAGGCTTATCTGATTGCCCCACCCAGCTTTTCACTACTGGCATTCCTCGGAAGCGATAATAGCTATCGCCGCGCCTCCCGCACACATACAAAACAGGCTCTTTACCTTGTTCGCGCAGTTCGTTGATAAATTTATCAGCAGCACGAAGCACAGACGAAGAATAAGCGCCAGCCATACCGCGGTCACTCGTGACCACGAGCACCACAACTTTGTTGGTATCAGTCCGTTCGGTGACGAGCGGATGCGTATTTTGCGCATCACTCGCAACCATGCGAATCGATTTAATCAAGGCTTGGGTATATGGATCCTGGCCGAGCGCAGCGTCACGAGCCTTTGCTATACGAGAAGCAGCAATAAGCTCCATCGCACGAAAGACTTTTTCAAGCGTTGATGTCGCTCGAATCTTTTGTTTGAAAATACGCTGTGCACCCGCCACGTCAGCCTCGCTTCGTGCGCACGATCTGCTCTTGGCTCTTCACAGCCTCTGGCTGTTCATCATCCTCAGGAACGAGACCATAAGCCACTGCAAATTCTTTGTGGAATTCTTCCACCGCCGCCTTGAGAAGATTCTCCGTCTGCTCATCCATAACGCCAGTTTCAGCAAGTGTTGCCAATACCGCCGTATTCAAACGCAGATGATTGAGTAAGCCTTCTTCAAAAGCATGAACCTGCTCTACTGGGATATCGTCGAGATACCCATGTGTACCAGCCCAAACCGAAGCAATCTGATCTTCCACTGGATATGGGGTGTACTGCGGCTGCTTGAGCAGTTCCATCAGACGCGCACCCCGAGTGAGCTGCTGCTGAGTAGCAGCATCCAGATCGGATGCAAACATTGCAAATGCCGCCTGAGCACGATACTGAGCTAGCGTAATTTTTAGTGTGCCAGCCACCTTCTTCATCGCTTTCACCTGAGCATCGCCGCCCACGCGCGATACCGAAATACCCACGTCGACAGCTGGGCGCTGGTTTGCGTTAAACAAATCTGACTGCAAGAATATCTGCCCATCGGTAATTGAGATGACGTTTGTCGGAATATAGGCAGATACGTCATTTGCTTTCGTTTCGATAATCGGCAGACCCGTCATCGAGCCGCCGCCAAGCTCGTCACTCAATTTCGCACACCGCTCCAAAAGGCGAGAATGCAGATAGAACACATCGCCTGGATAAGCCTCACGCCCTGGTGGACGACGCAAAAGCAGCGACACAGCACGATACGCCTCAGCCTGCTTAGAAAGATCGTCAAAAACAATCAAAACATGTTTGCCTTGATACATCCAGTGCTGCCCGATAGCAGATCCCGTATAAGGAGCGAGATATTTAAAGCCAGCAGGATCAGAAGCTGGAGACGCCACAATTGTGGTGTATTTGAGCGCATCGTTTTTCTCAAGAGTGGAACGGACTTCTGCAATTGTTGAGCCTTTTTGCCCCACGGCAACGTAAATACAGCGAACCTGTTTCTTCGGATCGCCTGATTCCCAGTTCGCTTTCTGGTTGAGAATAGTATCGATAGCGAGAGCTGTCTTGCCAGTTTTTCTATCTCCAATAATAAGCTGACGCTGCCCGCGCCCAATCGGGATCATGGCATCGATTGCTTTAATACCTGTCTGCAGCGGTTCGCTTACGCTTTGACGCATCATTACGCCTGGAGCCTGCAGCTCAAGAGCACGCAAGCCTTCCATATCAGTAATATCGCCCAAACCATCGAGTGGTTTACCTAAAGGATCAACGACGCGGCCAAGGTAACCTTCGCCGACTGGTACAGACAACACTTCACCTGTGCGACGCACTGCCATACCTTCTTCGATATTGGAGAAATCGCCGAGCACCACAACGCCAATACTGCGCTCCTCAAGGTTCATCGCCAAACCCAAGGTACCGTCGTCAAACTTCAATAACTCGTTTGCCATTGCACTCGGCAGCCCGTCTACACGCGCAATACCATCGGCCGTGAGAATCACGTGCCCTACTTCCTCGCTTGCAACTTTCGCAGGCTCGTAAGAGCTTACAAAAGAATCGAGGGCAGCCCGAATCTCGTCTGGCTGGATCGTTATTTCCGCCATTATCTATCCTTCGCTCGAAGCGGATAACGCCAACCTCATCTACAGTTTAGGCGTTGCCCCGCACCTTTGACATTTTAACGTCCGTTACTAAATACTTCTTTAACCGCAGCCAAACGGCTCGCGATCGTCCCCTCAATCACATCAGTGCCAACGAGAATCCGCACACCACCAACTACAGACGTATCAATCGTGGTATGTATACGCACTTCTTTGCCATACTTCTTTATAAGCACAGCTGCCAAGCGCTGCTCTTGCTCTGCCGTCAGCGGGATTGCTGCTGTGACGCTTGCAACGAGATGTTCTCCCCGCTCACCAGCACACTCAAGATATTTGGCAATCGTTAGCCGTACACTGCAGCGATGGCTGAGATCGACTGCACGCTCGAGAAGCAAGCGAGAATATGCGGTGAGATTTGGCATTATCTGATGTGCCAAACGCTGACGATCTGCCACGCCATACTGCTCATCAGTGAGGAGATTACGCAACTCACGCTCACACACAAGCACATTCTTCATCTCATACAGCTCAGACTCTACCTGATCCAGCACACCTTCTCTCTGAGCACCTATCAGGAGAGTCTGCACTGCAAGAATCTCGACTGCTCGAAGCAGATCGCCGTTTTCGCTCCATACAGATCGCGCCAGCCCTATCACAAGATCTTCGACTTCTCCACAGACTTTTCCCTCAAGTACATCTGCAGCAAGTTTTGCGCGCGCATCTGAATCGCGTGCTCCATCTTCGAGAGCAGCCGTCAACGATGGAGCATTCGTCAGCGTATCAGCGATGGCAAAAAGCTCCTGTGCAAACTCTGATTCGCCAGCACTCTTCTCCTGCAACAGCGCTTCCCAGCTTTCCAATGCTGTACGGTATGCGGTTTCACTCCCGAGACGCATACTTATTTCTCCTGCCCGATAGCAGATACTTCTTTCGCTTGCTCAGCTTCAAGATCACTAATAAAACGGTCGATTACTCGGCGAGCAAGGGCTTCATCGTTAATAGCTTCACCAACAATGCGCCCAGCAAGCTCCGTTGCCATCGTACCAACATCAGCTCGAAGTGTACGCTTTGCGGCCTCAGTATCTGCAGCGATACGAAGGTGTGCACCTCCGATAATGCTATCTGCTTCTCCACGAGCCTTTGTTTGAGCATCTGCCACAATATTTTTTGCATTAGCCTGAGCTTTTTCACGAATATCGTTTGCTTCAAGATGAGCTTGAGCAACCTCACTGGCAAGTCCTTCGCGCTCAGCAGCAATCTCAGCTTTTGCGATTTGCGCAGCTTTAAGTCCGTATTCGATCTTCTCGCGGCGTTCGTCGAGCGTAGCAGCAAAACTAGGCCACGCAAACTTATAGACCACAACGGCTACGATCACAAATGCAATCGTCCCCCAGATTAGATCAGGAAGAGCAGGAACCAGCACGCTGAAAACGTGACTGCCTTCTGCTGATTGGAACAGTACTGATGCCATAGTTATCACGCAAAGACAAAGCCAGCCACAAGCCCAAGAAGACCAAGTGCTTCCGCAAAAGCGATAGAAAGGAACATATTCACGCGCAAGAAGCCTTTAATTTCTGGCTGACGAGCCGAAGCTTCCTGATTTTTGGCGCCGATAATACCAATACCGATACCAGGACCGAGAACTGCAAGACCATATCCAATGGTGGCGATGTTACCAGTGATCATTTCTTTCTTCCTTTTGTTTCTGTTTCTTAAAATCTCACCTGCACGTCAGTGAGCTGAGACTGATAGTGATATATAGGCCGCAGAAAGCATAGCAAAGATGTATGCCTGCAACGCACCGATAAAAAGCTCAAAGGCAACAAAAATGATACCTCCGAGAAGCGTGAAAGATCCCAGAATTCCCCCCGCAAGACCACTCATCTGGAAATAGAGATAATGCGTGCCGAGAAAACATAAAACAAGCACAAAATGCCCTGCCATCATATTTGCAAGGAGACGAATAGTGAGGGTGACTGGGCGAAGAATAAACGTCGATAAAAACTCCAGAGGCACCATAATGAAATACAACGGCCACGGCACACCAGGAGGCATAAGCTGTTCTTTGAAAAATTTAGCTCCGCGAGCTTTTATACCTGCGCTCACAAAACCGATCCATGCTACCAGCGCATAGATAATCGGCATACCAATTAATGACGTACCCGCAATCTGAAGACCTGGTATTACACCAGTGAGATTCATAAAAAGCACGCCAAGGAAAATCGTCATCAAAAGCGGCTGATAGCGGCGGGCTTCTTCCTCCCCACCCATAATTTCTTCAGCAATAGACACTTTAGAAAACTCAAGGAGCATTTCCATAGCAGCTTGCGCACGCCCAGGAATCAGTTTGGATCGCCGCGCATACAGCACCAAGAAAAACGCTAAAATAACGGCAGCAATAAGACGAACAAACAAAATTCGGTTCATCTCAAAAGGAGTGCCCACAAAAAGAAATGGTGCAGGATCGAATTCATGGGTAAGCGTCGGCGTCTCAAATCCACTGCCTTCTGAGCTTGAATGGATAATTGGCAAAAGAGCAAGTGCGTGCAAAACGTTCACTGGTGCAATAGCCCCTCTACATATACCGACACCGATGTCTGCGAAAAACAGTTAAAATAGACGTTCTTCAACAGAAAAACCTGACCACTTAACTTTACATGAGCACACTGGATGGGGCAAAGGGATAGAAAGAATTCTTTTGGAAAACAACGATTTTTCAATCACCTATAAATTCCCTTTTCAATCTCGGATTTGATTGTGCAACACCACAATTGAACTTACGAAGAGAGTGAGAACAACGCCCCCTATGAAAGCGAGCACAAATATACTCATATCTATCCATCTCGCTTCGGAAAGAGAATAAAAAACAGCGAGCACAAAAAAAGATTTCAAAGTAAACCCCAAGAAAAATCCCATACTTTGCAAACGCGGCATAAACCTTGGTATTGCCTCCATTTCACCCCACGAGAGCAGATTGATAACCGCCGCAAGTGCACCTGCACACAAAAAAGACAGCGACGCATTCACATAGCCTGCATACAGAGCGAGACCAGCAATAACGCATTCCAGCATAATCACTGCAGCAGCGCTCCGTAACGTTGCACGTGCAATGACCGCACTCGCGCAAGGTCGATACCCAGGGGCATGAGTTTTTCGATGAAAATGTGTGAAGAATTTACTCAATGGATTCATCGCATTCTCCACGTGGCGTCACGTGCACACTTGGCACTCTTGGTCTACGTATTTCATAAATCGTCACCGCTATCGCAACAATAAGACCGCCTGCAAAGAAAGGGAGTACGTCTCTCACTGGAAAGATCACTCCAGCAGCACCAGAGAAGCTCACAACTGCTGCCCACATGTACAGCACGAGTACAGCTTTCGTGTGTGAATGACCGCGACGCAACAATCGATGGTGCAGATGCCCTGCGTCTGCATGAAAAGGAGATTGCCCGCGCAGTAAACGCCTCGTGACTGCCCAGATAATATCGATAAGAGGAATAATTAAAATCAACGCTGGAATGAGAATTGGCATAAAAGCTGGAATTGCCGAGGCTGTTTTCACCTGAACAATATCGATCTGCCCCGTGACCACTACTGCAGTCCCAGCAATAATGGCTCCCAGAGTGAGCGCTCCAGAATCCCCCATAAAAATTCGTGCCTGATGGAAATTATGAGGAAGAAAACCGCAGCATATACCAACAAGCGCCGCCATTAAGACAGTTGCTACCGATGTGTAATCACCTGGGTTGATCATGCGAGTGAGATAATACGCGTACGCAAAAAAACTCAATCCGCCAATACCTATCAAGCCTGCTGCTAAACCGTCGAGACCATCCACAAAGTTCACTGCATTAGCGACGAGTAAAACAACAATCACTGTGCCAATTAGATTCATGCGCGGAGAGCCAAGGGTTACTCCGAAAATCGGAAGTGATATAAACTGCACACCGAACCACGCCATCACTCCAGCAGAAAGAATCTCACCTGCCAGCTTTGCATACCATCTCAACTCATAGAGATCATCGATCACCCCGATAGCGCACATCACTCCTGCCCCGAAAATCACTCCCCACACTGTGGAATCTGCTGTGAAGATATTAGAGAGATAAGGTATATGAGCTGCAAAAATCAGGGATACTACGAATCCTGCATACATCGCAACTCCACCGAGCCGAGCTATGGGAAATGTGTGCACATCTCTAGCTCGTACCTGATTCACAGCACCAAGGCGCAGTGCGATTTTAAGAGCCACAGGAACGAGCAAGTACGTGATGGCAGCTGCAACGATCATCACCAGGAGATAGGTTCTCACTCCAGTGCTCTCATTCGATAGAAATATCAGCCGCCTGCTGTAAAGCTTCAGCTGAAATCGCACCTAAACGGAGCAGTTGCACTGTACACGAGTGCTCAGGATCGAGTTTAATGATCGTCGAGGGTACGCCTTTTGGCGAAATCCCTGCATCTAAATATACCGAGACGTCTGATCCTAGCTGCTCAACTGCCATGTCAATCGATGTTGCCGGAGGCTGCCCTGTCTTATTTGCACTTGTGACGGCGAGAGGTCCAATTTCATTGAGAAGCTCCAGAGCTAAATCATGATCAGGCATACGCAGAGCAACAGTTCCGTTCGTTTCGCCAAGATCCCAGCCAAGCCTCGAATGAGCGGGCACAACAATTGTGAGCGCACCAGGCCAGAAAGAATCCATCAGCGTATGCATTACTGCCGCGATATCACCATCGAGAATTGCTGGATCAAGCAACATTTCTGCTTGATCTTTACTCGCCACAAGTACTGGCGGAGGCATAGCGCGTGTGCGACTCTTAGCAGCAAGCAGAGTCGTCACCGCATCAGAACTGCATGGATCAGCGCCAATACCATACACAGTATCTGTGGGCAAGCAAATTACTTTACCTGCAGCGACAGCCGCTCTCGCAGCCGCTAAAGCTTCTAGCCGAGCAATGCTGTCTGCTTCAAGTCTGGAAAAAATACGCATATATCTATGTTAGCGGTAAAGAGCATGAGGATGGGATCGATAATAAGTGCAAGCGATATCTCGATCAAGCAAATCAAGCAACGGCGCGAAACAGCATACATCAATGCCACGCTCTCGCAGAGCGCCGCCCGAGGAAGGCAAAAGTAGTGGAATCATCCTTACTTACTTCAACTGTCTTCCTGCAAAGCACAGCCGCTCATATGCACGCACATATGGAACCTAATTCCCGTACTATTCTCTCATAAAGCACAGAGTGGGCACTGCCAAGAAATTTGCTGAGAAATTATTTGCTTTCAGATTCGTGCTCACATTGCATACGGCCAGCGAGCAAAAAGCCAGCGCTCAGTGCCAGTAAGATCTTTACCAGTGCGAACGTCGATAAACCCCACACGAGTCGCAGCATCTCGCAGAGCTAGCGCCTGCTCACTCGCGTGCTCCATTACTAATGCCCCTCCTGGCGCAAGCAGGTCTGTTGAATGCTTTATAGTGGCTAAAGGAATATCCAGCCCATCTTCCCCTCCGCCGAAGAGAGCCAATGCGGGATCTGCACATACTTCTGGGCTGAGCTTATGATATGGCGGTACGTAGGGCGGATTTGCAATCACAAGCGCAGCTTTCCCCCCGATATCTTCTGCCAGATGCTCTGGCAATGGAGCCAGAGCATCTGAATGTATAAAATTCACTATATTTCCATAAATCGCATTGTTACGCTGCGAAGATTCATATGCTTCAGAGCTTATCTCAATGCCGTATACTGCGAGATTTACAATACGTTCGCGCAATTCCGTTGCAATTGAGAGCGCTATCGCTCCCGAACCAGAAAAGAGCTCCACAGCAATTATTGGTTCATTGTGCACCGCATTATTCACAGCACTAGCTGAGGGATAATGCTCACTACCACCAAAATATCGATTCACTGCACTATCAGCAATGACGCTGGCTCCAGTGGCTCCACCGCTGCTCTCGGCATTATAGTACTCTGTAAGAAAATCGATTCCTGCTTGTGCCACCATCTCAGTTTCTGGGCGCACAATAAAAACGCCAGGCAAAGCTTCCAATTCGAGATAGCGAAAATACATACGCCCAAGGATATGCTGCAATGGTTCTCGAGATGCACGGCGCTGAACCAACTGGCGAAAAAGTTCAATCTGCGGCAAAGTCGGCTGAGTATCTGCAAGATTTCCAGCCCAATCTGCTTCTGCCGCAAAGAAAGCGAGTTCTCGAGCATCATGATCGGGAGAATCAATACCAGCGCAACGCAAAATTTTTGCTGCGCAATTAATCTCGACTTGCCATGCAGATCGGCTCTTCATATCGTCACAACTATTTCTTTGCCTGCTCTGCAGCAGCTTCGAGACGCTCGTTTTCATCCATTCGCTGCAAGCTTTCGATCACAGGCTCCAGCTCACCGCCAAGCACAGCATCAAGATTATAT
This sequence comes from uncultured Actinomycetaceae bacterium, assembly GCA_902464405.1. GTDB lineage: Bacteria > Actinomycetota > Actinomycetes > Actinomycetales > Actinomycetaceae > Arcanobacterium_A. The sequence goes on along the minus strand of CABQJD010000005.1, from coordinate 69,630 downwards.
GCCTTATATCCGCTTCGATGGTCAGAAATTCGATTTTCTGGGAAGTTATAGGTGCGCACGCGCTCTGAACGATCTACCGTGCGGACCTGCGAACGGCGTAATGCCGCCTCCTGCGCAGCCTGCTCTTCCAGCTGCTTTTGGCGCAAACGCGCACGCAAAACCCTCATTGCAGATTCACGGTTTTTAATCTGTGATTTTTCGTCTTGCATAGAAACTGTGATACCCGTCGGCAAGTGAGTAATACGCACAGCAGAATCAGTGGTATTCACGCTCTGCCCACCTGGTCCTGATGAGCGAAAAACATCAATGCGCAAATCATTATCGGCGATTTCGATTTCTCCTGGATCATCAACCTCAGCAAAGACAAGCACACCTGCAGCGCTCGTATGGATACGCCCCTGCGATTCCGTGACGGGAACGCGCTGCACACGATGCACTCCTGCTTCAAATTTCAGGTGAGCCCACACCCCGTCTGCTGGATCTTCGGGCACATTTTTCGCTTTGATCGCCACTTCCACATCTTTATAGCCACCAAGTTCGGTGCTGATCGACGAAAGAATCTGCCAACCCCAACCTTGTTTTTCTACATAATGCTCATACATGCGCAGCAAATCAGCAGCAAACAGGGCGCTCTCTTCTCCGCCCTCCCCAGCTTTAACTTCAAGAATGACGTCTCGCGAATCGTCAGGATCACGAGGGATCAAAGCATCACGCAGATCTGCTGCCGCTTCTTCAAGGCGTATTTGAAGCGCTGGAAGCTCAGATGCAAAAATTTCAGCATCGTCACCGCCTATATCGACGATTTCACGCATATCTGAAAGATCTTGAAGCGCTGCAGCATACTTTTGATAACGCACCACCACGCGCCCAAGCTCCGAATAACGGCGCCCTAATGATCTAAGTTTGCTCGGCTCAGCAAGCACATCTGGCGAAGCCATTCGCTGCTCGATTTCTTTATATTCTGCGAGCATTGCCTCAGCCGCCGAAAAATCTTCGCCTGCCACGCTCATATCTGCCATTATTTCTCTCTCGGTTTTATATACACAGTCTCACATACGAGGCGCAGAAAAGATGCACTGCGCGCATATATTTAGGTAATTATAAGCAAACGCCGGCACTGGCTGCTGCCTAAGGACGACAGATCTGATCACCATCGTATAAACAGCTGTGCCGTGCCGGCGTGCGTTAAAAAAGCTATTTCTTTTCTGCCTTGACGCGCTTGCCATAGCGAGCTTCAAAGCGTGCCACGCGACCGCCTGTATCGAGGATCTTCTGCTTGCCAGTATAGAAAGGATGGCACGCAGAGCACACATCTACACGCAGATGATCGCCTGCAATAGTTGAACGAGTCTGAAACTCAGCGCCGCAGGTGCAGCTCACAGTAATGTCGTGATAGTCAGGATGAATTCCCTGTTTCATAATAGTCTCCTTGGATCGTTTGATGCTCTGGGTCCACTGCGCAGCTGTCACTCTCGATGGCGACGTAACCTTTTCTGCGTGACGCTTATGCCTAGATACGAGATACGCCTCGCTCCTATGCACACACCACGTTTCGACGAGTGGTGAACCAAAAGCCGACGCTTCATTAAAACACTTTTGCTCAGATATATTCCACTTCACTATATGTGATAGCGCCTACTTCACAGTGGCGATCACAAACTCAGGCGCAGGCGCATAGAAGCAGAAACTCCCCTCGATACTTCCACCATTCAATAATTCCGATACGATACGAGTCAGCTAATCAGAGTATTTACACTGATTCTAAAATTGAGCAAAAATACTGCCTCTCCCATTGATGCCGCATCACTGCAGATATTGCATCAATCCAGAGAGGCAGTAGAGAAAATCGTCGTAAAGTTTATCTAACGATCACTCCGCGGCTTGCATACCGCGTACTACGCTCATCAAGAAATCTTTGTTGGTTTCCGTCTTGCGCAGGCGCCCAAGTAGATAATCGCTTGCCTCCTGAACGTCGAGCGTTCCAAGAGCGCGGCGCAGATGCCACACAATCTTGAGTTCTTCTGGCGAGAAAAGCAGCTCTTCACGCCGCGTACCCGAGGCGTTCACATCTACTGCAGGGAAGATACGGCGATCAGCAAGCTGACGAGAAAGGCGCAGTTCCATATTGCCCGTACCTTTGAACTCTTCGAAAATTACTTCATCCATCTTCGAGCCAGTCTCTACAAGAGCTGAAGCGATAATCGTGAGCGATCCACCATTTTCAATATTACGAGCAGCGCCAAAGAATTTCTTTGGCGGATAAAGTGCAGCAGCATCAACGCCACCAGAAAGAATACGCCCAGAAGCAGGAGCTGCAAGGTTGTATGCACGCCCCAAACGAGTAATAGAATCGAGCAAAATCACCACATCTTGCCCAAGCTCGACGAGGCGCTTGGCACGCTCAACAGCAAGCTCCGAAACAATTGTATGATCTGATGCTGGACGATCGAAGGTGGAAGCGATTACTTCTCCCTTCACCAGACGCTGCATATCCGTGACTTCTTCAGGGCGCTCATCGACCAGCACAACCATGAGATGAACTTCTGGATTATTCTGTGCAATCGCCATAGCAAGCTGTTGCATAATCACAGTCTTACCTGCTTTTGGCGGCGAAACAATCAAACCGCGCTGCCCCTTGCCGATTGGAGCCACAAGATCTACCACTCGAGTTGTAAGAGCTTTTTGGCTCGTCTCCACCCGCAGCATTTCCTGCGGGTAAAGCGGCGTGAGCTTGTTGAATTCAGGGCGCTGTAGTGATTCTTCTGGCGTCAAACCATTGATCGCTTTGATCTCAATCAAAGGATTGTATTTATGCTGTCGCTGCCCTCGGCGATTCGGGCTGTCTGCAAGCGAACGCACCGCACCTACAATCGCATCACCTCGACGCAAACCATACTTTTTAATTATTTGAGTGCTCACGTACGCGTCATTTTTCCCTGGAAGGTACCCGCCAGTACGCAAATATGCGTTTGTGCCTGCAATGTCTAAAATGCCAGCGACCGGAAGCATCACATCATCATTTACATACATCTCTTCGGCATTTAATGCCTCAGTTTGCATCTCTTCATCGTTTTCTTCAGCGCGATGATGAGCACGACGATCGATGCGCTCAGCGCGATCAGTACGCTGATTCCTCTGCCCGCGCTGATTTCGATCATTTCGATTCCGCATACGCTCACGACGGTCACGGTTGCGGCGCTGCAAATCCTCATCGTAGTGCGAATCCGCACTGCCATTGCTCACATTTTCTACATTTTCCTGTGGCTCTATATGTTCATCTGCAGCTTCAACTTCAGCATTACGCTGCCGGTGACGGCGATTTTCTGCTTTGCGCGCAGCCGCCTCACCAATCGCTTCGAGAGCAGCAGCTTTATCTGTATCCACCTCAGAAGTGCGCACAGCTGCACGCCCACGGCGCTTAGTGCGCTCTGCTCGCTCTTGAAGCTCAGGAAGCTCAATCATCGGCGCCTGCTCTTGAGCAGCTTCTTTTGTCTGCACTTCACCGTGCGATGCACCTGCACGGGCGGCTTTAATCGCAGCAACATAATCTGCTTTGCGTGCTTTTGGAGCAAGTGTTAAGCCCATCTGGGCTGCAAGTGCTTTAATATCTGCTACGCGCATCGCATTAAGCGCTGTAGCTGAAAGTGGCTTATCGCTCACGAGGTTCCTTCCTCGGGTGCCCTAACGGCACGTATTTCAATTTGCTGCACAAGATAATCTCAATACAGCATACTTAATAGGGAAAATTTTCATATACGTGCACAAATACACATAAGTATATGAAGCAGATACTCACCGAGTATCAGAGGAGATTGCGCGAATTGCAATCGTTCCTTGCCTACATCATACACATTGATTGCTCGCACTGGTAATTATTCGCGCGAGCGCACGCAGATTATGACCTCTCTCACGCCATCCAGGCAGCAAGATAGCGGTCAATAAGCTCGTCATAAGCTCGCCCTGCATCAAGGCGTATGCCGTGGCTCGCGCCAGGAATCATTTCGATAGTTAGGACATCGTTGTGTAAATCTTCAATAGCTGCCACGTCATCTTTCTGGACGAGCACTTCATCAGTATCAGAGACAATAATTACTGTTGGCACAGTTATAGCTCGCACAATATCCAGCCAAGAATCTGGAAAACTTACCACGCCCGTGCCCAATAAACGCGGATCAACCAACGCCTTAGCAAAAGCAGCTCCAGCATGTGACGCCGCATCCCAATGCGGGCGCAGCTGCACGTTGGCGGCAATGGTCTCCAGAGAATTCTCATGCCACTGATCGCACATAGCTACCTGCTCAGATGCTCGATCACAATAACCCTTGACCTGGGAATCGCTCAGCCATGCAGGATCTTCGATAATCAGCGCCTTAAATAAATCGGGGCGCAAAGTTGAGAGTTTTGAACTCATCGCCGCACCCATCGAGTGTGCAATCACGACTGCCTTTTGCCCATACAGCTTCTCGATATACTCCAGTGACGATTCCAGCTCCCGCATTCCTGAATCGCCAGGTACCTCAAGTTCGTCGTCACGATAACGCCTCGATAGCCCGTGCCCAAGAGAATCAAATGCCACCACAAAATAGCGATCTGAAAGATGGTTGATAAGACGAACCCACGCAGCTGCACCATCACATACCCCATGAACGAGCACAACGAGCGGCGCCTGCGGATCTCCTGATACATAATGTGCAAGCATTATCTCTCCCTCTCTATTCTTCCTGTAGTAATTCTGCACCGCCAACAATCTGCGAATCAATCACCTGAAATCCCTGAGCTGACGCCACTTGGGCAAGTTCCGAATCAACTGGCGCAAAAAGTAAAATTGACGGTCCTGCACCAGAAATAACGGCTGGCCAGCCAGCGTCACGCAATGCTTGAAGCATCGCCGCTGAATGCGGCATTGACGCCGATCGGTAGCCTTGATGCAAGCGATCCTCAGTCGCATCAAACAAGAGTTGTGGGCAATGCTCCAAAGCATATACAAGCAACGCCGATCTTGACGCTTCAAACACTGCATCAGCATGAGGAACTGATACAGGAAGCACTGCCCGCGCTTCGCTTGTAGGCAAAATTTCTGATGGCACCAGCAAAGCTGTATGAACATCTGGATGCACAGGAAGCTGCACTGTCTGCACGCCGCCCTGCGCCTGCGTCCACGAAAGCGTCACACCTCCATAGATACACGGGGCAGCATTATCGGGATGCCCCTCGTATTCCATTGCCAAGCGAAGCAACGTCTCGTTATCAAGCTCTTGTGGTTGATCAATAAGCCCGCGCACAAGCATTAAACCAGCCACAACAGCAGCTGCCGAAGAGCCAAGACCTCTTCCTTGTTTAATGGAATTTCTACACACCAGATCAATTCCGCCGCACGGAAGCCCTAACTGTTCGAGCGTCTCGCGCATGACTCTAACAATCAAATGTGATTCATCGTGCGGAAGTTCTTTTGCGCCCTCACCTAAAATCATCACACGTGTAGCACCTGTCGTAAGAGTGGCAGAAACTTCATCCCACACGTCATGAGCCATACCCAGACAGTCAAAACCTGGACCGAGATTTCCTGATGTCGCAGGCACACGCACTCGTGCATGGTCGTGGGCAAGCCGCATATATGCTCCTCTTATTCGTGCACGTTATGTGCGTGCTACTCTCTTCGATTCTTTCCTATTTGGCAAAACACGCCTCTTAGCACGCCCATCTTCAAAGGTGTACTAGTCCGTGCGCTTCACTCTCAGCTTACTCGTCTTCAACCCGCATGACGCGCACAACTTTCTGCACACCTTCAACACCAGAAAGATCATCGACCACTGCGGCAATATCTTTATTTCGGGCTTCATGAGTTACGACCGTCAAGTACACCAAATTTTTACTCATTTTTGCATCCAGCTTTCGCCCTTCACTCACGTAAAGCGGACGCTGACGAAGAGAAGAAATAGAGACGCTATGCTGAGCAAAGACGTGGGTAATAAGAGCGAGAGCGCCAGCCTCGTCGTTCACCATGACTTTCAGATAATAGCACGCCGATGCTTCCTGCGAATCTAAAATAGGCAGATTTCCGTAGACTAATTCTGCAGGAGCGCGCCCTCCAACTACCTTTTTATTTGCTGCAGCGACGACATCGGAAAGCACTGCCGAAGCAGTAGGAGCACCTCCAGCGCCTCGCCCGTAAAACATCACACGCCCAGCAGATTCCGCTTCAATCAATATCGCATTGAAAGAGCCGTGAATATTTGCAAGCGGATGATCCTCAGGAAGAAGAGTGGGAGCCACACAAAGCTCAATACCTTCCGCTTTCCTGCGCGCAGTTGCAATCAGTTTCACGATATAGCCTGCTCGCCGAGCCGACGCAATATCTTCATCTGTGATGGAGCGAATACCTTCCACATACACATCATCGAGCGCCACGCGCGTATGGAAAGCAAGAGAAGCTAGTATCGCAATTTTGGCAGCGACGTCCAACCCGTCTATATCAACACTCGGATCAGCTTCTGCATAGCCAAGCTCTTGAGCAAGGCTAAGAGCTTCATCAAAATCCATGCCGTTTCGAGTCATTTCATCAAGAATAAAGTTCGTCGTCCCATTGAGAATCCCAAATATAGCGTTTACTTGATCTCCCGCAAGAGATTCCCGCAAGCCATACACTACTGGCACAGCGCCAGCAACTGCAGCCTCATAATAGAGATCAGCATCGTGCGCAGCAGCTAATTCATACAGCTCTGGCCCGTGAGTGGCGAGCAGAGCTTTATTTCCTGTGACGACGGACGCCCCCGATTCGAGCGCCTGGCGCACAAGTTTGAGAGGCAGATCGACACCTCCAATAAGCTCGATCACAAGGTCTGCTCGAGCAATCAGCTCATCAGGACGATCAGTCAAAAGCTCGCGATCGATAGCGGGATCACGGGGAGCATTCACGTTGCGCACTGCAATACCGATAAGCTTAAGATCCACGCCAGCTCGCGCGCAGAGCACATCATGCTGCTGCACAAGTAAGCGAGCTACTTGCGCACCTACCGTTCCCGCACCTAAAAGCGCAATTTTAACCTCACGTCGCTTTCGAAGCTGCGACGATTGATCTACGAATTCTTCATCTGCCATAATGCGCCTCTTCCTCACCATATATGCCAAGTAACAATATACTTACTCGACTCACTTGCTCTGAGCTAAATACATATAATACTCAAAAGCGCGCCTTAGCTTTGCTCAATCTTCCTCGGCAAGATTTACATGAGCTATTTTCTGCTAAGAGAAATACGAGTGAGAGTATACGGACGCCACATCACGACGTCTCCACCAGAAGTAGAACTATCTGCGCCGCGAAGGCGATCATGATTGCTATTGTGAGGGCTGGTAGAATCAGCTTCACTAGGATCGAAGGAAGCAGCCGCCTGATGTCTGAGCACACGGCGAAGCAATTCAATTCCTTCTGCCATCGTCACATCGCCATTTGAAGTGGCAGCAAATACTCGGCTATCTCGAACAGCATGATGGGCAAGCTCATCTTTCATTTGACTGCCAAGCTCCCGCAGTCGATCCATGCGTTTTTCTAGGCGCTCGTTTTTTTCTTCAAGCTCTTCGACTGTGCGCTGCAGAGCTATAATTCGAGCAATACCTGCAAGGTTAATTCCTTCTTCTTGGCTCAAACGCTGGATCTCGATGAGTTTATCGACGTCCGCAAGAGAATAGCGCCGCCCACCTCCTTGAGTGCGGTGAGCCACCACTAAACCAAGGCGATCATATTGGCGCACAGTCTGGGGATGCATACCTGCAAGCTCAGCCGCCACACTCACTGTCAAAATAGGTGCGGTACGTTGAACTTTTACCATCACTCCCCCTACACTTTTGCCATATCGCGGAATTCAGCACGTGGATCGGCTGCTCCCATCGTATCGCGGAAAGCCTCAATTGCCTGCCTGCTCTCTTGAGATAGAGACTTCGGCACAATCACTTTCACACGCACATACATATCTCCCACACTGCCGCGCGCAGACTTCATTCCCTGCCCTTTCACGCGCAAGAGCTTATCTGTGCTCGACCCAGCAGGAATTTTCACTTTTACCATGTCTCCGCTGAGAGTGGGCACCTCAACCACCGCTCCTAATGCAGCTTCATCAAAACTCACAGGCACATTCACGTATACATCTTTACTTTTAAGCTCATACACAGGGTGCGGTTCCACATGTACAGTGACGATAATATCGCCTGGGGCGCCACCGTTTTGACCAGCCTCACCTTTGCCTGCAATACGAATTTTCTGCCCGTCGGCTACGCCTGCTGGAATTTTTGCAGTGACGTTTCGTAAATGCACTCCACTGCCAATTGATACTTTCACAGTGACGCCAGAGACTGCGTCACGCAGTGGAATAGAGATACGCGAATTCACATCTGCGCCACGCTGAGGCCTACGTAAGAAACTACCAAAACCTCCAGCAGACGACTGCCCAGATGCAGAACTGAAACCAGCTGGTCCGTACCCAGCATTTCCATTACGCGAGGGAGCACCAGCGCCAAAAATATTAGAGAGAATATCATCGAAGCCAGGAGCTTGCCCTCCGTTTGTAGAGAAACGAACGTTGCCGCCCCCACCAAACATTGAGCCAAACACGTCTTCAAAACCACCTGCGCTGCCAGCTCCCGAGCCAGCAGAGAATCGCGCGCCGCCAGCGCTCATTGCTCGAATTGCATCATACTGCTTGCGATCATCCTCGTTGCTCAGCACTTGATATGCCTCAGAAATTTCCTTAAATTTTTCTTCGGCAGATTTATCGCCCTGATTTTGATCTGGGTGATACTTGCGCGCCAACTTTCGATACGCTTTTTTAATATCGTCTTGGGTGGCAGACTTGCGCACTCCAAGCGCTGCGTAAAAATCTTTTGTGACCCAATCTTGACTTGCCATGTGCACCACCTCCTCTTTTATCTATAAGCACAGCTATCTTTAATAAACACAGCTATCTTTAGTTTCTGTTCTTCTTCCCCCCCCCCCTGCAAAAGAAGGAAAAGAAAAAGCACATTCTACTGCGAACTCAGTTCGCTCGATTTTAAGCTCCCCACTATTGTGGGCTTACTACGCTTACTCGCGCTGGTCGCAGCACTTTATCACCTATGCGATACCCTGGTTGCATAAGCATATGAACCTGCTCAAACTCTACATCTGCGCTGGTTGAATGCATAAGAGCCTCGTGTATCGCTGGGTCAAATGCATCTGCGACAGCACCGAAACGCTCCATAGAAAAATTCGTGCTAAGAGTAGATTCCAGCTCTTGCAAAACTTTTCCTGCTGGCCCTTCGAGATCTCCGTGCTCACGCGCCAAATAGGCGTTATCCAGCACTCCAATAAGAGACTCAAGAACTTTCGCTTTGCCAAGCTCGTATTGATTCAAAGCGTCTGCCTTTGCTCGCTTCACGTACCCGTTGTATTCCTGCTGCAGGTTGTATACATCGGCGTTACGGCGAGCAAGCTGCTCTTGAAGCTGCGCAACTTTAAGTAATGCTTGATCGAGTTCGCTCAGCTCTGGAGCTTCTTCTTGCGATTTTTCTCCTGACGCCTCCTCGGCATTGTCTGCAGGTACTTCTGCCTCGTGCAGTGCCTCAGTCTCATGCTCATTTTCATGCGCGTTTCGGATATTATCCTGAGCTTGCTCATCGCCGCTATGCATATCTGCTGGCTGATCTGCCATCATATCCCCTTTCTCAGAGGTTAAGTAGAGCGGCGCCCAATCTGGCATGAGTACTCACCATGCACATCGTGCCAGAATAGGGCGCCGTTATCTACTACTTGTTGTCGGTCTCGTCATCAACGATTTCAGCATCTACTACATCGTCGTCAGCTGGGTTGGTGCCCTGTGTGCCGTCAGCACCCGCAGTTTCTCCAGCAGCAGCCTCTGCTTGTGCTTGAGCATAGAGAGCTTCACCGATCTTTTGCGCCTTCTGATTCAATTCCTCTTGGGCTGCCTTGATCGCCTCAATATCTTCTCCTTCGAGAGCTGTGCGCACTTTGTCGTTCGCTTCACGAACATCGCTCACAACAGAATCGTCGAGCTTATCAGCATTCTCGTTGAGAAGTTTATCGATGGAATAGACCTGCTGTTCGGCAACATTGCGAACTTCAGCCTCTTCTTTACGCTTTTCGTCTTCAGCAGCATGAGCTTCAGCTTCTGCCACCATGCGTTCAATATCTTCTTTCGAAAGTGCCGAACCGCCAGTAATTGTGATGCTCTGTTCCTTGCCTGTACCGCGATCTTTAGCACTCACATGCACAATACCGTTGGCATCAATATCAAACGTCACCTCGATCTGCGGCAAGCCGCGTGGAGCTGGCGCAATACCACTAAGCTCAAACGTGCCGAGCAACTTATTATCGCGAGCAAAAGTACGCTCACCCTGATAAACCTGAATCAATACGCTCGGCTGATTATCTTCAGCAGTTGAGAATACTTCAGAACGCTTAGTCGGGATTGCAGTGTTGCGCTCAATGAGCTTCGTCATCACGCCACCTTTTGTCTCAATACCGAGAGAAAGAGGCGTCACGTCGATCAGCAATACGTCTTTGCGATCGCCCGTAATCACGCCAGCTTGCAAAGCAGCCCCTACAGCCACAACCTCATCAGGATTGACGCCCTTGTTTGGCTCACGCCCGCCAGTGAGTTCCTTTACTACATCAGTAACGGCTGGCATACGCGTTGAACCTCCAACGAGCACAACGTGATCGATCTCGCTGAGCTTAATACCAGCATCACTAATAACTTGCTGGAATGGAGTCTTAGTACGCTCAAGAAGATCTTTCGTCATATCCTCAAACTTGGCTCTCGTCAGCGTCTCATCGAGATGAATCGGCCCATTTTCCGTCATCGAAAGATACTGAAGCGTGATACTCGTCGATGTCGCTGAGCTAAGCTCTTTCTTTGCCTGCTCAGCAGCTTCTTTGAGGCGCTGAAGAGCAACTTTATCTTTCGAAAGGTCAACGCCATAACCGTTCTTCACTTGCTCAACGAGCCAATTGACGATGCGCTGATCCCAATCGTCACCGCCGAGCTTATTATCGCCAGATGTTGCTCGTACCTGAATTGTGGAGAAGCCGTCGTCATCCTTACCAACTTCAAGCAAAGATACGTCGAACGTGCCGCCGCCAAGATCGAAGACGAGAATCAGCTCATCTTCTTTTCCTTTTTCCAGCCCATAAGCCAAAGCGGCAGCAGTTGGCTCGTTCACAATACGCTGAACGTTCAGCCCTGCGATCTGCCCTGCATCTTTCGTCGCCTGACGCTGAGCGTCGTTAAAGTACGCAGGAACCGTGATCACAGCATCAGTGACAGGCTCACCAAGATATGCTTCCGCATCTTTTTTGAGCTTTTGAAGAATAAACGCCGAAATTTGCTGCGGGTTGTAAGTTTTATCGTCAATTTTCACATTCCACGACGAATCACCCATATAACGCTTGACGGACGAAATCGTGCGTTCTACGTTCGTCACCGCCTGACGCTTAGCAATTTCACCTACTAGAACTTCACCAGTCTTTGAAAAACCAACTACAGATGGAGTGGTGCGAGCGCCTTCTGCGTTCGCAATAACTGTCGGCTCGCCACCTTCCAAAACGGTGACGACTGAGTTTGTTGTACCGAGGTCAATACCTACTGCACGTGCCATTTTTATCTCCTTTTCGGGCGTTATGCTGAGACCTAAATAGTTTCACAACATCTGCCCTGTTTTTATTAAGTTTCTTCTCCTCAAGTATGCATCACCGATTGGAGTTTCGTCCATTCGACTCTTCATTTCTTGAGTCCATATGGCTCAACTTTCAGTTCTACGATTTTATTCCCAATCTCTGAAAATCAGAGTAATTTAAGCGCAGCAATCTTCAAACACACGACACGAAGCACACAATCAGTGATCAGAAGGTGAAAACACATAAAGCGACGCTAAAAATAAAAGTGAGCAGCGCAGGCAGCATCAAAAACGATTCAAAGTATCGGCATATTTGACGCACATATACAAACCTCTGCCGCCCACACAAGAGCCGCTGCCCCTAAACTCACAAAAATCAAAGATCGACCCGCAATCGCAAGCACAATTGCGCCAACAAGCCCTATCCCTGCAGAAAATGGCGAAGTTGTAGCAGAAAAAACAGAGGGAATGACCATCGCCGTCAAAACAGCCCACGGCACGTAATACAAGAAAGAATTAAGCCACGCAGATTCAATATCTTTACGCAACAGCAAAAGCGGAAGTGCCCGTAGCATATACGTCACCACTGCCGTTACCACTATTGCCCACAACACATATTCAATCGAGCCCATTTACTTCATACCTCACTGCACACCTTCACAACACCGAGAATCGGCAGAAAGCGGAAAGAACGTAGCCCCAACCCCTGCAGCCAGCAATGTTGCGATAATCACTCGCCACCCAAATGCCAGCAAACTTACTACAGGCGCATAAGCTAAAATCACCGACACTCCCGCCGCAATCGCAGCCACAATTGCCACTCGCGAGGACCCCATAATCGGCGGCACAATAATTGCAACAAACATGGCATAGAGCAAAATTCCTGCAGCAGCCTTAAGCGATGCCGGCAGCGCGTCACCAGCCAGAGCGCCGATAAAGGTGCCTGCAGACCAGCCAGTGATTGGCAGCATAATCGAACCAAGATAGTGAGCAGCAGTAAGGTTTTTCCTGCCGATATTTATTGCGTAAATTTCGTCGGTGACGCCCAGTGCAATAGCGAACCGAGCGCCAATACCTACGTTCTTAGGCAAACGCTGGGAAAGTGAAGCGCTCATAAGCAAATATCGAAGATTAACCAGCGCAGCCGTAAGCGCCAACTCAACCAAGCCGCCACTCGCTGCCATAATGCTGATAGAAGCAAATTCTCCCGTACTAGAAAAACTCGTTGCAGAAAAAATAATCGATGTGAGCGGAGTAAAACCAGCCTGCGCCCAATACAATCCTACAGCCAGCGACACAGCAAAATACCCCAACCCTATAGGGATTCCCGCTCTTATTCCCTCAATCAACTCTTTCTTCACAAGCTAAGAGTACATAGAATCAGCTCAGCATCGAGAACCGATCAGCTCGATGCACTCAACACAAATAACAACGGGTTTCAGTAATGCACATCACACGATAGAATATAGATATGTCTCAAGGATTTATGCCGCCAATCACAATTATGGCTGATGGCACAGTAAAACAAGCTAACCCTTTTTCTGGCACCGAAGTTTGGACAGTCCCAGGGCGTGCGAACCGCCCAATTGAAATGAACATTCCCGAACCCAAACCCGTACTTCCCGACGAGCACGGATACCATTGCCCGTTTTGTACTCAAAGGATTCTTGAAACACCACCAGAAAAAGCCCGCCTCGTGCGCCACGGTGACGACGCCGTCATCATTCAAGCAACGAGCGCCGACAACCTTTCACGTGAATGGGAATTTCGCCGCGTACCCAACCTCTTCGAGATCGTCCCCTTTGAATACTGGGAGAAAAACTACAGCTACCAACTCACTCGCGATGCTCGCCAATGTATGGACGCATATATGGCAGACCCCGCAGGGCGCGCTCACGTGATGTCGGTGCTTCGCAACAAGCTCAAAGCTTCACTTTCCCCTGAAGAATTTGATGGTCTGCCAGAAATTGAAAAAACAGAAGCCGCACGAAGCTTCTTCGGCGGCGGACACGATCTCATTATTGGACGTAGGCATTTCATTGATGGCGCATTAGACACCAGCTATCTCGCTTCGGCTGGCACTCTCACAGCACAAGAGCACGAGTGGTACATTCGCCTCACAGTAGATGCGATGCGCAACCTCTATGAGCAAAATCGCTATGCAAGGTATGTGCAAGTATTTCAAAACTGGCTCAAACCCGCAGGCGCAAGCTTTGATCATCTGCACAAACAGCTCGTCTCTATCGATCAACGTTCTGCTAACGGAGAAATGGAGATTCAAAAGGTAAGAGCTAATCCCAACCTCTACAACGAAGCGGCAGTCGATTACGCGGGCTACCACAATCTCATTATCGCCGAAAATGAGCACGCTGTTGCTTTAGCAGGTTTTGGCCACCGCTACCCGACGCTGGAAATTTACAGTCGATCCCGCTTCTGCCAACCGTGGGAAATGCCTCGCGAAGAACTGCGAGCAATGAGTGACCTTATTCATGCGATGCACGCGGCCTCTGGCCCACTCGTCCCCAGCAATGAAGAATGGCACACAAAACCGATCGACGCAGATGTAAATATGCCGTGGCGGGTACTTATTAAATGGCGCGTTTCAACTCTCGCTGGTTTTGAGGGAGGCACAAAAATTTATGTGAACACCATCGACCCGTGGCATTTGCGAGATCGCGTAGTGCCTCACTTGCTTGAACTTCGCGCAGAAGGAAAAATCGCAAGCAATATCTCAATTGCGACTGAGTGCTCATGCGACGTAAATTCACTCAAGTACAATTAAAGCATTGCAGTAAGCAACGAAGAGTGCGAGCGCATAAGTGAATGCCTCACAGGCAGTAACTCACGGCGCTCCAACACCTTGCAGTGCCAGCAAATGCAGCAACTATTACGATGTGCACACACGTGCGAAAAGGAGGCGGCATGCACAGCCTTGACCCAGCTCAATATCACACATTGCCATCATCAAAGCCAAGCAATCCTTTTCATTCATCACCCGTGCTTGGGCGTGCTTACCGACTAAGCTGCCCTTTGCCACCTTTCAATCGGGCAGACCCTTCAATGCAAGTCATCGCTCATCGAGGATCAGCGTTCACTCACCCTGAAAACACTATGACTGCATTTTCTGCCGCATTCGCCGCGGGATGCCGCATCTTTGAAACAGATGTACAGCTCACAGCAGATGGGAAGCTCGTTTGCTCTCGCAGTGCTGATTTAGCCGACACAACCGACTCAACAGGAAGTATAGCTAGCCTCACTTTTCGCGAACTTAGCGACAGCGTTCACGTCTACGGCCCACACGGCACAATAGATTCTATTGCATTGCTTGAAACTGCGTTGCGCACATTTCCCAATGCATCGTTTATTGTGAATATACATTCGCACAACACCATCGAGCCGATGATTTCTTTGATTAACGAAATGAAGGCAGGTACGCGAATCTGCGTCGCACACTCGTGGGACGCATGGCTCGAAGATATTCGCGATCACACTACTCCACTTCTACAGCGCAGTCTCGGCTGGGAGACGATGCGCGAATTTATTGAGGCTGTAAGAGAAGATAAACGCCCCGATCCTCGCATTCACGTGGCAAACTGGATACACTTACCATACTCCTTAGAAGAGGAAGAGCTATTAAGCGATCCTGCTTTGTCTCAAAGACTTATCTCCACCGCCCACGCACTGGGCATTGGAGTGCGCGCAATCGGAGTGAATGATTTCAGTGAAGCATATCGTCTTTGGAATGAAGGCGTTGACGCAATCAGCACGGATCACCCGAAGCAGCTTGTCCGAGCAGCCCATAATCGTCACCAAAGAGAGCAAGCAGCTAAAATTCTTGGCTTCTAAAGAATTATGCCTCTCAGCTGAAAGTTGGTTAGCACAACCATATCTATGCGAGCATATCTAGGAAGCGGCATATGTTCATATACAAAAAGGAACTATCAAATAGCAATTTGCGCATTTTCCAGCGATAAGTAGCTAGAGAAGATACACTAGCGCTATCAGCTCACCGCCTTTATAGGAATGTCTAGGAACATAATCATGAAAACTTTCATAGCAAAACAGCTGAAAACGAACCCGTCACGTTGAATTGCACGCCGAAGTAGTACTATGGCTTATAGTTTTTTTATTTCATTTTCAGCTATTTGCAGGAATAAGAATACTGTATCTATTAAAAATTTTGATAAAGCTGCCGATTTAGTAGGAGCTGTATATGCTTGGCAGCAGACGTATATTGAGAATTTTCAACGCCTTCATGATAGAGCGAATATTTGGCAAATTGTCGAGCAAAAAATAAAAAGACATGGCGCTTTATTAGCGATCGACGTTTATGTTATTTTATCTACTCTCGACGATTCTCCAACAATGCTATCCCAAATAATTACTGCGCTATGGGAAGCTATACATCACATTTACAACGTAAACATTGTAAAAGTCGTTTTTAACCTCGATTCTTGCGAATGCCGGTCTATCTCGTCTTTGAGTCCAAGCTTCAGCAAATATCATGCTTCCTATCAGTGGATGCGCATTTATGAAACGTGTATCAGCACTCCACTGAGGATACAGGTTGTTTCTGATATTTCATCTTCAACAGCTATTGCTAATGAGACTGCGAAGTTTATTAAATCGTGTGGCATTCCAATTATGCGAACTACTCCTATTTTCCCCGATATAGCACAAAAAAGGTGTGGGAAAATTAGCACTGATCATTATGAATTGTCGAATATGCCGTGGAAAGCTTTTCTCGTTGGATGGCTTTTATCTTGCGTAACTGGAATGTATCTTCCTCACGTACATAAAAATTTTATAGTGTCTATCGATGTAATGAATTTTTCTAACTCCACTTCTCCTAACTCTTCTAATAGCGGATGATTCCCCATGCACAAAGTTCATAAAAATGTAATCATGTTTTGCTCAGCATTAAGCTTGGCAATTCTCAGCACTACTTTAATGATCGCAACTAGAAACGATTCCTCAACCGATGTACAACTGCCAGTGCTCTTCAGCTTAGATCCTTTAAACAATAGGACATTGATTAGCTAACCGAGCTAGGAAAAAGAGCGGAAAACTTAGTAGCATCGCTAGAATGCTCCATTTTTCGCTATATCTTCGATGCGAACAATGCGATCAGACACCCTCTGCGCTTCATCAAGATCATGCGTGACGTATACGGCAGTTGTATGCGTACGCTTGAGAATTTCGCGCAGTTGCTCGGAAAGACTCGTGCGTAAATCGGCATCGAGCGCCGAAAGCGGCTCATCGAGAAGCAAAATTTTTGGTGACGGAGCGAGCGAGCGAGCAAGCGCTACCCGCTGAGCCTGCCCACCTGAGAGAGTTGATATTTTACGCTCACCAAAGCCATGCAAACCCACAAGCTCTAAAAGTCTATCCGCTACGTTTTCGTATGATCGAGCGGAGCGATAGCGCATACGCAAGCCATACTCCACGTTTTCGCGCACATTCATATGAGGAAAAAGCTGCCCATCTTGAAAGACCATTCCTACACCTCGTTTATGCGCCGGCATACGGAAACGCGAAGAGCCGCACACGCGTTCAACAACCTCACCCCCAATCCATATTTCACCTGCGCTGAGCGGCTCCAATCCCGCAATTGCACGCAAGAGAGTAGATTTTCCAGATCCAGAAGCACCGACGAGCGCCACGATACTTCCCTCAACTACACCAAGATTTCCCTTGCGCACCGCTTCATAGCCATCAGGATACGTGACGGAAACAGACCGCAACTCAAGAGCCTGAACCATTTAATGCTCCTCTCATATCGGCGCGGCACTCCCCACTATTTTTCTCAGTCGGCACTCCTCGCGAAGCAACTGCCCCGGAGAAAAGAGCCGCATAAAATTCCGCACAAAACATTGCCATTCCCGTAACGAACGCCAGCACAACAGCCCCTGCAAGAGCCATGCCAAAATTATCGGCGCCCGGACGCCCTAAAAGTTTCACAATCGTCACGGGAAGCGTCTGATATTCAGGGTTTGCCAAAAAACTCGTAGCTCCGAATTCTCCCATCGAAATGGCAAAAGCAAAACATATCGCCACAATAATTCCGCGAAGAGCCAATGGAGCGTCAATCGTCCACAACACACGTATAGGAGATGCACCCAAGGAGGCAGCAGCCTCTCGCATTCGTGGCGAAATAGCCCGAATACTTGGCACGATTGCTCTCACTACGAGCGGAAGAGCAACGATCGACTGAGCAATAGGCACAAGCCAAGGCGAACGAGCCATCGGACCAAGCCCCAACGTGATGAGCATACCGAAGCCCACCGTCACCGTCGAAATTCCGAGCGGAAGCAAGACGAATCCATCGATAATTCTCTGAATCTTCTCCCACAATCCACTCATCGAACGGGAGAGCACAAAAGCGAGCGGAAGCCCAATGAGCAGTGCGATAAAAGTTGAGTCTAGGGCTATACTCACGGAGTGAGTGAGTGCATCCAGTGCAGTCACACCTCCCGAAAAGCCAAAACCAGGGGTAGCCAGCAATTGATAGTTACGCACACTCCACTGCCCGTGAGAGCGCAATGAACCCAATATGAGCGCAGCGATTGGCGCAACGAGAGCACACAAAACGATGGTGGTGACGACGATAGAAGGTACATCGTCACGAGATGGAATTTTTCCTGAAGTTCTGCTCACTTTCAGAGCTGTTTCAGAGCGAGCAGTCAGGCGCGTACTCACAATCAGCGCCGCGAACACTAAAAGAAACTGGATAAGGCTGAGCAAAGCTGCTTTGTCGATATTAAAAAAAGTGACGGTCTGTACGTAAATTTCTGTTTCGAGAGTTCCATACCCTGGGCGCCCGAGAGTCGTCACCAAACCATACGCAGTTGAGCAGTAGAGAAAAACGAGCGCAGCTGCAGCGCAGATGGCTGGCATAAGTTGCACAAGCGTCACCGTCACAAAAGCGCGTGACGGCGATGCTCCTAGGGTGCGGGCAGCTTCAGGCTGACGTGGATCGAGGCTCACCCACAACGTCCCGACTGTTCGCACTACGAGGGAATAATTAAAAAACACCATGGCAAGCACGACAGCAAAAGTAGTTTGCCCGATGCCGAGTGGGGCAAGAGGACCATCAAGCAATGCTCGAAATGCGATGCCGACGACGACGGTTGGCAGCACGAAGGGCACCATCACGAAGCCTCGAAGCACAGCTTGCCCAGGAAAACGCAGACGATACAAAACGTATGCGCCAGGGACTCCTAAGATCACAGAAACAGCTGTGCCCGCGAGCGCCATCCACACCGTCTGCCAGATAATTTTCCACGTGCGTAAATCAGAAAATATCGAGAGAAACGATTCGCTAGAGGCAGTTGATCCGTGTGCAGCTCCCGCTCCGCTTATGCCAACCATAAAACCGCGCGCAAGCATGGAGCCTACGGGCCATAAGAAAAAGACGGCGAGAAAAGCCAGGGGAAGCACAGCAGCTATCCCCCAACTAATCTTGCCGCTTTTACTCATATGCACACCTTGCTAGCTGGTGTGAGCCTCAAAAAGCGCAGTCCATTCTTTAATCCACGTCTCACGATTTTCATCGGCTGTTTGAGCATCAACTTCAATGGGTTTCGCTGTGAGTTTTGCATACTGCGCCCATTTCTCAGGCAGCTCCACGCCTTCACGTTCTGGATACATATACATCTGCTCAGGAATTTCTGCCTGCACAGCCTTACTTAACATAAACGAGATAAATGCCTTGGCTCCTTCAGGATTTTTCGCTCCAGCCAACACCCCTGCATATTCAATCTGCCGCACACACGTTGCGTCCAAAGAACTCGTTGCTCCTTCAGCTTCTGCTGGCGAACTGGCATAGCTTAATATGATAGGGCGATCCCCTGTGCCATCTTCATTTCCTGCAGTGAAATCTGAATAATAGACGTCACTCCACGAATTTTCGATTTTGACGCCGTTTGCAAAAAGTTTGGTCCAGTAGTCTTTCCATTTATCGCCATATACACTCGCTGTGCCAACGAGCATTGCATACCCTGGGCTGGAAGCTGCAGGATTCGTGACTGCAGTGAGATCTTTATACTCTGGTTTTAGTAAGTCTTCGAAATTTTGCGGAGCAGCGATATTTTTCTCTTTGAACCAATTATTGTCGATATTCATGCAGACATCGCCTCGATCAACTGGAATCAGCGCATGCTTATTCTTGCCAAAGACAGCGCTATCGGCAAGCTTTGCCGCTTCACTATCCTCTCCCCAGGCACGTGATTCAGCTCCATCAGTGGATGCAAGAGCTTGAGATTCTAGAAGCTTCGAAGCAGAGAAGTTGTCGATGCCGAAGAAACCGTCTGCAGCAGACTTGCCTTCAGCAAGCAGAAGTTGATTGAGCACGGTTCCTGCATCGCCAGGAGCAGTGGTAACTAGTTTATAGCCAGATACCTTTTCAAACTCGGCTTTTGCTTCGTCGCTCAAAGCGAAAGAATCGTGGGTCATAATCGTGACGGTTTTTGCTTCGTCACGCGAACTTCCTGCTTGCTGAGCTAGCGAACACCCCCCAAGAGAGGCAAGCCCTATAAGCACGGCAACACCCGCCGCAGCGTATTTACGATAGATCATAATTTCCTCCATATCTCAATAATGGAGGCACAGCCGCCCTGCACAGCTGTGGAGAGAAGATTCTCGACTTCCTTCGCCGGCATGATCCGGATCAGGTTCGAGGGTCTGCTTTCGCACTCTCAGCGCCATCTGCCGCAATGCAGCAATGCAGCAAGAAAGGCACTCCCCTGTCGTACTTTCCACTATAGCTGCTTCACCAAGAAACGTTATATCGTATCCTCGGCAAGAGATGAAGTGCTTTTTACACCATAGGCTTTTGCCGTGCCGCGCCGTACTGCTTCGGTTGCAATACTCGTCGCCAATGCCGTCACCACTGTAAATGCCACAATCTGCGCAAAAGGCTGATCGAGATCGTTATCGTCTCCCGTAGGTTTTTGTTTACCAAGCCCTTTTTCCCACACAATATCCACAGCCATTTTTGCAGCTAAGCCTGCTGCAGCACCTAGCCCCAACGAGATCATCTTCCATCCGATATTCATATCTATTCTCCTCTTATAGCTCGCCTCTATAAGCGCCCTAGATTGCCAGAATAGCACCAGTTTAGCGGGTAAACTTCTGCAACTGCGCACTTAAGCGCACCTTAATAAAAATTTGAAGCAGATCGCGAACTAGAAAAATTAAAGCTGAAGCTCAAAATAGGGAAGATTCATGAGAAAAAGCTACATGCTATGAGCTCGTATTGGCGCGAGTATTGCTCACCCAATTTTCAATGTATTCACGCGCGCCTCTTTCACACGTGCCGCATTCGCACATAAATAAAAATCGAGAAAATGTAAGAAACTAGCCGCGAGTAAATCGAGATAATGAGACGCACATATTCTATTCTTAGAAGAAGTGGTTGTATAAGATTTTGAGCGGGCACTTTGCACGCGATCAGTCTGAGAGGGAAAATATGAAGAATCTGCTTCGAGCTATTGCTCGCCCACTTCTAGCAGCGCCTTTTATTTTAGCTGGTCTTGATGCAGCAACAGCCCCTGAACATCACCGCGAGCGGGCAGCAAATCTGTACTCACTCGCAGAAAAAGCAGGGCTGAAAATTGAACTTTCTGCCGCAGCTGTAGATACGACAACTCAGGCAACAGGAGTTGCAATGACTGCCGCAGGAACAGCTCTAGCGTTGGGTAAGCTCCCTCGATTTTCAGCAGCAACTCTTGCCGCGCTGCAGGTTCCTCTAGCTCTAGCTAATAATCCCTTCTGGACGCATGAAGGCGCCGAGCGGCGCAATTCTCTCGTAAATCTAGCAGGAGCTGCAGGGCTGATCGGCGGGGCGCTCATTGCTTCAACAGACCGAGTGGGTAAGCCGTCGCTGGGCTGGCCGGCTTCGAAAAAAGCTGGCGAGATTGCCGCGAATATCGATATTCGCAAGCAAGCTGCTTAGTTTCTATCTATATGCGCTATTCGCATACAGCAATGAGCGCAGTACTATTCATACATACAATCCCACGTATTCTGAAAGACCTATATGAGCAGACGCGATATCGGCACAGATGATCTTCGGGTGCACGTCCGCCCAGGGAAAGGTTCGCGCCCGCGCTCAAAAATTCGACCCGATTATTCTTCTGCTCGCCGAGGACGCGTCACAGCAGTCGATCGTGGACGATATGCTGTGACGATGCTAGATGACGGCGTATGCGTGACGGCTGTGAAAGCACGCGAACTTCCGCGCGGTTCTGTAGTTGTGGGCGATATATGCGCTGTTGTGGGAGACCTTTCTGGACGTAAAGATACTTTAGCGCGTATTACTTTAATCGATGAGCGCCGCACAGCTCTCAGACGTACAGCAGAAGATGGCGATAGCGTTGGAAATGAGCGTGTAATCGTCGCAAATGCGGATCAGCTGATGATCGTCACTGCCCTTGCGCAACCAGAACCAAGGCTAGGCTTTATTGATCGCTGCCTTGTAGCAGCTTATGATGCAGGTTTGGAGCCGATTCTTGTGCTCACTAAAGCTGATCTCGCAGACCCAACAGAACTTCTTGCCCACTACGAACCTCTCGATATTCGTATTCTTGTTTGCGCTCTCGCAGGCGATAAAGGTATTCACTTAGATAGCGAACCCGATAAAGATATGCCGCACGAGCACTATGCAGGAGTAGACGATATCTTTGCCGCTATCACAGGCCACGTGAGCGTCTTTATTGGGCATTCAGGGGTAGGAAAATCTACTCTCATCAACACGCTTGTACCTCACGCAGATCGCGCTACTGGCGGCGTCAATGATGTAACAGGTAAAGGCAGGCATACCTCAACTTCAGCAATGGCATTTGAAATTTTGCCAGAGCAGCCAGCTTCCCCAGCAATACATACATCAGAAACAATCGTCATCGATACTCCAGGTGTGCGTAGTTTTGGCCTCGCGCACGTCTCTTCTGATTCACTCCTGAGAGGATTTCCAGATCTGCACCGCATTGCTGATGACTGCCCTCGCGGATGCCTGCATCACAAAGGGGAACTCGGCTGTTTATTTGGGCATCTCGATGAACCAAGGCTAGTTGCCCGCGCAGAGAGTTTTTGGCGTTTACTGGAAGCAGTTGATAAACAAGATTGGGAATAATCTACGCTTGCAGCTTAAATCCAATGGCACTATGCACATCGATAAACTGCGATATACCAGCGTAACATTTACTAAAGATACAGCCATAGAAGATTTGAAATACAACAGACTGGGGAATACTTTTTCCAAGAATTTCCCTATGTGCACCTTTAGACTGAGAGCATGAAAATACTTCACACATCAGATTGGCACTTTGGCAGAACCTTCAAGGGTGCCGATTTGACGCCCGCCTTCGAACAATGGGCGGATTTTCTTGTCGAAACAGTGCGTGCGGAGCATATAGATGCTGTTCTCATCTCTGGCGATGTGTACGACCGCGGAATTCCTCCAGTGACGATGGTCAATCTTTTATCAGATACGCTCGCGCGGCTTAGCTCCCTCACACGCGTAGTTGTGACATCAGGAAATCACGATTCTCCTCAACGCTTAGGATTTGCCGATACTCTGATGAAGCCTGAAGTGATAATACGCACTAAATCAAGCAGTATAGGGATACCCGTATGTCTGCCAAATAAGCATGGCAATGCGGGAGCAATTGTGTATCCACTTCCCTATCTAGATCCTGACGTAGAACGACGACTTCTTGCTCCAGATAAGGAAAAACCTTTGCCGCGTTCACACGAGGCCGTTATCGGGGCCGCTATGGATAGAGTGGCATACGATATCTGCCATGGCGAATGGAGCGCTGCTACTTACGGCATTGAGTGCGAGCGAATACCAAGAATTGTAATGGCTCACGCATTTGTCATTGGAGGTGAAACGAGTGATTCGGAGCAAAATATTCGAGTAGGCAACGTAGATTGCGTCCCTTCCAGTATTTTCGATAGACGTAGCTCAGATTCCCAGCAACTCATTCATTATGTAGCATTAGGGCATTTGCATGGCGCTCAAGAGGTGCAGCGCACAGGAGAGCCGATTATGCGATATTCTGGATCGCCCATAGCTTTTTCGTTTTCAGAAGAACACCACAGAAAATCATGCGCCCTACTAGAATTTTCCGAAAATTCCAGCTCACCGCATATCACGCTCGTTGAAGCACCCGTCTATCGCCACGCAAGCTCGATACGAGGGAGTTTGGCTGAATTGACCAGTGGAAAATTCGATAAGCACAGCGAAGATTTTGTGCGCGTATACGTCACAGATAAATCACGCCCACAGCATCTTTTTGCTCAGCTTCGCCAGCATTTCCCTCATATTTTAGAAGTCATTCACGAAACTTCCAGTGCAGATATTGCCGCAGATAAAATTGACACACTGCGCACTGATCCGCATGAGCTGCTCACAGATTTTTTCGCTGCCAACGGTGGATGTGAGATCTCTGAAGAAGAACGCTCCCTTCTTCTTGAGATATGGGAAGAGGTACAACGCTCGGAGGTGAATAGCTAATGCTCATTCGTCACCTAGAATTTTCGGGAATTGGGCCTTTTAAAGGTCGTCACGTTATTGATATGGACGATCTGGCAGCACAAGGAGTATTCCTTATCGAAGGTCCAACTGGCTCTGGAAAAAGTACGATTATCGATGCAATTGTATTTGCGCTTTTCGGAAGCGTAGCTGGGAAAGATAGCACAGATAAACGTATGCGATCTTCGCATGCGCCTCTTTCGGAAATATCGTGGGTCGATCTGGTGTTTACGGTTGCCAGCGGAACATATCGAATAAAGCGAACGCCAGCTCAAGAAATAGCACGAAAGAAAGGAAGTGGCACAACTAAAGCAGCTCACAACGCTTCGCTATGGAAATTATCGGAAGCTGCTGTCAATGCTCACGAGTGGGATTCAGGAGAAACACTCTGCACGCAGGCTCGCGAGAGCAGCCAGATGATTTGCGAAATTGTGGGAATGAATAAGAATCAATTCGTCCAGACAGTCGTTCTTCCTCAAGGGCAATTCGCAGAATTCCTTCGCCTTAATTCTAAAGATCGAGCAGTTTTACTCGAACGTATTTTTCGCACAGGAATCTATAAAAATATGACCGATGAGCTGAAGGCTCGCGCAGGGAAAGCTTCCGACAAAATTTCTGAGTTATTTGCTAGGTATGCAACATCGATTGACGTATGGCTGAGCAACGAAGGTTTAGCTGACGAGAGAAAAGAGACGATCGTCAAAGCGCGAGAGGAATTACTGACGCAGCGTCTACCCTCAGATTCTCTATCGGATTCCTCCTTCCTTGATTTACTACGTGCCGCTACTAGCGAGCTAGAAGAAAAAGCTAAAGAATGGGAAGTGAAAGCAGCTGCCACGAAACTGGCAGAAGAAGCTGCACGCGATGCTTTTGCTAAAGGCACCGCCCTGCA
Organism: uncultured Actinomycetaceae bacterium; assembly: GCA_902464405.1. Lineage (GTDB taxonomy): Bacteria > Actinomycetota > Actinomycetes > Actinomycetales > Actinomycetaceae > Arcanobacterium_A. Next base: position 44,539 of record CABQJD010000005.1, on the reverse strand, counting down.
AAAAGCATTGGAAAAGCGCGAAGAACTACTTGCACGCCTTCATGAACTTAGCTCACAGCATGAAGATATTGAGGAACTGAAAACTCAATGCCATCTTCACGACGAAGCCAAGATTGTCATTTTGCGAGCAGGTGATAGCGAAAAAGAGAAAGCGCGGCTCGCGCACAGTATTGACGCGCTTATCGCATCAGCTCAATCGGCATCGACACTTATCTCACACCATATGAGCGAGCATGAAGAATTAAAAGAGCAGTTCAGTCTTTCTGCTATTTCTTCTCATCTTTGCGATATAAAAAAGCTGAATATACCAACAAGCACTGATAGCGAGGTTTCAGAAACGAAGCAAAAACTATCTTTTTTCTCCCAGGAAACGGATAAGCTGGCAGGATATTTAGGAAAATTATCTGCCCTCATACCCCTAGCTGAAAAAATTTCGAGCACCACACAAGAAATAGCTGATACTAAGCTCATAATTAAACAGCACGAAAAGAGCATTATCTCTACCCGCCAAAAGCTGCAAGAGATCCCAAAGAAACGCAATGATCTTGATGCATTACTCACCGATGCCCGCACGCACGCTGGAGAAAAGAGCGCCCTAGAGAAAGACGCCGAAACTTTTACGACTCTTGTGAATACTGCCGAACAGATAGAAAAACTTTATATCGAAGAAAAAGAAGCCCAGGATGCTCTTACGACTGCGCTTTGCGAGCATACAAAAGATAAAGAGATATTTGATAGGCTCACTCGCCAGTGGATTTCGTCTACCGCCTCTGATTTAGCTCAAGATTTGAAAGAAGGAAGTGAATGCCCTGTATGCGGCTCTACTCATCATCCGAAGCCAGCGCAGGCGAAGGAAAATGATGTGACGCGCGAAATGGTGGATACAGCGCACAGACGCCTCGAAGAAGGGCGCGATCTCGTCACTTCAGCACAAAGTAAACTCGAATCCCTGCGAACAAAAATAAAAACACTTAAAGATCAGCTCGGATCCGATAGCGTATCCTCACTTCGTAAAAAACTTAACGATATTTCTTCCAGATTAGAGTCTGCCCATAACGCGGAAAAAGATATTCCAACAATTGAAGAAAAAATTAAGCAGCTTGATTCCTCGCACGAGATTCTTATGAAAGATATCGCTGCTGCAGAGCAAGAATGCGCGCGATTAGATGCTGAAAATAAGAAAAATTCCATTTATCTCAACGAGCAAGAAAAGGAACTTAAAAATGCGATAGGCTCGTTTGAATCAATTCAAGATAAATACCGCATTATAGAAGAGATTCGCGCCTCAATTATCCATGTACACGATAGCACGATAAGTGAGCGAGAGATACGTGAAGCGTATCAGCGTATGCTCTTTGAGCTCAGCACTGCCATCAAAGAATCTCCATTCGAAAGCCTTGAAGCTGCACAGCAAGCCAGACTAAGCCCAGAGAAAGAAAAAATACTGCACGAAAAAATTGATATATACAACGATTCTTGGAATGCCGTGCAGACACAGCTTAAAGCTCCCGATATTGCAGAACTAACTGGCGAAGAAAAAGTAGATATCTCAGCTCTCAATGCCGCCTGTGATAAAGCGAGGTGTACATATGAAGTAGCAGCAGCAAGTGCTGCACGAAATACACAATTTGCTGCCGAAGCTCAACAGCAGCTTCACACAATCTTAAAAGCCAGCAAAGCTTGGCACGAAGCAGGAACTACCGCAGGGCCGATTTGCCGCCTAGCAAACATAGCTAACGCTGGCGATACTTCTCTCACAGGAATACCCCTCAATATTTGGGTGCTCCTGAAACGTTTTGAACGTGTCGTAAATCGAGCAAATGAGCATTTGAAAGAGATTTCGAGCGGGCGATACGAGCTAATTCGTGTCAATGAATCGGCTCGCAATAGAAAAGCAGGGCTTGATTTACAGATAATCGATCGCGATGGCTCACCGCTTGGTGATGAACAGCGCGACACGGCTTCTCTTTCTGGAGGCGAAACGTTCTACACATCGTTAGCGCTAGCTCTTGCTCTCGCAGAAATCGTACAGGAAGAGCAAGGAGGAATTCGTATCGATACTCTTCTTATAGATGAAGGTTTCGGCACGCTCTCTGATGACGTTCGCGAGGCAGTAATGCATACTCTGACGTCTCTTTCGGCTCACGGACGAATAGTTGGAATCGTATCGCACGTTGCTGAGCTTAAGCAGCTGGTGCGCAATCGCATCTCTTTGCGCCGTCTCCCAGATGGCAGCTCTACGCTCACAACTATATGCTGAAGGGTATAAATCTCTCTTCTTGCCTGAGCTTCTTCCTCTATTATCTACCCTTATTGCCGTGGCTTTGCAGTTCAAACGCTAAAATATCTTTCTCTACTACGTCGTACCACAACAATTCAATATCGCCAGTTGCCTCAAATGCGTTATCGTCACCTGCTATTGCTCGTGCCACAAGTTCTTCGCTTCCAGGCTCATCTATATGAATGGATTCGATCAGCTTCCAAGGTACTGAGGTAGTGAGATTTTGCGAGGTAGGAGGCGCTTCTTCTATCTCCTCCGATTTAGATGAATCATCAGCGGCATCTAATTCCATCTTTTGTTTTGACGATTCATACGAGCACACCCATTTGGAGGGGATTTCTCCAACCACAACGCAGCGGCGAAGCCCCTCAGAATTACTGTTTTCCTGATGCACCCTGCTTCGCAAAAGGAGCAGAGAATCATCAGCTGCGTAAAGAGTCGCCAACATTTCTAGGCTCTCTTGGTCTGAGCGAGGGAAGTGATCGTGTGCCTGAGGAGTCACGGCATGAACTCGACGAGGAGAAATTTGAGCCGCCTGAAAATCCGATACAACCACTGGAATATAAACTCGCATACCCTCAGTCTAAACAACATTTATGTAGTTCTCCTATATTTATGCACCCCACGCCAGTGCCATAAAGATGCAGTGTACACACTGCTGAAATATTAAGAAAAGCCCGAAATAATAACCCCACACACGCTACAGATAATCCTAGATACATATCAACGCATATCCGCACTATATTTCGCACAGATAAGGGGAGAGATCATGATACCAACGCGCACACGCAACGCGCCTGCGAACCATCCGTCAAAAATGCGTATTACACCTTTGGCGCCACCAAGCCCTACGCTCAATATCACATCGCCATTCCCACGTACGCAAGCTCTTCCCTCAATTAAATTTCGAGGAAGTGAACCTTCCCTATCTCCTGCTTCCCAGCTGACCTATCTATCAGATGAGCCACGCACTCTTAACGAACCACTTCCCGCTGACTTTCCAAAACCAGAACCTTTCGCATGCTTTGTAGCTCAAGCTGGACTCGAAGTTTTAATCGGGCAACGCCCTGCACATCAACTGCAGCCATGGTTTGCTCGATCGCTCTATTTCGCATTTATGCGCCGCACATCTCATATGCTCACCTCAACTCACCCTCCCAGCACTCCTCAGCATTTCAAAATCCAAAGAGTACGTTGCGTCAAACTGCTCGAACGAGTAGTAGAAGCAACAGTACTTGTGCGCTGTGCACAGAAACTGTACGCAGTGGCTCTTAGGATCGAAGTTCAGCATGGAAAATGGCGAGTGACGGCATTTGAATCGGCGTAACTGGAATGATCTGATGTGCAATCCGCTTAGCTTGGCTGAGACTCCGCTTAGCTAGGGCTAAAAGAGAGTATCTGCGCTGAAACGCACTGTACTGAGCACATAGGATCGCAAAACTTTTGAAGCACGAAATTGAAAGAAGACAGAAAGAAAATGAATCAAATAAAGAGAACGCACTGAAGAGAAAAACGCATCGATATTTGCACAACGCTCACCATATTTCTGTGCCGATTGCTCATAAAGCCTATAGCACAGGTAAACTAATATCAGAATACGCATATAGGCAATGCGGCTTTATTCGAGCGGCATCACGATTTCGGCGGGAGTGGCAGTGGTAAAACTGATCGATAAAATTTTGCGCGCAGGCGAAGGAAAGATTCTCAAAAAATTGCAGCGGATCACCGAGCAGGTAAATGCTTTAGAGCCTGATATGCAAGCGATGAGCGATGAAGAGCTGCAAGCACAGACTGAAGAGTTTCGCGAACGCTACCGCGAAGGAGAATCACTAGACGATCTACTCCCCGAAGCTTTTGCTGCTGTGCGCGAAGCCTCCGTGCGCACACTCGGGCAGCGTCACTTCGATGTGCAGATTATGGGCGGCGCCGCCCTTCATCTTGGAAATATCTCTGAGATGAAAACTGGCGAAGGTAAAACTCTCGTTGCAACTCTCGCAGCATATCTCAACGCAATTCCTGGAAAAGGCGTACACGTCGTCACTGTCAATGATTATCTCGCAAGCTATCAGAGCGAACTTATGGGACGAGTCTTCCGTTTCCTCGGCATGAGCACGGGCTGTATTTTGACGGGGCAGACACCAGCGGAACGCCGTAAAGAATATGCGTGCGATATCACGTATGGCACAAATAATGAATTCGGTTTCGATTATTTGCGCGATAACATGGCGCGCGAAGTGGAAGCTCTCGTACAACGCGAACACTACTTCGCCATTGTCGATGAGGTCGATTCCATCCTCATTGATGAAGCTCGAACTCCACTTATTATTTCTGGCCCAGCCGAGGGCAATGCAAATAAGTGGTACACCCTATTTGCGCAGGCTGTGCTATCGATGCATCCAAATATTGATTACGAAGTTGACGAGAAAAAACGTACCGTAGGCATTCTCGAACCTGGAATCGACAAGGTTGAAGATATTCTCGGCATCGATAATCTCTACGAATCTGTGAATACGCCCCTTATTGGCTATCTCAACAATGCGATCAAAGCTAAAGAGCTATTCACTCGCGATAAGGATTATATTGTTGACGGCGGCGAAGTTTTGATCGTTGACGAACACACTGGACGCGTACTGCCTGGGCGACGCTTCAATGAAGGTTTACATCAAGCTCTTGAAGCTAAAGAGCACGTGGAAATTAAAGAAGAAAATCAAACTCTCGCCACTATCACTTTGCAAAATTATTTCCGCCTCTACAACAAACTTTCAGGCATGACTGGTACTGCCGAAACTGAAGCCGAAGAATTTGCGAGTACCTACGATATTGGTGTGGTACCGATCCCTACCAATAAGCCGATGATTCGAATCGACCAGACGGATCTCGTTTTCCCAACCGTTTCAGGCAAGCTCAACGCAATCGTAGAAGATATCCGCGAACGTTTCACTGATGGGCAGCCCGTGCTCGTAGGCACTGCAAGCGTAGAGCACTCTGAAGTGCTCAGCTCCTTACTTAAAAAAGCTCGCATTCCTCATAACGTCTTGAATGCTAAACAGCATGAGCGCGAAGCTGCAGTAGTGGCTATGGCTGGGCGCAAACACGCCGTAACTGTTGCTACCAATATGGCTGGGCGTGGTACCGACATTATGCTCGGTGGCAACGCTGAGTTTATCGCCGTTGAGATGATGGAAAAACTCGGGCTGGATCCCGAGGAGAATGCGCAAGAATACGAAGCGCAGTGGCCCGATATTTTGGCGCAAGCGAAGGAACAAGTAGCTGCAGAGCATGATGAAGTCGTCGAACTTGGCGGTCTGTACGTTTTAGGCTCGGAGCGTCACGAATCTCGCCGTATCGATAATCAGCTGCGCGGGCGTTCAGGGCGTCAGGGAGATCCTGGCGAATCGCGTTTCTATCTTTCACTTGACGACGATCTTATGCGTCTGTTTGCCAACAACCGCATGATTGAGCCATTCCGTAATGGTCCTGAAGATGAGCCGCTCGAGTTTAAGATGCTTGCCAAGACTATCCGCCGAGCGCAGACGGCTATCGAATCACGCAATGCAGAAATTCGTAAAAACGTCTTGAAGTACGATGATGTGATGAGCGATCAGCGTTCTACTGTGTATAGCGAACGCCGCCGAATTCTTTTTGGTGAGGATCTGGAAGATCAGATTAAGGCGTTCCGTGAATTTGTAGTTGACGATATCGTCACAGCCCAAACTTTAGGCAACAGCGAAGATTGGGATCTTGAGAGCCTATGGAAAGATATGCGCTCAATCTATAATCCTTCGTTTACACCAGAGGAAGTGACGGATGCGCATGGCGGTTTGCGTATGCTTTCGCGTGAAGATCTGATCGATGAATTCCGAGAGGATATGGACGCCATCTATTGCGAACGAGAAGAAGAACTGGGCGATGAGACGATGCGCCAGGTTGAGCGCCAGGTGCTACTGAACGTGCTCGACCGTAAATGGCGTGAGCACCTCTATGAGATGGATTATCTCAAAGAAGGCATCGGGCTGCGTTCAATGGCCAACCGCGAACCGCTTGTGGAATACAAAGCCGAAGGCTACGAGATGTTCCACGCAATGGAAGACGGCATCAAATCTGAGACTACGCAGTTCTTGTTCCATTTCGAGCTTCCAAGTGAACGCGAAGCGAGGATCGCAGCTGAAGCAGAGCAAGAGCAGCAGCGCAACGCTATTGCAGCAGCCTCTCAAACAGTCGGTATACAAGCCGCCAAGGTGCCCGTTAATTCTCGGACTGCTCAAAGCATCGCAAAGAGCGTGATCGGAGAAAAGAACGATAGCGGCACTTCGCAGAAGATGGTCTTTTCTTCGGCTGCTAAAGACGGCTCAGGAGATGTGCAAGCACAAGGATCAAACGGGAAGCGCGCTGCTGGAACGCCCACGCAGCCTGGCATGAACCGTGCTCAGCGCCGTGCAGCCAAGAAGAAAAACCGCTAAAAGAGCGGAATTTCTCTTCTTTCTGATTTTCCATGTGGCTATTGACTGCACGCACAGTAAACTATGTAAAAGCTGTGCGATCAATAAGGTACACAAACCTGTAAGCTACATGCGCTAGAACGTCAGATATTTCCGATCTATCCTCGGGCGCTGAGAACTTTTACTTCTAGCGCATCTGTGCGCCGATTTCTGCCACGTAAAATCACGTAGCATCGATCTTTCCTGCATATAAATATGCAAAGCTAGCTCATTGTACTACCGCATTGAGCTAGCTCAACGGTTGCTTGCGAGAAATCAACGTGCAGCTACCAAGCACACAAACGTTGCAGAATCGATTTAGGCAGTAATTCACTATCAGTGACACACTATCATCGATCAATAAGGAGCTAGCATAATCGGCAATAGAAGCACCCAGGCAAGGAGATATTTCAGCCTAAAATTCTCTGGCGCCTAAGCCCAGCACATATCTGCTATACATATATCTGCCATATATATTCGCTATACGTTAAATCGGAACTCCACCACGTCACCGTCAGCCATCACGTAGTCTTTGCCTTCCATACGCACTTTTCCAGCAGCTTTTGCCTCATGCATGCCACCGCACGCCATCAGATCGTCGTAAGAAACAATCTCTGCTTTAATGAAGCCGCGCTCAAAATCGGTATGGATGACGCCCGCTGCCTGCGGAGCTGTCCAGCCTTTGCGGATAGTCCACGCACGCGATTCTTTCTCTCCAGCTGTGAGGTACGTCTGCAGCCCAAGAGTATCAAAACCAACTCGAGCGAGCTGATCCAAGCCACTTTCTTCCTGCCCGTTTTCTGCGAGCATTTCGCGTGCCTCATCTTCTTCAAGCTCTACGAGATCGGCCTCAAACTTCGCATCTAGGAAAATCGCTTCTGCTGGAGCAACAAGCTCCCGCAGTTCTTTTTGCATTGCTGTATCAGCTAGCCCTTCATCATCGGTATTGAATACGTAGATAAAAGGTTTTGCCGTCATTAGTTGGAACGTCTTTATCACTTCTGGATCGAGACCATTCTTAGAATCTTTCATCGCAGCAAAAAGAGTGACGCCAGTTTCCAAAATTGCAAGGGCAGCTTCTGCTTGTTCCAGCACATCTTTGGTAATTTTCTTTCCAGTGAGCTCTTTATGTAAGCGCGGAATTGTTTTTTCGAGTGTCTGAATATCGGCCAGTACGAGTTCCGTAGTAATCGTTTCGATATCGCTGGCTGGATCTACTTTTCCGTCTACGTGCGTGACGTCTGGATCGGCAAATGCGCGCGTCACCTGGCAGATGGCATCTGCTTCGCGGATATTTGCAAGGAACTGATTACCAAGCCCTTCGCCCTGAGAAGCACCACGCACAATACCTGCAATATCAACAAAAGAGACAGTAGCAGGCACTACTTTCACAGAATGGAACATCCTCGCGAGGTTGCCGAGTCGCTCATCTGGGAGAGCAACGATTCCAACGTTTGGTTCGATTGTCGCAAACGGATAGTTTGCAGCGAGCACGCTCTGGCGAGTGAGTGCGTTAAAAAGGGTACTCTTGCCCACATTCGGCAAGCCTGCAATTCCAATAGTTAAAGCCACACTTGTATGTTACCCTCACGCAGCGCAACTAAAAAACACGAAATTCTTCTTCTAGATGCCATAATGAGAGCATGAAAAAAGCTATTATTACCGTTACTGGTCTTGATCACCCCGGTATTATCGCCGCAGTTGCATATGCTTTGGCTGAGCGGAAAGTGAATATTTTGAACGTTTCCCAGACTCTTATGGACGAATACTTCACAATGATTATGCAGCTTGAGCTAGACGATGAGCACCTGAGTATTTCAGATTTGCAGACCTCAATGAGCGCAGTGGCAGAATCTGAGAATTTAGTGATTCGGATTCAAGACGAGCAGCTCTTCTCGGCAATGAATAAGCTGTAAGGAGCAATGATATGGCTATGGATGCTTCTTCGCATATTCTCGATACGATCCAGATGATCGCTGAGGATAATCTGGATGTACGCACTGTCACAATGGGCATCAATCTCCTATCCTGCGCAGATTCTGATCCTGCCCGAGCGTGTGCACGTATCGAGCAGAAAATCATTGAGAAAGCAGCGCATTTGGTAGAAGTTGCGAACGCCGTTGCCGATGAGTTTGGCGTACCAATTATCAATAAGCGTATTTCTGTGACGCCTATTGCCCTCGTTGCCGCAGCCTCTGGCGTTGTAAAAGCCGCTGACGTCATTCCTTTTGCTCAAGCTCTTGATCGTGCAGGAAAAGCAGTCGGCGTCGATTTTGTGGGCGGATACAGCGCTCTCGTGGATAAGGGGCGAACTGAAGCCGACGCAGCATTGATTGATTCTATTCCAGAAGCTCTTGCCTGCACAGATATTGTGTGTTCCTCAGTGAATATCGGCTCTACGCGGATGGGAATCAATATGGGCGCTGCAGCCCAGATGGGTGCTGTCATCAAAGAAGCTGCCCAAGCAACCGCTCAGGCAGATGGTATCGGCGCTGCGAAACTCGTGGTATTTGCCAATGCCGTGGGAGACAACCCTTTTATGGCAGGAGCTTTTCATGGCGTGGGCGAGCCAGATACCGTCATCAATGTGGGAGTTTCAGGCCCTGGCGTGGTAGAGCGAGCTTTGCGTACCGTGCGTAGCAAACCTTTTGAAACTGCTGCTGAAGCGATTAAAACTGCTGCATTCAAAATTACGCGTATGGGGCAGCTCGTGGGCACAACCGTTGCTGAACGGCTCGGGGTGAGGTTTGGTATTATTGATCTCTCTCTGGCACCCACATCGGCACTGGGCGATTCCGTTGCAGCAATTCTTGAGGAAATGGGTATCGAGCAAGTGGGAGCGCCAGGCACCACAGCAGCTCTTGCACTGTTGAATGACGCCGTCAAAAAGGGCGGGCTTATGGCGTGCGGCTCGGTCGGAGGGCTTTCAGGTTCATTTATTCCCGTTTCTGAAGACATCAATATGATTAACTCTGCCGCTGCTGGGACGATTTCTCTGGCAAAACTTGAAGCAATGACGGCGATCTGCTCCGTTGGACTGGATATGGTTGCGATTCCTGGAGATACGCCAGCAGCCACAATCACTGGGATTATTGCCGATGAATGCGCAATCGGAATTATGAATCAGAAAACGACGGCTGTGCGTCTTATTCCAGTGCCAGGTAAGGGAGTGGGCGATATAGCAGAATTTGGAGGATTGCTTGGTTTTGCTCCAATTATGGCGGTGCCTGGCGGCGGGAAAATCAGCTCGGAACTGTTTGCTGCGCGAGGCGGGCGAATCCCAGCTCCAATCCATGCCTTCAAAAACTAGGTGCATCGGAGCTTTAGCTACCTTCATGCTTATAGCACTGCATAGCTTTTGGATATACACGTACTCAGGAATTTCCAAAAGTCTGTGCGTCTAGTGGTATTCTCAAACATATGACGAATACAGCGGAGCAAAAAACGATCACGTTTGTTATTCCTTGCTACAATTCAGCAGAATATATGGATCAGTGTATTCAATCGCTGATCGGCGCTGGCAACGATATAGAAATTATTATCGTCAATGACGGCTCAACTGACGCAACGGCAGAAAAAGCAGATCGCTGGGTTGAGCAGTATCCGCATCTTATTCGAGCAATTCACCAAGAAAATGCTGGGCACGGCGGAGCAGTAATGGCAGGTTTGCGAGCAGCTCGAGGCGTCTATTTCAAGGTTGTTGATTCTGACGACTGGCTCGACCGCACCGCACGCGGCATACTTTTAGCTCGCTTACGCAACTTTATTGCTACTGAAGCAGAAGTTGATCTTGTAGTGTGCAATTACGTATATGAGCACGTTCTCACAGGCACCAATAAGGTGATTAAGTATCGAGGCGCTCTGCCTATGAACAAAATCATCACGTGGGACGAGATCGGCACTTTCGGTATCGGGCAATACATTATGATGCACGCCGCGATTTATCGCACAGCTGTGTTGATTGAATCAGGTATGGAAATGCCCAAGCACACGTTCTATGTGGATAACGTCTTGGTGTATCAGCCTTTGCCCTATGTGAAGAAACTTTACTATCTACCAGTCGATCTCTATCGCTATTTCATCGGGCGCGAAGATCAGAGCGTGAATGAACGAGTGATGCTTGGGCGTTTAGATCAACAAATGCGCGTGATGAAAATTCTCATACAATCGTATGCTCTTCCCGAAGATGTGCCCAGCCCTCAACTGGCACGATATATGTTTAACTATTTGATGATTCTTGTTGCAGCAAGCTCGATTTTTGCCACGTTGCGCGGCGATTTAGAAGCACTTGCTATGCGTGAGCAAATGTGGAAAGACATCGAAGAAAAAAGCCCCGACATGGCAAGGCGATTGCGTCGTCATCCTCTCGTATGGGGAGCGAACCGCACAAGCACCGCAGGTGTAGTTGTCGCGAAGCAGCTCTATCGCTTAGCACAGCGTCTTTACCGATTCAACTGAATGTTTTCTTATTCGAGCAGACACCTAAGAAAACGTTAAGGGGTTAGGGGCAGTCTCTCACTCTTTTATCAGTGACGGCGAGCGCTGCGAGCAGCATGGGCACGAGCTGCTTTTGCTGCATGAACCTCCGCCTCAACGATATGCGTATGCAGCCAGCTCAATATCACAACGCCAGCAATGGCAATAAGAGCAAGAAGCAGGATTGCTGCGGTGACGAGCGGCGTATGATTTGCGCCTTCCCCGAGCACGATAATACCGAAGAGCACCGCGACTACTGGCGAAGTGATCGTCATTGATGCCACAACCAACTCTGCAGCTCCTGTTGCATAACCTTGCTGAATCATCCATCCAGCGGCAATACTACCCACGATCAGCGCAAGCAGAATACACCAGAAAAGTGGATCGGAATGCCATACGTGCTGGCGCGCATACTGGATAAGAGATTTAACGAGTGACGCTTCCAACCCATAAAACATTGCGCCTCCGCTTGCCCATGCAAGAGAACGCCACTTCTTCACGCCGTGAGTACCTATCCAACCCATCGTGCCGGCACACAGATAAACCACAAGCGCACCAATCAACACTAGCAGAGGGTGCAGCTTTGCTTCAGGTGCCGCGTGAAAAGAAATAAGGACCGTAAATCCAATTGTTGCCGCAATCGTCACGCCCATTGCAAAAGTCATACGCTTGGGAATTCGATGTTTATCAGAGCGTGCCTGAATAATCATCGACCACGGAAAAGCCATCAAACCTACTGGTTGCACCACAGAAACAGGGGCGAAAAACAGTGCTGTGATTTGGCAGATCAACGAAACTCCCATAAGTGCAAGCCCTCCCACCCAGCGAGGTTTTTTCATACTCGCAAGTAGCTCGCTCCCTTTGAGACTCTTTTTTTCCTGATTTTCGCGCACTTCGGAGACAACTGCTTTATCTTGCAGGTGTGCAGCCATTGCGAAACAAAAGGAGCCGAAAAGCTGCACAGTAACGGCGAGTGGAATATTCTGCGTCATGTCCACTGCTTACCTACTTCCGCACGAGGTGTGGTTTATCAACCTGCACACCTGCCGCCTTCAAATCTGCACGCAAATTCTTCGGTAAAGAAAATTGCACATCTTCCTTAGCAGTCTCAATATTTTCAATCTCACTGTATCCTTCGGCTTCTAGCACTGCCACAACTTCTCGCACAAGAATTTCTGGAACAGAAGCACCCGCAGTTACTCCCACGGCTGCAGCTCCCTCCAGCCATGTACGATCAAGCTCGCTCGCCTTATCCACGCGATAGGCAGCCCCTGCTCCTGCTTCGAGTGCGACTTCTACGAGCCGCACTGAATTAGAGGAATTTGCAGATCCAACGACGATGACGACGTCTGCCTTGGGAGCCATAGCTTTCACAGCGCCTTGCCTATTTTGAGTGGCGTAGCAAATATCATCTGAAGGAGGATCAATAAGAGCTGGGAAACGCCGCCTGAGCGCTGCCACTATTTCTTTCGTCTCATCAACAGAAAGAGTAGTTTGTGAAATCCAGACCACGTGCTCAGGATCGCGCACTTGAATAGAATCGACATCGCTCACATCATTAACTACCTGAATACGCTCTGGTGCTTCGCCGTGCGTCCCCTCAACTTCCTCATGCCCTGCATGCCCGATCAGCAAAATATCGTAATCTTCTGCAGCAAAACGCACAGCTTGTTTGTGCACTTTCGTAACGAGCGGGCAGGTGGCATCAATAGTGAGCAAGCCACGCCTTTGAGCTGCCTCATAAACAGCTGGAGCCACTCCATGCGCTGAAAAAACCACTCGCCCGCCTTCAGGAACTTCATCTGTATCGTGCACAAAAATAGCTCCGCGAGCGCAAAGAGCTTCGACCACAAACTTATTGTGCACAATTTCTTTACGCACATAGATCGGAGCGCCATAGTGCTCCAGAGCCTTCTCGACTGCATCGACTGCTCGATCCACTCCAGCGCAATAGCCGCGCGGAGATGCGAGTAGAATCTTCTTTCCCTCTGGTGAGGGCGACGAGGGCACTGGCGCAGGAAAAGCTGAAGCCCCAGCAAGGGAAATTTCCGTCATGCTTGTATCTTAGCGATATATAAGCCTAGCTGCGAAGTGCGCGAGTTTTTCGCGATTTTTACCTATACGCTATGAGATTCTTAATATATGAATCAACCGTATAAACCCGTGATAGTGCCTAGCCATCTTCCGCAAATGGCTGCCGACACAACTGCAGAAAACCCTTGGCCGCTGCGCCTGCTATCAGCGAAAATCGGTGAATACATCAGTAAGATGAGCCGAATGTGGGTGGAAGGCGAAGTGACCTCCATTAAGCGCAGACCGAATGCGAAAGTGCAGTATTTCCAGCTTGCGGATCTCGAAGCGCGTCCACAGATCACGATTACCGTAAAAATGTGGAGCCACGCTCTACCTCCCTCAATAGTTGAGGGTACGAAAGTAGTCGCACTCACAAAACCTGATTTTTGGCAGGGAAACGGCTCTTTTACCTTATTTGCAGATGAAATACGCGAAAAGGGTGTGGGCGATATTTTAGCGCGAATCGAAGCGCTTAAAGCTAAGCTCGCTGCCGAAGGGCTTTTTGCTGCGTCCCATAAAAAGGAACTCCCTTTTCTTCCGCACAAAATCGGTTTGATCGTTGGGCGCAATACTGAGGCAGAAAAAGACGTCGTGGTCAATGCGCGCTTGCGCTGGCCAAACGCACAGTTTGTGATTAAACAGGTTCAGGTTCAAGGATCAGGTTCTGTGCCAGCAATGATCGCCGCATTAGCAGAGCTAGATAACTCCGAAGATGTTGCCGTCATCGTGTTTGCACGTGGCGGCGGTTCACCCGAAGATCTTTTGCCTTTTTCTGACGAATCTCTCATACGAGCAGCGTTTGCAGCGCACACACCGATAGTTTCAGCAATCGGGCACGAAGCAGATAGCCCGCTTTTAGATCTAGTGGCCGATATACGCGCTTCTACTCCCACAGACGCAGCTCGGGCAATCGTTCCCGATATGAGTGAGCAGAGAGAAAAACTCCATGCTGATCTGCATCGTGGGCGCACAGCAATGGCTCGAATCGTCAATACAAAAATTAACGACATATCTGCTTTGCGTGCTCGCCCTGCGTTGGCGTATCCAGAGCGTATGCTCGATGCTCGTGCTCAAGAACTCGCCAATATACGAGCATGGGGGCAAAGCCATATCCACACAGCATTTCATACAGAAGTGACGAATGTGCGCAGCTCACTAGCACAGTTACGGACTTTATCCCCACTTTCTACGCTAAATCGGGGATACAGTATTTTACGAGATGAAAAAGGTACTCTAGTGAGCAGCATTGACGAAACGAGCAGTGGAGCACACCTCGACGTGCTTATGCGCGATGGTCAGCTAACGGTAGAAGTACACGAAGCGCATAAGCGAGATACAGATAGGATCAAGGCGCTATGAACACCACCACCGTATCTGCTGCAGCGTCATCTGCTGCCGAGCTTGATGCTGCTGTCGCTCACCTTAGCTACGAAGACGCACGCTCAGAACTAATCGAGATTGTAGCGCAGCTCGAACAAGGCAATATCCCGCTCGAACAAAGTTTAGCGATGTGGGAGCGCGGAGAAGCTCTTGCACGGCGTTGTGAAGCATGGCTTGCAGGTGCTCGCGAACGGCTCACCGCTTCACGCGAAGCCACAGAAGCAGCCGAAGCTGCATCGACCGCAAACGAAACTCTCTCCATAAATACCAGCGAATTTGAGGAAACTCGATGAATACGCTCGTAATTGGCGAATCTCTGATCGACGTCATCTATGACCCTGAAACTGGGGAGCCTGGGCACTTCCCTGGTGGTTCGCCACTCAACGTTGCCGTGGGGCTAAGCAGACTCGGACGAGAAACGGCTCTTCTCACAAGAATTGGTGACGATGATGCTGGGAATACGATCATCAATCACCTCACTGCGTCAAATGTAAGTTTAATGCTTGGGTCTATTGATGATGAGCCAACGTCAATGGCGTATGCACACGTTGATGGTGAGGGGCACGCCTCCTATAGATTCGATATACGTTCATCATTTCCCGCTCCCCCACATGACGATAAGGATTGTGCCAACCTGCTGCGCGAAGCTCCCCGCCATGTGCATATAGGTTCAATCGGTGCTCATCTCATGCCTGGCGCCGAAACTGTGCGCCAGTGGATAAGTTTTTTCAAAGAAAATGCAACCATCTCCTACGATCCGAATGTGCGTATCGGCTTGGCAGGAACAGCGCAGGAATACCGCACTCAGATCACCGAATATCTAGGAATAGTTGATATTTTCAAATCAAGTATCGAAGATATTGAGCTGTGCTTTGGATCTATGGATGCTGAGCAGCTAAAAAAATTTGTGGATATGTGCTTTGCTAAAGGAGTATCTTTGGTGGTTCTCACCGAAGGATCTCACGGCATGAATCTCTTTACTCGTGATCATTGCATTCACGTGAATGCTCTTAAAGTATCAGTCGCAGATACTGTAGGCGCTGGAGATGCAACGATGGCAGCTCTGATTGACGGGCTTGCTCGCCTTTCGCTGATCGGGCGTGAAGACGTGCCTCGCCTACGCCAGATTTCTGACTCAATGCTCACTTCACTAGGCACATACGCAGCAACTGCAGCAGCTATTACCGTCACTCGCTCTGGCGCAAACCCTCCTACTCGACGAGAAATTTCTGCCCACTCAGAAAGCTATGCAGTAGAAGGTTCCATCTTTTAGCACTGCTTCTTAGCAGTAACTTTCTGCATTAGTTTCTCGCGTATACACTATTTCCCTCGGCGCCGCTCGCGCTGAGAATAGCTGCGCAAAGCCCGCAAGAAATCCGTGCGGCGAAAATCCGGCCAATACGTCTCCGCAAAATAAAACTCTGTGTGCACAGCTTGCCAAATCATAAAACCACTCATTCGCTGCTCCCCGCTTGTGCGAATAATTAGATCTGGATCTGGCTGACCTTTGGTATAGATATGAGCAGTGATATCGTCAATCGTCACCTCATCGGCAACCTGTGCTAGAGAACAGCCCTGCTCAGCTTTTTCTTTAAGATAATCCTGCACGGCTTGAGTGATCTCCTGCCGCCCACCGTAACCTACTGCAATATTTACCGTAAGCCCCTTCACGTTTTTCGTTGCCAGCACTGCATCCGCAATAGCTTCTGCCACAGTATCAGGCAGAAGGTTTAAATCTCCCATCACGTGCAGATTCCATTTTTTGCTCTGTGCTAAGGCCTGAACGAGACGCACAATAATATCAATCAATTCCTCAAGCTCCTGGTGAGCACGCTTGAGGTTATCCGTTGATAACATCCATAAAGTGACGATCTCAATTCCAGCATCTGCACACCAATCAAGCACCTCAACAACATGATTGGCGCCTTTTCGATGCCCGCTAGCAGCGGAAATGCCAAGCTCCCGTGCCCATCTGCGATTTCCATCGAGAATAATACCGATATGCCTAGGCACAACTGAACGTACTATTTGAC
Organism: uncultured Actinomycetaceae bacterium; assembly: GCA_902464405.1. Classification (GTDB taxonomy): domain Bacteria; phylum Actinomycetota; class Actinomycetes; order Actinomycetales; family Actinomycetaceae; genus Arcanobacterium_A. The sequence goes on along the minus strand of CABQJD010000005.1, from coordinate 27,818 downwards.
GGGCAAGATTTGCCTCATACAGCTTGTACAGAAATTCTGGCTTCCACATAGCTCAATGGTAACGCATAACAGCGCTTTCAAAAGATGAGTTAAGCTGTACTCAGATATTTTCAAAATCACGAGATAAACTCCGAACGCAGCAAGCATCGTACACAATGCACAATACGGGAAAGAGGCAAAGAATGAATGCTTCAACTACGCCACACATTCAAACGCAATCGCATGAATCTTCATCTACACACCAAAGCGTGCGCATAAAAGAAAAAAGCCCCAAGACCGCTCAGCTTATGAAAACAAAAATGCGCGGATGGATTCATGCAGGCACAGCTCCTCTTGCGCTTGCAAATGCGATCGTTCTCGTGTGCCTTGCCCCCAGCGCCAGGCTAAAGTGGGCGTGTGCCGTATATCTCGCGTGCGGCTTAATCTTATTTGGAGTGTCGGCTACCTACCATCTGGGAAAATGGAAGCCTGCAGTTTTGCGCGCCCTTAAACGTATGGATCATTCCAATATTTTTCTGCTTATCGCTGGCACTTACACACCTTTAAGCGTGGCACTTCTTGATAGAGGCACCTGTACTCTCGTCTTGTGCATTGTATGGATTGGGGCACTGGCGGGAATTATTATGCAAGTTGCATGGATAACGGCTCCGCGCGTCCTCTCAGTTGCATGCTATGTGCTCCTTGGGTGGGTTGCTATATGGTTCTTGCCTGAATATTGGGTCGCGGGAGGCCCTGCCATCGTATGGCTGCTTATTGCGGGAGGAATTTGCTACACAGTCGGAGCAGTTTTTTATGCTACTAAGAAACCTAATCCCTGGCCGCGCTATTTCGGGTTTCACGAATTCTTCCACACTGGAACGGTTGCGGGCTACGCCTGCCACGCGGTAGCGACCTGGCTCGCAGTGATGGCGTAAGCGCTACTGTACCTCATCTAATCCAGATCTGCGCCGTATTCACTCTGCTTTCACACAGCGTTTAATCCATAGGCGTAAATGCTTGGAAAGGCCACCTATCCGTGGTAATCTCTAGCGCTAGAAAGCACGTGCCACATGGTATGTGCCTTTTACTTAAAACAGCGATGCCGTGCGTTGCGCAGCGTGGCATTACCTAAGGAGAAGTACTATGGCAGACTCAGGGAAAACATGGCTCTCAAAAGAAAGCTTCGAGCGCCTCAGCTCCGAGCTTGAGACGATGAAAACCAAAACACGCGCCGAAATCGTTGAACGCATTGAAGCAGCACGTTCCGAGGGCGACCTTTCAGAAAATGGCGGATATCATGCCGCGCGTGAGGAGCAGGCAAAACTTGAAGGGCGTATTCAAGAACTCACATATCTTCTCGAACACGCCGAAGTTGGAGAAGCTCCAACAAGCGTGGAAAAGGTTGCGCCAGGTCTCGTAATTACCGCAGATGTGAACGGAAACGAAAAACATTTCCTTTTAGGATCGCGCGAAGCTGCAGAAGATGTTGATATCGATGTTTATCCGGAGACAGCTCCACTTGGCGCCGCTATTCTCGGCTTGAAAGAAGGCGATACCACGAGCTATACCGCTCCAAACGGAAAAGATTTTAGCGTCACCGTCGTAAAAATCGAAACGCTCTGAAAGGCTGCAGCTGCTATGGCACACACTATTCTTCCTGAAGTTTCTGGAAATTTCGGCGATACACCAACCCTCACTTTCCCTGAAGGAGCCGATGCGCCTAAAGGGCTTCGCGTCCAGATTTTACATGAGGGCGATGGGGCAATTGTGCGCGCTGGGCAAGAAATCGAAGTGAACTACCACGGTCAGATCTGGGCAGGCGATATTTTTGATTCTTCTTACTATCGAGGCAAACCCGCCCGCTTCCCCATCGGCGTCGGTATGGTGATTCAGGGATGGGATCAGGCACTCGTCGGCAAAACTGTTGGCAGCCGTATCGTCATCAGCGTGCCTCCCACTAAAGGGTATGGCGAAGCTGGTAATCCTCGCGCAGGCATTGCAGGCACGGATGTGCTCGTTTTCGTAGTAGATATTATTTCTGCGAAATAGAAGCGAGCCTCCCGATTCTTCCTCGCTTTCAAGCTATAAAAGTGTGGCTCTCAAGATAAGCTTGAGAGCCACACTTCTAGTTGAGTTTAATCGGTTTAATCTATTAGTTTGCTATCAACGGTTATCTGCGATAATCGCGGCGATGCGCAATACCTCTACGTAAATCCAGAGAATCGTCATAACGATACCGATAGCACACGTCCATGAAAAATTCTTCGGAGCTGCATTATTGACTGCATATTGCACCTGCTCAAAATCGTTAATGAGCATATATGCAGCTACGAGAATCATAATCACGCCGATACCGATGCCAAGCGTTGGATTAGAGAAGTAAAAACTCTTTCCCGTAAACATCGTAATAAACATATTTACAATGCCGAAGAGGATCCCTGCTAGAGCAATAATCATCACGTATTTCATACCTTTAGCAGTGGTGCGCACTTTGCCAGAGTAATGCAGCATAAGAGTGACGCCGACGACGATTATCGTCCCTAAAATCGCCTGCATAGCCACGCCTGGATAGAAAGCTTCAAGCGCAGCGGTAATTCCTCCGAGCGCAACGCCTTCAAGTGCCGCATAGGCAAGTGCGAGACCTGTAGGAACAATACGTTTGAACGCAACAACCATACCCACAATAAATGCTGCAATAGTGCTCACCATTGCCAAGTTGATCATTACCGCTGGAGAAGATCCAAACATCATGACGGTTGCAATGCCAGCAAGCACAGTTACTCCGAGGAGAAGTGCCGTCTTATTCATTGCGTCACGATACGTCATGGTATCCGTAGCAACGTTCGAAGAAACAAAAGGATTGTTTGGCTGATAGCCAGCTTGTGCTTGGAACATTGCATCTTGTGCATGGAACTGCTGCTGATACCCCTGATTTACCTGCTGGTATGCAGGCGAACTATACTGCTGCGCATAATCAGTTGCATACTGCGATTCTTGCGTTTGCTGCGCCCCTTGATATTGGTTTGGGCGAACTCCCGTATTTCGGAAATAAGGGTTTCTATTCATCACTGGGTTGCTCACGGTGATACTCCTTTCCATCGCGAACTGCCGATCGCTCACCCTCTGGCGATCTGCATAAGATCAATGCGATCTTCTTCTGCTCTTATTCTACCTAAGGCAGGCGATGTTCTTTCTATTGCCTACCCCATAAGCGAACAATTTTCAGCTAATTCCCAGCATTGCCAAATGACGAGAGCAAAATTTTAGCAAGCCAATCCTCAATATCAGCAGACATCAAGCAATGGAGAAATATATTAATTTCAACGCTCCCCACAAACAAAGATTCGGAAACTGAGCACTCAAGAAGAATATAGAAAATGTTGGGCTTCAGAAAATCATCAAGCTAGAGACTTCTTCAAGCGTTCATTCCTTATATTGTTGCACCGCCAACAATTTCTCCAGCAAAAAATTCATGGATTGGCTCACTCGCAGTGGTACGCTCTACAACGAAACTTCGCATATGCTCAGCCGCCACCGCACACACACGCTCCACAGGAACTTTCACAGTGAGCAACCCTGCTATTTCACTTGCTAATCCGACACCGTCACATCCCGTCACGCCAATATCCTCTGGGATACGCAGCCCGATTTTTTTTGCTTTCACCATAAATTTCAGCGCTCGCACATCATTGGCAAACATCACAGCAGTGATCTTGTGCGCAGCCATAAGCTCACTAACAGTTGGAACCAAAAGATCAAGATCATCCAGAACGTTTTGATTTTCAAGCAGATAGACATCTACCCCATATTTTCGAAGACGCTCAATCATCGTTATTGTTCGCAAATGCTCCGTTTGAGATCTGAAACAATCAGTTACGCACACTGCTATTCGCGTATGCCCAGCTTTGATAACAGCGTCAGCAATCATGTGCGCATTTGCCAACTCATCGTAGCCCACAGCATGAAGCCCCTCCACATCTATACATCGTGCAAGCACGATAGAAGGAACTTGCGCAGCAAACGGGCGAAGATCTTCAGACGAGATCAAACCAGAAGCAACATACATTCCTGCTGGACGAAACTGCATAAGACGCGACATACGCAAAATTTCGCCGCTGTCTTTATGATAATCGCCGGCAGACATCGTGGTCACAAAGAGATTTCGATGAAAAGATTCAGCCAGTATTGCATCGTGCAGATATCCATACGCAGGATTTTGAGCATCACGCAACAATAAACCAATCATATCTGACGATTTGCGCGCAAGCTGAGTAGCTGCCTCGTTACGTACATATCCGAGTTTGCGGGCACTTTCTAAAACTTTGCTTTGAGTGCGCTCATCTACGAGCTCAGGATGAGAAAACACTCGAGATGCCGTAGCGCGCGAAACTCCGGCGTCTTGAGCCACAGCTTGCATCGTTACAGTGAGGGAAGGAGATTTTTTCATTCTTTCGCTCTATTTTGTATGGATATACTACTTGGAAAAGAGTAACACGCCTTTGTATAAACTTTCCTAAAATAGCGAATTACCATCGCTTTGCACCATATAGTAAATCGGGTGACGCCACAACGCATTTAACGCTCAACGCCACCCGATACTCTACAATTCTAGCGAATATCAATTTCTACATCTGGAATTCAGATATTTTCGCAGCAAGCTTGGCCAATCGGTTTGAATCACCGTCGCACCAAGATCTACGAGCTTTCCCCACCCTTGATCCGGATCATCAAAAATAGATACCGAATCGTCAAATCCTGCGCATAAAACAGAACCGTTTTCAAGGTTAATCGCGTTGAACCACAGCGCATATCCACTCTCTTTAAGTGACTTTAAATATTGCGAATCAAGCAGTGGATCATTTGATTCGTTTGCGATTATTTCAAAAGCAATAAGATCAATGTTGCCGCCTGCTGCCGCTTTGCACGCTTTTTCAATTTCTTCACGGTTTTTTACAACCGCCATATACGGAAATTTCGTGGCACATGAAGCGACTGCTCCGAGATATTCTTGAGACGGATCAGATTTAATCAATACGCAATCAGGATCAGCCCATGTGGCAAGATCATCAAGAAAACCATCTTCCCAGTAACGATAGGATCGGTCTACGTTGATCAGCACTCCTGGAAGAGATGCAAGCGTATCCGAATATCGTTCTGGGTATCCGCATGCAGATCCTTGGATCCCGTAATATGGAAGTTTTTCAATCTCCTCAGCCGTCATCTGCCCGATTGCACGTGATTCACCAAGCAGGATCGGCTCATAGGTATCATGAAAACTGAAATACACTCCGTCACTGCTGCGTGCCACATCAAGCTCCACCATATCGCCTCCTGCTGCGAGACTCGCACGAGCACCCAACTCAGTGTTTGAGATTACTACACCAGCAGCGCTACCTCGATGCACCGCAATAAGTGGATACGATGTTTCCTGAGCCCTCTCAAAAGCTCCTTTTACTGTAACTTTCATGCTGCTACCTTCGTGTTCTTTCCAGTAAATCGCGCATTACGCCGCTTAGCTAAATACTTTTTAATTCCCTTATGCTCTCCGTAGACTGCCCACAAGATAATCGACCCAATAATCATCAATAACACGGTGTAAACAAAGATGAGCGCCGTCGAATCTTTCACTGTGTCGCCTTTCGTTGCCTGCCTGATCACAACACCGAGAGGTTGCAGCACGGGGTGAGATAGAAATGTTGAAACATTGAAGTCTTCGAGCAAAGAGTTGAAGTTCAATGCTGCTACCGCAAGCGCAGTAGGAAGAACCATGGGAATCATAATCTTACGTGTGATATAAAATGTCGAAGCCCCTAGCATCGAAGCCGCTTCTTCTAAGCTTTCTGAAATTCCAGCAAACGAAGCATTCAAAAGTCGAAAGCTAAAAGGAATCTTCTCAGCGATATATCCTACAAGCAGGAGTACTGTCGTACCCGTAAGCACTAAACCACCCACAATTGCATGTTTTTGCGAGTAAGTAATGATTAAACCGAGCGAGATAAGCACCGAGGGTAAAACCCACGGAATATGCAAGAGATACTCTAGGATCGTCGTCACCGGATTGTGGAATTTATTAACGATACGAGCAGCAAAAAGGATCATCATCACCACGATCAGTGCCGCTAAGCCGCTATAAACAACTGAAACGATGAGCGGCTGCAATCCACTGGCTTGCGTCAATGCATAGCGATAGTTTTCTAGCGTAAACGATTCCGCGGTGATATTAGCCGTCTGGATTGCTTTTGCATCAGTGAACGAAAAGATCGTAATCATCACTGGCGGAATCATGTACACCAAGAAGAGCAAATATGCCGCAATATGCACAAGAACGTTTGCGATTGGATTTTCAATTTTCTGCTTCACAATCGCAGAAGGTACCTTAGAGACCGAAAAATACTGGCCGCCTCGCTGAATACGGTTTAGCACTGCCACAAGAATAAGTGTGGCTGCACCTAAAAACATCGCTAAACCTGCAGCTAAATCACGCGAACCAGAACTATTCGCAAAAGTCAGCATCATCGGAGCAATCGTTTGAAATTCTTCTCCACCCAGAATAAGCGGAGCACTCATAGCACCTAAACCACCGAGAAAAGTGAGAGTAGTGATAGCAAAGATCATCGGTTTAAGCGTTGGGATCACCACCCGAACGAGCGTTGTCCACGCTGAGGCGCCCATCATTGCCGATGCTTCCACCGTCTGATAATCCACTTTCGCCATAGAATTTCCGAGGAAGAGCATATGATTGCCAGTTGTAGCGAACGTCATCACAAATACAACCGCAAACATCCCGGAAAACCACGTCGGATCCACTCCTGGCCACAGCTTAAGTATCAGCTGCGTGAGATACCCATTTTGCCCGTAAATAAACTTATACCCAGATACGAGCGTAATACCGCCATACACTAGCGAAGTTGCATACCCGAGCCATAGGATTTTTGCTCCTTTTATATCAAAGTAGCGGGTGACGAGCACAATAAAAATACCCGTAATATTGACCGTCACTGAAAGAATACACGCCAAAATAAAACTATTTTTCAGCGAGGAAATCGCTTTGTCGGATTCGAAGAGACGGCTAAATACTCGAAATGTGAAATGCCCTTCGGGAGTGAATGCCGAAATCAAAACATTCACCGATGGCATGATCAAGAAGGCGATAATAAACCATGCCAACAGCAACAGCACTACCACGTTGAATGGACTGCGCAGCATTCTCTCTATGGAACGCATAGATTTAGTTCGCATGAACTTACCCATATCATTGCCCTTCGTAAAAGAGAATATCTGAGCGATTTACGCTTACCACGCATTCTTCACCGATATGGAACGGAGAAGAACCATCTTCTTTGACGATTGCCTGCATCAAATCCTGGGCACCATAATCCACAAGGTACGCAGTATTCGTACCCTCATACCTCGAATCTACGATTTTCCCAGTAAATACAACGCGATCTTCAGGAATCTGAGTTTGCGAGGTATTGAGGTATACACGTTCCACGCGGACATAGGCGGAATTTCCGGGAGTCTCTATTCCCTGCTTACGTAGTGCATCCACGGAGAGTTTATTTGCTTCACCGATAAAAGTGCACACGAATTCTGTTTGCGAGTGCGAGTATACTTCACGTGGAGTGCCGATCTGTTCAATACGCCCAGCATTGATGACGGCAATACCGTCACTCATCGTCAATGCTTCAGTCTGATCGTGAGTCACATAAACAGAGGTAATTCCAAAATGCCTTTGCATATCTTTGATCTGCACACGTAATTGCTGGCGAAGTTTCGCATCAAGATTGGAAAGCGGCTCGTCAAGCAAAAGAATTTTCGGACGCATAATAAGTGAACGAGCAATAGCAACACGCTGCTGCTGCCCGCCAGAAAGCTCTCCAATATTGCGCTGAAGCTGCTGATCGCTTAGCTCAACTTCTTTCGCAATAGCTTTCACTCGATCATCAATTTCATCACGACTCAACTTATTTACTTTTAAGCCAAACGCAATATTCTCATACACGCTCATCGTAGGAAAGAGTGCATAATTTTGAAAGACCATACCAACGTGACGTTTATCAGATGGCAATTTGGTGACGTCTTTGCCGTCAATATATATCTTGCCGCTGGTAGGCTGGATAAGCCCAGCTAAAGCACGAAGCGCTGTAGTTTTCCCGCATCCTGAAGGTCCTAAGAAAGTAAAAAACTCACCTTCTCGAATCTCAAGATTAAAATCTGGAATAGCCACAAAATCGTCGTACGTCACTTCTACATTCTCAAACTTAATCATTTTCTAGCTTCTATCTCATGCATAGATACGTTTCACTTAACGTATTTGAGTTCGATTTCTTCAATCCATGAACTGAGGTTTTCGGCTATGAAACTCCAGTCCATCTCTTGCGCTTTAAAAGAATCCGTATATTCGATCACTGAAGCATCACCTTCAGCTTTCATATTCATCGGAGCAGTTGCAAATTCTTTGCTCCATTTTCCTTGCATTTCGGAGCTACCAAACCAATCAATAAATTCTTGCGCTTTGCGCGTTTTCTTACTTCCCTTAATTATTCCTAAGAATTGATGAACCATTGGAACGCCGATCGCTGGACGAGCAGCTTCAGTTTTCACACCAAATTGCTCCTCGCGTTTGACTTTTCCAGCAAGCCACATTTGCCCGCAATCTACTTCTCCTTGAGAAATTCTCGCATAAAGATCCGTACCATCTACTTGACGTGAACCGTGTTCGTAGTAAGCCTTGATCGCATCCCAGCCTTTATCAGAAATACCTAATTTTCCGTTTGGATCAGGGAAACGTGAAATAATGCCAGCAATAACTAATTGCGTGGTACCACCACCGAGAGAACCATTGAATTCATACCGCCCATCGAATTTCGGATTAGTCCACAAATCCTGCCAGTCTTGCGGCATATCTTCTGCAGTAGGATATACCGCGGTATTACATACAAGCATTATCGGCTCACGAACAATCGGCCAATAGCTTTTAGCATCTCCCGCGCCTGCTGTATCAACCTCATCTGCCCACGCAGGAGTGTAATCTTCAAGAATTCCTTGAGCGGATAAGTTGTGACCGTAAATATCGTTAAGACCGAAGAAAACGTCAGCCACTGGATTTTCTTTTTCAGCAACTAACTTGTTGTACACATCACCGGCACCAATATCTACGAGGTTTAGATTAAAACCAGCTTCCTTAGCTTGTTCGACAAGCCAGTCACCTCGGCCGTCTGAAATTGAATTTGAGTATATTGTGAGAGATCCTTCTGCTGTTGGATCAAGAATATTTGCACATCCCGAAAGTGCCGCTGCAGTTAATCCAAGCACAGCCACCGAAGCTGTAAGTTTACGTGGTTTCATTATTTTTCTCCTCAATTGACTGTTCTTACAGCCACTGCTCTTCTTCATTGAAAAGGTAACGCGGGTCCCCTTGTCAAATGAACGCGCGTTCATTAGTATGAAAACATATTCCTTGAAAATTGGCAAGTACTCTTTCATCACCTATTTACATTCGAAAAGGTCACCCATGAAACTGAAACTAAAAATCATCATTTCACTTCTCACTGCCATATTACTTCACAGTTTCGTTATACTCCATCCCATCGCGTCCAACGCTAATGAAAACGAAGTAAACTACGACCATTGCCCAAGTTGGGAAACCCAATATAACGAACTGATTAGCACTACCAACGCGGATAAAATCATCACGGCGCGCCATCGAGGAAGTTTTGATTCGGCTATTCCAGAAAATAGCATGGGTGCCTTTGCAAAAGCATTTAACGCCTGTCAGCCAGCTATAGAGACGGATGTGCGTACTACAGCAGACGGAGAATTAGTGCTTTTTCATGATACCCATATTGGAAAAATGCTTGAGCCTGATTACAACCCTGAAGAAAACACTGGGCCAAATCAGCCTCTCAAAAATATCGCCTACATAGATCTCATTAAAAAGCATTTGGTACGCCCAGACCGCTCCGAAAGCCATTACACCGTCCCGACAGTAAATGATCTCATCAACTATATGATCGACAATGACGCAAACTCAATAGTGCACTTTGAAGTAAAAGAATACGATGCCATATTAGAGGTAGCTCGCCTATTAAATAGCCACAATCGAGTGAACCCTAGCGCCGAAATATTAAAACGCGCAATTATTAAATTTAACATTGCCGCATTCCCTACTCCACAATCTTGGACATCAGCGTTGAAACGCGAAGGAATTTTTGACGACTATCTCGTGATGCCCGTTATTACCCCAAGCTCTGCACTACAACTCAATCAAGGAACAACGATCGAAAACCCCTCAGAGTTCGAACTAAGCACTAACGCTTCTCGAGCTGTAGCTTTATGGGGAGAGGAGCCACATACCTTCGCTCCAATAATTGAAGTAGTCGTAAAAGACTCATCTGAATTTCTTCGAACTTCGCAACAAGAAAGCCCATTCGGTGATTATTTAGCGCCAACAAGCGTAGATTTCAACAACGTTAAAACTGGAACAGTAGCCGAATATATTGCTCTCACTCATTTTTATCAAAAGAAACTTGGAGTTTTCGTCCCAGCTCCAGACTACGTTCTTTTCCCTACAGGTCCAACAGCCGGATACACTGTACCAAACACTTTCGGAGACCATACTGCTATACCCGTCAATCAAGCCTTTTTTAATAACAATTCTTCTTGTTGCTATCAACTTTCTGATCGCCGCTCTTCTACCCCGATCGCAGCTGAGCAAAATGATTGGCGCATGAATCTTGATTGGGCGCGAAACATCGGAGCAAGTATTATTACCGCGGACGACACAGACACAATTGAGCTTTACGCACTTAAATATAATTACCTCAATACCGAAGCTCGCCCCTCTCCAGTCTCTCCGCCAGAAGATATGTACTCCACACTTGCTATCTTAGCTTCTGGAAACCAAATCCCTAACCACTCACTTGTACGTATGAAAGGTTGGAACGGAGGCAGCGCCGAAGCATGGGGAGGAGAAGTATGCCTACGGTCAGATCCAGGAAGATACTTATGGACAGCAGCTTGCTCTTTACAAAGAGAGAAAAAATACAGCGCAATCCTTCAAATTGAAACTGTAGGAGAAGGAAAAATGCACATCAAAGACCCCCGAAGTGGTATGTGCGCTTTTGCTGATCCTTCACGCGATGACACAATTTTTTGGAGCGAAAACTGTGAGAGAGAAGAAACAAAATGGAATAGAACACCGCAAAATCGTTATCTAGATAAAGACAATAGAGAAATTAATTTTCAATGGGACGATAGATATACGTATAGAATTCCATTCGCATACAACTACCTTTCTACAAAAGACACAAGCTCATGGTCTCAATGGAAACTTGAGCCAGTCAGTATCGAAGACTTTACTAACGAAAACGATTAACCTTTATCGTCACTTCCACTTATGTTTCTTTTTATCTACCACAAGTATTACTCACATAGTTTTTTAGAAGAGATCATATGGAATTTCTTATATCAAGCACCTCTGCGCTTTCTCAACAATTTATCGCACTAACAATCTGTTTCATCCTCTGCAGCCTGCTTGGGATCGAAAGACAAATACATCATAAAAATGCTGGCGTCAAAACCCATGTTCTTGTAGGGATGGGCGCATGCGTTTTTACTCTTATCTCCGCATACGGCTTTAGCGCAATAGAAACATCGGCAGTAATGGTAGACCCCTCCCGAATTGCCGCCCAGATTGTATCTGGAATCGGCTTCATCGGAGCAGGAGTAATCTTCGTCAATAACGATGCAGTACGCGGACTTACTACAGCTGCAACCATCTGGCTATCGGCCGCTTTGGGCGTTGCTTGCGGAGCTCTCATGCTCCCCATCGCACTATATGCACTCGCTTTACACTACCTTATGGTATTTATCGTCGGACCTCTTATTAATCGAATTCCCTCATCAGGATGCAATATGCGAACCGTGATCGAATATGAATCGGGCCACGGAGTGATGCATCGCGTTCTCGAAATCGCCTCCAGCCTAGGCTATAAAGCAGCCGTTACCTCTACAGCGCAAATTAAAACGGAAGAAGGAAACGGAACTCGCGTCATTATGAAGTTCGAGGGAAGAATGCCTCAAAAAGATTTACTCAGCTCTATTGCATCTTTGCCCTACGTCCATGCGGTAGATCAAATCGACCGAAATGATCTCGATTGACGTTTGAAACAAACGTTGCACATAGCTCACCAGCCTAGCCGCCACCGCCTCATTAGCTGTTTACACTGGCAGCATGATTAGCTGCTTCAAGTTTTCTTGCCTGTATCACGTAGTATCCTGCGCGTGCCAACACAAAAGCAAGGATGAGTATGCCGCATATGCGCGCTGTGAGCGATTCGGCAATAAACAAGCAGCATTGCGCAATCAGAACTGGCAACAGATATTCCAGTGCCCTCACGATATAACCGCCAAAACTCGGCATATGCACACCTTGGGAATCAGCCACTGATTTCACCATAAAATTTGGACCATTGCCGATATACGTCATAGCTCCGCAGAATACAGCCCCTGTAGAGATCGCAATCAAATACGGCTCTGGCACACCTGCCACTACGTTTACTCCTTCGAGCGTCAGAGTTTTTGCCATTTCGAAAAACGTAAGGTAAGTAGGGGCGTTATCGAGCATAGACGAAAGCCCTCCAGAAAAGGCGAAGAAGGTGACGCGATTGAGTGGCAAACTTGGAGCAACCTGAGCAAGGTACTTGAGCGCTGGCATCATCGTCATAAAAATACCGATAAAGAGTGCAGCAACTTCTGCGATTGGCCCCCACGTAAACTCGTTATCGCCAAAACGCACCGATTTTTGAGTAGTGGCATATGATGCGCCTGCAGCTGCGAGCATAAGCAGCTCTCTTATTGGAAGAAATGCCGCCATGCTTGCTGTGCCTTCTTCGATGGCATGCAAATCAATTGAGGGAGCAATGGCAACAGTTACGACGATAACGGCAAGCCACAAGAAATTCAGCACGCCACGCACAGCCAGAGGCTCCCGTTCGGTATCGTCTGCTGTAATTGCCGCTTTTGGTTCCTTCGCATAGAATTTGCAATCCAAAGCGAAATAGGTGACGAGCAAAAGAAGATTTACAAAAAGCCACTCTTTCCACAGATTGAAAGTCCACATAAACGGAACGCCTTGCAGAAAACCTAAGAAAAGCGGCGGATCGCCAAGCGGAGTGAGCAAACCGCCACAGTTTGCCACAGTAAAAATCAGAAAGAGTACAGTATGCGCTTTATGCGTACGCTCTTTATTCGTATTGAGCACAGGGCGAATAAAGAGCATTGCCGCGCCTGTCGTGCCAACGAAAGACGCAAGAGCCGCCCCGCTTGCAAGAAAAATCGTATTATTTCTTGGCGTTGCGCGAATATCGCCTGCAAGAAAAATACCGCCAGAGACCACAAAAAGCGAAAAGAGCAAAATAATAAATTGTGCGTACTCCCAGAGTTTTTCAATGACGTATCCGCTTTCTCCGCCAAGAACCATCCAGATCGCAACAGGCACACCTAAGATAAGAGCAAGTCCAAGCTGAAACACTCGTTTTTCCCATACTTGCGCCAGCGCTGGTACAAGAGGAAAAACCGCAATTGCGAGCAACATAGCGGCAAACGGGATAATTGACCACGCATAAAATACCATATACATCCTTCTTTCCGATCAGTATGTACACTACTTCGTTATCACTGCAAACATAGTGAACGTCTACTAGGCAATACAGATATATGCCTGCGTACGCATTCGCCACATCTCACGAGACTTATTGCATATTTTCGCGTCTCGAAGAGGAACTACAAGGGGTATGTACGAGCTGAATATTAGCTAAAATCAGCTAGTACTCCCAGTGGGACTCGAACCCACACTTGGCAGATTTTAAGTCTGCTGCCTCTGCCGATTGGGCTATGGGAGCATGAATGCGTGCGAACACAATTTTCTATTCAGTTGTATTAGCATTCATTCGAACACATTATATTATACCGCAACAAAGGAGCGCGCTCCCAGTGCCAGCAATAATCGCTATGCAATCGTTGCGCGCATCAGCGTCACTTTTGATGCCAAGAGCAAGCTCTCGAATCAAAACTTCTCGATGCGCGGCTCGAACCCACACTTGGAAGATTTGCAGATTTTAAGTCTGCTGCATCTGCCAATCAGGCGATGGAAGCACCGCCCAATGTGAGAAAAAACTAACGCTTCTGATGCGCTGCTCTCTAAGTTTATCTGCTTGGAAGCGTTTGTGGAAAATTACTGAGCTTCACAAAAACGAATAAGCATTGATACAACGCATCTCACGTTAGTAAAACTTAACGCTTTTATGCCAGAGATTGAGGCTCTCGCGCAGCCCAAAGAGCCAAGCCATCGAGAATATCGTGTTCACTCGTGACGACTGATTGCAGCTCATGCCCAGCCTCGCGTGTACGCTGCACAATTCGATGCACAACTTCCTGCCACACAAGAGCACCTGCGCCAATCACATCTGCACGACCAGGAGCCATAAATCCCAGATCAGCGTGCTGAGCAACTGAGCTATTCATAAACCACTCGCACACGCGATCTACCTCAGGGATAGTCAATACCATTCCATGTATACGCTCTGGCTGATAATTCGGCAGTTCAAGCGCTTTAGCTACAAGAGTCGTCACAGTGCCTGCAAGACCGATCACGCCGCGGGCCTGCCCAAGATCCACATATTTTTCAGCGCGATCCAGATAATCTTGCACGTCTTGACGAGCCTTATTTATTTCTTCGCTCGTGGGCGGATCGGAATGCAATCTTCGCTCACGCATACGCACCGAGCCTACGTTCATCGAATATGAACTGAGAATTTCCCCCTCAGCTGTGCCGAGCACAAGTTCCGTACTGCCGCCGCCTAAATCAATTGCAAGCAGTGGTGATTCAACAGTGCACAAGCCCCCTGTATTCATTGCAGAAATCGCACCTGTAAAACTCGTATGAGCTTCTTGCTCTCCAGTGAGCACTTGCGGCTCTACGCCAAGCTCGCACACAACAGCATCAATAAATTCTTGACGATTCTGCGCATCTCTCGTGGCACTCGTCGCCGCAAAACGCAGCGATTCCACGCCTTTCTCTTTGCATATCTGCCCATATTCTCGAACCATTGCGAGTGTGCGTTCCAATGCTTTCTCATCGAAACGCCCAGTGCGATCGACTCCTTGCCCAAGCCTCACCACCTGCATTGTGCGCACGATATCGCACAAAATTGGCGCACCAGACACAACGTTTTCAGGCACGTCAGCAACAAGCAATCGAATCGTATTCGTTCCACAGTCAATTCCAGCAACTCTCATAGCTCTACTCTGCCACACCCCTTGGGTAAAAAATGAAAAAATGCTCACGCACAAATTGCTTATACTCTGAAGCGCTATTAAAACACTATTTATCACATCGGCACGCACCAGGCGCCCAGCCAGCTAAAAGCAATGCTTCATCTCCCACAGCCGTCACGCCTTCACCAGCAGCAAGAGCGAAACCAGCCAGTGCATGAAGGCACTTCACACGGTCAGGCATACCGCCAGCACTGCGACCCGCTATTTCAGGTACGTCAGCAAGCAAATTTCTACGCTCTACATAGCTAAGGTGTGCGCGCCGATGATTTTCAGCCAACTCTTCGTTATAAGCATCGCTATTTTTTTGCAAGGCTTCGTTGAACGGCTGCATACCTCCTGAACTCTCGATATGAGAGATTTCACGGATAAGCCACGGCAGTGAGAGGTAAAAAAGAGTAGGAAACGGCTCTCCGTTTGGGAGGCGAGGATACGTGATCGTCACTGCTGGGCGACCGCACCCGCAACGCGCTCCAATACCAACCAAACCGCGCGGAAACCGCCCTAACTGCTTAGCAAGCGTCTCGATATCCCCCTCACGAATCTCTGAGGCGTTCACCGCTACTTTACGCAGAATTTCAAGCGGCACTTTTTCAACAGATTCCAGATCTTCAGCTCTAAGCCTCTTCACACTTCCACCCTTCACATATCACGCTACTGCATATTTGCACGATCATCATTCGCGCCTCTAGCCTCATCAGTCTTGCGTTTTTATCAACTTAATCTTGATTATCAGCTTCTTCATTTCCTGAATTTTCGCCAGATTCAGTTTGCTTATCCACGCCTTGCTTATCAGAATCTCGATTTCCTTCATCTTTATTAAGCACAGGCACGTTTTGAGGATTTCCCTCATTAGCTGCTTTTCCTGCAATCGAAATCGAATCCCACATCGTCACGTAAAACGGAGTGATTGCGCGGCGCTCATTATTTGCTTGATCGATTTTTTTCTGCGCTGCTTTTGCTGGATCATCTGCACCGCCAGAAACGATATACAGCGTTTCTCCTGGCATCACGTAGCCTAGGCGATCACGCGCCTGAGCTCGCACGTAATCAGGATCATTCCATAGAGCAATCGATTGTTCAAGCTCAGAAATATGCTTCTGCCGATTTTCAAGCTCTGCACTAAGCGAACGAATCTGCTCTTGCTGGGCAATAAAACTAGACAAAGGAGTGACGATGATTAGAGCTGCCAATGCCGCAAACCCGATAATCGCAATCATGTGCACAGATATCTGGTGAGTACGATTTTGCCCTTCCCACACGAGTTTCCAATCTGGGGCAGTGCGCGCAGAAAATTTATTAGGAAGCGCAGCCTGCTGCTGAAAAAACGTATCCTCTCGCAGCTTCCGTTGAGATATCGACCAAAGAGTGGCGCTCGTATTGCTAGGTTTATTGATCTTACCAGCTGGCGTACGAGATGACGCATCTTGCATATCTGAACTGCTTTTTTTGGGCAATCGCTGCTGAAGCATGCGCAGGATAGATCGGATTTTTGTGCGGTCTATGCCTTGACGATTTGCCTCAAAATCAGACGCTTTCCTCTGATCATGAGGAGTTTCTCGCTTCAGCCGCGAGTTTTCCTTTTGCTCACGTGCAGTTTCTCTTTGTGCATGCAAAGCTTTGCTTATATCGTGACGATCAGAAGAAACTAAGCGTGACGATTCACCTTGCTTTCGCGTTGAAGATCCACGATCGTAAGAGCTACCAGAATGTGCAGGTTGAGTATCACGCCTGCGTATAGCAGACTTCTCGCTCGGACGATGCGGGCGAGGCTGTGGCGGTCGGCGTGAACTCATATGCGCTATTTTATTCCTTTCGGCGTTTGTGCGCAGATCTGGCACGCAGGCGCGTAAAGAATCTCAAATACGGCTTCGTAGATAAAAGAAAAATCAACGTATAAACATACGCTTAAGATATCCGCAAGTATTCGCAATGAAAGAAATACGATTTCATACGGAAGAAATTCTTGATAGTTGTCTCAATTTCTATACGCTAGAGATCAACACTATTGCCTTAAGTATTTCAAACTACCTCCCCCTATTGAGGGATACTTTAGGGTGATGTACATAGTTTTAGTGACCTATAGTCTGAAAATGTCATAATCCTAAATACCATCAAAGAAGAAAAAATGAACATTATCAAAACTATTACACCTATGCCACACTTCATGAAAACGATCGCGATGCTAGCTCGGTCAAGTATGGTTGCGCAAATAAATGGGTAGCATGGGGATGGACGCTTGCTTGGTCTGGTCTTGTGTGCGTTCCTGCTGGAGTTGCAACTGGTGGAATTACAGGTTTTGCTTGCAGCGCCGCAGGCGGAGCAATCGGTACTGCAATCTCATGCTAGGGGGGGGGGAGCAATAATGCAATTCTCGTCAAAAAATAAGCTCATCAGATTGAGTGAATCTGCAGCTTTAAGCGCTACTTTTACCTTAATTCATGCCATTATGTTTACAATCAAAGAAATTCACATACCAGCATGGGCATGGGGTATCGAATTTTTATTGCTCGCTTTCATCGCATTTGCTATCCCTCGGCAGCCCCAAAGGGATTTAACTCCTAGCCAAAAACGACTTCTCTTATTTTCTTCAATTTCCGCTGTAATTTTATTAATCGTGCTGCTTATTATCATCATGCTGAACCCGACTAATTGACAGACCAGCGACTAATTGACGCACGCCCAACTAATCGACAGCACATAAGAAAAGCGGCGGTTTACCAACATATATTGTTAATAAACCGCCGCTATAGTTGTGAGTGCCAGTCTAGCCAGCTATCAAACTAGCTGAAAAGTCACTTTGTGCATGCGCACTTCTTGAAACGAGGGAAAGCAGAACGCCCTGCATATACTGCAGCATCGCCGAGCTCTTCCTCAATGCGCATGAGCTGGTTGTACTTGTTTACGCGCTCTCCGCGAGCTGGAGCACCAGTCTTGATCTGCCCAGAGTTGGTGGCAACTGCGAGATCAGCGATAGTGGTATCTTCGGTCTCGCCAGAACGGTGAGAAGTCATGCTCTTATAGCCTGCACGGTGAGCAGCTTCAACAGCTTCGAGCGTCTCTGTGAGCGAACCAATCTGATTTACTTTCACGAGCAGAGCATTAGCTGCACCAAGCTCAATACCTTTATCCAAACGCTCTGGGTTAGTCACGAAGAGGTCGTCACCTACGAGCTGCACGCGATCACCAATATGCTTCGTGAGAGCAACCCATGCATCCCACTCATCTTCCGATAGCGGATCTTCGATGGAAACGATAGGATATTTAGCCACGAGTTCGTCGTAATACTTCACCATGTAATCAGTGTCGCGAAGTTCGCCCTCGAACTGATACTTGCCATCTTTGAAGAACTCTGTAGATGCCACATCGAGCGCAAGAGCCACATCTTCACCTGGCTTCAAGCCAGCCTTTTCGATGGCTTCACAGATGAGATCGAGAGCTTCAGCGTTGGAATCGAGATTTGGAGCAAAGCCACCTTCGTCACCAAGACCTGTGGAAAGCCCGCGCTCCTTAAGCACTGCCTTAAGGGAGTGATACACCTCTGCACCCCAGCGCACTGCCTCACGGAAAGTTGGCGCGCCGATAGGAGCAATCATAAATTCCTGAATATCAACGTTGGAATCCGCATGGGAACCACCGTTGAGAATGTTCATCATTGGAACTGGAAGCACGTGCGCATTTGGCCCACCAAGATACTGGTAGAGCGGCAAACCAGCGCTCTCTGCAGCAGCTTTAGCAACTGCGAGCGAGACACCGAGAATAGCGTTTGCGCCAAGCTTACCTTTGTTTTTCGTGCCGTCGAGCTCCAGCAAAGTCTGATCGATATAGCGCTGTTCGGCAGCGTCCATGCCGATGATTTCTGGCTCGATCTCTTCCATCACTGCGTTCACTGCATCTTGAGTGCCTTTGCCAAGATAGCGGCTCTTATCGCCGTCGCGACGCTCATTAGCTTCGAATGCGCCAGTAGAAGCACCAGATGGAACCTCTGCACGGGCGAAGACGCCATCGTCGAGAAGCACCTCCACCTCAACTGTTGGGTTGCCACGAGAATCGAGAATTTCACGCGAAATTACTGCTTCAATTGTTGCCACAAGAACTCCTTGTTTTAGGCGGTTTCTTACTCCTCTATTCTAGCGCGAATCGGAGCGAGCGCACCTCGGTCTTTTGGCACGAGTTCTAAAAAAGAGATGTGACGTGGGTGACGGCTGCAAATGATGCGTCTTCTTGCTTTTATCTTCTCGCTCTTAATCTTCTCGCACTCAACCGCTCACTTCAGCCCTAGAGCAAAATTGTTTTAATAAAATCTTCTACGAATTCAAACATTGCATCATTAGTAGCTGGCTTTTCTGATCCACCGCCCAATTTTGCACCACTATCACCCAAGGTAAAACCACCGCTCGAATTTTCAGAAGGAATTGGCACTAAAATCGAACGAACTGCCGCTTTTGTGACGGCACGCGGATAGAGACGGCGCACACGAACCTGACGAGAATCAGGCAGCTCTACCGGAGCAAAACGCACAAACCGCCCCTGAATCGTCATCTCCTCTACCCCAGCGAATGCCGCTAGCTCACGCAGAGCAGCAATCCTAAATAAACGCTGTACCTGCTCAGGAATATCTCCGTAGCGATCTTCCATTTCCGCGCGCACTTCTCGGCGCTCTTGCTCGCTGCGAGTAGCTGCAATTTTGCCATAAATTTCTAGGCGCAAACGCTCACTTTCCACCCAGCTTTGCGGCACAAATGCTTCAATGGGAAGCTCAAGGCGCACCTCGCTCGGATCGATCGGCTCCGCCTGAGATGCTGCGAGGTTCAGCGTGCCAACAGGCTCGCCATCAACTCCTAAGCCCGCTGGCACATGACGCTTCTCCACCTGCTGCGCACGCTGACGCTTATCCTGCCCAGTCAGCTGAGCCACAGCTTCACCAACCATGCGAATATAAAGATCGAAACCAACCCCAGCAATATGCCCGCTTTGCTCACCGCCAAGTAGATTTCCTGCACCGCGAATTTCCAAATCTTTGAGTGCTACCTGAATACCAGCGCCAAGCTCCGTATGTGAAGCGATTGTGCGCAGGCGGGCAATCGCCGTCTCCGTCATAGAATGCCCTGGTGGATAGAGAAAATAGGCGTACGCACGCTCACGTCCACGCCCAACTCGCCCACGTAGCTGATGCAGCTGGGAAAGCCCGAATTTATGGGCGTCTTCTACAATCAGCGTATTAGCATTGGCAATATCTAAACCCGTTTCAACGATTGTGGTGCATACCAATACGTCGATATCTTTATTCCAAAAATCATGAATAATATTTTCGAGCTGTACCTCGTTCATCTGCCCGTGCGCCACGCCTATGCGTGCTTCGGGCACTAGCTCAGCAAGCTGGGCGGCGCGCTTATAGATGCTCTGAGTGCGGTTATGCACAAAAAACACTTGCCCGTCTCGCAGCAGCTCACGCTTAATTGCAGCGCTAATCTGCTTCTCTTCAGAAGCACCTACATACGTAAGAATAGGGTGACGCTCCTCCGGAGGCGTCGCCAATGTGCTCATCTGGCGTATCCCCGTCACCGCCATCTCAAGCGTGCGGGGAATTGGAGTAGCGCTCATTGCCAGCACATCAACTGCAGGATAGAGCTGCTTCAACGTCTCTTTATGCTCAACTCCGAAGCGCTGTTCTTCATCAATGACGACTAAGCCGAGATCTTTGAAACGCACGTCTCCTGTGAGCAGCTTATGAGTGCCAATAACCACATCAACTGTGCCGTCTTTCAGCCCTGCAATCACTTGAGCAGTTTCTTTCGACGTCTGGAAACGCGAGAGCATCTCCACGCGCACAGGAAAGCCCGCATAGCGATCTCGGAACGTCTCTACATGCTGCTGCACGAGTAAGGTGGTTGGCGCAAGCACAGCAACCTGCTTTGCATCTTGCACTGCCTTAAACGCAGCGCGCACAGCCACCTCAGTTTTACCGTAGCCCACATCGCCGCTAATCAGGCGATCCATCGGCTCTGGCGATTCCATATCGCGCTTAACCTCATCGATAGTGGAGAGCTGATCGGGAGTTTCAATATATTCAAAAGCGTCTTCAAGCTCGCGCTGCCAAGGAGTATCAGGTGAGAATGCAAAGCCACGCGTCGCTCTGCGCTGGGCGTAGAGCCGAATAAGCTCTTTGGC
Organism: uncultured Actinomycetaceae bacterium; assembly: GCA_902464405.1. Lineage (GTDB taxonomy): Bacteria > Actinomycetota > Actinomycetes > Actinomycetales > Actinomycetaceae > Arcanobacterium_A. The sequence continues at coordinate 6,332 of CABQJD010000005.1, read as the reverse complement.
GATCTGACGAATTGCCGCTCGCGCTTTAGCTTTCGTTTTCGCCCAATCGGCTCCGCCCATTTTATTGAGGCTCGGAGAATCTCCGCCTGCATATTTGCTCACTTGATCGAGCTGGTCTGTGGGCACCCACAATTGATCGCGCGGCTGCCCTCGCTTCGAGCTGGCGTAATCGATCACCATATATTCACGCTGCGCACCTCCAGGGCCGCCGAGAGCACGCTTGGCCAGCTTCACAAACTGCCCCACGCCGTGACGTTCGTGCACAACGAAATCTCCAGGCTTCAGTTGCAGCGGATCGACAGCTTTTTTACGCCGCTTCGGCATTGCCTGCTTCATTCCAGCGCGACTTCCACGCCGCGTGCGAGAAACAATATCTTCAGCACTAAAAACGGCGAGCTGTGCAGATTCGCAGATAAATCCTGCATTCATAGGGGCTGGCGTCACCACCACAATTCCGCGCGGCAGTGGATATGGAAGATCTCCCTCATATCGTGCTGGCACGTCTGCTTCACCGAGTTGGTCTGCAAACCTGCGAGCAAGCCCCACTCCCTCAGCTGCAACCACGATATGCCACTGCTTGGCAGCGTATTGAGCTATATCGCTAAATGCTAGATCAACATTGCCAGCATAATTCTTCGGCTCATGAATATCGTTGGCAGCGCTCTGATCGGCTCTGGAAAAACCTCCCAATCTCCAACAAGAAATCCCTCGATCTTCCGCCTCGCACATCGTCTTTTCAACAGTTGAAAACGACGCGTCGTTCACGTTGAGAGGAACGCTCCCTCCGGCAGCTGCCGCGCTCCATGCAGCAGCTAAAAATTCATCTGAGGTAGCTAGCAAGGATTCTGCGCGCGCCTCCACACGCTCTGGCTCCACCAACACAATACGAGTATCTTCGGGAAATTCTTGCACAAGTGAATGCATATTTTCGACGAGCACAGGAGCTAACGATTCCATGCCTTCAACGGCAATACCCTCTGCTAGGCGCGCAAGCATATCAGCAGCTCCAGGGAATTGAGTAAGCGCGGCAGCGGCACGCGCACGCACAGCATCACTCAACAAAATTTCTCTGCACGGCGGCGCATACACCTGATTTCGCGGCTCCATTGAGCGTTGATCAGCCACGGCAAAAGTGCGAATAGTCTCTACTTCATCACCAAAAAACTCTATACGCAACGGATGCTGCTCGATGGGAGGAAAGACGTCGATAATTCCGCCACGCACAGCGAACTCGCCGCGAGATTCCACCATATCGACTCGTGAATACGCACAAGCAGTGAGCTTTTCTTGAACCTTGGCGAAATCAGCAAAATCTCCAACTAGTAAGCGCACTGGCTCCATCTCTCCCAAGCCTGCAACGATAGGCTGCAGGAGAGCACGCACAGGCACAATGAGCACGCGAAGCTCGTCAAAAAATTCTTCAGGGTGCGCGAGTCTGCGAAGAGTATATAATCTGCGAGCCACCGTATCTGAGCGCGGAGAAAGGCGCTCATGCGGAAGCGTCTCCCAAGCAGGAAATACTTCCACTGCGTTCGAAGGTAAATAGGCGCCTAGACTTGAAGCAAGATCGTCTGCGTCACGCCCGCTGGGCACAACTACTACAGTTAGCTTAGCTTTGAGCGAGGAATTATTTTCGACTGCCGCCAAAAGAGCGGGTACTGCGCCGAGAGGAGCAGGAATCGTCACCTCAGCGTCACCCTTCAGTGCGCAAGTACGCAACGCCTCGATATCAAGTGACGTTTCGATAATAGGGATCAAAGATCGCAGATCCACGTAAGCTCACTTCCTACTTTCCCATTCCTACTTTCCCGCAGCTTTTTGTGCTGTATGCACAGCCATTGTGGCAGCTTCAAGCCCTTTTTCAAGGATAGCAACAACCGCGTCGGCAGCGTCGGCAATCACGAATGGCAGCTCTTTCTTTTCCGGTGCCGAGAATTGGCTGAGTACGAAATCCGCAGGGTCTTGCTTTCCTAGCGGACGACCGATTCCCACGCGCACACGAATATAGTTTTTATTCCCCAGCGAAGCTGAGATAGATTTCAAACCGTTGTGCCCGCCCTCACCGCCGCCTCGTTTGAGCCGAAGAGAGCCGAAAGGAAGATCGAGATCGTCGTGAATCACAATAAGACGCTCTGCATCTGCGTGAAAATACTTGAGTAGAGAGCTTACAGGACCTCCGCTTGTATTCATATATGCCGTAGATACGCCCATAATGACCTGCTCACCGCTCATGCCCGGAGCTACGCCAATGCGCGCAGAAGCTGCCATCATCTGCGACTGCTTATGCAGTGAGAGTTTCGCGCCAATTCTTCCAGAAAGCTCCTCTATCACCATATGCCCGATATTGTGGCGCGTCTGGGCATATTTATTTCCAGGATTGCCAAGCCCTACAACCACAAACATTGCCGATCCACTCTTTTCTCTCACCACACGTATTATCTACTGTATATCTAAGTTTCTGTATCTTTACATCACTGTATGCATAGGAGCATACAAAGGAGTACTAAAGGAAAGAAGGCTTCCAATGGGTAGCCGCCACTTTCTTCTCAATTCATCTCACACGGCTGCTACTGAAAGGCTCAAGGAAGAGGGAAGATGAGCAAATAAATAAACGCTCGTAGATACCCGAACTAAATATCGCTGCATGCACCTAAATATCGCTACACAGCACCAAGCCCATGCTGCCCCTCGCCTATACTAGCCGCAGACGCACTGCCATATACTCCCATAACTGATGCTCATTGAGAAAACGTCTCATCACGCTAATAAACAGTGCGGGAGTGAGCACTCGCAGCCCACTCCCGCACAGCGTATTTATGAAGCGTTAGCTCACTCGGCAGCTTCGGCAGGAGCTTCGCCAGCAGCACCATCAGCGCCAGCTTCAGCTTCTGGAAGTTCCTCAGCCTTTGGAATAGCCACAATCACAACGTTTTCTTCTGGATCAATAGCAGTGGTGACGCCTTCAGGGAGTTTGAGATCAGCCACGCGAATCGCGGTGCCGTCTTCCAAGCCATCTACATCGATCTCGATCATTTCAGGAATATCTGTTGCTGGAGCCTCAACGAGCAGGTGCATGATTTCAAGCGTTGCGATCGCGCCGTCTTTTGGCTCATTCTTTACCTCGAGCGGAACCTCGACTTCAACTTTCTGATCTGCCTTGACGCGGAGAAGATCGATATGCTCAATCGTGCGCGAAAGTGGGTTCACCTGAATATCTTTCACGAGCGCAAGCTGCTTTTTACCATTCACCGCAATAGTAAAAACGGCGTTCGCATTAGAGCGAACTTCCATGTAGATCTGGTGTGCATCGAACGTCACGTGATGCGGTGCTTTATCCAAACCGTAAATAACTGCTGGGGTACGCCCTGCAGCGCGGAGCTTACGAGCTGCACCTTTACCGAAACTTTCGCGATCTTCTGCGTTAATAATATCTGCCATAATAGTCTCCTTATATTTCTATAATTCCAGCCCCATATGCGGAGGCGAGAGAAGGAGACTGCGCACTTAGATACTGCCTCGAATAATTTTGCGAGATGTACATATTCAAAGAGCTGCTCATTCACTTGCCGCCCGCGTCGATAACGGAACACGTGTGCTCTGCAGATATTCTCTGCTTTGCACCTCGCTTGCAGCTGCTTAGCTCATCACTATCTCGCCGCCATTCCCTCGCCGAGGCAACGGCACAACTCTAACCCGAAAAAGGCACAGAAACAAAGCTGCAAGCAAAAAAGTGAAGTATTGTACGTATGTCTAGCTTTCTAGAACGCACCGTCAAAGAGGGAGGTCACTGAACCGTCGTTGAACACCTCTTCGATGGCATGTGCCAATACTGGAGCAATCGGAAGAATTGTAAGCTGCGGGAATTGCTTATCAGCAGTAATTGGAAGGGTGTCGGTTACGATCACTTCGCGCACACCTGATTCTGCAAGCAATCGCGGAGCAGGCCCTGTAAAGACGCCGTGCGTTGCAGCAATGATGACGTCTTGTGCGCCAGCTTCAAGCACAACTCGCACTGCTCCAGCAATCGTTCCACCAGTATCAATAAGGTCGTCAACGATAACGGCGGTGCGACCAGAAACGTCACCAACTACGCGGTTTGCTGTTGCTTGGTTCGGACGCGTGATATCACGAGTTTTATGCACAAAAGCCAGCGGAATACCGCCCAAGCGCTGCGCCCACTGCTCTGCCACTTTGATACGACCAGCATCAGGTGAAACGAGTACAGCATTATGTGCATCGATACGCGTGCGCACATACTCTACAAGAGTTGGCATTGCCCAAAGATGATCCACAGGACCATTAAAGAATCCTTGAGTCTGCGATGCATGCAAATCCACGCTCATAATACGATCAGCACCAGCTGTGTAAAACAAATCCGCCATAAGCCTAGCGGAAATAGGCTCACGCCCCTTGTGCTTCTTATCTTGGCGAGCATATGGATAGGAAGGAAGAACTGCTGTAATACGCTTAGCAGAAGCGCGCTTTGCAGCATCTACCATAATGAGAGCTTCCATAATCCACTTGTTTACTGGTTCCGTGATTGATTGAATCACAAACACGTCTGAACCGCGCAAAGATTCCTCAAAACGCACATAGATTTCAGTATTTGCAAAATCATACGCCGTCACCGGGAGTAATTCCGTATTGAGCTCAGCAGCAACCGCTTTAGCTAAGTCTGGGTGTGCGCGCCCCGAAGCAAGAACTAAATGTTTCGCGCCGCTTGTGTGAATCCCGGTCATGTGCGTCCCGTTCCTCTATAGTGTGGTGTATCGGATTCCGTTCCGCCGCCAGGACTCGAACCTAGACTAAAGGCTTCAAAGGCCTCTGTGCTGCCATTACACCACGGCGGATCACCGTGTTCCATTGTGCCAGTTAAAACCCCTTAAATGCCAATCAGCTCGACGAAAGTTTTCTCACGTTTGAAATGCGCGCAGTATATCTTGGCGTAGCCGCTAAATTTTTATCCTGAAATCTTGCGCAAGATCTCGCACAAATTTCGCACTAAAAGCAACGTAAACAAAGAATAAAAACTTCACACAACGCTTGACACCCACCGCAAAAAGTGATATCAATTTACTATCACTTTTAGGAAAGGACTATTATGACAGTCACATCATCTACTCCAATAGGGCTTGAAGGTGCCCGCGCAGACATCAGCGAAAAAGAAGCCAAGCATATCAACGGTTTCTTACCTCTCATCGGATCGATCATCTGCTTTATCATCGGCCCCCTTCTCATTACTTTCACTGCTGCTTCCACTGATGAGATCAGCTTCTCTCTCACCCCCAATACAGTCATAGAAGCAGCAGGAATCTGCTCGGGCGTGATCGCCACACTCGCAGGAGTAATCCTCATCACTACAATCACCGCCAACCAGCCAGGCGAAACGCGAGTCGTCACCTTTTTCGGAAAATACATTGGAACGATTCGCAAAGCCGGCTTTTTTGCAACAGTTCCATTCAGCGCACGCAAAAAAGTGACAGTTCGCATCAACAATTTTGAGACTAACGACCTTAAAGTAAATGACGCCGACGGCAACCCTATCAACATCGCCGCAATTATCGTATGGCAGGTAGCAGACACAGCAAAAGCAGCCTTCGCTGTTGAGTATTACCAAGAATTTGTGCAGGTACAATCGGAAGCAGCACTACGCCATATCGCTTCTTCTTACCCCTATGATAATGCCGCAGACGGCGAAGCAACCTTGCGTGGCTCCACCGAGCAAGTAGCACGCGAGCTGGCAAGTGAAGTAGCTGAACGCATCGCATTGGCAGGCTTGGAAGTCGTAGAAACACGTATTTCTACTCTCGCCTACGCTCCCGAAATTGCGCAAGCTATGCTCCAGCGCCAGCAGGCGTCCGCTGTGATCGCCGCTCGTGAAATGATCGTGGAAGGAGCCGTCAGCATGGTAGAAAACGCTCTCGACCGCCTCGAACAGCAAGAAGTCGTGGTGCTTGACGATGAATGCAAAGCCGCAATGGTCTCCAACCTGCTCGTGGTGCTCTGCTCTGATTCACGCGCAACACCCGTGGTTAATGCTGGTACGCTCTACAACTAGATCTGCCTGCCGCAGCACGTATCACAGCTAGAAATTAACCCTCACAATGGCAGACCGTAAAAACATTCTTCTGAGGCTAGACCCAGCGGTGCATGAAGCTCTCTCCCGCTGGGCCTCAGATGAGCTACGCTCTGTGAACGCTCAAATAGAGATACTTTTAAGAGAAGAGCTGAAACGGCACAATCGCCTTCCAAAATCAACTGGAGAAATTCGCAAGCCTGGCCGCCCGCGAAAATCAAACGAACGCTAAACCTGCACGGAATAGATTTTGCCC
>CABQJD010000004.1 GCA_902464405.1 uncultured Actinomycetaceae bacterium | reverse complement strand
CGATTATTTCGACGTCAATCCAGATTATGGCACGCTCACTGATTTTGACGAGATGCTCAAAACAGCTCATTCTTACGGGATAAAAGTGATTATTGACGTTGTGCCCAACCATTGCTCCAACCAAATGCAGTGGTTTCTTGATGCTTTGAAAGCGCAGCCAGGGTCTCCCGAACGAGAACGATTTATCTTCCGCTATAGTGAAAATTGCCCGCCGAATAACTGGGGATCTATGTTTGGCGGCTCAACGTGGGAACCTGTGCAACCCCATTCCGGCAAGAAAGAAGATGAGCATTGTTGGTATCTGCATCTTTTTGCTCCTGAGCAGCCAGATTTTAATTGGGATCATCCACAAGTGCATGAACTTTTCAAAAACTATTTCCGATTTTGGCTGGATCGCGGAGTTGATGGTTTCCGCGTAGACGTGGCGCACGGTCTTGTTAAAGCTAAGGGGCTTCCCGATGATTTTATTGGCGAAGATCGTTGGGGGAGTTCTGTTGAATCAGAACACTTATCTGGGCCTTATTGGGATCAAGATCCAGTGCATGATATTTACCGCGAATGGCGTTCACTTCTCGACGAATATGGGCGAGATCGAATGCTTGTGGCGGAAGCTTGGCTCGCTCCTGAGCGTCTCGCTCGTTATGTGCGCGCTGATGAAATGAGTCAATCGTTTAATTTTGACTATCTGCGAGCGGATTGGAATGCGAATAAACTTCGCAGAGCTATTGATATTTCTTTAGCGTCGATGGGAAGTGTGGGAGCGCCAGTCACGTGGGTGATGAGCAACCATGATGTCGTGCGGGCAGCAAGTCGTTTTGGTTATGAACCGAGCAGAAATACAGAGCAAGGGATTGGTATTGACGATCCGCAGCCGGATCGCGCATTAGGGCTGGCACGCGCGCGGGCAATGGCTGTATTTACAATGGCGCTTCCTGGCTCGATGTATATCTATGAAGGTGAAGAGCTTGGATTGCCTGAGGTCACTGATCTTCCCGATTCTGCTCGGCAAGATCCAACGTGGCTGCGCACGGGCTATAAAGTTCGTGGGCGAGACGGCTGCCGTGTGCCAATTCCGTGGAGCTCTTCTGCGCTTAATTACGGTTTTTCCACGGGGACTCCGTGGCTTCCTCAGCCACCGTATTGGAAAGATTATGCTCCTGATATGCAGGAAGAAGATCCAGAATCGACGTTGAACCTATATAGGCGGGCGCTTCTTGAGCGCAAAAACTATGCGCTGGGCTCAGGTGATTTTGCATGGGGTGATAGTCCGAGCGCCGAACTTCTTGTGGTGCATAATTCAGGAGTGACGGCGGTGCTCAATATGGGGCAAGAGCTTGCGCAGCTTTCTGGAAGCTTTTCTCGTGTGCTTATTTCCTCCGCTGAAGTGATGTTGCGCGATGGAGTTGCGTTTATTCCAGCGCATTGCGGAGCGTGGTTAATCTAGCACACCGCGCGTTTGGTTTAGCGGCAACGGCGCTGGTCAGCTTTCTTCTCTAGAAGTGATCTGATCGTGTTTTGGTGCCGCAGGCGATTTTTGCAACTGGTTCGGTATCTGCTGGAGCCCATGTGAGCGTGCCTATATCTGCGCGTGGTACCCAACGTAACTCAGTATGTTCAGTTTTGCTTGGAGTTCCACTCACTAGCTGACACATGTAGACGCTGAGTTCAACCATTGCAAAATCGTAGGGATGCTCTACTGTGCAGACTTTTTCACCAACCTCAATAGTGCAGTGAAGTTCCTCGAAGATTTCACGTTTGAGTGCTTCTTGTGGAGTTTCTTCGTCTTCTATTTTTCCACCTGGAAACTCCCAGTATCCTTCAAGAGAGCGTCCTTTTCCGCGGCGTGCGCAGAGAATTTCATTACAATCATTTACAATTGCAGCTCCAACGACTCGCAGAGTTTTCATTGGACGTATTCCCTCTTTCGTTTTGTTTATATTCGATATTGCACAGAATCGAATTTTTATAAGCGAGCTATACGGTTAGAGTATTCTTTCTCTCTAGATATTTTTTGTATACAAATGCATGCTTTTTATGAGCCTGTAGTTGTTTTTCTATTACTGATTCAGCAACGCTTCTATTCTCAGCAGAGTAATTGTAATTCACCCAGCTTAAAGCATTTATTTTGAGCTCTTGAATAAGATCTTCAAAAGTAAGTACACGTGAGTTGTTAGCGTAGTGATCGTTTTTGATTGCTTTTGTAGTGACTAGCTGCACATTTTGTTCATAGAGTGTGTTAAGCACTTCAGCACTTGCAGTTTTATCGAGAGTTACTAGAAACATCTCTCGTGCACCTGTTCTCCCCATCTCTTCGGGTACTTCTTGCCAGCGTTCTCTTAGAGATGTCTTAGCGCTGATAAGCATAGTATTTCTTTTATTAAGAGTGAATTGTGCAACTCCTGGAGACACTACATCGACAAGCTTGCCAAGTCCTTTGCTTGTGAAAAAAGACTTTCCAACATTTCCTTGAACATCGAGAGGTATATCGGCGCCCAATAAAACTAATTCGATGATCGCCTCGAATTCTTTTCCTGCTCGAGATCGGCGGCTTTGTGTATTTGAGAGACTAAGTTGGTAGATGTGTTCTGGGTATGTGGTAAAAAACCATAGTAGGGCTTCTTCTGCGTTAAAAGTGGAAATATCTTTAGTTCCTATGAGGACTTTTAACATTTTAGTGGTGAAATCTTTTTCTTTAGGAACATATGCATCCCAACATCTAGCTCTTAAGTTATCTACAATTTCACTAGCATGTGTGTAAAAATAGGAGGCTGGTTGTTGATCAAAAGCTGCTTTAACGAATTGCTGGTAGGCAAGTTCGTAAGGAGCAGCAAAAAACAATTGTCTTTCTGCTTTGATAAGGGCTTTGTATTTTTCAAGATCAACAATACTCATTACGATTCCTTGGAAAGAAAAAGATGCTAAAATGTGCGGATGTGAGGACAGTTAGTCCTCTATTCTTCACTTAGTTGGTAGAGTTCTATAGAGATGGTAACACAGAATAAGATGCACGCAGCAGCAAAGCTTATCAAAGAGAAACGTCTTAAGCTTGGTATGACCCAAAAAGAACTGGCAGATGCCATTGGTTTAGCTAAGAATGGTGATAGGACGATTAGACGTTGGGAAGCGGGTGAAACAACTCCTTCTATGCCTGAGCTAACGTGTATTTTAGATTTTCCAGAGGATCCGCCTTTTCCTAATAATGATGAGGGTCGATATCGGATGATTGATCTGTTTGCGGGTATTGGCGGCACGCGTTTGGGCTTCCTAAGCACTAAAGCAGTTAATGTTGTCTTTAGTAGTGAAATAGATAAGTATGCTTGTAAAACCTATCAAGCTAATTTTGGGGAGAATCCATTAAATGATATTACAAAGATTCATGCATGTGATGTGCCAGATCACGATATTCTAGTCGGTGGATTTCCTTGCCAAGCTTTTAGTCAAGCTGGGCGTAAACAAGGTTTTGAAGATACTAGAGGCACGCTTTTTTTTGATATTGCAAGAATACTTAAAGAAAAGCAACCACGGGCATTCTTGCTAGAAAATGTTAAAAATTTAAAAAGCCATAATAGAGGTCGCACATTTACTACAATTATGGCAACTTTAGAATCTTTGAATTATGAAGTGACGACACTTTTATTTAAAGCTAAAGATTTCGGGGTTCCGCAGAATCGTGAGCGTGTTTATATTGTGGGTTTTCATAAGAAAACCGTGAAAAACTTTTTTGATTTCCAAGCTCCTATTCCACCAAAGACTCCAACGTGTATGGGAGATATTTTAGAATCTGATGTGGATGAAAAATATACCATCTCAGATATTCTATGGGCTGGGCATCAGCGTCGGAAAATTGAGCATCGAGAAAAAGGTAATGGTTTTGGCTTTTCTCTTGTTGGGGTGAACACTCCATACTGCAACACAATTTCAGCTCGCTATTATAAAGATGGCAGTGAAATTTTAATTGAGCAGGTAGGGAAAAATCCAAGAAAAGTTACTCCTCGTGAGGCTGCGCGACTCCAAGGCTTTCCTGAAGAATATATTATTCCAGTTAGCAATGCTCAGGCATACAAACAATTCGGAAATTCTGTCGCGGTTCCTGTGGTTGCTGCGATTGCTAAAGAAATTGTTAAAGTTCTGGATAGCTCTTCGTCTAGATGAACGAATGATAGCTGAAATTTTATCTTTTCTTTGTTTCTTATCCTAAGAATTAAAACTATGAATTGCGCAAAATCGTATTTCCTCGTAGTTTCCATGTTCCCATGCGATGGCAAGATCGCCGTTGGGCAGAGGAATTGCGACGGAGTACGCCGATGCGCATGGATCAATCACTTCCTGCAGTTCTAGATTGTGTGCATCTGATCCGGTCAGCAGGCAGAGGTTATGCCGCGCTGACCAGTCTTGGAGTGTACCTGAGCTACGTCCGCAGGAGGGATCGCCGAGAGCTTGGAATTGCTCGCCGCTCTCGCATACTGGAGCTAGCTGAGGCTGCGGAATCGTCAGTGCAAGCTTCCCATTCCACAATGTATATCCTGCGTTGCAGCCTGGTTCAGTACACATGGGAGCTGGCTGGCTCCAAGATAAGCCGTGATTCTGTGAATATGCCACAAGGCGTTGTGGGTATCCGCGTATTGCGGCAGCGAGCGTTCCGTCGGCAAGCTCAATAACTTTTGTTTCGTCTGCTTGCCCGGGAATCGGTTCGCCTAAAAACCAGTGTGCTCCAGCGTCGTCACTCATAGCTATCGAAACGTAGGGCGTATTTTCGGTGCCGTTATGCCAGACAAGGGGATTGACGAGTCGCCCTGTGGAAAGCTGAATTCCGTTTCCAGAAGAGAAGAATGCTGAAGAAATTTCTGGGTTATTGGCAAGCAGCTCGTTCGTGAGGTGACGATGTTGCCAGGTGACGCCGTCGTCGTCACTCACTGCGCAGCACAGAGTCCATCGTTGTGACGTCACGCCTGCGTTATCCCAAAACGATAGACCTTGTGAAGCAGTGTAGAGGCAGATTACTCGTCCTTCACCCGTGGAAATGAGCGAAGCGTCTCCATAACCCCATCCGTCACTTGCAGTTATAAGGAGCTGAAGATCGCTCCACGTATGCCCGTAATCATCGCTTGTGCGGTAGGCGATGGAAATAGCGCCCGGAAGGTCGTGAAATGATGGGCGCAGGTCGAAAGCTGCGATTATTCTCCCGGAGGCGGTAACGGTTAAAGCGGGAATTCGCACGTGCGGAGTGGCTCGGGTTGAAGCGGGGAGCTGTGCGGTTATTGCTGAGGGGATAGGCATTCCCTGCCAGCCGAGTCGGGTTGTTGGGGCGGATTCAATGGAAGAGCTGATCAGGGAGAAGGGGTGCGAATGCGAGGCTGTAGAGAGTTTATGTGTCATCTTGTCTTTTATTTTGAGTGAGTTTTCTGGAGGTGAAATTGATTAGTCGGAGATGATCAATAGGATGGATTAAGTATTGAAAATATCCTCTAAATGTGATTTTACTTATTTCTTTAAAATCTCTCGAATCCTTCAGGAACGTGAGTTTTTTGTGCGGGGGGGGCTTAGCCAAAAGACGCCGTCCTCTCGCTTTTAAAGTAGAGAGAACGGCGTAAGAGGGGATATGTCCGCGTAATTTTAGTCTGCCAGCGGTTTTCCTTGAGCGTCGTACATAAACGATGCCGATTTGGCGAGAATCATAATTCCTTCAATGAACCCCCACAGAGATCCGATACCGAAAGTGAAGATAGAGACGATAATCTGGGCAACTCCGATTGACGTAAATCCTAGATAGAAGCGGTGAATCCCTAAACCGCCGAGGAAGATGCCTAGCAGACCAGCGACGAGACGTGATTTTAAGCCAGCAGTATAAGGATATCCTGCCTGTGGGTATGGCTGGGTTGCATAGGGCGGCGTTGGTTGCTGGAACTGTGATTGCGCGTATGCAGTATTTGGCTGAGCTGCATAGGGTGCTTGCTGGAATTGCTGTTGAGGCTGAGGCTGCTCATGCTCTAGCGGAATCTGGTTAGCGGGGGGGGGATTTGGCTGGCTCATGGAAATCTCCTTAGTGAAGCTATGTGAATAGTCATTAAATTTTTTATCTAGCTTAGTGCGATGTGAGCCTAAGCTTTTTCATTCTACTCTGCTTAAGGAGGTTGTGTAGCAAAGAATTTGCTCTCGCAAAATGTGTGTGACCTTATTCTCATCTATGCAGTAAAGTACTATATGTAGTGAAACTAAAGACAACACGCCCCTAGATGTTGGTATTTCTTTATTTATTTTCGCTCTATATTGGTGCTCGGCGCATTTTGTGCGAAAGGCAGTGAAGCTGCAGAGCAAGAAACGCTGGATTAGGAATCTGGCGAAGTGAGAAGGGTATTTATCGTGAGCACATATATTGAGCACCTTGAGGCGCAGATGGGCACTGAAATTGAGCGCGCAGCTCACCTTATTGATCCGATTCCTACTCTTGAAGAATATATCGATCGCTCCGATTGGCGTGTGAACGCAAATGCGAACCAAGATTATTCGCTCGGCGGCATGATTCTCAATACTTCTGGCAAGGTTGTGGCAAATTATTGGCTTGATAAAGTTTTTTCTCGTGAAGCTGGAGAAGCTCACCGCACGGGTGCTATTCACATTCATGATCTCGATATGCTTTCGGGGTATTGTGCAGGCTGGAGTTTGCGCCAGTTGCTTGAGCAGGGATTCAATGGCGTACCTGGCATGATTGCATCTGCACCTCCAAAACATCTCGGCTCGGCGCTCGGGCAGATGGTGAATTTTTTGGGTACGCTCCAAAATGAGTGGGCAGGTGCGCAGGCATTCAGCTCGTTCGATACCTATATGGCTCCCTTTGTGCGCCTCGATGGCTTGGATTATGCAGAAGTGAAGCAGGCGATGCAAGAGTTTATTTTCAATCTCAATGTGCCTTCACGTTGGGGAATGCAGACGCCGTTTACAAACCTTACCTTTGATTGGGTATGCCCAGAGGATATCGCTGAGCAATCTCCTTATATTGGCGAGGAAGTCTGCGATTTTACGTACGGCGATCTAGCTGAAGAAATGGGGATTATTAACCGTGCCTTTATGGACGTGATGACGGAGGGCGATGCCGAGGGGCGCCCATTCACGTTCCCGATTCCTACCTACAATATCACTCGCGATTTTCCGTGGGAGAGCGAAAATGCTGCTGCGCTTTTTGAGATGACGGCGAAATATGGTTTGCCGTATTTCCAGAATTTCATCAATTCAGACCTCGATCCATCGATGATTCGTTCCATGTGCTGCCGTTTACAGCTCGATTTACGTGAGCTGATGAAACGCGGAAACGGGCTTTTCGGGTCGGCGGAGCTGACTGGATCAATCGGAGTCGTCACGATGAACATGGCTCGCTTGGGCTATAAGCACTGTGATGATGAGGCAGGGCTGCTCGCGGAGCTGGATAGTCTCATTGCGCTTGGGGTGCAGACGCTAGAACGCCGCCGCGCAACCGTCACCGCCCTTATCGATAAAGGGCTGTATCCTTTTACGCGCCGCTGGTTGCCGTCGCTTGATAACCATTTCTCCACAATCGGCGTGAACGGCATGAACGAGATGATCCGTAATTTCACACGTGATGAATTCGATATTACTGACGAGCGTGGGCATGAAATGGCGGCGCGAATTCTCGACCACATCAACGAAAAACTCACTGAGGCACAAGAGGAAACTGGGCATCTGTACAACCTAGAAGCAACGCCAGCAGAGGGAACGACCTATCGTTTTGCGCGCGAAGATCGCAAACGCTACGCCGATATTATTCAAGCAGGATCAGCTGAAGAGCCTTACTATACGAACTCGTCACAGCTACCTGTTTCGTATACGCCAGATCCGTTTGCTGCGCTCGCAGCGCAAGAAGATCTACAAAGCAAATACACAGGGGGAACCGTTTTGCATCTGTATATGGGGGCTGCAATGAGTTCGGGTGAAGCGTGCGCAAAGCTCGTTCGGCGTGCCCTAGAGGGTTTCCATTTGCCGTACGTCACGGTCACACCAACGTTTTCTATATGCTCGGATCACGGCTATATTAGCGGTGAGTACCAGCAGTGCCCACAATGCGGTGGCGAAACTGAAGTATGGACGCGCGTGATGGGATATTTCCGCCCAATGCAGAGTTTCAATACTGGCAAGAAAGGCGAATTCCGCGAACGCCAGTACTTTTCTGAAGCGCTTGTATGAGTATGCGGTGCGATAGCTCCGAAACTGTGGGCGAGCTGCAGATAGCTGGCATTATTCCGTTCTCGGCAACTGACTGGCCGGGGAAACTCACGGCGACTGCTTTTACGCAAGGCTGCCCTTGGCGGTGTGTGTATTGCCATAACCCTGCTTTGCAGCCGTTTTGTGCGGGTGCGGAGTCGTTTGCGGATTTTCTTGCGTTGCTGCGCTCGCGGCGAGGGCTGCTCGATGGCGCTGTGATTAGCGGAGGCGAACCGACTGCGCAGCCGGCACTTCCTGCGGCTATAGCTACAATTCATGCCGAGAATTTTCCGGTGGGTCTGCATACGTGCGGGTATCGCCCTGATCGTTTAGCGGCATTGATTGAAAATCCGCACACTCGTCCAGAGTGGATTGGTATCGATGTGAAAGGGCTTCCGGAAGATATGCCTGCTGTGGTGGGCGGTACTCTTAGGCGTGCCGAGCTTGCGTGGGAATCTCTTCGATTGGTGACGGCGGCAGCGAGGCGTGGTGAGCTTTCGGTGGAAGTTCGTACTACTGTGTGGAGCGGTAGCGTATTGGAAGCTCATCTTCCCGTACTCACCGAGCGCGTAGCTGAGCTAGGATTTCCGCTGGTTGTGCATCAAGCGCGCGGTGTTGATACAAGCGGGCGCTATGTCGCCTCGTAGAGATGTGCCGTCGAATACGTGCCTCTTTCTAACTTTTACTTATGATGAAACTCTGCTATAAATTGCGAGTAAATTGGTACTCGCAATCATAAGGCAGTGGCTCTATAGCGTGGCTTGAGCTGCTTACTTCGGTGGCATAGTGCGGCGGGCTCCGCATATCTCGAAGAAAACTTGGATATGAGATGCTATAAAGCCGAGATTCCTTTTTCGATTCTCAGCTTGCTGATTGCACTGCGAGCGAGATCTCGCGCTGTATCTACAGTATCGGCGCTTGCTAGTGCCACGGCCATGCGGCGGCCGATATGGGCTTCAGGTTTACCGAAGATGCGCAGCTCAATGGTGGGGTCTGTGGCAAGGACGCTCGCTACTTCGCTGAAGCGTGGTTGCGCTTGCGCTGTATCGGTTTGCCCTGTTTCTGCTTCCATTTCGATCTCTATAGGGCTTTTAAATGGTGCTGAAGCGGCTGCCGACACGCACATATCGGTATGTAGAGGCAGACCTAAAATTGCTCGAGCATGCAGATCGAATTCGCTGAATTGCTGGGAAATCATCGTCACCATGCCTGTATCGTGTGGGCGTGGTGAAAGCTCGGAAAAGTAGACGTCGTCACCTTTGATGAATAGCTCTACTCCGAAGAGTCCGAGAGTTAGAGAGGAGCTGTCTGTAGAGTCGTCAGTGCGAGCGTGCTCAACAGTTTCGTCTGCGAGAGCTTGAGTGACGGCGGCAGCTATCTCTTGTGCGCGAGCCAGTGTAGCGGCAGGCATGGGGTGTGGTTGCCATGATTCTACGTAGTCGCCGTGGCTTTGGCGATGCCCGATAGGTTCGCAAAAACTCGTGACTACGCGAGATCTTTGTGGATCCGTTGTATCGAGATGGCGCACTGTGAGGAGTGTGATTTCATAGTCAAAAGCAATTTCGCCCTCGATAATGACGCGACCAGTATCGGATTGCGCTCCATGCGATGCTTCTTCCCATGCTGCTTTTAGAGCTTCTGGTGATTCCACTCGGCTTTGCCCGTGCCCACTTGAACTCATAGTAGGTTTTACGTAGCAGGGAAACCCTATCTTTTGTGCGCTAGTTAAAAGTTCCTCGTAGCTGCTTGCAAAAGCGTATGGGCTGGTTGGTACGCCAGCTCGCTTGGAGGCGAGAGTGCGAATTCCCTGACGGTCGAATGTGAGCGCAACAGTATGTGCAGAGGGCGTGACGCTATATCCGCGCGTAGCGGCTTCTATCAGTGCATCTGCTGCCAGTTTTTCCACTTCGGGGACGATTAAGTCTGGGGTGAGCTCGTCAATAAGAGCTGTGAGAGCGGCGGCGTCTGCCATGTCGAGAACTCTCCAATTGTTTGCAACCTGCATTGCTGGAGCGTTGGCGTAGCTATCCACAGCCGTCACGCGGCAGCCAAACCGTTGCAAAGATATCGTAAGTTCTTTGCCGAGCTCACCTGAGCCGAGTAAAAGAATGTGAGCTGGAAAACGGAGTGGAAAAGACGAGATAGCCATACTCGTATTCTATAAGGATTTGATAACAATCTGGGAACCATTTGACAGAGTGTGGGGGGGGGTAAGTTAAAAATGCTCAAAGGTTGATTCAGCCCTTAGGCTCCTGAGTGCCGGGGCTTCAACTTTCCGCATAGATACTTTCATGAATTTGGGGGAATGAAACAATGATGAAGAAAAGTATTGCAGCTGTTGCTGCTCTCGTAGGATTGAGTTTTGTTGGGTCTTCTGCCGCGTTTGCTGCAGATCATACCTATGTTGTTGGTAGCGGACCTGCTGCGATTGATGCTCGTGATGCAAAGGTAAATTCAACGAATAAGTGGGATCGTCCAAAGGTTCTTATTGAGGAGAGTCTTAAGCTTAAGGGCGTTCTTGAAGGGTATGAGGCAGCGCTTAATGCGGATATTGCCGATCTTGAGAAAGCTGTTGCTGTTGCTGAAGAGTCGATTAAAAATTCCGCTGCTGATGTAGAAGCTAAAATTGCAGAAAACAATAAGAAAATAGCGGAGATTCAGCAGAGTTATGAGATTTATAAAGAAGCTCATGGCGAAGATATGGCTAAATACTTTTTGAAGGCAAAGCTTGAAGAAAAAGCTAATCTTGAGAAAGCAAATGCGGATCTTCAATCTTCCGATCCTGCGCTTGAAGTCACAAAGCAGGGGCTTAAAGACAATAAAGACAAGCTCAAAAAGCTCACGGAGGATCGTCGTCTGATTCATAATCAGTTGTACAAGATGAGCATTAATCAGTGCACGTACTATGGCAATTGCAATGTCGCTGAAATTCCAAGCGAAACTAAGCCTGCTGATGAAACCAAGCCTGCTGACCAGACCAAGCCTGCTGACGAAACCAAGCCTGCTGACCAGACCAAGCCTGCTGACGAAACCAAGCCAAGTGGTAAATCGGTAGAGAAAACTTCTGTTAAGTCTGCGGATAAGCCTGAGGTGAAGGGGCTTTCTAATACTGGTACTGATTCTGCTCCGATTGCTGGTTTCTCTGTGCTTTCGGTCTTAGCTGGTGCAGTAGCAATTGCTGCTCGCCGCCGTTTTGTTGCATAAGTTCCTTTAGCTAGAGTAACAGTAAAAGTGGTCTTCTAATGTAGAAGGCCACTTTTACTGTGCTTGAGAGTGCTTAGAGTCTGTAAATTTGCAATTTAGGTAAACCGTTTGCGAAATGCCATGCATTGAAAGGTAAGAAAGCCTCTTGTGAACTCGTACTCTGTGTTTTATCTTGCCGAGGTACTACGTTTTAGCCTCAGATTAGAGAGGTGCGCGTGAATCTAGATGTGAAAAGTGGTGTTTTACCAGCATACGTCTACTGGCAAAACACCACTTTATGAGAAAAAATATATTCAGCTAGCCGAGCCTTAGGCGGCAGGAGCGTAGGTGAGGCATTCGCCTGCGGCGCCGCCTACCTGTACAGATTCTGCTGTGCATTCGAGGTGGTCGTTATGTGTGCAATCTGCTTTCTGGCATGCGCCCACGCGTCCTGCGTTGCTGCCGCCGCCAACTTCTGGCAGGGCAATAAACGTTGAGCAGCCGTCTGAGCTCATATTCATAGCGTTTGCAGCGCAGCCATTCTGATTGTAAGAGCAAGCAGAGACTGAGCAGTCTGAAACGAGAGGGAGAGTGGTAGGCATAATAAATCCTTTCGTCGTTTTAATTGGTATATCCTGATTTTTCGATGTTGATTTTAGGCTTGTTTTCCTAAAATCCTTATGCATCTACTGTGGCAATTTTGTGCACGGAAAGTAAGAAAGGGAATCCTATTTTTTGTGTAAATGGCGCTATTTGCCCTACTCATAGGCTTGTTTGTTTTATGTGCTGATTTTTTCATTTAATTATCTAAGGTCGCCCTTTTTGAATGTTTTCTTGAATGATTTGATGCGGCATGGTGATTATTGCTGGTTTTATGTGGGTATGGGGAGTAGGTTTACAGCTCTTTTTAGCTGTGTCTGTTGGATGCTGTATAGCCTAGCAATTAAGCGCACATTGCAGCGCTGTCCATATAATAAATTATTTATCTCGCTGATCGAGAAACAGCGTATTCTGCGTGTATGGCACAGACGATTAGATTAGCAGTAATTCCTGGAGACGGTATCGGTGCAGAAGTAGTGGCAGAAGGTTTGAAAGTCTTGAACGCCGTCACGAAAAATGCCGACGTTACTTTCGATACGCGTCATTTCAACCTCGGTGCGGCTCGCTACCATGAGACGGGCGAGGTACTCACTGACGACGATCTTGCAGCTATCAAAGCCTGCGATGCAATTTTGCTCGGTGCAGTGGGTGATCCGAGTATGCCTAGTGGGGTGTTGGAGAGAGGTCTGCTCCTGAAATTGCGTTTCGAACTTGATCACTATGTGAATTTGCGCCCCTCGAAATATTATGAAGGGGTACCCAGCCCTTTGAAAAATCCCTCAGGAGTGGATTTTGTGGTAGTGCGTGAGGGTACGGAAGGGCTGTATTGCGGAAATGGTGGAGCCGTTCGCGTAGGTACTCCTCACGAAATCGCCACTGAAGTTTCGGTAAATACTGCTTTTGGTGTGGAGCGAGTGGTGCGCTACGCCTTTGAATTGGCGCAAAAACGGCGCAAAAAGCTTACTCTTGTGCACAAACATAATGTGCTCGTGAATGCCGGGCATCTTTGGCGGCGCACGGTCGAACGTATAGCACAGGAATATCCGAGCGTCACTATCGACTATTGCCACATTGACGCCGCAACGATTTATCTCGTGAACGATCCGCAGCGCTTTGACGTGATCGTCACAGATAACCTTTTCGGAGATATTCTCACGGACGAAGCTGGAGCAATCACTGGAGGCATCGGCTTGGCTGCGAGCGCAAACCTCAATCCAGAGCGCACAACGCCTTCAATGTTTGAACCTGTGCATGGGTCGGCTCCCGATATTGCCGGGCAGCAGAAAGCGGATCCGACGGCGACGATCAGCTCGGTAGCGCTTATGCTCGATTTCCTTGGGTATCCAGAGTTGGCGGAGCGCGTGACGGCGGCGGTCGATGACGATATGGCTCGGCGAGCTACGGCTGCAAAATCGGGAAGTCCTCTCGTGCGTAGCACAGCTGAGATCGGCAGTGCAATTGCTACAGGCGTCCTCGGATAGAGCGCAGCTCCTTTTCGAAATATAAAATTTTGAAAAGGGTACACGCTCTTATCAAGATATTTACAGAAATCCTTATGAGGGGAATCGGAAAACCTAAACTGTTCAAAGGGCTTTGAGCGGAATGTGGAGTAAGACGTATCGATGCTCGTAATCGCTTTTCCTGCTTTGAAGAAGATGGCGTGATCTATGGTGTGCAACGCGCCTTGTGCTGCGATCATTAAATGGCGGGTAGCGCGTGCGCATATTGGGCATTCTGCTGTTGCTCTAAGTGAGAGACTAGGATAATGATATGACACATGAACTAACTGCATTAGAAAGAGAATCTGCACAGTCGATATTGGCGGCTGACGAGCTTGCGCATGGGTACACATTACGCGAGCATTTTTGCAAGAAGAGCGATGAGGAATACTGCGCCCAGATGGAAAAGCTCGGCTTCGGTCTCGATTTCACCGACTATATGGCTCACTCCACTTGGACTGCCGAGACTGGCTGGTCGGCAAAATTTATTGAGCCGTACGGGCCGCTGTCGCTTGATCCTGGCACTGCCGTGCTGCATTACGGGCAAGAAATTTTTGAGGGGTTGAAAGCCTATCGCCATGATGATGGCTCGATTTGGACGTTTCGCCCTCTCTACAATGCGGCTCGACTTAATCATTCCGGGCGGCGTTTAGCGATTCCTGAATTGCCGATGCGTGATTTTATGGAATCTATTGTTGGATTGGTTCGTGCCGATCAACGTTGGGTGCCTGAAACAGAAGGTGCGAGCCTTTATTTGCGCCCATTCGTATTTGCTTCAGAGAGCTTTCTCGGGGTGAGAGCAGCGAGCCGATATGAATATATAGTGATGGCGTCGCCGTCAGGGCCTTACTTTGCTCACGGATTTCAACCGATCGACGTCTGGGTGGAAAAAGACTATCATCGTGCAGGCCCGGGCGGAATGGGAGATGCGAAAACAGGCGGCAACTATGCCAGCTCGCTTCTGCCAAAAGTGACGGCACATGAGCAGGGCTTTGATGAAGTGATGTTTCTTGATGCGCGCACAAATACGTATATCGATGAGCTGGGCGGTATGAATGTTTTTGTGGTGATGAGCGACGGCTCGGTGAAAACTCCAAAGCTCACGGGAACTATTCTTCCCGGGTGCACGCGCAGTTCTATTATTCAGCTTCTCGAATCTAAAGGCGTGCGCGTGAGCGAAGAGGAAATTGCGATTGCAGATGTGATCAGAGGCGTCAAGAGCGGTGCTATTGCGGAAATGTTTGCGTGTGGTACAGCTGCTGTGGTGACGGCGATCGGGCGTCTCGCGTCCGCGGATTTTGATGTGCGTATGCCTGCCGGAGACGTCACGAAGCGAATTTATGATGAGCTGACGGGTATTCAGTTGGGGCGTATAGAAGATAAATTCGGCTGGTGCTATCGGTTGGTATAATTCGGTGTAATTCGTTGAAGATGCTTACGCTTGCTGTGTCTATAGTGCTGCTATCTGTACGGTATATGCACGTGGTTAGATAGTATCGGATAGGCGGCGCAATATAGGCTGTATGGGACGGGTTGCATAGCGCTTACGCAGCGCAACTTACGCAGTGCAGCTTACATGATGCGGCTCGAGCAACGCAGACCGCGCACAGCGTTGTCGATGTTGTGCACAGCAGAAGTGCACAGCAGAAGAATAGGTAGTGCGGTAGCAGCTCTATCGTTAGCTAGGGTAAGCGCCTTGAACGAGGTAGATTAATACCTTAAATAAGGCAGTTTTATAAGGGGAGGATCGGCAGTGATGCAAGAAGAAAGCGCAGGGAGCGAGGTATTGGCTCCAACTGTTTTCGTATACGACGTCACGCTGCGTGATGGAGCGCAGCAGCAGGGAATCAATCTTTCTGTGGCAGATAAAATTGCGATTCTTCCTTATATTGAGGCGATGGGTGCTTCCTATATTGAGGGCGGCTGGCCGGGAGCGATTCCGCGAGATACGGAGTTTTTTGAAAAACTTAAAGATGCTAATCCGCTTACTTCAGCCAAACTCACAGCTTTCGGTTCTACTCGCAAGGCGGGAGTGACGGCGCAGAGCGATTCTCAGTTGCAGGCTCTCGTAGATTCGCAGGCCCCTGTGCTTTGCCTCGTGGCAAAAAGCGATATTCGCCATGTGGAAAAGGCTTTGCGCACAAGCCCTGAAGAAAATCTTGCAATGGTTGGAGATTCTTGCGAATACCTGCGCTCATGCGGGCGAGAAGTGATGATTGATGCCGAGCATTTCTTTGATGGTTTTCGCTATGATCCAGAGTATAGTACTGCCGTTGTGGCTCAGGCATTTCAATCAGGTGCTTCGTGGGTGATCCTTTGTGATACGAACGGAGGATCTCTTCCACAACATATTTCCCACATCGTCAAAGAACTTCGCGAAAGGCTGGAGACGCTTGGCGTCACTAATCCTCAGCTTGGGATACACTGCCATGATGACGGCGGCTGTGCGGTAGCGAATACTCTTGCGGCAGTAGATGCTGGGTGTCGCCAAGTACAAGGGACTATCAACGGCTATGGTGAGCGCACAGGAAATGCAAATCTTCTCACGATTATTGCTGATCTGCAGTTGAAAACTGATTATGAGGTGGTAAGTGCTGAGCAGCTTGCGGGGCTTGCTGCGATTGGTTATGCGGTCGGTGAGATTACGACGATTCTCCCTTCTGCTCGTGCGCCCTATGTGGGGGCTGCTGCGTTTGCTCACAAAGCAGGGCTTCATGCGAGCGCCATTCGCGTGGATCCTGATCTGTATCAGCATATTGACCCTCAGCTTGTGGGCAACGATATGCGTATGCTCGTTTCTGATATGGCAGGGCGAGCTTCGATTGAGCTGAAAGCACGAGAGTTTGGTTTAGATCTTTCAGAAGATAGAGCTGTGCTCAGCGAAATTACACAGCGTGTGAAGCAAGCGGAAGCAGAGGGCTACACTTACGATGCTGCCGACGCTTCGTTTGAGATGCTGGCTCGAGAAATTATCTCTGGTAAGCCGTTGGAGTATTTTTCGCTCGAATCATGGAGTACGCACGATACAACGGATCATTCCGACCCTACGCAAACTTTTGCTGAAGCAACAGTCAAAATTCATGCTGGCGGGCGCCGTCTTATCCGAGTAGGTGAAGGTGTGGGTGCGGTAGATGCGCTCGATCAAGCACTGCGTCGAGCGCTTCGCAAAGTCTATCCGCTTTTGCATGAGTTTGAGCTGGTGGATTATAAAGTGCGTATTCTCGATACGACTCTTGGTACAAGCGCCGTCACGCGCGTAATGATTACGATTCGTGACGTTTGCGGGCAGTGGACGACAGTTGGTGTGGGTGACGACGTGATCGAGGCATCATGGGAAGCTCTTACGCAAGGATACGTCTACGGTTTATTCCGCAATGGAGTAGAGCCGCAGATGTGAAGCAATCTATCTGCTTTTTGAGTAGCGAAATACGTATGTGTGTACTTCGCTGCTGTGTGCCGTGCTTCGCGGTGGTAAGTAAGTTCTATACGTGGATCCTTTGTGCCCCTGAGTGCCTTGAGGGGGGGTAGGCTTTGCTAGAGTAGGCGTATCCACGTATTGAAAGGTTAAAAAATATACTCGTGCACGAGGAGTTTTATAGCAGATTTGATTTGTGCTGAAAGTGCTGGCGGTATACGGCATTAGAAAATATGTTGGTGAGTATGCAGCTGGCAGACGGCAGACAAGGGGAATATGATGAGCAGGCATTCTGATGATAAATCAGCGCAAAAATTAGGTTTTCGTTTCTCAGCGGCAGCTTTGGCGACTGGTGTGGTGGCGAGCTGTGCGTTGGGTGGAGCTAGAATTGCATTAGCAGAACCAGAGCAAAAGATAGACGCCGCTTCGGATTCGCAGACGCAACCAGCTTCGCAAGGTATAGAAGCTCGCGATTTAGTTGCGGCAGAGGAAAAATTAGCTGAAGCTGAATCTGCTAAAAATAAGGCAAAAGATTCCCTTGATGCAGCCAGCAACGCTGAATCTGAGGCTGAGGAAAAGAAGAATAACGCTGAGAAGCAAGCTGCCTACTCTCTTGAAACGGAAAAGAAACGAGCTGCAGAAGATGTGAGCGCAGCTGAGCGTATAGCGGCTGATGCTCAAAAAGCTAAAACTGATGCAGACGATGATGCTACTCAAACACAAACTAAACTCGATCAAGCTACAGCAGATAAGAAAGCTGCTGACGACGCCCTTGCCGCTGCTCCCGCTCCAGATGCTGATGTGCTAGCTAAGGCTAAGGCTGAGGAAAAGAAAGCAGAAGATGCTCTTTCTGGTGCACAAGCTGAGAAGAAGACGACAGATGATGCCGTCACTGCTGCTGAGAAAGCATTAGAAACAGCTAATAGTAATAAGGCAGCAGCTGATAGTGATCTAGCGAACGCGAAGAGCGCACAAACAGCTGCTAATCAAGCCGCTACAGAGGCGCAGCAAGTAGTAGCAGAAGCACAGGCGAAAGTAGATGAGCTTATTGCTGGGACAGCAGCACAGAGCGCGAAAAAGGAACTTGAGCAAGCCAAAGCAGATCTCGAAACTGCTAAGAGCGCCAAGGCTGCTGCAGATAAAGCTGCGGCAAGTGCCGAAGGCGCTGTGAAAACTGCTGAAGATGCGGTGAAAGCAGCCGAGGGTGAAGTGAAGAAGGCTCAAGAAGCGAAAAAGGCTGCCGATAGTGACGTCACCAAGGCAGAAGAGACGTTGAAGAACGCTAACGGCGATGTGGCATCGGCAAAGCAAGCCTTGAAAGATGCTGAAGATGCAAAGAAAGCTGCCGATCAATCGGTTGCTGATGCTGAGGTAGATATCAAGAAGGTGCAAGACGCAGTGCCTGCAGCTGAAACTGCTAAAAAGAATGCAGACAATGCCGTCACCGCTGCTGAGCAAGATAAAACCGCGAAAGAAGCTGCCCTCGCTGCAGAAAAGAAGAATCTCGAAACAGCCAAGGCAGATGTAGAGGCTTCCAAAGCAGAGGCGCAGAAGCAGTGGAATGAGGGCTCAAAAGGATTCTTTACTGCGAAAGGTTCCCAGCGCGCTCTTGATCAGCTCAGCACAGCTTACAAAGTGAAGGGTTCATCGATCAAGGATTGGACGCAGATTGGGAGCGCTGACGACGCCACTTCTTTGGAAAATATGAAGATAGCTATCGAAATCGCAAAGAAAGGCAATGATTTGCGCGCAGTTGGAGATAGCAATTTTGCGCCAATGAATACCCTTAAGTTTACTGATGAATTAATGGCTATAGCTCAGATCAATGCAAACTATTCGCGAAAGTATAATAATGGTCATTCGAACAACTTCGGACCTTATGTGAGCGGTGCTGGCGAGAATCTCGCTTGGGGGCTGGGTAATAACTACAACGGTTGGTACACCAAAGAAAAAGCACTTTACGATAAGGCGCCAGTTGGACCTAAGAGTGGCACTGGGCACTACACCAGCCTGATGGATAGAAAATTTGCCTATACGGGCTTTGGGCATAGGCAAGATAAAGATTCTGACTACGGTGCCGTTGATCTGCAGATATTCTGGAATGGTACGAACGATACTTCATACACCTACGACGAGTACTATTCCCGTTTTATGGTCTACTACAACGGGCTAAAAGATGCTATTGCGAACGGCTCTGCTGAGGCTCGTACGGCGCTTGCTGATGCTGAGAAGAGAGTTGCCGATGCGCAGAGCGCGTTAAATGCGGCTAATGATGCGCTGGCAAAGGCAAAGAACGATGCTGCAGCAGAGGCAACGAAACTTGCGAATGCGAAGACTGCCGTCACTGATGCGGAAAATGCGCTGGAGGTAGCTAAGACCACTCAGAAAGAAAAGGCGCAGGCTGTCACAGACGCTCAGAGCGTGGTAACTGCCAAAGAGAAAGCTGTGATGAGCGCAGAAAACGCGCTCGCAGAAGCTACGGCGGTACAAGCCGCTAAAGCACAGATGGTAGCAGAAGCAGAAGGTGTCCTTACCGCTAAGCGTGCTGAGCTTACTGCGCCTCAGCAAGTCTTGGAAGCTAAGGAGCGAGAAGCAAAGGTTGCTGCCGATGCTGTCACCACTGCTGAGGGTGTTGTTGCCCAGAAGCAGGCAGTTTATGATGCATCTATGGCAACCGACGCTCTGGTAAAAGCGAAGGATGAGCTAGATGCAGCTGAGAAAACCTTAGAAACGAAGAAATCGGAAAAGAACGATGCTGATAAAGCCGTCGCTGCTGCGGAAGTGAAAGTAACTGCTGCAGAAAAAGCTCTTGCAGATGCTAAAGCGGCTAAAGGCAGTGCCGAGGCTAACCAGGCTGCGAAGGTGCAAGCGGTCACTGAAGCGCAGAAAACTCTAGCTGATGCTCGACGTACGCTTGAGCCATTGGCTGCCAAAGAAGCAGCACACGAAAAGGCGCAAGAAAATGCCTCTAAGGCTGCTCGTGCACTCCAAGAAGCTGAGGCTGCAGACGTGAAAGCAGACAAAGCTGCAGATGATGCTGCTGCAGCGCTAGATAAGGCAAATGCTGTGTTATCCGTCAAGCGTGCTTCGGCAGAAAAACTCAATGCGGTAGACCTGCAAGCGGCTCTTCGAGGTGGTTTGCCTGCAGAAGATGACGATTTTAAGGCTTTGGGGCTAACTGAAAAATTTGCCGTTGCTATCGCTGCCCGCCAGACCCTAGCTGTTAAGAGTGAAGCGAAACAAGCGGCTGAGGAAGCAGCTAAGATGGCGAACGATGCATACAGCGAGGCTCTCGCCTCTCGCGATGCTAAGCGCACTGCCTGGCTCGAGGTAGCATACCTTAAGACAGATACAGCGAGCGAATGGCTTGGGCTTGATATGATGCTTTCTGGCTATGGCTTTTTGCCAAATGAAATAGTGAAGCTCGAACTGCACTCCAATGTGTTTGATCTAGGGACGACGGCGGCAAATGCCACTGGTGCTATTAAACAGCAGATATTTATTCCTGCTCATGCAACAGTTGGTGCGCACACAATCATTGCCATAGGGCAGACTTCTGGTTTTCAGTTGACTGCTGCAGTGGATATTCTCAAGAAAGAAGTCGTGGCAGCTGCTTCACAAGAGAAGAAACTTAGTGAATCTAGTATGCGTACCCTTTCAGAGACTGGTTTAGATGCTGGAGCTGGAGGATTATTTATGGGTGCACCGCTCGCTCTGATTGGGGCAGGAGCGCTTGCCCGCCGTAAGGCTCGTGCGAAGTAGTATTTTATATCGGCTAAGAAGGCTCTAGGGGAAGTGGGCAAAAAGGTTTGCCTGCTTCCCCTAGAGTTTGCCAGTTTGCAGAGCTTACAGTTTCGATATTGTGATGCATTGAATATGTGAGATTACTTTCGGCGATATAATCCTCTTCCTGTGGAAACTGCTTTTAGGTTCGCCTAAAATTGATAGCGATAAGGACGTCAACCGAAAGAAAGGTGCAGCCGTGAGTGCGCTCGCAGCAGATCCCCAAGAAACAGTACATGAAGGCTGGGAGGGGTTTACTCCCGGCTCTTGGCAAAAAGAAATTAACGTGCGCGATTTTATTCAGCGCAACTACACTCCTTATGAAGGAGATTCTTCTTTCCTTCAAGGTCCAACGGAAAAGACACTTCGTCTGTGGAAGACGCTTGATGAAGAATATCTCGCAGTTGAGCGTGAAAAGCGTGTATATGACGTTGATACAGATATTCCTGCAGACGTTGACGCTTTCGGGCCTGGCTATATTTCTGATGACGACAACGTGATCGTCGGTTTGCAAACTGACGTCCCCCTCAAACGTGCGATGATGCCGTTTGGTGGCTGGCGCATGGTGGCAACTGCTATTAAAGAAGCAGGCAAAGAAATCAATCCAGAAGTGGAAAAGATCTTTACACGCTACCGCAAAACTCACAACGATGCAGTGTTTGATATTTATACTCCGCGTATTCGCGCTGCTCGTTCCTCCCATATTATTACAGGCTTGCCTGATGCTTACGGGCGTGGGCGCATTATAGGCGATTACCGCCGTGTCGCTCTTTACGGCGTAGATTATTTGATTGAAGAAAAGCAGCAGGCTAAAGATGCTGTGGCGGATCAGCTATTTTCTGAGCATTGGGCACGCTATCGTGAAGAGCATAGCGAACAGATTAAGGCTCTGAAGAAGCTCAAGAATATGGCTAGCGGATATGGCTTTGATATTTCCAAACCTGCCCGTACAGCCCAAGAAGCAGTGCAGTGGACGTATTTCGCCTATCTTGGCTCAGTGAAATCGCAAGATGGTGCCGCTATGAGCTTCGGGCGTCTCTCCGCATTCTTCGACTGCTACTTTGAACGCGATCTTCGCGCAGGCATCATCACAGAGCAGGATGCGCAGGAAATTATCGACTGTCTCGTGATGAAGCTGCGTATCGTACGTTTCCTTCGCACAATTGATTATGATGCTATCTTCTCTGGCGATCCCTACTGGGCAACGTGGAGTGACGGAGGATTTGGCGAAGACGGGCGTACTCTCGTCACCAAGACCTCCTTCCGTCTGCTCCAGACGTTGATGAACCTCGGGCCAGCTCCAGAGCCAAATATCACGATTTTCTGGGATCCGAAGCTTCCTGATGGTTATAAGCAGTTCTGCGCGAAAGTTTCTATTGAAACCAGCTCGATTCAGTACGAGACTGATGAGCAGATTCGCCAGCATTGGGGTGACGATGCGGCGATTGCGTGCTGCGTGAGCCCTATGCGCGTGGGCAAGCAGATGCAGTTCTTCGGCGCTCGCGTGAATTCTGCAAAGGCTCTACTCTACGCGATCAATGGTGGCCGTGATGAAATGACGGGCAAACAGGTAGTTCCCGATCATGAGCCAATCAAGGGTGACGGTCCGCTCGATTTCGACGAAGTCTGGGAAAAGTATGAGGATATGCTCGATTGGGTTGTGGCTACGTATGTAGAAGCACTCAACATTATCCATATGTGCCATGATCGCTATGCTTATGAAGCAATCGAAATGGCGCTTCACGATTCGAATATCGTGCGCACAATGGGCTGCGGTATTGCCGGTCTTTCAATTGTGGCAGATTCACTCTCGGCAATTAAGTATGCGAAGGTGACTCCAGTTCGTGACGAGACTGGTCTCGTCGTCGATTACGTGACGGAAGGTGATTTCCCACGTTACGGCAATGACGATGATCGCGCTGATGATATTGCGGCCACAATCGTGCACACCGTGATGAGCAAGATTAAGGCTATCCCGATGTATCGTGATGCTATCCCAACTCAGTCTGTGCTCACTATTACCTCGAACGTAGTGTACGGCAAAGCAACTGGATCTTTCCCGAGCGGGCACGAAAAAGGTACTCCGTTTGCTCCTGGTGCAAACCCAGAAAATGGCGCCGATACTCACGGTATGCTTGCCTCGATGCTTTCGGTTGGCAAGCTTGATTACAACGATGCTCTCGACGGTATTTCGCTTACTAATACGATTGTGCCAAGCTCGCTTGGACGCACTGAGCAGGAGCAGATCGTGAACCTTGTAGGCATTATGGATGCGGGGTTCGTCAAAAAAGGCTGAGCTGAAACTAAGCGAAAGCTTAAAATCGGCAGACGTATTTATGAAGTACGATCTGCTGGCAACTAGCAGTTTTAATAATTGCCCAACACAAATAAGGAGAAAATAATGGCAACGAAAACTTATGCACAGCGTGAAGCAGAAATGAAGCAGCAGCGTGTATGCAACGGTGGTGTACAGGGTTTGTATCACGCAAATATCAACGTGCTCAACCGTGAAACTCTCGAAGATGCTATGGAGCACCCAGAAAAGTATCCACAGCTCACCGTGCGTGTTTCGGGGTATGCTGTGAACTTTGTTCGTTTGACTCGTGAGCAGCAGCTCGATGTGATTTCCCGTACTTTCCATCAAGGGATGTAATGGCGAGAAGCATTGGAGAGGGCTCCACCGGTGAATACCGGCCGGAGCCCTCCGAATTTGAGGTACCACGTTTAAGCGGTGCAGGGCTTGCCGGTGTTACAACTGCTCAAGAGATGACCCGTGAGGAGCATCTGGAAGCAGTGCGTCAAGGTGAAATCGGCTCCATCCATTCGTGGGAGCTGGTGACGGCAGTTGATGGGCCGGGCACTCGACTCACCATCTTTTTTGCAGGCTGCGGGTTAAGGTGCATATATTGCCACAATCCCGATACTTGGAAAATGAAAGATGGTACGGGTGTGCGCGTGGAAGATCTTTTAGAGCGTATCGCACGCTATAAAGCAATTTTTGATGCCACACGCGGCGGCGTCACATTTTCGGGTGGCGACCCTTCCATGCAGCCAGAATTTCTAGGAAAATTGCTGAGAGGCTGTCAGGAATTAGGCATTCATACATGTGTAGATACGAGCGGTTTTGGCGGCGCACAGATAACTGATCAGATGATTGATGATATGAATCTCGTGCTGCTTGACGTGAAAAGCGGCATACCGGAAACATATAAGTATGTGACTGAGCGAGAGCTTGCGCCAACGGTACGCTTTGGTGAGCGCCTAAATAAGGCTGGCACACCAATGTGGATTCGTTTCGTGCTCATTCCAGGCGTCACTGATTCTCTCGAAAATATCGAAGCGGTTGCGAATATCGTGAAGCATTGGGGGAGTGTGCATCGAGTGGAAGTGCTTCCATTCCATCAGATGGCTCGCGATAAGTGGGCAAATCTTGGAATTGAATACAAGCTGGCAGCTGTGGAGCCTCCTTCCAAAGCAGAAGCTGAAGCAGCTCGCTCTATTTTCCGCTCTCATGGATTAGATACGTACTGATAATAAGCGCTTTTAGCTGAAACAGCACTTATCCCAGTGCGGAACCTTACTTTATCTTTCTATGCATATAGATGTGCTAGGGTCTGAATGAAATTGCGTTCAGCCCTGGCACATTTGCTAAATGTGTGTATCTTCTTGTATTTATTGAGGTTATGTTATTTTTGTGTGCGCGCACCGAAGATAGCGGTACCAATGCGGATTTCCGTGCTGCCATGCTCAATTGCTAGCTCTAAATCGTGGCTCATACCCATCGAAAGCGTTGTGGCTTTTTCTAGTCCAGGAATTTCTTGTAACTGTGCTCCTAGCTCGCGAGTTAGTTCAAAGGAGCGGATTACTTCGTTCGTATTATCTGGTGTATTCGCGCCAATTGTCATTAGCCCATCGATACGCACATGAGGAAGCTCGCAGATGCGCTCAGCCATGTCTATCAATCCCCCAGGCTCACAGCCAAACTGTGTAGGCGCTCCCGAAGAATTGACCTGCAGCAAAATCGGATAGGCACAATCTTCTACGCCACCTGCTGCGATACGTGCTTTTTGGCGGCGCTCAATTTGCTCGGCTGTTGTGAAGCTATCAACAGTATCGATACGTTGAGCGTAGTGCATAGCTGCAGAAAGTTTATTTGATTGCACATGCCCAATCACAGTGGTGGTATGCGAAAAGTCAAGAGCGGGAAGGTCAAGATCCAGCGCATCGAGATCCGAAAGAGTGCGATCCGAAAGAGTGGAATCTGAAGTGGCTCGATCTGAAAAACCGCGAGTAGAGTCGGGAGCCGAGGCAGGAGCAGAGGCGAGGTGGGTAGCAGAAGTAGAGCCGAAAGCTGCCAGCTGGACGGCATGAAGTCCCTCTTCAGCCGTTTTGAGCTGCTGAATGATATTGTGCCCAAAAAAGCGTTCCCCTGCAGCAAGAGCTTGAAGAAGATTATCCAAAGGTTGATATTTCGCGGCGAGCATGAGCTGTACCGAACCAGCTGAGCGACCAGCGCGTTCTTCTGAAGCTGCGATACGTGAGCGCACAGCAGCGATATTCTCTGCAATTTTTCCCATATCTATCGTTCTCCAAACATCAACATATGAAGTACCAGTGTATTTTCTTCATCAGACGCATCTAAATCTGCGAGTGCCGTCACTTGCCAATCGCCATTGCCATCGCCGTCATCAATAATCTGGCGTGCAAGCCACAGGCGCCCAGCGTGACGCTGCTCCAGCCAATCGGCAGCTTGGTCGGGATCCGTCCCCGCCTGAATAAGGTCTGCGAGTGAAGGGTCTTCAATCACGCTGAAATACTGAGAGCCTCTCGCGGCTTGGTCAATTCCGAGGTACTCGTATTCATTCCAGTAGCGTTCGGCTGCTTCGTCCCAGCGCTCCAGATTCCAGCCATCTGAGCCGTAGCGCTCTGCCAGAGCTTCCAGATCGTCTCGTTCGAGTGCTTCCACGATAGCAAACATAGCGTTGCGCAGTGTTGTGCGAAGTGCATGCTTATTACGTGAAAATGCTACGCTGCCATCAGGAGCAGCGCCAAAGGCAAATTCGACACCGCTCGTGGCGTCATCGTCAGCGCATGAAGATTTTGCGCTATGGGTATTTAGTTCGTCTTGCGCTATATGCCCTGCAGCCAGTGCTTCCCACTCATCGAGAAGTGATGAATCAATTGAACGGACGAGAGAGCCAAGCCACGCAATAATTGCATCTACTTCCTCATCGCGAGCTGAAGAAGGGATAATCTGGCGCATAGCGCGATATGTATCCGTGAGATATCGCAGGAGTACACCTTCTGAGCGCTGCAGATCATAGCGAGAGATAAATTCCGTAAACGTGCTTGCCGTTTCGATCAGCTCGCGCACGATACTCTTCGGGGAAAGCTCGTGACTGCGCACCCACGGATTTGACCCTGCATAGGTATCCAATGCGGGTTCAAGCAGTTCAGCTAGTGGCATCGGCCAGCTCACCTCATCTGCTAGCGCCATGCGTTCGCTGTATTCCACGCCCTCGCTCTTGAGCTTGCCGATTAGTTCACTGCGCGCTGCTTTGCGTTGAGCGATAAGAGCTGCAGTTGGATCTTCCTGGACTGCCTCGATCACAGAGACGACGTCGAGTGCATAAGAATCAGAATCAGGATCGAGCAGGTCTAATGCGCAGAGCGCAAAAGGGGAGAGCGGCGCATTCAGGGCAAAATCACTGGGTACGTCTTTTGTGAAGTAGATAAGAGGAGGTGACGGTGGTGTCGGGTTGTGCGAGGAAGGTGAGTTTTGTGGGAGCATTACGTTTGATGAGGGAAGTAAGTTTTGTTGGTGCATTGCACTTTGCGCCGGTGCTGTGTTTTGTGCGAATGGCGTGCTCTGCGTGGGGAATATGCTTTGTGGTGCTACTGTGCTTTGCAAAACCAGCTCATGCCAGTCTTGCGCACGACGTTCGAGCACCCCAGCAAGTTCAAGCGATGAGGTGATTTCCAGCATTGCTTTGATGAGCTGCACGCGGCGTGCAGGCGGTTCGTGGTTAGTAAGTAGCAGGTGCCACACAGCGGCGATTGGGTCTGTGCGCTGCATGAGATTAAGGATCATTGCATGGCTGATATGTAGGCGGGAGGTGAGAGTCTCTGGCGCTTTATCGCGGAGCTTCTCAAAAGTGCTCTTGCTCCACTGCAGCTTGCCCTCTTCAG
Organism: uncultured Actinomycetaceae bacterium; assembly: GCA_902464405.1. GTDB lineage: Bacteria > Actinomycetota > Actinomycetes > Actinomycetales > Actinomycetaceae > Arcanobacterium_A. Next base: position 121,470 of record CABQJD010000004.1, on the reverse strand, counting down.
GCTTTACCTTCTGCACCCGCTTAATTTTTAGTGGGTCGTCGCCAGCTTTACGCAAGCGGCGTTCATTTTCGATTTCATATTCGGGCGCTTGTATGACGACGTAGCCGATCGTATCGAAACCGGCTCGCCCAGCACGCCCTGCTATTTGATGAAACTCTCGTGCATTCAGATGCCGCATTTTAGCGCCATCAAATTTAGTGAGTGCACTCAAAAGCACAGTACGGATAGGAACGTTGATGCCAACGCCTAAAGTATCGGTTCCGCAGATGACGGCGAGCAGCCCTTCCTGCGTGAGACGTTCCACGAGCCTGCGGTATCGGGGGAGAAGCCCCGCATGATGTACTCCGATACCTGAGCGCAGGAGCTTTGAAAGTGTTTGCCCGAAACCTTTGCCAAATCGAAAATTTCCAAGTGTGGCGGCGATCTGCTCTTTGCGCTCGCGGCTGATAAGGCTCATGCCAAGCAGGGATTGTGCTCCGGCTACTGCTTCGCGCTGTGAAAAATAGACCACGTATACTGGTGCCATATGAGAAGCGACGAGATCTTGAATTACTTCACCGATGGGGTCGAGGCTCCATGTGTAGTGCAGAGGAACGGGACGTTCGGCGTTGCTAATCACTGAAACGGAGCGCCCAGTTCGCTTTTCGAGATCCTGCTCAAGCCATGACGTATCGCCAAGCGTAGCGGAAAGAAGAACGTGCTGCGTCGCTGTCAGCTCCAGAATTGGCACTTGCCATGCCCAGCCTCGTTGCGGATCTGCGTAAAAATGGAATTCGTCTGCCACCGCAATTCCTACGTCGGCATCGGAGCCTTCGCGCAAAGCGATGTTGGCAAGAATCTCGGCAGTAGCGCAGATAATAGGAGCATCGGGGTTGATGGATACGTCGCCTGTGACCATGCCAACGTTGTGAGCGCCAAATAAGCTGATGAGCTCGAAAAATTTCTCGGAGACTAGAGCTTTGAGAGGTGCGGTGTAATAGCCCGTTTGCCCAGTAGCGAGTGCGGTGAAAAGCGCCTGTGCTGCTATGAGTGATTTTCCTGAGCCAGTAGGAGTGGTCGCGATCACGTGGTCGCCTGCCACAATTGCGAGCAGTGCATCTTCCTGATGTGGATACATATCGCGCCCAGTACTAGCTACCCATGTGGTAAAAGCATCGGCAATGTGCTCAGGTGGAGGTGTGAGACCGTACTGATCTTCGAGGCGGTCAAGAGCGAGGTTGAGCGGAGGGTTTGCGGATTGAGGCTTGGTGGAGTGTGCGTCGGTAGTTGGTTGCTGTGTGCACTGCGAGCCATCAGGCTGTGCCTGAGAAGAGAAGGCAGGCTGCTGAGAACCAGAAGAAGTAAGCGGTGACGTCACGTCTTTAGTATAGGCGGTTTTAGAGAAGAATTTTCGCTAGGCGTTCTCCTTGCTATAAACTTCCAGAGCCAGACGTGATTATCGGGCTTGCAGGACGCGGCACGAAACGTGGCAATAACCAAAAATCTTCTTCTTGGGATACGCCAATCGCGTATATGCTCATTTTGCTTTCTTCAAGATTCTTGAGTGTAGATCTGCCTTGTGTTCATCTTTGCTTACGATAAGTGGATTGTCCTTTTTGGCGCCGACGTCAATAGGTTTGTTGAAATAACATGCCTATTCGAGAAACCAAAAGACTTCTAGATAAATCGTTGTGTTTATGTTTACTATAAAATCGCCTCAAATGCTATTGGTGTGTATCTGCGCTATGCGTATATACGTTTCTTAAGTGTTGTCGCAAGGTAAAGGTGCATGTGCTTTCTTGAGGAGGTTTTGGAAAGATGGCTCCTCTTGAGTAGGTGAAGTTTAGTAGCATATTGCAGTTTTATGTAATAAAATTAAAGAAGTTAAGCCTTGAGTAGTTCCCGAGCAATCGGCGTTCGGCTAGACGCTCAAGGCTTAACTTTTTGCTATATAGCTAAAAGCATAGATGTCAGATGTAGGCTGTTGTAAGCGTGCATGATACTAGTATCCTTCTTTTGCTTTTATATAGTTTTGCTTTCTGTATGCGCTATGTTGCGCTGCCCCCCCCGAAGGGTAGAGTTTTCGGGTAACGTGTCTATGTTCCGCGCACTGTTGTGATAGTTTCGTGCTTTTGGCATACGTGGGTGTGTGGCGAAAATAAGGAGAATTCATGGGGCTGAATCCAGTGAACCCAGTATTCACAAGCAGTACCAGTACTCATGGCACTCGTGTTGGTAATGTGGGGCGGGTGCTGGTATGCGTGGCACTTGTAGCCATGCTGATAGTATCGGCGATGGTTGGTCTACAGCGGAGTGCGTTTGCTGCAGGTTTCCGGAACGACGGACAAGGAGTTTCGGGGGATTCGAAGTATTATTCGGCTGGTACATCGAATCGTTTGAGCATGGTGACCTCGGATGAGAAGCGTGAAATTGCAGAAAATTTCACGTTCTGTCTTGCGAATGGTAAAAAATTCCCCTCTATTTCTGAAGATGGTCAGCCGCACGGTATCTTTGAGCAGCAACGTGACCTTACTAAAGACTCAACGTATACACTCATGAATGATAATCATGTGTATTCAGTTCTCCCTCACTCTGCAGATGAGTATTGGGATCGTTTCACGAAGTTGACCTATATTTATCTCGAAGATCCCACTGATATTGTTGGGCAAGTGTGGAATGGTGACTACGGTAAAGCACGCGATCCGTTCTATCAGGTTATCCAAAATGAATTCTGGCGTTTGACAGACGGTTTGAACGTTAGCCCTAACGCAAACCCCTACCTTTTCGATAAGTTTTATTCGAAAGAGCAACAAGCTGCTTTTTATTTAGTTCGAGATGCGTTGAATACGGTGAAGGTTCCATTTGATAAGATGGAGTTTCGCGGTTATAAGCCCTCATTCGTATCAGGTCTTGGCTATCAGGCGTTGTTTACTGGTCGTTTTAAGGACGATCCTGTAGATATTACTGTGACGAAAAAATGGGAGAATGTTGCGACGGGCGTGAAAACTCCTGACGTATATATTCAGCTTTATCGTGGCGACACTAAATTCGGTACGCCACAAAAAATGGTAGACAACCAGACAAAGTTTACGATCCAATCCAAACAATCACTCGCAGAGTATTCTGTGAAGGAAGTAAAACAGGATGGTTCTCCTTGGTCTGCCGAAGGATACACTGCAGGCGAAGTAAGAAAGACGACGGATACATCATTTGAGGTAACGAACACGAAGAATGCGCCAACTCCAGGCGTTGTAAAGGTATCTAAAACTTGGAAAAACGTGAGCGCTGATGCTAGTGCTACTCGTCCTGAGGTGTATTTCCAGCTCCTTCAAAACGGTAAACCAGCACTAGGCGTTGAGAAGCAGAAGTGGACTGGTGAGGATATTACTTTTAATATCCCGGATAAGGATGGATTGGAGACCTATACTGTTGCAGAGGTTGATGCAACTGGCAAAGCGTGGAAGAACGATAAGTTTGATCAGCCTCTGATCCAGCAGAAAGCTCCTGGTGTGTTTACTGTGGTAAACCGTCAAGCAGACGGTAAGACACACGAGATTACTGTTAAGAAAGTAAACGAAAAAAATACTCTGCTTGCTGGTGCGAATCTTATTGTGAGACGAGTCTTTGAAGACGGCTCCGGAGAATACGTCAACGGCATTGCGGGTGCATGGGATTCTAGCGCTACGGAAGGTAAGAAGGTTTCACTGCTTCCTGGCCGATACCAGTTAGAAGAGCGTAAACCCCCTGCTGGTTATAAGCATGCTAACCCGATTGATTTCATGGTCGATGGTGAAGGTAACCTTTCAATTAAAGACGGCGATACGTATAAGCCGCAAACTGATAAGACGGTAACGCTAGCGAACGTGAAAGAAGAGCCGAAAAAGTATCCAGTTACTTTCCGCAAAACTGAACAAAATAACGCAACCAAGTTACTTGCGGGCGCTACATTTACAGTCACTTCCACAACAGACCACGCTAAAACATATACGTGGCACACGACAGATAGCGAGAGTAAACTCGAACTCGAAGCAGACAGATATACTCTTACTGAGGTAAAAGCGCCTGACGGATACAAAAAACTCCGCGACAGCGTAGAGTTTACTGTTACTCAAGACGGCAAGGTTGTTTTGAATACCTTTGATCAAGAGGGGCATGCAACTCTGCCTACAGTTGATAAAGATAAGGCTGCATTGTCGGTAGCTAATGAGAAAGTACCGTTTATCGGGACGAGTGCCTCGCTCCAACGCGGCACTGAGCACCTGGGTAAAAATACCTCTGTCATCACTGGCTCCAAGGATTTGGAGAATTTGACCGTGCAGGATACGGTCTATTATTCAGGTTTCGAAGCTGGAAGCTATGTGGCTGTCGCAACGCTCATCAAAGAGAGCGATGAGGCGAATATTGTCGGTTCTGCTCAGCAGCCCTTCACGGTCAAGAATGGCGAAGATGCGGGTCGGGTGACTGTACCGATTCAGATCGAAGCAAAGCATATTACTGACGGTGAAAATGGTTTGACCGTTCTCGAACGCGTCTACAAAGCAGACGACGTTAAAGATGGAAAAGTGAATGATGGAGCGCAGCCTGTAGCCTCGCATGTCGATGCTAAAGATGATGCGCAGACGGTGGTCGTCAACAGGGTTGCCAAGAGCCACGTCTACGACTTCCAAAAAGTAGACCAAGGCGGTAAACCCTTGACGGGTGCTCGCCTGAAAGTTACTTACGAGAAAGGCGGGGACGTTCCGCGTATGGGCTGGAACACACTCACTGTTCCTACTCCCGTCACGCTCGAAGCAGGAACCTATATTCTCACAGAAGAAGTAGTACCTCAGGGTTATGAGAAACTAGCTGACACCAAATTCACTGTTAAAGAAGATGGGACTATTGATTTCAACGGTTCTACAGCTATTACTGTTGAAACGCGCGATAAGCAGAATATGCTTGTGAAAGTCACGAACACGAAAAAACCAGATCCGTTCGTGAATCCAACAGGCACGCTCGCGACAACCGTCACCGCCGGTGGCAAAGCTGCGGCTAAAGACCAGCCAGTCACTCTCTCTGCCGATCAGGTCAAAAACAATGTGACTGTGACCGATACGATCACCTACAACGGTTTCGTCAAAGGTGAACAATACAAGGTGACTGGCACATTAAATAAGATCACCGATAATGGCACCAAGGCAGAAGCAGTAACAACCACAACCGATACTTTTACCGCTGATCCAGCAACAGGTAACGGTACATGGACGCTCAATTTTGGTGATGTGAAGCTCGAAGAAGGCGCAACCTATGTTGTCTTCGAAACTGCAACATCCGTTAATACTAACCTCTACGACAGCAACAACGATGGACGCCCTGATTCGCCACATGTGGTGAAGCATGAGGATAAGGGTGATAAGGCTCAGACGGTTGTTGTCTCGAAGCCTGATGTGCCTGCGCCTGGTCCGGGGCCTGAGCCTGGTCCTGGTGTTGATAGGCCGGCGGATTCGTCGTTGAAGACGACGGTGTCTGTTGATGGTAATTCTGCTTCGGAATCTGCTCCGTTGTCGTTGGTGGCTGATGGGAAGACTGCTAAGACTGTTGTTGATACGGTGAATTATGCGGGTCTTGTTGTTGGTCAGTCGTATACGTTGTCTGGTCGTTTGATGAAGCTTGGTGAGGGTGTGGATCCTCAGCAGGTGGCTGAGGCGTCGGTGAAGTTTACTCCGACAAGTGCGGCAGGTAGGCAGACGGTGACGTTTGAGAATGTGATGGTGGAGCCTGGGGTGTCGTATGTCGTGTTTGAGACTGCGACGTCGGATAACGAGATTGCGTTTAAGGGTGAGGATAAGCCGTCCAAGCATGTGGTGACGCATGAGGATAAGGGTGATAAGGCTCAGACGGTTGTTGTGTCGAAGCCTGAGCCTGGTCCTAGTCCTGATCCTGAGCCTGAGACTCCTCGCCCCAGCAATCCTGTGGATGGATCGAACGGCAATGGCACTCGTGGGCTATCGAATACTGGTTCTGCGCTCTCTCTGTCCGCTTTGTTTGCTGCTGGGCTAATGTCTATGGTGGGTGCTGCCGTAGTCGTATATAGGCGTAAGCGGCAATAATCGCGCCTGCTTATCTCCTACTTATTCGTGAGCGAGAAGTAAGAGATAAGTGATGGGCACATAGTAGCGCGCTGAGATGCTGGGTGTTTTGTGAAGCCTTTTAGGCTGTGCACGACACCCAGCATTTTCTTTGGAGAGTTGCTGGGTGGATTCTAGGGGCTTTGCTTGACGTAAACAATGCGAATCATAGTACGATGCACTAAAAGCGAAAGGAGGTGGAAATTAAGAATTCAAGAAGCTTGACTACTACACCCAGCGAACCGTTGAAGGCTGGATTACTAAAAACCTCATGGAGACAGATAATCCGCGCAGTTACGGCACAGTTTTAGCTGGCAATCTCGCTGGATTGTGGCGGTATCGTATCGGTGATTACCGCCTGATTGCCGATATCAAAGACGATAAATTCACATCTTGGCTATCGCAATATGAGGTTTGTCTTTGAAGCTCGCGATTAAAGAGTGATAAGACTGAAATTGGCGGATTTTCTCTATAGGGTATGGATGGAGATCATCTCCGTGTGCGTGGGGTTTATAGTAATCGTCACCTCTTTTTAGGGATGGCAATTCGTCTCTATACCGTTTTGCTGGTTGCATCATCTCTCAAGGTCATCGTGATGAAAAATTGTATTATTTGATAATTGTTTTGATGCGGCACGCATTGTATTTACTTCATTACTCAGAGATAAACTCTTATTTTTCGTTTGTTCACATTTCGTGATGTGCTTGTTCACTTGTTCTATTTGCCTGTTAATTCCTGTAATAATTCTTTCGATACGGGATTGAGGCATATTGGGATTTAGTCTAAATAGTGCTTCTACTTCGTTTGTGAATCCGTCTAGCTTGTCTGGATTGAACCATGAGAAATCTGATAAGAGTTCTAATTGCGGTGAAGAAGAAAAACCTTTACGCCCAAAAGGTTTTGCAATATGTTTGTAATCTTTGTAAGTGTCTAATGATTGCGTGTTGCACCACAAACTGTTACCTGTATCAAAGATAGGCGCAGAACGTGTGTATTTAAGTGTTTCCACATTCCTTATCACGCCAAAGTTTTGATAGTGTCTGTCAAAGTTACCTACTATGAAGTCGCAAACAAACATTTTAGATAAGTATGTTTGCACACCTTTCAATCCCAAGTTTTCAAAGCAGGAAACAAGGAATTGATAATCGTTTTGAGAATTAGATTTTTTCCGATTTCGAATAATGTGCAGGGCTGGTATTAGTTCTTCATCTTCTTTTAGCATATTTGGACACGCACAGTAGGTTCTGCGTCCTTCGCGATGAAGCGTGTAGGGAATATAGTCGTCTTCTGCTAGCAGTCGTTGGTGAAGATGTGTAGCAATTACCTCGTTATAGACTTCTTGATTAGCAAAACCACTACCGCTTTTAACGAGCAGTCTTTGACCATTCGCAATCGTCCATTTTTACTTAAATCGCCACCTACCGTTGAATTAGGAGACATCAAATTCGGGTCTTGTGTGGACGAGTCTTGCCCGAGTGTGAGAATACCAAGGTCATCGGTAAAAGCATTATCAAAAAAGTTGATGTTCTTCCATTCTTGAGGATGGCTAGGGTTGTTTATCCAATATCTATCGGAGAGGGATAACCCAAAACTTTTTTCGGCAAGAGCAAGCGTAGTGTTAATATCCAGTGTCTCCATGAGCTGTTTAAGCTGAGCACGTGATGCAGGAATCGCACGATGCTGCCACCAACTATCCAAAGCTGCCCTTGTGATATTTCCTTTTACGTCAATCATGGCTGGGGGTGCATAGTGACTATCATGCAGAGCAAGAATCGTTACAACATGATGCGTTTCTATGTCGTATAAAAAATCAAGCACCACGCGATTTTTATTCATCAATGTATATTTCACATTACTCATAGACGCTACCCCCTTTCGTCTATGATGCTAGGAGTATTCCCAATATTTTATCATCTGCCGTATTCTTGGATCGTCTTCTCGTGTGCGGGGGTTTCCCCCTCTCGCTCTGCATCCCCCGATGGCTCTGCAGCTGCTTGAGGGGCTCCCGCGAGATCGTCGGGGAGGAAAGAGAAGAATAATCCTAGTAATCTTTTTTTTTTGGGGGGGGGAGATGCTCGGCAATCTTCGGGCAGGCTCATGGCAGCTCGAAAAAGAACGAGGATACTCCTTCGGAGACTTCACTAAAGACAGATAAAGTCTTGACAAGGAATACCTGTGCATTGTGATTGTATTACAATATAATACATGTGGAGGTGGAGATTGTGACTGTTTCAGTACGTTTAAGCGACCAAGACGAAAAGCTCTTCAAGTCCTACGCGAAAATCAACGGACTATCAATGTCAGAACTCATCCGTTCAGCTGTATTAGAAAAAATTGAAGATGAATATGACCTTGCTATCTACCGCGAAGCTATCGCAGAATACCAAGCCGATCCCGTGAGCTATTCACACAAAGAAATGTGTGCCATGCTAGGGATTGATGATTGATGTATGCGGTCAGATATTCCGAGAGAGCTAAAAAACAGCTGAAAAAGCTCGATAAGAGCGTGCAACGCCTCATCCTGAACTGGATAGGCAAGAACCTAGAAGGGTGCGAAAACCCGAGAGCAAAAGGCAAAGGACTGGTGGAAAATCATAGTGAAGAATGGCGTTACAGAGTCGGAGACTACAGACTCATCTGCGACATCCAAGACAACCAGCTCACCATCGTAGCTGTCTCCATCGGACATCGAAGCCAGGTATACCGCTAACCCAAGCCTCTCGCGGGAGACTCGAAAGTTAGCTATGAAGCCTCAAAAGTGCACCCTGCCTCTACGCTCGCCAAAATCCGCTCTCACACTCCCAGACTCTGGCTGGCTGGCTGGAGGTAGTTTTCTAGGGCTTTGCGGATAACTTGCTCAGCGGAAACGTTTTCTTCGCGTGCTCGTTCGTTTACGGTTTCTGTAAGGTCGCTGGGGATGAGGTGGAGTTTTTGGAAGAACGGGTTAGGGATACGCTTGAGAGTGGTGATGTCGTATCCGTTTTCTGCTCCTTGGATGTAGGCGTTGAGTTGTTCATTGCTGATTCCTGCAACGCTGTCTACGATTGGAAAATCGTCTAGTGTGCTCATAGTTTATCCTTCGTTATCGTCGTGGTAGGTATTGTTTTCTTGCTGGCATGGCGTGAATGGCTGTATATCCGCAATCATTGCCTTTGACGATGATTGCGGATCACCCCCGCGTGCGTGGGGTTTACGCCTTTCCTGGAGCCTGCGCCAGTATTTTTCGCTGGCGCGGTGCAAACCATTCTTGGGCTAGTAGCTTGCCGATATGCCCGGCATCTGCGCAGTGATAAAATAGCGGTAGCCACAGTGGATTGGTGGCAAAAATATCATCATCTTTAGAGGTGTACGTGCTTTTTGCCCAAGCAATACAAACTCTCTGTGAAAGTTCAGGCAGGTTAGTATCATCGTCATCTATCAATGTGCGCATACCTGAATTATAGGGTCTCTGCTCGGCTATTTACGGTGGATATGCATACTTGCTGTGACGCTTTGTCTGTAGAGTAAAGGCTCCGTCTATGCGGTAGGGAAGTAGCAGAATACGTATAGCTTAGCACCCGCAGATATGCGAAACGCCCGCCGATTAGCGAGCGTTTCCGATTCGTACACCGCCGGGGACTTGAACCCCGAACCCATTGATTAAGAGTCAATTGCTCTGCCAGTTGAGCTAGCGGTGCGCAACAAGAGATACTTTAATGGCGAGAGAGGATTAAGCGCAAGTTGCGTAGCTAGAGGCGCGCTGTGAGTTCGCGCACCTCTAGCTAGGTGGTGGGTTTGTGTGCGGTTTTTCTATATAGGATTGTTCTGGAGTGTGTGCAAGATAGATTTGCGCGTGGTGTGTCTCGGTGGCGCGTCTCAGAGGAAAACAGCTCTAATTTCCTGCAATGGTTCATTTTGCTTGTGTGCTATTCGCTCTCGTATGTGTGAAGCCCTTCACTGAGCACTGCGTTTTTCTTCACGTATCATTCCTTGCAAAACATCGTGCTGCTTTTCCCGTAAGCTGGCGTGATGCAATAAACTTGGAGCGATAATAGGTATCTCCCCGCTCGTCTAGGATAAAGGAGTGTTACGTGTCTGCACCGATTGTCACCTTAGCTACAAGTTCTCAGTTTCCAAACCTTGATTCCGATGAGGCAGGGCTTCTTGATGCTCTCTATGAACGCGGTATGGAACCAAGAATCGCACAGTGGGATGATCCTTCAGTGGATTGGGAGAATGCGGGCGTCGTGGTCGTTCGTTCGGTTCGAGACTATGCGAAAGATACGAAGAGCTTTCTTGAGTGGGCACAGTCTGTGCCTCGTATCCTCAATTCTGCTGCGACAATGGGCTGGAATATGGATAAGCACTATCTGCGGGATTTGGAAAAGCTGGGGCTTCCTGTGATTCCAACGGTGTGGTTGGAGCCAGAGCAGCATCTAACGAAGCATCAGATACATACGCGTTTTCCTTCGCATGGAGATTTCGTCGTCAAGCCAGCAATTTCTTCTGGAGGGCGCGGAACAGGGCGCTATACTGCTACAGATTCTTCAAGCAGAGCGGAAGCAATTGAGCATGCTCGATATGAACTTTCTGAGGGGCGCTCTGTGATGGTTCAACGTTATCTTGATGTGATTGATCGCTCTGGCGAGACGTCGCTCATCTATTTCAACGGTATGCCTGCCTATACTGTTGAAAAAGCCCCTATGCTTCATCCTCGTTTCCGTAGCACTGATCAGTCGGCTGTGGTGGAAGAGATTGCACGTTCGGTGGAAGCGAACGAAGAGACGTGGCGTTGGGGTGAAAAAATCCGCATGGCAATCCACAAATATATTAAGCAGCATTCACAGCGCGAAGAGCTTCTTCTTTTCAATCGTGTAGACATTGTGCGTGGTGACGATTGCTCCGATTCTGATTTTTACGTGATGGAGATTTCTCTTATCGATGGTTCGCTCTATCTTTCTACCTCTGATGAGCATATGGAACGTTTTGCTGACGCGATTCAGGCTCGAGTATTTTTCTGATGCCGTATCAGATGGTGAGTCTGATTTTGATCTGACGGCTAGAGGTAAGGTGTGGAGTTGGTGCGGTTGTGCGGCTTGATCTGCAGCGTGGGCTTCTAAGTATATGTGAGTTTGTTGTGTTGCGGATGTACGGATTTTCTGATTGATCGTTTGTAAAGGCGTAGAGCTGGGCTTTGCTGTAGGTGCTAGGGTCTGCGTCTTTGTGTCCGCAGCTCTTCTTTTTAGGGGGGGGCGGTATCAGAGTAATAGCCAGTGGTATGTGCGTGATGTCTTGCTACTATACGAGGTGCGTGGATAGAAGTATTGGGGTAGGCAGTTAAGTGCTGATAAACAAAATTGAGGCGGAATAAACTCCGCCTCAATTTTTTGGGGGTGCCCGACGGGACTCGAACCCGCGACGTCCTGGACCACAACCAGGTGCTCTACCAGCTGAACTACGGGCACCATCAGCGCTGCAAGCTATGCGTTGCAACGAAGTAAAACTATACCAATGAAATGCTCTGTCGTCTAAATGAAATTATGGTGAGGGGTGTCACGTTGATATGCCTGTGTTTTAATCTGGATCGTACGCTGTTTTAATCCAGAGCACACGTTTCGTACCCGAATTCAGTCCGCTAAATCTAGGCCGCGTGCTATTGCGTGCTTAATTGCATACCTATACGAGCTTCGCGTGAGCTTCTTCGGCCTTGGTAACAGTAAGATCTGCCAGAATTTTTTGTGCACAGTTGTGAGCTTCTTCGGTGCTTGGCCCTTCGCCATCCACAAAGAGAGCTTCACGATAGTATCGAAGCTCGTCGATTGAATCGTAGATATCGCCGATTGCTCGGTGGTTGCCTGTTTTTTCTGGAGCAGCAAAATAGACGCGCGGATACCAGCGTTTTGCCATTTCTTTTAATGAGCTGACGTCAATAATTCTATAGTGCAGGTGTTCGACGAGCTGGGGCATATCGCGCAGAAGAAACATTTTATCAGTCCCTACCGAATTTCCACCGAGTTGGGCTTTGCCAGCACACGGCACAAATCTTTTGATGTATGCAAGTACAGCTTCTTCGGCTTCTTTTATTGAAAGACCGCTATCCCACTCGTCGATAAGCCCAGTTGTTGTGTGCATTTTTCGTACAAAATCATCCATATTTTCCAAAGCTTCGGGCGTTGGTTTGATGACGACGTCAAGGCCAGTATCGTAGGGGTTAAGCTCTGAATCGGTGACGACTACGGCGACTTCTACGAGAGCGTCTCGCTCAATGTTGAGTCCGGTCATTTCGCAGTCTATCCAGACAATAGGGTTATTTTGCGCATTGAAATTACTCATGCGCCCCCAGCGGGACTCGAACCCACAACCTACGGATTAGAAGGCCGTTGCTCTATCCATTGAGCTATGGAGGCATATCTGGCTCTGCTGCGCAGTGCCACTAAATAATTTACCTGTGTTGATATGATTTCGCCCAATCAAGATAAATAAATGCCGCATTATGTGCCATTTTTTGCCAGAATAGAGGATATGAGAACTCGTAAGCCTGTAGAAGAATTGTGTGTGCGCCGCCCGCGCAGAGTTCTTATTCGCAAAGCAGATCGTGTTCTGGAAGCTCTCAACTCCGTCTCTGTTTCTGCAGATATTGCGAGTGCTACTCATATTGAACGTGCTCGTGAGCGGGCAGTTTCCTTCGTACAAAGTTTTAAAGCTGAGCAAAATATCGGTGTTGTCTCTGCGCGGCATCTTTCCATTGTGGGCATTGTCGGTTCTTCTGGTGTAGGTAAATCTTATGTGGCTCGCTTCCTCACGGGCAGCGATTATATCGAGTCTTCGGTGCTTCGTCCTAGTACGCTTGCTCCTGTTGCCGTGGTTCACCCAAGTAATTCTGCGCTGTTTGAAGCTCGATGCACGATTGAAGATATGCGTATTGACGTCAATGATCAATCTTTTTCAGGGATTGCTCTTGTGGATACGCCAGCTTTCGATTGGGGGCATCCGAAGCTTTATCGTCAAGCGCTGAAAGTGCTTGATATGTGCGATGCCGTTATTTTCGTGACAACTGTATATCGCTATGGAGACGCTGCCGCTTGGGACATTCTAGCTCGTTTGCAAGAGCGTGGAGTGCAGATAGCTGGGGTACTCAATAGAATTCCTGAAAATTCCGATGGGGATTCTGTGCGAGAATTTCAGCGCTTATGGGCATTAGCTGGTTTAGAAGATTTCCCACTTTTTTCGCTCTGTGAGCGCAATAATGGAGAGTTTCCGGATTCGAGCACTATCTCTATGCCATCGAAGATGATTCGAGGCAGGCATGCGCGAGTGGTGAGAAACGATATGGCGTCTTCTTTCGTTTTGGAGCGTGATGGCGTATCTGCTGCTCATGCTAAACCTCGCACTGAATCGAGCGCTGATGATCAGAGCAAAGAAGAAATATCTACTCTGCGTCGCAGATCGCGCAGGCGGCGTCACGCAGGGATGATCCAGAGTTCCCCAATGAAACTGCAGGTAAACTCAGATCTTAGCAAAATTGTGCAGTGGTTTGAGAGCTTAGGTGACGATCGCTCGCGGCATTCCTATGCGGCTCAGAAATCTCAGGCTCTTGCAGATTTTATTGCGGATACGGATATGATTTCCGATGCTTTAGATGAACTGCGCAACGAGATTGTTGATTTAACTGACCAGGCAGAGGAAGGAGCTGCTGCTCCTTTTGATAAACTTGCAACGAATATTCGTATGGGACGCTTTGGGCAGGGAGCTCCAAGCGTGCTGTGGGATATGCTCAGTGCAGGCGATGGAAAATTAGCTGATCTGAGTGTATGCAAACAGAATCTAAGTAAAAAAAATCTGTGCAAGCAACGTCAGCGTGATGCACAGCTTGAAGCACTTTTTGAAAGTATTTCTGCTGGTATGAAAATGGCGATTATGCAAGGAATGACGACGGCGTGCATCAATATTGAAACAGCTTGGAATCGCGGTTTTAGAAAGCTTGATCAGAATATAGAGAAATCGCACTCTGATCGTGGCATTGCCGCGTTCGCTGAAACTTCGCTGACGGCATGGCGAGAAAAGCTCATGCGTGCAGCGCGCGATATATCGAATAATCCGTGGTTGGGAGAAGAAGGCTGGGCGTACCTATTAGGTATTGCGGCTGCTGGAGTGCCAGGTGCAATGGAGATAACGAGAAAATTCGATATCGAAACTCCCGTCCGCAAGGTACGAGAAGCTTTAACTAGCTGTGTGCGTGAAGGATTCGATCAGCTGGTGGGTACATATACGAACCGCGTTTTCCGTGTGAAGCTTGCAGATTGTGCGGTTTTACGCCGTGTAGTTGAAGATTTTGTGTGTGCGGTGGAAGGAAGTGACGTGTAGTGGCGGATGTGCAATTGAGGCTCACGCAGCTTCAACAGGCTGTTGCTGCAGGTGGAGAGTATTTTTCGCCTGTGATCGCTGAGCGGGCGAAAGAAGATCTGCATCTTGCATACGAACGAATGCGCGTGGGGGACGGCTTCGTCGTCACCGCCCTTATTGGCGGCACTGGATCGGGTAAATCAACTCTTTTCAACCGTCTTACCAGTTTGCATTTTGCTGAAGTGAGCGAGATACGCCCAACCACCAATGAGATTATGGCATGTACATGGGGAGGAGATTCCTCGGAGCTACTCGATGTGCTTGCCGTTTCGCCGCACAATCGTATTCAGCATGAATCGCTGCTCACAATAGGAGCTGAAACTCATGATGCTCTCGTGCTTTTAGATACTCCAGATTACGATTCTGTGGATATCACTCATTCAGGCACAGTATCCACGTTGATACCTATGGTTGATGTGATTTTATGGGTGCTTGACCCTCAAAAATATGCTGATCTTTCGGTATATAGCTCTCTAATTACCTTGGGTCGGCGTCACGAAAATATGCATATGCACGCGCGAGATGCACATACTCTTGCGGTAGTAATCAATCGTATCGATACTGTGACGCATACTGAGCGCGAAGCGCTGATAGCTCATGTGCGTGCAAATCTTGAGGAACTAGGTTTTGGCGATGTACCTGTCTATGCTACCAGTGCACTTTACGGAGAAGGGATGGAATCGCTTGCTGCAGCGCTCACGCAGATGACGACGGATCGTACTCTTTGGCATGCAACGGCTGGTGCGCAGCTTGATTCCGTGGCAGAGCTACTAGGTTCGCAAGTAGGGGATTTTGAAGTAGACGTGCACGATGGTTACGTGCACAAACTTGCTGCTACTGTTGTGGAAGCTTCAGGAGTTCGCACTGTTGCGAAAGCTATTGAGGAAGGAGTTTCTCAAGAGACGATGGCTCCGCAAGCTCCAGCTCCGACGTTGAGTGTGGCACTGCGTGATATGTGGGTGACGCACGCAATTGCTGGAGTGCCGCCTATATGGCAGGCTGGGATTGAGCGAGAAATTTTGAGTGCAGATTCGCTCAGAAAGCGAATTTCTCGTGCGCTTGCGAGTGTGCCAGTTCCTAGGGTTTGCCAACGTTTACCATGGGTGCAGCATGTGATCGGTGGTGTGCTGGCTGTGTGTGGAGTGTGCCTGATTATCGCTGGAATTGCGCCGTGGATTTGGCTGCATGAGCTTGTAGGCGCATATCTGCCACTGCTTTTGCCTAGTGGCTGTGTGCTTGCATTAGTTGGGATACTGGTGATGTGGATCGGGCAGATGCGTGCACGTGCAGCTATCTGCAAGGCGCGTATTGCTGCAGCTCGTAGCTATGAAAATTCCGTGAGTGCTGCAGTTGCTGATACTCTTTCTCGCGCTCTTATCCCTAGCGTAGAAGCAATTGTGAAGCGGCATAAGGCTGCGCGCACACTGCTTATGGGTGCTCGGGCAGATGAAGAATAGGGCAGAGCGCCCGTAGTTATCTGCTTGGTAGTGTATAACTTTGTAGCGCAGTAGAGCTGTAGCTGTGTAAACGCGGCTATGTGTGAGTACTGTCTATATGTGAGTGCTGTCTATATGCGAGTGTGGTTCTACTGCGCGGCGAGTGCACGGCTACTACGTGCAAATATTGTGTGTAGGAGTTTGATATGCGAATAGGGTGCGTCAATCTTGGTCTGTAAAAGCCAGTAGGCAAGTGAGCGTGTTGTCCACATGGCTTTTATACTCCGTGAATATCCACAAATAAATATACCTTCAGCGTATACGAGCCGATTTTGGCACAGTATTCCTACGGGCACCGGAAACGGTGAAAACTAAGGAGGAATACATGGCAAACGATACGATTATTGCGGTTCGTGGTTGGGCTGGAAGCGATCCTACGATGTATCGGCATCGAGATTCGGAAACTGGCAAAGATACGCAGATATCTTCGGCGATGGTTAGTGTTGGTGTGACAGCTCGAAACTACAATCGCCACACTAATAAGTTTGAAGACGGGCAGACTACTTGGTATTCAGTGCGATGTTTTGGGGCACTTGCTCATAACGTTGGGATTAGCGTGCATAAAGGGGCGCCATTGCTTATTCGAGGTAGATTTATGGCAAAGCATTACACGGATAAAGACGGAATTGAGCGTACGAGTCAGCAAATTATTGCCGATTCTGTGGCAATTGATCTTAATAATATGGTGGCAACTTACGCGAAGCCATCGTCTTATATGCGAGAAAGTGCCTCAGATATTCACAAGGAAAGCGAAGTGAAGGGTAGTGTATCGTGGGCAGATTCGTTGTGTGCATATGCAGTGGATAGTGATATGTCGCAAACGCTGGCATCGGAAACTGTAGAAAATGATTCTTCTCAACAAAATACGAACTTTGAGAAGGATTTGGAAAAAAGAGTAGATGAACTTGTTTCTGTGGGTATGTGAAATCCGTACAGAACCTTGATGAAACTTTTGCAATGCTCCGATTCTCGATAGGCTAGGAGGTGGACATACATTATGCGCGGGGTGCATGCTCGGCGCACTTTCATACAGGAAAGCAGAAGATAAACGTGGCGGATTACATTTACTCTATGGTGCGTGCGCGCAAGAAGGTTGGCGATAAGATCATTCTTGACGATGTGACGATGGCGTTTTTCCCAGGTGCCAAAATCGGTATGGTTGGGCCAAATGGTGCTGGTAAATCAACAATTTTGAAGATTATGGCTGGCATTGATGAGCCTTCAAATGGGGAAGCACGCCTCACGCCAGGGTATTCCGTGGGTATCCTCATGCAGGAGCCTGCTCTGGATGAAGATAAGACCGTTCTTGAAAATGTGAAGCTCGCTGCCGCGGATATGTTTGCAAAAATAGATCGTTTTAATCAGATTGGCATCGAAATGGCTGATCCAGATGCGGATTTTGATGCCCTGATGGATGAGATGGGTAAGTTGCAGACAGATATTGACGCTGCGAATGCGTGGGATTTGGATTCTCAGCTCGCACAAGCAATGGATGCTTTGCGCTGCCCGCCGGGAGATATGCCAGTGAGTGTGCTTTCTGGCGGTGAACGCCGCCGTGTTGCTCTATGCCGTTTGCTTCTCGAAGCTCCTGATCTATTGCTTCTTGACGAGCCGACGAACCATTTAGATGCAGAATCGGTTGAATGGCTTGAGCAGCATTTGGCGCGTTATGAAGGCGCAGTCATTGCCGTCACTCACGATCGCTATTTCCTGGATCATGTTGCTCAATGGATCGCAGAAGTAGATCGCGGGCATCTGTATCCTTATGAAGGTAATTATTCAACGTATCTGCAGAAGAAAGAAGAACGTTTGCAGGTGCAGGGGAAGAAAGACGCCAAGCTGCAAAAGCGTTTGAAAGAAGAGCTTGAATGGGTTCGATCTTCAGCTAAAGGGCGCCAAGCAAAAAGCAAGGCTCGCTTAGCGCGCTACGAAGAAATGGCGGCGGAAGCTGAGCGCACGCGCAAACTCGATTTTGATGAGATCCAAATTCCGCCAGGGCCTCGCCTTGGAAACGTGGTATTGGAAGCGAAGAACATTTGTAAAGGCTTCGATGAGCGTACGCTGATTAAAGATCTTTCTTTCTCTCTTCCGCGCAACGGTATCGTGGGTATTATCGGGCCAAACGGTGTGGGTAAAACTACTCTCTTCAAGACGATTGTTGGTTTGGAGCCGCTCGATTCGGGCGAATTGAAAATTGGTGAGACAGTGCAGCTTTCCTATGTGGATCAGAACCGTGCAGGGATCGATCCAGAAAAAAATGTCTGGGAAGTTGTAAGTGATGGGCTTGATTTTATTCAGGTGGGTAAAGTTGAAATGCCATCTCGAGCATATGTATCGGCTTTTGGTTTCAAAGGTGCAGATCAGCAGAAGCTGGCAGGTGTGCTCTCTGGCGGTGAGCGAAATCGTCTCAACCTTGCACTCACGCTCAAGCAGGGCGGCAACTTGATTTTGCTCGACGAACCGACGAACGATCTCGACGTGGAAACTCTCGGATCACTGGAAAATGCTTTGTTGCAATTCCCTGGCTGTGCTGTAGTGATTACTCACGATCGTTGGTTCCTTGACCGTGTGGCCACTCATATTCTCGCATGGGAGGGTACAGAGGAAGAGCCATACAACTGGTACTGGTTTGAAGGCAACTTTGAGAGCTACGAGAAAAATAAAGTGGATCGTCTCGGGCCTGATGCTCTGCGCCAGAGTGCTGCCACATATCGTAAACTTACTCGGGATTGATACAGCTAGGAGCTTATATGAGCAGTTTCTACAATTTTTTCTCGATGCTCGTTGTGGCAGCAGGAGTGCTCCTCACTCTTGCTGTACTCACGGGGATTATCTGGATGATCGTGAAATGGCGTTCGCCTGAAGTGCAAGATCTTGAGGCTCCAGTTCGCCAATATATGCTTAGTGATGAAGAGCGCGACGAATATCGCAAGCAATACGAGCAGTAGGGGATAGCGAAGCAGCGGAACTGCAGAAGCTCTTAGGTAGGCGTATATGAT
Source organism: uncultured Actinomycetaceae bacterium (assembly GCA_902464405.1). Classification (GTDB taxonomy): domain Bacteria; phylum Actinomycetota; class Actinomycetes; order Actinomycetales; family Actinomycetaceae; genus Arcanobacterium_A. The sequence continues at coordinate 102,507 of CABQJD010000004.1, read as the reverse complement.
ACAGTCAATACTGTTGCGCTTTTAACGCGATGTGCGTGAATCTATCGTCACAAGCGACTTCGCTGATCTTTTTCTGCAGAGTAATGCGCTGTATGCGTGTGAGCTATGCTCTTGTCTAGCATGGAGCGGAGTGTGCAGTTTGCCTGTGCTTATGCCTATATGTTGTGATGGTAGGCATATTTTAAGTATTTGGCTACGTCTTGTACTGGCTACGTCTCTTCCACTGCGTGACTCAGGCTATATCTGTGGTAGTTAGGATTGGTCACGAAGCCGAACCATACCTTCCTGCGCCATCGTTGCAATGTGGATTCCGTCTTGGAAGAAACGAGCAATCGATAGACCTCGCCCACCTTGGGCAGAAGGAGACGAGAGATCAGCTAGAATCCAGTGGCTCATATCGACGTCTCGATGCCACCAGATTGCGTGATCGAGCGTGGCGACACGGATATTTTTACTCAGCCAATACATGCCATGCGCTCTCATAATAGGTTCAAGCATAAATTGATCGGTGGCGTACGCCAGCATCGCTCGGTGAATGAGCTGGCTTGATTCTTCGGGCATAGGAGATCGAAGCCTAAACCATATGAGCGTGTGTTCGCAAGGTTCCGAAGCAGGATGAATCCAGATGGGGCCGCCTACGTGCCGCATATCAACTGCATTAGTGCTATTCATTCTGCGTGCATCTGGTAAATTTAATGACGCAAAAAAATCAACTGATGAAGGCAATGATTCAGGATGCGGAGCACTTGGCATTTCAGCCATGTGCTCCACCCCGGATTGTCGCTCTTGGAACGATGCGCGAGCTGAGAATATCGTCTGCCCATTTTGCGAAGCGAGGATCCTGCGTGTGGAAAACGAGCGACCGTCGAGTACGTCTTCAACTTCAATACGGGTAGGAATCTCCATAGCGCCAGGGCGTTGAAATCCAGCGTTAATTGAATGAATCAAACGTCCGTTCACATCGTCACTAAAAGTAGCGCCTGCTGCCACAACTGCTTGCGCAAATACCTGCCCACCATATACACGATTTGAAAACTGGCGTAGATTAGACCCTTCAAAGAGATTATCTCCAAGAATTTTCATGCGCAGAGTGTTGAGCACCGTGCCGAGAGGCTCTTTATCCGTCATGGGTATTGGAAGGTAATCAGCCATAGTTATCCTCTCAAACGATTACTTCGCTAATATTAACAATGTCAATACTACCTAGGAGAAGTGTATGCCTACCTTGGATACTAATACCCCATATCTGGAACTTCCCACTCGATCTCAGCTCGTCGCTCTTGCAGATGCCTATGGCGTCGCTCACGAATACTGGGAAGTAAACGGAACCTATCACGAAGCGTCAGATGATACGCTCTCAAAAGTTCTTGGAGCTATGGGAGCAGACGTCTCCTCTGCTCAATCTGTGAACGATGAAATAGACAGGCGAATTAATCGTGAGTGGTATCGCATACTGCCGCAATGCACTGTGGTCACAGATGCTCACGGTGGAGAAATTCTTGTGCACGTTCCGCACGGTTCGAGTCTCGAGATATGGATTGAGATGGAAGCTGAATCCGAGCGCCGAGACCTTTCGCAGCTTGAAGATTTTACGCAGCCGAGGGATATTAATGGTGTCTTAACGGGGCAGGCTCGTTTTTCCATCCCAGCAGGCTTGCCTACGGGGTACCACGCGATTCATGTCCGAGTGATGCCGCCAGAGAGTTCTCAGGTGGTGACGGCGAAATCTAGCCTTATCGTCACTCCTCAGAGTCTGGATAATTCTCGACTGTACGATAGTCGTTCTTGGGGAATGATGGCTCAATTGTATTCTGTACGCTCTGCCCAGTCGTGGGGATTAGGCGATACAGAAGATCTTCGCATAATGGCTAAAACTTTTGGTGACGACGGTGCAGATTTTCTTCTCATCAACCCCGTGCATGCAGGGGAGCCTGTGGGGCATATGCAGCCCTCACCCTATCTTCCTGTGAGCAGAAGATTTTTTAATCCGATCTATATCCGACCAGAAAATATTGACGAATGGCAGAGCTTATCCGAATCGCAACGCGCTGAGCTGGCAGAGCTGAGTATGGGGCTCAAAGCTGCTTCATCTACGAGCGATCTTATCGATAGGGCAGCTGTATGGGATATTAAGCGTCGCGCTCTCGAAATCGTGTTTGCGCAGAAACGAAGTGCACAGCGTGAGCAGGATTTCGCCGAGTTTCGCAAACAAGAAGGCGTGGGTCTGGAAAATTTCGCACTCTGGTGTGCGCTACAAGAAAAGAATGGCGGTTTACTCTCGAGCGGTCTTATGCCTCTAGGCTCACCAGATATCGATGAAGAGCGTGAAGCTCTTGCAGACCGTATCGACTTTTGGGCTTGGCTTCAATGGGTGATCGACGAACAGCTCGAAGCGGCACAGAGCGCTGCTCTTCAATCTGGAATGAAATTTGGTATTTGCCATGATTTGGCAGTTGGCGTGCACCCGCACGGTGCAGATGTGTGGACGCAGGCACACGCATTCGCGCATGGTATGCAAGTTGGTGCTCCACCGGATTTCTATAATCAGCAGGGGCAGAACTGGAGCCAGCCGCCATGGAATCCTGCAGCTCTAGAAGAGCTGGAATATGCACCATTGAGGGATATGGTTCGTACGATTGCTCGGCATGCTGGCGCGTTGAGAATCGATCATGTGATGGGTCTCTTCCGCCTTTACTGGATTCCGCAAGGTAATCGTCCTATTGATGGTACTTATGTATATTTCAACCATGAGGCGATGCTTGGAGTTCTTTTGCTCGAAGCGCAGCGGGCGGGTGTAGTCGTGATCGGAGAAGATCTAGGTACAGTTGATCCGTGGATTCGAGATGTGCTTCATGCGCGCGGAGTATATGGCACAAGCGTTTTTTGGTTTGAAAAGCAATCAGATGGCTGGCCTATAGAGCCAAGCAGTTATCGTGAAGATGTGCTTGCAACAGTCGATACGCATGATCTTCCGCCAGCATTAGGTTATTGGCATGAAGATCATGTGACGCTGCGCGCGGAGCTTGGGCTGCTCACTGAGCCTGAAGATCAGGTTCGTGCCGCTGCTGCACATGAGCGTTATCAAGTGATGGAACGCCTGCGCGAGCATCAATTAGTAGGAGATGAGCCGTGTGAGCAAGAAATTATTGAGGCTCTACATGCGTATATCTGCCGTACACCAAGCCGTTTGGTAGGAGTTTCACTCACCGATGCTGTGGGGGAGCGAAATACTCAAAATCAGCCTGGTACTGATCAAGAATATCCGAACTGGCGAGTGCCGCTATGCGATCCTGAGGGAGAAGTCGTATTCTCTGATGCCATTCGTACCAATGATCGTTATCGCTCGCTTGTGGAGGTTATCAATAAAGCTCTTTGATTTTTAAGATTCAGGAGCGGGGTTGAAGGCTCGTAAAAAATTCGCTAAAAAGTTCATTAGAAGATTTGGCGAGAGAGCTCGCAAGCTAAAGGGTTGAAAGCTTACGAAAGATATGAAAGGGCTTTTCAAACTTTGAAAAGCCCTGCCCTCTCCCTCAAGTGCAAACGCCCAAGTGCAACTGCGGCTCTCTGTGTTTTACTAAATCTCTAAATCTGTAAAACACAAAGAGCCGCAGTTGGTTTCTGTATGTGGACTTTAAGCGAGCTATGCGCGCGCGTGGGAAGCGCTGCACTCTTGAGCTCGCTTCGCGCGCTGAGCAGCATCCAGCTGCTCGGAGATTAAACGAACGAGCGCTGGCGCACTGTCGGTATGAGAATGCATCCATTGCGTGCCAGCATCAAGAAGATCGACTCCCAAATCTGTGCGCCCTGTGAGCTCAATCGGGAAAGCGTACTCGATCATATTGGAAGCAATCTCTTTGGTTCGATTGTTCCACTGGTTTTCTACCTCATCGAAATACGCTTGCACGTACGGTACGAGCAATTCAGGTTCACCGCACCCGAAGCCTGAAGCGCCAGCGCGCTGCACAGAATTTGGTACAGTGCCGCCGATAATATCTGCCCATGCGTTAGCCTTTGCGCTCGAAGTCGATATTCCCGCCTTAGCGCGCGCAGCGTTCGCTGCGCCCGATGCAGTGTTGTCTCGTTCGTGCAGTTCTTTTTCAATGGCTGCTTCGTCAATAAGATTCTTTTCAGCTAAACGGTTGATCACTTTCCAGCGCATATTAGCATCCATAACGAGACCTTCAGGAGCGTGAGCGCCCCCATCTTCCAGCCAGCTCGCAATTGTATCGAGTTGCTGCTGTGTGCGAGCCATGGAAATTGCTGCACTTGTGATTTGGAGCTGACGATCTGATCCTGGTTCAGTATGTGCAGAAAGTTCAAATAGTGCAGTCGTCACGGCAAATTCCAACTCTTCGCGGCTATCGAGATCCGAGTAGAGCGTAGCTGCTGTGAGTAGCTGAGTGAGCAAATATCGCAACACAGTTCCGTGATCTTCAGTTCTCAAAGCGCACAATGCGAGGCGTGCAAAATCACGTGCTGGCATTTCGGCGTCACGACACATATCCCACGCATTATCGAGTACGAGTGTACGTGCTAAACGGTCGGAAAAATCGTTGATATGCTCAGAGGCGAAGGCAAATGAATCGTCATCCATTCGTACTTTCGTATAGGTGAGATCGCCATCATTGAGAAGAATAACTGCTGGGCGACGCAAGCCAACCAGTTCAGGTGCAGGCGTTACTTCCGAGAGTGCATCTATCTCAATATGTGCCGTACATTCCAGTGATTTACCATTAAGCTCATAGAAGCCAACACCGATGCGATGAGGGCGTAGCGAGGCGCGTCCATCCGAGCTTTGAATAAGTTCAAACTTGGTGATTACCCCTTCAGAATCAAGGGAGAAACGGGGAGTAAATGTGTTGATTCCAGCTTCTTCGAGCCATACCTTACTCCACGCTTCAAGATCGCGCCCTGAAGAGGCAGAAAGTTCTACGAGAAGATCGTCTAGCGTAGCGTTGCTCCATGCTTTCTTTGCCAGATACTTCTGCACGCCTGTGATAAATGCATCCCAGCCTACGTATGCAACGAGCTGTTGGAATACAGAAGCGCCCTTGCCATAGGTAATCCCATCGAAGTTCACCATTGTATCTTCAAGATCGTTAATCACAGCAGCAATTGGGTGCGTAGAAGGAAGCTGGTCTTGGCGCTGTGCGTGGAGCTTTTCAGAGGAGTTAAACGTGACCCATGCGTCTGTCCAGCGAGTAGTCTCGGCAGTAGCAACATGGCTCATATACTCTGCGAAACTCTCGTTGAGCCACAGATCGTTCCACCATTTCATCGTCACAAGATCGCCAAACCACATATGGGCAAGCTCGTGCAAAATCGTGATTGCGCGGCGTTCTACAAGAGCCTGCGTAGGCTTTGAACGAAATACGTAATCATCGAGAATCGTCACACATCCAGGGTGTTCCATTGCTCCCATATTGTATTCAGGCACAAAAATCTGGTCGTATTTACGGAAGGGGTATGGCTGCTTGTACTGTGTTTCATAGAACGGCATACCTTGCTTGGTTATCTCGATCACTTCGTCGCCGTCAAAGTAAGGGAGCAGTGAACGGCGGCAATATGCGCCCATTGGGATATTCCGCCCATCTACTGACGTGTATGAGCCAGTAGTTCCTTCATAAGGGCCAGCAATACAGCAGGTGAGATAGCTGGAAATGCGCTCAGTTGGTGTGAAATCCCAGCGCGCAACGCCTTCTCGTACAGGAGTCGGCTTTGGCGTCGGAGAAACGGAAAAGACGTTCCAGTAATCAGGAGCAATGAAGCTGAAGGTGAATTCTGCTTTGAGGTCTGGCTGCTCAAAGACTGCATACATACGGCGCGCATCTGGCACTTCGAACTGGCTGTAAAGATAGACCTCGCCATCAACGGGATCTGTTGCTCGATGCAGACCTTCACCAGAATGTGAGTAGATACAGGTAGCATCAACAGTTAGTGTATTTTCTTCCTGCAAATTTGGCAGTGGAATACGAGAATCCTGATAGCTTGCAGGATCTAGCTCAATCCCATTTAGCACTATGCGCTGCACCGATTGTGCAATGAGATCAATCCAGGTTTCTTCGCCAGAATCTGCAGCGGAAAACGTAACTGTAGAAATAGAGCGGAAAGTATCTGGACTAGTCGTAAGATCAAGTTCAACATTATAGGTGTGCGTGCTGATAAGAGCAGCACGTTTTTCTGTTTCGATGCGAGTAAGATTTTCGCCTGCCACAATAGTCCTTTCGTATTAAATGGGAGAGCTTACGGGCATATGCCTCGTTGGCGTGCTGTTTAAGCTCGGGATCACTCTATCGAGTGTATCGATGTGCGTGCGTCGAGCCAAAACAGCGTAGAGAGTATCTGAAGTACTACTCTTGATGTGATGAGGCACAGTGCCTCAGTGTTTACCAGATCCGTACACGTTTTTCTGGAGCGAGGTAGAGTTCATCGCCTTCGCGTACATCGAATGCCTGCGCAAAGGCATCTACGTTTTTTACTATGCCATTGCATCGGAATTCTGCAGGAGAATGTGGATCTGTGGCGAGTAGCTGAATCACAAATTCAGTGCGGCGTTTTTCCTGCCAGCTCAGCGCATACGAGATAAAGAAACGCTGAATTCCTGTGAGACCGTCAATAACGGGAGCTTTTTCGGCGCTCGTGAGCCCTTCGCGCTGCATAGCAATAGCATATGCTTTGAGGGCGATAGTCACTCCGCCCAAGTCTCCGATATTTTCACCGAGCGTCAGGTCTCCTTGCACGTGATGCGCAGAATCTGCACCAAGCTGTTTGGGCACATAGGCATTATATTGCTCTACGAGCGCTGATGTTCGTTGCTTAAACTCTTCTAGATCGCCTTGCGTCCACCAGTTGTTGAGTTTACCTGTACCGTCGTATTTACTGCCTTGATCGTCAAAGCCATGCCCGATTTCATGCCCGATGACGGCTCCGATCGAGCCGTAGTTCCATGCGGCATCGGCATTAGCTCGGAAAAATGGCGGTTGTAAAATCGCTGCTGGGAATACTATTTCGTTCATTGTAGGGTTGTAATAGGCATTGACGGTTTGAGGCGTCATAAACCATTCACTGCGATCCACTGGAGTGCCGAGTTTAGCAATATCTCGCTGATTTTCAAACGAGTTGGCAAGGCGCACATTCTCTACAAGATTTCCCGCAGTGACGCAAAGTGCCGAGTAATCTTTCCAAACGTCTGGGTATGCGATTTTGGGAGTGAATGCCGCAAGTTTTTCCAGCGCTTTTTGTTTTGTTTCGTTCGTCATCCAATCGAGATTAGTGATGGATTGACGATAGGCTTCGAGTAGATCGGCAACGAGCTGCTCCATCTGGGTCTTGTATTCGGGTGGGAAGTGCTTGTGCACATATATACGCCCTACTGCTTCGCCCATAATGCTGCTGATGAAGCCTACGGCTCGCTTCCAACGGTCACGTAGTTGTTCCTGCCCCGAAAGCGTCTTTCCATAGAAATCAAAATGTGTAGCTACTATTTCAGAGCTTAAAAATGGTGCTCGTGCAGTCGCAACTCGCCATGAGAGGTAAATCTTAAGATCGTCAAGGCTGGCAGCCTCCCAAACCTCCGCAAATCCTGTGAGAGCTCGTGGGGTGTAGATGAGCAGTTCTGGAGAATTGTGCTCAGTTAGACCGATTTCTGCAAAAGCAGCTTCCCATTCAAAGCCTTTAGCCGATGCGAAAAAGCTTTCTCGACTCATCACGTTGTTTGTTTTCTCAACATCTCGTTCTTCTACAACTGTGAAATGATGTGCAGCGAATTGCGTTTCCAGCTCAAGAATTGTGCTCGTTGCGCCTTGAGCTGTTTCGGCGTCAACGCCAGTGACGAGACTGTAGAGTTTCGGAATAAACTCTCGATAAGCTGCGAGAGTATCTGCATGCTCTGGTGCGCGGTAGTAGGCTTCGTCCGGAAGCCCTAGTCCACTTTGGCCAATCCATGCGATGTAATCGTCAGGCGAATTGCGGTTGGCGTCAATCTCTACGAAAAACGGTGCAGAAATACCGGTTCGATAGAGGATCCCTACAGTGCGCGCTAACTGCGCTTTATTTGTGCAGGCGTTAATAAGTTCAAGATCGGCGGCAGCTGGGCGGGCTTGAAGTGCATCAATGCGCTCTTCTTCCATAAAAGAGGAATACAGGATTCCTATTTTTTCTGCTTCGCTCAGATCGGCGCTGGCTTGGGTAGAAGATGCGTTGAGCTGAGGAGCCTGTGCGCGGTCTGCCTCTGCACCAAGATTTTCGATTATTTCACGAACTTGCCGCTCTGCTTCGTTGCGCAAGTCGATAAACGATCCGGCAGAGGTTTGATCGGCTGGAATTTCCGTGGAGTTCAGCCACGAGCCATTCACGTAGCGGAAAAAATCATCCTGCGGGCGGATCGAGCTGCTCAGATCCGCAATAATATCGTGCGTTGATACTGTGGAATTATTCATGTGTGTAAGTCTACCTTGTCTTTTATAAAGTGCAGCTGGGGATTGTCTGGCATTCTGCTAGAAATGAAAATCTTGAATTTGTTTATAAATCTTGAACCGTTTATAAAACTATTTATAAATCTTGAGTCCATTTATAAACATGGAGTGCAGTGCATTGCCTATATGGGAGCTATAGGTATTATGCTGTAAGCATGCGTATTCACATTGCGGCAGATCATGCTGGTTTCGAACTGCGAGAATATCTGATTCAGCGCCTTGAGGCAGCTGGGCATTGCATCATCGATCATGGATATAAAACTTACGATAAGATGGACGCTTATCCGCCAGTGTGTATTGATTGTGCGCAGGCAGTTGTTGATGATCCTGGTTCGCTCGGTATTGTGATTGGTGGGAGCGGTAACGGTGAGCAAATGGCTGCAAATTTAGTCGATGGTGTTCGTGCAGCTCTTGTATGGAACGCGAGCACTGCGGAGCTTGCGAGAGAGCACAACAATGCAAACATTATGGCGCTCGGTGCTCGGCAACATACGATCGAAGAAGCCGCAAAATTTGTGGATATTTTCCTAGCGACTGGCTACGATCCGCAATCTCGCCATCAGAGCCGTATCGAGATGATGACGGCATACGAAAACGCACGTCAGTAAAGGCGTGTGCGCTGCGTACTTTTTGCTAGTAACAAACTAGATATATATCGCGGGGTCGATATGTGATTTTGTGCTAGCGGTTTGCCGATTACAAGCAGGGATACCGACGGCGATATTGTGGGGTGGGACGTCTTTCACTACTACAGCATTTGCGCCGATTTGAGCGCCGTCACCAATGGTAATATTGCCCAGCACTTTCGCTCCCGATCCGATCACGACGTTCGAACCGACAGTAGGGTGACGCTTGCCTTTGTTGAGGGTGGTGCCGCCGAGCGTCGTTCCATGATAAATCGTCACGTCTTCGCCAACTTCGGCGGTTTCTCCGATCACCACCCCCATGCCATGATCGATAAATAGGCGCCGCCCAAGAGTTGCTCCTGGATGGATTTCGATACCAGTGATCGCGCGCGTAACTTGCGAGAGAATGCGCGCAGGCAGCTTAAGATGATCGTTCTTTTTCCACATTCGATGGGCGAGACGGTACGCCCATACTGCGTGAACACCTGGATAGACCAATGCGACTTCTAAAGCAGATCGCGCAGCTGGATCGTTGCACAATGCTGCGTGCAAATCTTCTTTAAGTTCTGAATAGAGGGATGCGACATCGGTCATAGCGCCTATTTTACTTCTAGTTGCTTTGCTGCCAAGTGCCATGCGTATATTACTCCTGAACAAAGCCTTCAAATAGAGCGGTACTTACATAGCGTTCGCCGAAATCGGGCACTATCGTCACGATATTTTTTCCTGCAAACTCAGGGCGCTTGCCGAGTTCTAGAGCAGCCCAGATAGCTGCGCCGCCAGAAAGCCCTGCTAGCACGCCTTCCTCGTGCGCTGCTTGGCGCGCTGTCTGAAGAGCATCATCAAATTCTGCTGTGATGATTTCATCGTAGATAGAAGTATCGAGAGTGTGTGGTACGAAATTTGCACCGATACCCTGTATTTTGTGTGAGCCTGCTTTTCCTTGGGAGAGTAGAGGAGAATCGCTCGGTTCAACGGCTGCAATATAGATATCTGGGTTTTTCTTGCGTAAGAAATGCCCGACTCCAGAGATTGTGCCGCCTGTACCGAAAGCGCTGACGAAGGCATCCACTTTTCCGTCAAGATCTTTCCAGATTTCTGGGCCGGTGGTGGCTTCGTGAATTGCTGGGTTTGCTTCGTTTTTAAACTGGGAAGCTAAAATAGCATTTGGTTGTGCAGTGACGATTTCTTCTGCTTTAGCCACAGCTCCTTGCATACCTTTAGAAGGTTCGGTGAGGACTAGCTCAGCTCCGAAACCGCGAAGCAATGCGCGACGTTCTTTGCTCATCGATGCGGGCATGGTGAGAATTACTTTATATCCGCGTGCAGCTCCGACCCAAGCTAGAGCAATTCCAGTGTTGCCAGAGGTTGCTTCTACGATTGTTCCTCCTGGCTTCAAGGCTCCCGCTTTTTCCGCGGCGTCTACAATTGCCACGCCAATACGATCTTTTACTGATGATGCAGGGTTATAGAATTCGAGTTTTCCAAAGATGTTTGCCGGTGAATCTTTAGAGATGCGATTGAGACGCAGGAGGGGAGTGTTGCCAGTGATTTCTGTAATCGACGAATAGAGGGTCATTTTTTCTCCTTAAAATTGTTATTTTGGTAGCCGGTATGTGTGGCTTCTCTAGTGTGTGACGCGTTCTGTGTGCAATTAGTACGAGGGAATATAGCCCTCAAGATAACCAAGAGCATCTAAAGACGCGTGAAGAGCAGATTTAGGACGCCGTGCATACGCAAAATGCGCACAAAGCTAAGGCCGGCGTCCTAGAGACACAAACAGAAAGAGGGAGCTGCTGTGTAGGTATATGTAAACATTGCTGCTCCTCTCAAAATATATGTGTGAGATACGCGCTCGCATCGTCACAAGTGGAAAAGTTTATTATTAAACTTTCTTTCTTGTGAATAATCTACGCGGCTCGCTATGTTTCACGCAAGCGGAGAGACGGGATATTCGTATGTGATTTGCCCCTCATCTATTGGTGTACTTTCTCCAGAAGTGAGCGCTGCGACGTCGGCAAGAAATGTGCTGAGCTGTGCAGGAGTGACGGCGCAACGGATAGCTACGTGCGAAGATTCGTAATCAACGGAAGTGATGCTGTAGTTCAATATCCGCATATCTGCCTCGAATTTTCCTGCTGTGGCATGGGGTAGTGAAACGGAAAAGATGTGTGCTTGCTGGGTTTGTATGAGAGGAGCGGATTGCAGGGCTGCACGCACTGCATCGGAATATGCGCGCACCAGACCTCCTGTTCCAAGGAGAGTGCCGCCGAAATAGCGCGTGACGACTACGCATATATTGGAAATGCGGCTGCCAATGAGGACGTCAAGCATAGGGCGGCCTGCCGTGCCAGAAGGCTCACCGTCGTCAGAAGAGTGAAGAATTGGATTTGGGCAGCGAGGAGGCGTCACGGAAAAAGCACTGCAGTGGTGGCGGGCATCGGGAAATTCGCTGCGTATCGCATCAATAAATGCGCGCGCTTCTTCCGAGGATTCAGCTCTTGTGACGGTCGCGATAAACCTGGAGCGTTTAATCTCAAGTTCGCGGCGAACCGTTGTATTGGCAGCGAGCATGAGCATCGAATTGTCATTCATGTTTCTATTATGCTGGTTTCTGGTGGCATTGGGCACAATGAGCCAGATGGAAATGGATATTTTTTTACGGGCGCGCTAAAGTATTGGTCTGTGCGTTTATGTGTGTTGCACAGATACGCAATAAACGTAAAATCCCAAACTTAGCGGGCATGGGGCTCGCGATTATACGAAAGGGGCGGAGGAATGCCAGTTCCAAAGCGAAAGATGTCTCGCAGCAACACCCGCTCTCGCCGTGCTCAGTGGAAAGCAAAGCTCACTGATCTTCAAACGGTGAAGGCAATCGGCGGTGGCGAGGTTCGTATTCCTCGTCGTCTTGCTAAAGCTGCACAGAAAGGTCTTCTCGATCTCGACTGATTTTCTGGTCTTTATTGATCGTGCCAATCTTCATTGATTGCGACCCTTCTGAAAAGTAAATGACCCTGCCAAGTGGAGCGGGGTCATTTTCGCATATGTGCTTTCGAGTATCTCTGAGGGGCTACTGGTTTTATTGCATCGCTGGGGAGCTATTATCGTTTCGTCTATGAAACTTCTGGCGGTCCGAAAACTTTTGTAGTTGGGTGGTTCGGCGGCAATCCTCGTATTGGTGCTTTGGTGGCGGTAAGCCTCATATTGGTAGCTATCTATATTAGGTATTAGATGTGGTTTTTGTTGAGGTGCAAGCGATCGTGTATGCGCTGTTGTGCTGGAGCGAATGACGGGAATCGAACCCGCGTAATCTGCTTGGAAGGCAGAGGCTCTACCATTGAGCTACATTCGCATAGCTGGCTACGCCAGTGCTTAAATCTTAGCAAGAAAAATCCTTTTGGGGAAATAAAGCGGAGGAGAAGTTGAAGTGAGATATTTTATTTGCTCTGTTGCTACGATAAGTGGTAGTCTTCCTTTCGTTGCACTACGGGGTATGGCGCAGTTGGTAGCGCGCCCGCTTTGGGAGCGGGAGGCCGTGGGTTCAAGTCCCGCTACCCCGACAAAGAGAATCTCCGACGTTTATGTTCGAGAGGTTCGCTGAAGAAGAGGTACGCAAAATGTGTAGTATTTCGATGCCTCGATGATGAAAATCTTTCGTGTCTTTATCCTTGAGGGTATTCAGTTTTTTTGTTTAAGTGCTCTTTGCTTCTCTTTGGTCTTTGTTTACTTTGTGCCTTCTGCTGGCTCCTGTTTTTAATGTTGGACATTTTTCAGCTAAGTGCCAAACCTGAGTAGACTGGCGCCCATGAATACGAATACTCAAACAGTTGATGCGCAGCATAGCGTGTTGGAACGCCGCCTGACTGGCGCACAAATTTCAATGATCGGTCTTGCTGGAGCCTTGGGTACGGGGCTTTTCCTTGGTTCAAGCTCGACAATCGCTTTTGGCGGGCCTGCGACGTTCCTTTCCTATGCTATTTCTGGCGTTCTCGCCTTGATCGTTGTTTGGGAAATGGCTGAAATGGTGTCTGTCCATCCTGTTCCTGGCGGCTTCGGTGCTGTTGCGCGAGCATATGTTGGGCCTATGGGTGGTTACGTCTTGCGTTGGAATATGCTCGTCACGTTCATTATTGCGATTGGTGCGGAAGTGACGGCTTCTGCTACCTATCTTCAGCACTGGATTCCTGGATTGCCTCTTTGGGTGGGCACAGTCTTGTGTGCTGCGTTGATTGTTACGCTAAATCTTCTCACTGTGAAGCTCTATGGCTCCTCTGAATATTGGTTTTCGATGATTAAAGTGATTGCAATTGTCGTGTTCATTTTGCTGGGGCTTTGTCTGATTCTGTTTGGCTGGCCAAGCCCGAATCCTCCGATGGGCTTTGCTAACCTCACCGCGCATGGTGGCTTCGCACCAAACGGTATTAGCGGTATTTTGATTGCGGCGTGCATTGCCGTCTTTAGCTTTGGCGGTTTAGAAAATGTGGCTGTTGCCGCTGCTGAGGCGGAGAACCCAACTCGTGACGTGCCGAAAGCAGCTCACAATATGATTATGCGTTTGCTGCTTTTCTATGTTGTGGCAATTGCTGTGGTGGTGACGCTTGAGCCGTGGGATGAAATCGTCAAGTCTGGTTCGGAAGTCTCTGCTTCACCGTTTGTGCGAGTGATGGATCTTGTGGGTATTCCAGCTGCTGGGCATATTATGAACGCAATTTTGATTGTAGCTGCGCTCTCTGCCGCTAACGGTTTGGTCTATGCATCTTCGCGCATGATTCATTCGCTTGCAATGGATGGGCAGGCGCCTAAAGTAGCCTCTCATACTGCCGAAAATGGTACGCCGCGTATCGCAATTTTGTTCGTGACGATTGGGATTGCCGTCACTGCAAGTCTTGCGATTTTCACTCCTGATACTGCTTTCTTCTACTTGGCTGGATGTGCGACGATTGGCACGTTGGTTGGTTGGGTTTTGATCTCGTATACGCATATCAAGTTCCGCTCGTACCGAGCTAAGAAAGTGGCTGCAGGAGAGACGGTGACGCAAGCACCTGCAAAACTGTGGGGTGCTCCGTTTACGCCGTGCCTTGTTATTGTTGCGGCTGTGGCAATTTATGTGGCTCTTCTCTGGCCGATGCCTGAGGTGTGGATTGTGGGATGGCCGTACATGGTTATACTTGTCGGCTCCTATTTTATTCTTAAGAAAGTTCGAGGAGTTCCTGAGCAAAAGTCTCTTCAGCTTTCGTGACGGCGCAAACAGTTCGTTGCCTAGCTGCATGTGGGCGGCGCGCCTAATTGTAGAGGTGTGCCACCCACATATATAAATGTGCCACCCGCGTCGGTAAAAGAGTAGACTAGCGCATTCTTAACCTTGGTGAGTATAAAAGCGTGTCTGCCAACGTGGTAAGAGCGGATTAACTCTAAACAGCATATGTGCATGTGTGTGACGCGTTGCCTACGTTCGTAAAGAGCAGTATTCGAGTAGTTCACAGTACAAAGCGCGCTCTAATGTCATCTGTGGTTGTAAAGAATTATTCTTTCTACGCTTACTTGTTTTAAAGAAAGATACTTGCTGCGCGTGGAGGCTGAATGGTGGAGGTTGGATAGGGGAGAGATATATAAATACTGATTTTTTGCAGCCATGCCTATCTGCAAAGCCACGCGAATCATATAGGCGAAATAAGGTCAGAGGTTTATTGTTGGCGAACCTCGAAAAGAATGTGCCTCATATATGCGAAAGCTAAGGCGTGATATTTCTTTTGCAGTGTATTGGCGTCTGGTGTGGGCGTCGCAGGAAAAGCATCTCGATGGGTGAGTGCTGGTGGATATGGGTCATTGGTTGAGTCATTAGTATGCGTTGGTATAAATATCGAATACAGAGATTAGATGTAGGGAACTTCATGTGCGCGCGAATAGGCGAAAGTGTAGCGCGCCAAGTATGATTATGCAGTGTGTGAGCGCCTTCCTCGCGAGCTGCGCGAGTAGTGAGGTTCACGGCGTAAGATAAGACGACATCAAGAGTGGAGATATCTCAGTGAAGAATTCCGCACAGTTTACCAGCGAGACACACGCGATTATGAGCGTGGCTGTTTCGGCTGAAGAATTTGCTCCCGCCTATGAAAAGGCGGCTAAAGAACTTGCTAAGCAGGTTAATATCCCAGGTTTTCGTCCAGGGAAAGCTCCTCGCCGCGTACTCGAAGCGCAAATCGGCAAGGGGTATATCATCGAACACGCTATCAACGATTCGCTGGATGGCTATTACCAGAAAGCTGCTCAGGAACTTAGCGTCAGCCCAATGAGTCGCCCTGAGGTGGAAATTAACGAAGTTCCTGAAATGAAGGGCAAAGGCGATACCACTGAACTTAAATTCACTGTTGAGTGTGATGTGCGCCCGGAAATTTCACTTCCAGATCCAACAAAGGTGACGATTGAGGTGCCAGCAGCGTCTGTGGAAGAAGCAGACGTCGAAGAAGCTCTCACCAATTTGCGTGAGCGTTTTGCGACACTCTCCGATGTGAGCCGTAAAGCTAAAGAAGGTGACTATGTAAATATTGATCTCGTTGCCACGATCAATGGCGAAGAGGTTGATGACGTTGCTGGAGTTTCCTACAAAATCGGCGATAATACGATGCTCGAAGGTCAGGATGAAGCTCTTAAAGGAGCGAAGGCTGGCGATGTGGTCGAATTTGTGAGCACCCTCAAGGGCGGCGAGCATGAAGGCGAAGAAGCAGATGTAAAAATCACGGTGCATGGGGTAAAAGAATCGTCACTCCCAGAAGCAGATGACGATTTTGCTCAGCTTGCGTCTGAATTCGATACCATTGGTGAACTTCGTGAAGATTTGAAAAAGACCACTGAAGAGACGAAGAAGCAAGAGCAACTTTTCGGTGCAGAGCAGAAGCTTATCGACGCATTGATGGAAGCAGCAGATTTCCCGCTTCCTCAAGCTGTGATTGAAGAAGAGCTTGAGAGTCACCTTCAAAATGAAGATAAGAGCCTTGATGATGAGCATGCAGCTGAAGCTCGTGCAGATATCGAAAAAGGTCTCAAAATGCAGCTCTTGCTCGATGAATATGCGGTGGCATACGGAGTTAAGACTGATCAAAATGAACTGTTGCAGTTTATGTTCCAGCAGGCGCAGATGTATGGCATGGATCCTAGCCAGTTCATTCAGGCAGCTTCACAAGCAGGGCAGATTGGTGCGTTTACAGCTGAACTTGCTCGCAACAAAGCTGTGATTGCGGCAATGCGCGTGGCGAATGTTGTTGATGATAAGGGCGTGAAGATCGACGTGACGCCTGTGCTTGGTGAGGCTCCTGAAGATGAGCTAACTCCTGAGTATGGCAAGGCTCCTACCCGCAAAATTGATCCAAAAGCTAAAGTTGCTGCAGAAGAAAAATCCGAAAAGGAAAAGCCAGCAAAGATTGCTAAGAAAGCGCAGGAGGCTGAGGTTGAGCAGACTTCTGCGTCGTCTGATGTGCAAGCCCCAGCGAAGAGCGCCAAAAAGGCTGAATGGATTGCTTATCGCGTAGCCACAGGGGAGCTTGATGAAGCGGCTGCTAAAGCTCTCACTAAAGAGGAGCTTGTGAACTACGAAGGCTAAAAATAAGCAGAGCTGCCGATAGCTGTTTAGCTGAACTGATTCGATAGCAAAAAAGATATATAGCAAAAAGATATGAGGTGTGTTGCCAGTTTCGAGCTGGTAGCACACCTCATGTTTTCCTATTCGTATCTCTGGGCAAGATTTAAGTGACGTGGACGCGTAAAAGCTGCAGCAATCGACGTCACGCACGGCGTCAGCACTGCCATAAGTGCAAAGAATAGCCACGGAAGTCTTTCATGCTGAATTGTTAGGATTGGAAGGAGTCCTGCTGGAATTCCGATGAGTGCGATGATGCCCATAGCTGCGCCTTGCACGGCAGAGAGGGAGCTGAGCGCTCGTGGAGAAGCTCCCACCGCATAAAGCGTGGCGTAGTCACTCCTCATTTCTTCGCTGGCAATAGCCATCACGAAAATAGTGAAGATAAAGAGTCCGCTGAGCAAAATAGCTATGGTTATCTGTGAGCCATAGGCATCAATGAATGTGCGCTGATTCGCGGATATTTGCAGAATTGAATCATATCTGTGTGCTATGCGCGATACGGTCCACGAATCTTTCGGTTGTAGCGGGTGATCGAAAATGAGTATGCGCTCGCTGATGATATAGCTGATTCCCCACTGTTGGGCAGTCTTTGCTGAAATAATCACGTCCTCAAAGAAAGTATTATTTTTATTGCTCAAAGTTGCTGTGTGCAATGTTTCTTGTGCGAGTGCATGAATATGTTCGTAAGGTTTGCTTGTTGAACTCCATGTATTGATGGTTGGAATCGCTGGTAGAGAATCAGTGTGTGATGGCTTGAATATTGCTGAAACGTCGATTATCCCATCTCTTTGCCAAATATCTCTAGCTCGCTGAGCTTCGTTTCCTTCCCAGCCAGCATAGCGGATAAGAGCTTCGATATCATCCACGATATTTACGTTTAGAGGGACCCACGAAGAAGTAGTGCACGTTCCTTCAGAAAAAGGTGCATGCGATCCTTGCCCTTCAGTAGGAAAATCGTGAGTTGAGAGAGTAAAGCACGTTCGGGTAGAAAGATCTGTGACTGTTTGTGCCTGAACGTAAAGGTGCAGGGTGGATGCATATCCAGGAAGTGAGAAGAAATCTAGATTTTTTGCGGATCCGAAGCGATCAATATAATCGTTTGTTGCTTTGTTGAGGGCGGTGACGCTTGAATTATCTGTGGCTGAGCGGTCGTGCGCTGGTTGTATCTTTAGCGCTCCAACTGGACCATTTCCATCAAAAGCTAGATCCGCTTCGTTTCGCTGCGTGAGGCTAAGGAACGAGAGGATCATCGTCACGCCAATAAGCACTCCAGCAAAAGCCCCTATTGCAGGCACTGTACGATGCATTGAGCGCAGGAGATCTCGCATTGCGATTTTTGCTATTCCTCGCAGATGAAGCTTAGTCGATACAATCCAGATAATACTGGGCACCATTCCGATTGCCCCAACGATTTCTGCTAAGACTGCAAGTGGAAAAATTAGCGTGCTGATAGCGGTTACGATAGGGTCTTCAGTGCTCTGGGCAGCAATTGTACTCAACACGAGAATCAGTGTGCCGCTGATAAATAGGGCGAAAAAAGCGAACGCGCTAGATTTGTGCACAGTAGGATGCATTGTAAGGTTTTGAGCTGCTCCTGCTCGAGCTCTGACTGCTGCAATAGGGCTGAGGCGTGCGGCTTGCAGTGCTGGAATGAGCGCTGCCATGATACCGAAGATAAAGCCGACTAGAGAAATACTGAAAGTAATCGCCATAATCCATGGTACTCGTAGTATATAGCTTCCGTTTAAACACACTAGAGTACCAAGCCCACCGGCAGATCCCAGCAGCCCTCCGCTTATCCCAATAAACACTCCATGAATGAGTACTATGGATCGGATATGTTTGGCCTCACCTCCGTTCATTAGCACGTGTGCAAGCGAGCGGCGCATACGATGAGCACTGATTGTAAAGACTGGCGTTAGCATGAGTATGAGTACGAGAAGAATGAGAATTAATGCAACAGCATACGTCAGAAGCATCTGAATCTCTAAAATATAAGAAAAAGCATTATTGTCGATATTCGGATAGAATTGCTCATCAACTGGCGGATTTTTCTTCCCCCATGTGGAAATAACCGTGGATCCTTGTTTATTGATTTTCTTGATCTGATCCCATGTGACGGGTTCGTTTCCCGTTACAATCCATGAATATCCTACAGCGTCACTAGTATAAGATTTTGCAGAGTTTGTATGATTCTGGTGTGTATTCTTCACTGCATTGAAGTTGATTGTATCGACTCCTACGAAGGACCTTCGATCAGATGATGAAAGCCCGCAGACGCGGACGCGCGCTGAAAAATTTTGTACGGAAATTTCAAAAGAATCACCGATACTCACTCCCATATCGTGAGCCTTTTTCCCGTTGAGTACTATCTCGCCAGTGCTGGGCGCCCTGCCTTCCACGATTCCCAAATATCTGGGAACAGCTGTGCCGTCGAACTGAGCAATAGCAATGCTGTGAGCTGAGTGGTCTGCAGTTGTGAAAACGGTGGTTTCAAATACGGTCAGTACTTTATTCGGGGCAACGATTTCTTCTAAAGATTCAGTGCTAAGAGCGGAAAAATTGTGGGATGCAGATGATAGGGTTTCTTCTGGGTAGGTTGTCCATGTGCCGCGATAATCTTGCTGTACAGGTGTCATTGCGCTCTGTGATACCACAGCTTGTATAGCTGGATCGTTAAGAGGGCGAAGCTGAATCCACAGTGTACATACGCCCATGCTGATGAGCGCGATAGGAAAAGCAACGATGAGAATTCCGATGAGTGAACGAATTCTATGTTGAGTCATTTCTCGCCAGGCAAGGCGGCAAACTGCTTTCATGCTGCGTTCCCCGTTTCGTCGCTGCCTGTGTCGTCTGCGATGTGACCATCTTTGAGATAGATGACGCGATCTGCCCATGCTGCAAGCCGTGCTTCATGCGTCACGAGCATGACGGCTGCTCCAGCGTCTGCTCTTTCTCGCAGTATCTGAATGACGGATTCACTCGTGAAGGAATCGAGGGCGCCAGTGGGTTCGTCTGCAAGTAAAATATCGCGTGTACCGACGAGTGCTCGGGCGATTGCCACCCGCTGTGCTTGCCCTCCAGAAAGATCTGAGGGGAGACGATGTGCAAGCTCTGCTATGCCGATTTCTTCTAGGGCATTGAGGGCGGAGATCTTTGCGTGGGTTGATGCGATTCCCTCCAGTTCGAGCGGAAGAGCTACATTTTCTGCGGCAGTGAGCGAAGGTATAAGGTTAAAATTTTGAAAGACATAACCCACGGTAGTTCGCCGAATTTTAGCGAGTTTTTTGGGTGAGGCTTCGACGAGGCTAATACCGTCAATGAGTATATCTCCTGCATCTGGCTTATCTAGCCCGCCCGCAATATTGAGAAGTGTACTTTTACCTGATCCGCTGGGTCCCATAATTGCTACCAGCTCTGAGCGTTTGACTGTAAGGCTTACGTTATCGAGGGCACGCACTAGTTCAGGGCCTTCATTATGGATACGTGAAGTGCTACGCAGTTCGATTGCTGGTGGAAGTGATGATGCTGTGTTGGTGTTCATATTAGTTCTCCTCACAAGTGTGTGTACTGGCAGTAAAAGATCGGTGTTTGCTGAGATGAGGAGTGTTTTTCTCTATGCTCACTGCAATAGGTTCGATGTGGTCAAGCCATCGATTTTCTGAATCAAGCTCAAAAATATGGTGTTCGAGTAGAAGTTTTTCGGTAAGGTCTTGCGTCGTCGCTTTTTTGCGTGTGAGTTCGCGAAGCTGATTGATTGTTGCTTTGCGTTGCGTTTGGATCACGGTCGAAACATTGTGGCGGGTCTGGGCTGCTATCACGATTTTCATTACCAGCTCGTTGCGGTCGTCTTGGGAGTGCGTAATCGGCTCTTCCAGCCATTGGGTGACGGCATCACGCCCTTGCTCGGTAAGAGTAAAAAGTTCAGCGTTGCCTTCGTTTCCAGCTGATTGAGTGAGACCGTCGCGGGTGAGGCGTTGTATCGTTTGATACACCTGCCCGATATTGATTTTCCATGTAGTTGCAGCAGTGAAAAGCTGGCGGAGCTGATAAACTCCGCGTGGCTCTCGTTCGAGAAATGCGAGCAGTGCGTGGGGGACGGTCATAGCTGAACCTTTCAGTTACTCAGTAATCCTAACTTTATAATTACTGAGTAACTGCGTCAAGCACTATTTATACGATAGCTATTGAGCTTAATATCGATGCGCACCAGATTTTATTCACGCCAACAGCGAAAGTATGGGCGCTTAGTACGAGGAAAAACGGATAGAACCGTTAGGCTAGATGAGTACATAAAAATGAGCTTCATGCGCTCTCCATGTAGCGCAAGCTTGTGGCAGAAATTTGCGACGAAAGGAGTGCGTGTGGCACACGTACCAAGCGCGACAGGAGAAGGCGGGCACGGCGTCAGTCTTGGTGATTCCATCTATAACCGCTTACTCAAAGAGCGGATTATCTGGCTCGGTGAGCAGGTCACAGACGAATCGGCTAATATGGTTTGCGCTCAGCTACTCCTACTCTCAGCAGAAGATCCCGATAAAGATATTTATTTGTATATCAATTCGCCTGGTGGCTCCGTCACGGCGGGCATGGCTATTTTCGACACTATGGAGTATGTGAAGCCTGATGTTGCTACGGTTGGTATGGGGCTTGCTGCTTCGATGGGGCAGTTCTTGCTCTCTGCTGGCGCCAAAGGAAAGCGTTATATTACGCCGCATACTCGTGTGCTGATGCACCAGCCTTTGGGCGGTGCTGGTGGCACAGCTACCGATATTCGTATCAATGCCGATCTTATTTTGAAAATGAAGCAGGAACTTTCTGAGCTGAATGCTCAGCATACTGGGCATTCAGTGGAAGAAATTATTGCGGATTCTGATCGTGACCACTGGTTTAACGCTCAAGAGGCAGTTGAGTACGGTTTTGCTGACCATATCATTACGAATGCGAGCTCTGTGATTGGCGGAGGCGGCGTAAGTGACGGCGAAGGATCGGCTTCAGGCAGTGATACCGCGCAGAGCGCAAACTGAGAAAGAGGAGTGTAACTTATGATGAATAACGGTATGGTTCTCCCTGGCGGCGCAGCTCCAACAATGCCTCAAGCTCGCTATATTCTTCCAAACTTTGAAGAGCGCACTCCCTACGGCTATAAGCGGCAAGATCCTTATGCCAAGCTCTTTGAAGATCGTATTGTCTTTCTTGGTGTGCAAGTTGATGACGCTTCAGCTGATGACGTGATGGCACAGCTTCTTGTGCTCGAATCGATCGATCCGGATTCGCCGATTACGATGTACATCAATTCTCCTGGCGGCAGCTTCACGGCTCTCACTGCTATTTACGACACAATGCAGTATATTAAGCCGCAAATTCAGACGGTGTGCCTCGGGCAGGCGGCATCTGCAGCTGCTGTGCTCTTGACGGCTGGTGCTCCTGGGCGTCGTTTAGCACTTCCAAATGCGCGTATTCTCATTCACGAGCCAGCTATGGAAGGAATGCAGGGGCAGGCTTCCGATATTGCGATTGTGGCAGATGAAATTGATCGCATGAACCAGTGGCTGATTGATACGATTGCTCAGCATTCTGGGCAGCCGCGAGAGCGAGTAGCTAAAGATATTTCGCGCGATAAAATTCTTACTGCTCAGCAGGCAAAAGAATACGGTCTTGTCGATCAGGTGCTTGTATCTCGTAAAGATGCCGCTGCATAGCTGCCCCCCTAAGTTTTTGCTTATAGATGACGAGTCGCTCAGTGTGAAGTAGTCTCCACGTTTACTTCGCGCTGGGCGACTCGCTATCTGGGCGCCCAGCGTCACTTATTCATCGTCACCTAGGTGTGCATCGCATCCCAGTGCGAGCTATATACGAGCGCGTATCGCTACTTAATTGTATCGTCACCTCCACGCCGCGCGCCCCGTGGAAAAATGTTCAGCTTTAGTGTGAAATAGTGGGGTAGGTTTCAAGGAGGTATGAGGTATGCCCACTGCAGATGCCGCAGATATTCTCAAATGCTCATTTTGTCAGAAGAGTCAGCGCCAAGTGCGCAAACTTATCACGGGTTCTGGCGTCTATATTTGCAATGAGTGTATTGAACTGTGTAATGAGATCATCACAGAAGAGCTTGGTCATGAGGCGCAGGAAAAAGCCGAAAAAACAAAACTGCCAAAACCTCAAGAAATTTATGATTTCCTTGATGAATATGTGATCGGACAGCAGGCCGCAAAGCGGACGCTTGCAGTCGCCGTCTACAACCATTACAAGCGTATCCGAGCGCAAGAGAAGCTCAATACGGTGATGCATACGAAGAAGCTCCGATCCGGCAGCCAAGATATTTTGGAAGATGATGAGCTGGTAGAGATAGGGAAATCGAATATTTTGCTCATGGGTCCGACAGGCACAGGAAAAACCTATCTTGCTCAATCTCTTGCACGTATGCTTAATGTGCCTTTTGCTATTGCGGATGCTACAGCGCTCACGGAAGCAGGCTATGTGGGCGACGATGTGGAAAATATCTTGTTGAAACTTCTGCAGGCAGCAGACGGAGATGTGGCACGAGCCGAGCGTGGAATCATTTATATCGACGAGATTGATAAAATTTCGCGAAAGAGTGAAAATCCCTCGATCACCCGAGATGTTTCTGGGGAAGGGGTGCAGCAGGCACTGCTCAAAATTATTGAAGGCACAACAGCATCTATTCCTCCGCAAGGCGGGCGCAAGAATCCTAGCCAGCAAGATATGATTCATGTTGATACTGCAAATATTCTCTTTATTGTTGCAGGTGCATTTGCAGGTATGGAGGATATCGTTGCTAATCGAGCAGGGCGGCGTGGGATTGGTTTCGGGGCTCAGCTGCACAGTGCAGACCATAATGCTGATCTTTTCCATGATGTGACGCCAGAAGATCTCCATAAGTTCGGGCTTATCCCTGAGCTTGTTGGGCGCCTACCTATTATTGCCACAGTTGATGGGCTAGCTCAGAGTGATCTCGTCGATATTCTTGTGAAGCCTAAGAACGCACTCATTAAGCAGTATCAAAAAATGTTTGAACTTGATGGTGTGCAGTTGCAGTTTACTGAGCCAGCTCTTGAAGCAATTGCTGCGCAAGCAATGGAACGCGGCACAGGAGCACGCGGTTTGCGCTCTATTCTTGAAAATATCTTGCGTGAGCTTATGTTTGATATTCCATCGCGTGACGATGTTGAACGAGTTGTCATAACCCTTGAAGCTGTTACAGGTGAGGGAGAGCCGCAACTTCTTCTTAAAGAAACAGGAGCAAAAACAGCGTAAACGAGTGGGGAGGGTTGCAATGCTACATGGCTGCAACCCTCCCCACTATAGCTGTGGTCGATAAAAGATACATCGTCTGTTGACCACAGCATCGGTGTATGAGAGCTCTTAGATAGTTGCGTCTTTCGTCTCTGGCATCTTCCAGAAGAGGAAAGTGGTGAGCAGAGCGCAGACAAACAGGATGCCCAAAAATATATGGAACTTTCCAGATGCTTGGAGCGCAGTTGCGATAACTGGGAATGTGCCGCCAAAGAGCGCCACAGAAATTCCGTATGGCAGTGAGATGCCTGCGTTGCGCACTTCGGGTGGGAACTGCTCAGCCATTACTGCCGCCAAGGATGCTCCGTATGCAGAGCAGAAGATGCCGCCAGAAACTGCGACGATGAGCAGACTTGTGAATGTGGGCTGTACGAAAGCTAAGAGAGGAACACTCACCAGAGCTGTACCTAGCGAATAGAAGAGCAGGAGGGGACGGCGCCCATACTTATCCGACAGACGTCCAAAGAGGGGGAGGCAGAAAGTGAAAACAGCTAGAGCAATCATTGCTGCAGGTTGCGCTTCACTCTGAGGCATAGGATTGACGGGCAGAGTTTTCATCATTGTCGGCAAATTGACGAACCAGAACTGTACGAGAGCTGTGCCTAAAGCGACGATTCCCATCACCAAAAAAGCTTGGCGTGGATAACTCTTGAAAATAGAGAAGAGAGGGCGACGAGGCACAAGATCTTTGCCTCGCACATGTGAAGAAATTGCCGTATCAGGTACGCGCAGGCGCATATAGAGACCAAAGAGACCAAAGAGAGCGCCGAGACCAAAAGCTACGCGCCAGCTCCACATCGATATTTGCTCTGGCGTGAGCGCTTTAAACATCACAGTTGCAAGAATAGAGGCGAGGAGTGTGCCGCCGCCTACAGAAACTTGCTGCCACATACCAACAGAGGCCCGTTTCCCTTTCGGCGCATTTTCTACAAGGAACGCACTAGAAGTGCCAAACTCGCCCCCAGCAGAAAAACCTTGCAATGCGCGTGCACACACCAAAATAATCGGTGCAGCAATTCCTATCTGCTCATATGTCGGCACAACTGCCATAATGAGTGACGCTGATGCCATGAGGGATATAGTGAGCGTCATACCTGCCTGGCGTCCGTGCTTATCGGCAAACGGACCAATAATGGCTCCTCCGAGCGGACGGAAGAAAAAGCCCACAGCAAATGTAGCAAGCCCTGCTAAAACGGAAGCAGTAGGATTTTCTGCAGGGAAGAAGAGTGGTGCAAATTGCGCCACGAAAATTCCGTAGACAGACCAGTCAAACCACTCCACGAGATTTCCTGTGGTTCCTGCAAAAACTGATCGGCGCCGCACGGGCGCTTCATGAATAATCGTTTCTTGGCTCATCTAACCATCACCTTCCTTTCTTGAGGTGTGAATATACAGTGAGTATGCATAAATATACTTTATTTTTTCGTAGTGGTGCCGTAGATATTGTCGATAACGGCAGAGAAATCAGCAATGACTTTCGAGCGTTTCACCTTCATCGACGGAGTGAGGTAGCCATTTCCTGTAGTGAAATCGGTGGTGAGAATCTGGAATTTACGAATAGATTCCGCGCGAGAAACATGAGTATTTGTGCGTTTAACTGCACGGTCAATTGCGGCAATCACCTGAGGATCGCTGGCAGCTTCTGGCACACTCATAGGCGGCAGATCGTGGTTTTCGAGCCAGCGAGGGAGAGCTTCGGCATCGAGAGTGACGATTGCGGAAATAAATGGCTTTTGATCGCCTACTACCACAACTTGCGAAATAAGAGGGTGCCCGCGTAAGAGATCTTCAAGCGGAGCAGGAGCAACGTTTTTGCCGCCTGCCGTTACAATCAGTTCTTTTTTGCGTCCAGTAATCCAGATGAAATCCTCATCGTCAATACGCCCCATATCGCCAGTGCGAAACCAGCCATCTTCTGTAAATACTTCTGCCGTGGCTTTCTTATTATTGTGATAACCACGGAAGACGTGATCACCCTTCACGAGAAGTTCCCCATCGGCAGCCACTTTCACGTAGCATCCTGGATATGCTGGTCCTACTGAGCCAATACGCAAAGAATCTGGAGTATTTACTGCAGTGGGCGCACTCGTCTCCGTGAGCCCGTAACCTTCTAAAACAGGGATCCCAATGCCTCGGAAGAATGCGCCCAATCGTTCGCCGAGTGGAGCACCGCCAGAAATTGCGTAGCGAAGCTTACCCCCCATAATTTCTTTGATTTTCGAGTAGACGAGACGATCGCCAAGCGTTCGCTGAGCAATGAGCTTCTTTGAAGGTCCTTCGTCAGTATCAAGCGCTCGCGAATAATTGATAGCAACTTTTGCAAAGGTACGGAATGTGCGCAGTGCAAAACCTTTGCCAGCCTTCGCATCTGCCGCATTATAAATTTTTTCAAACACACGCGGCACAGCTAAAACGAAACTTGGTTTGAAACTCTGCATATCTGCCACAAGATTTTTTGTATCTGGGCAGTAGCCCACAGCATTGCCTGCATAAAACATCGTGAGATTGATGAAGCGCGCAAAAACGTGAGCCATTGGCAGGAAAATAAGCGTGCGAGCGTCTTTTCCTGCGATTACTGGCATAAGCTCTTCATCAGTGGGACCGTTCATCACTACGTGCAAAATGTTGCGATGGGTAAGCTCTGCGCCTTTCGGCTGCCCAGTAGTGCCAGATGTGTAGATAATCGTCCATAGGTCATCCGCTTTTTGAGCATCGATACGGCGATCGATTTCAGCATCAAGATCGCTGCTTCCTAGGGCTTCAATACGGCTCTGATCGTCTTCGCTCAGCACCCACAGCTTCTCGAGCTTCTTTTGTTTTTTAAGCAAAGGTGCAAGCACAGATCGTAGCGACGCGTTTTCCACAACAACAGCGCGGATATTAGCATCGTGAATAATCCATTCAGCCTGATCCGTTGAATCAGTTTCGTAGATTGGCACGGCAATTCCACCCGCAAACTGGATAGCAAGATCAAAGAGAACCCACTGATAGCAGGTGTGGCTCATAATGCCAATCGCATCTCCCGGCTTCAGCCCCCAAGCAATAAGCCCACGCGCTACCGAGCGAATTTCTTTGTTGAACTGCGCCCACGTGACGTTTGTCCATGTATTAGAGAAGTCAGATTTTCTTTGAATCACGGTACGGCGAGGAGTGTTTTCCGCCTGCCGACGCATAAGCGCAGGCACAGTCAAATCGTCAGGTATCACGAATTTACCTGGGCGAAATGCAACTCCTTCTTCATCGAGAAAACGGTTCATTCAATACTCCTCAGTTTTTCTGCCTCGTCTATTGTGTATTTTATCCTGTAAACATAAGGTGCTTACGGGGGCAATCAGCTATTTTTGCGTGGCTGCGCTGCTTCAAGCTCAAAATCAGTAACGATAGGGGCATCTACATCCGCTTCAAGCAAAGTAAACTCTCCACTGACGTTTGACGTCGCTGCCAGATCCCTTATCACAGCTTGCGTTGCTTTCAGCTCCTTGCCAGGAACCGTCAAAGTGACGTGCAGGTATTCACTGCGCTGAGCCACTTTTTGCTCGGTCTTGACCTTGCGAAGCGCAATAAGCGCAGCCGATGCTGCTCGTAAAACATGTGCATCTGTATCTACCTCAAAATCTTTAGCAGACGGCCATGCGGCGCGGTGTACTGATCCAGTGCGATACCAGCTCCATACTTCTTCTGCAGCATAAGGAAGCACAGGAGCAAAGAGACGCACAAACGTATCGATAGCGATGTTGAGCGTAGCGCGAGCTGATGCAACTTTCGCAGCTCCGCCTTCCTGAGCAGAGATCTCGCCGTCACGATCGTATGCGCGAGCTTTCACGAGCTCCAGATAATCGTCACAGAACGTCCAGAAAAGAGTCTCAGTGAGTTCAAGAGCGCGAGTGTGATCGTAATTTTCAAGTGCTGCTGTGGCTTGATCTACCACCTGTGCCAGCTCTGCGAGCATTGCTCGGTCGAGGGGTTCCGTAATAGCGGCTATATCGAGGTTTAATTGTGCATTTTCACCCGAGGTAGCTATCGCAAATTTCGATGCGTTGAGTAACTTCATCGCTAAACGACGCCCAATTTTCATCTGCTGCTCATCAAATGCGGCGTCAGTGCCGAGGCGTGCGGAAGCAGCCCAGTAGCGCACAGCATCTGATCCGTGCTTTTCCAGCAAAGCCATCGGCGTCACCACATTACCTTTGCTCTTGCTCATCTTCTTGTGGTCTGGATCGAGAATCCATCCAGAAATCGCAGCATGCTTCCAAGGAGTTCCTGCGAATTCGAGATGAGCGCGTACCATCGTTGAGAAGAGCCACGTACGGATAATATCTTGCCCTTGCGGACGCACATCCATCGGATATACATTCGCAAAAAGTTCGCTATCGGTAAGCCAGCCTCCCGCAATTTGTGGTGTGAGGCTTGAGGTAGCCCATGTATCGAGAATATCAACTTCGCCTTGGAAACCACCTGGTACCCCTCGTTGTGCTTCATCATAGCCTGGAGGGCAGTCTGTGGTGGGGTCTACTGGGAGCTGATCGAGTGTTGGCGTGAGAACAGCATCATAATCCACATCGCCGCTCGCGTTAATTTTGTACCAGACGGGAAGTGGCACTCCGAAGAAACGCTGGCGAGAGACGAGCCAATCGGTGTTGAGCCCCTGTACCCAGTTTTCGTAGCGGACACGCATAAAATCGGGATGGAAATCGATTTCGTGCCCACGATTGACGAGATTAGTGCGTAGTTCTTTTCCGTTTGATTCGGTGTGAGCTGTGCCGCCGTTGCGGATATACCACTGTCGGCTCATCACAATTTCGAGCGGCTTATCTCCTTTTTCAAAGAAGTTGGTTTTACGCATTGTCGGCTGCTCAGAGCCAATCATCTCACCCGTTTCTTTGAGTGCATCCACGAGAGCTTTACGCGCCGAGAACGTAGTTTTGCCGCCCATCTGCGCATACATATCTCGCCCAGCAGGATCGGTAATCCACTGCGGAGTTTCAGCGAAAAGTCGGCCGTCTTTACGTAAGATATTGCGCAGTGGAAGCTCCAAATCACGCCACCACTCAACGTCCGTCACATCGCCGAACGTACAGCACATAGCAATGCCAGCGCCTTTATCCATCTCAGCTTTCGGATGTGCAAGCACAGGGATTTCCACATTAAATATCGGAGAAGTGACGGTTTGACCAAAGAGGTGCTGATAACGCTCGTCATCTGGGTGCGCAATGAGTGCGCAGCAAGCAGGAAGAAGTTCAGGACGTGTTGTTTCGATGACGATATCCTCACCGCCTGATGATGAGTGGAAAGCTAGCGCGTGATAATGCCCAGGGTAATCGCGCGCTTCCAGCTCGGCTTGGGCAACTGCCGTTTGGAATGTGACGTCCCATAAACCCGGAGCCTGGCTTTGGTATGCTTCGCCGCGTTCGAGATTTTTAATGAAAGCAGCTTGGGCGACTTTTTGAGCTTTGGCGCCAATTGTTTGATAATTTTGCTTCCAATCCACAGAAAGCCCAAGATAGCGCCATAAATGCTCGAACTGTTTTTCGTCTTCCGCTGTGAGCTTCCAGCACAATTCAATGAAATTACGACGGCTGATTGGCTTTTGATCTGCATATTTAATACTTTTGCCATCTCCGCCATCATGAGGTGGTACAAAATCTGGTTCATAGGGCAGTGATGGGTCGCAACGGACACCATAGTAATTTTGTACACGGCGCTCAGTCGGTAAGCCGTTATCGTCCCAGCCCATCGGATAAAACACATTCATGCCCTGCATACGCTTGTAGCGGGCAATCACATCTGTGTGGGTATAACTGAAGACGTGCCCAACGTGCAAAGAACCGCTCACTGTGGGTGGCGGCGTATCGATAGAATACACAGCCTCACGAGTTGTGTTGGTATCGAATGCATAGAGATCGTCGTCAGCCCAGCGGTTTGCCCAGTGAGCTTCGAGTCCTTCAAGTGCTGCTTTTTCAGGAACTAAAGCGCTTTCACGCAATGTGGAATTATCGATAGTCATGTTGCTATTCTCCCATATTCGTACGGCACTGCTTGCATCTGTTGATGTGAGATAATGCGCGCGTACTTCAGGCGTCAGTGATTTCCTGATCTCGATCGATACAGGCGGCGACAGCGGCGAGTGTGGCACGGCTGAAACCTTCCTCTTCTGCTGCGATAAGCCCAGCGATCGTGGTGCCGCCAGGAGAGGTGACGGTATCAATCAGTGCTTGAGGGCGAATGTCACTTTCGAGCGAATCTAAGACGAGCTGGGCAGCTCCCAAAACTGCTCCAGCAGCTGCTCGCAATGCGTCATCTTTGTGCATTCCTGCTGCTAAAGCACCTCGTGCGAGAGAATCAATATATTGGAATGTCCAGGCAGGCGAAGATCCTGCAATGGCTGTGAACGCAGAAAATTTTTTTTCTTCCAGCTCGATGGCAGTGCCAACGGCGTTGAAGATCGCGCGAACCTCTTCGAATTGTGTGGAAGAGACAGCATGGTGAGAGCAGAGCGCCGTCACCCCTAATCCGATGCGGGCGCAGACGTTTGGCATGGCTCGCACAACTGGTTGGCCAGCATCAAGATATGAGGTGATAGAATCGAGAGTCGTTCCTGCTGCGAGAGAGACGAGTGTGGTGCCAGCTTTGGCGGCAGGCTCCCGAATTTCTTTTAGTACGCTTGGCATGACGGCTGGTTTGACGCCGAGAATGACGATTCCAGATCCAACTGCCTCGATAAGCTTTCGGTTTGATCGGATAAAAGACGTACCAGTTTTTTGTGCGAGCTCTCTTCCAGCTGTCTCGTTGGTTCGAGAGAAATATATATCAGATGGGGAAGCGATTTTTGCTGCGAGAATGCCGTGCAAAATCGCGCTGCCCATATTTCCTGCGCCGATAAAACCGATCATTGGAGCCTCTTAAACAAATGCGTTGGTGTGAGATTTCATTGGGAATGTGGTGAGAAGAGAATATCTTCTCACCACTAGAATCACTACTAGAATATGTGCAATACGTGCATACTGTGCGTCGCTGTACTTTTTGCAGAGCTATAAGATGAGCCTGAGAGAGCGGATGCGGAAATGCGCCCCGAGGGGAGAAGTGGGGGGAAGTGCGCCTCGAGGCGAAATAATTCCACAACTAAACGCAGCTCTGAGTCTCGATAGTCTACCAATTAGTTTGCTTAAGCATTTTTTCGGGCGTTTTCTCGTTCACTCATGCGGCGGAAGATGAGAGCCAGCACAGCGCCAGAAAGGTTATGCCATATAGAGAAAATACCGCCTGGGAGCGCCGCTGCCGGCATCGAAGAAAAGTATGTGGTCGCAAGGGTCGCAGCCATACCAGAATTTTGCATACCCACTTCGATACTCACGGTTCGTGCAACACGCCCGCTGGAGCGGCAGAGTTTGGCGCATCCATAGCCAAGCCCGAAACCGATGAGGTTGTGCAAAATAACTGCAGATAAGACGAGGGGACCTGCAGTGAGTACAGCCGTGTGGGATGGGGCAACTACGCCCGCAACCACAATAGAAATAACGACCGTCGTCACCCACGGCATAATAGGCAAAAGTTTTTCGATCGTTACAGGAATAAGCAAACGTACGAGAAGACCTCCCACCACGGGCACCAG
This sequence comes from uncultured Actinomycetaceae bacterium, assembly GCA_902464405.1. Classification (GTDB taxonomy): domain Bacteria; phylum Actinomycetota; class Actinomycetes; order Actinomycetales; family Actinomycetaceae; genus Arcanobacterium_A. Next base: position 70,848 of record CABQJD010000004.1, on the reverse strand, counting down.
CACCATCTTCACAATAGAAAGAGCCATTGCTCCTCCGTCTACGGGGATATACTGCCCAGCGAGGAAGCTCGTGAGCAGAGGGGTGAAGACAGGAGCGAGCAAGGTGGATACGGACGTCATCGTCACAGAAAGCGCCACATCAGCTTTTGCTAAATAGCTCACCACATTCGAAGCGGTGCCGCCTGGAGCGCAGCCGACGAGAATCACCCCAACAGCAATATCAGCAGGCAGGCGAAGAATCCAGACAACGAATATAGCAATGCTAGGCATAATCAGATACTGCGCCGCAACGCCAATAAGGATCGGAAGAGGGTGAGAAAAAACAAGTTTGAAATCTGGGAGTGTGAGAGTCAAACCCATGCCAAACATAATCACACCCAAGAGAATCGAGGTGTGAGGAGTAATATGGAGAGCCGCTTGTGGAAAAGTGAAGCCAAGAATCCCTGCAACGAAAATCATCAGCGGGAAAATTGTGACTGCGCGCAGAGCGCTAGCGTCCTCTTTATTCTGACGGAACCGCTTGTTAGCATTATCTGATATAGCCATAGTGGAAATTATAAATAATATGTGCGCAATAATGCGTTTTGAACGTGCGTGCGAAAATTGCAGATAAATTGCAAACTGAGAGGAAAACCATGAGCGGCATTGAAGATATTCGTATCGCATTTTTTGACGTTGATGGCACTCTTTTGCCATTTCGACGCCGTGAAATCACTGAGAAAACGCGAGAAGCTCTCAATGCTCTGCAAGCATCTGGTGTAAAAATTGTGGTGGCAACTGGGCGCGCTCCAGCAATCGTTCCTACCTTCGAGGGCGTGAATTTTGATGCGTATCTCACTTTTAACGGTTCGTACTGCTATACGGCAGAGGGCGAGGTGATCTTTTCTAAGCCAATTCCACGCCATGCCGTCTATGCGATTGTAGAGAATGCTAAAGCAATTGGTCGGCCAGTGATTATTTCTACTGTTGATGATCTGGCTGCCAACGGCGCTGACGACGATATGCGAGCGTACTTAGATATATCAGGAGAGCCGATCAATATCGTTGACGATCTCGACGCTGTGATTGAGAGCAATGACGTCTATCAATTTTCGGTCGGTGCTACGCCTGCTGAGCATTCGCTCTTAGTGGAGGGAGTGCCTGAAGCAGAAGTTGTTGCGTGGTGGGATCGAGCTGTAGATGTGATCCCTTCTCATATTGGTAAAGGTGTGGGCGTGCGATCGCTGCTCGCGCATTACGGCATACAGGCGAGTGAAGCTATTGCTTTTGGTGATGGTCACAACGATATATCGATGCTTTGCGAGGTGGGATGTGGAGTGGCAATGGGCAATGCAAAAGCTGATGTGAAAGCGCACGCAGATGCTGTGGCTCGCAGTGCTGATGATGATGGCGTGTATTGGTATCTCAAAGAGCGCGGGCTTATATGAAATATGTGCCGCTGAGATGTCGGGTAGGCGGTGATATATGGAGATTGCTGGGCGCATGATGCAGCTTGAAGAAGATTTCATGAAAATTGATGGAGGCGTCACGCAAGGCTGCGCAGGCTTACGGCATATAGATGAAGATTCGATGCAGATCGTGCGCATTCCTTTGGCAACGTGCGATGGTTCGATTGGTGGCTATGTGCTCGTTGTCGAGGGGAATAATAATGCTGTGGCGCATGTATCTTTCGAATACGACACAGCTCCCCCACAGTATTCGTGGTGTGGAATTGAAGGTGGCGAGGACGATGTATGGGATCTTGATCCTGAAACTGGGTATCCTCCAGGCGGAATTGTGGTTCGCAACGAGCAGGAGCCTGCGGAAGATATGTGCATTCCCGAATTTTCTCAGCGCATATTAAAAGCTATACGTTTATGGGAATGCGGAGATATTAGCGCGCTTTGTGCTCTTGAGCCGATGATACGTGGTACTGAACTGCAGATGGCGTGTTATCGAGCGCTACTAAATTTGAATCCTGGCGAGTTGATTACGTATTCCCAGCTTGCAGCGCGTATTGGGCGCCCTCGTGCAGTGCGCGCTGTAGCTCATGCGTGCGCAATTAACCCTGTGCCCTTGCTGGTGCCGTGCCACCGAGTGATTCCAGCAGCAGGAGCACGCGCATTAGCTGCTGGTAAATGTGTGGATTATGGCGATTATGCGTATGGTCGACAGCTCAAAAGAGCGCTTATCGAGTTTGAATCATATGCCAATACCACATGCGATTATGCGTGAATGGGGATATTCCTGGCGTGCTAACACTGCAAGCAGATGGTGTAACTTTTTTTGAATCATGTATTTTCGCACTATCGTGCTTTACCTTATTTTCGCGCTATTGGTACTCTAGTGCCGTTATTTACTGTTATTTTCTGTTATTTTCGAGTAAGCAGCGCTTTAATGGCGCGTCTAGCAAGGTGCAAGAAATATCACGCTTGATTTTTCGTATCTGAGACGTGCTCGCACAGAATATTGCGATAAGCTAAAGTTCTTATCGGCGTTGATCCGGCAATCACCGGGGAGCTTTCGGAAGAACGGAATAGAGCGCATACGGCAAGGTGCACAGTGCTTTTGCAGTGCTGTTTTCCTTGCATCACAGTGCTTGCGCTGCAGTGTATCTCTATTCTCAGTAGACCCGAACGAGTGAGTTCCGTAAGAACTTCAACGAAGCGGTTGCTCGCATAGCGAATATGCTCTATGGATGTTCGTGACGGTGGGCGGCAAGCGAGGTGGTACCGCGGCTTTTGCGGCTATGTGCCTTGTTGCAAATTTTCGTGCGACAGTAGGTGCAAGCAGGTGCAATCGTCGTCCTCGCCACGATGTCCATATGGATGAGGCTGAGGAGAAATACCTAATGAGCGACAACCGCTATCCACTTCATCGCGCTGATAATGGCGTGGTGGCGTCCCCTAATCTTCCTGTGCTTGAAGAGGAAGTTCTTGATTTTTGGGATCATGACGGCACGTTCCAAGCATCTATTGATCAGCGTGAAGCTGGTTCAAGTGAGTTTGTGTTTTACGATGGTCCGCCTTTTGCCAATGGGCTGCCACATTATGGGCACTTACTTACGGGCTATGTGAAAGATCTTGTTGCTCGCTTTCAAACTCAGCTTGGGCATCGGGTAGATCGAGTATTTGGTTGGGATACACATGGTTTGCCGGCGGAGCTCGAAGCTGAGCGCATTCTCGGGATCACGGATAAGAGCGAAATTGAGGGAAAATACGGTATTGAGGCATTCAACGATGCCTGTAAGAGTTCCGTGATGACCTATGCCGACGAGTGGAAGCAGTATGTGCGCCGTCAAGCCCGCTGGGTTGATTTCGATCACGGTTACCGCACGTATCAGCCGAGCTACATGGAATCAGTAATCTGGAGTTTTAAGACTCTCTACGATAAAGGGCTCGTCTACGAAGGCTACCGCGTGCTCCCGTATTGCTGGCATGATCAGACACCGCTATCCAACCATGAGCTCAAAATGGATGACGATATTTATCAGGATCGTCAAGACCAAACTGTCACAGTAGGTATGCGTCTGGAAGAATCGTTGCTCGGCGAAGAATCTCCAACTGGAAAGCCCGAATTGATTCTTATTTGGACGACGACGCCGTGGACGCTTCCGTCCAACTTGGCTGTGGCCGTCGGGCCCGATATCGATTACGTTGCTGTAAAAGTTGCTGATGATATGGAAGGCTCGCCTGTTGCCGGCGAAGTCGTGGTGATTGGTGAAGCTCGCCTCGCTACCTATGCGAAGGAACTGGGCGAGGAGCCGCAGGTGCTGCGTCGTTTCAAAGGGCGTGACTTGCACGGTAAGATGTTCCACCCGATTTATGAGTACTACAGCCGTGACGCTGCAGCTCCTGGTGCTAATGCTTGGCAAATCCGCGTGGCAGATTATGTGACCACAGAAGATGGTACAGGGCTTGTGCATATTGCACCGTATGGTGAAGACGATATGTTCGTACTTGCCGATGCCGATATCAAGGTCATTGAAACGGTTGATGCTGGAGCGAAATTTTTCTCTGCCGTGAGTGATTACGCAGATATGCAGGTGTTTGAAGCGAATCGTCCAATTATTAACGATTTGCGAGATGGTACAGGGCCGCTTGCTCGTATTGCTGCTGAAAATCGCGCTGTGCTTGTGCAGGAAAAGAGCTACGTGCACAGCTATCCGCACTGCTGGCGCTGTCGCAATCCACTGATCTATAAGCCTGTGACTTCGTGGTTCGTGAAAGTCACGGCATTTAGGGATCGCATGGTGGAGCTTAATCAGCAGATTACATGGCAACCAGAGCACATTAAAGATGGTATTTTCGGCAACTGGCTTGCCAATGCTCGCGACTGGTCAATTTCTCGCAACCGCTACTGGGGCACCCCTATTCCTGTGTGGAAGAGTGACAACCCTGAATATCCGCGCGTCGATGTGTACGGTTCTTTTGAAGAGCTTGAGCGTGATTTTGGGCGGCTTCCGCGTGGGCGTGACGGCGAACCTGATCTGCATCGTCCTTTTATTGACGAGCTTACTCGTCCGAATCCCGACGATCCGACAGGGCAAAGTACGATGCGCCGCGTCACGGATATCCTTGATGTGTGGTTTGATTCAGGCTCGATGCCATATTCGCAAAAGCATTATCCTTTTAATAATCGTGATTGGTTCGAATCGCACTATCCAGGCGATTTTATTGTGGAGTATATCGGGCAGACGCGCGGCTGGTTCTACGTGATGCATGCGCTTGCTACAGGTCTTTTTGATAAGCCAGCGTTCCTTTCGTGTATTTCGCACGGTATTGTGCTTGGAAACGACGGACGCAAAGCTTCAAAGAGTCTGCGTAACTATCCTGATCCGATGGAAATGTACAATACATACGGCTCCGATGCTGTGCGTTGGATGCTTATGAGTTCACCTGTGTTGCGCGGTGGAAATCTCGTGGTGGCAGAAGAGGGGATCCGCGAGGCAGTGCGTCACGTGATTTTGCCTCTGTGGAATACCTACTATTTCTTCACATTGTATGCAGGCGCGTGTAAGAAGGGAGCAGGCTATCTAGCTCAACCTCTCGATCTGGCAGATTCATCTGTTGTGGACAAGCTTGACGTGATGGATCGCTACTTACTTGCGCGCACAAAGAAACTTGCTGATCAGGTTAAGGCAGATTTTGAAGGGCTCGATATTCCTAGTGCCGCTGCCGCTATTCGAGATTTCCTTGATTTGCTCACTAACTGGTATGTGCGTACGAGCCGTGACCGCTTCTGGAACGAAGACGAGCGAGCTTTCGATACGCTCTATACAGCTCTCGAAGCTCTTATGCGTGTGGTTGCTCCGCTGCTGCCGCTCCTTTCAGAGGAAATGTGGCGTGGTATGACGGGCGGTCGCTCTGTGCATTTAACGGATTGGCCAGAGTTCCCTGAGGCTGTTGCATATGAAGATCTCGTTTCAGTGATGGACGAAGTTCGAGCAGTGGTTTCTAGTGCTCATGCTCTGCGCAAAGCTGAAAAGTTGCGTGTGCGTCTACCGCTCGCAAAACTCACTGTAGTGACGGATAAGGATCTTGCACCGTTTGCTCAGCTCATCGCTTCTGAAGTAAATGTAAAAGCGGTTGAGGTGATTCGCGCTGAAGAGTCTGGGCTGAAAGTTTCTCATAATTTGGCTGTGCTTCCGCGCGAGCTTGATCCGAGCCAGCGCAAACTCACATCTGCATTATTTAAAGCAGCACGTGAGGGGGATTGGGAGTTTGACGCAGATGGTGCCGTGCTCATGCACGTAGGTGACGGCGTCACTCTCACGGAGAGTCAGTTCACTTTGACGACTGCTGTAGAGGCTGAGGAAGGTTCTGTAGCTGCGGTGCTCGATGATGGCGTATTCGTCGTGCTCGATACTGTGCTTACTGCTGAGCTAGAGGCTGAGGGGTATGCGCGCGACGTCATTCGTGCGATCCAGGATCAGCGTAAGGCTGACGATTTGAATATCGCAGATCGGATTAAACTCACTTTGCGTGTGCCGAGCGAAAAGCTTGCTGCTGTGCAAGCAAACTTGGAGATGATCGTTTCTGAGACGCTCACGGTGGAATCAGATGTAGCTGGCGGTGCAGATGGCATTACGGTTGCGGTGCAGCCTGTGAAATGATTTAGTCTGTGAAGTAACGAACGAGTGTAGGAGCAGCGGCAATGGCAGAAGATAAGCACATTCCGGCGGATATGGATCCGCAAGATGCGCGAGTGATTCTCGAAGCTCTCGATGAAGATGTTTCAGCGGGAGGGGTTGAGGATTACGATGAGGCGCTTGCGGCTTTCCTCACAAGCGGGCTGATGGCTGGGCCTGATCCGAGTATCGTTGATGATGTGAAGGCTCTTCCTGATGCCGCTACCCAGCTTGCCAATGACGCTGCTCTTGACGCTCGCGTCGATGAGATCTATCAGCAGATTATTCAGCGTGCGCCCGAGCACAAGGTCCAGCCTTCGCTAGATCGCGTGCAGCTTGCACTGGATTTGCTGGGAAATCCTCACAATACTTATCGCAGTATTCATATCACGGGGACGAACGGCAAGACGAGTACAGCGCGTATGATCGAAGCGCTGCTGCGCGAGCAGGGGCTTCGAACTGGGCGTTTTACCTCGCCGCATTTGAATACTGTGCGTGAGCGTATAGCGATTGACGGTAGAGCTATTTCTCGTGCCGATTTTATTGAGACGTGGGAGGAGATTGAGCCGTTTATCGAGCTTGTAGATCAGCGTTCTCTTGCTGAAGGCGGGCCTCGCATGAGCTTCTTTGAGGTATTCACAGTGATGGCGTATTCGGCTTTTGCGATGGCGCCAATCGATGTGGCTGTGGTGGAAGTCGGTATGGGCGGCACGTGGGATGCAACGAACGTGATTGATGCAGACGTGGCCGTATTGATGCCTGTGGATCTCGATCATCAAAAGTGGCTGGGAAATACCGTGGAAGAAATTGCCGCTGAAAAGCTGGGGATTCTCAAACGCGGAAAAATACTGGTTTCGGCAGAGCAAAAGCCGAGTGTGCGGGCGCTGATTGATGCGCGTATAGCTAAGCAGGAGGCGAAGCTTTTCTGCTACGGTGAAGATTTTGAAACTGTGAGCCGAGAGTCTGCTGTGGGTGGGCAGATGGTGAGCGTGCGCACTCCGTCACACTTCTATGAAGATGTGCCTCTTGCGATGCTTGGCAGCTATCAGAGTTTGAATGCGGCAGTTGCCCTCACGGCGGTAGAGGCGTTTTTCTATGGTCGTTCGGTGAGTAACGATGTGGCTGAACATGCGCTAATGACTGTGCGCAGCCCTGGGCGTATGGAAGTAGTTAAAGGCTCGCCTGTGATTATTGTAGATGCTGCTCATAATCCTCATGGCGCTGCTGCTACTGTTGAAGCGTTAAATGAGGCTTTTCCTGGTCCTCGTGTGGCTGTGTTTTCAATGATGGGGGATAAAGACGCCGAGGGTGTGCTTGGTGTTATGGAGCCAGCATTTGCCGCTGTCGTTATTACGCAAATGCTAGGGGAGCGCGCTGCAGACATTGATGATCTTGCTGAGCTTGCGTGCAGTGTATTTGGTGAGGATCGCATTATCGTCGAGCCAGATCTTGGGATGGCTCTTGCATCTGCTGCCGATCTGGCGGAGAGTCTAGATTCTGACTCCCTTACGCCTGCTTCGGTGACGGTGTTGGGGTCAATTATGCTTGCTGCGCAGGCACGTGAGCTGCTCAGTGCGCATACTGTAGATGCTGCTAGTGAATAAATAGACGCCAATCACATTTTACAATAAAGCTGTGAGCGAAATTTTGTAAATTTACTCACTTTATTGATTGGAATACGCTTGTTTTACTCAGTCTTTTTGCGAAAAATGCTCTTTTACGTAAGAACTGACCTTATACCCTCTTAGTTTTCTCTTGTTCGTATTAAGGTAAAAGCGGACTGTACTGCGCGCTTATGCGAGTATATGTCTCCATATTTACTTTTGTGATTGAAAGGAATTTCACAATGGGTGGAAAGGTTTTTGGTAACCTCCAGCGTCTTGGTAAGGCGTTGATGGGTGCCGTTGCTGTGATGCCCGTAGCAGCTATCCTCATGGGTATCGGCTATTGGATTGATCCAACGGGCTGGGGGGCAAACAACGTAGTTGCCCTCGTTTTAATTAAAGCTGGCGGCGTTATTCTCGATAACCTTGGCTGGCTTTTCGCTATCGCTATCTCATTCGGTCTGGCAAAGCAGAGCAATGGCGCTGCTGCACTTTCAGGCTGGATTGGTTATGGCACTGTTAAAACTCTCCTTATGGTGGGCACAATCGAGGTCATCAAGGGTCTGGAAAAAGATCCCGAAGGCAACTGGATTTACCCGGAGAACTGGGCAGCATCCGGCTGGGGTGCCATCAACGATAAGAACGTACTCATCGGTATTCTCGTCGGTGTGCTCGCCGCATGGACCTACAACCGCTTCTCTACCACGAAGCTCCCGGATTTCTTGGCATTCTTCTCCGGTCGTCGCTTGGTTCCGATTCTGACGTCACTTTTCTCGATCGTTCTCGCCGCTATCCTCTTCTTTGTATGGCCGCTTGTATACTCGATTCTCTTCGCATTCGGCAACTGGATTGCAGGACTCGGTGCCGTGGGTGCAGGTATTTACGGTGTTGCTAACCGCCTGCTAATCCCATCCGGTCTGCACCACGCTCTCAACCAGATTTTCTGGTTTGATATTGCAGGTATCAACGATCTCAATAACTTCCTCAACGGCGCTAAAACTATCGAGGCTGCCAAGCTTGCTACCGACGCTGCCCAGTGCTCCACAAATGGTGTAACCCTCGCCGACGGTACCGCATACTACTTAGGTTCCGCTTTCTGGAATGCTGCCACAAACAGCTGCGATGTTGTCGGTTACGTCGGTATGTATCAGGGCGGCTTCTTCCCTGTGATGATGTTTGGTTTGCCCGGTGCTGCTCTGGCTATGTACCTCACCGCTAAGAGTTCGAAGAAGAAGGCAACGGCATCTCTCATGTTTGCAGGTGCTCTGGCTTCGTTCTTCACCGGCGTCACTGAGCCGCTCGAATTTGCCTTCATGTTCCTTGCTCCGGCTCTCTATGCTGTACACGCATTGCTCACCGGTATTTCCGTGGCAATTGCTGCAGCGATGCACTGGACTGCAGGCTTCGGCTTCTCCGCAGGTTTGGTCGATATGGTACTTTCTACGCAAAACCCTGTTGCAAACCAGTGGTACATGCTCCTTCTGCAGGGGCTTGTCTTCTTCGCTCTCTATTTCGTAATCTTCTACTTTATGATTAAGAAGTTCGATCTTAAGACTCCTGGTCGTGAAGATGATGACGATGAGAGCGCTGATTCTGCCATGGCGGTTTCTGCCTCCGATGCTGATAAAGCTCGTACGATTATCGAGGGTTTGGGTGGCAAAGGAAACATCTCTGTGCTCGATTACTGCGCAACTCGTTTGCGCGTCACAGTCAAGGATGATTCGCTTGTGAAAGAAAGCGCAATCAAAGCAGCTGGTGTGCCTGGTTTGATTCGTCCAGCAGCAAACAATGTACAGGTTGTGATCGGTCCGAACGTACAGTTCGTTTACGATGCGGCCGCAGCTGAGCTTGAGACTGCAGGCGTTGTTCTTAACGGTGAACAGGCTGAGTGATGTTTAATTTCGGCAAGTCTAAGGTAGAATTTATCGCTCCGATTCCTGGCGCAGTTGTGCCGGTTACCGAGGTTCCTGATCCGATGTTTTCAGGAAAAATGCTTGGTGACGGTTACGCTATTGTGCCAGAAAATGATGCGCATATGCTCACTGTCGTTGCTCCGGCTGATGGTGATCTCGTCAAAGTATTTAAAACCGGTCATGCTTTCACGATGAAAGCGCAAGACGGGCTCGAAGTACTCGTACATATTGGAATTGAGACGGTAGATCTCAAAGGTCAAGGCTTCACAGTGCTCACTGAAAGTGGTGAGGTAAAAGCCGGTACGCCGATTGTTGAGGTTGATCTCAACGTTGTGCGCGGTGCTGAGCTGAGCCCAATCACAATTGTAGTGTTCACAAAGAAGAAGCAGGTGGCTAGCCTCAAAGTGAATGAGGGTACTGCTGGGAAAAAGCCAGCTGCCGTCGTCACGCTTGCTTGAAAAGCAGCTATGCAATGGGGTGGTGTGTGGATATGTGCCCGCGCCGCCCCATTGGCATATTATTTTGTATCGATATGTATTGTGAATAAATAAAAGTTTGGACTATACGAAGGAGTTTAGGATGATTTCGCGTACTGTTACAGTTGGTTCTCCAAATGGGCTTCATGCTCGTCCTGCAGCGATATTTGCTAACGCAGCAGGTGAATATGATATTGATATTACAATCACAAAAGGTGAGGAATCTGCCGATGCGGCGAGCCTCTTGGAAGTGATGACGCTCGGTGCAGAGTTTGGCGATGAGGTCACTCTTTCCGCTGATGACGATTCTGCTGGCGATATTCTTGATGCGCTGGCAAAAATCGTTTCTGAAAATCAGGAAGCTTAAGGCGCACACATGGATCAGGTTGAGATTCAAGGGTTGGGAGTTTCAGCAGGTTCGGTATATGGCCCTGCTGTGCTGGTAGTTAATTCTATTGATGTAGATCCGAATGAGAGCGCATCTGCTGATCCAGCGGTAGATCTGGATCGGGTTAAAAAAGCAATGGCAGCTGTGAGCATGGCATTTTCTGTGCAAGCGGCAGCTGCAGATGGTGCAATTTCTGAGATTTTGCTCGCTCAAGCATCTCTTGCCAAAGATCGCGGATTGCGTAAATCAATTACGAAGAAGCTGGAAACTGGCAGTGGAATTACTCACGCTGTGCGCAATGCTGTTGATGAGTATGCTCAGCAGCTTTCTTCGCTCGGAGGATATATGTCGGAGCGCGCTGCAGATCTCAACGATATCGGGGATCGTATTATTGCTCATCTGCGTGGCTTGCCTGCTCCTGGAATACCTGAGCTGAGTGAGCCGAGCGTTTTGATTGCGCGTGATCTTTCCCCAGCTCAGACAGCGAATCTTCAACCTGAACTTGTGCGCGGCATCGTTACCTCCGAAGGTGGAGCAACTTCGCATACTGCTATTTTGGCAGCTCAGTTGGGAATTGCTGCTATTGTCGGAGCTAAGGGAGTGACGGATATTCCTCATGGCACCCTTGTGGGTTTAGATGGAAATTCTGGCAAAGTATGGATATCCCCAAGCCAAAGTGTTCGCGATCAACTCGATCAAAAAGCTCGTATTCGTGCAGAAATTCTCAAAAACTCTTCTGGGCAAGGAGCCACCAAAGACGGCTACCCAGTAAAACTGTTGGCCAATATCGGAACTGTGCCAGATGCAATTGCTGCCAGTAAGAAAGGAGTAGAAGGCTCAGGCTTATTCCGCTCAGAGTTTTTATTCCTCGATCGTTCGCAGGCGCCGACTTTTGAAGAGCAAGTAGCAACGTATACGGCTGTACTTCAGGCATTTGGAGATCGGCGAGTAGTTGTTCGTACACTCGATGCAGGCGCTGACAAACCGCTCGCTTTTGCCAACCAAGATGAAGAAGAAAATCCTGCCCTTGGTCAGCGAGGTTTGCGCTTAGCGATGAATCGTGAAGAGCTGATCGATACGCAGCTCGAGGCTCTTGCTGCTGCGCAGAAAGCAACGAGCGGTGATTTATGGGTGATGGCTCCGATGGTGAGTACTGTGCACGAGACTCGTTGGTTTGTAGATAAAGCGCGCAGTTTCGGTCTGAAAAAAGTGGGTGTGATGATTGAAGTGCCTGCGGCGGCGATTCGTGCGCAGCAGATAATGAAGTACGCTGATTTTGCGTCGATGGGCACCAATGATCTCACCCAATACGTGATGGCAGCGGATCGTTTGAATCCAGAGCTGGCAGATTTGAATTCCTATTGGCATGGTGCCGTGCTAGACGTAATGAAAGCGGCCTGCAAAGGGGCGCATGAGAACGGAAAATATATCGGGGTATGCGGTGAAGCTGCTGGTGATCCGCTGATGGCTCTCGTTCTTGTGGGCTTAGGCGTCGGTTCGCTTTCAATGGCGCCATCTAAAGTTGCTGCAGTTCGTTTTGCTCTGTCACGTACCACATTTATGGAGTGTGGAGCAATTGCTCAAGCAGCTCTCGCGGCAGAAAATGCCGAGGAAGCGCGTGAGGCGGTTTGTGCTTTAGTTGATTCTGATGTGCTTGCTCTTATTTAGACGATATCCATTGTCCATTCGGATTCGCGAGATTTCTGTGATGAGCAAGTTTTAGAGCTTGAGGAGATGCTGCGCCATTGCTGGTGAATGCTCGTATGATGATCGATTGTATGCTGATCGATCGTATGATAATTGCACTGCAGCGTGATGAATCGGGCTTTGCTGGGATATGTTGAGCATCTTCAGATACAGCAAATCTTTTGGCTGCGCCCTGCGAATTGTAGGTAAATTTCTTAATCTGCGAACAAAATAGGGCTCCTTCTGTCTCACTTGTTAGAATCAGACTAGCTTTAGGGGAGAGAAGAAGGGGGTAATGTGGCTGTACTACTCCTTCTTCTCTTTCTTGTTTTCGTGACGGTGGGAACCGTGATTGTGGGTGAGAAAACGGGATTGCCGTGGCCTGCTCTGACGACTCTTGTCGTCACGATTTTTGTTTTTATTCCTGGCACGCCAGGTATCGTCGTTCCAGCAGATCTGATTCTTCCTATTTTTCTTCCGCCTCTTTTATGGACTCTTGCACGCCGCACATCGTGGGGAGTAATACGTGAGCAGTGGATCACGATTTTGATGCTCTCTGTGGTGTTGGTTGTAGTTACGATGTTTGCTGTAGGGATTGTGGCGTATCTGCTGATTCCAGCTGTGGGGTTCGCAGCAGCAATAGTGATTGGTGCGGCAATTGCTCCGCCAGATCCTGTGGCGGTTGAATCAGTTGCAGAGCCTGCAGGTATTCCTCGCCGTATTCTCAGCACCCTGCAGACCGAAGGGCTTTTTAACGACGCTGCCTCGATTGTGGCATTCCATCTTGCTCTCAATGTTGTCAATACTCACGAGCGCGTGACGGCGTGGGTAGCTATCAGTGATTTTGCTTATGCTGCAGTTGCTGCAGTTGTGCTCGGGCTTGCGATTGCTCGCGGCGCGGCATGGATTGTGGATAGAGTGAACGACGTCTCTGCGCGAAATGTGCTCTTCTGGCTTGTGCCGTTTGCAGCCTATATTTTCTCTGAAGAAATCCATGCTTCAGGTGTTATCGCTGTGGTGGTTGCGGGTATCGAGATGAATTCACGAGCTTCGATTGAGGCTGAAGATCGTTTGGCAAGTATGTCTTTTTGGAATACTGTTGATGTGCTTTTTACGGGTGTGGCGTTTGGCATGATCGGGCTTACCGTAAGCGAAGCTATCGAAAAAGTTGGCAATGATCTGTGGAAATCTGTGTTCGTTGGCATTGTGCTCTCGGTTGTTGCAGTTTTTGTGCGTTTTGTGATGCTTGATCTTGTCTCGTTTATCAACCGTAAACGAGGTCGTACCAATGTTGCTCCTCTCTGTTTCAAAGAAGTGTTTTTGATGACCTGGAGTGGGATGCGCGGGCTCGTCACACTCGCTCTCGTATTGTCGGTTCCTTATAACTTTCCTGCGCGCCAGGAACTTGCCGTTATTGCTCTAACTGTTTTGTTTATGACGATGATGATTCCGGGGCTGTTGTTGCCTTCGTTGATGAAAATTCTTTCTGTGGAGGCACAGGCGGAGCAGCGTAGTGAGAGAATGCGTGCAGTTGTGGTCAAACATGCGCGTGACGCTGCGGCAAAAGTATTGCAGGAACATTACGACGAGCTGGATCCAGATACGAGCGCTGCTGTGCAACACTGGCTGGAGCAGCAGCTTGCATACACTGGAATACTGAGTTCTAACCCGCAAGAGCGCAAAACTCAGGTGAATGAAGTGCGTACTCGCGTGAAGGTAGTGCGGAGAAAAGCTTTGCAAGCGGCTCAAAACGAGCTGCTGAAAATCCGCCAGAAGCGAGGAATGAATCCGATGATCGTTGATGAAGTACTCAAAGATATTGATCGTTTAGCTGTGATTGCTGCTCAAGATCACAGCTTTGAATACGAATTTCTGCGAGAACCTTCAGATCGCGGCTAATCGGATCATGGGTAAATAAGCTGTGAGAATAAAATCGTTTGTGAAAAATTTTTCGTATAAGCATACTGCTGATGTGTAGGGTCTTCATGGATGAGCTAGTGAATAAATCAGCTGGCGAATAAAACACGATGACAGTGAATGCTGCTTGTTCGCGTCGTAGCTAGTTCTTGGCATAAACTGAAATCGTGTATTTGAAAACCCTCACTCTTCGTGGCTTTAAGAGCTTTGCAACGTCCACAACGCTGCGCTTTGAACCGGGTATTAACTGTGTGGTAGGGCCAAATGGATCTGGCAAATCAAACGTGGTTGATGCCCTTACTTGGGTGATGGGTGAGCAAGGTGCAAAAAATTTGCGTGGCGGAAATATGGCAGACGTTATCTTCGCTGGCACTGCCTCTCGCCCAGCGTTAGGGCGCGCAGAAGTAAGTCTCACCATTGATAACACAGATGGGGAACTCCCGATTGATTTTTCAGAAGTAACGATTTCTCGTACTCTTTTTCGCTCGGGTGGTTCAGAATATGCAATTAACGGTACGGCGTGCCGACTTCTAGATATCCAAGAATTGCTATCCGATACCGGCATGGGTAAGGAAATGCATGTGATTATCGGGCAGGGAAAGCTCGATGAAGTGCTCACTGCTAATCCTGATGAGCGCCGTTCTTTTATCGAAGAAGCTGCAGGCGTGCTCAAGCATCGTCGCCGTAAAGAAAAAGCCTTACGCAAACTCGATTCTATGCAGGGCAATCTCACTCGAATTGAAGATCTCGCAGGAGAATTGCGCAGGCAGCTCGGTCCGCTTGCTCGGCAAGCGGCAACAGCGCGTAGAGCTCAAGTAATTCAGCGAGACGTATTTGATGCGCGCGCTCGGCTCTTGGCAGACGATTTAGCGCAAGCTCAAGCTCGTCTTCAAGCGCAGAGCGTTGATGATGCAAAGCTGGCTGAGCAGCGAGCTGCTATTCGGGAGAAAGTGAGAGAGCTGAGAGAGAGCGTAGAAAATCTTCAGCAGGAGGCTGATCGGCACAGCCCTTATCTAGCGCAATTGGCCGAACGTTATCAACGGTTAAGCTCGCTGATTGAGCGTTTCCGTTCCCTGGCGGATTTAGCGGCAGAGCGTGAACGTTCTCTTTCAGCCCAGGCTCCCACTGTGCACAGGGGAGAGAGCCCTGAGAGTATTCGTGAACGTGCGCAGCGTGCTCAACAGGAGGAAAATGATCTTGCAGCTCAAGTAGCACAGGCCGAGCAAGTGCTTAAGCAAAAGATTATGGATCGCGAAGCTGCTGATAAAACAGAAACGGAGATTGATACGCGTTTAGCGGGGGTCAATAGAACTCTCGCAGATCGCCGTGAAAATACTGCGCGTTTGGCAGGTCAGATAACGGCAGCGCGCTCACGCCTTGAAGCTCTTACTTCTGAGCGCAAAAGAGTCGATGCTGCGAGAGCTGATGCGAATGAGCGTGCTGTCAGTGCAGCAAAAGAGGTCGCCGCGCTGGAACAAGATGCCGTGGCACATACGACGGGTGACGATACATTATCGATTGCCCATGAGGAAGCAGCCCGAGAGCTACAAGCGGCAAAAGAAGTGCTCGAAACTGCGCGTGCGCAGCTCGCTCGTGCTCAAGCTGATGCAGTGCAGTGGCAGACCAAAGCAGATACACTCGCTCTTTCTTTAGTTCCGGAAGATGCAACTGCGTGGGTGATAGATGAGCACCGTACTGGTGTGAGTGGGTTGGTGCGAGATGCTTTGCGGATCACCTCTGGCTGGGAAGCGGGCATTGAAGCTGCGTTGGCAGGGAGCGCCGAGGGTGCTGTCGTCACCGATATAGAGTGTGCTGTTGATACTTTACGTGCGGCGAGAGAAGCTGGTGCTGGGCATGTGGAGCTTATTATTGGCAGTCCTAGCGGTAGCGGCAAAGATGTGCTAAGTGACGATGAACGTGAAGCGCGCGCTGGTGCTGCGCTCGAATCCTGCGGTTTTTCTGCGAGTGAAGCAGTGTTGGCAAGCAGTGTTGTGAGAGGTTCATTAGCTGCAGTGCAGGCAGTTTATGAACTCGTGGCAGGCACGGTGCTGGTCGTCGATCTTGTGACGGCAAAAACGCTTCTTGAGGCAGGTGCGCCGCGCGTTGCAACTCTTGCCGGTGATGTGCTCACAGCTCATCGCGCATGGGGCGGGGAAGTGCAAGCAGGAGCTGTGCTTTCTCGGCAAGCTATGTATGACGATGCTGTGGCACAAGCTCAAGAAGCTGTGCTTAATCAAGAGAAAGCTCGAAAAAAACTCGAACAAGCAGAGCAATCTTTAGCAGAAGCAGATGGCGAATATAAGCGTCTATCTGCTGAACTCAATGCTCGGGATTCTCAGCTCGCTGCCGTCACCGCCCAGCTGGGGGTGTTACGCCAAAGTCTCGATTCGGCTAAAGCTGAAGTTGAAAGAGACGAGCGGCGTCTGGCTGATATTGATGTCGAAATAGCTACGCGCCGCAAAGATGTGGAAGATCTTGGAGCTCAGCAGCTTGAGCTCGCGGCCGAACCTGAAGATTTGGCTCGCCGAGCGCATGAACTCTCGCAGGAGCGCGATCGTGCGCATGCATCGACGATTTCCGCACGCACAGCCGAGACTGAAGCGCGCTTAGCTCTGCGAACCACTGAGGAACGATTGCGTGCAGTACAAGGGAGAGCTGAACAATTGGAGTGGACTGCGAGGCAGGTTGAAGAACGCATTCAGCAGGAGGAGCGGGCAGCTGTTCGCCGTGCTCAAGCAGCTGCAGCAGCGCACGGCGTCATGCAAAAAGCTCAGCGTGCCTTAGATATTGCACGAGTGCGGGCTGATTTTATTGCATCGGAGCGGCGTGAGGCAGAAGCTGCAGGAGCGCAACGCAGCGCTGAGCTTAGTGCTGCTCGCCGTCATTTGGATGATGCACGAAGTGATGAGCGTGAGTTGGAAGACGCTGGGCATCAGCGTGAATTGGCATTAGCAGAGCAAAAATTAAAATACGAGCAGCTTGAGGCGCGTGCTCTGGAAATAGCAGGTGTGCCAGCGCAGACGCTTGTGGATGAGTTTGGTCCGCATTTACCTGTGCCAATGTTTACTCCTGAGCAGTTGGCACAAGAAAGTGCTGATATAGAAGATAAGGGTAGCGCGCTGGGCACTGATAGTAATGGTAATACTGGCGTACGAGCACTATCAGATTCTGCTGGTGTGCTGCAGGGGGTTAAAACAGTTCCTTTTGTGCGTGCTGAGCAGGAAAAGCGCCTTGCTAAAGCAGAGCGAGATTTGGCGAAGCTCGGGAAAATCAATCCGCTCGCGCTTGAGGAGCATGCAGCGTTAGGGGAACGGCAGCGTTACCTCATGGAGCAGCTTCAGGATCTGCGGCGCTCTCGTGAAGATCTTCTTAAGATGATTCGTGATATCGATGGGAAAGTAGAAGATGTAATGGCATCGGCGATGGCGGATGTTGCCAGTAAATTTACAGAGGTTTTTGCTGTTCTGTTCCCTGGAGGTGAAGGGCATCTTATACTCACGGATCCTGAGCATATGCTTACAACAGGGGTTGATATTGAAGCGCGTCCGCCAGGCAAGCGTGTGAAGCGTTTATCCTTGCTTTCAGGTGGCGAACGTTCTTTGACGGCTATCGCATTTTTGATTGCTATTTTTATGGCTCGCCCGAGTCCGTTTTATGTGATGGATGAGGTTGAGGCTGCTCTTGACGACGTGAATCTTTCGCGTTTGCTGGAACTTTTCGAGCAGCTTCGCGAGAATTCTCAGTTGCTCGTGATTACACACCAAAAACGCACGATGGAGAAAGCAGATGCGCTCTATGGTGTGGCGATGCGTGAGCGTGGTGTGACGAGTGTGCTTTCTCAACGTATGGCTGATGTTGTCGATGTCTAGCTGATAGTTCTGTCATGATGGCGTTGGTACAGTGCTCGCTAAATCTGTGCTGTGGCGCATAGCCTTTTTAGTGACGTAAGGCACCAGTTTTCTTTGAAAAATAGCGCTTTTAGATGAGTGTTACTTTGCTTTGCAAAGTTATATAAATGTAATAGACAGTAATAAATTTGCAACATAACGTTAGTGTTTGAGCTATTATTCAAGAGGAAGCATGAGCTTTAATAGATATTGTGTTGATTCCTTTTCTTATATTCGTTGTGGCTGCTAGCGTAGCGCTTTTCATGAATAGCGGTCGATCCGTTGATGAGACTGGGCAATGGATAAAAGATTCTGTACACGCATGGCGTGAAGGCGAACTCGAATTAGACAGTTTCAAGATCGATGTGCAAGATACCCGCGTAAAAGATGTATTTTCATCATTTGATGAAGCAGACGGCAGTGGTTATGTGAGTATGGGTGACGTTAATACTGCTCTTCGCCCAGTGGCAGATTCTTTCCAGCACGTTTTGCTGCGCCGTAAAGCATAGTCTATGTGAAGGTGTGCATTGTATTCGTGAGCTTATCTTTCTCAGCGTAAATACACTCATGTATTTGGTGTGAGCGAATATTTGGCGTGAGCGAATGCTCTAGGAGAAAATAAGAAATATGAATGCGATTCTTATAGCTTGTATTTGCGCAGGTGTTTTCGTTCTAGCTGCAATATGCGTAGGCGTTGTTTTTGCTATACGCCATTTCCGGCGCCCGCAGCTTCCTGTTTCTCCTTCGACGGCACCCGATGCTGTTGATTCGGATATTACAGCGCCTCTTGATGTTTCTGCGGTCGAATATAGCGATGTCCCCGATGCTGCGGGTAAGAGTTCGCAAGAAACGCCGGAATCAGTGCCGAGCCGTATGCAACGCTTACGTGCACGTTTGGCAAAATCAGGCGGGCTTGGCAGTGCTTTGCTCAACATTCTCTCACGTGGAGATCTTTCTCCGTCAGACTGGGAAGAGTTAGAAGAAACCCTCCTGATTTCAGATGTTGGCATGGATTCCACCACCGAACTTATGCAGACGCTGAAACGTGAAGTGAAAATTTTAGGAACGTCTGATCTTGCGAGTGTGCGTCAAGTATTACGCGCAGAACTGTTGAAACTCGTCAATCCTGAAATGGATCGTAGCCTCAATGTACAAGCCGAGGGTAATTCGCCAGCTACTAGCCCAGCGTCAATTTTGATGGTGGGTGTGAACGGTACGGGTAAGACTACAACTGCTGGAAAACTTGCTCGCTTACTCGTCGCTGAAAATCGCAGTGTAGTGCTCGGAGCGGCAGATACATTCCGTGCAGCTGCAGCCGATCAACTCGAAACGTGGGCAGAGCGCGTTGGTGTGCCTGTCGTTCGCTCTGAAAAAGAAGGTGCCGATCCTGCATCGGTAGCTTTCGAAGCTGTCAAAGTAGCGGCTGAAAGCAATACTGATGTTGTGATTGTCGATACTGCTGGGCGTTTGCAAAACAAAGCTGGTTTGATGGACGAACTAGGAAAGATCAAGAGAGTGATGGAAAAGCAGGCTCCCGTGCGTGAAATCTTGCTGGTGTTAGATGCTACGACTGGTCAAAACGGAATGCAGCAGGCAAAAGTTTTTGCCCAGGTCACTGGTTTGACGGGTATTGTGCTCACGAAACTTGATGGCACTGCAAAAGGCGGGATTGTGATTTCTGTGCAACGCGAAATTGGCGTACCTGTAAAATTTGTGGGATTAGGTGAAGGAGCGGATGATTTGGCTCCGTTTGACCCCGAAGGCTTTGTCGATTCACTCCTAAGCTAGTAAGTAAACATAGCTGTGCTCACAGCTATGCAATACGCAGTTATCTGCAATCCTTGCCGAGATAGATTCCAGAATCAGAAAGAGAAAGTAAACTAGCGGTATGTTCAATTCGTTATCTGATCGCATTACCAGTTCACTTCGCAATTTGCGCAAGCATGGCAGGCTCACTGAAAGTGACGTGGAAGACGTTATCTCAGATATTCGCCGTGCGCTGCTTGATGCCGACGTAGCTCTTCCCGTTGTGCGTGAGTTTACGGCGAGTGTGCGTGAAAAAGCTGTGGGTGCAGTTGTGAACCAAGCGCTCAACCCTGCGCAGCAAGTGGTAAAAATCGTCAATGATGAGCTTATTGCTATTCTTGGCGGGGAGAGCCGCGATCTGAATTGGGCGCGCCCAGGCGAAGGTCCAACGGTGATTATGCTTGCAGGCTTGCAGGGTGCTGGTAAAACAACTCTTGCTGGAAAGCTCGGGCGTTGGTTGCGTGAGCAAGGGCATGAGCCGCTATTGGTAGCAGCCGACCTGCAGCGTCCTAACGCCGTCAATCAGCTTCAGGTGGTTGGCAAGCAGGCAGGTGTTGATGTGTGGGCGCCCGAGCCAGGAAATGGCGTGGGCGATCCCGTGAGCGTTGCTCAATCGAGTATTGCGTATGCTCTCAACAACGGCTTCGACGTGGTGGTGGTTGATACTGCTGGTCGCCTTGGCGTCGATGAAGAAATGATGCAGCAGGCGCGCGATATTCGTGATGCCGTCACACCCAACGAAATTCTTTTTGTGCTCGATGCCATGATCGGTCAAGATGCCGTGAATACGTCGATTGCTTTCCGTGACGGGGTAGGTTTCACAGGCGTTGTACTTTCTAAGCTTGACGGTGATGCGCGTGGTGGTGCGGCACTCTCAGTGCGCGGCGTCACGGGGCAGCCAGTTCTCTTTGCGTCTACTGGGGAAAAGCTCGATGCATTTGAGCGTTTCCATGCAGATCGCATGGCATCGCGCATTTTGGATATGGGCGATGTGCTCACTCTCATTGAGCAAGCAGAGCGCACATGGAGTGAGCAGGAAGCAGAAGATTTAGCAGCAAAGATGGCTGGCGGCTCTTTTACCCTTGATGATTTCCTCACTCAGCTTAATCAAATGCGCAAGATGGGTTCGATGAAAAAGATTATGGGCATGCTTCCAGGCATGAACCAGTATAGAGATGCGCTTGAAAGTTTCGATGAACGCGAAATTGATCGGCAAGAGGCGATCGTGCTTTCTATGACGCCTGCGGAGCGGCGCGATCCGAAAATTTTGAATGCTTCTCGCCGTCAGCGTATTGCAAAAGGTTCGGGCACGACTGTGCCAGAAGTTAATTCACTTATGGAGCGATTTGAGCAGGCACGTAAGGTGATGCAGTCGATGAGCCGCGGCGGCGGTATGCCAGGAATGCCAAATATTCCGGGTATGCCAGGTATGGGTGGTAGCTTCACAAAGAAACAGAAGGGGAAAAATAAGAAGAAAGGCTCTGGCTCGAAAAAAGGGCGTTCAGGCAACCCAGCGAAACGTCGTCAGCAGGAACTTGCTGCTGCTCAGGCGGAGCGCAGCGGCGCTACTGCTTCTGAGCGTGCGATGCAAGGAGTAGCATTTGGGCAGCCAGCAGACCCTGCGATGCCAGCATTTGCTGAGCCAGCGTCACAGCCAGATGTCGATCTAGATGCTTTGAAACGTTTCTTGCGCTGATTTTAAGGCATGAATAATTCTATATTTTCAACTTCTTCTATCTTTTTCTCAGAGTGAGGCATAGTGAGAATCCCAGAGCAAAGATAGGGGAGGGACTGAAACGTGCAGATATGCTGCGAGTTTGTGATATGGAAAAGGGAGTATGCCCCTGAAAGCAAGCGCCTAGGCTCGTAGCGCTATAAGGCTGATAGAGTGTGCCTATGGCTAATTTTCATCTCACAGGGCACTTGCGCGGCACTGATATAGCGAGCGTCTACATCGTTGATGGTGTGATACGCCACGAGCTTCCTATTCGGGTTGATCCCGTATCTGTGCGAGAAATTTCGGGATATATTTATCCGGGTCTTGTTGATGCTCATCATCACCCAGGTATGAGCCACGGAGCTGAGCTAGTAGATGACGCTGAAATCCTGCGCCGTTTGAAGGTATGCCGTGCGGCTGGCGTCACCCTCATTCGTGATGCAGGAAGCCAACGTAATGCTTGTGAAGTTACTGAGCGTGCAGGAGAGTGCGAGGCGGGCGCCCTGCCGAAAGTGCTCTATTCTGGCAGGCATATTGCGCGTTTCAAGCGATATACGCGCTATTTGGCGGCTGAAGTAGAGCCAGAAGATCTCGTGGCAGAGATTCAGCGGCAGGCTGAGGTGAGTGATGGCTGGATAAAACTTGTAGGAGATTGGATAGATCGTTCGCTTCCGAAGCCTGATTTAGCTCCTCTTTGGCCAGCGGAGATTCTACGAGATGCAGTGAAAGTAGCGCACGATCTGGGGAAGAAAGTGACGGTTCATACTTTTGCTGCAGAAACGGTGCAGGCTCTGCTCGATGCTGGCGTGGACGGCATCGAACACGGCACAGGAATGAGTGCGAGCCAGATGGTGCAAGCTCGTGAACTCGGTATCCTGCTTGATCCTACTGTGTATCAAGTGAATCGTTTTCCTGAGTTTGCTGCTGCAGGATCGAAGTTCCCGTGCTACCAAGCCCGTATGCTCGCTATGCATGAGAGGCTTGACGATCGACTTGCGCAGATGGTTGAGGCCGGCAGTCTTTTTGTGATGGGCACAGATACAGCTGAAAATGTCGCGACGCGCCCGCTGCCAGTGGAATTGGTGACGGCGGTAGCGCACGGTATGCCAGCTGATGTGGTGATGAAAGCGGCGAGTTATGGAGCGCGTGAACTGCTCGGATTGCCGTCATGGGGTGATGGAGAGCCAGCAGATTTTGTGGTTTATTCGTCCGATCCAGAAAAAGATATTACTGCCGTTGCTGAGCCGTTCGGCGTCATCATTGATGGGAAGTGGATGACGGGTGCCAGCCTTAAAGAAGAAGCTCAGAGTTTGGCGGGATGGGTGCCGTCAGGAAATGAGACGTGGTGATGTGCGTAATAGGCATGGCAGAGAATATGAAATGAGTGGTGGTAATAATAAGTGGCGGTAATAATAAAGTGGCGATGATAATAAAGCTGTAGTGTGCAGAGATTATGAGACTGTGCGAGGCTGAAGAGCGTCAAAAGTGGTAGTGAGAGGAATATATCCTTCGGGAATATCTTCGTATGAGCTGGGATCTTCAATTGGCTCAACGTGCACAGTTACGCGGGTTTCTGGGAGTTGATTTCGAATTGCCGCTTCAATTTCTTCGCCGAAAGAGTGCCCTTCGGCAACTGTCCATGAGCCAGGCACTTGCACATCTACTCGAACAAACCGCACACGTCCGCTCTGGCGGGTCTGCAGCCCATGAAATGTGGCGGTATCGCTCATAAACATGCGCAAAACTGTGATAATTTGTTCGTTTTCTTCATCGGGGAGTGCAGCGTCAAGTAGACCGGCCATTGCTGAACGGATAAGACCAATGCCGATCCAAATAATGTTGAGAGCTACGAGAATTGCCACAATAGGATCGAGCAGTATCCAATTAGTTGCCGTTACTAGCAGCACTCCGATAATGACGCCAATAGTAGTGATGACGTCGGTGAGCAGATGCTTGCCGTCAGCGATCAGAGTAGGAGAGGAGTGTGTGCGACCAGTGCGCAGCAAAATCAGCCCAGTTGCTCCGTTAATCAATGTGGCGATCACGGAAACAAGCAAACCAATGCCCACATTGTCGAGCGAAACGGGCTGGATTATGCGCTGGATTGCTGAGAAAATAATTGCCGCTGCTGCCACGAAAACCATGGCGCCTTCGATTCCTGCCGAGAAATACTCTGCTTTAGACCGCCCAAAAGTATAGCGTTCGTCTGCGGGGCGGTCTGCTATTTTCAATGCTATAAGAGCGACTATAGCGGCAATGAGATTGACGATTGATTCGAGTGCGTCTGAAAGAAGAGAAACAGATCCTGTGAGGAGAAAAGCGCCGAATTTCAAAGCCATTGTGAGCACAGAAGCGGCAATTGAGATCCAAGCAAAACGAGCGAGATTAAGAGAGCGTGTACCGTTAGTGTGTGCCAATGATGCGTGCCGATTTTCCCGTGAACTATTCGTCAATTTTCTCACGTTTCTATTGTGACGCGAGAGGGAGCGTTTTTGTCAATGTGTATAGCGGCTTGCGAATAAGCTGTGATTGCCACCATAGCGTGATCGTAGAACCTCGTGAAAAAGAAGTGTGATCTTTGCGGCGAAAGTATGCGTGAAATGGAGATTATGGAGGTTTTCTGGCACTATTGAACAGTTACTTGGGTGTGTGTGAGTCCCTCTCAACTCGCAGCCCACCTCAGTTCGGATAAATAACGGCACTGAAACCCACCAGAGCTATTGTTTATCCACCCCGAAACAAAGAAACAGGAGAACTGCGAAAGTGGCAGTTAAAATTCGTTTAAAGCGTATGGGTAAGATCCATGCACCGCACTATCGCGTGGTCGTGGTTGATTCTCGTAAGAAGCGCGATGGGCGCGTTATCGAGGAAATCGGTTTTTATAACCCCAATACAGAGCCATCGGTAATCGATATCAATTCTGAGCGCGCTCAGTACTGGCTCTCCGTTGGTGCTCAGCCATCTGAACCTGTGATGGCTCAGCTCAAGATTACGGGTGATTGGCAGGCCGTCAAAGGTGGCGACGCAACGTCCACGTTGAAGGTTGCTGAGAAGAAGAGCGTTGAAGCACTGCGTGAGCAGGCTGTGAAGGCCGTGCAGGATTCTGCTGAGAAACTTCGTGCAGAAAAAGCAGAGGCTAAAGCCAAGGCTGAGGCAGAAGCTGCTGCGCAAGCCGCAGCTAAAGAAGCAGAAGCCGAGGAAAGCGTCACCGAAGAAGCAGCTGCTGAAGAAGGGGCTGAAGCCTGATGTTGGCAGAAGCTCTTGAGCATTTGGTTCGCGGGATCGTTGATAATCCCGATGACGTTGAAGTGTCGTCACGTATCAATCGTCGCGGAGAACTCCTTGAAGTTCGTGTAAACCCGGATGATCTTGGTCGCGTGATTGGTCGCAACGGGCGCACGGCAAAGGCATTGCGTTCAGTTGTCAACGCATTGTCGTCAGATGGTCCAGTTCGCGTAGACGTGATTGAGACAGATCGTTGATTCCTTCTGCTCATACCGTATAGCAGATAGACCTAGTACCCGCGCTTTAGAGTGCGGGTACTATTGTATTCCTAAGAAATTTTGTATCAATATTTTATGCAGACCTTGTGTAGTCGCGTATGTGTGAGCATACGTGTACTGGGCTGAAAGGCGTATATCATGCAGCTGATTGTGGCGATTATTGGCTCTGCACACGGGCTTAAAGGCGAAGTAAAACTCGATGTTCGCACAGATTCTCCTGCTGCTCGTTTGAGTGAGGGGACGACGCTTGAAACAGATCCGAGTGATGCTGGGCCTCTCACAATTCGCACTATTCGCGAATATAAAGGCAGCACGTATGTTCGTTTTGCTGAGGTGAAAGATCGAACAACGGCAGAATCGTTGCGTGGAGTTTCCCTCGTCATCGAATCAGATGAAGCTGAAGGAGAGGAAGATGATGCATGGTACCCCCACGAACTGCGCGGTTTAGAAGCTCTCGACCCAGAAGGTTATGAGCTGGGAATCGTAGAAGATCTGCAGATTATGCCTGCGCAAGATTTGCTGCTCGTGCGCGAAGAAGACGGCACAATTGTGCGTGTGCCGTTTGTGCGTGAGATAGTCACCGATATCGATATTGATGATCACTGTGTCGTCATCAATGCGCCATCTGGGCTGTTTGGCAATGGTGAAGCAGAGATGATTGATGATGCGGATATGAGCGAAGATGAAGGCATAGGTAAAGAGGAAAGTGGGGAATAAACCGTGATGAAGTTTGACGTCATCAGTGTATTTCCAGAGTTTTTTCGTGTGCTTGATCTCTCTCTTGTAGGAAAAGCTCAAGAATCAGGGCTTATCAGTATAGCAGCGCACAATCTTCGAGATTGGACGCATGATGTGCATCGCACAGTCGATGATTCACCGTGTGGCGGCGGCGCTGGAATGGTGATGAAGCCAGATGTCTGGGCTGAAGCAATCGATTGCGTGACGATGCGCAATGCTGAGGTTATCGGCACTGAGGTTGATAGCGCTGTGCTTGGCGGCACTATAGTTGATACCACTACAGTTAATGATGTGTCAGCAGGGCAGATGTGTGATGCTGAAGTTAGCGGCTCTGAGATGATCGGCTCTGCACCTTTTGTACTTGCACTTCCAACCCCGAGCGGGCCTCAGCTTACTCAAGCGATGTGCACCCAGCTTGCGCAGAAAACTAAGCATATCGTCATTGCCTGCGGGCGTTACGAGGGAATTGATGCGCGAGTTGCCGAGTATTATCGTAGCCAGCCAGGCGTTGTTGTGATGGAATACTCTCTTGGTGACTACGTGCTCAACGGAGGTGAGGTTGCAGCTGTTGCGCTGATTGAAGCAGTGAGCAGACTTCTGCCAGGAATGGTTGGTAATCCAGAATCGCTCGTTGAAGAATCGCATGGCGAAGCAGGGCTTCTTGAGTATCCTGTCTATACGCGTCCGCTGGATTTTCGTGGGATTCATGTGCCGAGCGTGCTCACGAGCGGAAACCACGCAGCTGTAGCACATTGGCGAAAAGAGCAGGCATTTGCCCGTACGGCGCTCTATCGTCCAGATATGCTGCTCAATCTGGATACTGCTCGCCTTTCTAAAAAAGATCTCGCTTGCGCGGCTCAGTATCATTTTTTTGCTGAGAAAAATCCTGCGGGAGAGAGAAGAAGTGAGGGCTTCTCGTTTATGCGCATTCGTAAGGCGCTTCCTGAGGATGCTGCGATGTTGAGTTCGCTCGCATCGCGCACTTTTCCCGATGCTGCGCCTCCTTCGGTGACGCCTGAGGATATTCAGGCGTTTATTTTCGAGCATTTACAAACGAAGAACTTTGAAGCGCTGCTTGCTGAGCCTGATAGGCACCTACTTGTGGTGGCGCAGTTATATGATCGGACCATGCATCCCACTGATCAATTAGCGGGCTATACCTGGGTTGATGTGCCTGAGGGGGATGCAATTGCAGGAGAAGAGGATGGCGCTCCCGTTGATTTTGTGACGGCAGATGGGGTGTCTCGTGAAGGTCCACTCATGTACCTCGAGAAGGCGTATGTTGATCGAAAGTGGCGAGGCTCTGGGCTATTCAAACAAATGATGAAAGAGACTGTCGCAATGTTGCGTGAACATCTGGCTCGGCGCACTCCGATTCCGTCAGCTCCTTACCTCTGGTTGGGTGTGAATGGTGAGAATAGGCGTGCTC
This sequence comes from uncultured Actinomycetaceae bacterium, assembly GCA_902464405.1. Classification (GTDB taxonomy): domain Bacteria; phylum Actinomycetota; class Actinomycetes; order Actinomycetales; family Actinomycetaceae; genus Arcanobacterium_A. Next base: position 43,675 of record CABQJD010000004.1, on the reverse strand, counting down.
AGCGTGCATATTCGGGTTGTGGGTTTGAGCGTTCAGGTAGACGCGCATTTCCTGTGGGTGATCAGATCAACAAAGATATAACTATGTGTCTGCGCGTAGATATGGCACAATAGCAACGTTGCTCGCTTCATAGTGCGCAGGGCCTGCCGCAGGGGGTGGCGTACCAGCGAGAAAATACCGTCTACTGCTGTGACCTGCGTGCATGGCGAGAAAAGAATGAGGATATGGCATTTCTTGACGAAATTACCAAGGATCAGTTGAAAGATCGCCCGGATTTCCGTGCTGGCGATACCGTGAAGGTGAACGTTAAGGTTGTGGAAGGTAACCGTGAGCGTATTCAGGTGTTCCAAGGTGTTGTGATTCGCCGCAACGGTGGTAAAGGTGTGAGCGCTACGTTCACTGTCCGCAAGATTAGCTTTGGCGTGGGAGTGGAACGCACATTTCCATTGCATTCTCCAAATGTTGATTCAATTGAGGTTGTGACGCGCGGTAGCGTGCGTCGTGCAAAGCTTTACTATTTGCGTGATCGCCGTGGTAAGGCAGCGAAGATTAAGGAGCGCCGCGAGGATGCTCGTTGATTCGCTTTGAACGAGAAAAGGCTCAGCTTAGCTGAGTCTTTTTCTTTTTTGGAGGGGCGTTCGTATCTATTGCCATTGGGGATGTAAGTAGGTTGGAATCGTACGCATCGAGAGTGAAGAATTTTCACTACGGTGCCTACTAAGGCGCCTAGAGCGCGATGGAAAGTTCACATCACAGCAATTAGAAGTGTAGATAGCAGCATCAATAAACACTTTTACTCCTCCTAATCTCTAGCTCTGCCTGATGCTGCTTTAGGCTTACTACTTGGCTGAGGTACCTCCTTAAAATCGTAATGGAATTGATACATTCTATAAGGGCTTTGGAGTGCAGGAGTATATGCAATATGCGATATTCTGAGGCGGGAGAGCGATGAGCTTGAAGAATAATTGCGTAAGGGAGTAAATATGGCGCACGATCACGAACTATCTGAGGCGAGTGATGCGCCGCGCTTTGGTGGTCACAGTGCTGATGCTGAAGATGCCCGTGGAGCAGTAGATGCACGCGAAGCAGTATCGGAGCACATGCCGCCATCGTTTGCTCCTCAAGCCAACGCATTTCGCGAACGGGAAAGAAGCAGTTCAGCGCGCATAAATAAAACTCCGCTTATCGATTCTACATCTGCACGATCCCGTAAGAGTGTAGCGTCTGGGATTCTTCAAACAATCACGATTTTCGCAGTTGCCTTGCTCTGCACAGTAGCTTTGAAAGAGTTTTTTCTGCAGTCGTTTACTGTGCCCTCAGGCTCTATGGAAACTACGATTATGCCTGGCGATTATCTTATGGTGAATAAGCTCGCTGATAGTGCTGAGGAATTGCATCGTGGTGATATTGTCGTTTTTAAAGATCCAGGTGAATGGTTGCACGGTATACAGCAGCCGAAACAAGGAATTGTTGCTTCTACTCTCACGCACATTGGGCAGGCTATTGGGCTAGTGCCAAAAGACGGTACCAACTTTTTAGTGAAGCGGATCATTGGGATGGGGGGAGATCGCGTGGCATGTTGCGGTGACGACGGGCGCATCACCGTCAATGGTGTCGCTATCGATGAATCATACGTAATAGAAGGAGCTTCTCCCTCTGATACTCGGTTCGACGTCACTGTGCCTGAAGGATACCTGTGGGTGATGGGTGATAATCGTAGTAATTCTGCAGATTCTAGGATTCATCATGCACAAACAGGATTTGGATTCGTGCCTGTATCTAACGTAGAAGGGCGCGCTTGGCTTATTTTTTATCCGATGAACCGATTAGGCATTCTTCATTCGGAAAAAGATGTATTTGCCCAGGTTCCAGCTCCTCAGAATAATGAATCTCACGGAGAGAAGAATACTCAAGAATCGGAGTGAGTGTGTGGCAGGTAAAAGCCGAATTGTTCCCAGCAGAACAATCGAAAAAACCTATATCGGAGAGTTGTGCGCTCGCAACGATTGCGGTGAGCGCGTCTGCCTCGCTGCGGTCGATGAGGTTGGACGAGGTTCTTTAGCGGGGCCGGTGACGGTCGGAATCGCTATCGTCACCAATGAAACCTCCGATTCTTTTCCTGCGGGCTTGCGCGATTCTAAACAGCTGACGGCAGCGGCTCGTGAAGCATTGTTTGAGCCGTGTTCGCAGTGGGTTGCGGCGTGGGCCGTCGGATCTGCTCAGCCAAGTGAGATTAATGACTACGGAATTATTGCTACCTTGCGTATTGCTGCTGCACGAGCTGTTGAGAAAATCGAGAATCAAGAGATAGCGATTGATGCTGTGCTGCTCGACGGTTCGCATAATTGGTGGAGCCCGGCAGGGCTTTTTGAGGTTGCGGCGAATGGTAAAGCGCTCTGTGAAAACGTGCCGCAGCCGCCCGATATTGAGGTGCGAACAGTCGTCAAGGGAGACGCCCAATGTGCGGCGATAGCGGCGGCGTCAGTTTTTGCAAAAGTTCAACGCGATGCGTATATGGTGGCGCTCGCAGATAAGTATCCTCAGTATCATTGGGATAGAAATAAAGGCTATTCTTCCGCGGCTCATATAGCGGCGCTGAAGGAATATGGGGCGACTTCTGTGCATCGTACGGCGTGGCGGTTGCCTGGCGTCTAATAGTGTGCGAAAGTTTGTGGCATGGGTGAACTGGAAAATTATGAATCAGAGCAGGAACTAGCACTTTATCGTGAGTATCGTGATGTGGTGAGCTTGTTTCGATATGTGGTTGAGACAGAGCGTCGATTTTATCTGGCTAATGATGTAGATGTGAATGTGCGTGCTTCTGCTGCGGGAGATATTTTCTTTGAGGTAACTCTCACCGATGCATGGGTATGGGATATTTATCGCGCGTCGCGCTTTATTCGTTCAGCGCGAATCGTCACGTTTAAAGACGTGAACGTAGAGGAGCTTAATAAGCCGGATATCGTGAACGAAATAGGGATCAACGAGCAGTAATGCTTTAACGAGTAGTAATGCGAGATTGCTTCACATTGTAACAGAGCTGATTTTTTTCTGAGATAAAAGCGCGTGGAATAAAAGCACGTGGGAATGAATAAGCTCAGGAGCGGATAAGCTCGAAAATAGGCAAGGCGTGAAAGCTCTGATGGATTTTTAACCGCTTATCGCGAGAATATAACCAGATAGTTGTGTAGCTTTGAGTTTCTTTCCGTTATTCGTTTTACTAAATTGTGTTAGCGGTATTGAATCCTATACCGCAGATAAGCGTTTATGGTCTGCGAAAGGCGTGGAATGAAGCTGACGATGAATATCGATCCAAACGTTGCCGAGACAGAAATTGTGGTGACGGCGAAAGCGATTGATACGCAAGTTCAAGCGATACAAGAAATTGTCTCGTCTTTCTCGGGAGGTGACGCCTCAGTCCGCCTAGAGCGCATCGTTGGGCTGCAGGGCAGCCAAGCAAAAGTTTTAGATATACGTTCGATCTTATCTTTTTATACGAAAGATAAGAGCGTCTATGCTCATACGCTGCATGGAGATTGGCTGGTAAAAGCGAGAATTTATCAGCTCGAAGAGTGGCTGGCGAGCAAAGATTTTGTGCGTATTTCTCAATCTGAAATCGTCAGTTTTTCGGCGATAAAAAATCTTGATCTTTCTATATCGGGCACGATTAGTTTGCGGCTTAAAGACGATACGAAATGCTTTGTTTCTCGCAGACAGCTTCCACACTTCAAAAAGTGTTTAGGTTTGTAATACTCTGCATTGAAAGTTTTACGTCGCCTGGGCTTGATATGTGCCTAGTATCTATTTTCTCTTACATTGCTAATTTTTCTTGAACCTGAGGATATTCCCATGAAAAACCAAAAATCTACTTTTACTAGCATTCTTCTTGCTGCGTGTGCTGGAATTACCATTGGCACAACTATAGAGCTTATTTTTTCTTTTGCTCAAGGAGGATCGTATTATTCACCAGGTGTGCCAAGTTTTATTGCGGCATTTTCCTCCCCTCATTTCGCTGTGCTTATTGAACGTATTATTTATGCGGCATTGGGTATAGCATCGCTTATTAGTGCACGTATTTATGACAACGAGAAATATTCGTTGTTGTTTAATACTTTTCGGCATATAAGCGTCATGATGCTGTGTGTACTGCTGGCAGGCACGTATCTGCATTGGTGGTCAAGCACGCCTCAGGAGCTGCTTGGAAGTCTGTGCGTCTTCTTCGCTGTTTATGCGCTGATTTGGGTATGTATTTATGTGCGTGCGCGGCGCAATATGAAAATTCTGGAAAATGAAATTAAAAAAAGAAATGTTCAACGTGACGCTCTGGAAAAGTAGCTGAAGCAAGGAAATTTCGGCAAGAAGATTGGAGCAAGGCGATTGCTGCGGTGAGCTTTTTATGAATGCTGTATAAGCTTGAGCGAAGCGAGACGGGATATGAGAGAGGTGAGAGGGAGTGGCGGTATGTGCGCTTGCGAGTTGTTCGCATAGCACGGATATACCATGAATATCCACAAGTAATTATGCTCTGATCGCGTGCACCTGCAGATGTGTTGAAATCGAAACCACATAAAAAGGAGGTTTCGTTATGAATCAGCTCATCGAGCAAGCTCAGAGAATGTCTCGCCGCGATTTAGGTGCTTGGGGTGAAAAGTGTGCGGAAACCTATCTGCGTGCCAATGATTATAGAATTCTTGATCGCAACTGGCGTGGATGCGGAGGAGAGCTAGATATTGTTGCTTACGATCCTCAGCGTGAGGCAGTTGTTGCAGTTGAAGTTAAAACTCGTAGAGCTTGCACTTTGGGAATAGTCTCTACCGGTACGCCTGAAGAAGCGATTATTCCCGTTAAACTTGCTCGCCTGCGTTCTCTCATTGGTCAGTGGTGCATGGGCGTCGGAGCTGCGCGCCTGCAAGCAGAAGTGAGAAATATTGCTGTAGATGTAGTGGGCGTCGTTGTTCACGCTGATCAGTACAGTGTGAATCACGTGAAAGACGTGCAGTGATGCAGCCGATCGTAGGCAGCGCAATGAGCGTAAGTTTACGTGGTCTTGAGGCTCGAAGAGTGCTCGTTGAGGCGGCTTTGCTTGCAGGGCTGCCAAGCGTGAGTATTGTCGGGCTGGCGGATGCTGCTGTACATGAAGCGAAGGAGCGGTTGCGGGCAAGTTTTTCTCATATCGGAATTCAATGGCCAAATCAAAAACTCACTCTCAACCTTTCTCCTGCAGATACTGAAAAGTCTGGCAGTGGCTACGATTTAGCAATTGCTAGTGCGATTTTTGGTGCGCTGGGTTATCGCACACTACCGCGTACTGCTGCAGTGATTGGAGAGCTTGGGTTGGATGGCTCTGTGCGTGCAGTTCGCGGAGTTCTGCCGTGTGCGTTGGGCGCTGTGCAGCAAGGATTCACGCACCTGTACGTGCCTCAAGCTAATGTTGAAGAAGCGCGATTAGTTCCTGGTCTGCAGGTCATTCCTGTTGCTCACTTAGGGCAGATGGCAGGAATGCTGGGTGCATCTCACGCCAAATTTGAGATAGCCCAATATTCATATCCAGAGCATAATTCTGCCGATCTTTTTGCAGAAGATAGCTCTGGAGATATGAGTGATGTCTATGGGCAAAATGAAGCGATCTGGGCGTTGATGGTAGCGGCAGTTGGCGGGCATCATGTGCAGATGGTAGGGCCTCCGGGAGTGGGGAAATCGATGCTTGCTCAACGTTTTCCAGCAATTCTTCCTCCGCTTTCCGAGCGTGAAGCAGTGGAAGTAGCCGCGATTCGTTCTCTAGGTGGTATGCGGGTGACGGAATTGCCAAGATGCCGCCCTCTTGCAGCTCCGCATCATAGCGCTTCCACTCCAGCTCTTGTGGGCGGCGGAGCTGGGATACCAAGCCCGGGTGCCGTCACTTTCGCGCATAATGGAGTTCTCTTTTGCGATGAGTTTCCAGAATTTTCTGCGCGATCTATTCAGGCTTTGCGCCAACCAATGGAAACCGGGTGGGTGGATCTTCATCGAACTAAAGCTCATGTACGTTATCCAGCTCGCTTTCAACTGATTGCTGCCGCTAATCCTTGCCGTTGCGGCCATGCCCTTGACGAGCATGGCTTGTGCGTGTGTAAAGCTCATGAGCGTGCCACGTATCGAAGCAATTTGGGTGGGCCTATTCGAGATAGGTTTGATATTCGATTAGTGCTTAATCGTCCATCAAAAGCACAGCTTGCCGCAGGAAGTACGATGACGACGCAGGGCGCTCGCGAGGTGATTGAGCAGGCGCGTGAACGCAGCAGCAAACGTTTAGAGGCAATTGATTCACCTTCTCCACTGCACACGAATAGTCAGATTCCCGGATCGTGGCTGAGGCGATACACGAAATTTTCCCCGAGTATGGAGCAGATCATCGATCGCCAGCTCGCTCTTGGGCAGATAAGTCTGCGTGGATTAGATCGTATGCGCCGAGTGGCATGGAGTATTGCGGATATTCGTTCGCATGAAATCCCATCTGATGAAGATATAGCGGCGGCATTTACGTTGCGAGGAGGAGATGAGATATATGGGGAATAGTGAAATTTGCGCATCTGCCGGAGAAGCATCGTCTTGCGTTGATCGCCCGATTCAATTCTCAACATCTCTCTGCGAACTCAGCGACGAACGTGCGGCAGCTATTGCGTGGAGCTATATCGTAGAAAGCGCAGATATTCGAGGGGCTGCAGCAATTGGGCGTTTCGGCTTCGAAGGCGCTCTAGATCGTCTACGCGCGAAGGATACAGATCTAGAGGAAATTGCCGGTAAAAGTTACTCTGTATGGCTGCGTAAATATGAGGAGCTTCTGCGTGCTAATGGAGGTTCATGGCGTCAATGCGCCGAATCGAGGTGTCGTTCTCTAGAGAAACTTGGTGCGCGAGTGTTTCTGCCAAGCGATGATTTATGGCCTGCAATGATTAACGATCTGGGAGATCGGGCACCGTATATGCTGTGGGTGCGAGGCGAGTTTGATATGTGCCAAGAAATTTTAGGGGCACGTGCTCGCCCTACAATATCGATTGTCGGTTCGCGCGCTGCAAGTAATCGGGGTGTTCGAACTGCTGTAGATTTTTCCTACGAATTAGCTCAAAATTTTACGATTGTTTCGGGCGGAGCTTTTGGGATTGACGCTGCGGCACATAAAGGAGCTCTTCTAGCTAAAGGCTCAACCGTTATATTTTCTGCAGCTGGAGTTGATCGTGTGTACCCTCTTTCTCATAGGGAGCTATACGAAAAGATATGGAAAGGTGGAGGTCTTGTGATCTCCGAATTTCCTCTAGGCTCTGCACCTCACGCTCATCGTTTTTTGCTAAGGAATCGTCTGATAGCTGCTTTCAGCCGAGCGACTATCGTCATTGAAGCTCCAGTGCGCTCTGGAGCTTTAAACACGGCTCGTGCAGCTTTAGAAATTGGGCGCCCTGTAGGGGCTGTTCCAGGCTCTATCGATTCGCTAAACTCAGCTGGTTGCCATGAGCTGATTCGAAATGGCGGAACGTTGATTAGTAGCGTGGCTCACGTGAGAGAGCTAGCAGCTCCTATAGGTGCACAGCTCGAAATGCCGATTGGCGGTGAGCAAGATTTTTTCTCCCCTCCCGCATCGTCCATTGGTGCTGATGGGCAGAAAATTTTTGATGCAGTGCCGAAAATGCAGCCTGCTTCTATCGAAAAGATCAGTTTATCTGCAGGAGTCACTGTGGAAGAAGCGAGAGCGGGATTAGGGAAGCTTTTATTGCTCGGCATGGTCACTCAGCGGCATGGTAAATGGGTCAAGTCTACGAACTAGGTGAGAAAATGAGCGTGCTAAATTTATTGAGAGCAGATAGATTGATTCTATGGAAAGTGCGCGCGAGGCGGCAGATAGAATTGTGCAGGAGTTCGGGCAGGAACTTCTCGTTCGTCGTGGTGATTCAGAAAATACTGCTCGGGCATATATGGCTGAGGCTGCCTCACTTCTGGATTTTTTGGGGGAAAACTCAGGAAGTTTCGTGACGGCGAATGCCAAGGTGGCGGCGAATACTCACGTGCTGGCAACGATGGCAACGATGGGTGCTCATAAAACTGCAGGTGCGCATAAAACTGCGGGTGTTCGCAAAGCAGCGGACATTCGGGAAACTGCACGTGCTCATGAAATAGCAGAAAATAGTGAAGGAAGTGGCGAGGCGTTTCTCGATCAGTTATCGCTACTCGAACTTGCTGATTTGAGAGCGTGGCTCTCTACTCGTGCACAAGCAGGGCATTCTCGTGCTTCTTTAGCAAGGCATAGCGCGGCGATCCGAACTTTTTCAACGTGGCTTTATAAAAACTTCTATACGAACGTCGATGCTGGATTACGTTTAGGCTCTGCACGCCCGGATAACAAACTTCCCCAAGTTCTCAGCGAAGCTCAAGTATCTGCGCTTCTTACTTATTTTCACCAAGCTGCTCAGCCGAAATCAAGGAAGATCGATTCTGCGGCAGTTCGGAATTGGGCATTGATCGAGTTGATCTATGCGGGGGCTTTGCGTGTATCTGAGGCTGTTGGGCTGAATCTTTCGGATGTGCAACCGGATAATACGCTTCGCGTGATCGGAAAAGGAAACAAGGAACGGGTGGTTCCTTTTGGCATTCCTGCGCGCGCGGCTCTCGATGCCTGGTTGGATGTGCGAGACGATATGGTGACGACTGAGTATAACGCTCTGTTTCTCGGGGCACGAGGAGGTAGGCTCGATCCGCGCACTGTTCGCATAATTCTGGATCACGCAACTGCTCATGCTGGAGTTCCTGCAATATCTCCCCATGATTTACGCCATTCGGCGGCAACTCATATGCTTAACGGCGGCTCAGATCTGAGGAGCGTTCAAGAATTTTTAGGGCACGCATCGATAGGTACAACTCAGCGCTATACTCATGTGAGCGCTGAACGCCTCAGAGCTGCCTTCGGGCAGGCTCATCCTCGGGCGTAAATAAAATCTTGATGGTGAGCATAGCGCACTCGGGGGAGCGTACGTGTGCGGGATTGTTCATCGAATACATGACCGCGCAAGCTATCTGCCGCGAGTGGGCGTACGTGTGAGGAATTGTTTCTTAGTGTCTGTGCATAGCGTGCTCGGAGTCCGCACCTGTGAAGCTCTTCTTGCCTGTTGTAGACTCTTTGTATGCAGACGGGTAGGTTGCTAGATTTCAAGACTCAAGCGTTTCCTTGCACGTCAGTAAAGTTCTTGATTTCCTGAATAAAACTCACATTGTTTTTAGCCTCCTTCTCGCGCACGATAAATTTTGCTATAGCCAGAGTATTGCCTATGTGATGTTGTATTCCTATTTCAACAGGCGTACGAATGGTGGATGAAGCAGCCACATTGGATTCATATATGAATCACTTCCTCGTTTAGCTCCCCAATGTAGACAGACAATTCCACTGCCGCAGTGCGTTCCTGTGATTGTGCCGATAGGATCTCCTGCGCTGACGGTATCCCCGGCTTTTACTGCAGGAATCACTGGTTCATAGGTTGTGCGTATTCCTCGGCTGTCTTCAATCGATACAATTTCTCTATTAACGAGAATTCCTGCGTAGATCACTTTTCCGCTTGCGCTGGCATAGACGGTTTCACCAGAGTTCATTGCTATATCTACGCCGCGATGCCCCGGATTCCAGTTATTTTTCCCTGGGGAAAATTTGGTGAGGATTGTTGGTTCGCTTCCTGTCGGGGATTGGTAGAAGCTATTTCTCTGTGAGTATTGAATCTGTGCGCGTTGAGGTGCCTTACTGGCAGTGAGAGTGACGTGAACTGCAGATGCGGCGTTCGCGTCACCAAAGGTATGGCTGCTTGCTGCGCCTGTGAGCGCTGCGCTCGCTAACGAGAGAGCCGATACGAGAGAAATGAGAGTATTCATAGAGGCAGTATGCAAGATCGCAAGTATTGTGTGCTGAGTGCATAAATATCTGTGGATAGTCACTGCATCTTCAAGAGCTGAGGACAACACGCGCAGATCCACGGGCATAAGATCTGTGAGAGTGCGAGATACTGCCAGATGTTTAGCAAAGGATTATTGATCTGCGTAGGTGTGCGAGGTTCTTGGAAAGATAGGTTTCTGGAAGATAGGTAGGGGAGTGTACGTGTAGTCACGCATTCGAAAGCCTACGTACTGCTAACTGCTCGGTACGTTTATTAGTTTAGAAGTTTCGGTACGTTTATTAGCTTAGAAGTTAAGGAAGCGTATTTTCGCACCTCCCACATACAGGGCTCATATACGGGTCACATATAAAGGCGCATATCCCTTTGCGAGTATAGTGAGTAGATAAGGGGTGAATTTGCGTCCCGTGCGTGAAATCTCATAGTAAAGATCTCTTCACAATTGGCGAAATTTAGCTATTTTCCGATAAACTTGAACGGCTGTGCTTTTGTATATCGATATACGTCGATAGGGGCATGGCGGCAAGTAATCAAATCGCGTGTGCTTCCCTGAAAAATGAGCGGTAAAGAATACTTCGGTAGCTCAATCGTCGCTCGTCGATTCAGGACGGCTCCCTTCGGTTGGATGTGAGAGTAAACCGCGCTTGACGGCACTAGCTGGATTGCGAGGGCTCGACGTCTGTGTGGGAGACGATGCGCACCAGGGCGTTTCGCATACCGCGAAGCGCAGGAAACCGAGCGCGGATTATCCGTGCAGATAGGAGACAGCCGCATGGCAGTCGTATCTATGAGCCAGCTGCTTGAAGCTGGTGTTCACTTCGGGCATCAGACCCGCCGTTGGAACCCGAAGATGAAGCGTTACATCCTCACCGATCGTAACGGCATTTACATTATTGACCTTCGCAAGACCGTAGAGGACATTAACCGCACATATGATTTTGTGAAAGAAACTGTTGCACACGGCGGAAACGTACTTTTTGTTGGTACGAAGCGCCAAGCTCAGCAGAGCATTAAAGAGCAGGCTGAGCGCGTAGGTATGCCATACGTGAATGAGCGCTGGCTGGGCGGTATGCTCACCAACTTCCAGACTGTTCACGCGCGTATTCAGCGCCTCAAGGAGCTTGAGCTTATCGATTTCGATGACGTTGCAGGTTCTGGTCGCACCAAGAAAGAACTGTTGATGATGCGCCGCGAGAAGGAAAAGCTTGAGCGCGTACTCGGCGGTATCCGCGATATGGCTAAGGTGCCAAGCTTGGTTTGGGTAGTTGATACGCCAAAGGAGCATTTGGCAGTTGCTGAAGCTCGTAAACTTAATATTCCGGTGGTTGCAACTCTCGATACCAACTGCGATCCAGATGAAGTGGATTACGCAATTCCGGGTAACGACGACGCGATTCGTTCCATTGAATTGCTCACCTCGATTGTTGCTGACGCTGTTGCGGAAGGTTTGCTTGAGCGCGGTAAAGCTAAGGGCGGCGAGCAGGAAGCGGAAGCTGAGCCAATGCCTGAGTGGGAGCGTGAGCTGCTCGAAGGTGAGAAGAAAGCTGACGACGCTGAAACGCCGGCAGCTGAAGAAGCTCCGGCAGCTGAGAGTGCTCAGGTTGAAGAAGCTCCAGAGGCAGCTGCTTCTGAATCCGCTCAGTGAGCTAAGAATACATTCCTAGGAGGAAAAGCTATGGCCGTAACGTTGGCTGATATTAAGGCTCTGCGCGAAAAGACTGGCGCAGGAATGATGGACGTGAAGAACGCTCTCAATGAAGCCGATGGAGATGTGGCACGCGCTGAAGAGCTGCTTCGTCTCAAAGGTTTGAAGACCGCCGCAAAACGTGAAGGGCGCACTGCTTCTGCAGGTTTGGTGCTTTCGCGTATTTTGCAGGAGGGATCGCACGAGGTAGGTGTAGTTCTCGAAGTTAATTCGGAGACCGATTTCGTGGCAAAGAACGAGAAGTTCATTGCGTTTGCGCAAGAGATTCTGGATGCTGCTATTGCTGCTAATGCAATGACGTTAGACGAGGTGCTTGCAGCTCCTCATGCTGACGGCACTGTTGCCGATCGCGTAGCAAACTTCACTGGTATTATTGGTGAAAAACTTGCTGTTGGTTCGTTCAACGTTCTTAAAGGCGAGCACGTCGAGGCTTATATGCACCGCACGTCGCCAGATATTCCACCTCAGGTGGCTGTGCTTGTGGCAACTGACGCTGCGGGCGAGAGCGTTGCACGTGATGTCGCTATGCATATTGCAGCTATGTCTCCTCGCTACCTTTCTGAGGCAGATGTGCCGGAAGATGTTGTGGAAAACGAACGCCGCATTGCTACCGAGCTGACGATCCAAGAAGGCAAGCCTGAGCAGGCTGTGCCGAAGATTGTTGAAGGACGTTTGAAAGGCTTCTTCAAGCAGGTCACGTTGCTCGATCAGCCTTATGCTCGTGACGCTAAGCAGACTGTGAGCCAGATTCTCAAGGCTGCAGGCGCAACGTGTACTGGGTTTGTGCGCGTTCGCGTAGGCGATGCTGCCGGTGAGTGAGCTTTAGCTCGTATCTGATCTGTATAAAGGTGTTGCCGCTGCTATCTTTCGCAGCGGCAACACCTTTATATCCGTCTACAAGCTTCACACAAATAAAAATCACAGACAATCCATTTGCTTACTAAGCTCAAAAATCGCAAAGTAGAGATCATCTCCGCGTGGGGGGGGCACTGCTCTATCTACAACACGACACACAACAAGGGATCATCCCCGCATGCGCGGGGTTTATTTATCTATCTATATGGAATAAAGCTCGGTATCTCATCATGCCCATGTGGATTACTCCATGTGACAGGCGAGCCATCAGGATTCCCTTGACTAACATAATCCCAATTACCACTGGACGAAGGTGAAGAAGTATTCCAGTTCCTTGCATTGTTATTATAGCTAGCTGCTTGGGCTGCTCGGGCGGCTTCTGCTTGTTGTTGCTGTTGAGCAGTGTTCTGTGCGTGGTGCATGGCTTAAGGCGTTGGGTGTACTCATTGTTTGAGAGAGATTACTTGTAAATTGCTTGTTCTTACTGCTTTTGATGGGGGTGTATTCTCTTCATCTTTTATGTGCGTTAAAACGGTGTGCTGAAATTCGACCAGCCAACTTTTATAGTGTGTCACAGAGGCTCCTAGGGGGGGGGGGGATTCTGAGCGTGTGTGAGTGGTTAAGCGTTGGAAGGCGCTCAGCGGCGGCGGGAGCATGGAACCGTAGCCAGGCTGCGCCGACAAGGTTCTACCGTGGTTAAACTAGGTGATATAGTACAGTAGTACTTGTATTACATTAGGTAGGAGGGGGTGTAGCATGGCTACCACACTAACTTCGATGAGGATTCCAACGGAGCTGAACGAGCGTTATAGCAGACTTGCGAAAGAGACTGGCAGGTCTCGTAGTTATTACGTGAATGAAGCCCTGCAAGAAGCTATAGACCGCTTTGAGTACGAGTATGGGATTCTCAAGGATATTGAGGAATATCGTGCCGGTAGGCTCGAAACGTACAGTATTGATGAGGTAAGGGTGCATTGTGGTCTGGCGAATTGAGTTTACAAAGAACGCTGACAAGGTTATGCGCAAACTCGACAAGCACATCGCAGCAAGGGTGTTTGATGAGCTTGAGGAGATAGCAGAGCTTGAAGACCCGAGGAGCAGAGGCAAGGCGCTGACAGGGAGCTTGGTGGGTGTGTGGTGCTATAGGGTCGGTGACTACCGAATCTTGTGTGACATCAATGGCGGAAGACTTGTCGTTCTCGTTGTCGATGTAGCACACAGAAGTGAGGTCTACAAGCGTAGGTAAAAAGAAAAGCCTCAGCAAGCGAATACTCAACACTGTTTTCATTCTCAAAACCGCCCATTTACCTCACCAGCCTAGGGCTATCTGCCCTACCACAACCGCCCTACAGTAGCGTGGGGCGGGGTGAATAGAAACGATTCGGTGTGGATTATGCGAAAGTTAGATGCTTATCTTGTTCCTTGCACTCGGTCAAATATAGGTTGATAATCGAAAGGTGGCAATCGTGTTGTACGCGAATTGGCTAGAGAGGGTGGTAGGGTTGAGCAACTTGTGAAGCAGGTTAGACGAGCGGCAAGTACAGCGATTAACCGAGCAGTTGGACTTATTGAAGAGATTTAAGCTGCTCTTTTTGCTTAGCGATACACATCGCGTCTGTGTCCGATTGAGATCGCCAAGATGGTGAATTTATCGTCTTTGATGCTGGCAATCAGGCGATAGTCACCGATGCGATAGCGCCACAATCCAGCAAGATTGCCTGTTAAGGCTTTGCCGTAACTGCGCGGATTATCTGCTTCCATGAGGTTTTTAATAACCCAACCTTTGATGATTTTTTGAGTGTAGTGGTCAAGCTTTTTGAATTCTTTATCAAATGCTTTGGACGTTTCTAAACGCCAGTTCATAGTCCGCACTCTTCCCATAATTCTTCAATAGGTCGAGTTTTATATCCATCTTTAGCCCAGTTGTCCAGGGCTTCTTGCGCTATCTGCACATCGTATTCATCTTCGATACGCTCAAACAGTGCTTGTTTGAATGCTTCGCCTAAAGTAATGCCGTGTAACTGTGAATAGCTCGTTGCTAGCTTGCGTTCTTTCTCGTTAAGTCTGATTGAAAAAGCCATGCGTCCGTCTCCTCTCGCTTTTTAGTACATTGTACTATACTTTGCGCCGATCGCCAGGCAAAAACTCTGCCTGTTTTCTTGAAGTGGCTGGGGTTCTACTCCTCGTTGTGCTGCTCGTGATGCTAATGGCGCGACGAAGCGCTCTGCCGCCTGTAGTTCTCGGTAGTGGAGTTGAGTAGGTTGATTGTTTGACCGTTGTCGTATGCGTCGTGGACTTGTTGGACGATAGCTTGTGTTTCTTTATTGGTTAGTCCGTCTACGTTTTTGAATTGCATGTATTCACCTGTTCGGTTGTATTTTTTTGGTTTGTTCGTGGCTCATGTGGCGAAATATCAGGCGGGTGCCTTTAATACTGCTGTGTTTCAGAGCTCGTCATGCATTCATAAACTGATTATTTTTTACTGCGTTTTCTTCTTCGGTAGCTTCCTAAAGAAGACGGTGTTGAATATTGATCTGCGTGAAAATGCGCCATGAAGATCACCTCTTAATTTTTCATAAGGCGGCGGATTCTGCCACGGATTTTCTTTAATAAGCTCTATCAGCGATAAGCTTTTATCGCCGCGAGAGCTTTCTTATCTAGTACAGCACCTTTGAATTTAGGTGTATCTTTCGGAAATTTTTAGTGTGTTTAGTTTTGCGCGTCACCAAGTAATCTGCGTTTTCGCAGGTGCATTCGGAGAGTGGAGCATTAAAGCCCTCGATAATTTTTTCTCTCATAGCAGGGAAGAAAGATAGATAATCGCTGAGCCGTTTGCGGATGCATGGATGGTGTCTGTGACGGGTTCTGTAGAGCCAGCCATTGTGAACGTTGTTGCTTTATCGGTTGTGACCGAGAGCTGATAGTTTTGCGGCGGCTCAGAAGAGTTCAGGGCAAAACAAGCAACATGCGTATTATTATTCACATCATCAATCGCGTCATTTTTCGCTTGCTCAATATAGCTCAAATATTTTTGATAATCTTCAGCACTGCCTACTTGCGCCTGTGTTAAAATGTTAGGATTTCCTTTTCCTATATTTTCCTATATTCCGTGAGCTTTAATTCAAAATTTCCCTATAGGGTGAGCTAACCTTAAGGGGCTATGAATACATATCCTTCGATGAATCCAGACGCTATCCGCCGCCTGCTTTCAGGTTTAAACGAACAGCAGTATGCCGCTGTCACCTATCCTGGCGACTACCTCCTAGTAGTTGCAGGAGCCGGCTCGGGAAAAACGCGCGTGCTCGTCACCCGTATTTCCTATCTCATTGCAACCGGGGCGCTCAGCGCTCACGAGGTGCTGGCGATTACCTTTACCAACAAAGCTGCGAAAGAGATGCGAGAGCGTCTTGAAGCTACACTCGGCGTAGCTGCCCGAGGGATGTGGATTGCCACGTTTCACTCTGCGTGCGTGCGTATTCTTCGCGCTGAGCACGAAGCTATCGGTATGCGTTCGGCTTTTACGATTTATGACGCCTCGGATTCTCAGCGTTTAATGAAGATGGTTTTGGCAGAGGAAAATATCGACTCCAAGACCTACACTCCTAAAGTGATGGCAATGAGGGTGAGCGATCTCAAAAATGAGATGATTACTCCTTCGCAGTATGCAGCGACCGCGCAGAGCAAAGACGACGTGATTCTCGCCAAAGTGTACACACGCTATCAGGCGCGTTTGGCTGCTGCCAGCGCAATGGATTTTGACGATCTTATCATGCAAACCGTGCTTTTATTTCGGGCAAACCCAGATATTGCTCAGCGGTACCGCCGCCGTTTCCGCCATATTCTCGTAGACGAATATCAGGATACAAACACAGCGCAATATCAGTTGGTTCGAGAGCTCGTTGGTGTTGATAATGCGCAGGAGCATGCAAAACTCACTGTGGTAGGAGATTCCGATCAGTCGATCTACGCTTTCCGAGGTGCGACGATCCGCAATATCCTCGATTTTGAGCAAGATTTCCCCAGTGCTCATTCGATTGTGCTAGAGCAGAATTATCGCTCCACGCAGAATATCCTCACCGCAGCAAATGCCGTGATTGCACATAATGAAGGTCGCCGTGCCAAAAATCTTTGGACGTCTGCTGGCTCGGGTGATCTTCTCGTTGGCTATGTGGCAGATTCAGAGCGAGACGAAGCGAGTTTCGTGGTCGATGAAATCGACGCTTTGCGCAGCGGCAAGGGCTATCGCTTCAAAGATATTGCCGTTTTTTATCGCACAAATGCTCAAAGCCGCGCGTTGGAAGATATGCTCGTGCGGGCCGGAATTTCCTACAAGGTCGTAGGTGGCACGAAATTTTATGATCGCAAAGAGATTAAAGATGCGCTCGCCTACCTGCACGCACTTGTGAATCCCGATGATGCTGTTTCTTTGCGCCGTATTTTGAATGAGCCGCGCCGAGGGATCGGCGATAAAGCAGAGGGTGCGCTCACGGCGCATGCGCGGCTGTGGGGTGTTTCTCTCGGTGTAGCGATCTCAGATGCTGCTGATGCCGAGGGGGCGCAGACTGCCGGGCGCGCGCCCGTTGAAGGGTTGACTCCCCGCGCATTAGGCGCAGTGAGTGAATTTGGATTGATGCTCAACGAGCTGCGTCTGCAAGCTCAAGCAGGCGCTAAACCAGTGGATATTCTCGAAGCTGTACTGGAGAAATCTGGCTATACAGCGATGTTGGCGCAGTCGAAAGATCCCCAAGATCAAGGGCGTTTAGAGAATTTGGCTGAGCTGAGTTCGGTTGCCGCAGATTTTTCTGAGGGAGATCCCGAGGGAACGCTTGCTGATTTCCTCGATGAGGTGTCTCTTGTATCTGATACCGATCAAATTCCAGATCCGGCAGCTGCGGAGCAAGGCGAAGTTGTGTTGATGACGATTCACACGGCTAAGGGCTTGGAATTTCCGGTAGTTTTTGTGACGGGCATGGAAGACGGAATTTTCCCGCACATGAGGTCGATGGAAAGTATCGAAGAAATGGCAGAAGAGCGGCGTTTAGCGTATGTGGCTCTCACACGCGCTCGCGAACGCCTATATATTAGCTGGTCTGCGTCGCGTGCCCAGTGGGGTGCTCCGCAGGAGCAGATCCCCTCGCGTTTCTTAGATGAGATTCCTGCGGAGGTTCTCGATTGGCGGCGCAGCGAATCTGAGGCTCGCCGTTATGGCGGCATTGACGATTCCTGGGATGGGGGTTCTCGCTGGGGAAATTCTCGTTCAGGTAGAAGCTCTGGTTTCTCCGATAGCTCTAGCTGGTTTGGTGGCAGGTCGGGCAGTGGCGCAGGCACTCGTGCTGCTTGGGGTGCTTCAGGTTCGGAAAGCAGCTCAAGTTGGGGCAGGCGCACAGGTTCACGCTCTCGCTCATTATGGGGTGATGACGATTTTGCACCTGCTATCGGTGGGAGTTCTACTTCGCCGCGCGCCGCGTTTAAGCCCGGAAAGCTCGGAATGGGAAGTGTGCCAAAGAGTACGTCACAGGGTGTATCGCAGAGTACGCAAAAAACGGCGTCAAAGAAGGAGATTTCTTCTAGCCAGGCGAATATCGGACACGAGAAAGTGCACACTCGTCACAATCGGAAGGAAGCCTGTGAAGATATGGGGCTTTTAGCAGGGATTTTAGGTGCTGACGTTACCAGCGCTTCCTCTGCTGAGGCTGCTGGGATGCGTACCTCCATAGCTGGTGCTGTAAACCCTATTCCGACGAGTGCAGGAGCTGCTTCTGAGAGTGCTGATGCCGTGAATCCCGAAGTATCCTCTCAGCAGACCGCGCCGCCTCGCCGTGAGCAAGAAGATTATTCGAAAGGCTTGCAGGTAGGTGATCGCGTCACGCATCCACGTTTCGGGCAAGGGCAACTGCTTCGCTTTGAAGGTTCAGGGCGTTCACTCGTCGCTGAAATTAAATTCGAGGGTGGGCAGACGAAGCGTTTAATGCTACGGGTCGCTCCTATCGAAAAGGTGTGAGATAAGAGTACGTGTGCTAGCGAATGCATCGGCTGGATAGGGCATAAATTTTTTGGGAAAAAGCCCCAAAAATAGCAAGAAATCTGAGCTGGTTCGCGGTATGCTCATACTGATATCTCAACGGCAAGCAATAGTGGCACGTTGTTTCGGTGGTACACAGATTTTTAGTGAAATTTTCGGTGAAATTTTCGCTAAGGCGTATTGCTGAATATGTGCGATAGCTTGCCAGTGGGCGTGATAGCGAATCGATTATCGAAAGGAATCTTTGTGGATCTTTTTGAGTACCAAGCACGCGAGTTATTTGCCGCATACGGTGTTCCCGTGCTTGCGGGGATTGTGGTGCATACTCCAGATGAAGCATATGCTGCTGCTCAGCAGCTGCTCGCAGACGGTGGGATCGTCGTTGTTAAGGCGCAGGTGAAGACGGGCGGGCGCGGCAAGGTCGGCGGCGTCAAAATTGCAAGCACCCCGGAAGAAGCACGAGAAAAAGCTGAAGCAATGTTCGGTATGGATATTAAAGGGCATACTGTGCGCAAGGTCCTCATTGCTGTTGGCGCAGATATTAAAGAAGAATACTATTTCTCGGTGCTCCTAGATCGCGCTGAGCGGCGTTATCTCGCCATGTGTTCGAAAGAAGGTGGCATGGAAATCGAGCAGCTCGCTAAAGAGCGCCCCGAAGCTCTTGCCAAGGTTCCCGTGAACCCTCTCGTCGGCATTGATGAGGAAGTGGCACAGGAGATCGTCACCCGCGCCGGTTTTGATCCTGAGCTAGGAGCAAAGATCGTTCCTGTGCTTCAAAAATTGTGGAGCGTATACCAAAGTGAAGACGCCACTCTCGTCGAAGTAAACCCACTTATCCAAACCCCTGACGGAGTCATTATCGCTCTCGACGGTAAAGTGAGCCTTGACGATAATGCACGTTTTCGTCACGAATCGCATCGTGCTCTCGTCGATAAGAACGCAGTGAATCCGCTTGAAATCAAGGCAAAAGAGATGGGCTTGAACTATGTGAAACTGGAGGGAGGGCAGGTCGGCATTATTGGCAACGGCGCTGGGCTGGTGATGAGCACACTCGACGTTGTGGCATACGCGGGTGAACAGTATGGCGTAGGGCCAGCAAACTTCCTCGATATTGGCGGCGGTGCCAACGCTGAGGTGATGAGCAACGGGCTTGATGTGATTTTGGGCGACGAAGAAGTGCGCTCAGTATTCGTCAATGTGTTTGGCGGTATCACAGCGTGTGACGAGGTAGCGAAAGGTATCGTAGCTGCTCTGGATATTCTCGGTGATGCTGCGTCGAAGCCAATCGTGGTTCGTCTCGATGGAAATAAGGTCGAAGAAGGGCGAGCGATTCTTCAGCAGGCGAATCATCCGCTCGTCACGATGGTAGATACGATGGACGGCGCTGCGGCGAAAGCTGCAGAACTTGCTGGGCTGGCTAAGTAAGCAGAGGAAGAAATATGGCTATTTTTCTTACGAAAGAAGATAAAGTAATCGTGCAAGGTATGACGGGCTCCGAAGGCTCGAAGCATACTCGCCGTATGCTCGCTGCAGGCACCCAGATCGTCGCTGGCACGAATCCTCGCAAAGCCGGCACACGTGTTGATTTCGATGTGGAGCCTATTGGCTTCGGAGCCGAAGATCGCGCGGCGGGGATAGTGAGCGTGCCCGTGTATGGCACTGTCGCTGAAGCAAAAGTTGCAACGGGCGCCGAAGTATCCGTAATTTTTGTGCCGCCGGCTTTTACGAAGTCGGCTGTTGTCGAAGCCGTTGATGCTGGTATGCGGCTCGTTGTGGTTATTACTGAGGGCGTGCCCGTCAAAGATACTGCGGAGTTTTTCACTTACGCCCGTGAGCGGGGAGTGCAGATTATTGGTCCGAACTGTCCAGGTATTATTTCGCCGGGGCAGAGCAACGTTGGCATTACGCCGCCCGATATTACAGGGGCAGGGCGCGTGGGGCTGGTGTCAAAGAGCGGCACGCTCACGTATCAGATGATGTATGAGCTTTCTGATGTAGGCTTTACAACGTGTATCGGTATAGGTGGCGATCCTATTATCGGCACCACCCATATTGATGCTCTCAAAGCGTTCGAAGAAGATCCCGATACGGATATTATCGTGATGATCGGAGAGATTGGCGGTGACGCTGAGGAGCGCGCTGCAGCATACATTAAAGAGCACGTGACGAAGCCGGTCGTTGGTTACGTGGCCGGTTTCACGGCTCCCGAGGGCAAGACGATGGGGCATGCGGGAGCGATCGTCTCTGGTTCGAGTGGGACGGCAGCTGCCAAGAAGATAGCTCTTGAAGCTGCTGGAGTTCATGTAGGTAAAACTCCCACCGAAACTGCGAATATCGCCCGAGAGATTTTCAAGAATCTGAAAAAATAGCATCTAAATACTTTCATGCTTTTTCTTCGTGCCTGTACGGCTCTTTCTTCTGCTGGAGTTTGAAGCTTTTGCGTTTTAGCGAACTGTGCTTTGGGCTTTGGAGAGCTATAGTGAGGGTTTTCCTGAAGTGTGCTTTGGGCTTTTTGAGAACGCACTTTGAGGCTTGCTTTTGCTCCATGCTTTGAGTCATATGCTTTATGTTCTATGCGTTCAAAGTGATTTTTCTCGTTTTGTGCCTTTGTGTGCATAGTGGTGGTTCGAATAGCAGATATTTCATTAAACGTGCTACGTTCGCGAGAGCAACACGCCAGTTCTATATGCTTTTGTGCTTGCTAGTAATGGGAAATTATTGAGAGTGATGCAATCTCGTACCATTGATTTTTCTCGCCTGTTTTTCGTAGCTCGAGGAGCGCTTCAGCCACTGCTTTACAGTTGGTTGCTTTTTCTCGTCTTTGCGTTGCTTTTTTATGCGACGACAGCCTCGGCGCCGATGCTCGGAAACGTGACGTGGGCAGATGCGGCTCGTTTTACTACTTGCCTTTGGTCTACTGCTTTTGGGGGGCGCTGCTCGGGTGAGAGTGAAGGGTATGTGCAGCTCATGCCTCTTTCCCTGACTTTCGCTGTGGTATATGCCCTGTACGTAATTTTGCGGCGTCGTGTGATTCATTCGTGGGGTGAAGTTGTGCTTGTAGCGTGTGTACAAGCAGGTGCTACTGCAGTAATTGGGGTAGCAATGGGTGTACATGGGCAGTGGTGGATTTCCATTGCTGGAAGCGCTGCGATTAGTGGCTTGTGTGCAGTTGTAGCTGCCCGTGAATATCTTTTTTACTCGTATTCGTGGTGGGAATATATTTGCGAAATTTCGTCTATCGTTTTGCGGATACTTAAACTGCTGACGTTCCTTTCTATACTCGTATTTCTTATAGCATGTGCTGCTGGAGCTTCCCGTATTGCGTCGATCCACGCCAGCTATTTTGCTGGATTGTGGGGAGGGGTCGGCCTTGTGCTTTTGCAGCTTCTCTATCTCCCAACTGTTGTGATCTGGGCGATGAACTGGTTGCTTGGCGCAGGATTTTCTATCGGGACGGGCACGTATTTTAGTATTTTTGGCACTACTCTCAATCCATTGCCTGCGATTCCGATTTTCGGTGCTTTGCCTCAAAATAACGCGTGGGCAGTGCTGGTGCTTGTTCCTGTGGTTAGTGCATTTATATGGCGAGCATATAAAGATTCTCAAGATATACCACTTCGCGATACTCTACGTGCGACGACAATAGCTGCTGCTACGCGGGCGATGACTGTTCTTGTCTGCGTAGCTATTTTGGTAGCAGCAGCTTCATGGCTAGCTCGCGGTTCACTTGGTCCCGAGCGTATGGCTTATGTTGGCTCTCGTGCAGAGCTGACTTTAGCTGCTGTTGTACTAACTTTTGGAATTCCTTACGTTGTAACTTCGATTCGTAGCGTGCGCCGACGGATGATGGCGAATACTAGACTTAATGGCGAGAAGAATAAGGCAATGATCGATGAAGCAGGCACTGAGGTAAAAAATGAAATGATTACTGATGTGCGCGGCATTGCATCTGCTCAAGAAAATACTACGGAAGGCGCTGCACCAGATTCTTCAACGCAAGAAAAGCATAAGAGTTCAATAGAAACGGCTGAATCGTCCGTAATTCAAGACGGAAATCGGTCACCAGATGAGAAAGATAAGCTCGAAGTTCTCGCTCGGAGCCATAATAAAGAAGAGGCGGCGCGAGGTCCTATTATTCTCACACCGCACGGCGGCGCAGATCAAAGTGCAATGAGCGAGGAGCATAAAGATGCGGATTCCGTTTAAGCGAGCATTGATTTCAGTTTATTATAAAGACGGTATCGTCGAGGTTGCTCAAGCCTTGGCAAATAGTGGGTGTGAGATACTCTCAACTGGATCAACGGCGCAAACAATTCGTGATGCAGGCATATCGGTGACGGATGTTTCCGAGGTAACGGGTTTCCCTGAGAGTTTTGATGGGCGTGTAAAAACACTGCATCCTATGATTCATGGGGCTATTTTGGCTCGCCGCGATTGCGAAGCGCACATTCACCAGATGGCAGAGCTTGGAATTATCCCTATTGATCTCGTGATTGTGAATCTGTATCCTTTCAGCGAAACTGTGGCGAGCGGCGCTTCGATTGAGGATTGCGTGGAAAAAATTGATATTGGTGGTCCTGCAATGATTCGAGCAGCAGCTAAAAACCACGATTCAGTTGCGGTGATCGTCAATCCGAGTCAGTACCGATCTGTGATTGAAGCAGCTGCTCGTGGTGGGTTTGAAGGAGGAGAGCGTGCACGCCTTGCTGCACACGCCTATGCGACGACTGCCAGCTATGATGCGGCTGTAGCTGAGTGGGCGAGCTCTGTGCTTATCGGTGAGGAAAATCCAGTCTATCGCGCAGCAGTATGGGAGCTGAAAGAACCTCTTCGCTACGGAGAAAATCCACATCAGGAAGCTGCGCTCTACAGTGATTTTTCTGCGGGAGACGGGAAGGAAATTGCGCTTGAAGGAGCAAAATCTGCTCTGGGCGAATACGGTAATCCAGCTGCCTATGGTTTAGCGCACGCCGTTCAGCTTCACGGCAAAGCTATGAGCTACAACAACTATCAGGATATGGATGCCGCTATTCGAGCTGCATACGACCACGAGGAGCCAGCAGTGGCAGTCGTCAAACACGCTAATCCGTGCGGAATCGCCATCGGTGCAGATATTGCTCAGGCGCATAAAGCTGCTCACGCTTGCGATCCGCAAAGCGCCTACGGCGGCGTAATCGCTGCAAATCGTGAGGTGACGCTTGCGATGGCGAAGCAGGTGCGTCCAGTTTTTACCGAAGTAATTTCTGCGCCGAGCTATGAACCAGCTGCACTTGAGCTGTTGAAGGAGAAGAAGAACCTGCGCATTTTGGTGGTGAAACACCCCGATTACAGCGATTGCGCTAATCGGAAAGAGCATATCTGTGATCTGAAGCCTATTTCCGGCGGTGCTCTTGTGCAGACGCACGATGCGCTCGATGCTGCTGGAGACGATCCGAAGAATTGGCAGCTTGTATCGGGCGCCCCCGCTGATAAAGACACGATGCGTGATCTGCTCTTTGCGTGGTGCGCTGTGCGGGCAGTTCGTTCAAACGCTATTTTGCTCGCTTCGCACGGTGCGAGTGTGGGTGTCGGCATGGGGCAGGTCAATCGTGTCGATTCGTGCCGCCTTGCCGTTGAGCGTGCAAATACTCTGGGTGTGCCGGTTGAAAGTGATGCAGAAACTGCTGGGGGAGCACAAGCGGTGGTTGCACCTGCTGCCCCTGAGCGTGCTCGCGGTGCGGTTGCTGCATCCGATGCTTTCTTCCCTTTCGCTGATGGTTTGCAAGTATTGATTGAAGCCGGCATCAAAGCTGTGGTTCATCCGGGCGGTTCTATTCGTGATGCTGAGGTTATTGCTGCAGCTCAGGCTGCAGGAGTGACGATGTATCTGACGGGTGCTCGTCACTTCTCTCACTAAAGCGCTAAAATTTCAGCTGGTCATCGAGCTGTGAACTCATTTCTAATGAGTGCAACTTTCTGTGTATATAAACTTCGTGTGTATGAGTGGCTCTTCCAGTTTCTATCGTTGGGTGGGGCGTGTACGGCTAAACTCCGTGTATGTGGGTAAATAAGCAGCATACTAAATAAGCAGCATACGCATACCGTTGTGACGTATCACGGATAAACTCTGTGCGCACGGATAAATCATGGCGTGCATAAAATAGGCAGGGCGCTTGGTAAGCTTTGTGCGCACGGGTGAATTAAATCTGCGGGCAGGTAATATGTATGAGCGTATCGAGTACATCAACCTCATGTGCATCAAGCCTATCAAGCACATAGATAAAAGAAGGCAGAAACGAGTAATATCTGCCTTATGAACGATTTGCCTTCTCGCTGGTACTATGCGGCTTTGTGCGTGTGGCTCGCAGTTGTGCTTGCACTTGCGTTATGGCGTGACGTTTACGAAGCAACTCTTGCCCTTGCCGCGAGTATGCTCGTGCTTGGTATTGCTCGAATTTTTACTGGACCGCGCGTCACCCCGCATATCAGAGTGCGATGGTTCGATGCAGCAACATTGATTATCGTTGCTCTTATGCTCTTTTTCCTCGCACGCTACGGGAATAATTCAGCGCTTTCGTAAGGCGTTGATAGCGCTGTGCGTCTTTCGTCAAAATGAACCAGTGAATATTTTCAGCTTTAGTAAGCTTTGGTGACGGCGGTCAGCCTTCCAACGTTCTTCTTAAACTCTTTGTCTGCCACCACGTACAGTACATCCTTCAAACCAAGCCACCACGGATCAAACTGCAGACGATCCTCCATATCGATGAGCTCATCCATATGGCTTACAGGGAATGTTTCTATTTTTCCGTTGCTTTGCCCAACGTACTGATAGCGCGCCTTGCCGTTCGTTAGCTCGGAATCCAGCGCGTCAATTGCCGCAGAAATCATGCGTACAGAAAGGACGCGGTCAAATGGAGAGGGATTTCCTCCTTGCTGCATATGCCCGAGGACCGCAGTTCGCACATCAAACATATCGCCGCCTTCTTCTTCAAAGACTCTGCGCATGAGATCGGCAGTATAGTTTGTGGACGCTCCTTCGTTTTTAACGACTAAATAAAGTTCACGACCATTCTTAAACGCTTGAATCATATGCTCAGAATCGGCAGCGAGCTGAGCTAAAGTGATTCCATCTTCATAGAGGTACACCTGCTCCGCTCCCGTGGAAAGCGCGCTCATAAGAGCAAGGTAGCCGCATTTTCTGCCCATCGTCTCTGCCACGAAACACCGCTGGCTGGCAGAGGCGCTCTGCCGAATACGGTCTAGCACCTCCGTATTGTTATTGAGCGCTGTATCTGCTCCGATAGAAAGCTCTGACCCTGGAAGGTTGTTGTCGATTGATGCAGGAACGCAAATAATCGGAATTTTGAAAGCAGGATAATGATCACGGTGCTTGTACATATCAAAAACCATCTTGTAGCCTTTGAAACCGCCGATCATAATGAGTGCATCGAGCTGGGCATTTTCAATTTGGCGTGCGAGGGCATAATAATCATCTTCAGTTGGAATCGTGCGGCGAGTTCCAAGCATAGCGCCGCCATCTTCCGCCCAGCCTTCGACATCTGCCCAGCCTAGCTCTCTCGTATTTCCTTCGAGTAAGCCCATAAATCCGCCTTCGATACCAATCATTGTGTATCCGCGGTCGATGCCGAGTTTTACGGCGGCGCGGGCGGCAGGGTTCATACCTGGAGCAAGTCCGCCTGCATGTAAAATACCTACGCGCGGGCTATGATCTTCCCGATTATGAGGTGACGACGGGATCGGGGCGCTGATCTTGTTGAATATATCGATCATTTGGCGGAAACCTGCACCTCGCGAATCAACTGCTTCTTCCCATTGCCCGTTCGTAAGATAAGTTTTAACCGCACGTGTGGATTTAATCGTCTCCATCATTGGAAGCAAAATAAGCCCATTATTGCGCACGCCCACGATCATTGGTTCTGTGGTTTCGTCTGCAATGATCATCTCGTGTGCGGCTGTATAACCTAAAAGTGTGCTCATCCAGCGGTCGTAGGCGCTTGGAGTGCCTCCGCGCTGCACGTGCCCGAGTGCCGTCACTCGTGCTTCTTCTCCAAGCCGTTCGGTGAGTACAGCTTGCACTTGCTGGGCAGTAATCGGGTTGCCGTGACGATCTGTTGCACCTTCTGCCACAATCACTAAGGAATCTCTTCTACCATGTTCGCGACCTTCACGCAGCTTGGCACACATTTCCTCTTCCCAGCCTTCTGCAGCTGGAAGTTCTGGAATAAATACGTAGTCACATCCGCCAGAAATAGCACTCATCAGAGCTAAATAGCCGCAGCGCCGTCCCATAACTTCGATCACGAATGTGCGCTGGTGGGAAGCAGCAGTAGAAGAAATCGCATCGACTGCTTCAATGATGCGATGAAGCGCTGAATCTGCACCAACTGTCATATCGGTGCCTACGAGGTCATTGTCGATAGATCCAACTACGCCAGCGATATGCAGACGGCGGTGAGCGTCAGCTTCCGATTGAGATACCTCGCCTTCTGCAACCAGTTCATCAAGTAGTTGCGGCCATAGAGCCCGAAGTTCGTCGGCACCAGAGAGAGTGCCGTCACCGCCAATAATAACGAGGCGATCAATACCAGCATGTACTAAATTTCTTACTGCTTTTTTAATACCAGAGCGCTCGCGAAATTCTTCGGATCGTGCGGTGCCGATAGCCGTGCCGCCAAGACTGAGAATGCCAGAAGCATCATGCCAAGTTGCTGGAGCTATCAGATCGCCTCCATCGACGGCTCCTTTCCAACCCTCTCGAATAGCGTATGGTTGAGCGCCTTCGTGAATTGCTGTGCGAATGACTGCACGAACAACTGCATTCATGCCTTGCGCATCTCCACCTGAGGTGAGAACACCGATTTTCACGTGGGCATTATCCGCTGAGTTGGTGGCAGAGATTGTTTGATTATCCATCACGTTTCCTCGATTCAAGCTTCGGCATTTTTCCTATGCTCTCTATTCTAAGTCACTTTCTTCTAGGACTTATCAATTATTGATATGCAAATAAGCTTTTCTTTTCCCAAAGTGTCGATAACGCGTAGATGAAACGTTATTGAGCGCTTTTGAACTGCAGATGCGTGCTGGTAAGGACTGATATTCATACATAATGCGAGAGGTTTGTGGCAAAAGTGTGCTTGTTTGGGGTGTATGCCGTTAAAATGTATGTGTTTTACTATGTGACGCGCGTGCAAAGTGCGCGAGTCAAGCGTGCGTACCGAGGAGGTACTTGTGAATCCAGTTGATGCGACTCAGACTCCAGCTTGGCACTGGCTGAGCCAACTTCGCGACAGTCTTAACGTTGATTTTCGCCAGTGGTTTGAAAACGACCCAGAGCGTGCAGATCGCTTGAGTTTTCATGCCGCAGATGTGTTTGTAGATATGTCGAAAACGTATCTCACTGATGAGATCAAAGAAGCTCTTGTGCAGCTCTCCGAGCAGGTAGGGCTTGCAGATCGCAGAGAGGCGATGTTCAACGGCGAGCGTATTAACATCACGGAGAACCGTTCCGTGCTCCATACTGCGCTGCGATCAATTGCTGGAACTCCAGGTGAGAATGGGCGTGACGCCGATGGCCATCTACGTGTCGAGGAGCAAGACGTGACGGCGGACGTGCACAGCGTTTTGGAACGTGTTTATACGTTTGCTCGGAAAGTTCGCAGCGGCGAATGGACTGGCGTCACTGATAAACCGATTCGCACGATCGTAAATATCGGTATCGGAGGTTCAGATTTAGGGCCTGTGATGGCATACGAAGCTCTGAAACCTTATGTGCAGCAAGGTTTAGAGTGCCGTTTTGTCTCTAATATCGATCCCACAGATATTGCAGAAAAACTTAAGGGTATAAATCCTGAAACAACTCTTTTTATAGTGGCATCAAAGACTTTTACGACCTCTGAGACGCTCATAAATGCGCGGCAAGCTCGCGGCTGGCTGATCGATGGTCTGCGTGCGCACGGTATTGATGTGGAAGGTGAGGCAGCAAATGCTGCTGTGGCGAAGCATTTCGTGGCTGTATCGACGGCGCTCGATAAGGTTGCTGCATTCGGTATCGATCCTAAAAACGCTTTTGGCTTCTGGGATTGGGTTGGCGGACGCTATTCTGTCGATTCGGCTGTGGGGACGTCACTCGCGCTCGCTATTGGTCCAGAGCGCTTCGAGGATTTCCTTGCAGGATTCCGTGCAATGGATGATCATTTCCGTTTTGCTCCAGCGCGTGAAAATGTGCCTTTGCTGATGGGATTACTCAACGTTTTCTACGTCAATTTTATGGGGGCCGCTACGCACGCCATTTTGCCATATTCGCAGCTTTTGCACCGTTTCCCTGCATATTTGCAGCAGCTAACGATGGAAAGCAACGGCAAACGTGTACGCTGGGACGGCACTCCCGTTACCTCCGCTACTGGCGAAGTATTTTGGGGAGAGCCGGGCACGAATGGGCAGCATGCGTTCTATCAGCTCATTCATCAAGGTACGCAGCTCATTCCGGCAGATTTCATCGCCTTTGCCAACCCAGCATATCCGCTCTCTTTTGACGGTGTGGATCAGCATGAGCTCTTCTTGAGTAACTTCTTCGGGCAAACCAAAGCACTTGCTTTTGGCAAAACTGCCGATGAAGTGCGCGCAGAAGGTACGCCTGAAGAGATCGTGTCTGCTCGCGTTTTCCCTGGAAATAAGCCGACTATCTCGATTATGGCCGATTCGCTCACGCCGCGAGTGCTCGGAGAATTAATCGCTCTGTACGAACACATCACGTTTGTGCAAGGCGTTGTGTGGGGAATTGATTCATTCGATCAGTGGGGAGTTGAGCTGGGCAAGAAAGAGGCTCTCGGCTTAGCTCCTGCTATTGTGGGAGATGCTGAAGCTCTCGGTGGGCTGGATTCTTCGACGCGCAGGCTTGTAGAGTTTTATCGGGCGCATCGTCGCTCATAAAGGGAGGGGCTATGCCAGCATAAAACGCAGATATTGGGGTGTATGAGTTGCTCTAGTGCGCTCTAGCACTGTTAAATGCTGGATAGGTATAAAAGTAATGTGAATCAGAGTGCCGCTTTCAAAACGGTGCTCAATCATACTGCGTGATGTGCTCATGCGCGGTATCCTGAATATGTATGCGCGCAGAAAAGAGTGCGCACAAAATAATGCATAAATTGAAGGAGTTTTTTATGGCAGATAAGAAACCAGTAGTTGTAACAGTGACGGGTGCGGCAGGCAATATCGGCTACGCGTTGCTTTTCCGCATCGCTTCTGGAGCAATGCTTGGCCCAGATCAGCCAGTTATTTTAAATATGCTTGAGATTACGCCAGCGCTCAAAGCTGCAGAGGGCACGGCAATGGAGCTCAACGACTGCGCATTCCCGTTGCTCGAGGGCATCAATATCACAGACGATCCGAATGTTGCATTCGATGGCACTAGCTTTGCTCTTCTCGTGGGTGCTCGTCCACGCGGTAAAGGTATGGAACGTGCCGATTTGCTCGCTGCAAACGGTGGTATTTTTGGACCTCAAGGTAAAGCTATCAACGATAATGCTGCAGATGACGTTCGCGTGCTCGTCGTGGGCAACCCAGCCAACACCAACTGTGTGATTGCTGCGAATGCTGCTCCAGACGTGCCTAAGAGCCGTTTTACTGCGATGATGCGCCTCGATCACAACCGTGCGATCTCCCAGCTTGCCGAAAAACTCGGTGTGCCTGTACGCGATATTAAGAAGATGGTGGTGTGGGGCAATCACTCTGCCGATCAGTATCCAGATCTTTCTTATGCAACTGTGGATGGTAAGCCTGCTCATGATCTTGTTGATGACGCGTGGCGCAAGGATTACTTCGTCCCAACAGTCGCTAAGCGTGGTGCTGCGATTATTGAGGCTCGCGGTGCTTCTTCTGCCGCATCCGCTGCTGGCGCTGCAATCGATCACATGCGTGATTGGGCTCTCGGCACGCCAGAAGGCGATTGGGTTTCTTCGGCAGTGATGACTGACGGTTCGCTCTACGGAATTCCTGCTGGTCTCTCCTTCGGTTTGCCATGCACCTCTGATGGCGGTGAATGGAAAGTTGTGGAAGGCTTGGAAATTTCTGAGGCAACCCGCGCTGGTATCGATTACTCTGCTCAGAAGGCTCAGGAAGAGCTTGATACAGTGAAAGCGCTCGGTCTGCTCTGATTTCGAGTTTCATACTGCGCAAAGCCCTCGAGCTAATGGGTAGCATCGGTTCGAGGGCTTTGCGTATCGCCTTTCTTCTATCCTGATTTTTATCTCTATTCTTATTTTTTCTTTCTATCTCATATATCTAAATCTAGCTTGATTCAGATCTAGCTCTCTTGTCTATCGTTGTGCCGCTGTGCGCATATGCCTTGAGAGCGGCTCACTTTTTCTATGTATTGACGTCTCATAATATGCAATTTTTCGTCTCATTATTCATCGCGATTTTGAAATTATTTATGTCTTCACTAATGTGGGAGCGAAAGATTGAGCCGGGGAAGAATACACCGGTTGGCGTGCTCTCCACGGTTCGTGGAAGTACTATTTTCTAGTTTTGTGCCATCTATATATATCGAAGAATTTACGTCTATTTCTTCGAGGTGCAGTGCGCTCTTGCGCAGAGCTAGGGACGGGGAGTATGTATATGATTCAAAAGTCGGCGCGCTTCGCTTTTCAGGGCTGGAAACTTCATGGTGACGGTAAATCGATTTCTTCTGGTGAGGTAGTTATGCCTCATGAGCGCCTCACCTGGGGGCGCACAGCTGGAATCGGTGCGCAACATATTGTGGCAATGTTTGGTGCTGCGTTCCTAGTGCCGCTTCTTACGGGGTTTGACCCATCGACGACCCTTTTTTTCACGGGTTTTGGCACCTTGCTATTCATCTTGATTACGGCAGGGCGTCTTCCTTCTTATCTTGGCTCCTCTTTTGCACTAATTGCTCCAATCGGTGCGGTGACGATGTATGATGCACAAGCTGGGGTGCCGATTGATTCTGCGAAACAAGCCTTGGCTCAGGGCGGTGT
Organism: uncultured Actinomycetaceae bacterium; assembly: GCA_902464405.1. Taxonomy (GTDB): domain Bacteria; phylum Actinomycetota; class Actinomycetes; order Actinomycetales; family Actinomycetaceae; genus Arcanobacterium_A. Next base: position 12,193 of record CABQJD010000004.1, on the reverse strand, counting down.
GATTTCAGTAGGTGTGCTCCTAGCAGTGATTGGTCTGGTTGTTCATTTCGCTGGATCTGCATGGATCGATAAATTGATGCCCCCAATCGTTACGGGGGCAATTGTTTCCCTTATCGGCTTCAATCTGGCGCCAAGTGCATGGAATAACGTGAAGCAAGCTCCAGTGACGGCGACTGTGACGATTGTGACGGTTATTCTCGTCACCGTCTTATTTAAGGGGATTATCGGGCGCCTATCGATCCTGATCGGGGTGATTGTTGGGTATGTGTGTGCAATCGTTCGCAATGAAGTTGATTTTGCTGCGATCGGTGCAGCTAAAGTAATTGGTTTGCCAGCATTCCATGCTCCTGCTTTCGATCCAAAGTATCTTGGGCTTTTCCTTCCCGTGGTGCTCGTTCTTATCGCTGAAAATATCGGACACGTGAAATCCGTATCTGCTATGACTGGCGAAAACCTCGATGATCTGACGGGCAGGGCACTCTTTGCAGATGGTATTGCAACTGTTTTTGCTGGATGCGGTGGTGGTTCTGGTACCACAACGTATGCAGAAAATATCGGCGTGATGGCGGCAACTCGCGTTTATTCAACGGTTGCTTACGTTATTGCAGCCTGCGGCGCGCTCGCACTTTCGCTCCTGCCGAAGTTTGGTGCAGCAATCGCTACGATTCCGGCAGGCGTGCTTGGCGGCGCAGCAACTGTGCTTTACGGCATGATCGGTATGCTGGGTGTGCGTATCTGGGTGCAAAACAAGGTCGATTTCTCGGATCCAGTGAATCTCAATACGGCAGCGATCTCAATGGTTATGGCAATTGCAAACTATACGCTCATTGCTGGTGGAGCCACATTCGAGGGTATTGCGTTGGGTTCGTTTGGTGCGATCATTATCTATCACCTTATGCGTTGGATTTCGAATGTGCGTGGCACGAATCTTGAGCAGGTATCTCCAGCCTCTGCTCCTGCAGGGACGGAGCTTGAAGGTCCTGCTTATTCGAAGCGGCATAAGAACTAGTGAAATCTCATAAGAGCTAGTAAAAATAGCTGAGAGCAGCCCGAGGTTGAATGATGTTAATTCATTTGCCTCGGGCTGTATTATAAGTGATATTCCGAAAGGGAGTTGGGAGTTAAGGGATAATCTTGTTCGCAGTATCTCGTGTTCGGTAGCTACTTAGTCGGCTCTGGGCTTGCAGTCGACTGCAAGCTTGCTCTTCCTGTAGCTAGTTACGCTTTTTAATACCTTGAAGATCTTTCTAATTTGCAGATGTTATACGTGCGCCCCTACAAGATATTTCGTTTCTATCCAGAAGCCGAGGTAGCTCGTACCTTATGTGTTTGTGACGTATAATACTTTTCATGGCTACACCACATATTTCAGCAGAAGTTGGGCAGATTGCCCCAAACGTTATTTTTCCAGGCGATCCTGCGCGTGCTCAGCGCATTGCTCAGATGCTCATGCCTGATGCAGAGCTTGTTTCTGAAGTTCGCCGTAACCCTGTCTATACCGGTACCGTGAACGGTACGCCGCTGAGCGTCATGGCCTCTGGTATGGGCGTTCCGTCACTGATGATCTACGCGACGGAACTGTATCGTTTCTATGGTGTCCAGCGTATTATTCGTGTCGGTACTTGCGGTGCATGGGGAGATACCCTCAACGTGGGTGACGTCGTGGTCGGGCAGTCAGCCGTCACAGATTCTAAAATAGCGGAGCTTCTTATTCCCGGGCTCACAGTATCTCTCGCTGCAAGCCCTGAGTTGCTGCGCAGTGCGCTCGATTATCGTGCGCGAATGCAGGAGCAGAGCGCTGATTACCAGATCAGTATTGAACCAGTGTTTTCCACGGATTATTTCTATTTCGGTTCAGATGAGCAGCGTGCTCGGCTTGCAGATATTGGTGTGCACTCGGTGGAGATGGAAACTTCTGGTTTGTATGCCACTGCTATGCGCGAAGGTGGGCAAGCAATGACGGTGCTCACCGTCTCCGATCATTTTGAAAAAGAATCAAGCAATATGAGTGCCGAGCAGCGCGAAACGCTCTTTATTCATTCGCTAGATCTTGCCGTCACGGCTCTCACGGGCAGTGGGATTAACTGAGAATTGGAAGAGTATATGGGCTACGTGAAAGCAGACGTTGAATCTTGGATCGCGCACGATCCTGATCTAGAAACGCGCGCAGAAATTACGACGCTTCTTACCGCGGCTGAGGCTGGAGATATTGAGGCAAATGCTGAGCTGAGTGATCGTTTCCAAGGCTTGCTTCAATTCGGTACAGCAGGTTTGCGCGGCGCAATGGCAGGCGGTCCTTTCCGCATGAATCGTGCAGTGGTGAGAAAAGCTGCCGCGGGATTGTCTGCCTGGCTCAAGCGGGCTGTGGGCGGCGATGCGCTCGTCGTTATTGGCTACGATGCGCGCTACCATTCACAGGAATTTGCGCAAGACACTGCTGCTATTGTGACGGCGGCTGGTCTGCGGGCAAAGCTCATGCCACGTGCTTTGCCAACTCCTTTACTTGCAGGAGCAGTGCGTTATTTCGGCGCTGATGCTGGCGTGATGGTAACGGCGAGCCACAACCCTAAATGGGATAACGGATACAAAGTCTATGTGGGCGGCAGAGCTGTGGAAGCTGATGGCAACGGCGTACAGATCGTACCTCCTATCGATAAAGAAATTGCTGAAGCGATTGCTGCTGCTCCTCACGCCGATGAAATTGAGCTTGCCCAGGAAGGTTGGGAGATTATCGGCGAAGAATATGTGGATTGGTATATTGCTGCCACAGCTGATTGTCTGCCGAGCGGAAAATCAGCTGCGCTCGCCGATATGAGCGCGTTCGATACTGCTGTGCAAGATGCGGGCGCAGCAGATAGTGCTCAGCTCAGCCCTAGCGAGTGCGTCACAGGAGAGTGCGAGGCGCTGAGTGCTACAGAGCGTACAGCGCGCAGCTCGCTGAAAATTGTTTACACTCCGATGCATGGCGTGGGTGCGAGCGTTATGCTGAAGGTACTTGAATCCGCAGGTTTTACCGATGTGACAACAGTGCCTGAGCAGGTGGATCCCGATCCTGAGTTTCCTACAGTTTCTTTCCCAAACCCAGAAGAAGCAGGCGCCCTCGACCTTTCGATTGCTCTCGCCCAGCGTATAGAGGCAGATATTGTGATTGCTTCTGATCCTGATGCAGACCGTACAAGTGCTGCCGTACCATGCGATCCTGAGAATCCTTCGGGCAGGTGGCATCAGCTTTCTGGTGACGAAATTGGTTCACTGCTTGGGGAGTGCGTGGCAAACAGCGCTGAAGCTTCTGGCCTAAAAGGGAATATGGCATCGTCTATTGTCAGCTCGCGTTTACTTAAAGAGATTGCCGTAGATCATGGTTTAGGATACGTGCCAACGCTTACTGGTTTTAAATGGATTGCTCGCGCTCCTGAAATAATTTTTGGCTACGAAGAGGCGATCGGCTTTTGTGTAAACCCGAAGATCGTCAAAGATAAAGACGGACTCTCAGGAGGTGCTCTTCTCGCATGGCTTGCAGCTCACCTGAAAGCTCAGGGAAAAGATTTACTTAGCGATCTTGACCGTTTGGCTCGCGTGCACGGCGTGTATCTCACGGCTCCGGTGACTATTCGTGTTGATGATCTTTCGATTATTCCTGCCACAATGGCTCATCTACGGGAAAATCCTCCAGCTATGCTTGCGGGTTCACCCGTTGCTAGTATCGTTGATCTTTCTGATGCGCTAGCTGCGAAAGAAGCACTTGGAGTACCGCCTACAGATGCAATCATGATTCATACTCAAGCCAATGATCGGGTGATCGTGCGTCCTTCTGGTACGGAACCCAAAGTGAAATGTTATCTTGAGGTTATTGTGCCCGTTGATCATGCAGATGAATCAGATACGGCGAATCTCATGGAAGCTAAAGACTGCGCTGCTAAGCGCCTTGAGCGTTTCAAAGCAGATATGGGCGAAGCCCTTAAGCTCACGTAAAGTTTTGTACGTGCAAAGCACCACTTTCGTAGAGGAGGGCTCGGTAAAGCAGCTGGTCAAGCGGCTTGTGTGAGCTCTTCAGGAAGGCTCTTTTGCAGCTTTAGCTGAAAACGACTGTGCGTGAACCATTCATGAGAATGCGATGTTCAGCGTGCCAGAGTACCGCGCGACTCAGCACCGCACGCTCAACTTCTGCGCCGCGAGCTCTAAGTTGAGCAGGAGTTTCTGCGTGGGTCACGCGCGCGACGTCCTGTTCGATAATAGGGCCTTCATCGAGGTCTGCATTCACGTAGTGCGCGGTTGCGCCAATGAGTTTCACACCTCGACGATACGCTTGCTCGTATGGGCGTGCTCCTTTGAAGCTAGGCAGGAACGAATGGTGAATGTTAATAATATTTCCAGCCATGCGTTCGGTAAGAGAGGGGGAAAGTATCTGCATATAGCGCGCAAGCACAACTAATTCAGTGTTTGTTTCTTCTACAACGCGCAGCAGTTCAGCTTCGGCTTGAGGCTTAGTTTCAGGAGTGATGGGCACATAGTGAAATGGCACGTTATAAAACTCTGCGAGAGGTTGCAAATCTTCATGATTGGCAACGACTGCCGTCACCTCAATAGGAAGGCGCCCATCATGGTGCTTTGCCAGAAGATCGCTCAAGCAATGCGGTTCTTTGCTTGCCATAATTAGTGTGCGCATAGGTTTTGCTGCTTCGGCTATAGAATAGCTCATCGAGAAATTATGAGCCAGTTGGGCAAAGGCTGCCGCGATTGTCTCTTGTCCGCCAGGGATAAAAGCGCGAATTCGCACAAAAAATAGCCCACTCTCAGCGTCATTAAACTGTTGGGATTCGAGGATATTTCCACCAACGCTTGCCAAGAGGCCTGTGATCGCATATGTGATTCCTGGTTTATCGGGGCATGAGACGTTGAGTACGATTTCTTGATTCATGCTTATACAATAGCGTACGAACGTTTTATCTCGCGTAGGGTTCTAATTTGAGATATAAGGTGAGCGTGTGGCTTAGAGTATTGAAGCGCTGAAAAGCGAATGCATACCATAATTATTATTGACGAAACTTTGCGAGCAGAATTGATACAAAATGGCACAACTTACGCGCTGGCTGCGTAGGGGAACTTTTTAAACATTGAAGTTTAGGGAGGCAGTAAAGTGCCTAGTGACAAAACGGCGCAGATCGATGACGAAATGCTCCAGAAAGTTATCGACAGCGCTTACCACACGCATTTACGAAAGGAGTCTTTAATGAAGAAGAGAATCAAGCGTCTGGCGATGAGTATTATTCTTACCGCTGGGCTTTTGCTGGCTGGTAGCTCGGTAGCATACGCCGAATCAGTTCCTAGCGGCGATTGGTACTATGGCACGAACTACGTTACTGGAAACGCATCGACCAATTTCTACCATGGGTTTACTAAGCACTGGACATCTATAGGAACGTCTTCCGGTAAGTATGAACGCGCTGACGCAAACGCAGGAGAGACTGCATCGACGTGGTTGTGGCGCACCCCTAGTTCGTCCGTCACGTTCAAGGCTAGTGCTTACGGGCGTACAGTTACGTGCTAGCTGGCGCATAAGGTGGGTGTGATTTCGATGCGTCGTCTCGTTCGTGGGGTTGGAGTTTTCCTCCGTCATCAGGTCACGCAAATTACGCTGGTTCGCGTATGTCAAAGAAAGAGCTAGAGGTATGAATATAAAAGTATAAGACCTTGTGATTGTGATTGAAAGATGCGTCCTACTGTCGGGGATGAACTTTGAGTTCCACGAAGGGCAACTCGTGGGGCTTGTCGGGCCAAGCGGTTGTGGAAAGACCACCTTACTTAATACTCTCAGTCTGTTACTACCCGCCCATAGTGGGTCTATTTTCTACGATGGATCCGATGCCACCCAGTGGAGACAACGCCAGATCAGCGCTTTGTGGCATGAGCAGGTTTCCTTCGTCATTCAAGATGCAGGTATCGACGATGACGAGAGCGTTGTTTACAACATGACACTCAAAAAATCTCTACTTGGGCGAAATGAGTCTTAACGAGCTGGATTATTGAAAACTGCCTCGGCTTTTTTCGCAGTGCAGCTCGATCGCCTGGTCCGATGATGATTGCTTATATTACGAATATAGGGGTTGTTTCGGGGTTGAGCCGATTTGCTGGGTGCGAGCTTGGAAAGAGAGTTTATTATCTCTCGCGGCTACCTTCTAGCGCAGAGCGGGCTAGCAAGCGTCATAAGCATTCGTGATCGAATACTTGCTAGGGAGTTGGCAACTATTCACGCTCGTAATTTTGTTGTCTACGTATTCGCAAGATGTGGTACGCAGCTAGGCGCGCGGGCTGGGATATAGGTCGTGACCAGGTCGCTTGACTCGTGAAAATCGCTGGGATTGCTGGTGTTCGCTGGGGACGCACATCAATAATAACCAGATCCGCTCACGTACCAGATTCTCGCTTGGATTTGGTGAATCGGCAGTTTGCGGCCAGTAGATTCAACGAACTGTGGGTTGCTGATATCACGTATGTTCGAGCTCTATCTGGGTTCGTGTATACAGCGATCGTAACCGATGTTTATAGCTGAAAGATTGTAGGCTGGGCGACGCGGTCCTCAATGAAAACCGAGGCTCGACCGCTGGAGGCACTTGAGCAATCCAGCTAGGGAGCGAAAGAAACTCTTGTGAATCTTACGTATCACTGCGATCGTGGCTCGCAGTACACGAGTATTGCCTATAACGAGAAACTGGCTGATTACGCGATCAAGCCCTCCACGGGGAGGGTGGGTGATTCCTACGATAACGTGCTAGCCGAGGCTATCAACGGCCTATACAAGGCTGAGGTGATCTACTCCCATCCTGGGTATCACTGATAGGGGTTGAGTTCGCCACACTGAACTGGGTGCACTGGTGGAAGAATGAGCGCCTACACGAAGCGCTCGGATAGCGTACTCCAGCCGACAACATCGATATGTATAATCAAACTCGGGTCAGCTCGCTGACCCCCGTATAAAAAGCGGAACAAAACCCAGGCCGCTTCATTTTACAGGAGAGGAGGACAAGTGAAGCTGTACCGCTACGCCAGCAAGCACCCCTCTTTTTCGCGAATCGTTTTGGCTCTGTTGATCGGAATCACCGGAGCGATTGCCAGCCTCGTATCCCAACCTCCTTCAGGCGCAAGTCAGGTTCTCGGGCAGATTCTGGTTGGAGGAGCCTTCGTCGCGCTTGCGGTCGGTTACCCAGTAGCGCTGACTGTCAGCCAAATAATCCGTGCGGCCAAAGCGGGGAGTGGTAAGGACCTGCCGATTCTCGATGCGGGCCTGGACGTTTGGACCCTGTGCGTCTTAGCGGTTTATGAGTTCGGATACCTAGGGTTCTTCAAAGAGGTTGTGCCTACTGCGGACTGGCACGTTCAGCTGGCAAACTATCAAACTCATGCGCCGATTTACACGCGGGCATGGCCACACGTGCTGTTCATCTCGTTACTGTTCGTATTCGGGTTCCTCATTTTGCGCTTCAACGAGGCCAAACAGTTGCCGCCCCTCGTAGTTGTGATTGCGATTGCAGGGCTCTACTTGGGTGTCGCCCTCGGCCTGGCGTGGACTATTCAGATCACAACCTTTGAAAAGCGCCTAGACGCGCTGTTAGTTCTACCTTTGCTGGCTGTGCTTGCGATTGTGGTGAAAATAGTTGCGATCCAAGTTCGAGCCTACGAAGCTGATGAAGACAGACGAGGCTGCATCGATGGCTCCTCGATATTGAGCAAACTGGATGCAATGGTGGCTGATGCGAAACGCTGGCCCCTTCTGGGGTTTGTAGCGGCCCTCCCGCTACTTGCCGTGCTGGTCGGGATTCTAGCTTTGTTTGGCTAATCGCCGAGCTTAGTGGTGAGGGCGTTTACGCAGACCAGTGATTGGAACCTGTCACAGCAGGTTGCCCCGCAAAACGTGTATTTTGACGAACACTACCTTTGCACCGTGGCGGCTGGCGGACACCGAACGGTGGTAAGCCGATTCGCATGGGATTGCGTCATGGACGGCCAGTAGTTGTCAATCGCCAGTTGCTTGTGGCAAATGCGTTTGAGCAGATGTTGGAAGAGCGTGTGCCCAGAACCCATCGGATTATTCGGCGCTTATATGACACGTATGGCTTCCCGGTTGCTAAGCTGATCAGATCGCAGTGGGTGGCTGATGCTGTGTGGTTTTTGATGAAACCAGCGGAGTGGTTCTTCCTGGCCGTCCTCTATCTGAATGATCGTCATCCGGAAGATCGCATAGCCCTCCAGTACACGGCCTAACGGAGCCGTACACTTTTAACGCCCGTGTTTCGTGACCCGAGCACGGATTGAGCCAGGTTTCGGTTACTGGCTTTCTATGATCTTCCTGTTGGTTCAGCAATGCTGATCGGTTGTAAACCTCAGTAGGCAAGGGGCAGATACGGGGCACATGACTGTAAAAGAGCTAATGTTTGAAGCCGCCTCCCAGTGTTTTCTGAGAGGCGGCTTCAAAGGGCAAAACGCCATTCGCTAGACAGTCCAGTGGGAATCCTTACTGGCGTGCATTGCGGATACGTGAGCCGATTGCTCCAACAGCAAGGCCTACGAGTGCGATCGCAAGGTAGCCCCAAATGTTATCGCCGCTGGTTTGAATGTTCTTTGGCGGCGCAGGAGTGTTTTCTGCAGTTAGAACGCTTTGGGTGTCGCGGCCAGAGATAATGTTGTCGATCCATTCGGCGGTGCCTGCAACTGCGGTGATTGCAGCACTGGGGGAGGGCAGGTCTGGGTCCCCATTGGCAGTTCCAGCTGTAGCAAGTCCCGCCAGCTTTCCGTCGACAAAGAACGGGCCACCAGAGTCACCGCCCTGCATGCCAGCTCTAGAAACTGACTGCACATCCAAGATAGAGGTTTCGATCCTAGGCTGTATGGAGTTGTCGGCTGGGGCCTCTTTCATTCCCTCAGGATTAGACTCGGTTTGGCCGGATTGCGACATTCCAGGTTCTGACTGTAGAGCCTGTGGTGGGGCAGTCTCTGTAGATGCATCAGCGCCGGTAGGTGCCTTGGAATCGGAAGGAGTTTCGGGAGCACTCGGCGTGTCAGAACCGGAAGGCGCGCCACCTAGTAGTTCTTTGACAACCATTTTGGCCATTGGTAGCTGTCCAGATCGTGCCATTGACGAGCTGCTACTCCAACCGTAAAGAGTTCCCGTCTGCCCTGGGGTTGGAATATCGTGGGAGATTTTTGCGGGGGTGGCGTTAGTGACTTTTTCAGTCAGGTGAAGTAACCCCGCGTCAGATGTGGGTGAAAGAGCCCAGGAATCAGCGTTGTAGACCTTTCCAGCGATGCGTGCCTGAGTGCCTTCATTGTTGACTGACTCTAGACAGTGGCGGGCTGTGAGTACCCACTGGTCGGCAACGAGTGTGCCCGTGCAGTCACCAAAGCTGCCGATTTTTCCCATTTTGAGCGCGGCAACGGAACTGCTTTCCGCATTTTCTGGCGCCGGCTCGCCATATTCGAGTGCGAGAGCCGGGGTGGCAGTCATGAGCAGGGTGGTGCTGACAATGGCAGCGACCGAAAAACATGATTTTTTCACGGTTAATTCCCTTTCTTAGAAGGAACAATGGCCTTGATCGTGGTGGCAACGAGTTTCTCAGCAGGCCCCTGTCCTACAAACTTCTTCCAAAGGCTGGCTGCGACGAGGAAAAACACGATGAAACCGGTTGCTGACAAAGTGGAATGCAACGCGACGTTTTGCTGCCAGTAGAAAGCGGTAAGAATGTGCAGAATGTAAATGGTTAGCGACATTGTTCCCATGGCCGCGAAAGGATAGGTCACGATCCGAGAGTGCTCTCCTACAATCAGGCACAGGTGAATCACTACGGCCGCAACGGCAACGGCGAGGATAATTTCGCCTACGACGCCAGTGTGACCGGTAAAGCTGAGCCAGCTGGGAATGTCTGGGTCAAATCGGAAGTAGATGCCGATACCAGCGATGACAACGCTGATAGCGGTTACGATCCAGCTCAGTCGAGTGTTAAGGTTGCTGTTCTCATCGGGGTTGCGCTGTAGTCGGCCGCGCAGGTACACATCGAAAAGAAGCATGCCACCGATGAAGTATGCAATCCATGCCAATAGCGGATAAATCTGTGGCAGTTCGATGGGGGCGTAAACGATTGTTGCAGCGATTGTGGCGGCAATAAATAGACCGAGCCTCCACCACGTTCCCAATGCGGGCATCCAGGAAACTAGGATCATTACCAGGCCCATTATGATGAGAACCACTTGGATTTGTCCACCCACGGGCAGTAGTGCCAGGCCGATGAGGATGATTAAAGCGCCTCGGGCTATCAGCCGCAAGAAAGTGGTGCTGGTGTAGTTTCGTCCAATAATCATCATCGTCGCGCCAGCGATGATGGCAAATAATGATGCAGGTAGGCCAGAGAGTATTACTTTGGTACTCCAAAGTAGCGAGGCCATGTGGATAACTATCATTCCGATGATCGCGAGTGAGCGCGCTATATCAAGCCCCACGATTCGTGAAGGTTTAGACACTCAGTTCCCTCCTTTAGTAATACTTTAGCGAACTGTTAATTGGTTAAACATGCTCCCTAAAACCGACGTGTCAAAAATGACTATCTATAAATAACTGCCAAATCTGGCAAAATACTTAGAGAATTATGAGTGTCTTCTGGATTTTATTTTGACAGTTTGCGATAACAAATCGAACGCGGGATTCCATGACACCAGTAGGCGGTTGCCATCCAAGACTCAGTTTTGATCTTATGAGAATGTGTAGAAGATGCTTCTATTCAAGGCTGACCTTGGCATGGAAGAAAGCGTGATGCCGTGATGGATTTGCTTACGATTTCGCCTCAGGTTCTGCATACGAACCGTTGGTTTCATTCATGCTGGTTAGACACCCAAGGGATGAGGGAGTTAAAAGCTCCCGTCTAATGCGAATATTTAATGTAGCTGGGGCGTACCAAAAGGCACGCCCCAGCGCTATGTGATTGTTGAAGTGAAGCGTACTGGGTTTTGTTCTTACTCGTTTTTGAGAGGATTAGGGATATGTCTAAGAGGTATTCTCAGGAGTTTAAGGATCGGGCGGTGCGGTTGCTTTCTGATCGGTTGGCTGCTGATTGTTCGTGTTCGCAGTGGAGGGCAGTTAATGAGATAGCTCCGAAGCTGGGGATCGCAAACGAGTCACTGCGCCGCTGGTATGAGCAGCATTTGGTTGTTACGGGCGAACGGCAGGGGCTCACGCGTGAAGAGTATGAGGAAATCAAACGGCTCAAACGCGAGAATGTGGAGCTGCGTAGAGCGAATGAGATTTTGAAAACTGTCTTGGCTTTTTTCGCAGTGCAGCTCGATCGCCTGGTCCGATGATGATTGCTTATATTACGAATATAGGGGTTGTTTCGGGGTTGAGCCGATTTGCTGGGTGCGAGCTTGGAAAGAGAGTTTATTATCTCTCGCGGCTACCTTCTAGCGCAGAGCGGGCTAGCAAGCGTCATAAGCATTCGTGATCGAATACTTGCTAGGGAGTTGGCAACTATTCACGCTCGTAATTTTGTTGTCTACGTATTCGCAAGATGTGGTACGCAGCTAGGCGCGCGGGCTGGGATATAGGTCGTGACCAGGTCGCTTGACTCGTGAAAATCGCTGGGATTGCTGGTGTTCGCTGGGGACGCACATCAATAATAACCAGATCCGCTCACGTACCAGATTCTCGCTTGGATTTGGTGAATCGGCAGTTTGCGGCCAGTAGATTCAACGAACTGTGGGTTGCTGATATCACGTATGTTCGAGCTCTATCTGGGTTCGTGTATACAGCGATCGTAACCGATGTTTATAGCTGAAAGATTGTAGGCTGGGCGACGCGGTCCTCAATGAAAACCGAGGCTCGACCGCTGGAGGCACTTGAGCAATCCAGCTAGGGAGCGAAAGAAACTCTTGTGAATCTTACGTATCACTGCGATCGTGGCTCGCAGTACACGAGTATTGCCTATAACGAGAAACTGGCTGATTACGCGATCAAGCCCTCCACGGGGAGGGTGGGTGATTCCTACGATAACGTGCTAGCCGAGGCTATCAACGGCCTATACAAGGCTGAGGTGATCTACTCCCATCCTGGGTATCACTGATAGGGGTTGAGTTCGCCACACTGAACTGGGTGCACTGGTGGAAGAATGAGCGCCTACACGAAGCGCTCGGATAGCGTACTCCAGCCGACAAC
>CABQJD010000003.1 GCA_902464405.1 uncultured Actinomycetaceae bacterium | reverse complement strand
GACAGACAGACAGAATAAGTCTGTCTTTTTTAACATAGACTTTTTTAATTGGCAGAAATATATACCTGATGGGTAGGTATGTGTTTCCGCCTATTTTTATGCAATTTTTCAAAAAGAGGTATTAAGAATCTGTATAGATAAAGATATTCGAATGGAAGTATTCGTTAGTAATAATCATTCATTCAAGAAAAGAAAAATAAGATGAAATCATTACTAAAAAAGACAATGGGTCTATTGATTGCCACATTAGTGGCATTTGGTGTAATGGCTGGAACTATACAGGCATTTGCGGCTGGAAGTAATGTAACAAGTGAATATGATCAACAATCTGAAAACATGATCAAGGGAACGATTACCTTAACTGACGTAGTGAAAAATGAAGGTAAGGATGTCAACAAAGATGGCAAGCTTTACTACGAGGGTGTTGTTTCAGGAACTGTTGAAACAAGTGATCTTATAGAAGGTGCATACCAAAAATATATTGCCGATTTTAAGGGTAAAAAAATTATGGGTAAGTAGATTGATCATTTGGTGATGTTTGATAAAGGGCAAAATTTCCCGACTGCAAAATATACTGTTACTTTTCCTAAAAACTTTAAGTTTAACTTAGATGAAATTACGTGTTCAGCACATACATCCACGATTAGTGGTATAGAAAAATCTTACGACAAAGATACCAATTCGGTGACCTTTACTTTTAAACTCGGAAACTGGAACGATTACGAAGGCTTCTTCAACATATATGAAGAAGAAAAGAAAGCTGGAATGACAGGTTATCCTATTTCTATCAATATTCCATACTCGGTAGAAGTTCAGGATAATTCTGTTAAGACTTTAGGCGATATAACAGCAGAAGGTAAATGCGAATTATTTTATAAGAAGTTCATTTTCCACAAGCAAATTGTTGATATTAAAACAAACAAAGTAGTTATAAATATTGAACGTTAAGGGAATAACTATTATGAAGAAGATTTTAAGTACAATGTTAGCTGTTTTGCTTCTTTCAACATTTTCGTCAGGAGTAGCATTTGCTGAGAGTAATCTCGATGGTATGCCTGACGATATGAAAAAAGTTGTGAAAGATAATTACTGGGCGGAACTTGAATATAAGAGCAACAATCCAATACCTAAATATCTAATGACACCTGAAGAAAGCTCGCTTAATGGAATAGATTTTTCAACCAATGACGATAAATCTTTTTTCCCTAATACTGGCATTAGAACAGATAGAGCAGGGGTTTTAGATGTGTTAGGCATGGATTATATGGGCACAATGTTAATCCCCACTTATAAGATGTTTGCTGACGATCCGTCACTTCTTGATACTGATGATGTGAAAAAGCAATTTAATATGGAGCTGTACAAGGCGTTCAATATGGACGTTAAGAAAAATTTTCCTTTGGATAAGGATAAAGATCAATTTGTTTATGGCGATATAGCCGTAAATGGTGATACGCAGCATGACACAGTTGCTTCTCTTACAAAAGGTAGTGATGTAAATCTTAAGTTCAGTCTTGATACTACTAATGTAAAAAAGGTACTCAATGCAGTATTACTTTGGAATCATAGTTCCAATATAGGGGACCTTAGAGATGTTTGGAAAGGTGCGTTATACGACTCGGATATTGACTTCGTGTTTGTGCTTGATCTGCCGAAAGGTGTGACTGTAGATGATAACGCTACATACGCTTTCTCAGGGCTTAATGGATTTACTGTAACTCATAAACTCGATGAACAGCGTTTAGTTGTTCATGCTCGTAAAAACCGTAGTACAGATCTTCAGACACTAAAAACAGCTTTTGAAACTATCAACAAATTAAATGAAGTTGCTTTAACAATTTCAAAAGTCAAAATTGAAGATTCGGTAGAAACGGAAAAGAACTTGACTATCACTGGTTATGCGTATGGTGCTTATGACCGTGTATATGGGAAATATAACGATGTAATTATTGGTAATAATAATTACGTCAATCGAACTTATCACATGATGGCAGCTATGCAAGGTGATGCTGGGCGTGATAGCACGGCAGATGCGAAAAAACCAAACTTGATAACTTACACATTCCAAGTGAAGAAGTCAGCTCAAAGCACAGTTACTTTCAAAGACGGCAATAAGACGCATGCAACGGTAAAGGTAGAAACTGGTAAGGCTATTGATACTGATGCGTTGACTGATGAGTCTATGCCGAAGGATCCAACGAAGGCTGGTTATACGTTTAAAGAGTGGAACACGAAGGAAGGCGGCAAGGGGGAGGCATTTACGGGAGCAACCTTAGTAAATAGCGATATGACTGTATACGCTATTTACACGAAAGATCCTGTACCAAATCCAGATCCAACTCCAAACCCACCTACACCGGATCCAGAGCCTAATCCAACTCCGAATCCACCGACGCCAGAACTCAAGCCACAGCCTCAGGCACCAGTTCCTGAGCCACAGACTGAAAAGCGCATTGACAGTCTTTCTAAGACAGGTGCGTCAACATCGTTTGCAGGCATACTCATCGCTCTAGGTTTCTCAATTGCGGGGCTTACAATCCTTCGTAAGAAGAAAATGATGGAAAAAGCGAATGAATAAATGCTGCTTGCTTTAAGTAACGAGCATTATTTATTAGAAGATGGCTCTAGCTATGTGTTAGAGCCATCTTTTTTGTATATCATAGTGGTGAAGGTGAAAAGCACTTTCACTCTTTCAACGTATACGTGCAGTCTGCGTGCGCACACGAATAGATGATGCCATGCGAAAATACCTGCCGTGCATATACGCGATCTGTCGATCTATATACTCCCACGAATAGAACGATGCCACGGGAAATATCGGCAGCGCACAGCGCGCAATCTGCGATACTCACAGCATACGCGCAGTCGATATATTTATCAGTATATTTATCGGCATATCTAAAGGTGCTGGCAGGCTTGCTTCATGCACTAGCTATCAGCTCTGCAGCTGATCGGGAATCGTCACCTCAGAATAGCTCAGTTTGGGAAGACCTTTTGGTGCGTGATCAAGCAGCCATTCGCGGTCTGTAAGCATACGCGCCGCTGCAAGCCCTGCTCCTACGGCAGCAATAACGAGAGAAATAGTGACGATTTCTCCTACGGCTTGAGTGGCGTCTCCGTTGTTAATAGCTCCGATAGCGCGATAGAAAGGAACACCTGGAATCATGAGTACAACTGCCGGCACGGATAGAGAGACTCGTGAATGGTAACTATAGTGAGAGGCGATAGTGGCGATAAGCCCAGCAGCTAAAGCTGCACACCCCACTGCAGCGAGCCACGGGAATCCAGCATCTTGCGCCGTCACGCGCGCTGTGTTGATAAAAGCGCCATTGAACGCTGCAATAGTGGCAGCGCGAACTGGGGCATTGAAGAGAGTAGCAAACCCAAAGGCCGCAATAAATGAGGCGAGAGCGCGAGCAATGAGTAATACTGCAGGAGTGAGAGTGTAGCCATCAATATCTGAAATGGTAGACCAATTGAAAAGAGCAGTCGCACACCATACGGAGGTACCTGCGGAAAGCATAAGCATAGCAACGTAGCAGGAGCGGGAGATCCCAGCAGAAAAATCTTGGCGGATAAGATCAAGAATTGCCGTGACGAGCGGAAAACCTGGTACCAAGAAAAGCAAGGCTGCTACAACGCCAGTTTGGTGAGAAGTATCGACGATATTGAAAGCGTAAGCAGTGGTAATAATTGCGATATAAGCGATTGACGCAGCTAAGCCGCACACAAACCACGTGCCGAAATGGTTGGCTTTTTTCTTCATTAAGACTCGACGCAGAGCTTGCCCGAGCATAGCAGCCACAAATACTGCGCAGCATTCTGCCACGCCTCCTTTATTAAGGAATGCGAACGCAGCGCAGGCAATACCAGAAAGAAAAGCTGAAAGAGGGATTGAGTATAGAACGCCTTTTCGCTCTATTTTGTCTAAAGCTCGATGTGCATCTTCTGCGAGGAGATCTTTTTCTGGAAGAGTTGCTACGAAATGTGCGAGTGCGTCTAAACGTTGTGAATTGACGCCAAGAACTCGCTGCTCAGCAACCTCTGTGCGAAATGTGCCATTAGCGTATGTGGTGAGCGAAATTTCAGTGTAGGTGACTTGCGCGTGAATATCTTCAATTCCTACTGCTCGTGCTAAACACGCCATACCGTCTTTGACTCGGTACGAAGAAGCGCCAGAAGTAAGAAGCATAATCCCTAGGCGCATCACCACTGCCGTTTGGTGAGCTAGGCGAATATGGGCAGACGAAATGTCGTGTTCAAACTCTTCCAGATTTTTCATATTCATAATTCTATGAAGCTGATACGGGAAAAGTGCCAGACTATTAGCCCGATTTTGATATCTGTGAGATTAATTGCTCAGTTGGATAATATTTGCGAAAAATACGTTGGAATTTTGGATTTTCATTTAAGCGATAGATTTAAGAGATAAGAAGAATCCGACGCTCATGGGGGCTATCGTCTTTGAGCAGGTGAGTTTTTCTGTTTCAACGCTGTGTGTGCGCCACAGGAACTAGTGTCCATACTGTGATACTTCTGTCTCATAGATAATGTGGTGCGGTTACTCTTAAGCCGTGATGATTATTTACCTAGTAGTACAGCGGCGCACCGATCGGTGAATCTGTCTACTCGGTGCGCGCCCCTTGTTTCTCGCGGGGCGTTTTTATTACCAAAAAATCGTATAGCGGCATAAAGAAAGTAGATAAAGGAGGCATGATGATGGCTCGGCAAACCACGGTTGAGCATTCAGATGAACGCCTGACGTGTTCAGCTGGTATATGTGCACAGGCGCCAAGCGTTCGTGAAAAATCAACGGGGGCGCGATCAATCGTCACGACCCTCGAATACCTTGGTGTTGATCGGCTCTTCGGGCTTCCAGGCGGCGCAGTTCTGCCGATATTCGATGCTCTCTATGATTCTACTAAGCTCCAATACGTGCTGTGTCGGCATGAGCAAGGAGCTGGGCATGCGGCAGAAGGGTATGCAGTCTCTACTGGTCGCGTCGGAGTTGCTTTGGTGACGAGTGGCCCAGGGGCGACGAATCTCGCAACCCCTTTTCTTGATGCCAACCTTGATTCTGTGCCGCTGGTTGCGATCACAGGGCAAGTAGCAGCCGATGCGATGGGTACAGATGCTTTCCAGGAGGCTGATATTATTGGTGCAACGCTGCCTCTCACAAAGCATTCTTTCCTCGTGCAAGACGCAAACGAGATCCCAGCTCGTATCGCTGAAGCATTTTATATTGCGAGCAGCGGCAGACCAGGACCTGTGCTCGTAGATATTCCTAAAAGCGTGCAAAATCAAACCTGCGAGTTTGTGTGGCCGCCAAAGTTTGATCTTCCCGGCTATCGCCCGCAGGTAAATCCCGAAAATAATAGTGTGCATGAGGCTGCGCAACTCATTGCCCACGCCAAGCGCCCAGTCTTTTACGTTGGCGGCGGCGTTATTCGTGCACAAGCTTCCAAAGAGCTTCGAGAGCTTGTTGAACTCACAGACGCACCTGTCGTCACCACCTTAAACGCTCGCGGAGCTTTTCCTGATTCAGATCCGCATTGCCTAGGCATGCCTGGTATGCATGGCACAGTCCCAGCTGTTATCAGCATGCAGAAAGCTGATGTGCTTATTGCATTGGGAGCGCGTTTTGACGATCGCGTCACTGGCGATCTGAAATCTTTTGCGCCTCATGCAAAAGTAATTCACGCCGATATTGATCCTGCAGAAATTAACAAGCTGCGCCATGCGCAGGTGCCTTTAATCGGCGATCTTAAGGTAACGGCTGCAGCGCTCGGGCACGCCCTTCGCGCCATATATGAAAGGCATGAACGCACTGATCTAAGCGCATGGTGGAATTTCCTCAATGATCTGAAAGTTCGATACCGCCCAGGATATGAAGAGCCGTCCGATGGGCTTATGAGCCCCCAATATGTGATCGAGCGCCTTGGCGTCAATGATCCAGAAGCAATTTTCGTGACGGGTGTAGGGCAGCATCAGATGTGGGCGCAACAGTTTATTAAGCTCAATTATCCGCGACAACTCGTCACAAGCTGCGGAGCTGGCACAATGGGGTTTGGCGTGCCTGGAGCTATGGGTGCAAAGGCTGGCAACCCAGATAAAACTGTGTGGTGTATTGATGGCGACGGTTCGTTTCAGATGACGAATCAAGAACTCGTCACCTGCGCCCTCAACAATATTCCTATCAAGGTAGCGCTTATCAATAACTCAAGCTTGGGTATGGTTCGCCAATGGCAGTCTCTTTTTTATAATCATCGTTACTCTTTCACAGATTTACACGATGGAGCGAATACGGTTGGCGTTCCGAATTTCACCATGCTCGCTCAAGCTATGGGGTGTGCGGCAATCCGTGTTGAAAAGAGCGCTGATGTAGATCGGGCAATTCAGGAAGCTATGGCTATCAATGATAGGCCTGTCGTTGTTGAATTTGTGGTAAGCCCAGATGCGATGGTTTGGCCAATGGTTGCGGCAGGCACATCAAATGACACTATTGAATATGCGCTCGGTGAGCGTCCAGATTTTAGCAATGTGGAGGAGTGAGCAGATGGCAGGAAAACGGCATACGATTTCATTGCTGGTGGAAAATCGTCCTGGCGTCCTTGCGCGAATATCGGGCTTATATGCGCGGCGTGCTTTTAATATTGAATCCCTTGCGGTGGGGACAACAGAAAATCATGCAATTTCTCGCGTCACACTCGTTGTCGATGCAAAAAAATCTCCGATTGAGCAGATCACTAAGCAGCTCGATAAATTGCTCAACGTCATTCGCATTGAAGAGCTTAAAGTGAGCGCCTCTGTGCAGCGTAAGCTCGTGCTTGTGAAAGTGGCGGCAAACGATTCAAATCGGGGAAACGTTTTGCAGGTTATATCAATGTTTCGTGCCCACGTGATCGATGTGAATCCTTGTACAGTGACGGTTGAAACAACTGGTTCTGAAGAGAAAATTACTGCATTGCTGGCAGCTCTGGAGCCGTATGGCATTAAAGAAATTGTGCAAAGCGGCACCGTTGCTATCGGGCGCGGTCCACTTTCGATGAGTGAAGAAACAAGCGCACAAATTGCGGCAGATCGTGAGGCGCAAGCATGGGCATGGCAGCCAGATAGAGTCGATGAGCTAGGCGATTCTTGCATAGTAGGTGAATAGCAAAAGATAAAAGCAACCTCGATAATCGAGGAATATATTGAAGAATATATAAACAATTGAGGAATATATAAGGAGAAATTATGGCAACGATATGGTATGACGATGACGCAGATTTAGCGCATTTGAATGGGAAGAAAGTAGCTGTGATCGGTTACGGCTCGCAAGGGCACGCGCATGCGCTCAACTTGCGTGATTCAGGAATTGACGTGATTGTGGGATTGCGTGAAGGCTCGGCAAGTATCGCAAAAGCTCAGGAGCAGGGGCTTACTGTGGCAAGTGTGGCAGAGGCTACCAAACAGGCAGATATTGTGATGATTTTAGCGCCTGATCAGTATCAGCGCACGATTTACTCACAGGAAATTGAGCCAAATTTAAAGCCTGATGCGGCACTCTTTTTTGCTCACGGTTTCAATATCCGTTTTGGGTACATCAAACCAGGCGCTGGACATGATGTATGTATGGTAGCCCCCAAAGGGCCAGGGCATACGGTTCGCCGTCAGTTTGAAGAAGGGCGAGGTGTGCCGGATATTGTAGCTGTAGAGCAAGATGCTTCTGGGCATGCCTGGGATATTACGTTGGCATATGCGAAAGCAATCGGCGGCACTCGTGCCGGCGTCATTAAAACTACCTTTGCCGAAGAGACCGAAACGGATCTTTTCGGAGAACAAGCCGTGCTGTGCGGCGGTTTGAGTAAACTCATTATGAGCGGTTTTGAAACTCTTGTTGAAGCTGGATACCAACCAGAAATCGCATACTTCGAGGTCTGCCATGAAATGAAGCTCATCGTTGATTTAATCAATGAAGGCGGACTTTCCAAGATGCGTTGGAGTATTTCAGATACTGCCGAATATGGAGATTATGTGAGCGGTCCTCGCGTGATGACGGCAGAGAATAAAGAGCACATGAAAGATGTGCTCACCGATATTCAAAATGGTGCATTCGCTGAGCGTTTCATTGCAGATCAAGATGGGGGAGCTAGTGAATTTAAGGAGCTTCGTGCTGCGGGTGAAGCTCATCCTATCGAGAAAGTTGGCTGTGAGCTGCGCAAAATGTTTGCGTGGGGGCAAAAAGATAGCGACTATACCGATGGCTCGGCAGCTCGCTAGACATTTTGCAAATCATCAGAGTATAAGTTCATAGAGCACTAGCTGCACGTGATAGAGAAATCAGCATTCGGTGACGTTCACAGCGAGCCCGCCGAGGCTGGTTTCTTTATATTTGCTCTGCATATCGCGACCAGTATCACGCATTGTCTTTACGACGTCATCTAAAGAGACAATGTGTGTACCATCGCCGCGCAGTGCAGTGCGCGCGGCTGCAACTGCTTTAATTGCAGCTATGGCGTTTCGCTCAATGCATGGCACTTGTACGTATCCTCCTACGGGATCGCACGTGAGTCCGAGATTATGCTCCATACCGATTTCTGCAGCATTTTCTACTTGTTTTGCCGATCCTCCGAGCACGGCAGTCAGCCCAGCAGCGGCCATCGAGCATGCTACACCTACTTCCCCTTGGCAGCCTACTTCGGCTCCAGAAATTGAGGCATTAGTTTTTACAATGATGCATATTGCTGCTGCCGTGAGCAGGAAACGCCGTATACCTGCAGCGTCAGCTCCGTTAATGAACTGTGTGTAGTAGCGCAAAACTGCAGGAATGACGCCAGCAGCACCGTTAGTTGGCGCCGTTACTACTCGACCGCCAGCAGCATTTTCTTCGTTCACTGCCATCGCGTACAGAGTGATCCAATCCATACCGCCAAGAGGATCTGGCGTGCGACCTTCAACAGAGAGTTTGTGATATAGCCTAGGAGCGCGACGCAAAACGCGCAAGGAGCCAGGAAGCATTCCTTCTGTGCGGCAACCAGCGTCAATGCATTCATTCATCACATTCCATATCTCATCAAGACTGCTATTGATATGAGTTTCTGTGCGGAAGACTAGCTCGTTTTCCATCATCACTTTGGCAATTGAATAGCCAGTTTTACGGCATATGTCTAAAAGTTCTACACCAGTTGTGA
Source organism: uncultured Actinomycetaceae bacterium (assembly GCA_902464405.1). Classification (GTDB taxonomy): domain Bacteria; phylum Actinomycetota; class Actinomycetes; order Actinomycetales; family Actinomycetaceae; genus Arcanobacterium_A. The sequence goes on along the minus strand of CABQJD010000003.1, from coordinate 173,909 downwards.
AGGGGTAGGGTACGCTGGCAGTTGGAGAATCAGCAGTTACGGCACTAGCGGAGGTGATAAGCGAAGCAGTTTCGCTATCTTTCGCTGATTTGAGAGCGCTGCTGCAGGTATCGGCACTCGTATCAGTAGCGGTATCGTCACCAGGGACGACGAACCCTCCGCCAACGGAATAGTAGTGACGCACGCAAAGGCTCGTGCCGCGTGAATCTTGTGCTAGAAATGTGATGCCGTTGGAATGAAGAGGAAGTTCGTGCAGACCATCAAAAACGATATCTCGTTCAGGCAGGAGATCTATTGTGCGCCCACCAGCTAGAGTGAGGCGTTTGCTTTGATTGATGCGTCGCACAATCGAGAGCGTTTCGCGAGGGTTTGTGCGCTCAGGTGTTTCGCCCATCAGCCCGAGCAGTACAGCTTTATCGCTGCCATGCCCTTTGCCTGTAGAGCCAAGAGATCCATGAAGCGTGATGCATATGCGTGACGTGTCTGCATAGGTGCCATTTTTTTGCAGTTCATATACAAACATACGAGCTGCGCGCATTGGACCTACCGTATGGGAGCTTGAAGGACCAATACCGATAGAAAAGAGATCAAATACGCTGAGAGTCATGCGTTTATTTTACAAGCGGTATAGAAAAATGCCGTATTGCTGAAAGATTGATATTGCTGGTAGCTATGCATAGAAATATGCAGATGCTTATGCCTATAAGCAATATCTGACCGCGCAAGTTGGGCGGTGCTCTAAAGGCGAGTAATATCTGCTGGGTAAGGAAAATGCTGCGGGCGAGGTAGGCACGCAGCGAAACATACTGCGGCGCCCTTGTATCGCGCAGCAGATAATAAGGAGGCTCCATGCAGCTCATCATCGACGGCAGCAATCATGAGATTTCTGAAGCGATTAACGGTATTGATTATTTTAAAGACAATCGCGATATCGTAGCGTTGCGGATAGATGGCGAATTAAAAGATCTTTCTACGGAGCTCACAAGCCTTCCTGAGGGTACTGCCGTGGAAACGGTGAATATCCATTCACAAGATGGGCTTAATATTTTGCGCCACTCCTGCACGCACGTGATGGCACAAGCTGTGCAAAACAAATTCCCTGAGGTGAATCTCGGTATTGGGCCTTTTATCACTGACGGTTTTTATTACGATTTCGGCAATATCCCTTCTGTGACGCCCGAGCTTTTGCGTGAGCTTGAAAAAGACATGAAGCGTATCGTGAAATCCGGGCAGCGCTTCGTGCGCCGTGTGACGAGCGACGATGAGGCACGCCAGGAGCTTGCAGATCAACCTTATAAACTTGAACTGGTAGGGCTTAAAGGTGCAAGTGACGCTGATCGTGACCAAGCTGCCGAGGGGGCAAGCGTAGAAGTGGGCGGCGCTGAGCTGACGATGTACGACAACGTCAATCGTAATGGTGACGTAATATGGACGGATCTTTGCCGTGGTCCGCATCTTCCTAATACGAAGCTTATCGGTAATGGATTTGCTCTCACTCGTGCGAGCGCCGCATATTGGCGCGGAAATCAAGCTAATGATTCCTTGCAGCGCATCTATGGCACTGCTTGGCCAAGCAAAGAAGAGCTCACCGCATATCAAGAACGCATCGCAGAGGCTGAGAGGCGCGATCACCGTAAGCTCGGTGCACAGCTGGATCTTTTCTCATTCCCAGATGAAATAGGATCAGGGCTTGCCGTATTCCATCCAAAAGGTGCAATTGTGCGTATGGAGATGGAAAACTATTCGCGCCAGAAGCATATTCAGGGCGGGTATAGTTTTGTAAACACTCCGCATATCACCAAGAGCAATCTCTATGAAATCTCAGGGCATCTCGATTTTTATGCTGAGGGAATGTATCCTCCTATGCACATGGACGAGGAGCGCGACGCTGAAGGAAATATCACGAAGCAGGGTGCAGATTATTATCTCAAACCAATGAACTGCCCCATGCATAATCTGATCTATAAGGCGCGTGGGCGCTCATACCGCGAGCTTCCATTGCGTCTGTTTGAATTTGGTACGGTCTACCGCAATGAGAAGAGCGGCGTGATTCACGGGCTCACTCGCGCGCGTGGCTTCACTCAAGACGATGCGCATATTTACTGCACTCGTGAACAGATGAAAGATGAACTTTCCACCTTGCTTTCTTTTGTGCTCGATCTGCTTCGCGATTATGGTCTCGATGATTTCTATCTCGAACTCTCCACAAAGAACCCTAATAAATTTGTGGGTGACGATGAGATTTGGGAGGAAGCTACAAATACGCTTGCACAGGTGGCAGCAGAATCTGGATTGGAGCTTGTGCCTGATCCTGAGGGTGCGGCGTTCTATGGTCCGAAAATTTCAGTGCAGGCGCGAGATGCTCTTGGGCGCACATGGCAGATGAGCACAATTCAGCTCGATTTCAATCTTCCTGAGCGTTTCGAGCTTGAATACACTGCTCCTGATGGATCACGCCAGCGCCCTGTGATGATTCACCGTGCTCTTTTCGGTTCTATTGAGCGCTTCTTTGGTGTGCTTACTGAGCATTACGCAGGCGCGTTCCCAGTATGGCTTGCGCCAACGCAGGTACGCCTTGTGCCCGTAGCTGAAGCTTTCTACGGATATTGTGACGATGTAGCGCAGAAGCTGCGCGCTCAGAACGTGCGTGTAGAAGTAGATAAGAGTGATGATCGTTTCGGCAAGAAGATTCGTAACTGCGCTAAAGATAAAATTCCTTTCACGCTTATTGCTGGCGGTGACGATGAAGCGGCAGGCGCTGTGAGTTTCCGATTGCGCGATGGCTCTCAGGAAAACGGCGTATCCGTTGATCAAGCAGTTGAGCGAATCGTTAGCGCGATTGATGAACACATTAACCAGTAGCTGAAAAGCAGGGGAGCGGAGGCGCGCAGTGCGCAGTGATACAGCAGCTGTTGAGGCAGATCGTGAAGCAATTGAAGCTGAATGGCCGCTTGATTCGCAAGGTTTTCCTCATCGGCAGGCTGCACGCGTGCTGGCTGTACGCCCAGATGGGGCAGTATTTCTCATTCGTGGGCACGATGCAGCCAGCTCAGATTATTGGTGGTGGTTCACGCCTGGCGGAGGAATTATTCCTGGTGAGACCGCGCGCGAAGCAGCTGCTCGGGAATTGCTGGAAGAAACTGGATTCAGTATCTGCGTGAACCGTTTAGAAGGTTCGGTATTTTATCGTGAAGCTACATTTAATTTTATCGGAAGCACTCGCAAACAAGATGAACATTTCTTTTTGTTGCGCGTTTCTTTTGATGAAGCACTCCTTATAAGCAGTGGCAGCGGGCGAACCTTTACAAAGCTGGAAAAGCAAGTTTTAGATGGTACTGCTTGGTTGAGTGCTGACGAACTAGATGAGGCGCTTTCGAGAGGCGAGCATGTATTTCCCGAGCAGCTGCCCAGTATCGTTCGTACTCTCACATAGATAGGATCGTTTCTAAAATTGGCTAGGCGGTATTGTATCTATACGATATTTTCTGGTTTTCAGTTATTTAACAGTAAGTGCTGGTATTCCAGTATCGGCTCACCGCAGCAACGTATCACTCAAATCGTTTCGATATGCTTTAAATTTTCAGCATAATTCGTGCGTTTGCTGATAGTGCTTCTTCTACTTCGCACCAGCTTCGTTTTAAGTGAGATTTTCTTCTTTCTGGAACTTGTCTGATAAGCTGGCAGAGCATTCGTATTAAGAGGAAACTGTATGTGTAGACAGGCTCTACGCGCGTCGATGAAGATGGGCGCAGCTACATCTAGAGTTCTCTTCATACAATGAAGCTTATTGATAGGAAAAGTGCACTCAAAGATGAGGGTGTATTCTCGCTGAGTTTATCTTTGCAAGTAATGCGCTGGCATCGTACGTTCAATAGGAATGGTATGTATTCAACGGGGAATATTGTGGATAGTTATTTTGTAAAGAATGCGGCGCAGAAATTGCGTACGCTCATTGGGGTGTGTGTTGCTTACGCTGCAGCATGCGGGATTTTCTTGACGGCAAGTCTGCCTCTTTCAGCTCCTGCTTATGCTGCTGCGCCATCTACTCTTACTCAATGGAGTGAACGTAATCAATCTCTTGACGATTGGACGCAACTGCGTAAGATGCTCGATTCATCTGAGCAAATCACGTGGCTTTTTACGGGAGATTCCATCACGCATGGAGCGCAAACGAGTGCAGGGCTTTGCCGCTATAGCGAATACATCAATAACTATTTCCATACGACGCCTATACGCGGTATTTCTCGTGCGAATGATCTCGTGATAAATACAGGGGTTAGTAATTCCACTACCCGTTATTTGAAAGAACAATTTCAAGTTTCAGTGCTCGATAAAAATGCTGATGTTGTTTCTATTGCGCTAGGCATGAATGATTCTGTGAATGCACCTGCAGCTGAACGCGTGGCTATTAAAACGTTCAAAGCAAATCTTGAGTATTTTGTGGATCAAATTCGTGCTTCTGGCGCATTGCCAGTTTTGCAGACACAAAACTATCCGACCGATGGGCGGCACACTGATTTTGAAAAATATGAAGATGCGATTCGGAATGTAGCTATAGAGAAGAATGCGATTCTTCTTGATGTAAACCAGTACTGGGACGATACCCATACGCGTGATAACTCGGATGGGTGGATGGTGACGGATGGCGTTCACCCATCCGCCCAAGGTTATGTGGAGTGGGCAAAATTTGTGTTGAAGCAGCTTGATATGTGGGATGAAGCGTCAGAGCTTGCTCGCACTCACAGCGCTGCTGTGGAAAAGAGCGGAGCTGTGCCTCTTGCGCCCGCTCCTCCTGAGCCGCCTGAGCAAGAGCCTGAAGCGTTAGAATCTAAACCTATGCACACAGCAATAGTGAATTATTCACTTGCGACGGATACGAGCACGGTATGTACGCCATCGAGTAAAGACGGTGATGCTGCGCAGATTGCTAACGCATCGGCCAGCAACATAACCTTTCGCTTCAAAACAACAGACGCGAATCAAACAGGCACGATCGTTTCCTTTTCAGATGCCGATTCGAAGGCTCAGTATCGTATTGATCTTGTAAATGGCGGGTATATAAAGGTGCTGCGTCAATTCGCGAGCGGAGGCAGCCTTGATGGTTTCACAACTCGATTTGCTGTGAATAATGGGCGCTTCCATACAGTGAGTGTAAATGCTGCAGAAGGCATGCTGGTTGTATCGATTGACGGTGAAAAGAAAATGAACTTTACCAATAATCAGCATTTTAAGGGTGCTACTTCGCTAGCATTGAATCGCTTTTCAGTAGATCGAATCACTCTTTGCTCTGCGCGATCTGGTGAGGATACCTACGAAAACCAGTTTGGAGGAGTAGTCGATTATGTGGCAGTGGCAGATCGGATTCTAACAGACGAAGAACTTGCTGCCGTGGCTCCACAACCAGAAAAAGATACTAGTGTGTATGGAAAAATCAGCACTTATACGCACAACAAAAATTCCAATAAGGCAAATACGTGGGTTTTTCTTGGCGGCAGCACAGGATATGGAGCTATTGGCGATATTAACGCGAAAAACGCCATCGAAGTATTTGATGAAGTGATCCGTTGGGAGTGTAACGGAACGCCATCGTGTGATACGCACCGCAGTAATCTGCGCCTCGAAGCCCGTTCGCGTTTTATCGTAAATTCATCGTTTCTGAAGCAAACAAGCGCAGAGATGCTCGCGAATTATGATACGCGAGTAGGGAAGTATAAAGCGCAGGTACTTTATCTCATGCCTGACGTACTTGATGCTTGGGGCGATCCTCTCGAAACCTTAGATGCGTATAAAGCAAATGTGCTAGCTATTGTGAAAGCAGCTCAGGCAGATGGTATGGCTGTGATTTTAGTTAGCCCGCCAGAGCGCGAAAGTGCGGCTGCTCCTTATGCTGAGGCTGCAAAAGAGATTGCTGCGCAAGAAGATGCTGGCTTTATTGATGCCTACGATTACTTTAAACGCTTGCAGCAAACGAACGATGCACAGCAGTTTGCACAGCTTTTTACTCATGGGGAGCTTAATCATAAAGGGCAGCTCATGCTGGGTAAATTCTTACTTACGCAAAGTGGTATTACGATACCCACCGCTAAGCCGATTGCTAAGCTGAACTATTACGATCCTCAAGTTTTAGTGGACAATAATCCAGATCCGCAGCCTACTATCGTAGTTCCTTCTGCTCAATCAAACGCGCAGGAAGGTGCCGCAGAGCCTGTTTCATGCAGTATTGCTCCGTGGGCGAAAGTTCTTTCCGTGCCAGGCGTTCGATATACGGTGACGATTAATGGTGAAGTGGCTGCTCCTTCTGCCGATGGCACTTATGCTTACGGCTATGGCGCCACGCTGAAAGTGGTTGCTATGCCTGAAGCGCGCTATGCATTTGCTGAGAGAGTGACGAGTGAATGGGAGTGGACTGCTCCGACTCGCGAGGAGTTGAAGTGCGATCTTGAGCCTCAACCTCAACCGGGTCCTGGCGTGGATCCTGAGCCTGAGCCTGAGCCTCAACCGCAACCTCAGCCTGAGCCAGATCCTGGCGTAACGCCTGAGCCTCAGCCGCAGCCTGACCCAGGCGTAGACCCAAGTGTGGATCCTGAACCTGAGCCTGATCCGCAACCTCAGCCTGAGCCAGATCCTAGCGTAACGCCTGAGCCTCAACCTCAACCAGCCCCAGGCGTGAATCCTGAACCTGAGCCTAAACCGCAACCTCAACCACAAGCTGAAGCGAGATCTGATCAATCTCTTACTTCGTCTAACGGCGAGAGTGCTTCATCTTCTTCTAGCAGTGTGGCAAAGATGCCGAATACTGGCTCAATCGCTGCTTGGGCTGCCGTTCTGGCATGCGTCTTGCTTGCTAGCGGAGGATTCTTGATGAGTCGTCAGCGCAGCACATATAAGTGCAGGGGATAAATTGGCGGGATATGAGTGCAGAAGATACACACAGGTAATTTCGCTTTTCAAAGATGCGTCGAATACGGTCGTAATACCTAGTTCGATGTGAATGTATAGATTACACTTGTGAACAATTGCAAAGAAGCAAGTTGATAGGGGAATATAGATGAAACGAAGTAGTTTCGTGAGTATCTTTAGCTGTGCGGCATTAGCGTTCGCAGCTTTGCTGCCAGTTGGAGTAGCGGCAGCAGCTGAAGATTCGGCATGGAAGCCAGATGCAGCAAAAATTTCATTGCCAGATACGGTTCCAAGCCTTGATGGTTTTAAAGCCTCCGATAGCGGCACATGGACTCTCGTAGAAGGAGCGCGCGTTATTGCTTCTGCTGATGAGCTTACTCGTGCGCAAATGCTTAGTACAGAGTTGGGCGCCTTTTTAGGTTCGCCCGTTCCTGCAGTTGCAGGAGCTGCATCGACTAATAAAGACGTGGAGCTTATTCTTGATGCACAGCGCTCTGACCTTGGCAGTGAAGGGTTTGAGCTAAAGGTTGGAGAGCATGGCGTGCAGGCTGTAGCAGCTAAAGATGCTGGTATTTTCTATGCTACGAGGACGATTTCTCAGCTTTTGCGCCAGGAAAGCAGAGGAGATCAGCAGCTTACGCTACCTGCAGGATCCGTTATATCCGTGCCCAAATATCAACAGCGCGGCGTGATTTTATGTGCCTGCCAGATCAATATTTCTCCTGAATGGATTGAGCGCTTCCTTGATGATGCAGCTGATTTGCATATCAACCAGATTTTGATGGAAATGAAGGTGAAGAGCGAAAACTATCCTGATACGAATACGTGGAGCTACTACACGAAAGATGATGTGAAACGTTTCGTAGAAAAAGCCAATAAACTCAATATTGACGTAATCCCAGAGATTAACTCTCCAGGGCATATGGGAATTTGGCTGGAAAATACTCCGCAGTATCAGTTGGTGAAGAGCAATGGGCAATATTCACCTGAACGTTTGGATATTTCTAAACCTGAAGCACGCGCTTTTATCAAGAAACTCATCGATGAATACGATGGTGTATTCACCACCAAGTATTGGCACATGGGTGCAGACGAATACATGATTAACGATAGTTATTCTAACTATCCTCAGCTTGCTCAATACGCGAAGCAATCTTTTGGCGAAGATGCGACTGCTGACGATGCATTTAACGCTTTTATCAATGAAATCAATACCTATGTGAAAGGTAAAGGAAAGACTCTACGTATCTTTAACGATGGTGTGCATCGCAATGCAAAACGTAAGATTGATAAAGACGTCATCATTGATTATTGGGTTAATAAAGATTTTTATACTCCACAGCAGTTCGCAGATGACGGTTACACGTTGATGAATACTACTCAATCGCTTTATTGGAGCCGTTTGCGAGCATATGGAGTAAATCCACAAAATCTCTACAACAGCAAATGGAATGTAGGTACTTTTGACGGCGGCAAACAGATTGATCCTAATTACGATAAATTGCTTGGTGCGCGTATCTCTCTTTGGCCCGATACTTCTATTATGACTGAAAATGAAGTGACGATGCAGACTTCTGATTCTATTGCTTTCTTAGCGCAGATGACGTGGAGTGCTTCTAATCCTTGGCCAAAGTGGGAAGGTGCTGATGGCATGAAAGCTGCTATCGACAAGATAGGCACACCGTATATGCGCAGTGCAGTAGCTGAAGCGAACTTGCCAAATGGAGTATATGCACTATCTGAATTGAAAGACGTAGCAGCTGGCTCTTGGCACCTCACAAAAACGTATGATGGCTACTATCAAGTGAAGAATGTTGCTAGCAATAAGTGCCTTACTATAGATCGGGATGCTGCTAAGCATCTAAACGCCGTTACCGAAGTTGGAGCAAAGGCTAAGCTTGCAGATTGCGCCGATATTTCAGTGCAATATGCACAGCGTTCTGACGCCTCTCTTGCACTCACACATCAAAAGTGGCAAGTAGTGCAGCGAAGTGCAGATAAAGTTTCTTTGCGAAATGCTATTACGAATCAGTATCTCGCTATTGCTGACGGCAATGAACAGCATGTGGATATTCAAGGTGTATCTGCAAATGAGGTAAAGAATAATACACAAATGCTTGCTAAGACGCTATCGAAAGCTGGCAATCATGTGGCAGCTGGCACTGCCGCGCAGTTCCCGCACGATTTAGTGAGCACAGGCGGCAAACTCGATGATAACGCTCTGTTTACGATGGCGCGTGAAAAAGGTATGGTTGCCGATTCTGCTGCAGTTACTGATGTGAATCCTTCTGATCCGCAAGATATTACGGTGACGTTATATGCGCCTTCCGGCAAAGAGATTGCGGCGTCAAGCGTGCGTGCGAGCGTATCTGAGGGGTGGAAGATTCTTCCTGATACGGATATATCCTTGCCGAAGATGCCTGCTAATTCAACAGCAACAGCGAAATTTAAGGTACAAAACATCACGTCAACTACTGGCACTGCCACCTTTACGTGGAAAGTAGGAGATGAAACCCTTACCAGTACTGTTTCACTTTCTGGAATAGTTGGGCCGCGTTTGTGCGGCGCTGGATTTGAAGATATTTCTGCCAGTTCTGAAGAAAAAGTTGGCGAAGGTGCAGTAAATGGGCATATAGCTGCAGCATTCGATGTAAAAGATGATGGCACTGCTAATGAAAACACTTTCTGGCACACGAAGTGGCAGGGAGGTAATGATTCCTTCCCGTTCTGGGTTGTCTTTAACCCAACAAAAGCTCTCAATGGCAAAAACATGACCACAATTGAGTACCGTCCGCGTGTAGGTAAAGTGAATGGTCGTATCAATACCTACAAGATCTACCTGTCTAAAACTAAGTTGGCAGGAAATGCTGATGGCTGGGGTGAAGCAGTAGTAAGCGGTAATTTCCAGAATAATGCCGACTGGCAGACCATTACGATGCCTGCAAATACCGAGGGGCAGTATGTGAAAATCGAAATTACCGATGTGCATGATGAAAAGCCAGGTCAGCAGGATTCCTTTGCTTCAGCTGCAGCTTTCTGTGTGGCATCGCAAGTGAAACCTGCAGATATGACTGCTCCAGTTCAACCAGAAAATCCTGTAAAAGAGGGTGAAAAATTACCTGATTCCTCTACTCCTGGAGAAGGAAGAAGTAACCTTCGCTTGGCATTGGGTGCTCAGTCGGTATCTGGCACTGTTGGTAGTGCAATTGAACCTATGGAAGTGGGAATCACTGCTGATAAAGCTCAAGGCTACAGCCTAGATTTCTCTCCTGCACTTCCTGCTGGTGTGAACTACACGGATGGAAAGATCCAGGGAACGCCAACCGAGGCATTTTCAGGTGATATCACCGTCACTCTCACACAGGGATCGTCGAAAGTGACGCAGACGTTTACGCTCACTATAAAGGCTGCAACGTCTGATATGCCCGGAGATGATTCTCAGCAAGGTGGAGATTCTGGAACAACACAATCGAATCCTGATATGCCGAGTAAAGCAGATTCTTCTAAAGATGCTGGCGTGAAAACAACGGCAAATACAGGTTCGGATATTGCATGGGCAGCTGCGCTTGCGTTTGCTTTGCTCGCTGGCGGTGCGTTGCTGATAAATCGTCGGCGCTTTGAACAGCGCTGATAAGCGCCAATAAAGGGGAGCATCGTAGCTTTAGGGAGATCTGGCAGTGTTGATGCTGTGGGTCTCCCTAAAGCGTTGCAGTGTCGAAATTTCAGCGCATATAAGCAACACTCACGTTTTGAATCAGACAGTAGTGCCGATCTTGTTTTGAACGTGAGCGTTTGATGGCGCAGATCTACGTAGAGCAATACATACTACGCAGAGCAACATATGTATAAAAATGTGAAGAAAATTGGTACAGAAAAACTATTAAGGGGAGTGTGATGGGCACGAAGAAAATACTGGCGGGTTTTACCTGCGCAATTTTAGCTGCTGCAGGTATATCTGCAATCCCTGCAGCAGCTGACGTCACTTATTCACCATTGTCACAAAAAGATATGAAGGCAGTGTATGTATCGTCAGAAGATACGTCAGAAACTCCAGGCACAAAAGAAAGCACTCTTGATGGCAATAAAGCGACGTACTGGCATTCAGATTGGCATACTCCTGCAAAAGCTCCGCATTATCTCGCTTATGATTTAGGTGCAAGCGTACAAAATCTTGGGCGTGTGAGCCTCACTCCTCGTCAGAGCAATAGTTCGGGGCGTTTGCGCGATTATGTTATTTCGGTTTCGACAAATAGTGCTTGCTCTTCTGCAGATAAAACGTTTGTGGAAAATTCAGCAAACTGGACTCAAGTAGCAGCAGGAACAGTTGCGAAAGACACCACTTCAGCGCGTTTTAATGATATTGTGATTGATTTTCCTGCGGTTGAAGCGCGATGCGTCCTCGTCACTTATAAAAATTCTTATGGTTCTGACGGATCTGAAATGACGGATTCAAGCCTTGCAGAATTCAATGCTGCTACTAGCGTCACTAATCCAGGGCGCACGTGGTATGTGGCAGCAGATGGCGATGATTCAAATGATGGTCTTAGCCCGGAAAAAGCATGGAAGACGACTGCGCCAGTCAATCAGCTTGTTTTAAGTGCTGGAGATGCAGTGTATTTTCATCGAGGAGATGTGTTTAACGATCAGTTCCTGCATCTTAAAGGCGCTGGAAGCGCACAAAAGCCAATTAAAATTTCTGCTTACGGAGATAGCTCAAAACCGCTTCCTGTGATTAACACTAATGGAAAAGGAACATGGTATGAGGATTACCATACGAAGCTTGATTCTTCATCGCATCGTTTCAAAGGCACAGTTTCTTCATCTGTTTTACTGAAAGACGTAGAGTATATTGAAGTTTCTCATCTTGAGATTACGAACGATCGTCAAGATACTGATCCAGGGAAATACAATGATGTAGACGCAATGAACCGCACTGGTGTAGCTGTGATTGCAGAAAATATCGGTACAGTCAATCATGTTGTATTAAAAGATCTCTATATTCATGATGTTGATGGCAATGTTTACGATAAGCACATGGCTAATGGCGGAATTTACGTGATTGCTCATAAGCCTCTTAACGAAGTAGCAACGGGAATTGCTCGTTTCGACGATGTTCAGGTGCTCAATAACCGCGTGGAAAGAGTAAATCGATGGGGTATCGGTGTGGGATACACTGGCTATTCTGCTCAATTCGCAAAAGCTGAGATTTCGCATGAAACTGCTCAAACGTATGGGCAGACGAATGTGGTTGTACGAGGTAACTTCGTCAAAGACGCAGGCGGTGACGCTATCACAGTCTTCTATGCTGATAAGCCGCTTATTGAATACAACGTTTCTGATGGGGCTGCTCGGCAGATGAACCTAACCGATTATTCGCACACCAGTAACCATAGAGTAGCGGCTGCAATATGGGCATGGAAAACCAAAAATGCTCTTTTCCAATATAACGAAGCTTACGACACAAAAAATGCTGCCCAAGGTAATGGGGATGGTATGGCGTGGGATGCCGATTATGGAGATGGCACTGTCTATCAGTACAACTATTCGCACGGGAATAGCGGCGGAAGCGTGATGTTCTGCGGGCAGCAGGTTCTCAACAGCACATACCGTTTCAATATCTCTCAAAACGATCTTCTTGGCGCTATCGATGTGCCAGATAATCTCCCAGAGGCGCATATTTACAACAACACGTTCTATATTCCAGAAGGTGTGCCAGTGCTGCATTCAAAGCACAACGAAAATGGAAATGCCCAGATAGAAAATAATATTTTCTATTACGCAGGAAATTCTCCTCGCACAGAAAACTGGCATAAAGGCAGTGGCACAAAAGAATACGAAAACAATCTCTACTACAACTACGCTAATATTCCTACCAACGATACGCATCCGATTCGCGTTGCTGCAGGTACGAAGGTAATGGAAAATCCAGGAAGCGGTCCGATAGCTGCAAAGCAAGATTTCACTACGCATTTTACGCCTGACGCAGCTGCGCAAAGCTCTGCTGGGCTAGAAACTGGTGCATTTGATGGCTATAAGCTTGTGGAAGGGTCGCCTGCAGCAAATACGGGTATGCCTATTACCGATGCTCACGGTTTTTCCTTTAGCAAGGATTTTCTGGGCGCCACTATCAGCGGCACTCCCGATATCGGCGCAATCCAGATTGATGGGGAAGCTCCAAAGCCTGAAACCACACCTGATGATCCGAATCGCCCTACTCTTATCAAAGGAGATTCACATTCGTGGGTGAAAGATTTCGAAAACAATAAGCAAGGCCCTGTGTGGTATTCCCAGTATCAGCCTGGCGCTGATGCGCCGTGGAAAGATATTACTTCATACGGCAAGCAAGGCTATCCAAACTGGGAAGTTGATCAGTGGTTTGGCCCAGGTCTGGATTATAGAGATGTGAATCTTCCCGCTGCAGATGCACGCGCAAGTATTCACGGTTTGCTCTCCGATTCTCCGCAATCGGCTGGAGCAACTGCGATGGTTTTCAAAGCACCGAAAGACGGGAAAGTTACTTTTGAAATTTCGCAGGGCGAACCTTATTTGCGCCAAGCGGATAATTCGGGTGGAAGCGTCAAACTGAGCTTGATGCATAACGACCAAGCACTGCAGACAGCAACTCTTCAAAATTCGTTTGAAGTACCAGCGCAATGGAAGAATTTCGCTGATGCTGATTCTGTGATTGACGTGAAGAAAGGAGATTATATTCGCGTTGTAGCGCAGAGTATCGGCAATCCAAAGAAACCTTCAATCCATATTTCTCCAGTTATCACGTATGTGACGGTGAAAGCGCCAACAGCTGTGATTGATCCAATTCCCAACGTAGAAGCAGGTGTCGGAAGTGCGATTGCTGATATTGATCTATCGGTGAGGAATGGCTCGGTGACGGCAGTGGAAGGTCTGCCTGATGGCGTTCAGTTCGAAGCAGCAAATGCTATGATTTCTGGTACCCCTACGGCAGCGGGCACCTATACTGTGACGGTAAAAGCTGTAAATGCTGACGGAGTTGAGGCAGTTACATCATTTACGATTGAAGTGAAAGATAAGTCAGCTTCTGTGAAGCCTGATCCGCAGCCAGATCATCCAGAGGATTCTCAGCAAGGCGGAGATTCAGAAAAAGCGCAATCGAATCCAGATACGTCGAGTAAAGCAGATCCTTCTGCTAAAAAAGTTGCTGACGTGAAAGAGATGGCGAATACAGGTTTGAATATGGCGTGGGCGGCTGCGCTTGCGTTTGCTTTGCTCGCTGGCGGTGCATTAGTGCTAACTCGACGGCGCTTGAACCAGCTCCGATAAGTGCCGATAAAGGGGAGCATCGTAGCTTTAGGGATATTTTTGGCAATGTTTGCTTCGTATATCCCTAAAGCTGCGATGCGATATCAAATCACTTATAGCCAGAACTTTTTCTTGACGAAGGTAGTTACTGCGACTAGTTCTACTTTCAGCTAAAATATTCACCTGCTCTCAAGCTAGTTTGTTTCTACTGATGGCTTGAAAATAAATTGTTTGACGTTATCATCTTCAATCTCTTTTGCAGTTACTCCATAGACATCGCTGACCGTACTACTATCGTTATTGCTCATCGGCTGGCTTCTATTCGTATCGCAGATCATATTGTAGTTCTTGACGATGGTCGTGTGGTTGCGGAAGGTACTCATCAGGAACTTAAAAACCAACCGTTCTATCGAACACTTTTAGGGCAGCAAATAGTATAGAAAAGGGCGGCATCTTACTCAGACAGGTGCCGCCTACGCTATTTTGATAGAAATGCACTGGCATAAGATATGAGCGCTTTTTGGTCTGCAATTTTAATATTTTCACTTTCTATGCGTTTTTCTACGATATTTTCAAAAATACTTGCGCGCAATGCTGCCACAACGTTTGGGCGTATTTCTTCAAGACTAGGCGTGGCAGTACCGTCAGTACTATCGGTTTCCCACTGATGGTTTGCGTAATACTGTTGGATATCGCTTTCAGATATATTCATTCCCGGTAGGTTCTCATCAGCGCAGTAGCGTTGCGAAAGAGCGCTCATTTCATAACTCATAAATGTATCGAGATTAAACTGCTGCACACCGTAGAGAGTATCTTTGGGCATAGAGGCACCGTCTTCCATGCTTCTTTCTGGGGTGGTATGCGATTTAAGCATCTCGCTGCGCTTTTGATTCTCCTTTTTATAACGCTCAACTAGGCTATCCCATGTTGGTGAATCAACGAGCTTTGCTTCGTACGCAGTTGAATAGAACGAAAAACGGCGATGCACATAGTCGAGAGCCTGTGCGGCTGCACGCGCCGACGGTGAATTTTTTGCATCGGAAAGAAAATAATCAGATCCGATACTCGTTTCTTTAGGTGCAGTTTCTTTGATAACAGTATTTCGAACTCTAGTGAGAGCATACTGAATTTCTTCTTCCGATACCGTGTAGCTGCCGATCGCGATACTCGGAAATGAAGGTGCAGGAGTATTAGTATGGTTTGAAAGGAGCTGCTGATTATCGCCTGTAGTTTTTGCATCAGTTGTGAGGGTGTGAAGCGTCAGCAGTGTGCCGAGTGCAAGAATGCAGCCCGCTATGCCTTGGATGTGCCTTCTCTTCATATCTGTCAGTATAAATGAGGAGGCTGTGGAAGATGAACGCAAATATGCGCTGTTGAGCTGCTCAAAAAAGTCAAAAATAGTACTAAAGGACTATGCGGCGCTGGTTAATCGATTTTACCTTCTGGTTGCTCGTTATATTAACGTAATATTTTTGAAAAAAGAGTGCTTATTTTTTGTGCAGCAATGTATTATGAAGCTCATGTATACACAGCTGTGTCTGCTGTGTCGGAATTTAGGGAACGCAGTGTTGCTTTTCCAAAATTCCAAAAAATCTGCAGGGGAAGCGGATATGAGTGTGTGCTTTGCCCTGCTTGATGAGTGTTCTCATCGCCTGAATAGTGAGGGGAAAGATGAAACTGAGGAAGATCCTTGCAAGCCTCGGCGTTGTGGCTGTGACGATCACCGGCATGGCAACTCCAGCTTTTGCTGATGTATCAGCTGGTTCGTGGAGCGTTGATTCTGCAACAGAAAAAACTGGTGTGGTGCTCGATGTTGAAGAAGACGGATGGACGCATTTCAAAGCGTCTTCATCTAGCCAAAATGGCACAACGGCTGATAAGTATCCCTCGGTGGCGATTCACGAAGGTTCCTACGATTTTACGAAAAATGGTTCATTCGAAACCACTGTGAAATCTCCGCAAGAAGGCAAACAGAATCGCTTTGGTTTCTATCTAGGCTATAAAGATCCAGCTCACGGTTTATTCATTGGCTACGATGCTCAAGGGTGGTTCTGGCAGCGCTATGGCGCACCTAATAATCCTTGGATGGAAGGAGATCGAGTAGCTGCTCCGCAAGCTGATGCCAGTATTCTTGTGCGTATCGAATGGGACGGCACAAATGTGAAACTGTATCTAAACGGGCAGGAAGCATTTAGCGTCCCGTATACGGATATGAAAGCGCAGATGAGCGAAAAAATCGCTATGAAAGCTGGCGTCTGGGGATCTGAAATCACTGAAATTTCGGTGATGGATGCTAAAGCAAAAGCTTCGACTGATCCTGCAGATCCTCCCAGTGCAGGTGATGAACTCACTATGCCAGAAACTGCCGATAAACTTCTTATTGCAAGCGGAGCAAACAAGGCATATCTTTATAAAAACTTTCCTCAAATTGCAGTATATGAGCATGCAGGGAAAAAACTTGCAGGGCATCTGGGAACCCCTCTCACAAGCGTTAGCGTTAATGAAACATCCTATAATGTTGCTGTCGAAGACGGCGTTGTAGATACTGCAGGTGCCTTTGCAACCTACAAAGTGTCTATCGCAGATATTTCTGCAGATTTTACTGTGAAAATTTCGATCGATGGGCAGGTCGTTCGCTGGGAAATCACAAATATTAACGATCCCAAAGAAAAAATTGATCGTTTACTCATTCCTAATCTTGATCTTGTGACGGTAGACGGCGCAAAATCTGGATCGCTTATGCTGGGCGTGAATGGCACCAGCAGGACGACGCCTGCAGACACAACTCTTAACGTTGCTAAGTCTGCGCCAAATACAAAAGCAGGCGGTTGGTTTGCAGCTATCAACAATAATGAGCTTGCTGCTGGTTTACGCTCCAATGCTATTTCCGTGGATAAAGACGCACATTCAGACGGAACTGACGTGAAGAACCGTTGGGAAGGAGCAATCAGCACTAACGGCAATGCAAAAATTGGTACGATTTCTCCAGGCTCCTGGGTTATTTACGGCACGAATGCACGCGGTGCTAATCGAATTGGCGCAGAGCAGCTTCCTTTTGCCGAAGTAAAAATTGTGGCAGATCATAACTCTACAGGGGCGGTTGATTGGCAGGATTCTGCAATTGCTACTCGTGAACTTATGGAAAAAGCAGGGTTGCCAAACGGCTATGCAGATACAGCTAATAACGTGGTTGAGCGTATTCCGTTTAATATCGTCTCGCAAGCTACGCACCCATTCTTGCGCACTCTTGACGATACGAAGCGTATTTCTCTCGCCACAGATAATCTTGGGCAAATGGTGCTGTTGAAGGGCTATCAAGCAGAAGGGCATGATTCAGCGCAAGGAGATTACGGCAGTCATTACAATCAGCGAGCTGGAGGTTTTGATGATCTCGTAACCATGCTGAAAGCATCGAAAGATTTTAATGCAAAATATGGTGTACACGTGAATGCTACTGAGTCTTATTCTGAAGCGCAATGCTTCTCTGACGGAAAGCACGCTGCTGCAGGGAAGGGCGCAAACTATGAGAACCCCTGCACAATCAAGATGCCTCCTGCCGCCGCATGGGGTTGGATGAATCAGGCGTATTACATGGATTCCGTGCAGGATCTTACAAGTAAAAACGTGGTGAATCGTTTCCAAAATTTCCGTGACGAACTCACAAAGGCTGGTGCTGCAGACCAGCTGGATTGGCTCTATTTCGACGTTTATTACGAAAAAGGCTGGATTGGGCGTCGTCTTGCCGAAGAAATGCAAAAGCAGGGCTGGCGTGTTGGCTCTGAATGGGCATGGGCGATGGCAGATTATTCTCTGTGGAGCCACTGGGCAAACGACGAAAAATATGGCGGGCAGTCAGAAAAGGGCATCAACTCTACGTTAGTTCGTTTTATTCAAAATTCATGGCGCGATACGTGGAATCCAGATCCGCTGCTCGGCAATGCAAATACCAAAGAATTTGAAGGCTGGACAGGGCAGACCGACTACAACAACTTTATCAATAACGTTTGGCAAAGAAACTTGCCAACGAAGTTCTTGCAGCAATCTGATCTGCTCTCTTATAAGCTTGGTGATAAAGCAGCATTTAAGAACGGCACTGAAGTGGCATCGTCACGCACCAGCATCACAGGCACAGATTTAGGCACAGATCGCACTATCACGTATGGCGGAAAATCCGTATACACCGAAGGAAAATATCTACTGCCGTGGAATGATGCAAAAGGTGTAGGCGATAGTAAAGCAGGCGGTACGAAGATGTATCACTATAACCCTGCTGGGGGAGCGAGCACATGGCAGCTCACACCTGCGTTTGCTCAAGTGCCAAACTTTACGCTCTATGAACTCACCGATACAGGGCGAGCAAATGGCGTAACTGTGGCAAACAATGGTGGAGCAGTGACTCTTCCTGCGAGTGTTAAAGCTAATACTGCCTACGTATTGTATCCGAATACAGCTGCGCAAACTGCGGATCCTCAGTGGGGTGAAGGCAGCCATATTTCTGATCCAGGGTTTTACTCTGGCGATCTGAAAGCTGAAGGATACACCACAACAGGTAACGTTTCAGTGGATAAAAATTACTCTGCGAACGGCGGGCGCAATCTTGGGCGAGTGGCTAAATTTGGATCTGGCGCTGCTTCTTTAGCTCAACACATATCTTTGCCTAAAGGCGATTATTCTATGTGGGCGTGGGTAGAAATCGAACCAGGGAAAGAGCGCCCAGTGAGCGTATCTGTGAGTGGGGACGCTAAAGCTATTGGCAACCAGAGAAGCATTCAAGGAGTGCCGACGAGTTCAATCACTATGAGCACAGCTATCAACGCAACCGCTTCCGACGAGAAGCTTCGCACCTATTTCCAACGCGTGCGCGTCACATTCCATACAGATGGAGCAGGTGTGACCTTCAAAGTGAGTGCTGGTGAAGGCGAAGCTGCTGTGCTCATTGATGATCTTCGCGTAGTGAAATACAGTGCGCCAGAAGATAAAGCCCGCACAGAGAAAACGGTTTTCTTTGACGATTTTGAAAGCGTTGATACTGGCTATTGGCCATTCGTGACGGGCAAAGCAGAAGTTGGCGGCGATGCGCGCACGCAGATGGCTGAAAATCATCCTCCGTATTCTAATGCTGGCTGGTATGGCAAAAATGCTGCCGGGCAAGTAGTAGAAAAAGGGAAACTTACCGATAACGTACTCGATGGAAAATGGAGCCTGCTTGCGCATGAAGAAAACGGAGGGCTGATTTTGCGTACCACACAAGCGTCAGTGCCGTTTGATTCTGGCAAGACGTACCGTGTGTCAATGGATTATCAGAATGCCTATGCAGGAGAGTATGTGTTTGTGCTTGGGCGAGACCGACTGACGGATTCAGGGATAGCTTCCAGTGAAGTACAGACGCTGCCAATTCCACAAGCGCGCGGCACAGGCGTTGATGGCAAAGGAACGCAGACTATATCGTTGGAGTTCACAACTGGCACCTCTGGAAATTATTGGATTGGGATCAATAAAGCAGGCGGTAGTGCAGGCTCTGATCTCACAATCGATAATTTCCGTGTGGAGCTTCTCGATGAGAATCCGAAATCTCTTCCAGGAAATGCAGATCCAGAAATAAACGCTACGCAATCGCCTGTATCTGAAGGTGAGAGTACTGCAGTGACGACCACGACGGACTTCTTTGAAGAAGGAACTCCAACGAATATCGTCACGAGCCTCACTGGACCTGAAGGATGGACTATTACGAAGAAAGGCGATCCGGCGAGCATCGATGCAAACATTTCCCAGCAATGGAATGTTGATGTTCCAGTTGGAGCAGACGATGGCGTACTGACCTACATCGTAAATTACGATGTAGATAATGACGGCGTGACGCGTTCCGTGAAAACAACTACACAGGTAAAGGTAGTGCGCGGCGTACGCCCAGGAATGAACTTCCTTTCCGATCTTCCATGGGCAGATGAAGAAAATGGTTGGGGCCCAGTGGAGCGCGATCAGGAAAATGGCGAACAAGGGAGCAATGACGGCACGCCAATCACTCTTGGAGGCACAGAATACGCCAAAGGTCTAGGTATGCACTCGATGGGTGGTTCTAGCATGGCTAATATCACTTTTGATCTTAGCGATAAGCAGTGCACAATTATGCGTGCAATTGTGGGCGTAAACGATACACAGCCAAACGGAAATGTGACCTTCAAAGTGATTGGCGATGGGCAGACGAAATACGAATCTGAGACAGTAAGCAAAGCTAGCGGCACCCAGAGCATCGATATTGATATTACGGGTGTGAAAAAGCTGCAGCTGCAGGTAGGAAACGCAAACGGCTCAAATGGAAACGATCATGCTGATTGGGCAAATGCGCGCGTGATCTGCGGCACGCCTGCACTTCAGCTGAAGGATACGAAAGCGGAAGTTGGCGCTGGTGCGCTGTCTATTCCTGTGGGAATCTCTGGTATAGATACCTTGATGCCGTATACGGTAAGCCTATCGGGAGCGCCAGAAGGCTTTACTTATAATCCGCAGACTAATGCAATTGAAGGATCTGCAGATGCTGCTTTTGACGGCGACGTGCACGTGAACTTCAAACAAGGAGATACCGTTTTAACAAGCACGTTTAGACTGCAGCTCACTCAACCATCAACACCTACGCCTGGTGGGGATCCTAGCCCGGGCGAGAATCCTAATCCAGGAGAGGAATCTGCGCCGGGTAGTGGTAGTGCTGGCACAACAAGCGGAGATTCTGCTCAACCCGGAAATATGGGAAGCGCTGCTCACCCTACAATTCCACCTACTGGTGCAAAAGCTGCGTGGGCTGTACTTCTGGCATGTGCATTGTTGAGCTGCGGTGCACTGATGGTCTGCCGCAGAAGATATGAGTGAAGAGTTAAAGGTTGGTGCGGTACGTGTGTAGCGCACCAACCTCTGCTCGATAGATGCTCTAGCATCGCATAGGTTTTAGATGAATTATTTGCAAAGAAGCAATAAGGGGAAGTAATGAAAAAGCTAGAAAAAATCAGGGCCAGGGCATTGGCATTTCTTGCCGCTTTCGCTCTCGGATCGGTGATTGCTCCTGTGGGAGCTGCGCCCGTACAAGCAGCAGAAAACGAATATCAGATTTATCCAACACCTCATAGCGTGACTTATGGTGATGGGGCACTGCATATAGGCAAAGCAGATTTAGTAGTAGAGAAAGGGATAGATGCAGATACTGAAACTCGCTTAGATGATGTGCTTTCGACGCAAGCAATTCCAGGGATTACTTGGAAAGGGAAAGAATCTATTCCGAGCGGTGCGGGGCTTTCTGTGCTTGTTGGTATCAAAGGCTCTAATGGCGTTGTAGACAAACACGTGGCAGATCTCGTTGCCCAGGGCAAGATTAAGTACGACGCTACGCTTTTTGATCATATTGATTCGTATCTGCTTGCCGTTCTTCCAGGGAAAAACGGCGCTCGTTCCGAGATTATCGTCCTCGGTAAAGATACCGATGCTGCTTTCTATGGTCTCACGAGCCTTTATCGTATTTTCCAGCAGATTACCGGCTCGCAGATGCGTGAGTTGACGATTGCAGACTACGCCGACGTGCGAAATCGTGGTTTTATTGAGGGCTATTATGGCAATCCTTGGAGCACTCAGAATCGTATTGATTTGATGACTTGGGGTGGCTATCACAAACTTAACTCATATTTCTATGCGCCTAAAGACGATCCGAAGCATAATGCAAAGTGGCGTGAGCTTTATACGGATGAGGAGCTGCGCAATAAAATTGCTCCGCTTGCAGAAGCTGGAAATAGGAGCAAGACTCGTTTTATTTATGCACTGCATCCTTTTATGAATAATCCCATCACAAATGCAAATTATGATGAAAGCCTTGCAATCGTCAAAGCTAAATTCTTGCAAGTGATTGATAACGGCGTGCGGCAAATAGCGATTCTTGCTGATGATGCTCATAATCAAGGCTCTTCGCTTTACACACGCCTTATGAAAGATATGACGGCATGGGTGCAAGATCTGCAAAAGCAGACGAATGGCGACAGTTCTCTTAAATATCCAGGGCTTAAAGATACAATTGTATTTTGCCCAGTGAACTATATGGGAAATGGTGAATCGTGGTATCGAGATCTTCCTCAGACAGTTCAGGTGATCAATACGGGCGGTCGAGTATGGGGAAAAGCTACCCATTCTTTCTTCCAATCGTTTAAAAATAATTCTGGGCGCCCAACGTTTATGTGGATGAATTTTCCCTGCTCGGATAACGATAAAGACGCCTTGCATATGGCGAATTATGAAAACTTCTTAGGCACAGACGTGCAGCCAGGAGATCTTGAGGGTTTGGTGATGAACCCGATGCAGCAGTCCGAGCCGAGCAAGCAGGCGATTTTTATGAACGCCGATTTCACTTGGAATCTTTGGGATTCTTTGGATCATGCAGATAAGGCTTGGCAGGATTCTTTCTCTTATGTAGATCACAATTCTCCATCTGCTAATAAAGCGTCTGATGCATTGCGCACTCTTTCGGAACATCTACGCCGTATGTACGGTGGTGGGGTCGCATGGGAGGCTCGTGAATCTGCAGCAGTGAAAGATACGCTTCTTGCCGTACAAAGCACTTTGAATACTGGCGATCTGAGCAGCGATCAAGTAGCTCAAGCAAGGAAAGTTTATACCGATATTCAGCCAGCTGTGGATACATTCCGTGCGCATGGAGGAACTCCGGCAATGGTAGAGCAAATGAAGCCGTGGCTTGACGCTTTCGATGATTTAATCAAGGCAGCTACCTATTATTTTGATGCTTATGATGCCTATCTGGCTGGAAAAAATGACGATCTGCTCAATAACTATCAGGCAGGAAACGCCCTGATGGCAAGCTATAAGAATCACGGTTTCAACTATGTGAATGAAACCCAATATGCGAAAGTAGGCAAAGCATATCTCACTCCTACGCTTCAAGCGCTCGCCAACGATTTGAAAGCCAAAGCAGCAGTCGCTATTAATCCAGATGCCTCCTTCAGGCGCTTTATTACGAGCCGCACAGATACACCAGAAGGAAACGTATCTGCTGTGCTCGATGGCAATGAAACTACTGGCGTCATCTATAAGAGTCCGAATAAAATTGCTAAAGGTACATATATTGGAATAGTGGATACGAAGCCTTTTGATGCTAATAGTGTGAAGTTCGTGCTCGGAGCTGCGAGCGGTAAAGATTACTTCGATCACGGGCAGCTGCAGTACACCAAAGATGGCAATACGTGGCAAGAAGTCCCAGGTGCTGCCGAAGCGACAACTTCACCAATGTTGTATCAAGACCTCAATCTTCAAGCTATTAGAGGACTGCGCTTAATCGCTACTGCAGACAATACGCGCGATGCATGGCTGCAGGTAAAAGAGATTACTGTGAATCCAGAGAATCTCCCAAGCCTTCCGCAGGGCACAGTTTCTATTTCCGATAATCTGGCCGTTTACCAAGGCTCTTTATCAAATGCTTCGGATGGAGATTCAAACTCGATTCTTTGGACGAAACCAAAGCTTGATCCTTCCACTCCTGATTACAATACGATCAAAGATATGACGCCTGCCGATGCGGCCGTCACAGTGACGTATCCAGAATCTTTCGAAATGAAACGTATTGTCTTCACGCAATCTAGCGGAGATAAAATCACGAAAGGCGCGATTGAGTATACTGCGGATGGCACGAATAACTGGACTCAGCTGGCGGAAATTAAAAATGGCGAATCCTTGGATAAAACCCTTGATACGCCAGTGCAGGCAAAAGCAATTCGAATCCGCAATACTGAGCGCACAGCAGGCTGGTGGAAGATAGCAGAGCTTTCCGCACGCCCAGCTGACGCAGGAGATACGCCAGAGGTAATTTCCTCCACAGTTGCTCTCTCTCAAGGGCTTGGGCGCTACCAGGGATCGAATGATGCTGCACTCACTGATACTCAAACTACAGGTGGATTTGTGTGGACGAATGCTGTGCCTCAAATCGGATCATCAATTACTGTGACTTATTCTCAGCCAATCGAAGCTGGTGCTATCGTATTCGCTCAAGACGGTGGCGATAAAATCACGAAAGGTGAAATTCAGGTATCTGCTGATGGTAACGACTGGGCGAAAGTAGCAGACGTGAACGGTGCAAAAGTGCAAAATCTGATTTTGCCTCAATCGCGCAGTGTGAAAGCTATTCGTATCGTCAATGGTGCAAAATCTGAAAAATGGTGGAAAGTATTTGAACTTTCAGCCGTGGCAGCAAAAGATTTGGCTAATAAAGATGCATTAGCACAAGCGATTGATCTTGCAGATAAGAAAAACGAGAGCGACTATACTGTGTTTTCTTGGCAAGTTTTGAAAGGTGCATTGACGTCTGCGCGTGACGTCTTCAATAATGTTGCAGCTACTCAAACTGAGGTTGATGAAGCAACGGCGTTCCTTAACAGTGCAATCAAAGGTTTGAAAGACGGCAGCGGCACCACGCCTGAAGAGCCGAAACCAGAAGTTCCTGTTGAGAAAAGCACTGATTTCACTCTTCTTAAACAAACAATCAAGAGCCTGGATATGCTCACCCCTGCCAGCTATACAGAGCAATCTTGGGCTGTTGCGGCCGATGCGCTGAAGAAAGCACAGAAAGTTGCTGCAGATGAGGGCGCATCTCAAGAAGCGGTGAACGTAGCACTCGCTGAACTTCGTGCTGCTGTAAAAGCTCTGGTAACTGCTGAGGCAAATCCCGAGCATCCAGGCACTGCGGATCCAGGAACTGCACAACCAGATCCTGAGCAGCCAGATACTAAGCCTCAACAGCCGATCGTCCCAAGTGATAATAGTGCGGCAGGAACGGCGTCTAGTTCTATGAGAAGCACTCCGCCCACAGGCTCAGATATGGCATGGGCTGCGCTAGCATCCTTTGCTTTGCTTGCTGGAGGTGCTTTCTTAGCGAGCCGTCGGCGCTGGCAAAAATAGCTGATGTAGCTGGTGTTGCGCCTAAACTCTTATGCGCAGCACCAGCTTCAACTTAGCAAAATATATAAGCTCCGCATCTTCGTAAATGTGAAGTAAGGTGTGCGAGACAGGGGAAAGATCAATGGGGATAATATCTGTGTATAAGCGTATGCTGGCAGCAACTCTTACGAGCGTTCTCACACTGCTTAGTTTGAGCGCGTTAATGGTGATTCCTGCTGCTGCAGAGGAATCTGAAAATCTTGCATTAAAAGCTGTCGTTACGGCAAGTGGGCAAGAAGTTGCAGGAAAATTCGCTCCTGCACGTGCAGCAGACGGCGTATGGGCACCTGCTGATCGCGCAGCAAATGGGCATGCTGTGCCTCCTGCTATTCATAATGCTGCCGATGCTTCACGCTGGAGTGCCAATGGTGGGAATGGGCCTTGGTGGATTCAATATGAATTTCCTGCTGAAGTTCGCATCGATTCTGTAGCAGCGCAATGGGGCAATACGTTTGCAACCTCGTACTATCTTGAAGTTTCGAAAGATGGCGTATCGTGGCAAAAAATCGCAGATGGTTTAAAAGCTACTAAGCAGACGGAAAAAGTGACGACAGTGCTGCAAAGTCCTGTCACTGCGCATTATCTTCGTTTGACTGCAACTAAGAAAAGTCAAAACTTTTCTCTTTCGCTGTGGGAATTGGCAGTAAATGGAGAAATGATCGGGCAGCCGCTGACCAATGATGCAAATAGTATTACGCCAAAGCCGCTGAGTGTAGATATTAGCAAAAGTGCAGATCCTTTCGTTTTTGCGTCAGATACGTGCATCTCTTTAAGTTCGAAAGATCTCGAACCAGCATCAGATATTTTGCGTGAGACGTTGGAAGCGTCTTATAGTCTTGCACTTCCTGTACGCAGCGATTGTGCAATGCGTATAGACCTTGACCCTAATTTCAAAGCGCCTAAAGGGCAAGCAAATGAATCTTATAAACTCGTCGTCACCGATAAAGATATTGCTATTACTGCATCAAGCGTGCGCGGCGCAATGTGGGCTGTGCAGTCGTTGATTCAGCTGATCGGCCCTTGGGCTTCTGCACAAGCTCAGGTAGCTGAGCTTGCTACTGTGCCTCAAGTAACGATTATTGATGCTCCGCGGTATGCGTGGCGTGGAGTGATGCTCGATCCGTGCCGTTCTTTTATTCCAGTTGATGAAATTAAAAAATATGTTGATTTAATGAGCGCTTTGAAGCTCAATGTGCTGCATATGCATATTTCAGAAGATCAAGGGTGGCGTTTAGAAATTTCCAATGATGGAAAAGACGCTGGCGATTCAATCGATTACGAGCAGCTTATTAAGAAATCAAGCCTTACCTCTTATATGGCAGGCAGTTCTCACATGGCTCCCGAAGCTGGGCGCACTGGCTACTACACTAAAGCTGATTATGCAGATATTATTCGTTATGCTGCGAGCCGAGGTATTGCAGTTATCACTGAAGTTGATGGACCTGGGCATACGAATTCGGCGCTGCACGCTATCCCAGAGCTTAATACTGCTGGCGCTAGCCCAAAGCCGCCAGCTGGAGCAACAACTACTGCTCCATTTGTTGACGGGAAAGATGGCTTTGGCACTCTCGATCTGAAATCCGAAGCCACATATACCTTCATGCGGCATGTGATTGCCGATATCGCTAAGCAGCATAGTGATGCATTGGCGAGCATATCGAATAGTGCACTGCGCGCAGAAGTCACCCTTCCTTATTTCCATATTGGTGGCGATGAATCCACAGGCGCTGGCGAAGGATATAAAAACTATATCGGCACGCTGAGTGATATAGCGCGTAAAGAATCTTTTACTCCAATTGTGTGGAATGACGCGCTGGAAAAAGCTCCCGATAACTTAGCTGAAGGATCTGTGGTGCAGCACTGGACTGGCTCAACTGCTGCGCTTTCCGGTTTTACAAAAAATAAAAACGGAAAGGTGCTGATGAGCACTGTAAACAACGCCTATTATCCACAGCGCCCAGGATCAGATGTGGTTGGTCCTACATGGGCTTGTGCGCAAGGATGCACGCTTAGTAACTGGTACAACTGGGATCCTACGGCGCAAGCTGGGGTAGCAGAAAGTTCTGTGCTTGGTGTGGAAAGCGCGCTGTGGCAAGAGCATCTGCGCACAGACCACGATGCTCAATTCGTGATGTTTCCACGCACTTTTGCTCTAGCAGAAGTGGCGTGGAGTCAGAATAACGCTAAAGATTATGATGATTTCCGCTCCCGTTTAGCTGCTCGAGGTATCGACCTTATTAACCGCGGAGTGACGTTCCGCCTCAGTGCGCCAAACGATACAGACGCAGTGGCATGGGCTGGTGCTTATAGTTTCCTAGCACAAGCGAAAAATGCTGCATTAAGTAGCACTCAGGCAGTAGATATTGGTTTATTGGCTCTGCCAGGCGTCGCAGTTGCCGATACTTCTCGCTTACCGCTCACTGCTTCCCTGATAGATAAGCAGGGCATCGAACACCAGCTGCATTTAAGCTATACGATGGATAGAGCATTCAACTATAGCGATGAAGGAAAAACTACTGGGCGGCAGATGAACTCTATTATTCGGGTAAAAGCTACGCTCACGCAGCCAATTTGCACTGGCGGCACTGGTACTCCAGCACATGCTGTCACTGAGGGAACACTTCGTATCTCGGGAACGATTCCTGCTAAGGATCGTGCACCTGAGTTGGCACTGAATGCAGCAGATATGGCTGTGAAGGTATCGGAAGAATGCCCTCCAGGCGTTCCCGATTCAGGCACGGATCCTGATCAGCCTGATCTTGGTGAGTCTGGTGAGCCTAACCCTACGCCTGAAGCAGATTCGCACAGCACAGTTACATCAAGCGTGAAGAATGGAAATTCTGCGTCTATTCACCATATGCCGTCTACAGGATCTCAAACTGGGTTTATTGCATTGATTTCTTTTGTTTTGCTGGCTGGTAGCGTACTGCTGGTGAAACATCGTCAGCACGAATAGTTGGGAAAGCTGGTGCTGTATGCAGCAGAGCTGATCGATCTTACGGCACCAGCCTTTCTTCCTAGAGTATTCGAAAAATTTCGATGTAGAATTCACAAATCATTGCAATGAAGCAATAAAAGGGGAAATATGAAAACGACAATGGCGTCACGTTTCGCAGCTGCACTTCTTTCGGCTGCGCTTGGATTTTCGGGAGGATATGCACTAATGCATACCCAAGCTGCTTATGCTGATCCCGTAGAGCTCACACAGCCAGAATCAAATCCGACAGATTTTGCCGATACTGCTTCCGAATCGCCCGAAGATATTTTTGCTTCTGCAGATACCACCTTACAATCGTGGCAATCTGAGAAAACTCAGTCGATGGTAAATAAACCCTATCTGGGAGCGTTGAAGCCTTCTGGAGATTATGGAACGTTTGGTGAGGGGTTTATCTCCGCAGATACGTCTGATAGCACAGACGCCAAAATGGGGCTTATCACCTTTGATTTGAGCAAATACGATAAAGTGCCAACGAGCGCAAAGATGAAGCTCACGTATATTGGCTACCGAGGCAATCCAAGCGATGCTGCCACAGATAGTGTCAACGTGATGGCAGTTAGTACGAGCAGCTGCACGAATAATGCAGCCAGCTGCCCACCAGCTTCGGCCACGTGGGCAACGCGTCCAGATTTTTCCAGCAAAGATGCTGTGATCGCTAAATCGCAAAAAGTGACGCTCAAGAGCGGTGTTTATTATACGAATGATTCACTGACTATTGATCCCACCAAAACAACGACACTTGAGATAGACGTCACCGATATTGTGAAAGCCCAGTTCGCTGCAGGAAACAAGACGATTACTTTTGCCGTTCAGGAATCTGAGGGTGCGGAGATGCGCTTTATTTCTTCGGAGGGGGCAGTATCGTTCAAAGGCGCAACCTCTGAGATGGCTCCTCAGCTGGTCGTCACTCCTCAAGTTGCTCCATATACGATTTCTGTGACGCAAAATCCGAAGCTTCGCTACAAGCTCGGTGAAGATTTTGACCCATCAGGCATTGTCGTCACCAAGAAAGATACTGCCACAAACGCAACCAGCGTTCTTTCTGCAGATCAATACACAATCGATTCCAGTGCATTTTCTAAAGATAACGTTGGAAATTATCCGATTATTATCGCTCTTGTATCTGATCCAACAGTAACAACGCGTATGACGGCAACAGTTGCTGGTACGTCTGGCGCTGCAGATGATGGCGATATTTCTGGTGACGACGTGATGTGGTATGCACAGCCGGCTTCTCAGACCTCAAATGGAAATGTTGCTTCGGGAGGAACAATTAGCGGAGATAACGACACATGGCAGCGCCACACTCTGCCCATTGGTAACGGTAAAGTTGGTGGTACCGTGTGGGGCGAGATCGGCAGGGAGCGCATTACATTCAATGAGGAAACGCTTTGGACGGGAGGTCCTGGCACCACTAGCACATATAATGGCGGCAATAACGGAGCAAAAGGGCGTGACGGCGCTACGCTACGTGCACTCAATAAACAGCTTGAAGCTGGTGCGCAGACCGTTAATCCCGGCAATCTTACCGGCGGTGAAAATCCTAAAGAGCAAGGCTCGTATCAAAACTGGGGAAATATCTATATTGATTATGGATTTTCAGCAAATTCTGACGCCAAAGATTTTAAACGTTCTCTCAATCTTTCCCGTGGAAAAGCAGACGTCACTTTTACACGAGATAATGTGACGTATACGCGCGAGTTTTTTGTGTCGAATCCCGATAACGTGATGGTTGTGCGCTTGAGCGCAAGCGAAACAGAAGCTCTCAATCTAAATATCACTTTCCCAAGCAATACAGGCTTTTCTAAAACAGGTGAAACAACCACAGTTTCAGGAGATACGCTCACAGTCAAAGGCGCTCTTGCCAATAATGGATTGCTTTATGATGCAAAAATTAAAGCCGTTCTTGACGATGGTGTGGGAAGTGTAGGCGCTGGTACGCGCGGTGCATTGAAAATTTCTGGCGCCACTGGAGTGACTCTCTATATAGCTGCAGCAACTAACTATAAGCAGGAGTATCCGAACTATCGCAACGGAGAAGATGCTGGCGGCTTAGATGCGCGGGTGGCCGGATATGTGCAATCTGCAGCAAATAAAGGCTACGCTGCAGTGAAGAATGCTCATATTGCCGATCACTCAAAGCTCTATAAGCGGGTTACTATCGATCTGGGGCAGGATTCAACTGCGGGAGAAAAATCTCTGGCAACTGATGCATTGCTCAATGCCTATAAGGCAGGCACAGCAAGTACTGCTCAAAAGCGCGCTTTGGAAATGCTGGTATATCAGTATGGGAGGTATGTGACGATTGGCTCTTCGCGAGAAAATAGTCAGTTGCCCTCAAATCTGCAGGGGATATGGTCGAGCACTGCAGATGATAACGCTCATGGAGCAACTCCGTGGGGCTCGGATTTCCATATGAACGTGAACCTTCAGATGAACTATTGGCCAACCTATTCGGCAAATCTTGGAGAATTAGCAAAACCGCTAATTGACTACGCTAAAGCCTTAGTAGAGCCAGGGCGTGTGACAGCGAAAACTTACGCTGGAGCTAGCACCGATACGGGAACTCCTATTGGCGAGGGCGCAGGCTATATGGCACACACAGAAAATACTGCATACGGGTGGACGGCTCCCGGGCATACGTTCTCGTGGGGGTGGAGCCCTGCAGCGATGCCGTGGCTGCTGCAAAACGTATATGAAGCATACGAATTTTCAGGCGATAAAGCTCTGCTGAAAGATACGATCTATCCGCTTTTGAAAGAGGAAGCTAATTTCTATGTGAATTATATGCTTCATAAAGGCGGGCAGAAAGCTGCTGATGGCTCGTATCGTCTTACCACTGGTGTGGCGTATTCTCCAGAGCATGGTCCGCTTGGTACTGATGGCAATACTTATGAAAGTTCGCTCGTCTGGCAGCTGCTCAACGATTCGATTGAAGCTGCAAATGCTTTGGGCGCTGATGCTAATCTCGTCAGCAATTCAAGCACGTGCTCGGTAGATAACTGGGCAAAAGACGATAACGGTACGTTCACACGTACTGATGCGAATCGTTCGTGGAGCTGTGCGCTTTCGCTGCTCAAACCTATTGAAGTCGGCAGCAGCGGGCAAATTAAAGAGTGGTACTTTGAAGGTGATTTGGGTAAAAAGACTGATGGCAGCCCAATTGGCAGCTATCAAAAGAATCACCGCCATCTTTCGCATATGCTCGGTTTATTCCCTGGAGATTTAATTACTGCCGATAATTCGCAGTATATGGATGCAGCAAAAGTTTCTCTACGGAATCGTGGTGACGACGCCACTGGCTGGGGAGTCGGACAGCGTATTAACGCATGGGCTCGCACAGGAGACGGTAACCATGCATATCAACTCGTTGAAAAACAGCTCAAAAATGCGATGTATCCGAATTTATTCGATGCTCATCCGCCCTTCCAGATTGACGGCAACTTTGGCAATACCTCTGGTATTAACGAAATGCTGCTGCAATCTAACGCAACATATACGAAAGGAGATACGCAGTACGCCAACTACATGAACCTTCTTCCTGCGCTGCCAGATGCGTGGTCTGCCAAAGGTTCAGCGCAGGGGCTGGTTGCTCGGGGTAACTTTGTTGTAGATATGAAATGGAAAAATGGCACGATTTCTGATCTTTCCGTTACTTCCGTATTAGGTAAGCAGGCAACGCTCAAATTTACGGGTGCAGGCGATGCAGTATTCCTCGATAAAACTGCTAATAAGCTGGTGAGCGTTTCAACGCTTGATGCTGATCACGTCACATTCCCCACAGAAGCAGGGCACACCTACACACTCATAAAGATCCAAGAGGTGACGCCGCAAGTGCCGACTCTCTCTACTCCAAAGTGCGCAGAAAAAGCTGAGGTAATACTTCCTGAGCTGATCGAAGGCGTAGAGAAGTACACACAGACTATCGAAGACGATAAGGCGACGGTGACGGCTGTGCTGAAAGCAGGATATAAACTTGCGCCGAATGCGCAAGGCGTGTGGACGTTTAATGTTGCACCTACGCCGTGCCCTGAGCTTCCTGATTCAAGCGAGCACACTCCAGATAATCCGCAGGACAATGCTGCAGATTCTGGCAATCCACAGCAGCCCAGTGGAGGTTCATCATCTGGCGTACAAGGGTTAGAGCCAGTAGCGCCAGCAGATCGTCCACAGCTTTCTTCTTCTGGTGCGACGATAGCATCAGTAATTCTTGGATCTTTCTTCCTTCTGGGTAGCGGTATTGCTTGCTATGCCAGCGCATCTCGTATACGTCGAGGCAGGGGAGCAGGGAGTAGGTAAGAGAATCTTGTAAGTGCACAATAATGCGCTGTGCGCATAGCAACTAAACATATACACAATGACGTGCAGGAAAGAATTATGACAGATAGTTTTAAACGTATGACGAAACGTATATTCATTACGGCAGCTGCCAGCACCCTCGGGTTTATGGGAATCTCGCCAGCAGCGTTTGCAACAGACAAAACGGATTATTCGCCGCTAAGCACTGCAGCTCAAATGGTGTCTGCAGCGGAGAATGTGCCAGTCAATAGTGTTGATGTGAAGGCACGTTCGCAAAATTTCAATAACGGCTGGAAATTCAATCTTGGCGATACCTCGGGTGCTGAGGCTCTAGCATACAACGATGCTCAGTGGCGAAATGTTGATCTGCCGCATGATTACAGTATCGAGCAAGATTTCTCTCGATCTATGGAAGGTGAGAGCGGATATTTGCCAGGCGGTGTGGGCTGGTATCGCAAAAACGTAGAGATTCCGAGCGCCTTAAGCTCTAAACGTATTAGCCTCAATTTTGACGGTATTTATATGGACGCCACGATCTACGTGAATGGCACAGAGCTTGCTAATCACCCGTATGGTTATACGCCTTTTTCTGTGGATATCACGGATGCAGTGAAGTTCGGGGAAAACAACGTCATTGCCGTGAAAGTGAATCATCAGACGCCATCGAGCCGCTGGTATTCTGGCTCTGGAATTTACCGCGATGTGGATCTTGTCGTCACCGATCCAGTTCATATCGGATATAACGGCGTAAAAGTGGTTGCAAAGAATATCGATTCCTATAACGGATCTGGCACGCTTAACCTCGATGTGAGCACGATGTTGACTAACAGCGGAAACTCTGCAAAAACAGTGACAGTGAAACATACTGTGATGCCAAAAGCGGGAGGGGAAGCTATTGGCACAGCAACAAAGCAGTCTGTACAACTTGGCGCTGGCGCAACTCTCACAGATACAACCACTCTTGCTGCCCAAGCACCAAAGCTATGGAGCTTGAAAAATCCTGCTCAATACGTTGTGAAAACTGAAATTTTTGAAGATTCTACAGCGCTGGATACTGTAGAGACAGCAACTGGTTTCAGAAAATTGACTTTTGATTCCAACACTGGATTTGCCCTCAATGGCGAAAAAATGAAACTCCAAGGCGTCTCTATGCATCACGATCAAGGAGCGCTGGGAGCTAAAGCTTATCGCGATGCAATTGAGCGCCAAATCGATATCCTCAAAGATATGGGCGTGAATACTATTCGTATCACCCATAATCCAGGATCTCGCGATCTTATTGAATTAGCCAATGAGAAAGGTATGCTTCTTATCGAAGAAATTTTCGATGGCTTGCATTGCGCTAAAAACGGCAACTCGATGGATTATGCACGATTCTTTACTAAGCCTGTGCCTACAGATACAAAACTTGAGAACGTAGCTGAAGGAAGTACGTGGGCACGTTTTGATCTTGAAACGACGATGCGTCGCGATCTGAACGCTCCGAGCGTGATTATGTGGTCACTTGGCAACGAGATTCAAGAAGGCACGTCGTGCACTATCAATAGTTTTTCCTCTCATCAGGCAAATTTGATCACGTGGGCTGCGGGAATTGATACCACGCGCCCTGTGACGCGCGGTGATAATGCGATTAAAAGCAACCCATCTGCAATGAACGTCATGAAATCGCTCGTTTCTTCGGCCACTGATGCTGGTACGACTGGCACAGTTGGCGCTAATTATGCGAGCGGTAGTCAATACGATTCCATTCATAAGCAGATTCCACATGCAATGCTTTATGGAGCAGAAACTGCATCATCAGTAAATAGCCGCGGAGTGTATTCACGTACAAGCGATAACAGCAAGACAGCTGATAAACAGCTGACTTCTTACGATAATTCTAAAGTGGGATGGGGAGCTACTGCCGCTGAAGCATGGCTTGAAGTGATTAAACGAGATTTCGTGGCAGGCACAGCAGTGTGGACAGGATTTGATTATATCGGGGAGCCAACTTTCTGGAACGGCACTTCTCCTGGCGCACAAGGAGCATGGCCTTCACCAAAGAACTCTTATTTCGGCATTATTGATACGGCAGGTTTCCCGAAAGATTCCTTCTATTTTTATCAAAGCCAGTGGAATCATACTGCGCATACGCTCCATATTCTTCCTGCATGGAATAAGAGCGTGCTGCAAAATAAAGGCAACGGCAATCAAAAAGTTGTCGTCTACTCCGATGCTCATGCTGTGGAACTATTCTTCACAGATAGTCAAGGAAATAAGAAATCTCTCGGAAAGAAAGAATTTACGCAAAAAACTACGACGGCAGGCTATAAGTATCAGATTTACGAAGGGGAGGGAAAGAGCTCGAAAGAATCTGAAAATCTCTATCTTTCTTGGGACGTCCCCTACGCAGATGGCACCTTGAGTGCGATCGCCTATGATGCACAAGGAAAGGAGATAAAGGATACGAAAGGCCGCAGCTCTGTGAGCACAGCGGGAGCTGCCAGCAAACTCGATGTACAGATCAACAAAACAAAGCTCACTGCGAATAATGAGGATCTGGCATACGCTGAAGTGGCCATCACCGATGCTAAGGGAACTCCAGTTCCGGATGCTGATAATGAAGTCACATTCTCAACGAACGGAATATGCGATATCGCTGGTACCGATGCAGGCAAACAAGCTGATCACACCTCGTATCTTTCAAAGAAACGCAACGCATACAACAGTAAAGTGCTCGCTATTGTCAAAGCGAAAAAATCTGCAGGAAACTGTGAGCTGACGGTTTCGGCGCCACAGCTGCCGAGCGTCACGAAAACTTTAACTGTGGCCCCTGCCAAAGGATCTGAGGCGGGCGCTGTAATTGATTCGTATTTCTATCCGCGAAACTATTACGTGCAGGTAGGTACGAAGCCTGTTCTTCCCTCAAAAATCGACGCTCACTTCACTGACGGGAACACTGAATCTACCAATGTAGCTTGGGCAGAAATCACCGAAAAACAATACGCAAAAGCTGGATCACTCACAGTTTCAGGGAAAACAGCAAAAGGGCATATAGTGGCGGCAAACGTGACAATGCTTAATCGCGTAGGTGCTGTGCTGAACTATAGCGCTACGACGCCTGTAGGAGTAGCGCCCACAATTCCCGCCAGCCGCCCAGCAGTATTGCCCGACGGCACGATTCTCAATGTACAGTTCGACGTGACGTGGGAAAAGCCTGACGAGAGCGTTTATGCAAAAGCTGGAATCGTCACGATTAAAGGAACAGCCAAAGTGCTGGATCAGGAGCTTCCCGTCACTGCCACAGTTCGCGTGCAGGAGGGGAGCGTGACGATCGGCGAAAGCGTGAGCGCAGCAGCAACGCTTACTCAAGATATTGCTGCCGATAAGCAATCAGATACGCTCGACGCAATCAAAGACGGCAGTACCGCAGTAGGCTCCAATATGAGCGGCGGCGCCAATACGACCGCATGGACGAACTATAAGAATTCACAAGATGGGGATGATACTGCAGCAATTGAGTTTGAATATGCGACTCAGCAGACTTTCGGTGAGTTCAACGTACACTTCTTCAAAGATTCTTACTCGGCTCGTTTCCCTGATGCGGGCACAACTAAGTTCTACGTCAAAGAAGCCAAAGGTGATGATTGGATGCTTGTTGAAGCAACAGAAACGATCGCTTCAGCTGAATCTCCGCAAAACGTCAAAAAGTATTCGTACTCTTTGAATAAGCCGATTAGTGCAACCTTTGTGAAACTGGAGATTAAGAATAAGAACGAGACTCTTTCTGGGCGTAAGCCATGCACAGGTATTACGGAAGTAGAGCTTAAAACAGCCGCAACGACCACGCCTGCTCACACAACGTCAGCCCTCGAATCGTTATCTGTCAATAACGAGAAAATTTCCGATGCTGCGTTAAATTCTTGGGAATACAGCACTCCTGCCGAGAAGATTGCACAGCTTGAAGCAGCTTCACGAGATAATGCTGCCGTCACTATTCTTCCCGAATATGAAGGTATCGCTCGAGTGATTGTGGAATCAGAAGATCATGAAACAATCAATACGTTCAAAATATATCTCGGGAAAAACCAGCCTGATCCAGCTAATGATGCCTCACGGGATGTGCCAGTAGAGAAGATGAATATCGAGGTGGGAAGCCAAGCAAATTCTTCTGGCAACAATTCAAAGGATAGCGCTCTTGATGGCAAGCAAAGTACCGTGTGGCATACTCCATGGGGCAGTGCGAATCCGATCAACGCAAATGCGGATAATTTTGCTACCAAAGGGTGGGCTGTATTGATTCTAGATAAGCCTACTAACCTCGAGGCATTGCGCTATCAGCCGCGCTCGGATGGCAATAACGGCACTATTACGGGCTATCAAGTGTATGTGAGCAATAGCTCTGATCCGCAAGGGGATGTACAAGCTGACGGAACGCGCCTGCCTGCCAATAGCGAATATACTCTAGCGGCACAAGGCACGTGGGCTGATAATACTGATTGGAAACTTGCCCAATTCGATAAAGTTTACACGGCAAAATACGTGAAACTAGTGCCGACAGCCACTGTAAGCGATACAAAGCCAAATATGTTTGTGAGCGCTGCAGAGTTGCGTTTACGAGAGCCGAAGCCTCAAACTGATCTCAACGACGCCGCACTCGGCTTTACTGTAAGCGTGGAGCCTTTGGTTGTTGAAGTAGATTCAGTTGATGCTAATCATCCTGCTCATCCAAATAAAGTGGTTGTTAAAGATAAAGATGGCAACGCGCTCACAGAAGGTGTGAATTACCGTCTCACTTACACTGCTGATACGCAGATTGGCACAGCTATGGTTACTGTAACTGGTATCAATACACATAGGGGTGAGCTGACGGCTACATACGAGATTAAGCTGAAAGAAACCCCAGGTGGGCAAGATCCTCAGCCTGATCCTGGTGTGGACCCCGATCCTAATCCAGATCCTGGGGTGAATCCTCAGCCTGGGTCTGAGTCTGGTTCATCTGCAACTTCGCCTGACGGCGGGAGCGGTTCGGCACCTGCTAGCAACGCAGCAAAGATGCCGAATACTGGCTCGAATGCTGCTTGGGCTGTGGCGTTGGCATGCATCTTGCTTGCTGGTGGTGCATTTTTGGCGAGCCGTCGAAGTCGGCGCTCATAAGCGAACATATTAGCTGGTGTGGCGCTTGCTTTCAGGTATAGCGTCACACCAGCATATTTTCTGGTGCGCTTCAGTTCGGGAATGCGCTCCGCACACGCTAAAATATAAAAAGCGAATTGCACTAAGGAGGAAATGAATGTCTGGACACTCTAAATGGGCCACCACCAAACACAAGAAAGCGGCTCTCGATGCTAAGCGCGGCAAGCTCTTTGCTCGTCTCATTAAAAATATCGAAGTTGCTGCACGCACTGGTGGGCCTGATCCAGATGGAAACCCAACTCTTTTTGATGCGATTCAAAAAGCCAAGAAAAATTCTGTGCCTGCCGATAATATCGATCGCGCTCTCAAGCGCGCATCTGGCGAAGGCAAAGATGGCGTGCAGTACGAGCAAATCATGTATGAAGCATATGCTCAGGGCGGCGTTGCTGTGATGATTGAAGTCCTCACAGACAATCGCAACCGTGCAGCATCAGATGTGCGTGTAGCTCTCACTCGCAACGGTGGTACTTTGGCTGAAAGCGGCTCTGTAGCATATATGTTTGCCCGTAAAGGCGTGGTCGAGGTGCCGGCGGCAGATGGCGTGGATGAGGATACTATTTTGATGGCCGTTCTCGATGCAGGAGCAGAGGAAGTAGAAAATGAAGGTGATACTTTCAGTGTCTATAGCGAACCAAATGATGTAGTAGAGGTTCGTAAAGCGCTTGTTGCTGAAGGAATCGACTATAACTCTGCCGAAGTTCAGTTTGTGCCTTCAATGAAAGTTACTGCCGATTTTGATACTGCACAGAAAGTATTGAAAGTTCTTGACGCACTCGACGATCTCGACGATGTGCAAAATGTCTACTCGAATATCGATATTCCAGATGACGTTGCGGCGCAGCTTGAGGAAAGCGAATAAGCATAGTTGCTATGCGGATTTTAGGTGTTGATCCTGGGCTCACTCGCTGTGGGCTAGGCATCATCGAAGCAGATGCTGGGCGGCGCGTAAAGCTCGTTGATGTTGATGTGGCTCGCTCAAAGCCAGAGCTTCCCCCTCAGCAGCGCTTACTCATTATCTATAACAAGTTGGAGGAGACGATCCGACTTCAACGCCCGAATGCTATTGCTTTTGAACGTGTATTCGCTCAAGAGAATGTGCGTTCTGTGATGTCCACTGCTCAAGTGGCAGGTATAGTACTCCTTATTGCAGCTCAGCACGGAATTCCTATTGCTTCGCACTCACCTTCCGAGGTGAAAGCAGCCGTTACAGGCAATGGGCGTGCAGAGAAACTGCAGGTACAAACGATGGTGCAGCGAATTTTGAATCTTCCTGAACTTCCGCGCCCTAAAGATGCAGCAGATGCTCTAGCTATTGCTATCTGCCATGCGTGGCGTGGGGGAGCAATCCATATGGAAAGTGACGATGCTACTCGCGCTCAGCACGGAGGAGCAGGGATGCTCCCTCGCGCTGAGGGAGTAGACCTTACTCCAGCTCAAAAAATGTGGGCGCAGGCTGCACGCTTGAGTACTCGCCATGGCGCAGTCGCTCCGAAAAAATAGAAAAATAGTGCGCGGGCTAGTCTGGGCTTCTATCGGTGTGGCATCCGTATAGCGGTGCGCATATAATATATATTTGAACATATGTTCGAAAAAGTGGAGGTGTGTGCGAGTGATTGCTTCATTGGCTGGAACTGTTGAAGCTGTAGGAATAAGTAGCGCCGTCATCTCAGTTGCGGGTATAGGAATGGAGTTTCTCGCTGCTCCTGCAACTCTTTCACATTTATTCGTGGGTGAACATGCACGCGTTTTTACGTCTCTCGTAGTTCGCGAAGATTCCCTCACTCTCTTCGGTTTCGATACGGTAGATGAACGTGAAGTTTTTCAGACTCTGCTCGGCGTGAGTGGTATCGGGCCTCGTATAGCGCTCACAATCATCTCTGTCCTTCCTCCTGATAATTTGCGATCAGCTATTGCCAATAAAGATGAAGCTGCACTCACGCGAGTTCCTGGAATTGGTAAAAAAGGTGCACAGCGCATGATTCTAGAACTTGGCACGAAGCTCGGCGCTCCTCACAATAGCGCTCATGCTGCTTTCCCCTCTTCAGGAAGTGCGGCGGACGCTGATGTGCTCGAAGCCCTCGTGAATCTTGGGTGGCAGGAGCGAGCTGCCCGATCGGCTATAGATGAAGCACGAAAGGAAGACGCGCCTGCACCTTTCGATGTGCCAGAATTACTGCGCCGAGCACTTCAAATATTGGGGAGTAAACGCTGATGGAGCCATGGGAGATTACATCGCAAGACGCTAATGATACAGAGCGTGCGCAGGAAGCTGCTTTGCGCCCCAAACACCTTTCAGAATTTGTGGGGCAAGAAGTTGTGCGATCTCAGCTCTCTTTGGTGCTTGACGCTGCAATTGCGCGAGAGGCAGCCCCCGATCACGTATTACTCTCTGGTCCGCCAGGATTAGGAAAAACGACGCTTGCCATGATTATCGCAGCTGAGGTTAATGGCTCCTTGCGTCTTACGTCAGGTCCAGCAATTCAGCACCCTGGAGATTTAGCTGCGGTTCTCAGCTCCCTACAAGAAGGAGATGTGCTCTTTATTGATGAGATCCATCGCCTTGCGCGCACAGCTGAAGAGATGCTTTATTTGGCAATGGAAGATTTCAGGGTAGACGTCATGGTTGGTAAAGGTCCAGGCGCTACTTCTATTCCGTTACCTCTTCCTCCGTTTACTGTGGTAGGAGCTACAACGCGTGCTGGTCTTCTGCCTGCGCCTTTGCGTGATCGATTCGGGTTTACTGCTCATTTAGATTACTACACTCATGAGGAGCTTGCGCAGATCGTGCAGCGTAACGCTATTAAACTCTGTGCTGAGCTGACGAGTGATGCCGCAATGGAAATTGCATCTCGTTCAAGAGGCACGCCGCGCATTGCGAACCGTTTACTGCGCCGAGTGCAAGATTGGGCTCAAGTACGAGGCTCTGGCGTGCTCGATATTTCTGCCGCTCAAGCAGCTCTCGAAGTATTCGAAGTAGACGAATATGGGCTTGACCGCCTTGATAGGGCAGTGCTCGCCGCTATTTGCAGCCGATTTAACGGCGGACCTGTAGGTTTAGCAACTCTCGCTGTTTCCGTGGGCGAGGAGCCAGAAACTGTTGAAACCGTTGCTGAGCCATTCCTCGTGCGTGAAGGCTTCCTTGTTCGCACGCCACGCGGGCGCATGGCTACGTCTCTTGCATGGCAGCATCTCGGCTTATCGATACCAGAAACTGCGCAGGCGTCTCTTTTCTCTTAGTCAATTCATCCTTAGTTAAACTGTTTATTCTTGAGCCGCACTTCGGATTCTTAAACTAAAGATTGCTATTTCGAGGATTTTCTCACGCTTGCAGTATTGAATTAGAAAATGGAGCAAAAAACGGTAAACTTTTCTACGGTTTATTGTTTTATCACTGGAGCTGTGCATGGATCCAACAATTATTATAGTGCTTGCTGCTATGCTGGTTTTTCTTTGGTGGATGAGCCACAATGCAAAGAAACAGCAGCAACGATTAAGTGACGAACGTGATGCCGCTATCGTTCTCGGGGCAAACGTCGTCACTCGATCAGGATTCCTTGGCACTATTGTTGATATTGACGGAGACGCCGTTACTCTCGAATCGCCGTCAGGAATGGAAACGGTGTGGCTGCGTTCTTCGGTTGTGCAGACTATGGAGATTCCTTGGGCTGAAATATCTGAAGAAGAAGCTGAGGCACAAGATAGAGAATCTGAAGCATCCAGCAATGAAGCATCTAGCGATCCTAAGCAGGCTGACGCCAGTATCGCTGCTGAAGATCCCTCAAGTGATACTGCTCAAACACCGAAGTGCGAGTAGAAACCATATAAACGTATCTGCCGCATAAAGGCAGTTGAAAACATAAAGAACAATAAAGAAAAGAAATGATTGTGTCTGCGAAGAAAGCATCAAGATCCCGCGCTGAGGCAACGAAGCGCCTTATCGTTCTTGCAATCCTGATAGCTGCTCTCGTAGCAGCACTCGGCACAGGTACAGCACTAACGAAAAGCAATAAATTCACTCCTGATCTGGCGCTAGATCTGGAGGGCGGTACTCAGCTTATTCTCACGCCAATTGCCACAGATGGATCGCAAATTACCGATTCGGATGTGGCGCAGGCTATTGAAATTATTCGCCAGCGTGTAGATGCATCTGGCGTAGCTGAGGCTGAAATTACCTCACAGGGCGGCTCGAATATCGTCGTATCTCTTCCAGGAAAGCCAAGCCAAGAGACGCTGGATCTGGTTCGTACTTCTGCTGTGCTGCGTCTGCGCCCAGTATTGGCAAGGATGGCACCAAATGCGCTCTCTCCTGCTGATGTAGCAGCTGCTGAAGCTAAGAGTAAAGAAGGAGATGCCTCTAGCAAAGATTCGGCCGAAGGCAGTGAAAAAGATAAAGAATCAGGCGCTGACGATGCAGATAAAGCAGATAAGCCAAGCACTACTCCGTATGAGGGTGAGGAGCTTATCGCTCAAGCTACTAAACTCGCAGATTCAAATGGCAACGGCACAATTGATAGCGAACCAGCAAAAGAACCTGAAAATTCTTCTGATCTCTCATGGATCACAGAAAAGGAACTTTTTGATGCCTACCAGCTTCAGTGCGGCACTGATGCAGCCCGTATTGCCGCAACGTCAGATGATCCTAAGAAGCCTTTTGTAGCGTGTGATTCTTCAAATTCCGTTAAGTATATTCTTGGTCCAGCAGAAATTGAAGGCACTGACCTCACTAAAGCTACTTCAAGCCTTGCTGTGAATAGCCAGGGTACACCAACTGGCGGTTGGGCAGTCAATATGGAATTCAACTCCAAAGGAGCTGAAGCATTTCATACTGTGACTGAGCGTATTCATAAACTTCAAAGCCCTCGTAATCAATTTGCTATTGTGCTCGATGGGCAGGTGCTTTCTGCACCAGTTCCAAGCGGCGCAATTGCTGGTGGTCGCGCAGAAATTACGGGTCACTTCACCTCTGAAGAAGCTGCAGCTCTTGCAAACCAGCTCTCATTCGGTTCACTTCCTTTGAACTTCACTGTTCAAAGCGAAGAGCAGATTTCTGCAACTCTTGGCACAGAGCAGCTTTCCGCAGGTCTGATTGCTGGTTTGATCGGTCTGGCAATGATTATCGTCTATCTGCTTTGGCAGTATCATGCCCTTGGTTTGATTTCCGCTGGGTCAATTGCTCTTTCTACAGGTCTTTCCTTCTTCGTAATTTGCTTGCTTTCGTGGCTGATGGGCTATCGTCTTTCCATGGCTGGCGTGCTCGGTATGATCGTTTCCGTGGGTATTACGGCAGACTCTTTTATCGTCTACTTCGAACGCATCCGTGACGAGATTCGAGATGGACGCACAATTTCAGGGGCTGTGCACCACGGTTGGGATCGCGCAAAACGGACTATTATTATTTCCGATGCGGTGAATCTGCTCGCCTCTATTGTGCTCTATGTACTCACTGTAGGCTCTGTACGTGGCTTTGCATTCACTCTTGGTATCACGACTGTGCTAGACCTTATCGTCGTTATGATGTTTACCCATCCGTTGATGGTATTA
This sequence comes from uncultured Actinomycetaceae bacterium, assembly GCA_902464405.1. Lineage (GTDB taxonomy): Bacteria > Actinomycetota > Actinomycetes > Actinomycetales > Actinomycetaceae > Arcanobacterium_A. The sequence goes on along the minus strand of CABQJD010000003.1, from coordinate 130,741 downwards.
CTGATGAAGACAAAGTATTTTGGTGAAGGCAAACTCTTCTCTGGTTTGGAAGAACGCCAGCTTCAGCGCACTCCTCTCTATCGCGGGCGTGGATATGGGCTTGGTGATCGTTCTACTGAGCACAGTATTGACGCCTCAGATGATACCGATACCGAGAATGCGGATATTCCTCCGAGCCCTGTTATCACTGAGAGCCGCAGTGAAACGCTTGCACAGCGGCGCGCACGGGAACGCCGTGAAGCTAAGGAAGCGTTAAAAGATACTGAAACAGACGACGATGCCGCGAGCGAAGGGAGTGATGCCTGATGTCGATGTATTCGATTGGTAACGACCTTTATTCAGGGCGTCTCAGCTATAAAATTATTCAGCACCGCAAAATCTGGTTTGCTATCGCAGGTGTATTCGTCGCGATTACTCTCCTCGCTTTTGCATTCAAAACTCCGAATCTCGGTATTGAATTCCGAGGCGGCTCTCAATTTACGATCTCAGGTGCAGCCACCCAGGATCAGCAGCCTGCATACGATGTGATTGCTAAAATCGGTAAAGATTCTGCACCTCGTGTCTCTAGCTTAGGGCAGACAGGTATGCGCGTGCAGACTGCTGAGCTGGATGCAGATCAGACTCAAGCTGTGAAAGAAGGTTTGGCAGAGGCATACGGTGTTTCTGCGGACGATGTCACCTCCTCATATGTGGGGCCATCTTGGGGCGCGGATATTATGAACAAAGCCGTGCGAGCCATGATCGTCTTTATGGTGCTTGTCTGCGTAGTGCTCATGATTTATTTCCGCTCGTGGAGTATCGCTGTAGGCGCACTGCTAGCTCTCTTGCACGACTTCCTCATCACGCTTGGAGTCTATTGGATTGGGGGGCTTGAAATCACTCCCGCAACAGTTATCGGTTTGCTGACGATTATGGGATACTCCCTTTATGACACCGTCGTAGTCTTCGATAAAGTTCGTGAGAACACAGCTCAGCTCTATAAACAGCTTCGTTTCACCTACGAAGAATCTGCCAATAACGCTATCAATCAAACGCTGATCCGTTCTATTAACACGTCTGTGACGGGTCTTATGCCTGTGGCTTCCGTGCTGCTGATTGGCGTAGTTGTGTTTGGTGCAGATACACTTCTCGATCTTGCTCTCGTTATTTTTGTAGGTATGCTGCTTTCGACTCTTTCGTCGATTTTCATTGCGGCACCATTGGCTGTGACCTTGGCTGAGCGTAACGCTGATATCAAAGAGCATACGAAGCATGTGCACGACGTTCGTGCAGCACTTTCTAACGATGTGGACGGGCAAGCTCTTTCAAAGGAAGAATCCGATATGCTCGAATACGTGACGGAAGGTGAGCGTGAATCTGGGCACCACCAGGGTGTGTCTGCGCAGCCTCGTCGTAAGAGTAGGAGTAAGCGATGACCGAAAGCGGAGTTTTTCCAAGTGACGTGGTAAAGCTCGTAGAATCCCATGTGCGAGAAGTTCAAGATTTCCCAGCTCCTGGAGTTCTTTTCCGTGATATCACACCATTGATTGCAGACGGACATACTTTTTCAGAGCTTATTCGTGTGCTTGCTGAGCGCTATCACGGCAAAGTAGATGCGGTTGCAGGGTTGGAGTCTCGCGGCTTTATTCTTGGAGCGCCTCTTGCTATTGCTTTAGGCGTGGGTATGCTCACTGTCCGCAAAGCTGGGCGCCTTCCAGGGCCAATTGTGGGTGTGGATTATTCACTGGAATATGGATCTGCTCGCATGGAACTGCAGCCCTTTACCGTTGAAGATGGAGCGCGAGTTCTCGTCATCGACGATGTGCTTGCTACGGGCGGCACAGCTGGCGCTGCTTTTGATCTTATTCGCCAAGCGGGTGGTGAGCCTGTTGCGCTATGTGTCTTGCTCGAATTGCTCGATTTAGGAGGGCGTCAGCATCTAGGCGACGACGTTCAGATCGATTCAGTCCTCACCTACTAGAAGCACATACATACGCAAAATAAGCTTATATCGTACGAGATAGTGTGTTTATCGGCTCTGTGCCGAATGCAAAGCTATCTCGTACGATATTTTTTTGGAAAGTAATGTATTGGCAAAAAATGCGCGAACACAATCGCATATAGGCTGTATACGCCGTATAATTCGAGCATGGCAGGCAAAAAAAGTATCAAAACTCGAAGCAGCGATCATAGTACATCGCATACGCATGTAGGAGACCAATATCCTGCAATGCTGGAGCCTATTATGGAAGCTCTTGCTGAGCGAGATATTGATCGTGCACGAATTATTGACGCTTTCAATGTGGCTTATCGCCTTCACGATGGTCAAAAACGTAAATCTGGAGAGCCGTATATTACTCACCCTGTTGCTGTATGCACAATACTAGCTCAGCTAGGACTTGATGAAGATACTCTGGTTGCAGCGCTATTACACGATACTGTCGAGGATACAGGATATACGCTTAAAGAACTTACACGGGATTTTGGCGCCGATATTGCACTGCTGGTAGACGGCGTCACGAAACTCGATAAGGTTGAATACGGTGATGCTGCCCAGGCTGAGACTGTGCGCAAAATGGTAATTGCTATGGCGAAAGATATCCGCGTCTTGCTCATCAAATTAGGCGATCGCTTGCATAACGCACGCACATGGGGATTTGTGGAATCGAAGTCTGCACAAAATAAAGCTCGAGAAACTCTTGAAATTTATGCACCGCTTGCGCATCGTCTGGGTATGAATTCAATCAAATGGGAGCTTGAAGACCTTTCTTTTCGCACTCTCTATCCAGCTGTGTATTCAGAGATTGAGCGAATGGTCACCGAGCGCAGCCCAGAAAGAGAAGCTTATATCGAGCAGATTAAAAAACTTTTAGAGCAAGAGCTGGCTGCAGCTCATGTGCATTGCACCATCACTGGGCGTCCTAAGCATTATTACTCCATCTATCAAAAAATGATTTTACGCGGGCGGGATTTTGAAGATATTTACGATCTTATCGGTCTGCGCGTACTCGTTGATGAAGTACAAGACTGTTATACGGCACTTGGGGTTGCCAATACGATTTTCACTCCTATCCAAGGCAGAATCAAAGATTATATTGCAGCACCAAAATTTAATCTGTATCAGTCGATTCATACCACTGTATTTGGACCTGGCGATAAAACTGTTGAGGTGCAGATTCGCACCTATGATATGCATCGTCGAGCAGAATTTGGCGTAGCAGCGCATTGGCGATATAAAGAGAATCCAAATCAAACCTCAGGAAGTGTTCCTCAAAGTGCGCAAGATACTCAGCTGGAATGGCTGCGTCAGCTCGTTGATTGGCAGCGTGAGACAGCAGATCCTGCCGAATTTCTCGATTCTCTGCGCTATGAAATGAGCGGGGATCGAGTATACGTCTTTACCCCGGCGGGTGAGGTGATGGAACTTCCGGCTGGATCAACCCCTGTCGATTTCGCATATGCTGTTCATTCTCAAGTGGGCGATCGTACAGTCGGAGCAAAAGTTAATGATAAACTCGTCACTCTCGATCATCGTCTCGAATCAGGTGATAATGTTGAGATTATTACAGCAAAAAATTCGGATGCGGGCCCTTCACAAGGCTGGCTTGATTTTGTAGCTACTGCGCGTGCGAGAGCAAAAATTAAGCAATGGTTTAAACGCAGTCGCCGAGAAGAAGCTATTGATTCAGGTAAAGAAAAATTGGCGAAAGCTATTCGCCGTAAGAATGAACCGCTGCAACGCTTAATGAGCCATGACACTTTGAGTGCTGTTGCCCATGATCTGCATATTGCTGATGTGAGTGAGCTATATCGCTGTCTCGGAGAAGGAACGATTTCAGCAGAAACGGTTGTGCGTACGCTTATTTCTTCGCAAGGAGGGCGCGCAAGCGTCGAAGAAACGATGGCAGAAGCTGTCACTCCAACGCGTATTCATCACCGCCGCGAGGGCAACGTAAATTCTGCTGTGATTGTAAACGATATTGAAGATACAGATGTGCTTGTGAAGCTCGCAAAATGCTGTACGCCCGTGCCTCCTGATGTGATCGTTGGCTTTGTGACGCGCGGAAAAGGTATATCAGTTCACCGAGCAGATTGCCCCAACGTGGAGAGCCTGCGTAAAGAACCCGAACGCTTTATCGATATTGCATGGGACGGCGCTCCTGAAGGTATCTTCCTTGTGCAAGTGCAGATCGAAGCGCTCGATCGGCATGGCTTGCTCGCCGATATTTCGCGTGTTCTTGCTGATAACGGAGTAAATATGCTCTCAGGATCAATTAATACAAGCTCAGAACGCTTGGCGCATTCAACGTTTACATTTGAAATGGCTGATCCGCATTTGCTTAAGCACGTACTACGCGAGCTGCGTAAAATTGAGGGAGTCTACGATGCTTATCGTGTGACACCTGGTAAACGTGAAGGATATCAGCAGCTGACGACGGCATAGGATCGATCGCCTTATATATATCGTGTTGCATCAGCTGAGTTGCATCTAGGTATTTCTAATGCTGCTGAGTAAGAATCGCCTGATTTTTTGATGCGGATAAACGCATACGCTGTTTTCTATTCGGAGAGCTGAAGCTGCTCTAAGATACAGCGTACACACCCAATATCTTTTTTAGAGCGTACAGTGTGAGCACAATCGAGAGTACTGCTCAGCGTCATGCTAGGGCAGTGAGCCATCAGTTCACGCAGATAGGTAATTCCCGTCTCGATATCAGCTAGAAGTAAATCAACTGCTGTGCGCTCTGGGGTTGTGAGTTTTTGCTCAGCAATGCTCGTAGTGTGCTGATCGGGCACAAACATTCGGTTTGCTCCTGCAATTCTTGAGCTTGTGGGCTGTGCAAAATGAAGAGTTCGTTCAAGAGCGAGGCTCGCAATGCCTGTATGTATCCATAGAGCAGTTTCGTGAGTTGCAGTGAAATCTCTAGGGTTTAACTGTTTAATTATGTAGGCTCTCATATTCGGCGTTGCACACCACTGATGCGCCACGGCTTTATCCCCAGCTAAGCGCACACCGATATATGGCGCATTCGCAATCTCGTTGCGTTGCGCTAGCGATGTTGGCTCAAGAATCGGAAAAACCATGACGCATCAGATAGAAAATAAAGAACCAGAGAGTTAGTCTTTAAGGACTTCAGCAAGCCACGCTTTGCGAGCTTTTAGAGCGTCCTCATATTCTTTCACTTTAGCACTATTTCCTGCAGCTTCAGCTTGTGCAATCTGCCCTTCAAGCTCTGAAATAAGAGCTTGAAGTTGAGCTGCCATACCGTGAGAACGCTCTTCTTTCGCAGGGTCTGATTGCTGCCAGACAGCTTGCTCAGCGTCACGAATAGCACGTTCAATATCTCGCATACGCCCTTCAGTGCGATTGATATCTGCTCGCGGCACACGCCCAATAGAATCCCATTCTTCGCCAATCGTGCGAATAGCTGCTTTAGCAGCCGCCACATCAGAGACGGGGAGGAGCTTTTCTGCCTGAGCTACGAGCGCGAGTTTGCGTTCGAGGTTTGCACAGTATTCCTCATCGATCACCTGATTATGCTGATTGCGTGCATCATAAAATATCTGCTGTGCTGCATGGAAACGATCCCAGAGTTTATCGTCATCTTTCTTGGTGGAACGCCCAGCGCTCTTCCATTCGTCCATCAAGCGCCGATATGTAGCAGACGTATTGCCCCAATCAGTAGAGTTCTGAATCGCTTCAGCTTCTTTAATGATCTGCTCTTTACGGGCAATCACGCTCTTGTGTTGCGCCTCTACTTCCGAGAAGTGCTGACGACGATGGCGATCGAACTGCGTGCGTGCAGTTGAAAAACGCTTCCACAACGCTTCTTCACTCGCACGGTCAATACGAGCGCCGTGACGCTGTGCATATTTCCACTGATCAAGCAGTTCAGAAAACTTTTGGTGAGAATCGCGCCAATGAGTTTTCGCAGTATCCTGCGCTGCGATAGCTTCAGCTTCTTCGACAATACTTGTGCGCTCAGCAAGCGCCTTTGCTTTTGCTTCAGCACGCTCTTGAGCTACCTGCTCCTGCCGTTCGGCAATAGCGCCTGTAAGAGATTCTGCTCGGGTCCGCAATGCTGCAATATCGCCGATCACAGCTGGATCAACAAGCTGCTCGTTAATTGCTGAAAGTGATTTCTTAGCATCTTCGGGAGAAATAGAGCTGAGGCGCGTTTCCAGCAGCGCTATACTGGAACGTAAATCTAAATAGCGACGCACGTACATCATCAGTGCATCATCTGATGTGCCGCCTGCAGCATATTGACCAACGATACGCTCAGGCTCATCGCCAGATCCGCGTAGCCACACGTTGCCATCTGTATCAACGCGCCCCCAAGCAGCAGCTTCGACAGCAGCTGCATCGTCAATCACTGGCTGTGGAACCGATACACCGACCGAAACCTGAGCATTGTGACCTGGTTTCGGCAGTGGGTGTGGAGTTGGGCGTGGGGTGGACTCAGTCATTTTATTTACTCCTTATAGACGGGGTAGGTTTTCCTCACCGTTCTCGAATGGATAGTGCTAGTGTACTCGCTTTTGCGTGTTTTAAGCACGCTGGCTTTATCTCAGGTAGCGTGGAAGCATGATTATTTCTCGTTGTGATCAAACCTTTTTTCAAGCTAATACATACCTCATTCTTCCAGACGACGATTCAACTGGAAGTATTTGCGCAGATGAGAAGAAGAATCGCAAGGCTCTTGTGGTGGATCCAGGGGCTGGGTCTGCCGCATGGATTCACAATGAACTTAAACGGTTGCACGCCGATATTGGGGCAGTGTTGCTCACTCACGGGCACGCCGATCACGTGTGGGACGTAGCAGCAGTAGCTGGTAATGCGCCCGTCTATGTGCCTCAGCCCGATCTGTATCGTCTGGAAAATCCGCTTGATAATCTCGGCATTAGAGGAATTGATCTGGGATTTCGCAGGATGGGAGCATCAAGTGAATGGATAAAACCAGAAAATCTTCGCCCTCTTCCTAGTGCTATTTATTCATCAAGCATTCAGCTTATTGACGGTTTGGCTCTGCGAGCAGTGGCAGCTCCAGGCCATACAGAGGGGTCATCAGTATTTCTTTTTGAAGGCTGTGTGAGCGAAGCCTTCAGCGATACGCTCTGCAGCTCTAGTGTGCGCACATATATGCTCGCAGGAGACGTCATCTTTGCTGGCAGCGTGGGACGCACCGACTTACCTGGAGGCGATCAGCGAGAGATGGAAGCGTCACTGCGTTTCCTCGTCAACGCAATCAAACCTGATGTTTATATTCTTCCTGGCCATGGAACGCATACGACGATGTTTCACGAAACACGTCACAATTCTTTCCTTCACGCAGCGATGAGTTAGTCTGCGTTTCGCAATGATAGGCAGCGAGTTAGAGATTCTCCGTGCATAATGCGACAATAGGCGCATGGCTAAAATTGCATCTCTTTCTGGTTTCCCTGAATGGCTGCCGAGTGGGCGTATCGTTGAGCAGGAAGTTCTCGATACTTTGCGTTCGACTTTCGAACTGCACGGTTTTTCTGGAATTGAAACGCGCGCAGTTGAACCAGTGCATCAGCTGCTCTCTAAGGGAGAGACGTCAAAAGAAATTTATCTACTTTCCCGTCTGCAGGGGCTGAAAGATGATCGAGCAAAGAAGGAAGCCGAGCTTGGGCTTCATTTTGATCTCACAGTTCCTCTTGCACGTTACGTGCTCGAACACGCAGGGCATCTCGATTTTCCGTTCCGCAGATATCAAATTCAGAAAGTCTGGCGAGGTGAGCGCCCACAAGATGGGCGTTTCCGTGAATTTATACAAGCTGATGTAGATGTAGTGGGTGCAGATCAGCTTGCTTTCCATCACGAAATCGAACTTCCGCTCGTTATGGTTGACGCATTGCGCAAACTCCCTATTCCGCCAGTGCTTATTCGTGCATCGAATCGAAAAGTTGCTCAAGGTTTCTACGAAGCAATTGGCATTGCAGACGTGGAAGAGACGCTACGTATCCTCGATAAGCTCGATAAGGTAGGGGCAAGCGTTGTAGTAGAGCTTTTGAAGGAAAAAGTGGGAGCGACCGAGGATCAGGCTCGCCTCGCTTTGAGCCTTGCAGATATTACTGCTTCGGATGCGAGTTTTGCTGATCGAATCATGCAGCTTGGTTACCAAAATGAGCTGCTCGATGAAGGTTTAGAGGAGCTTGTACGCTTGGTTGAGGGAGCCAATGAGCTTATGCCTAGCTCGCTTATTGCAGATCTCAAAATTGCGCGAGGCTTAGATTATTATACTGGCTCAGTGTATGAGAGCACGCTGCTTGGGCATGAAGATCTGGGATCAGTTTGCTCTGGTGGGCGCTACGATTCGCTCGTCAGTGACGGCAAACGTTCTTATCCTGGAGTAGGGCTTTCTATCGGCGTGAGCCGTATTCTTGCACGAGTGATTGGTTCTGATTTGGTGACGCCGAGCCGCAAGGTGCCTACCGCCGTTCTGATTGCTGTCAATAGTGAAGCAGAGCGTCGTCACGCAGAAAAAACTGCATATATGCTTCGCTCTCGCGGGATTTCAACTGAAGTAAGCCCGAGCAGCACAAAATTTGGTAAGCAGATTAAATACGCAGATAAGCGCGGCATTCCTTTCGTCTGGTTTACAACCGACGAGGGCGAGCAGGTAAAAGATATTCGGTCTGGAGAGCAAATGTGCGCTGATCCGTCGAGCTGGTGCCCGCCGCACGATGATATGCGCCCAGTGCTTATAGCTTCCTGATGTTTACTTTCTGATGTTTAGAAAGTTACGGCTACACGCGCAGCACATAGCCGTAACGCTGCAACTCAAAACGTACATATACGTTCGTATGTGTATATCAGCAGCTCACAAAGTTAAGAATAAAGGGTTGTACTTCGAGGGAGCTTCTCTCTGGAAGAAATCGATCGCTCTAGAATGCGCGAGTACCAGTAGTAATCCGAGTTGCTACCCATAATGCAAGCAAGACGAGTGCTGCAGAGAAGCCAACAACAAGCGCAAACGCGCCAGCACCCAACCCATATGCAAGAGCATAGATAATCCCCAGATACGCCATCAGCACGGAAGCGCTGAGCGTATCTGCCACGCTGATCGCAGAAGAAACTTCGCCGTGACGCTCAGCAGGAGTGAGGTTGAGTGCATGCACAGTGGTGGCAGGATAAATCATGCCAGTGCCAAACCCTGCAAGAAGCCAGCCAATCATCACAATCCATCCAGAGGTGTGCGGCAATAGTGCGAAAATAGTGATGATCATGCCGATAAGCTGCATCGACGGTCCGATAATAGGCAAGAGAGCGCGGTGACGAGGTGCTGAGAGTTTTCCTTGAATCCACGAGCCAAGCGCCCACGTCAGCGATCCTGCCGTCATCACGAATCCAGCTTGAGTAGCTCCCCAATTGTGTATTTCCTTTAAAAGGAGAACTAAATAGATTTCTGTGGCCACTGTAGTGCCGTTGAGTAAACCGCGCAGAGCGATGGTGGCAGGAACTCCGCGGCGAGCTACAAGAGTTCCTTCAGGAAAGAGAGTTCGTGCAGCTGTAAAGAGCACAATCGAAATTATGAGGGCAGTGACGATAAGCCACGGAGTAAAATCTTCAGGCTTTGTGCCAGAAATTATTTGCAAAGCTGCCACGCATACTCCTGAAATTGCCGAAGCGATAAGGAGCGCGCGAGAAATAACGAATGGGCGTGGCTCGTGAATTTGAGGAAAATCCTTAAATTTTGATGCAGCCAAGGGCAGAAGCGCAGCATAAAAAATCGGGCAGATGCCAAAGACGAGACGCCAATGCACATGCTCTACAAAAAATCCTGCTACGAGCGGACCGATAAGAGAAGGAAGTACCCATGCCAGCGCAAATGCTGCAAAAAATGCAGGCTGTTTGCTGGCTTTGACGTGCGCACCGACCATAACGTAAAGCGGAACGATGGTAAGGCCTCCGCCTAACCCCTGTATGCCGCGCCCGAGCACAAGAAAAAGAATTGATGGCGAAAAGGTTGCGATAAGAAGCCCTGTGATAAAAAGTCCAAGCCCGATATAAAGCGGAGGTTTAGGACCTTTGGCATCGCACCAAGGACCTGCAAGTGCTGTGGTGAGCAGCTGCATTGCGAGCGGAATGCCAGAAACAAGAGCGTAATATTGCTTACCGTTAAGATCTTCAACCACGTATGGCATAGCCGTTGAGACTGCGACTACTTCAAATGCTACAAGGGAAATCATAACGACCGATATAATTTTAAACCATGCAGCAAGGCGCCCGCTGAGCAGGAGTTTTGGATCTTGTTGAGTTATTTCCGACATGCCTACTACTCTCTTTGAAAAAAGATAGATAGTCAAAGTTTATTTATGTGATGTTTTCGACTCCTAGATAAGTTGATAATTCGCGGTTTTTCCTTACCTCCGAACTCTTATACTCGCGTTAGCCAAGGCACATCCACACGAGATAAAAGCGTCGATTCGGCGCACAATATATTCGAATAAGAACTCGTATATTTACAGTATTCTTGTTTCTTTCCCTCACTCCTAGTGCCTAGTTGCGGATTATTAGATGGGTTATAGCTAGCAATATGAAGATGGGTTACAACCAGCAATATGGCAAAAATTGATAATTATGGCGTATATGTTGATGTATCAGAGACTATTGCAAGAACTGCTCCGCAATGCATTTAAAGAAAAAATAACTACTTCGCGCAGAAAATATTTGTGGCAGATATTAGCCTGCAATCAATACAAGATTTTTCATGTGGCACATAGCAATAAGCTTTAAAATACTGAGATAATGAACTTTTTACACACAGATATGATGCCTTATCTAGGGGAAAGCTGGGAGCTTAAGGTAGCATTTTTAGCCATAGTGAAATCATATCTGTGCATCGCGCATCCTATTCATCAAGTCTGCTCAATTATCAGCTGCAACACAAAATAACTGATATAAAACTAGAGATACCAGACTCTGCCGTACATTAGCACCTACTTTCATAAAGCTATAGTTTTTGAAGTGAAAAAGCTGAAATATGATTTGATTGGCAGCATTTTCAATGAGATTGGATAGGGCGTAAAATGACGCTCGTGCGTTTCGCCCGTCTCGCGAAGCGCTGTAGCCCGCTCGTCTCGCGGGTGAATTGGATCAAATCACTAGGAGGTTCGCGTGCTGCGCACTCGAATGGCAGGTTCTCTGCGAAAAGAAGATATTGGTTGCGAAGTTGTGCTCACTGGCTGGGTAGATCGCAGGCGCGATCATGGCGGTATTGCTTTTATTGATCTTCGCGATGCGTCTGGAATTGCACAGGTGACGATTCGAGAAGAAGTAGCACACGAGCTGCGCAGCGAATTCGTTATTAAAGTGACGGGTATCGTCAATGAACGCCCAGAAGGCAATGCCAACGCGAACATTCCCACAGGTGATGTTGAAGTAGAAGCAAGCGATGTCGAGGTGCTCAACTCCTGCGCTCCGCTCCCGTTCCAGGTGAGCGATCATGCTGACGACGGCGGGCAGGTGAACGAAGAAACACGCCTCAAGTATCGTTATCTCGATTTGCGCCGCAGCTTTGAGCAGCGAGCTATTCGCTTGCGTGCTAAGGTTTCACAGGCAGCTCGCCGCGTGCTCGATGGGCATAATTTCGTGGAAGTTGAAACTCCTACGTTGATTCGTTCCACTCCTGAGGGGGCACGCGATTTTATTGTGCCTGCCCGCTTGGCTCCAGGCTCGTGGTATGCCTTGCCGCAAAGCCCACAGCTCTTTAAGCAGCTGCTCATGGTAGCAGGCATGGAACGCTACTACCAGATTGCCCGCTGCTATCGTGACGAAGATTTTCGCGCTGATCGTCAGCCCGAATTTACCCAGCTTGACGTAGAGATGAGCTTCGTAGAGCAAGAAGACGTGATGAAAGTAGCTGAAGATGTGCTCAAAGAAGTATGGGCGTTAATTGGCTACGATCTGCCTACGCCGATTCCGCATATTACGTTCAAAGATGCAATGGAAAAATACGGTTCAGATAAACCAGATCTGCGTTTTGGGCAAGAGCTTGTTGATCTCACAGCATATTTTGAGCACACTCCATTCCGCGTATTCCAAGCTCCATACGTTGGAGCTGTCGTTATGCCTGGCGGTGCTTCTCAACCTCGCCGCACTTTCGATAAGTGGCAGGAATGGGCGAAAGCTCGTGGAGCTAAAGGTTTAGCATACGTGACGGTTTCGGAAGACGGCACTATTGGAGGTCCTGTCGCTAAGAATATCAGTGACGCTGAGCGCGAAGGGCTACTCGCCGTCACCGGCGCTGGAAATGGCGACTGCATTTTCTTTGCTGCTGGAGAGCCTACTGCATCACGTGAACTTTTGGGCGCTGCACGTTTGGAAATTGGCAAACGCACAGGTCTTATTGATGAGGACGCGTGGAGTTTTGTGTGGGTGGTGGATGCACCTCTCTTTAAGCCTGCAAAAGATGCAGAAGCTGAGGGAGATGTGGCTCTTGGCGCAGGAGCATGGACTGCTGTGCATCATGCATTCACTTCACCAAAGCCAGAGTGCTTAGAGAATTTCGATACCGACCCAGGCAACGCATTAGCATATGCTTACGATATTGTTTGCAACGGCAACGAGATTGGCGGAGGTTCGATTCGTATTCACCGCCGCGATGTGCAAGAGCGTGTATTCAAGGTGATGGGTTTGAGTGAGGAAGAAGCTCAAGAGAAGTTTGGCTTCCTGCTCAATGCTTTTAAGTTTGGCGCACCTCCGCATGGTGGTATCGCTTTCGGCTGGGATCGTATTTTGGCCCTGCTTACTAAAGCGCCTTCTATCCGCGATGTGATTGCTTTCCCGAAGATTGGCAACGGTTGGGATCCTATGACGGACGCTCCTGCCCCAATCACGCCTCAGCAGCGTAAAGAAGCAGGCGTGGACGCAAAGCCAAAACAAAAAGAGTAAGTACATCAATATAGCTCGTTAAACTTTCCTGATACGTCACACGGGTTGTGGGTGCGGCTTTTTGCTCGCACCCACAACCCTGTTTTATTTTAGTGTGCGTATTTCTTGGATTTTTCTTTTAACTGTAGATTTCCTTTCGATTTCCTTTCAAGATCCACACGCAGTATATATGCTGTAGGTAACAGTTTCTGATTCGTGTTTCGAAATAATGAATCGGCAGGTATGCGCACAATGCCAAATATTTGCTTGGGGAGGGGAGAAGAATGAAAACGAGGAGCGTACTAATAAAACCACTAGGGAAGTTATCGCTAATCCTAGCGGCACTCATGAGTATTTCTGGCTCAGCGTTTGCTGATGATACCGATACGAACATCATGCAGCTTATGAAGCTGAATCCTGGAGCCACTAAAACTGAGATTCTTACCCAAGCAAAGCTTCTTGCCAGTACTTTTAATCTTTCGATCAGTGAGGTTGTAAGCAAGCAGCTGCTTGAAGCTCAGTCTTCTGCCGCTAACGCAAGCAACGCTATAAATACAGGAGATCTTGATACGAACGTATACCGTAGTAGTGGCAATAAAGAAGTTAAATTAGTAAATGCAGATCGAAGAGGAGACATATTTTATTCTCCTGCTTCTACTTTATTCATAGAGCACGGACATAGTGGAATTTACTCTGCAACGGATGTGATTGTTGAAGCCCCAGGAATCGGGAAAACTAGCAGACACATCAATCCAAGATCTCTAACAGTTTCATCTGGAACACAGATTCAGTACGTGACTGTAAGCCAAGAACGACGTAATGCCGCAGCTACCTATGCTTATCTTAAGATGCGCGATAAACCATACAATGCGTTATTTAGCGATAACAAGTACGTTCCCGCTGTCAGATATAATTGCTCTCAGCTGGTGTGGGGTGCATATAAAGCAACATCAAATGTTGATCTTGATAGCAATGGCGGTTTTGGAGTCTACCCAGCCGATATCCGCGATTCGTCAGTGACAGTAACGTACAGAACTTTGTGAAAAGTTGTGAAGATGTTTAGCAACAAACGATTCATTGCGTTTTGGAGCGTTTTAGTGATTTTATTTGCTGGCTGCGCTTGTGAATCGATCGCGAAAATCTCCCCACGTGATCTGCGTTTATTAGATGAATACGTATTAGCTCTGCGGCTAAGTCCGCAATTGAATCGAATCGCTTGGGGTGCTCACGAGGGATATGTTTTACTTGTTCGCGCTGATGGAAGCGCTGATATCGTTAATGTCGGCTATATGGATAATGGAAAGCTGGTATGGAATAGGAACGGTTTATTTTTCGGCGGTCCTACAACGGAATATGCACTTGAACAAGAGGGAATTAAAGCCCATGAGCGTGGCGTACATGAAGAATATGAAGCAGAACGATTTTCTGATTTGAATGAAAAAGGTTCTATTGCTGTCTACAATGCGGGAATAGCAGAAGATGGCGATATTTTCACAATTGTGAGCAGTAACGGCGATCAGCTAAATTACTGGGATATTTCGGGTTTTTTTAGATCTTTCGCGCACTGCGAAGATAAAATTTTGGGAATTACAAGTAGCGGGGAAGTTAATTCTGAGGTTAAAAGGCTTTTATCTGCACCGCTAAGTTCAGACGTCTTAATGCAACTTTATCCGAAGCCTGAAAGCACTCAAAGCAGCATTGCAGCACAAATCGATCGTAGTGCTGGATATGAATATCACCATTTTATGGGTTCAGCTCCATGCATTAACGGCGTTATATATATTTTGGCATTCAAAACATCAACGTCTAATTCGCAAAATACTACCCCTGTTTTACGGGTTTGGGATAGCATTTCTAGCGCTTATAAAGATATTCCACTTATTTCTGAAGATGGTGAACCTTTAGCTATTGACTCTGAAGATATTGATCTTGCTGCAGAAGCAGGCAGTATGAACAGCGATAATTCACTCTATTATTGGGTTTCATGGAGAGATGGGAAAGTGCGCGCAGTTAATCTCAGTTCTGGTATCACTCGTGAGCTTTTTACTGTCGATATTTCGTATGCGCGCGGACAATCGCAATTTTTCCTCACTGATAATAAGGTTTTTGTGCTTGATGTAAAAGACGATCGCCAAGAGATGGTTTTTGCAAGTTATAGCATTCCCAGTGGAGCCAAGAAAGAGTATTTTACGATTAGAGGGCTTGATCATGTAGAACGATTGAGAATGCCGCGAAATATTATTCGCGATATGGCAATCAACCCCCAATGGCTCACTAGAATAAAATCTAGAATAAAATAAAATAGAACCGTTGCAACATAAGCATGACATTAAACTAGATCGACCGACACATCAGTTAATTATCTGCTGTAAGTAAGATGATAGCTTCTGCCTAATAATCGATAACGATCCGATGGGCGAAGCATCTGCAAGTTTAAGTAAGTTTAACTACCGCTAGAATGATGCTATGGATTTATTTAACAGTGCACAAGAAGACGCCGCTCAGGCATCATCTGGGGGAGTGGATCCTCACGCACCGCTTGCTGTGCGGATGCGCCCGCGCAGCATCAGTGAAGTGCTTGGGCAAGATCATCTACTGCGCGAAGGGCAGCCGCTACGCCGTCTTATTGAACCGCATACCTCAGGGGCACCAAGTTCTATTTTTCTCTGGGGGCCGCCCGGAATTGGCAAAACGACTCTTGCATATCTTGTGGCGCGCAGCGCTCAGCGAGAATTTGTAGAAATTTCTGCTGTAAGCGCTGGAGTTAAGGAAGTGCGTGAGGTGATCACTCATGCGCGCGATATCCTCGTCACGTCTGGACGCGAGACGGTGCTTTTCATCGACGAGGTTCATCGATTTTCAAAAACGCAGCAGGACGCTCTCCTTCCTGCAGTGGAAAATCGATGGGTGATTCTCATTGCCGCAACCACTGAAAATCCTAGCTTTTCAGTAATTTCTCCGCTGTTATCTCGCTCTCTCCTGCTCACGTTGCATCCACTCTCTTCACAGGATATATCCGAACTCCTTACTCGCGCTTTAAATGATCCGCGTGGATACGATGGCAAACGAGAGTTGAGTGACGATGCTCGTGAAGCTCTTATTCGCTTAGCTGGTAACGACGCTCGCCGTTCGCTCACGATTTTGGAAGCTGCCGCCGCTTCGGGGCACGCGCTGATTACTCTAGGTGACGTTGAAGAAGCAGTTGATACCTATGCTATACGCTACGACCGTAGCGGTGATCAGCATTACGACGTCATCAGCGCATTTATTAAATCTGTTCGGGGCTCTGACGTCGATGCAGCTATACACTATCTGGCACGAATGCTTGAAGCTGGAGAGGATCCGCGTTTTATTGCCCGTCGTCTTATGATATCGGCTGCAGAAGATATAGGCATGGCTGATCCTTCTGCACTGCTCGCAGCCACGGCAGCTGCACAATCCGTGGCGCTTGTAGGAATGCCCGAAGCTCGCATTATTTTGGCAGAAGCTGTAGTTCACCTTGCCACAGCGCCAAAATCTAATCGTGCTTATGAAGCAATCAATGCAGCTATCGCCGATATACGCGCAGGTGAGGTGGGCAGTGTTCCTGTGCATTTGCGCGATATGTCTGCACAATCGTCACAAATTGCTACAAAACAAAGTGGACGTGCTGCCGAATATCTCTATGCGCACACAGAACCTGGCGCAATTGCACGGCAGCAATATTTACCTGATGAGCTAAAAGATCGGCGCTATTATGAACCGTCTCAGCGCGGTTTCGAGGCGAATATCACGCAGCGTTTAGAGATTATCAATAAGGCTCTCGGTAAAAACTAGTGCTATTCTTGAGGAGTTGCGCCTGCCGCGCAATATTTTGTGAATACATAACCTGGGATCATAGCCCGCGCGTCAGATCGAAGGCTCGCTGAGGTAGATCCCGTATCGGCTCAATGAGCACATACTCAGAGCCGATACGCCATGAGACGACAGGAGAATTATTATGGCTGGTAATCGCGCACGTAAGTCGGTGCGTCAATCGCGTGCACTAGGTATCGCTCTCACCCCTAAAGCTGAGAAGTATCTACAGCGCCGTCCGTATCGCCCAGGTGAACATGGACGCGGACGTGTGAAGGAATCCGACTATTCGATCCGTTTGAAAGAAAAGCAGCGTTTGCGCGCACAGTACGGCATTCGTGAAGCTCAGATGCGCAAAGTCTGGAATGAAGCTCGCCGCATGGAAGGCATGGCTGGTGAAAATCTCGTGAGCCTGCTTGAGCGCCGTCTCGATGCGCTTGTGCTCCGCGCTGGTTTTGCTCGTACGATTGCTCAAGCACGTCAGGTGGTTGTACACCGTCACGTGCTCGTTGATGGGCAGCTCGTGGATCGCCCAAGCTACCGCGTAAAGCCAGGGCAGATTATTCAAATCAAGCCAAAGAGCCAGACCTCGCCGCAGTTTGTTGTGGCAGCCAAAGGGCAGCATGCAGATGTGCTTCCAAAGGTTCCCGAATATCTTAAGGTAGATATTACGAAACTTCGTGCAGAGCTTATTCGCGAACCAAAGCGTGCTGAAGTTCCAGTGCAGTGTGAAGTTCAGCTCGTGGTTGAGCACTATTCCCGCTGATGCTGATTTATTACTGACACATCTCATACGCGCGCTGTGGAACTTTATGCTTTCGCTGCGCGCGTATGTGTATGTACGTAATACTCTCTATACTTAAGTACAGAAGTTGTGTAAATGCTCGCTCTAGGAGCGGTGCACGTGTCTATAGAAAAATGACGAGAAAGTAGAGCGTAAATATGCGCAGTGCGGAAATTCGCGATCGATGGTTGCAGTACTTTAAAAAACAGGATCACACAATCGCCGATAGCGTGCCTCTTGTATCTCCTGATCCGTCTATCTTATTTACAATCGCCGGTATGGTGCCTTTTATTCCCTATATCGTAGGCACTGAGCCTGCTCCTTTCCCGCGAGCTGCCAGCGTACAAAAATGTATTCGCACCAACGATATCGACAATGTTGGGCTCACAACTCGTCATGGTACTTTCTTCCAAATGTGCGGAAACTTCAGCTTTGGCGATTATTTCAAAGAAGGAGCTATCGATTATGCTTTCGAGTTGCTGACGACCTCTCAAAATGATGGCGGCTACGGGCTTGACGGCGACCGTTTGTGGGTGACGATTTGGGAAAACGATGATGTTTCTTTCGATCATCTCACGCGAGTTGTCGGTCTCGATCCGCAGCATATCGTTAGACTCAAACGCGAAGAAATTTTCTGGAGCACTGGTCAGCCAGGTCCAGCAGGACCGTGCGCCGAGATCCATTATGATCGCGGTGCAGAATATGGTCCAGAAGCTGTGGGCGGCACAGTAGATCCAGGCGGCGATCGTTACCTCGAAATTTGGAACCTTGTATTTGATCAATATATGCGCGGCGAAGGCGAAGGGAAAAATTTCCCGTTACTCGGAGAGCTTGATCAAAAAGCGATTGATACTGGCGCTGGTTTAGAACGTATTGCCTTCTTGCTGCAAGACAAAGCCAATATGTATGAAACCGACCAGGTTTATCCAGTGATCGCTGCAGCTGAAGCAATAACTGGTAAAAAATATGGCGCTGATACCACTGACGATGTGCGTATGCGTGTGATTGCCGATCATGTGCGAAGTGCACTGATGCTTATCGGCGATGGAGTTCGCCCGGGAAATGACGGGCGCGGATACGTTTTGCGTCGCCTGATTCGCCGTGCCGTTCGCTCGGTTCGTCTGCTCGGAGTAGACGAAGTTGCACTGCCAGAGCTTTTGCCTGCGAGCATGAACGTGATGAGTGAGACCTACCCAGAATTACGCACAAACTTCGATCAGATCTCTGCTGTGGCATATGCTGAAGAAGAAGCCTTCCGCCGCACTCTCACCTCTGGCACACAGATCTTTGATATGGCAGTGAGCAAGGCAAAAGCAGCAAAACACGATCTTTCAGGTGCAGATGCGTTTACGCTCCACGATACTTACGGTTTCCCGATTGATCTCACTCTTGAAATGGCTGCAGAACAGGGCGTAAAAGTGGATGAAGCTCAATTCCGCTCGTTAATGCACGAGCAGAAAGAGCGCGCCCGTGCGGATGCACAAGCCAAAAAAACAGGGCACGTTGATGCGAAGGCATACCACGAGATTGAAGCTCGAACTGGGGGAGCAACCCACTTCTTGGGCTATACAGATGCATCTGCCGAAGCAACTGTGGTAGCTCTCTTGGTGAACGGCGAATCTGTGCCCGCTGCTGAAGCTCCCGCAGAAGTTGATGTTGTTTTAGATCAAACACCATTTTGGGCAGAGCAGGGCGGTCAGCTTGCCGATCATGGAACGATTTCTGTTTCCAGCGGCGGCTATCTTGAGGTAGATGATGTGCAGATGCCTGTAAAAGGTATGCATGTGCATAAGGCGCGACTCACAGAAGGTTCTATCGCTTTAAACGATAAAGTGTTTGCTCAGATTGACGTGCAACGCCGTGCACAGATCGCTCGTGCTCATACTGCCACACATATGGTGCATAAGGTCTTACACGAATTCCTTGGTGAACAAGCTACTCAGGCAGGTTCTGAGAATTCTCCAAGCCGTTTGCGTTTTGATTTCCGTCATGGCAGCCAGATTCCAGCTGGAATAATGAGCGATATGGAAGCGCGTGTGAACGAACGTTTACAAGATAATCTCATTGTTTCCGACGAACAAATTCCTATTGAGCAAGCAAAATCTGCTGGCGCTATGGCTCTCTTTGGCGAAAAATACGGAAAAATTGTGCGCGTTGTGAGCATTGGTGACGATTGGAGCAAAGAGCTTTGCGCTGGCACACACGTGAAAGAAACTGGAAATATCGGTCTTATTACTCTGCTTGGTGAATCGTCAATTGGTTCTGGAGTTCGTCGTATTGAAGCGCTTGTCGGCCTAGGAGCTTATGCGGCTGGTGCTCGTGAGCGTGCGCTGCTCTCGCAGTTATCTACGCTTACTCATGCTCGCCCCGAAGAACTTCCTGAATTTGTGCACGGTTTAATAGCCAAGCTCAAAGCTGCAGATAAAGAAATTGCAGGGCTGCGAAAAGCTAAAATCGAGGCATCATTTGAGACGATTCTTTCCGAATGCCAAAGCGTTGGCGGTATGACGCTTGTCTCGGCAGATCTGGGCGAAGTAGGCAGTGGGGACGATGTGCGCAGCGCCGTCACTGAATTGCGTAACCGCTGCGGAAACGAACCTGCTGTTGTAGCTCTTGCGGGCGTCACAAACGGAAAGCCATTGATCGTTGTGGCAACAAATGAAGCTGCCCGAATCGCAGGAGCACAAGCTGGTGCACTGGTGCGTATTGCGTCTGCAGTTCTCGGCGGCGGCGGCGGCGGTAAAGATGATATGGCTCAAGGCGGCGGTTCAGATACATCCCAGATCTCTGCTGCTCTTACAGCTATTAAGGAATCTCTTGCTACCCGATAGACCTCAGCAGTATGCGATGCGCATGGGAGTGCGCATCGCAGTAGACGTAGGTAAAGTTCGTGTGGGCATCGCCGCATCTGATTCTGAGGGTATTCTGGCTACACCAGTTGCAACAGCAACCCGAGGAAAAAATGATATTGCAATCGTGCTGCGTCTTGCACGCGAAAAGCATATCTTGGAGATATATATCGGCTATCCGCTCAATATGGATGGAAGCGTTGGTTCCTCAGCAAAAGCCGCTCTTTCATGGGCACGAAAAATTCAACGTCGGCTGCCAGATATTCCTGTGAGAATGATTGATGAACGTCTCACGTCTGTGCTGGCTCATCGTCAGCTACACGAAGCAGGGCGCGCAGAAATCACACACCGAGCTGTAGTTGATCAAGTTGCAGCTGTTAATATCTTAGAATCAGCATTAGAAACAGAACGAACTTCAGGGCGAGTGCCAGGCATATCGCTCGCAGAATTGCTACCGCCGATAGGAACAGAGCATGACTGAATTTTTCAATGAGGAAAATAAGCCCTTAGAACGTTCCGCGATTGTGCATCGCCGTAAACGTAAAGCATTGCGCAGGGTGAAAAGCGCGATCATTATTATGCTCGTTGCTCTTCTCGTTACTTTTGCTGCAAGTTTCACGTTTTCTTGGATTAAAGCAAGCACGCAGGCTACTCAAGTAGAAGATTATCTGGGGCCTGGTGGAGAAAAAGTTCTTGTGTCTGTCCCCGAAGGATCAACAGGAGCAGATATTGCCGCCTTACTGGTCAAGGCAGATGTGATTCAATCAGAGCAACCTTTTATCGATGCCTTCAACGAAAACCCGCGGGCAAATTCGATTCAGCCAGGAGTGTACTATCTTAAAAGCAAAATTCCAGCTAAAGAGGCAGTTGCGGCACTTCTCGATCCTGCTTCTAAAGCGGAGTATACGATAACGATTCCAGAGGGAATGACTACTTCTCAAATTTACGAGAAGTATGCCAACGTCTACAAAATGACAACGGACGAGGTTAAAAAACAAGCCGAAGAAGCAAAGAAAGACTTTTTGCCGCCTGAGGCAGGCGGAATTATCGAAGGCTGGCTCGCCCCTGGTCAGTATAATTTTATGCCGACGACAACCGTCAAAGATGCGCTCCAGGCAATGGTTGATCAGCGCATAAAAGAGTTAGAAAAAAGTGGTGTATCAAAAGATATGTGGCAGCGCCAGCTGATTATCGCTTCAATTACCGAAAAAGAGGTGTCGCGTGCGCAAGATTATCCGAAAGTCTCACGCGTTATTGAAAACCGGTTAGCTAAAGATATGCTACTACAGTTAGATTCTACTATTTTGTACGGACTTGGAAAATCAGAGATCGTCTTATCTGGATCCGATCTTGAAACTGATACGCCCTACAACACCTATATTCATAAAGGTCTTCCTCCAAGTCCGATATGTAATCCTGGAATTGATGTTTTGAAAGCAACTGCTAATCCGCCTGAGGGTGATTGGCTCTTTTGGGTGACTGTCAATCTAACAACAGGTGAAACGAAGTTCTCCTCCACGCATGAAGAGCATGAAAAATATGCTGAAGAATTTCGGATGTGGTACGAAGAACACAGCAGCGAACTTAATAATGCTCAATAAAAAGAGAATATCTGCACGTGTGGAAGATACTGAGCGCAGGGGCGCTGACACCGAAACAAGCTTTCGGGATCAGTGCGCTCACATTCGCACTATCCGTAGCATTATTTACTGTTGCTGACTATTCTTGGTCTTTTATTTTCTTGGGAGGATTCAGCTTTTCTTGCCTAGCTGTCAATGCATGGATTGACGCCTGCACATCTACACTCATACGTATATGGACGAATACAGCAGCGTGCGCGATGCTTCTGATCTGGGTAATAGAAGCTATTATCGGAGATTGGCATACAAGTGTTTATGCAGTGTGTGCAGCGGGAGCTGTGTGGATTATTGCTCGCGCGCTAAGCTATCGCAATCCTACACATTTCGGCTCGGGAGATGCTCGCCTTCTTTTCGTTCTTGCAGGCCTGACGTTTGTGCGCGGGCTAGCTGCCGTACTGCTGTGCATATGCCTAGCCTCTGCACTGCAGGTAGGAGCAATTCTTTATATGCAGGCTCGTGCTCGCCGGCACGCTTTTCATCTCTCCTCATCTTTACCTTTTGGCCCAGCACTGGTTATGAGCGCATGGATTGTCTGTGCTTGGGCATTCCTCATATAGGCATTTTAATATACGAGCAGGAGCGAGGCGCTCTCAAAATCCAAAATCTATATAGACGCTGAGCGGATGAGCGAAACTTTCTTAAAACGTAATTCCTCTCATAGTCAGCGAGTGGAATGCGCTTTATAGAGTAAAACCAGCTATTCTTGATGAGGAATATCAACGCCCGCGCAATGGGCAGATCCGTTGAAGCGAAAGGTGGGAATGCGATGGCAACCACGAATGATTTGAAAAATGGCATGGTGCTTAAAATCGATAACCAACTCTGGCAGGTTGTGGAGTTTCAGCACGTAAAGCCTGGTAAAGGTCCAGCTTTTGTGCGCACCAAGCTCAAGAATGTGCTTTCTGGGAAAAACGTTGATAAAACGTTCAACGCAGGCGTGAAAGTTGAGACTGCAACTGTAGACCGTCGTGATATGCAGTATCTATATAACGATGGCACAGATTATATTTTCATGGATCTTGAGACGTACGAGCAGCTTCCTGTAAGCACTGAGATCGTTGGCGATCAAAAGAATTTCTTGCTAGAGAATCAAAACGTGATTATTGCTCAAAATGAGGGCACTGTTCTTTTCGTGGAGCTTCCAGCGTCTGTGGTTCTTGAGGTGACGTTTACAGAACCAGGACTGCAAGGAGACCGTTCAAATGCAGGAACTAAGCCAGCAACTGTTGAGACTGGCTACGAACTACAGGTCCCACTATTTATTGATGAGGGTACCAAGATCAAGGTTGATACCCGTACCGGCGAATACATCAACCGCGCCTGATGAGTGACCACAGAAGCGTACGACGGCATTCCGAACGGAAGAATATCAAGCGTAAAGGGCGTTCTTTGCAAAGGCAGCGCGCTCTTGACGTACTTTTTGAAGCCGATATTCGAGGTTTTGGAATCGAGAAAACGAGACATTTACTGATTGACCGCGAAGAGATTTCGACGGCTCAGCAGCCTATCCAAGAATACGGCGCACGTATCGTCACCGAATTTTTGGAGCATAACGACAACGTTGATAGCATGATCGATGCTGCGTCGCCCCAATGGGCGCTGCATCGCATGAGCGCAGTCGATCGCAATATTTTGCGTATTGCCACAGCCGAGCTTATGTTTCTTGACGTTGAACGCCCAATTGCAGTCAAAGAGGCAGCGAGTTTGGCTCGAGAATTTTCAGCAGAGAAATCTGTACCATTCATTATGGGCGTATTAAATCGTGTAGCTGATATCTATGAGTTGGAGACTTCTGGAACAGGTTTCGAAGAAACACAGATACTGGGAGAATCTCCGCTCGATAAAAGCGAAATGTGAAAAAATGAAACATTTCTTGAAATTTGACTGTGCGTCAGCTTTTTCTGAGATACGATAAAAGAGCAGTTACTCTTGAAATAAGGAGATTCATATGGCTCTACCACAGTTATCACCAGAACAGCGCCAAGCAGCGCTCGAAAAAGCTGCTTTGGTACGCCGTCAGCGGGCAGAGATTAAAGAGCAGCTTAAGAGAGGCGATCTGAAACTTTCAGACCTGCTCAAGCGGGCGAAAGATGACGACGTCATCGGCAAGCTTAAGGTAAAAGCTCTTCTCACATCTCTCCCTGGGATTGGCACTGCACGTGCACAATCAATTATGGCTGAGATCGGAATTTCTGATACTCGTCGTGTTGCTGGTTTGGGCACCGTTCAAAAAGAGAAGTTGGCTGCGCTTTTTAGCTGACGCACTAATCTTCTATAAAAACAACAAGTGATAAATCGGGCAGAAATGTTCCTATCGCTTGTTGTTTTTTTATTTGCCTACTAGGTTTGAACCATGAAACATTCCGATATTTTCGTTGTAACTGGGCCAACTGCCGTGGGCAAAGGGACGATTATGGCTCAACTTCTTGCTCATCACAGCAACCTCTGGTTCTCAATTTCTGCTACAACCCGCGCACCGCGCCCAGGAGAAATTGACGGTGTTCACTACTATTTCGTGAGCAATGAACGCTTCGATGAGTTAGTAGCTTGCAACGAGATGCTTGAATGGGCTGTCGTTCATGGCACAAATCGTTACGGCACACCTCGCCAGCCTGTGCTCGATGCGATTAACCAAGGGAAAAAAGCAATTCTTGAGGTTGATCTTGAAGGAGCACGTCAGGTGCGCAAAACCCTTCCTCAAGCCACTTTTATTTTCATTGCCCCTCCTTCGTGGGAGGAACTCGTACGTCGTTTAGAAGGACGAGGCACTGAAGATCCGCAGGAGCAGGAGCGCCGCTTGGAAACTGCGCGCACAGAACTCGCAGCTCAAAATGAATTCGATGCTGTCGTCATTAACGACACAGTGGCAGACGCCACCAAAGCGCTTGAGACCCTTATGGGGTTGGGAAACTAGACTGTTCTTCGATAAAATAGCAAACGAATTATTACTTTTAACGAACGAGGTTTTATGTTTGGCACAACGGCACATCCTGAAGGGATCACGAAGCCAGCTATTGACGATCTTCTCTCGAAGGTTGAATCTAAATATACTCTCGCTGTTTACAGCGCTGCTCGTGCACGCCAAATCAATTCGTATCGCCAAGAGATGCTCTCTGGCGATGGGAATATCACGAATATCGGACCACTCGTCGCTTCTACACAAGACGATAAACCGCTCTCCTTGGCGTTTGAGGAGATTGCCGAAGATAAACTTAACCTTTCGCAATCTGCAGCCGAATGAATAGTTTCGATACCTATTCCTCTCAGCACAAGCTAGAGGATACATCTCACTCCCACCGCACAATCGTGGTGGGAGTTACTGCTGGTATCGCTGTTTATAAAATTCCTCAGCTTATCCGAGAGCTTCGTGCCTGCCGCTACACAGTAAACGTTGTACCAACTCGAGCTTCCCTCAATATGGTTGGAGCAGTTACGTGGGAGGCGATTAGTGCAAATCCTGTGTATTGTGATGTTTCCGATAATGCTGCTGACGTAACTCATGTGCGTATAGGGGAATCTGCTGATCTTTTTGTTATAGCTCCTGCAACTGCGAACACTATTGCAAAGCTTGCCCACGGAATTGCCGATAATCTCCTAACGGCTACGGCGCTTATGGTCAAGTGCCCTGTGGTGATAGTTCCAGCAATGCATACTCAAATGTGGGAGCACCCAGCGACTCAAGCTAATATTGCAACGCTCAAGAATCGCGGCGTCATCGTTCTCGGTCCTGAATACGGCAGGCTGACTGGCTCGGATTCTGGCATGGGGCGTATGAAAGAACCTCACGATATTGCCGCAGCGTGTATCTCCATTCTTGAGGGAAGCGATTTTTTTGAAGCAGACGAAGATAACCGCAATCCGCATAGTTCCGATACACCGTCACGAGATTCTTTTTCTCGAACAGATCGTAAGGATATGCAGGGCGTAAGATACACGATCAGTGCAGGAGGCACGCACGAACCTATTGATCCTGTACGTTTTATTGGGAATAAAAGTACAGGAATGATGGGAGTTGCTCTCGCAAATGAGGCAGCGCAGCGTGGAGCTGCCGTCACTCTCGTTGGCGCGAATCTCGCAAGCGATGTGCTGGCGGCTATTGATCCTCGTATTCACTATCGCTCAGTTGAAACTGCGTGCGAACTTTATGAAGCTATGAATAATCTTGCTGGGGAAACAGACGTGATTATTATGAGTGCTGCAGTAGCTGATTATCGTCCTGAACATGTGGCGTCAGAAAAACTTAAGAAAACTGAAGGCGCTCTCGAGTCTCTGCGTCTCGTTCAAAATCCAGATATTTTATCTGAGCTGGCTCACCATCGTCGCCGCGGCAACCAGGTAGTTGTGGGGTTTGCTGCTGAGACGGGCAGCCTTGAGCACACAGCGCTTGAATACGGCATACTCAAGGCTCAACGCAAGGGCGCAGATCTTATGATCGTCAATGAAGTAGGCGATAAAATCGGTTTTGGCAATGTGGCGACGAGCGTCACAATCTTGGATTCAGCGGGGGAGTGTCTTGCTACAGCTCATGGCGCAAAACCTGACGTTGCCCATACCATTGTCGATACAATTTCGAGCGTAATTCGCAGGCGTTCAGCCTCCACAAGCACTATGGTTCAAGAGAAAAATGATTGAGTGAAGAAGGATAAGCTATGAAGCTTTTTACGTCTGAATCGGTGACAGAAGGGCATCCAGATAAAGTATGTGATCAGATTTCTGATTCTATTCTCGATGCTATGCTCGCCCAAGACCCACACGCGAGAGTTGCAGTAGAGACAATGGTGACGACGGGTCTTGTGCACGTCGCAGGCGAAGTGACGACCAACACCTACGTTGAAATTCCAGAGCTTATTCGCCGAGTGCTCAAAGAAATCGGATACGTCTCATCAGAGATTGGCTTCGATGCGGATTCATGCGGTATTTCGCTATCTATTGGGCAACAGTCACACGATATTGCCCAATCTGTTGATGATTCTCTAGAAGTGCGGCAAGGGCATGTTGCTGACCGTTTCGACAAGCAAGGTGCTGGCGATCAAGGGATGATGTTTGGCTACGCATCAAACGAGACTCCCACTCTTATGCCTATGCCGATTTTCCTTGCACATAAACTTGCGCAACGTTTAGCCCAGGTACGTAAAGAGCTTATTGTGTCAGGGCTTCGCCCTGATGGGAAAACCCAGGTAACCGTTGCCTACGATTCTAACGACGTGCCTGTGGGGATCGATACTGTCGTTGTTTCTTCACAGCACGCCCCAGATATTGAGCTTGCAGCGCTACAGCATGAGGTAACGGCGCACGTGATCGATCCTGTGATGACTCAGTACGCGCCGAACTTTGCTTATGAGCATTCGTTTGTGAATCCTTCAGGAAGATTCGTCATTGGCGGTCCAATGGGAGATGCTGGGCTGACGGGTCGCAAAATTATTGTTGATACCTACGGCGGTTTTGCACGCCACGGCGGAGGAGCATTCTCAGGGAAAGATCCCTCAAAAGTAGACCGTTCGGCAGCATATGCAGCTCGCTGGGTGGCAAAAAACGTGGTAGCTGCAGGCTTAGCTGATCGCTGCGAAGTGCAAGTCGCCTATGCTATCGGGCGAGCGCACCCTGTTTCCCTCCGCTTAGATACATTCGGAACTGAGCATACAGCGCTTTGCCGTATCGAACGTGCTGTGAACACAGTCTTTGATTTGCGTCCAGCGGCAATTATTGAATCGCTTGATCTTTTGAAACCAATATATGCGCAGACGGCAACGTATGGGCATTTTGGGCGAGAGAGCGCCGATTTTACGTGGGAACGCACGAATCGCATTGACGATCTTCTTGCTGCTGCGTAGATTTTTCGCGTTTTTCTCATAAGGCGCATGATTAAATACATCTATGAGCAGCAGTATCCCTCAACGAGCATCGAGCTTGTATGATCTTCCTGAGTATACGGAACAAAATGAACTGATGCAGTTCCCTCTGCCATCAAATACCATCAGTTCTTCAGTTAAAGATCCGATTGCTCGTGTGCTTGTGGATGCTCCAGGCGCGAAGTGGAATCCCTTTTTCGATTACGAAATTCCTGAAAAACTATCGCCGCGCGTCTGTGTTGGCTGCAGAGTAAAGGTGCCGTTTAATCATACGCGGGTAGAAGGATTCGTGATATCCAGAAGTGCGCAGACAAATGTGGGAGCGCTTCTTCGCCCTATTGATTCTGTGATATCAAGCTATCCAGTTGTGAGTGAGCAGATGCTAAAGCTGTGTATCCAGCTTGCAGATTCGACAGCAGCTTCACCAACAGATGTGCTTCGTTTTGCTATCCCAGTGCGTCACGCGCGTGCTGAACGTGACGTATTGAACCTTACGCCTCCTGCATATCTTCATTGGGATCCGCCTACTCATACTCTCCTTGAGCAATACAGTCACGGCGTTGAGCTTGCTGGAGCGCTCCTAGCTGGGAAGAGCTTGCAAGCACGCCTTACTCTCGCTCCTGCACACCGCACATCAGAGATGCTTATAGACATCATTCGATGTGAGCTTGCAGGTAATCGTTCTGCTCTTATTATTGCGCCTACCCCGCGATATGCTGAGTATCTTCATAAATGTATATGCGAGGCTTTTCCAGGCGAGCCAGTAATATATAGCGGCAGCGATATCTCGCATGAAGATCGATACCGAGCATTTGTAGGCGCTCAAGAAGGGCGTAGCAGAATCGTTATCGGCACTCGCTCAGCGGCATATATTCCTGTGCGCAATCTTGGGCTGTGTGTGTGCATCGATCCTACGCATTCGGCACATCAAGAAACACGCTATCCCTATTTGGAAACTTTTGATATTCTGCAGGCACGCGCTCACATTGAACAATGCGCATTGCTTTATTTTACTCGAGCTCCAAGTATCTTTGCCGCACATGAAGAATCCCATGGCACTTTTTCGCCTCATATACAACAGCATGAACAATACAAACGTGCCTGTATGCCACAAATCATACTCGCACAAGATATGGCATACGAGGGAGCGCCTTGGGCGCGGCTCCCTGAAAGTGTCTTTACGATTATTCGAGACGGGCTACAGCGAGGAAACGTCCTCATTCGCGTGCAGCACGCTGGATACATTCCTATGCTTGCCTGCGCACGCTGCGGTGAGCAAGTGCGCTGCCCACTATGCGATGGAGTAATGGAGCAGAAGCAACCCGATACTCCTCCTCAATGCTCGCGGTGCGGAAAAAGTGAGTCTGATTTTTCTTGTATTCACTGCACATTCACTCGCTTCAAAGCCATACGCATCGGCTCTCAGCGCACAGCGCATGAAATTGGCAGAGCATTTCCAGGAGTTCCGATTGCACTTCCTCACGAAGGTAAAATCCAGCGCTCACAGCGGGCGCCTCATTCTATTGTCGTCACGGCTCCTGGTGAAGCGCCTATGCTCGAAGAAAAATATGCTGCTGCCGTATTCTTGGATGTTGGATATTCACTTCGGCGAAACTCGATAAACGTAGAAGAGCAATGGCTACGTTCAATTGCACAGGTAGCTGCTATGGTCGAGCCTCGTGAAAATGGCGGAAAGATACTTCTCGTTGGTGATATTCCAGCAGATTTTACGCACATATGCCGCACTTTTGATTGGGATGAATGGGAGCGATCGACACTCGCTGAACGCGATATACTCAGTTTGCCACCGTCACGCACATGGATATCTTGCGAGGGGTTATGGGCAGATATTAGCCAGCTTCTGAGCACAATGCGGGGATTAGCACCTGAGAATCTGGGTATATCTGATACTACACTCGATAGTAAGATTGATGCTGCTAAAGGCATAGCTGCTAATAACAATACACATAACGATCCCGATAATACTGCGCATAGAATTTCTGAAGAAATACCGCTCGAAGCGCTCGTATCTGGAGGCGTGCACGAACTTATCTCTGGTGTCGTAGTGCTCGGACCTCGGCGGCAAGCTGACGGCACGTCGATAATTTATATGAGAATAAAACCGAAACATCGCTATTCCTATGCACAGTTATTGAGAAATGCATACAGAACCTGTCTCGTGCGTAATCGTGCTTTCAAAGTTCGTGTGCATTTTAATTCTCACCTCTAGTTCTTCGCCACGTACAATAGCCACGTGCGAATTATTTTTGCGGGAACACCCGATGTAGCAGTGCCAGCTCTTAAATATCTATCGGATCGGCACGATATAGCTGCAGTGCTCACTCGTGCGCCAGCTCCTCATGGGCGCAAACGTATTATGACGCCTTCTCCTGTGCACCGCTGGGCAGATGAGCACGGTATCGACGTCTACACGCCAAGCACTCTCAAAGATACAGCTATTGTCGATACTTTGAGCGCTCTCAATGCAGATGCTGCGGTCGTCGTCGCATACGGCCTATTGGTGCCAGAAAAAGTTCTAGAGATCCCAACTCACGGCTGGTTTAATCTCCACTTTTCTGCTCTTCCGCGCTGGCGAGGAGCAGCGCCTGTGCAGTACGCAATTGCTGCAGGAGAAACAGATATATCGACGTCGGTTTTCAAGCTCACACGAGGTCTTGATACTGGACCTATCGTAAACATGCGCACGCATGAACTCGGCGAAGCAGTTACTTCGGGAGAGGCGCTGAGTTTCCTTGCCCAGCGCGCAGGAGAACAGCTCCACGATGCTCTCACAATGCTTGCAAAAGGCACTGCTACCTTCACCGAACAGCATGGAGAGCCAACATTTGCTCCGAGTCTTTCCACCCGAAATTCGCGTATTGACTGGAATCTTCCAGCTCATACGATAGCCAATCATATTCGCGCATATACCCCAGAGCCTTCTGCGTGGACTATATTCAATGGTCAGCGCATTAAAATCGAACCAGTTGAAGTTGTGGCAGCTGAGCAGAAAAATTTGCCAGAATCTGTAAAACTAGCTCCTGGAGAGATTTACTTCAACGATCAACGCGTCTTCGTGGGCACTGGATCGCTTCCTGTATTTCTTTCCAGCGTGACTCCAGCAGGCAAACGCACAATGGATGCATCGGCATGGGCGCGGGGGATTCACGAATCGTCACCTCATTTTGAATCAGTGCACGAGTATCAGGAGAAGATCGATGAGTAATACGCGCCCAACTAACTGGCGGCCGGGAAAATTTCGCACTAATCCTGCGCGTACAGCAGCTTTTCACGTGTTGATGGCGGTAGAAGAGCGTGAAGCTTACGCCAATATCGAGCTGTCACATGAACTTCGTGCTAATCGTTTGAGTAAGCGCGACGCCGCGTACGCAACTAACTTGTGCTATGGCACTTTGCGTATGCAAGGGCGCTGGGACGCGATTATCGAGCATTGCACAGCAGAGCGAAATGTTGATTCTCTCGATCTGGATGTGAAAATTTTGCTGCGCATGGGTGCTCATCAGCTTCTCGATTTTTCTACTCCAGCTCATGCTGCTATTAACGAAACAGTGAATCTTGCCCGTTCTGCAGTGGGGAGCGGCGCTTCTGGCTTCATTAACGCAGTTTTGCACAGAGTATCTGAACGCTCAATTTCTCAATGGCGGCAGATACTTATCGATGACGCTGGGGGTTCCGTCAATTCTGTGGCTTTCCTTTCTCGCTGGTATTCACACCCTGCATGGATTGTGCGAGCAATCAGCGAATCACTCAAAGCGAATAATCGCGCTCATAAAGATATTCTTTCGGTACTTCAAGCGGATAATGAGCCAGCAGATGTTGCCCTAGCTACACGAGAAATTTCAGTGCCAGAGCTCTGCGCTGATATTGAGCGCGGGCATATGCGTAGTCGAGCTGGATCCCTTGTAGAATCTGCTGTCATTCTCGAAAACGGCGATCCTGGGCGCGTCTTTGCAGTAAAAGACGCATTAGCTGGGGTGCAAGACGAGGGAAGCCAGCTTATTGCACGAACGTTTGCCCGAACTCCGATTTCAGGGCGCGATGAGCTATGGCTCGATATGTGCGCTGGGCCAGGAGGAAAAACTGCTACTATCGCTTCCTATGCAGCTCAATGCGGTGCTCGTGTACGCGCAAATGAACTGCATGAGCACCGCCTCGATCTGGTTGCTCAGGCAATTCGCCCGTGGGATGATATCGTCGATCTGCGCTGCGGAGACGGGCGCGAGCTCGGAGCGCTCGAACCAGGGGAGTACGACCGCGTGCTCGTCGATGCTCCGTGCACAGGCATTGGCGCTTTGCGCAGGCGCCCTGAAGCTCGATGGCGTAAAGAAGCAACAGACGCTATCGATCTTGCCGTCCTTCAAAATGAACTTCTTGATTCGGCATGGGATGCTGTGCGAGAAGGCGGAATCGTCGTTTATTCAACGTGTTCACCCTATGTGCGCGAGACGAGAGGTGTCACAGAGGCATTTATGAAGCGTCACGATGATGCTGCATTGCTCGATACTCCTGCCTTAGCGAGCGATCAGGCACTTGTAGATCTAGCGGGTGACGGCGGGCATCTGCAGCTGTGGCCAGATCAGCATCACAGCGATGCGATGTATATGGTGATTATGCAAAAGAATCCAAACTACCAGAAATGTGAGGAATGCGGAGCATGAGCGTACGAATTAGCCCATCGATTTTGACCAGCGATTTTGCCCATCTTGGCGATGAATGCGAGCGAATTTCATCTGCAGACTGGGTGCATGTTGACGTGATGGATGGTCATTTCGTCCCCAATCTCACTCTCGGCGTGCCTGTGGTTGAATCTATTGTGCGCACAAGCTCCCTGCCCGTGGATTGCCATCTAATGATCGACGCTCCTGATCGCTGGGCGCCGCTCTATGCTGAGGCGGGCGCACAATCCGTCACCTTTCATGCGGAAGCTGCTCAAGCTCCCATACGTTTAGCCAGAGAGCTGCGCAAACTCGGTGCGCGCGCTGGGCTTGCCGTCAAGCCTGATACTGCAATCGAACCATATCTGGAGCTTTTAGAAGAATTCGATATGCTCTTGATTATGACGGTTGAGCCAGGTTTTGGTGGGCAAAAATTCCTAAGTTCGATGATGCCGAAAGTACAACGCACACGCGAAGCAGTTGCGAAAGCAGGCATAGACGTCTGGATTCAAGTTGATGGCGGAATTTCTCAGAGCACAATTGCGCAGGCTGCTGATGCAGGTGCAGATACCTTTGTTGCTGGTTCAGCTGTATTTAATGCTGAGAATGCCGCAGAAGAAATTGACGCTCTGCGCACGCTTGCTAGCGCGCATCGGCACTGCTAGGGATTTTCTATCTATACATTTCATATATCGCTTCTGTCTGCATTTCGTATATCGCGGTACAGCACTACGATTGTTGGATTGCTTAATTGTGTTTGTGCTTAAATGTAAAGGTTATGCGCTCTTGTGTGCGTTTGCGCGTCGTTGAGACCATAGATCTTGGGAGCAAGCGTACTATTCTATTCTTGTTCTATCCAATCAAATGTGCGGGTGACTGCTTTCTTCCACAGCATCAGCTGACGATCTCGATCCTTCTTCGCAATAGACGGAACCCAGCGCTTATTTTCCTGCCAGTTATGGATGACGTCTTGAATGCCAGACCAAAATCCAACAGCAATACCAGCAGCATACGCGGCGCCAAGCGCAGTCGTCTCAGCGACGACTGGGAGCACCACTGGAACGCCGAGCATATCTGACTGGAACTGCATCAATAGATCGCTCTTAGTCATGCCCCCATCAACTCGCAGCTGTTCTAGCTTCACCCCTGAATCAGCTTCCATTGCGTCCAAGACTTCACGCGTCTGAAATGCTGTGGCTTCGAGAGCTGCACGAGCAATATGAGCTTTTGTGTTATAGCGCGTCATACCAACGATGGCACCTCGGGCGTCACCGCGCCAATACGGCGCAAATAAACCAGAAAATGCAGGCACAAAATACACGCCTCCGTTATCTTCAACGGTCTCTGCCAATTCGTCACACTCGGAGGCGCTATTGATAATGTTCAAGTTGTCGCGCAGCCACTGTACCAGCGATCCTGTGACGGCAATTGACCCTTCTAATGCATACACGGCAGGCTGATCTCCGATTTTGTAGCACACTGTGCTGATCATACCGTTAGTGGAGGGCTGCGGCTGTGTGCCAGTATTCATGAGCATAAAGCAGCCCGTTCCATAAGTATTCTTTGCCATGCCAGGCTCAAAACACGCCTGCCCAAATGCTGCAGCCTGCTGATCTCCCAAATCGCCTGCTACACAAACACCAGCCAACAAACCATCTTGGCGGCAGTATCCGTAAACTTCAGAGGAAGATTTAATAGTTGGAAGCATCGAGAGCGGGATTCCTGCTTCTTTGCATATATCTTCACGCCATTGCAGGCTCGTCAGATCCATAAGCATAGTCCTGGAAGCGTTGGTGACGTCGGTGACGTGTATGCCACCGTTGATACCGCCCGTCAGATTCCAGATTACCCATGTGTCAGGATTGCCGAAGAGGAGATCGCCAGCTTCAGCTTTTTCCCGAGCGGTAGGCACATTTTCTAAAATCCACATAATTTTCGTAATTGAGGCATAGGTAGAGAGGGATTCACCCGTAATAGAACGCCAGCGATCCAAACCTACGTTAGCTGCTAAAAGGTTCACTATATCTTGTGAGCGAGTATCTTGCCAGACGATCGCGTTATAAATTGGTTGCCCTGTGTTTTTATCCCATACGATAGTTGTTTCTCGCTGATTAGTGACGCCAACAGCAGCAATATCATGATGATTAACTTCCATTGCAGTTTTTTGAGTAGCACTGGCTAATGCTTTGCCGATCACTTCACGCACATTCATCCAAATTTCCATTGCATCGTGTTCGACCCAGCCTGCATGCGGAAAAATTTGCTGATGTTCCATTTGCCCAATAGAGACGCTTCGCCCCGAATGGTCAAAAATAATTGCACGCGACGAGGTTGTGCCCTGATCGATTGCGAGTACGTATTTCTTTTCGCTCATGAGTGTTTCTTTTCTGGAAGTTTCTCCCATGCCATGCCCCGCAATTCACTACTTCCAGCAAGCCCTAGGGCGTGGTGGATTAACTGCACAGGGTGAATCACCTCTGTACTAGCTCCTTTGCGGATTTGCCAGCGGCACGTCTCGGTTTCACACGCCGCAAGCTCGGGGTTAGTGCTGCGAATCATCTCAAATAACGGCGCACCAACTCGCTGCGCGATTTCATACTTTTCTTTTTTTAGCCCGTATGTGCCAGCAATTCCGCAGCATGCTTGGTCTGATTCGATCACTCGAACTCCAGGAATAGATTCCATTAAGCGAATAGCTGGTTTCCCTATTCCCTGAGATTTCACTTGGCACGGCTGATGATAGGGAATTGTAAGCTCACGCCGCTGAAGAGCCTCAATCGGGAAAACGCCCGAATCGATCAGCTCAAGTAAAAATTCAGATGTTTCCACCATGCGAGCTCCCACTGAGAGCAAAGTCGGATCATCAACGCCCATGATCTCGTGAGCTTCGTGGCGCAGCATTCCTGCGCACGATCCAGAGGAGCTCACAATCGTTAGATCTTTTCCGGCATCATCGAGCTGTTTACTCAGCTTCACGACTTGTTTGGCAGCTTGCTTGAATAGTCCATTAGATTGCTGAGCCAAACCACAGCAGCCTTGAATCGGAACAATCACCTCAAAACCAAGAAATTCTAGTACTTCAACAGTTGCAATAGACGTGGCAACTTCAAAATAGCCGCCTGCGCAGCCGTGGAAGAAGACAATCGGTCCGCGAGAATAAGAGGGGATCTCTGGGCTCACTGTGCGTGGAGAATGATTTGCCTGAGCTTCCTCTCGATTCTTTTGATGAGCTTTCCACCAGGAGATAAACGAATACTTTTGAGCTTTCGGCACCGGTGCCTCTGCGTGGACGCCGAGCACTTTTTCCACAATTTTTCGGATAGGCTTATTTCCTAAAGCAGCATTAGCAAGCGGAGCAAAAGGAGTAAGTAGTTTTCCTTCAAGCTCCGTTTGAGTGATGAGGCGATCACGCAGAGGCATATGATCGGCTTTCATCACGGCACGTGCTTGAGCATTGATTTCGCCAATTTTAACGCCTTGCGGGCAGGTGGTAGTGCAGATAGAACATCCCGAGCAATAATCCAGCGAACGATCCACAGAAAGACCATTGCGGAAACGTTCAGCTTGAGGGCCAACATATTTCGGACCTGAAAATGCATTCGTCACCCGCGTCACAGGGCACTGAGTTTCGCAGATAGTGCACTTCACACACAAATCGAGAGAAGCTCGGGCTAAAGATGCCTTCGCATATTCGATCGGTTCAGCCATTTCTTATTCCTCTAATTCTCATTTTCTCGCGCTGCGTTTTTATAGATGCTATCTAGATAGGGGCACTTGTAGGGTGCAGATCTTTCGCAATTGCCTGCGCAGCGCAGTATGCGCTTCCTAGAGCAATTCCTTCGCCAGACGCTTCTTCCCAGGGTAGCGATCCGCCAAGAATACCGCCTACGCAATATAAATTTTTGTAGATAGGATCGCCGTAAGTTTCGGCTATTGGCTGCATTGAGCTATTGGCGCGTACCCCATGAGCGAGCAGAGAGCGCAGCTGTGGATGGCGAATTCGTGAATCGTCACCAGAGCTGATCAGCATCTGAGTATCGTGCGGAGCAAAAACGGGCAGGTCGAAAATAGTTTCAGATATTTTCCCGTAAGAATCACGTGCTAATGCACCAGATTCAAATCCGCCGCCTGCATGGACGACGGCATCGACGCTGATATGCTTAATGCGCCCAGCGATTTGTACGTGCACACTAGTGATTCGCCCGTCACTTACTGAACACCCGCAAACAGTAGAGTTAAGCATCGTGTCTATACGTGCCTTCTGCGTAAGATTCACGAGATAATCGTTTATCCTCCGCCCAGGAATAGATGGGGGAGGAAGAAGAATTTCTCCTACTGAGCAATCCAATTCCTGCGCTATAGTTGCAAACGTCTTCGGATCTACACCCAATACAGCAGGAAGTAAAATAGTCTCGCCTGGTTTGCGCTCAGCAAGTATGGCGTCAATCAGGCAGGAACGTTCGCGTGTATTTAAATAACCGTCAAGCCCACGAGCGATCGAGGTCGGTAAAGAGTCGGTTTCTTTTTTTCCACGCACAGGAACGCTGATACTTGCAGTGCGTATCTGCGCATCTGGATATATCTCCTTCAGATTTGCTGCCGCATAGTTGGCGGAAAAATCTTTCATATGCGATATATCAACAAGAAGATATTTATTTTGTGTCGTAAACGCCGATGCCCGCATGGAATGGGCAAGCACTGCGCTCGGATGAAGCGTTCCGATTGCCGTTGGAATCAGAGAATTATCTGCACGCGTCTGCACCGTCTGTGAATCAAAGAAAGGAAGCGTATCAGTAAGCCAGCACACACCAGAAAAAATAGAATCAACGCCTATTGCTGCATATGGGTGCTCTGGGTGATTTTCAATAAATGAGGGCAGTTCCGCCCAAGGATTTTTGACGGGTTTTTGATCCTCGGTTGAACGCCAGCCGAGCACGTCAATAACCCCATTACTCAAGAGTAAACCGCCAACTCCTCGAGTTGATATTGTGACCGAGCAGCCAGCTTGCTGCAGCATGAGGGCAGTGCTGAGTCCCGCGAGTCCAGCTCCGATGACGAGCACTCTAGGCTGGCGAGGTAAGTCTCGATGCAGGTGAAATGTGTGCGTCATATCTATGCTCCCTTATTCGCATCAGCATCATATGCTGCGCACTTCGCTAGCCATTCGTTACGATTTTTCTCTAAAACTGGAGGAGCGCTCAGCGATCCGTGAATCAGCGCATAATCGCCAGTCGCTTCTATTGCTTCTTGGCTAGGCTTCGGCAGATGAGGAATTTCCAGCGTGCCGTGTGTAATCCACGCATTGAGAGCTGCTTCACGCAGCTGCTGTCCGTACATGAGCGGCTCTAACCCGTATGCCCGATTACGTAAGAAAAGATCAAGCTGAGCGTTCGTATGATCCACATGTATGCCGCTTGCACAGCGAATTTCGTGCATGATTGCAGCAGTTCGAATTGCGCAAAACGTCCCTTGGCACGGTCCCATTCCAATACGTAATTGACGGCGCACATCGTCAAAGTTTGCGTTCGGCTGTTCTTCGAGAGTTTTCGTTATCATCGAGCGCGTCACGAGTTCGCATTCGCATACAATCTGATCGCCTAAACGCACGTTTTCCGCATTTTTCAGTCTATCTGAGACTCGATGATTCTCAGAGCTGGCAGTTGGCACTTCTTCTTGATCTGTGCGGCACAAGCGGTTCTCGCCCAGCTGATCACACAGCGCATCTACGACGTTTCTCGCCATAAGCCGGTAGGTGGTGAGTTTCCCTCCAGCAACTGTAAACATTCCCGAAATTCCGTCTCGCTTTTCGTGATCAAGAATGCTCATGCCTCGGCTCATGTGGCGCGTATCAGTCGCCGAAACGCGGGTATCTTTCACGAGCGGGCGAGCTCCTGCCCATACGTGTAATGCTCGAGCTTTCCTGAATCCAGGCACAAGGGCTTCTCCAGCATCGAGCATGTGCTGTACTTCTTCTGGTCTAATTTCAAGAAAATCTGGATTATCTGCAGCTTGATCAGTTGTCCCGATAATACATACCGTATGATCTGGCACGAGAATATCCCCATCAGTAGGGTAGACGCAGCGATTGATGACTGTATTAACTAATCGGTGATTCATTGCCACCATAATTCCACGCCCTGGCACAACTGCAACATCATGAGCGCCTGCCATGTGTGCTATCTGCCCAGCCCAAGGACCACCTGCGTTGATAACTGAACGGCAGGTAATGCTCACTTTTTCGCCCGTTTTTTCGTTCGTTGCAAGCACTGCGCTGACGGCGCCTTGTTCAGTGACGATTTTGGTGACGCGATGGTACGTGAGCACCTGCGCCCCATATTCGCGGGCGGAAGCAATGGTGCCCCACACCATACGCCACCCATCGACAGCGCCGTCTTCGACTTCAAAAACTCGTTTCATTCCTGGATTGAGGCGTGGTTCGCGGCGCAGCGCCTCGCGTACAGAAATCTCCGATGCTGGTACATGAGTTTTTTCAGCAGCAGAGAGAAAACCATCGGCGTAATCTTGCGAATCCTCAGGCGTCACAACAAAAAAGCCACCTGTTTCCTCGACAGCATCAGAGTGAATTCTGCGTAAAATCGCGTTTTCCTGTGCGCATTCCGTGGCTGATTCCGGATCCGATACAACGTAGCGTCCTCCCGAATGGAGCAAGCCGTGGAAGCGCCCTGTTGTTCCTTGAGCCAGATCAGCTCGCTCTAAAAGGATTGCATCGAAGCCGCGCATAGCTAAATCACGCAGTGCTCCGGTTCCCGTCGCACCTCCACCGATTACGACAACATCAGTAGTTAAACTAACCATAGTGCCCGTCTGAATTTCTTCGTTGATACATACTACGCGTGCGCTCAGGAATTGAAAGTTGCAGGCGCAATTCTAAGAGCGCTGCTTCCACTCTAACAGCCCCTCATAGGTTCTTATGCCGATTCCGTGCCTGTGCAGGTAATTAAGGGAAAAAGTGCACTAGTGTTCATGCTGTGTGCACGATTGTGCGTGCTGGGGTTATGATGGTTCAATACGAGACAACAATCATTATAAGAAAACGATTATTCAAGAAATGATCAACAAGGTGTGTATGAGGTTGTGCTATGTCGGAACGCGAGGAGCTCGTCTACAAAATCGCCGTGCAACATTATTTACAAGGTGAAACGATGGAGGCGATTGCCCGACGCTTTAGCGTCTCACGTTCGACGGTCTCGCGACTATTGAAAGATGCCCGAGATTTAGGCTATGTGCATATTGCTCTCTATCCGCCTGAGGGCTCTTTCAGTAAATTATCCTCATGGTTTTCCGATCATTATGGTGTTTGTGCGCATATTGTGCCCGTTCCCGTAGGATCCACAGAAAAACCCCGTCTCGACATTGTGGCAGCTATGGGGGCAGATATTATTTCGCAAACTGTGCAGCCAAATGATGTGATTGGTATTGCTTGGGGAAATACCGTCAATGCGGTTTCGCAGCATCTGAAAAAGCGACAAGCGGCAGGTATCGAAGTCGTTCAGCTGAATGGTTCAGCAAACTCCACCACATATGGCATCCCATATTCGAGCGAAATTCTTGAACGATTTGGGTTCGCATTCGGTGCACGTGTGCACCATTTTCCAGTGCCTGCATTCTTTGACTATCCAGAAACTCGCACCCAGCTATGGAAAGAAACGTCCGTTCAACATATCCGAAATTTACATAGCCGCTGCACAATGGCCGTTTTTGGCGTCGGTGCACTAAAGGCGTCAACCCCCTCAATGGTCTACAGCGGAGGATTTTTAAGCAGTGCAGATATGGCAACAATCCGCGATGAAAACGCTGTAGGGGATATATGCACCGTTATTTTGCGTGCAGATGGTTCGTGGGATCTGGCGTTGAATGAGCGCGCATCCGGTCCGACACCCCCGGAATTACAGCAAATCGGCAGAAGGTTTTGTGTTGCCGCAGGTGCAGGGCGTATTGAAGCGATCCTTGCTGCACTGCGTGCGCAGGTCGCCACTGACCTTATCATTGATGAAGATACGGCAATGCGCTTAAAAGACTATGTGAAACGTGAGCATATATAGAGCCGCATAGAAGATAACTGGGATTTCCCGTGCGTACTTTTCTCTGATTCTCCTCGTAAAAATACCTGCTGAAGGATAAGGATTCATTTCTTTATTTTTAACCAGATAGAATTGTCGTTCTCAAAAGGTAGCGTCCAGATTGTAGCGTGTTTTCCAAGGTGCTCGCCATAAATTGCGATCAAGGCCTCTGAGGTAGGTGTTCACAGAAATGGGAGTAATGAGGTCTTGCCACAATGGATACTTTGAACTAAGCTTAAGTCGAACTAAATTCTCAGTAAGGGACTCCATGTTAGAGTTCCTGAATGCTCCAAAACGGGACGCTGGAATGCGTCCCGTTTTCGCGTTTTTTCTGGGAGTCATCGGATACGATGGTTTTATGAATGAGCATCTATTGTACAAAGTAGGTATCGACGTCGGTAGAAACTCAGTTGGGTTCGCTGCTATCGAAGTAGATGAACAGGGTACGCCGATACGAATTTTGAATTCTCTAGTGCAGGTTCATGATTCTGGTGTGGATCCTGAGCAGGCGAAGGGCGCCATCACTCGTCTAGCGAGTTCAGGTGTGGCACGCAGAACGCGGAGGCTTATCCAACGCAGACGTAAGCGGCTCAATCGCCTAGATCGGCGCTTGATTGATCTTGGCTGGCCGATTATTAGCCATGAAGAATCCAACGATCCGTATCTTCCGTGGAAGATACGCGCAAAGTTATCCCAAGAAAAGGTGGAGGGGGAGGAGCTCAAAGAGTCACTCTCAATTGCAGTTCGTCATATGGCACGGCATCGCGGCTGGCGTAGCCCATATACTCGAGTTGAGTCACTCTTCACCAAGCGTCTGCCAAGTGATCAACTCAATGCTCTGAAAGAGAAGGTTACGAGCATCTCTGGTGTTGTGTTTGATGACGACGCTACACCCGCCGAAGTTGTTGCTACTCTCGGGTTAAATCCTGATAATCGGCTACGTAGCGCTCCCGGAAAGACATACGGTCCAAAATCGGTCAAGGGTGGAGTTAGCGTTGCTGGACTGGAGAAACTTGGCGTGTTTAGTGGTAAGCTCATGCAATCCGACAACGCTGGTGAACTTATTAAGATTGGTGAAGTTCAAGGTCTAAATGATGATTTGATCAAGAATCTGATCCGCTGGATCTTTGAGTCTGAGAGTCCTGTCGGCAAGGCTGGTGAACATGCTGGTACTGACCCGTTGCCTGGTCAGACGGGGAAAAAACGAGCACCGAAGGCGCATCCGGCTTTCCAGAAGTTTCGAATTGTTAGGGTAGTAGCAAATCTTAAAATTGCTGAAAACGGTGTCTCGCGTAATCTCACGGCTGAAGAAAAGCGTAAGGCGATTGACCTTCTTACGAATGACTATGCTGAAGATGGGATCACATGGAACGACGTCGCGAAGAAAATAGGTGTGGCGCGTAATGATCTGCAAGGAACGGCTACACTCTCTGCCGAAGGTGAGCGACCATCACTAGCTCCACCGTCGAATACTACGATGCGCCGTATTCACGAATCAAAGTGCAAGCCATTGATTAATTGGTGGAATAAAGCGGATGATGTTGAACGCGCGGCACTCGTTACCGCACTTTCAAATGCTGATGTTTTGAACGAAGATGACCCTGGTGCTGAATCTGTTCAGAATTTCTTAGCTTCGCTTGATGAGTCAACACTTGAAAAGCTCGATGCTATCTCTTTACCTGCGGGGCGTGCAGCATATTCTGTAGATTCACTTGAGCGCCTCACGAAGCGCATGTTTGACGATTCAGTGAATCTCCATGAAGCGCGCAAGATTGAATTCGGTGTTGATAATGTATGGACTCCACCTGCTGAACCCATTGGTGCGCCAGTCGGGAATCCGAGTGTTGATCGAGTTCTTAAAATTGTTAACCGTTGGTTGATGGCAGTCACGAAAAAGTGGGGTTCTCCGGTATCGGTCAATATTGAACATGTGCGCTCAGGCTTCGCCTCAGAGGCGTTGGCTAGAGAATATGAGAACGACCTTAAAAAACGCAATAAACGTAACCAGCGTATCCGAAAGATTGTTGAGGAGGAGCATAAGAAGCTTGGTATAACCGGAGAAATACGTCCGAGGAATATCGCGCATTATATAGCGTTGACGCGCCAGAATTCAAAGTGTGTGTATTGTGGAACTTGTATTTCGTACACCAACTCAGAGATGGATCATATTGTTCCCCGAAAGGGTGAAGGATCAACTAATACGAGAGATAATCTCGTTGCTCTTTGCGAGATATGTAATAAATCGAAGTCTAATATCCCGTTTGCAGTATGGGCCTCGCAATCAACGAGACCGGGTGTCAGTGTGAATGAGGCTATTGAGCGGGTGCACGGCTGGAATGATGATGATGGGCTAACAAAAAAGCAGAATAAAAATTTCAGAAAGGACGTCATTGCGCGGTTGAAACGAACCTCGGAAGACGAACCGATTGATGGGCGTTCGATTGAATCAGTTGCATGGATGGCGAACGAGCTGCGAAATCGAATTGATGGTCATTTCAAATCGATAAATGATGATGTCAAAGTGCAAGTGTTTCGTGGATCTATTACATCGGAGGCACGTAAAGCTTCAGGCTTTGAAGGTAAAGTTGAGCTTATCGGCGGCAAAGGTAAGACTCGCTTTGATCGCCGTCACCATGCAATGGATGCATCTGTAATAGCGCTGATGAGCAACTACGTTGCGCAGACGTTAGCTGAACGTGATTCCATCCGAAAAGCTGAGCAATACGCTAATACTGGTATGTATACGTGGAAAGAATATAGGGGGAGTGACGCCGCGCACCGGATTGTGTACAGCAAATGGCTCAATTGGATTAACGATCTAATTATCCTTTTCAACGCTGCACTTAGAAATGATGAGATTCCAGTCATGCAGAATGTGCGGTTACGACTTGGAAACGGTAGGGCTCACAAAGAGGTTGATAGTTTTGTTGAAAAACGAGTTGGTGACGCGTGGACTCGTGACGAGATCGATCGAGCGTCAACTCCTCAGATGTGGATTGCCCTTTCACGCGATCCTGATTTTTCCCAGAAAGAGGGGCTTCCAGAGAATAGTGAGCGAAAGATCCGCATTAAGCAAGAATGGTTTGGGCCGAATGATATGGTCAACATCTTGCCTACAAAGATTGCTGCTATTCCTGTTCGTCACGGGTATGCAGAAATAGGCAAGTCAATCCACCATGCTCGGCTATACAAGATCAAGGGTAAGAAGATCACATATGGAATGGTGCGTGTATTTGCCGCTGACTTACTCAAATATCAGCATGACGATCTGTTCAATGTTCCTCTAGGACCCGAAACAATTTCAATGCGCAACGCTGATCCTGCAGTTAGAGACGCGGTTCTTTCAGGAGAGGCTGAATATCTAACGTGGATTGTTACTGGTTCGGAATTTGTTCTCAACTTAGACGCTCCTCCATTTCGCAAAAATGCTATCGGTGATTTCCTCCATGATTTCCCCGATATTAGGAGTTGGACAGTTAAAGGATTTCCAGAGCCCAACA
This sequence comes from uncultured Actinomycetaceae bacterium, assembly GCA_902464405.1. Taxonomy (GTDB): domain Bacteria; phylum Actinomycetota; class Actinomycetes; order Actinomycetales; family Actinomycetaceae; genus Arcanobacterium_A. Next base: position 86,648 of record CABQJD010000003.1, on the reverse strand, counting down.
TGATCCAATTCAGACCATCGCTTCTTTCTGCAGAAGGATTAGATAAAGTTAATCATTCGCAAGGCTCAGATATTATTTTATCTACCGAGAAGAAAGGGTGGCGGGTCACTGTAGGTAAATTGATGAAGGCTCCCTCAATTCAACTAGTATGGCGTACTACTCTCGGCGAGCCAAGATATGAGAGTCGGGCAGGATTGCCAGTCACGAAAACCATAAAGGAATAGCAATGGAACGCTGGCGGGTTGTTGATTGTTCGATGATGGAAGGTTCGATTCGTTCGGAACGTGGAGCCATTGAGATTTATAAAATCGATAATCCTCCAGTGCATATGCCAATTGCCGATGTGGCTGTTGTACTCATCGGGCTGAAGGTTCGTTACTCGCCAGGGGTTATCCATCGTCTTTTGAGTGAAGATATTGCGGTAATGTTTTGCGACTGGAAAGGCCACCCAATCGGCGGTGCTTATTCGTGGGCTGACCATGGTCGCGTTGGGGCTAGAGCAACTGCTCAAGCAATTCTCACTGAGCCTAGACGAAAGAACGCGTGGGGGCGAATAGTGAAAGCTAAGGTTTTAGGGCAAAGCCGAGTCCTTGAAGAATGCGGTGAGCGCATCAAAGCAATTGAACTTCGTTCTATGGCGCGCAATATTCGATCCGGAGATCCGAATAATATTGAAGCTCAGGCAGCGAGAGTTTATTGGAATAGTTTATGGGGATCTGAGGGATTTCGACGTATACCTGGTGCTCATCAAGGCTTGAGCAACACTCGTAATAATCAACTTGATTATGCTTATACAATTTTGCGAGGGCATGGAATTCGCGCAGTGCTTGGAGCTGGTCTAACACCGGCGTTGGGGATATTCCATCGCGGAAGATCAAATAACTTTGCGCTGGTTGATGATCTTATTGAACCATTTAGACCTGCTATCGACTCTTGGGTTCTTGGGTTGGAATCAGATGCACCAATGGAAGAAGCAGAGACGAGAGCATATTTAGTAAAAGCAGCTTTTCAAAAGTTTCGAAAAGATGGAGCAACGATTCCCACAGTTTTTGCGGAATTTGCACAGGCGTTTGGGCGGTACGTGGAGCTAGATGCACCTACTTTGGCAGTTCCTGTCTGGGAAGGACCCCAGGATGGCCGATGATCCAATGTGGTGTGTTGTGATGTTCGATTTACCGACGAAAACAAAACAAGAGCGGCGAGAGTATCAGGCTTTTCGAAATATGCTACTCGACAATGGATTTGTGCGCACTCAGTACAGTATTTATGCAAAGTTTTCACCCAGTGGCGTTCTTTCACAGCGGACAATAAAAGCTATTAAGGTTGCTGTGCCGCCTGCTGGCGAGATTCGAATTTTGCATGTTTCTGATAAGCAGTGGGCTTCAACAATCAGATTTTACAATGCAGTTGAAGAAATCAGTAAAGAAAAGCCTGACCAGCTCTCTTTATTTTAACGGGATATTAGCTCAAAATGGCATGTTTAAGCGGAATAGTCTTCCCTCTTAAGTATATCAGAGGGAAGACGAACTAATTCCCAGCCTATCTTTGCACTAGCAACATGGCTTGCTAAGTATATCAGAGGGAAGACGAACTAATTCCCAGCTCAAGGCGTCAGTCTAAACGTCAATAGCTAAGTATATCAGAGGGAAGACGAACTAATTCCCAGCCCAACGGAGATGGTAAAACAAGTGACCCTAAGTATATCAGAGGGAAGACGAACTAATTCCCAGCAGCATTTTTCATCTCTTCTAACAAAGAGTAAGTATATCAGAGGGAAGACGAACTAATTCCCAGCCTGTGCGGTCACAATGTTCTTCACAAGATAAGTATATCAGAGGGAAGACGAACTAATTCCCAGCCACAACCGCACACTGGTGGCTCATCCAATAAGTATATCAGAGGGAAGACGAACTAATTCCCAGCAAAGTTTTAGAATCTAATCTAGGTCAAGTAAGTATATCAGAGGGAAGACGAACTAATTCCCAGCAAACATCGTGCTTAACGCAGACTTCCTTTAAGTATATCAGAGGGAAGACGAACTAATTCCCAGCCTTGCTGGTTGTGGGTGAGTGTTGCGACTAAGTATATCAGAGGGAAGACGAACTAATTCCCAGCTATTTTATTGACCATAAAGTTTATAGAGTAAGTATATCAGAGGGAAGACGAACTAATTCCCAGCTAGGCTCCAACAGCGTATTTCTGGTTCTTAAGTATATCAGAGGGAAGACGAACTAATTCCCAGCGCGCAACCCTGACGAAGATAGAGCGTTGTAAGTATATCAGAGGGAAGACGAACTAATTCCCAGCTTGATTGTATCCGAGTTCACGCGCTAGCTAAGTATATCAGAGGGAAGACGAACTAATTCCCAGCGACGCCATAATATGGGTGATTTTTTCCGTAAGTATATCAGAGGGAAGACGAACTAATTCCCAGCTATCTCACAGCAACGTAAATCTAGAATTTAAGTATATCAGAGGGAAGACGAACTAATTCCCAGCCTGATGCGTTTATTGTTTTCGCGTTGTTTAAGTATATCAGAGGGAAGACGAACTAATTCCCAGCCCGGCTGCAATTTAAAGCGAATCTTGCTTCTCTGCGGAAAACGGCAACTAATCTGCTAATCAATGAAGGTAATAGAGAGGCGGCAACGCTGTTAAAAATACTATGCTCAACGCATCAAGTAGTAAATATTCTTACTATCTCATATCGCAATATAAACTTTCCGCCGATTTTTCAGCAGCTGATAAATTCCTTAAAATTGAACCTCATTGTTCTTTTGCTTAGGGGGATATTTTGAAGCACTCACAGCTTGGGAAGCTATTGGCATCATATGCAGCCGCCATCATTACTGTTTCTATCTGTATCGGCATGCTGAGCACACTGTTTGCTTTTGCAGATACCAATAGCAATCACGAATCAACTGATGTGCTATCACCGAACAGTACTGCAACCCCTCCTTCTGCCGAAGAAACATCTGAGGAAAAACTTTCACCTCCTGTTTCGCAAAATACGCCTGCTGAAAATGATAGTGACGATCCCGCTCCTGTCACGTCTCCTGTCACCGATAGCAACGCAGAAAGCAATGCCTCTAGCCGAAGTGGCACTGCAGAAGATACGACGGATGATGATACTGCTCAGGACCCTCAAGCTGCCTATGATGCTCAGTTTCAGATCCCCGCATCAGCTATAGCAAGATATACCAGTAATTATGGGAACTGGTGGAAAAACGTCATCGCTTATGCTTTTGACGGCAATCCAGCCACCTTTTGGGAAACTCGCTTACCAAATGATGCGACTCGAACTAATCATGTAGACATTACTTTTAAAGAAATCACCGAAATAGGGAAAATTGAGTACTATCCTAGGGCAGACGGCACTCCTTTAAAGGGATATCCCACGAAGCTGACTATTCTCGCGTCACAAAGCGATAGCGGTGAGAATTTTACTGAGATTTATAGCGCTAAAAATAAGGCTACATCAGAGGCTCTGAAAATCGATCTTGGAAAGAATTATTCTTTTAAGCGTCTGCGTTTCCGCTTCGATGAAGCAGATAGAGGTATGGCCGCTATAGCTGAACTAAAATTCTATAAATTTGATGAGCTGGCAGCACAAGTAAAAGCTCTTTTCGCAGATGGTTTATACAACTCTCTTAAAGCTGACGTCACGAAGGAGCATCTAGACACTTTAGAAGCTCAGGTTGTATCGCACCCAAGCGATATCGTCAAAAATCTTTTTCAGCGTGCCAGAGACGTTCTTGCTGGCAAGCACACCTCCGAGGGTGAGATCTTTACTTTAGATCAGCGTGGAAATACCGTGAAGCACGCTCGCGAAGTGCTAAAAACCGGCTCCTATGGCACTGATCTTTTACCTGTAGGAATAGCTGCTCGAGCAGGAGAAACGATACGTGTATATGTTGATGCTGATGCATCTGCTCCTTTACCGCAGATTGCTTTCAGCCAGCAGTTTGGTAAGTGGAATGGTTGGATCACTTACCGAAACCTGCATATAGGGGAAAATATATTTACCGTTCCAAGCTTGCCAAATCCCTCAAATCTGCCAGCAGCTGGGGGAGCTGTCTATTTCCTCAATCCCTATACTGCGCAAGAGCAGCCGAAAGCGCCGCGCATACGCATCGAAAATGGATACCGCTATCCGCTTTTTCATGACGGAGACGACGTACAAGATTTTATGCAGTTTTTACGAAGCTATCAGGAACAGATGAAAAAAGATCCTGGAAAATATGCCAATATTGTGGAAATTCTTGACGATTATTCGCTTGTAAACGGCACTATGAATAATGCACAAGCGTGGTTAAACGATCAAGCCAGCCCGCAAGACGCTGTAAACCTGCAAAAGAAAACTATCCCTCTGATTCTGGCGTATGCAGGAATTACAGAAGAAAACGGAACACCAACATCTAGCCGTATGGGAGTACGCGCTCATATGCGTGCTATGTCTATGCCAAATGCAAGCTATGGCGCATATGCAATGGGCGATCATGTAGGGTACCGCGAACCTGCTGTTGGCAGTATTTTTGCTGGGAAGCCTTACAACTGGGCACTCACACACGAACTCGGGCATCAACTGGATATTCCTGGAGGAACGTGGGCAGAGATCACCAACAACGTGTGGGCAAACTACATACAAACTGACGTCAATAAAGGCGCGGATCGAGCCGAAGCATACGGTTGGTACAATAACGCTTTTATTCACAGTGCACCAGATAGTTACGCCACTCAAAAAGATGTGCCGTGGCGAACTAATGCCCTATGGCAGCTGCGTTTACTTAAGGATAATTATTGGCCCGAATATCAAAAAGCTCTACGAAATGGAAAATATGCTGATGCTGGTTTGACTCAGCCGGAGCGTATTGCCGCAGTCTCTTCAGCAGTTATGGGCATGGATCTCACAGAACATTTCGCTCGTTACGATTGGTTTGGGCGCAGAAATAATAAAGGAATCGCAACTGAAGAAGGAATAGCTAAAGAAAGTGCCAGTATCGCAAAAATTAAAGCTGTATTGGCACAAGACGGCGTGCCCGAAAAAGCAGAAAATATCAAGCCGTGGTATTTGTGGAGCAAAGCTTCTAAAAATGCTGGTAAAAAGTTTAATGATCTGCACGCACCAGAAATCGACAACATCACCTATCGTGACGGGAAGCTTACTGTCGTATTCAAAAAGGATTCAGATAGAGAAGATGCCGCTTTGGGATACGAAATAAAAATGGATGGGAAAGTGATTGGTTTTACTCGTACCAATACTTTTACAACAGCTATTGCTGACGATAAAGCAGAACATAATTTCAGCTTCCGCGGCTTTGATATAAATCTAACGCCAACTAAAGCATTAGAAACTGTGAATATGGCGTTATCTACGCCCACTAGTCAGCCTGCTCCATTTGTGCAAACCAATCCGATCCAAGATGGAGAAAAAAATTGTGCAGATAAAACAGTAGCTCGTTTTCAAGAAACCTATACATTTATCTATGAACGCAATAAAGAAGACAATGCTTGGGTGCGCACTAAGAATCCTGAAATAACTCGAAAAGATATGCCTGCGCGTGCGATGAACGACTCAGAAATACAGGAGTGCGCCATACAGGAGGAAAAGCCTGCACCACCTGCCGGGGAAGATAAGCCTGAGCCGCCAAGTAAAGAGGATCAGACCGAGCCACCTGCTGTAGACAACAAGCCTGAGCAGCTGCCTGATGGCAAAACCGAGCAACCAAGCGAGGATAACAAGCCAGAGCCGCCAAGCGACGATAATAAAGCTCCATCATCGTCTAATGCGAATGAATATGAGCATACCAGCGCTTCAAACGATGCACATACTGAAGTACTTCAAAGCTCAAGCGCAGCTGCGATACCATCGCCCAATAAGCCATTGCCGAATTCTGGATCTCATGGAATGTTACCTCTGGCACTAGCTTGTGTTTTATGTGCAGCTGGCACAATCTGTATTCGAAAATATCAAGCACTGTAATTTTGAAAGTAAGATAATTTCGTACGTGTGCCTACTACTTTTCGTGAGCACACGTGCGAAATTTCAGCAAATACTGCCTCCGTTGAAAATACAATGTGGTATCTGCTGCGCTGAGAGTATATGCTGGATATGCACACACGTGCGCCAGGGTCAGTGAAAGTCTGAACCGGCGGTGATAGTCCGCGACCCGCAGTGAATATACACTCACTGCGGTTGATGAGGTGAAATTCCTCAACCGACGGTTAAAGTCCGGATGGGAGGCACACGGCGTAGCTAACTTTATGCTGGCTACGCACTTTTGCTTTCCCGTTTTTCATACCATGGAGCGCTGCGTGCAAAAGTACATTCATATTGCACAGCACACACTTCTTTATGAAGCTGCGCTCTGAGAATTGTTCTAAGAGCATCTATGCCGTGCATCAGAGCGAAGGGAACCGCCTTACATATGGCACGCAGTTCATGGATTGCCCCCATAATCCTTGGGTTTGCTGTGCTCGGGCTGTGGCATAGCGCAACGTCTTTGCATATGATCGATACTTATGCACTTCCAACTCCTTACGATGTTGCTCACGAACTAATACGAGGTATTTCAGAAGGCTACCTGCTCACAGCTTTGGGCACTACTCTTTCTGAAGCACTATATGGTTGCCTCGCCGCTGCCATTATCGGCATTCCTGCAGGGTTTGCTATCGCTCACAATCCTTTACTCAGCTATGCGCTTGAACCATTTTTAGCGGCGAGCCAAGCAATACCAGCAATTGCTCTCGCTCCTTTGCTCGTTATGTGGGTTGGTTACGGCACTGCGCCTATCGTCGTATTATGCACAATCATGGTCGTTTTCCCCGTGATTATCGCAACGGCTGTAGGTGTGCGCTCTGTTTCTCCCGAGCTTATTGGAGCAGCAAAACTTGATGGCGCCTACGGAAGAATCCTCGTCACCTCTATTGAGCTTCCTCTTGCAGGCCCACATATTTTGGCAGGGCTTCGCACAGGCTTCACTCTGGCAGTCACTGGAGCAGTAGTTGGAGAAATGGTGATCGGCGGAGATAAAGGGCTTGGAATTCAACTTGTTGCTTCCCAGCATATGAACGCAACTGCACCTCTTTTTGCGTCTATCTTCTTGCTCGCAGCAGCAGCAGTTGCAATCTATACCGTAATCAAAACTCTTGAAAATAAAGTTTTTGAACTCGTAAGTTACTAGCACTAAACACACCTTGCAAAATTGATACCAGAGAGGAACAACGATGGCACTGGCAACTCACAAGAAACTAGCAGCTTTCACTATAGCACTGAGCCTTCTAGCTACTATTACCGCCTGCTCTCTCACAAATCGAGACGCGAAGACCGATAGCTCTTCCGCATCTCAAAAGAAAGACGATGTGACTATTGGGCTCACATACGTTCCAGATATTCAATTCGCCCCTCTTTATGTAGCGAAAGCAAAAGGTTACTTCGATCAGCAAGGATTAAACGTTACTCTTCGTCACCACGGCGCTCAAGAATCTCTCCTAGGAGCACTTGCTGCAGGCGATGAAGATATTACTTTTGCTGGCGGAGACGAAATGATGCAGGCACGCTCAACGGGTATCGACGTAGTGAACTGGGCAACGATGTATCAGCAATATCCGGCAGCCTTGATTGCTCCTAAATCTTCAGGCATCACATCATGGGAGCAGATGGCTGGCAAGAAAATTGGTTTACCTGGTCCATACGGAGAAAACTATTACGGACTGCTTGCCGCATTGAAACAGCACGGTTTAGAAGATAAGGTAACGCAGAGTTTCATTGGCTACACTCAAACCGCAGCGCTCAAAAATGGCGAAGTTGATGCAGTGATCGGTTTTGCTAATAGCGATGTGATAGCTCTGGAAAATGCAGGCATTGAGGTGACGACGATACCACTGAGCGATGAAGAACTTCCTCTTGTGGGGGTAGGCTTTGGCTCAATGGCATCACGTATCAATGAAGATGTTTACGCACGATTTTTAGTAGCTGTGCAGCAAGGAGTAGAAACTGCTGCTAAAGATATTGAAGGCACAGTCGATATTGCTGCTCATTACGTTCCAGCTCTTAAAAACGATCCTGCTCAACGTGAGCTAGCTCAGAAAGTTTTACAAGCCACACTTAAGCTATATCAAGGAAATGAGGTATTTGGCGCTCAAAATCCAACGCAGTGGGAAAATATGGCAGCCTTTATGCTCGAACAAAAGCTGATTGAGCAAGCTGTCGATCCTCACGCAGCATTTACCCAAAATATCGTGAATGCAGCGCAGAAGATGAAATAGCGCAGCTCTAGCTGCTTCATCGCGATAGCGTCCTTCAACCGAATCTATACAAACGGCATACGCGTTTACGCTCTGTGCCCGATCTTCATATCTGAGTAAGCTCCAGAGCACTCCGCTACACTATCTATATAGAAAAAGAGGAGGGGTTGATATATGCAGCTACCACGTTCGCAGCAGTCAGCGCGCACGCCTGAATCTGCGCCTCCTCTTACTCGAGATCGCCCAGGGCATCGCCGTTTCAGCTTGCGTATAGCTCTGAAAAATTCTCCACTCACTCTCGCTCAGATAGCGCAAAGCGTCCCTGTCTATCAATTTCTTGCTCGTAGTGTAAGCTCTGAGACGTTATATGAAACAATTCGCAACGATATCAATGTGCTTCGAGCAAGCGGCAACGATATTACTGCCCAAGGAGACGATAGTCGCAGTATCGCATACTATTTATCTGACGAAGGCAGCATTCATATTGATATCCGAGGGCTGAATGTGAGCCTTCTTCTTCCGCTACTCGAATTCAAAGAAAGCAGCGATGCAGAAGCTTTTGCACACATGGGAATCAGCAAAGCAATCAGTCAAGGCCAGACGTCTAAAATCCGCACGCCAATGGCTCTTTCTGTGCCGCGCGGGCGTTTCGTCACTACAGTTGCGTCAGCGATTCAAAGCTCCCGCCCGATTTCATTTATTTACTGCAGCCTACATGATCGTGAACCTTCCGCGCGGCGTATACTGCCCATAGCGTTGGAAATACATCGAGGATGTTTCTATGTGCGCGGTTTTAAACTCACACAGAAAACCGACAGCTCTGCAATCGAGAGCTTTTCTCCTGCGAATGCGGCGCATAAATCTTCCAGTGTTGCAGGCACACACCTTTATAAAATCGATCGCATGCAAAAGTGCACAATAGAAAAAGAAAAAATTGACGTCAGCCCGTCTGATTATAAGCGCAGTATTTTTCAGCAGGCAAAAGCTGATTCATGGTTTACACCCGTCAATGTTTTTTTCTGGGCAGCACCAGGAACTTGCCTTCCTCTCATAAACCGAGCTGTACATATACCAAAAGAAAACGTTGAACAGAGCAAACTGGCAGATTTATGCACTCCAGCCGAATACGGCGATATCTATTTTCTCGAAGGAATTTCTCTCGATTTACTATTAGAAGAAGTCGCTTTTTACGGCGAACAACTGCAGGTACTTTCGCCCAAGCCTGTCGTCGATGAGATCATCGCTCATATCCAGGCAGCATACAACGCTCTTAAACGTTCAATCGATACTTCATCTCATGCCAATGATAATCTTTCTCAGCCTCACATATTTTCTTCCACGCCTCACACAATTTCCTCCACCAGCAACAATAAAAAATCACCGAATGCTGAAGCCGACGCTAACTTCACTTCTCAAAGCCGTACAGCACACTCGTCACTCAGTATCGATACCTCTGTGAGCCGTCGAGAATCGTACTATTCGTATCTCCTAAACCACGGATCGACAACTTTAGGTGATCTTGCTGCAAAGTTTTCAGTCGATATGCTCACTGTGCGCCGAGAACTACAAGATCTTTTCACCACAGAAATTTTTATCGATGGCACGCCCTATAGCCCTTACGATCTATCTATGCCAGAGTGGGAAGAAGGAGAGCCGCTTAATAAAAACTGGGTGATCGAAGCCGTCGAAAATCCTCTAAGCTATGAAGCTCGTCATTCTGATCTAACTTTCACTCTCGCAGAAGTTATTTCTGTACTTGCAGCAATTGATTCTCTTCTTACGGTAGCGGCAGGGGAGCATAAACGCTCTTTGCTAGAATTGCGTTCACGATTCACTAATGCTGCGCGCAGCGCAGGCTATGAACGAGCTTTATGGTCGCACTCTGGTACAAAATTTACGCCGCGCATTATCACAGCAGTTTCTCAAGCTATTGAAGAGCGCCGAGAGCTCAGCATTGACTATTGGGTATTAGATTCTTCAGGGCATGCCGTCTGCCAAAAAGCACGTCTGAAGCCCTTTACTATCGATCCGCAAAGCAACCCGCTTCTTGCAGCAGTAAATGCCGATAATAAACTGCGAACATATCGTCTCGACAGAATTTCAGAAGCGAAAATTCTTGATGCAACATTTCCGAAAACTCCCATATATGAGTGGCAACGCACATACCGAAATCGTTCCCATACTATTTGCGGAACTTCGGCAACACTTTTGTGCGAGCCTCATGCTCGCTGGATTGCAGAGGAGCTTCCAGGCGTAAAAATGAGTACAGATGGCAAGCTGTGCTTTTCAGCAGCAAACATTCACTGGATACGTACCGTGCTCGTGCGTTTAGGGCAGTCGGCTCTCTTATTCACCTCACCCAATATTGCGAAGGATCTCGTTCCCGATCTTCACGCTTTGTGCAAGCGATACAGTATCAATCTGCACAGCACGAAAAAAGCAGGCGATACAAGTGGGAAACTCCTCGAGCACAGCAAATGTGCTGCTGCACCAACGAAAAAGGATATTGCTATCAATGGTTTCTAGCGAAAGATTAGTTGCCGTCATTGAGAATTTCATTTCTGTGCAAAAAGAACAACGCGGCATTATATTAGATGATGTGCAGCGTCAAGCTCTCTACGCTTTGAGCAGGGGAGTAGATGTGCTGCTGAGCGCCCCCACTGGCTCTGGAAAGACGATGGTTGCTCTTGGCGCTGTAGAGCTTGCATGCGCTCGATCTGTTCGCTGCGTCTACACAGCTCCGATTAAAGCGCTGTCTAATCAAAAATATAACGACCTATGCGAAGCTTATGGAAAAGAACACGTCGGGCTACTCACTGGAGATGTGACGATCAACCGAGATGCAGACATTCTGGTAGCAACAACGGAAGTGCTGCGCAATATGCTCTATGCCCACGATAGCGCGGTTGCCGATATCGGATACGTTGTGCTCGATGAGGTGCACTATCTTGCCGATCCTGTGCGAGGCCCAGTATGGGAAGAAATTATTTTACAGTTGCCATCCCATACACGGCTCGTCAGCTTGTCGGCAACGATGCCAAACGTCGCCGAACTTCACGCTTGGCTCGAATCTATTCATGGCCCTACAGAACTCATCGTCTCAACTGTGCGACCTGTGCCGCTCGTCCACTATCTGTGCGCACGCACCTCACTTCTTGAGCTTTTGGACGATCAGGGGAAAGTGACGCCAAAAGTCATCCAAGCTCTCAATAGTATCGACACTGCCGATAGTGCATCGTCAAATTCTTCGACCAAGCATAGAGGCAGGCATCGTCACATACATTTTTCTCGGCAACACCGTGTAACGAGCACGGATCGTCGGCGCATTATTAAAGCATTGAGCGCAGCAGACGTCTTGCCTGCAATTGAATTTATTTTTTCTCGCAAAGGTTGCGATAAAGCTGTGGGGGATTTACTCGATTCAGATATATGCTTGACGACTCCCGCTCAGAAAGCTCAGATTGAATCTCAGCTTTCCCAGCTGCGCGCACAGCTGAGCACAGCAGACGCACGTACTGTACGCTTTAACTTTTGGTCTCGAGCACTGAGCCGAGGTTTTGGCGCACACCATGCAGGAATGTTTCCAGCAATAAAAGAGCTTGTCGAACGCCTCATGGATCAGGGGCTTCTTTCGATTGTGTATGCGACGGGCACCCTGGCACTTGGAATCGATATGCCAGTACGCACAGTTGTGCTCGAAGATTTACGCAGATTCAACGGCACAGATTTTGTAGACCTCACGGGCACTGAATATACTCAGCTGATCGGACGAGCAGGAAGACGCGGAAAAGATAAGGTGGGCAATGCCGTGATCTTCGCTTCGCCGTCACTTTCGCTTCCGCAGCTTTCGCATCTTGCCTCAGGAAGTATTGAATCACTGCGCAGCGCATTTTTTCCTTCATATAATGCCGTTGCTAATTTGCTTCGTTTTCTCTCTTACGACGACGCACGTTCAATGATGGGACGTTCTTTTGCCCAGTTTCAGGCAAACAGCCACATCGTCGAATTGGAAGCTCGAGCACAGCGTATACGTATTCGTATAGAAAAGTTAGAAAAAAAGTTGGAAGATGCTTGCTGTGAAGGCAGCATTGTGGAGTATGCACGTCTACGCGATCGTGCTGGGCGAGGTTCGAAAGCAGAGCGACGTAAAGCAAAAGCAGCCTATAAAGCAATAATTCAAAACACATGGGAGCGTGCTTCAATCGGCACAATTTATGCATATGCCTATCAAGGCGCTCTTCACTATGGCGTGATGCTCTCGAAGCACAAAGAACGTATGCGTATGGTAACGCCAGAAGCGAAACTACGTTGGGTGTATCGTCACGATCTCACAAGCGAACTTCGAGATGTTGGCCAAGCAACAATGCCTTTCGGTATGAGCTTCAAAAATCCGATAGTACGCGAACAGCTTGCTGAAGAAATTCTCGAAGTCGCTCTTGAACGTATTGATCTTGGCACAGACCGCGATTTGACTGGATCGTGGGATCGAACTGCACAACCAAAAGATCCACGTTTGTATACTCACCCAGTTCATTCCTGCCCGGATTTGCCGTATCATCTAAACCAGACACGCGAGCTTATCACGCTAGATCAGCAACTGCGTGCTATCATTCATCAAGCATCACGTTCACACGATTCCGTGGCACGTGAGTTTGATGCAACTGCTGACGTCCTCGACTATCTTGGCTATCTCCATAAACATTCCAACAGCAACGATTCAGCTCAGATGGTGAAATTGGGGATAGGAGCGGAGCTTCTGAGCGGCATCCATAATGAAAGCGATTTACTTATTACGCAATGCTTAATGGAATCTTCATTTGCCCAGCTCACACCTAGTGAACTAGCTGGAATATGCACGTGCTTTCTAGGGGATAGACGCTTGGGGGAGCTTCGAGCACCTTTACCTTCTACACTCATAGACGCATGGAGTGCAGTTGAACGCAATTATCAATTTCTTGCTGAACTTGAACGCCGCCACCACATAGATAGGACGCCAGAGCCAAGCAATGGCGGGGTAGAGGCGTTTATGCTATGGGCACAAGGTGCTCCACTTTCAGATATTTTACGCACGTTCAAAATTGACGTCGGAGATTTTATGGCAGCCAATAGACGCCTTATCGATTTACTTAGGCAAATTGCAGCAGTGACGGCAGATTCTCCAATAGGTTTGTGTGCTGCAACTGCGATAAACCGCATTAAACGGTGGGAGTGGGTGTGATGATAGGTGGATCATACAGGCGTCGTCATTCGTATCCGTATATTGTGTACATTTTACTGGCATGCGCGGCTGGTATAAGCCTATGGGGTGCGGCTGCTCCACGAAATTATTGGCCGCTTGTGCTGCTTGGCTTAGCTTTTTTCTGGCTGGCAGCCCATCGAGCAACGTGGCGGCGAGCTTTTATAACGGGCACACTCGGCGGTTTTATTTATTTTTATCTACTGTTTGATTGGGCACAGGTAGCTTCTGGAATGCTCGCGCCAAGAGTAGCGCTCGCTGGGCTTGAAAGTCTATTTTTTGGTGCCGTTGCTGTTATCTGGGCTGGAATATGGCGTTGGGTCGATAGCAAAAAATCTGCAATCGCCATCGCCTGTGGGCTGCTAACTTCTGGCATATCGTGGGCTGGTATGGAGCTTGCTCGTAGCTACATACCGATGGGTGGTTTACCCTGGGGATTGATCGCATATTCTCTCGTTGATTCTCCACTCGCACACTTTGCATCTCTAGGGGGAAGTGAACTTGTGGGAGCGGCAGCAGTTATCGTCTCTATCTCTTTTATTCTCGCTGTGCGAAATTTTTTGCACTTGCATCCAGTGCGTGCCATCTCTGCCGCATGTATAAGCATATTGATGCTGTGTTTACCGCTTTCTCTACTTTCGACGCCAGATTCGAACAGCGTACTTCGCGCTGGAATTATTCAAGGAAATGCACCTAAAATTGGTGAAGTTAGCGCTGAATCGTGGAGTTCTATTACCACAGAAAACCATATTCAAGCAGCGAATAAGATTCTTGCGCAACAACCCGATATCCTCATATTTCCTGAATCGACGTCTGCACTTGATTATCGCGAAGATCCAGATACGCGAGAGGATATACAGCAGCTTGCCCGCAAGGCTGGTGTGCCATTACTTTTAGGAACACAAAAGTATTTTGAGCGTGACGGGCGCACACTACGCACGAATGATTACGTAATCCAGTATCCAGATGCCGCGATTCCCTCTGATGATGAAACTTATTCCAAGCAGCATCCTGTACCTTTTGGCGAATACGTGCCGTATCGCAGCTTTTTTGAACACCTGAGCACAAAAACAGATGAAATTTCAATCGATATGGAGCCAGGGGATAAGGCTGCACAATTAAGTATTCAACTCGCGAATTCCGACTACACAGATAACTCAGAGCAAAGGCTTACAGCCGCTGTGCCTATCTGCTTTGAAGTTGCATACGCAGATATCGTTGCTAAAGGAGCATTAGGATCCAATTTCCTCATAGTGCCAACAAGTAACGTAACTTTTGAAGAATCTGATGAAGCATTTCAGCAGTTTGCCATCACGCGTTTTCGTTCAATCGAAACCGGGCGCGCTGCTATTCACGTTTCCACAATGGGAACATCAGGAGTAGCTATGCCAAATGGGAACATCATCTATCAAACTGAACTTTTCACTCAAGATGCACGTATCGTAGACATCCCTTTATATCAAGGAGAAACATATGCAATCAGGACGTGGGCACAACGTTACTATGTAACTGCTGCAGGACTAGTTTTCGCAATAGCGCTCAGTATACGAGGATTGCAACGCACACGCACTCCTAAACACGCTCACGTCAAGTCGTCACTCAAATCGATAGCGTGGTAGCACCATTTTCAGCGCATACGCTTATACAATTTTCCAGCACGCAAAAGGTCAAGACGCTCTTTCAGCAGCACTTTCAACTCATCTTCGCTTCGACGCTCAAGGAGCATATCCCAGTGTGTGCGCACGGCTTTTATCGGCTTAGCATCAAGATCGGTATCACCGCTGGCAAGATGAGCCTCAGCCCCACATTTGCATTCCCAAGTAAAGGGCGTTTCCGCATCAGTTGCCATCGTGATATCGAAACGATGGGAATTATCGCATACATACGTCACGTTGTGGCGCTCAACAAAAGCAACGCCTTCGTCAGACTCTAAGGAGTTAGCACCAATTTTCATTCCACGTAGCGAACGTTCAACCATCGTATCCTTCTTTCATTTAAGCTGATCTGCATATTTAACGCACACAATCGCTTATTTGTTCCGTAGATAGTTTACGGGAGTTCTCATAGAGTCGCTAATCTGAAAGAATTTCAATCTAATTCCGATAATGCACATTATGTCAGATTAGGTAAAGAACTCTCGTTTATGAGTTTTGCGACCCTCCCGTGCCATTTTCTTGCGTACTGCTTTACTGCCCTGCTTGCTGAAACACTATAAGAAAAGAGAAGGCATGATCTGGCACATGCCTCCAGCACATATCTTAACCTTGTGCGCGTTTATGGGCACGGCGAAGAGCAAGCTCATCAACGATGCGATCAGCCACAGACTCAGATCGTTCAACTGGAAGCTCTGTGAGTGAACCTTCCACTTCTCGCCAAACTTTTCCGAGAGCTATGCCAAATACACCTTGCCCGCCATTGATAAGATCAATAACTTCATCATTCGAGGTACATAAATACACTGACGCTCCATCAGACATCAGCGTGATACCTGCAAGATCGTCAACTCCAAAATCTTCAAGGCGTGCAACTGCAGCCCTAATTTGCTGCAAAGAAACTCCTGTATCAAGCAGGCGTTTGACCACTTTCAATACTAGAATATCTCGGAAGGAATAAAGGCGCTGCGTACCAGAACCACGAGCTATACGTACGGTTGGCCCAACAAGCCCAGTGCGATCCCAGTAATCGAGCTGACGGTATGTGATTCCAACAGCGCGGCAGACAGATGGTCCTCGATAGCCAAAATCATCGTCAAGCTCTGGCAATCCATCGTCAAACAGCATTTGCTGCTCTTGTGAAGAGTGTTTTCCAAGCGTGGTTGGATCAATCATGGCGCGTGCCCCTCCTATTGAAAACCTAGTGTTAAGCCTAAGCCTCTTTCTTTAAAAATACAACGATATTATTTAAGTATTTTGGCGTGTCGCATAGGCGTTTCTTAAAGTAAAAAATGAATTTACTTTAAGTTTTAGTAAATCAGCGTAGCTCAACATCTATATTTTCTTGCAGTAATGCGCGATAATAGTGTGTAAGTAATGCAGACATTTCGCTTGTTGCTGCCACTACCCTTTCTTGAGAAAGCGGCGTCTTGCGCGAACGCTCAAGTGCGAGCATATTCACAACAGATACAGCATGTGCATGGGCAGATGTACGAACTGAACGAAGCTGACGTGAATCCATGCCTAATTCTTCGAGCATATTAGCATAACGCACAATATCGACTGCTTGAGCAGTGAGACGACCGCGAGAATCAGTCGTCAGCAAACCCGCATCAATATAGCGATCAATTGTCTGTATAGAGACTCCAACTAATTGCGATAGCTCCGTTTTTGCCAAACGAGTACCTGGACGAATAGCGACCTGCTCTCCCCCGCCCACAGCACGTATTTTCCCTGGATGCTCATTTATCACTTCGCCAGTATCTAGCTGACGAAGCATCTCTTTAATTTGTGCGAGGTGAGTATAGCGATCACGCTGCTCTACAAGAATAAAACGCAAACGCTCAACGTCAGCAAGGGAAAACATACGCTGATTTGAATGCGTGCGCTGAGGGTCGATAAGACCTTCGTTTTCAAAATGGCGAATCTTTGACGCTGCTAAAAAAGGAAACTCTGCGCTGAGCATTGAACGCACTTCACCTATTTTAAGCGTAGGCTCATGCGGCATATCCTGGGGCCAGCTAGTGCATGAAGCGTCGTCATCAGCATGAGCCTGCAGATGAACATGGGGCTTAATCATTATCATTCACCTTGAGATGCAAAGAAAGAGAAAAGATATTTACCAATACGAACCTCATCATTTGTGCGAAGCACTTTGAAATCCACTAGCTCGTTATTCACATATGTACCGTTCAGCGAGCCCATATCACGAAGAGTGAAAGTTGCGCCATCACGCAAAAACTCAACATGACGGCGAGAGACCGTCACATCGTCAAGAAAAATATCGACACGTGTACTACGCCCCGCAATTGTGGAATCGGAATTAAGCAAAAAACGTGCCCCTGCATTTGGTCCACGGCGCGCAATGAGCAGAGCGCTTGTTGCCGGAAGTGCATCAATAGCAGCAAGATCATCCGCGTCAAGCCCTGGCAGCGATGCTGGAACGTCGAGAGCATCTCTCGTAATCCCAGAAATACGAGAGGTTGCAGAAGATGCATCTTGTACAGGCACTAGTGGTTCCTCATACGCACCATCGCTCATTATCGATCCTCTCCCCATCATTTTATGCTCATTCCCCTAGCCTTCAGCCAAGTACTGTAAATCTTTCAGTAAACACCTATTTATTTAATTTTAATTTTATCTTAAAATCTCTCGCAGATGGTACCCGATAATACAAGGAGATACCCCTGCAGACAATGATGATTACTGCAATAAATACTTAAATTCACTTGTTGATAGGATCTGAAATCACTTATAAAAGTGACTTAGTGATTTTCCTTTGTGCTTGCCGACGCCTACTGCCTACTAAAATAATTCCTGCTAAAGTGACGAAAAGAGCCGCAGTAAATACTTCATAAATACCTGATCCAGTGTGACTAAGCTGCGGCAGATTCTTCTGGCGACTATTCATCTCCAATCCTCTACCTTTTGAACTTTCGTGAGGGAAAAGAGCCTGATTTTCCTGAGAGGTATCACCTGGATTGAAATCTGGCTGTGGTTGTGGCTGTGGTTCTGGCTGTGGTTGCGGCTGTGGCTGTGGTTCTGGTTGAGGTTGCGGTTCTGGTTCTGGCTGTGGCTGTGGCTCTGGTTCAGGTTGTGGCTGTGGTTGCGGTTCTGGTTCTGGTTCAGGTTCAGACGTTACAGCTTCACGAACAAGTAAAACGCTTAAAGCAGGTACAATCACCTCGCCATTAGAGGCCAGCGAAGTAGGGTTATCGTAAAGATTTAAACTTTGAATAATGACTTCGTAGTCTCCCTTAGGCAAAGGAGCCTTCCAAGCCGATTTGCCAGCATTGATGTAAACAAAAGCATCAGAGCTGTCTTTACCAGTCTTAGTTGGCAGATTAAAAGCATCCAATACCTTATATCCGATACGATCTGTCGAAATCGTACTATCGTCATTAGTAATTTTATGCGTATATTTATTATTCACATCTGCGTACGTTCCTTGGCGCATGAAATCGTACTTTAGTCTGAATTTATTGAGATTGCGGAAAAAGTTGACGTATTCTTCATATTTTTTAGCTCGGTCATAATCAAACTTATTGATAGAATCTGGAGATTTATATGAATTTTCATCCCCATTCTTAGTACGTAAAAATTCTTGCCCCGCATGAATAAACACAGCTCCATTAGCTAAATATTGAGTTGCTGTGCCTAAGGCGTGACGTTTGGCTAGCTCTGAATCAGAAATTTCAGTAGGCAAACTTCCACGTAACTTATCAAACATAGTGTAATTATCGTGCGCTTCGTTATAAATCACAGATTGATTCGGATCGAGATATTCACGCACGTATTGCGCACCTTTAATATTATTCAATAAATCCCAAGATCGCTGCTGCTCGTTCGCGCCGCTAATAAAACCTTTACTTTCTCTCTTGAAATTATCACCTTTTATTGTGTCTCTGTATTGATCATTGAAGAAAGAAATTCCAGGCAGCTGACGCGCATTTTTTTGATTAGCTCCAGCTACACCTGTTGGGTGATTTCCCATCTCCCAGCCTTCTCCTAAAATCACTATTGAAGGATCAATTTTATTTAGTGCTTCACGCACAGCTTTCATAGTTTCTACATCATGAATTCCCATTAAATCAAAGCGGAAGCCATCAATATCGTAATGTTTAGCCCAGTAGGTTACCGAATCGACAATATATTTACGCATCATTAGCTGCTCTGAAGCAGTCTCATTTCCTACTCCTGTGCCGTTTTTAAACAAACAGTTTTCGTCCATACGGAAATAGTAGTCAGGAACTGTTTGCTGCAAAGGAGAGAGCGCTGGGTTGTGCACATGATTGTAAACAACATCCATAATTACCCGCATATTGTTGCTGTGCAGAGTTTCAACCATAGATTTCAACTCTAAAATACGCGAGGTCGGATCCTGAGGATTAGTGGAATAAGATCCTTCAGGAACATTATAGTTTTGCGGATCATAGCCCCAGTTATACTGCGCGTTATAAGAAAGATCACCAGTTTCATCAACTGAACCGAAATCGAAGATTGGCAGGAACTGCACATGCGTAATCCCCAAGGATTTCAGATAGTCAAGACCTGAGATATTGCCAGCATCCGTTTTGGTACCGGATTCGGTGAGCCCTAAAAACTTTCCTTTATTTTTAATTCCGTTATCTGGAGCAATTGTTAAATCGCGTACATGAGCTTCGTAAATGATGGCATCTTTCATAGATATAAACGCAGGCATCCGATTCCCATCCCAGTTATGTGGAATAGTTTTATCTTCGTCGATGACTACAGTACGAGTACTATTAGCCGTAACTGCCCTTGCATAAGGATCAATAGCTTCAGTTATTTTTCCACCATCGAAATGTAGACGGTAACGATATTGCAGCCCTTTATGATCACCTTGCAAAGTCGTTTCCCATGTTCCTTTTTCACCAGGGGTCATTGCGGCAACTGCCCCATTATCAGAGTAGTTAACAAATTCAACTTTTGTAGCTGTTGGTGCCCAGAGTCGGAAAGTCGTTTTTTCTGCTGAATACAGTGCCCCTAGTTCTCCGTCATAATAATATTTTTCGTTAAATTCTTTAGTGTGCAATGCCGAGCATTGAGCTACTGGCGGTTTTTGAGGAATATCAGCTTCCGAATAGTAAATCTTTTCGTCCCCTTGAGCTATCCAAATTTCGGCTTTTCCATCTGGGAATTTATCAACAAAAAGATCCGCTGCAGTATTTTTAGCCGCCCATTCATTATCAGCATCAGAGCGACGTACAATCAATCCAACTTTTTCAATTCCATTGGTATCCGTGTGCGTAATAGTAGCTGTGTGAGTCTCATCAAAATCAACTCGTGAACCCGTTTTTTCTGGCAACCAAGTCCAGATATTCCAGTTATCATACTTATTGTCATAGCGCACATAGTGAACAGTTAGAGTGACGGACGTAGGTTTTTCTAAAGGAGCATCGGCTGGTTTAGAAGTATAGGTTCCATCTGAGCTGATAGCCACACTTCCAGGAACGGGTATCTTTTCCAAGTTAGCTGTTTGCCATTGCCATTCGTTTGCCGTAGTCGAGCGACGCACTATAAGATTTACTGTTTTATGAGGCGCAGGCACGATGATATCTGCAATAAGTTTTCCACTGGAATCTTTTGATGTAAATGGCACAGAATGACCGTTTTCTCCGTCATTCCATACCCAAAGATTATATTCCTCAACTGGAACATTAGGATCAGGAGTAAAAGATACTTTTAATCGACCGTCATCTACTGAATCAAAGTTTCCATCAGGAGTGTAGGAGTAATTACGAGCATTCCACTTGGTGTACACGGAATTTCCTAGCCTGACGTTTTTAAATACAGCTGATTCCCAAACTTTATTTTCTTTTTGCCCATTTTGCACAGAAAGAGTATCTGTGCGGTAGACGTAAAAATTTACTGTATCTGCAGGTAAACCAACGCTGGCATATAGATCTCCGTTGGGCAGAGTGCTCGCAAACATTTGTTTTTGCTTTGCTTGCCCTTCATTCCAGTATTCGATTCGATAACTTTGAAGCGGGTTTTCTACCGACGGGTCGGGAGTGAAAGCCAGATACATCACTCGATAATTTCCTTCAGCGTGAGCTGCTGGAATATTAAAGCCTGTCATAGTGACTAAAAAGACTATGAGGATAGCTAGGAAACTTTTACCGATCTTTAATTTCACTGATGCTCCTCGACCGTAATTAAATATCTGCGATGGAAATGCCTATTTCAAAAATACAGAATACGTGAATAGATGTAAATAGTTTTTCCTATATATGGTACGCATTCAAGAAACTGCAAGAATTTTAATCGCGCACAAACAAGTAATCTTATAGATTTTAAGTATCCTAATTGGTGCGCCTACACACGTGCGATATTACGATTTCCAGCGGCATTCAAGATTTAAAATTTCAACTGGCACTCCAATAAATCGAATATCGAATTTTAGGCTCGGCTCCACTTTTGATGATGCGTTATGAATTCGAAAACTTAACTGCCAGCCATTATTTAAATACATTTCAACAGTATTGCTGCTTTTATCTTTGAATCGCAATGCAATAATTTCTGTTGGAAAATCAACTACAGGAACAGAAATTGCAGATACCTTAATTTTGCTGGGAAGATTCAACGTACCGTGCATATTGAAAGCACGAATTATCGTGACTCGTTTATTATCCTGACTCACAATTTTATAGTAATCATCAAAGCCAATTAAGTATTCGACCATCTTTTTAGGAATAGATGGATCACACGTATAAGCACGCTGTATTTCTCCCATAAACGCCCGTAAAAGTGGAACATAAATTTTATTTTCCTTATCGGAAATATCTGACCATCGACTTCCCTGCGCCTTATACTCTTTTAATCTATCAAAAATAGGCTGTATATCTGCCCAATACGTATCACTGCAGGGATTTCCAAACCATTCATCAGCGAAATCAAGACAATAGCTCAAACGGCTATGCTTAACTGCATCATGATTATGCTTAATACTCAACCCAATTTCCCAAGCAGTATCAGGACGTTTGATAAGAATATCTCGCACATCACCTTTGATAGCTGTTTTGTCTTGCTGGAACTCCAGCTTAATTACGCCACTATTATTTTCATTTAAGCATGGTTCTAGCTCTAAAAGTGTTTCGACTGCAGCATCTGCGGAAATATATAAAAGATCACGCATTTCTTCGGGCATCGTTAACCAAGCTCTCATATTTGCATCAAAGCTTGAATTTCGCACAAGTTCTATCTGTTGGCTCTTTGAAAGTTCCTTAGATAATGTATCTAACCAAGCATACTCATATGCTCGCCCTTGATTGTTGCTGCTTGCACTCATGTTTCGCCACCTATTTCTCTTACTTCCAAGCAATATTTGCGTGGCGTAATTTACTTCGCATTCAAATGATTCATAATTGCACGTGCGATTTCATATGCAAGATTCACAGGCACTGCATTGCCGATCATCTTGTAAGCATTATTTGTTTCACGATAAATAAATGTGAAATCATCTGGAAAACCTTGCACCCGTGCTATTTCACGAATCGTCATCCGCCGATACATATGTTCTTTCCCCTCAACAAAACGGAAATCGTCAACGCCAACTTTCACCATTTTGGGAGCAGATGGGTGAAGCTGACATTGCCGCCCAGAGGCCTGCACAGTAAATGCTTGCTCATCCCACGATTTGACTCTATTTCGACTCATAAAAATCGGGGAAAACGCACCAGTGAAATACTCATTGTTATTGATCGCTTCTGGATTATGGCGGTTCTTTTCTCCTGCAGGCACAGCCGTATCCTGAAGATCCCATATAATATCTCTTAGCGTTATTTTTTTTGCATCATCACTGGTCGAGCCTTGCGGAAATACGAATTTAATATCAAGATCTTTGCGAAATCCAACGTAAAAGACTCGTTTGCGCTCTTGTGCTACACCATAATCTTTAGCATTCACTAACGTGAGCGTAACGGCATATCCAGCATTATCAAACATTTTTAGTATGTTACGCACAGCACCGCTATGCCGATTAGCGAGCATACCGCTCACATTTTCCGCAAGAAAAAACTTTGGACGAAAATCTTCTAAAATACGGATATAATCGTAAAAGAGCTTCCCTCGCTCATCATTGATTCCGCGTAAAGATCCTGCTTCAGACCACGATTGGCACGGCGGTCCGCCAATAATTCCATCTATATCACCATCGAGATACAGCTCAATATCTTTACGAGTCACATTCCGCACATCTCCCTCGATCAGGTGCGTTTGAGGATGATTTCTTTTAAATGTTTCGTAAATAGCTGGATCGAATTCGTTTGCAACTGGAATCACAAATCCTGCTTTTTCAAACCCAAGATCAAGCCCGCCGCATCCACAGAATAAAGAAATGACATTCACCGCAGGCTCTCCTTACATATTCCCAAACAACATCATGTATAAAACATAGCGCATATATACATTTCACCTTTAGTACGATGAAACCCATAGACTTCCTTGCTATCTGAAAATAGTCGTAACGAATAAGCAAAGTATCTTCAAGTACCAGCCCTAGGTTACAAGCTCCTTTGAAATCTTACCCAAACGTTACTTTGCGGAATGAAAATTCGAGCTAGATCGCTATTTTTCTTGAAGATAATTCTCAGGTGTCCATTCCCAGTTTTTACCTAAGGGGTCTGTATATGAAATTTTACAGATAGTATAAACATCTGATCTAGCAATCGGTTCTAACTCACCAAAAGTTACAGGTTTAATGAACTCCCATTCAAACGCCTTTGATTTAGATTCTGCGAAATAGAGACCAGGGGGAAGGAATTTTAGTCTAAGCGATTTACTCGATTTTCCCCCTTGCTGTTCAATCTCAACATCTCTATATACAACAGGCTCTTTTTCGGAATTTAGTACGGCAATTCCCCATTTATTTTCGGTATTTTCATCTTTTCTCACACACCACCAAGCTTGTACATTAGCAGATAGATCGCGCCGGCTTGCTTCCGCTGCTTGACGATTCGCCGAAATAGCAGTTTTTAATGCCATATAGGACACAGCAAACGCAGCAATCGATGCTCCAGCAGACAAAAACTCAGCAATACTTCCCAGTTCCATTTTATAATCCCCAGAAAAAGAATATTATTCTCTCACACGAATCATTATACGCTTATAGAAGTAAATTCAGCCATGAGACAGGCTCTCGTTTATCCAGAAATCCTTTTTATGATTTCTTAGAGCAAGTTTTGAGATTAGCTTCTTGTGCGAGAAGCAACTCTAGTAATCTTCCCCTCAAAACCCCTTAGCCGAGCTAGCGGGAAAATCCTCTTAGTCGGGCTAGCGGGATTTGAACCCACGACCCCTTGACCCCCAGTCAAGTGCGCTACCAAACTGCGCTATAGCCCGTTTCTTTCAACGCATAGATATTAGCACGTGATAACAACTTATCCAATTGAGCTGCTTCGCAGCATGCACCTAGCGTTGATTTATTTTCGACGAGACGTACGTGCACGCTTTTCTCGCACACGTACAGAAATTTGGATAGGACTCCCTTCAAAACCAAATTCTTCGCGCAAACGATGCTCAAGGAAACGGCGATATCCATGCTCAATAAAACCAGAAGCAAACATCACAAAACGCGGCGGACGACTGCCTACCTGAGTTGCAAACAAAATACGAGGTTGCTTTCCGCTGCGCACGGGATGCGGATGAGACGCAGCAACCTGCCCTAAGAAAGAATTAAGCTTACCTGTCGAAACACGCTGATCCCACGAATCAAGCGCTGTATTCATAGCGCGAGTAATACGATTTGTATGCCACCCAGTCTTCGCTGAAAGGTTGATACGTTCAACCCATCCAATCTGGTTCAAATCCATTTCTAGCTCACGATCAAGCTCTTTGCGGCGGTCTTCATCAACAAGATCCCACTTATTACACACAATCACCATTGCACGCCCAGCATCTACAACTTGCTGCATTACGCGAATATCTTGCTCCGTGAGAGATTCTGACGCATCGAGCAAGACAAGCCCAAGCTCCGCCTTTTCGAGAGCGCTCTGTGTGCGAATTGAAGCATAATAGTCTGCACCGCTCGTTTGATGAACACGACGCCGAATTCCTGCCGTATCTACGAAAATCCACGTCTGCCCATCTAACTCAATGCGTTCATCAACTGGATCGCGGGTTGTGCCAGCAAGCGGATCAACAACCACGCGGTTCTCCCCTGCAAGTTTATTGAGCAGTGAACTCTTTCCGACGTTTGGGCGCCCAACCAATGCGATACGCCGAGGTCCGTCGCAAGGCAGCGCATTCGCAACCGCAGATTCTTCTGGCAAAACTTTCATCACAGCGTCGAGTAAATCGCCAGTTCCTCGACCATGCAGAGCGGATACAGGATACGGCTCCCCCATTCCTAAACTCCACAAATATGCCGCATCAGCTTCGTTTGATTCAGAATCAACTTTATTTGCTGCCAAAATAACGGGCTTGCCAGAACGGCGCAAAAGTTTAACGAAATGCTCATCAGTTGCCGTCACACCCACTGTTGCATCAACAACGAAAAGCACTGCATCGGAATCGATCACAGCAAACTCGCTTTGATCTGCAACTGAACGGTCAATTCCCTCAAGATTCAGCTCCCAACCGCCAGTATCCACAAGAGTGAAATCCCGACCATTCCAGCTCGCCTGATAACGAACGCGATCTCGGGTGACGCCTGGCGTATCTTGAACCACAGCCACGCGTTTGCCAACAATTCGATTCACGAGTGTCGATTTACCGACGTTTGGGCGCCCGACCACAGCCAGCACAGGAAGCCCTGCAGGCGATGGCATCTGTATATCGCCGCCATCAAGAACTCCAAAATCGTCGTCATCAAGCGCATAATCTCCCATAAGATCGCGAAGCATAGCGAGCCGCTGGCGATCTTGTACAGAATCAAATTCTTCAGAATCAAACATCCTCGAATCAAATTCCTCTACACTCACATTCTCGCTATCACAATCGAAATCATGCTCATCATCGCCGCCGATTGCCTGATCTTGCTCATTCACACCGCACGTTTGCTCAATAAGATCAAGCACGGCGTCCACAACCTCATCGATACTTAAATCTGACGTATCGATTGTCGTCACGCCATCTGCCGCAGTAAGAAAATTCTTCAGTACGGCAGAATCGTCACGATCACGACGAAGCACCTCATCTTTTGTGGCTTCAATAGAAGCACAGGACGCATCTCCTCGCTTTTCCAAAGAACGGCGAGCCAAGCGTGCCTCTTCAGAAGCTGTGATCAGCACACGCACAGAAGCATCAGGCGCAACAACAGTCGTAATATCACGACCTTCTGCCACAATACCCCGCCCTTCACCATAGCCGCTTGGCTCTAGCTCACTCGCAATAATCTCGCGCTGACGACGCACAAGTTCCTCACGCACATCGAGATTCACAGCAACTTTTGAAACGACTTTCGACAGCTCAGACGTACGGATTGCCGCCGTAATATCTTCACCATCGCAGAGAAATACCTGCATATTTGGGTCGAGATGAATTTCCAACGGCATTTCACGTGCTGCTTTAGCAACAGCAGCGCGATCATCGAGATCTACTCCGCAATGATCTGCCCACCATGCACACGCACGATACATGGCTCCCGTATCGAGGTATGCCAAACCGAGTGCATCAGCTACCCGCTTTGAAACTGTTGATTTTCCAGAGCCTGCAGGCCCATCAATTGCTACAACAATTCCCATATCTCTCTCCTTATTTCCCATGCACACACTATGTTCAAGTAACTGCCAACGGGCATTTACAGATCTACGAGATGCATAAGCGCACCGAGCTCGCTGCCAGCAATCACACGAGTTTGCCCAGGTTTCATATGCCCAGCTGTGATATTACCAAACTGCATACGCACGAGTTCCATCACGGGATGCCCGACTTCTTCCATCATGCGCCTCACAATACGGTTTCTTCCTGAATGCAACGTAATCTCCACAATAGAATTCTTCGCACGCGCCTCATGAAGAGTGAATTTATCTACTTTGATCGGCCCGTCGTCAAGAGTAATCCCTTTCTCGAGTACTCTACTCAAACCGCGCGTCACAGTTCCTTCAACTCTCGCAATATAAGTCTTTGGAATTTCGAACGACGGGTGTGTGAGACGATGAGTAAGCTCGCCATCGTTCGACAAAAGAATAATCCCCTCAGTCTCGGCGTCTAGCCGCCCCACATGGAAGAGACGCTGCGGATAGTCTTGCACATAATCTGCGAGCGTCGGGCGCCCTTGATCGTCACTCATTGTCGAGACGACCCCCGGCGGCTTGTACAGCACAATAGTGAGTTTATCGGTCTGAAGAGGGACGGTGACGCCATCGACTTTAATCGTCACGCTCGCTGGATCCACTCGCAGACCTAGATGCGTGACGATGACGCCATTAACCATGACGCGCCCAGAAGTAATCATCTCTTCAGCAGCACGACGGCTCGCAACGCCTGCATGCGCCAAAATTTTTTGCAAGCGCTCACCTTGCGGATTGTGTAATTCTTGCTCTGCTCTACTCATTGCAATTCACTTTCAATATCTTCTAATTCTGTATCGTCTGGCAGGTATGGCGCAAGAGGCGCAAGCTCATCGAGAGAGTTTATCCCCATACGCTCAAGGAAAGTCGGTGTGGTACCAAAAAGCGCGGCTCCAGTTGCTTGGGTTGCCCCCACATTCTCAACCAAGCCTCGCGTTTGCAGTGTACGAAGTACTGAGTCTACATCAACTCCACGGATAGCTGCGATTTGAGCTTTTGTGACGGGCTGACGATATGCGACAACAGCTAAAGTTTCGAGAGCCTGCACAGAAAGTTTGCTCGATTGACCAATCGTCACAAACATCGACACTTCAG
This sequence comes from uncultured Actinomycetaceae bacterium, assembly GCA_902464405.1. Classification (GTDB taxonomy): domain Bacteria; phylum Actinomycetota; class Actinomycetes; order Actinomycetales; family Actinomycetaceae; genus Arcanobacterium_A. Next base: position 58,665 of record CABQJD010000003.1, on the reverse strand, counting down.
TTGCATATCGAGGATGAGAATAGTAACGCCAGCCTCCCGCAACTTCACGTAACTGAAAGCCTCGAGGAGCTTCGCCACTCTCGTAATCATGAGCTAGGGCACGCAAAAGCATCTCGACTTCTGCTTCAGTAGCACCAACTGCCAACGCGAGAGAGCGCACAGACACAGGTTCTGCACAAACCATCAAAATTGCTTCTAACGCGCCGCGCATAGCAGCTTTATCGTTACCGCTATCCATCTATATGTGCACCTTCCTCATATTCTTCAATCCCGTCAGCGTTTGCATCTTTCTGAGGCTCATTACTTACTCTCACAACGACGAATGGCGCCAATGCTGAAGCCTGCTCAATATCCACCTGCCCTTGGCGCAAAAGTTCCAAAACCGCTAAAAAGCGTGAAACGACAGTAGGAACATCGTGAGCGTCATGGCACAGTTGAGCAAAGCTCATGCGATCTCCAAGAGCTAAGCGCTCGCATACTACGTCTATTTGGCTCTCTACAGAGACGAGCGGGCTATGGATATGGTCTAAAGCAATTGTGGGGCTTTGACGAGTCAAAGCTTGCGCCGCAATCATGGCCAGATAATCGCTAGAAATTCCCAGCTCCACCTCTGGAAGTAACCCTTTAAATTGTTCTTCGAGTGGGACGTCACGCGCAACATAAAGCTCTTGGCTGGTGAGGCGAGCTGCTAGATCAGCAGCAACCTCTTTGAAAGCTCGGTACTGAAGCAGCTTTGCAAAAAGAAGATCACGCGCCTCAAGCAGTTCCATATCTTCCTCATCATCGCTCTCATGCGGCAAAAGGCGTGCGGCTTTAAGATCGAGAAGAGTGGCTGCAACTACCACGAATTCACTCACTCGCGAAAGATCAAGCTCACTTTGAGCAGCAACGAATGCAAGAAATTCATCTGTGACCTGCGCAAGAGAAACATCTGTAATATCTAGTTTCCTGCGTGAAATAAGAGAAAGGAGCACTTCGAAAGGGCCAGAAAAAATATCGAGAGTGACGGCGAATGCGCGATCGTCATCGTCACCGCCCTGCACTCGATCGGCTTGATATCGGTTTTCTGCTTCGTCAAATGTATCGGATAGACGCTCGCTCACGCGAGGATCATGCACTGGCACCACGGGCAATCAGCTCTCTTGCCAAGCGCATATACGCCTTTGCTCCAGGGTGAGAGGGAGCATATGACGTGATCGGTTCGGCAGCAATTGTCGCATCAGGGAATTTTACTGTGCGCGCTATTTGAGTATCGAATACACGATCACCAAATTTTTCGCACACGAGTTGAATCACTTCACGAGCATGCATAGTACGAGAATCAACCATTGTGAGAAGTACGCCATCAACTACCAAACGAGGATTCAATCGATCCTGCACGCGCTCAATCTGCTCCATTAAAAGTGCTACACCTCGCATAGCAAAAAACTCAGCAGCGAGCGGGATAATCACGCCGTGTGCCGCAGTGAGAGCATTGACCGTCAAAAGCCCTAAAGAAGGCTGGCAATCAATAATAATGACGTCGTAATCGTCAAGTACTGGACGCAACACTCGCGTAAGGCTTTGTTCGCGCGCGACTTCGTTGATGAGCTGAATTTCTGCTGCCGAAAGTTCAATATTTGCAGGCACAAGATCAAGATTTTCAACAGAAGTCGGGCAAATAATTTCTCGCACATTTGGCTTAGATGCAAGCATCTCGTTGTAGATTGTGCGATCAAGCGCCATCGCATTCACACCAAGCCCTGCGGACGCAGCTCCCTGCGGATCGAAATCAACGAGCAGCACCTTACGCCCGTATTCAGCCAGCGCGGCAGCCAGATTGATCGAGGTGGTTGTTTTGCCAACTCCGCCCTTTTGATTGCACATGGCGATAATGCGCGCTGGTCCGTGCCCCTCAAGCTCTGCAGGAAGAGGAAAATCGCACCGAGGATCCAGCTCGCTAAGGATATTGGTTTGATGTGAACTCACTCTTATAGAGTAGCGGATTTTAGCTATGCAATCATCTAGACCCAGCACCTTCATTATCTCGGCTCGTGCACTATTGCTGTATAGCGCATATGCTTTACCTCGCATAAGCTGCGCTAAGAATAATTTTTACTTTCTCTCATTCTCTCGTGCATATATGCATCTTTCTAAAACGCTGGCAGAGCTTATAAATGCGCTATGTATGGCGAGCACGCGGATGAGAGGTAAAATATACCTCCTTCATCGTATCTGGCGTCACTTTGATATAAATCTGCGTGGTCGTCACAGAAGAGTGCCCCAAAAGTTCTTGTACGATACGAATATCGGCACCTCCTTGGAGCAAATGAGTGGCAAACGAATGGCGAAAAGTATGAGGGGAAACATGAGCAATATGCGCATACTCAGCGATACGCTGAATTTCTTCCCACGCACTTTGGCGCGAAAGAGGGCGCCCGCGTTTATTAAGGAAAAAAGCCGATGCTCCAACCCCCTTGGCAGCTAGTGCAGGTCTACCTCTCACGGCATAAGCTTCAAGTGCTTCAATCGCATAAGAACCCAGCGGAACGATTCTCTCTTTTCGCCCTTTTCCGAAGAGGCGAAGCGCCGCGCTATCTGCGTCAATATCTTCCATCGTAAGATTTACGATCTCAGAGATGCGGGCGCCCGTGCCATAAAGAACCTCTAGCAGTGCTCGATTGCGCAGAGGAATAGGCCCTTCTCCTACTGAAGCAGCATCAATAAGCGACGTCATCTGTTCGATTGTGAGGGCTTTTGGTAGACGGATTGGCACTTTAGGCGAATGGATTTCGTGAGCGGGATTATGCGGTGTGACGCCTTCATCAACTAAAAATTTGTGCCACCCTCGAACAGCCGTCACCATTCGAGCAATTGAGGCAGGAGCGAAAGGTATACCGTCTTTCCCGTATGCAAGTGTATCCACGAATGATTGCACGTCTTCAGAAGTGATTGAGCAAAGATCTAGCACACCTCTCGAAGCTAAATGTTGGCAATATCTCCCTAGATCACGGCGATAGGATGCCAAAGTATTAGAAGAAAGCGCACGCTCGACTGATAAATGAGCGAGGTATTGAGCAAGGTATTGACTGAGAGCACGCTCGTGAGAAAAATCTCGATCTCCATTTTTTGCCACGTTCTCCTCCTTCCTAGCATTACTTTCACTCTAAAACATATATGATTGGAGCGTTAGTTGTGCCGTACGCGCATGGCACGCCCATACTACTTTGCGTAATGAAAGGTATTCACTCGTGAGCGCATTTACATGGACAGAACGTGATCAACAAGCAGTGGATGTGAGTCGCGCACTAGCAGCAGACGCAGTTCAACACGCAGGTAATGGGCATCCCGGCTCTGCCATATCCCTTTCCCCCGCCGCATACGTACTTTTCCAGAAAATCATGCGTCATGACCCTACTGATGCACAGTGGCTTGGCAGGGATCGTTTTGTGCTCTCAATTGGGCATAGCTCACTCACTTTATACAACCAGCTGTTCTTCGCAGGCTACGGGATTGAGATTGACGATTTCAAGGCTTTACGCACCGAAGGATCCTTGCTTCCAGGACACCCTGAATATGGGCACACTGAGGGTGTTGAGATGACGACGGGACCTCTCGGGCAGGGTTTTGCTTCAGCTGTCGGCATGGCGATGGCGTCACGCCGTGAACGTGGGCTTTTCGATCCGCAAACTCCGCTAGGAGAGAGTCCGTTTGACCACTTCATTTACGTAATCGCAGGCGAAGGCGATATTGAAGAAGGCATCACCTCTGAGGCTTCCCAGCTCGCAGGCACACAGGAACTTGGAAATCTCATCGTTATTTTTGATGAAAATAAAATTTCCATCGAAGACAATACAGCTATTGCGTTGAGTGAAGATACTCTCGCTCGATATGAGGCTTATGGATGGCATACCCAACACGTTTCTTGGCGTGACGACGAAACTGGCGAATACCGTGAAGATCCTGAAGCGCTCTACAACGCTATTAAGGAAGCTCAAAAAGTCACAGATAAACCCTCGCTTATCAAGCTCTCAACTGTGATTGCATGGCCGTGCCCAACGAAACAAAATACAGGCGCTTCACATGGGGCAGCGCTTGGAGAAGATGAAGTGCGCGGACTCAAAGAAGCTCTTGGGTTCGATGCCGATAAACATTTCGATATTCCACCTGCTGTGCTTGAGTATACTCGTTCCCAGGCGCATACACGCGCACGAGAAATCCGCACCCAATGGGATCAAGCCTTTGATGCATGGAAAACCTCAAATAATGAGCGAGCCGAGCTACTTGCCCGTTTGCGCGCACATAAACTTCCACAGGGATGGGAAGACGTACTTCCACGCTTTGAAGCTGGTGCATCGATTGCAACTCGCGCAGCTTCTGGCAAAGTATTAACTGCGTTAAAAGATGTTTTACCAGAATTATGGGGTGGCTCTGCTGATTTGGGCGACTCAAACAACACAACTATGGCTGGCGAACCGTCGTTCTTCCCAGCTCATCGAAGTACGTGTGCATACACGGGCAATCCATACGGTCGCACACTGCACTTCGGTATTCGCGAACACGCCATGGGAGCTATCCTTAACGGCATCACTTTGCATGGGCTCACTCGTGTATATGGCGGCACATTCTTTGTTTTCTCCGACTATATGCGCCCTGCAGTTCGTTTGGCAGCAATTATGCGCATTCCGTCAATCTACGTATGGACGCATGATTCAGTTGGAGTGGGCGAAGACGGCCCTACGCATCAGCCTATCGAACACTTGTGGTCATATCGTCTAATTCCTCATTTCGATCTCGTTCGCCCAGCAGACGCCAACGAAACTGTGTGGGCATGGAGAGGCATTTTAGAGCGGATAGATCGACCAGCTGGCTTGGTTCTTTCTCGCCAAAATCTTCCAGTATTCGATCGTGCAGAAGGCGAAGCTGCAGGAGACTTACTAGCATGCGCATCAGGAGTCCTCAAAGGCGCCTATGTGCTCGCACAAGGAACAGACGTTGCTCTTATCGCAACAGGATCAGAAGTTGCCGTTGCACTTGAAGCACGTACGCTGCTCAGCAAGCAGGCAGTGAGTGCACGAGTAATTTCTATGCCATGCATTTCTTGGTTTAATGAGCAAAGCAATGAGTATCGTGAATCTGTCTTACCATCATCGATGAAAGCTCGCGTATCCGTTGAAGCTGGCACAACGCTACCGTGGCGCAGCATAATTGGTGACGATGGAGAATGCATCGGTATCGACCAGTATGGAGAATCAGCAAGCGGAAATGTGCTTATGCGTAAGTATGGTATCACTGCAGAAAATGTGGCTGCAGCTGCTATTCGCACTCTTCATCGAGTGCGTGGGTAATATTATGCACAGCATTTCAATATCAGGATTTTCTTTTCTATGAATAACTCTCAGAAAGTTGCCGAAGTTCAGCGCGTCTGTGATCAGCGAGCTGCTCTCTATGCGTGCTCTGGTGGTATGAAGGGTATCGTTCCGCTGCTCTATCAACCACAGGTTGATGAAAATTCTGAACATATTTTTGCCTCATTAGTGCGTATCTGGTATGCAGTTGATCGCCCTAATGCTCTGCTTCAGCTCCCCGATTCTGCGCGTGCACGAGGGGCGGTACGCCGATCGAAACATGCCGATATGAGAGTCGCTATCGTACACGCATAAAAAAGACATTACTAATGCTGGTGGGGTGCTTGCTATCTTTGCGCGAGCACCCCACCAGCATTAGAACTAACGTTCGCCGTTACATCCAGAATTTTGTGATTAAACCAATCAACACAACAACGAGAAACCATGTGATAGCAACACCGATTGTAATTCTGTTTAAATTGCGCTCAGCCACACCAGACGAACGCATCGACGTGGAAAGACCGCCGCCGAACATATCGGAAATGCCGCCGCCGCGCCCTTTATGGAGCAAGATTGTCGCAATCAAAAGCAAGCTTGTGATTACAAGCAAAACGTCACATACAATTAACAAAATGTGCACGGTAGTCAACCTTCTATAAAACTAATGTGAAACCACACTTATATTACTGGAAAAAGTGATGGCTGCGCGAATCAACATTCTGTGATTCGCGCAGCCATCACGAGAAAACATTTTAAGTTTGACGAATAAGATCAAGCTGCCAGATAGGTGACGATCTTAGCGAATTCATCAGCCTTAAGGGATGCTCCCCCCACAAGTGCTCCATCAACATCTGGCTGAGCCATAATCTCAACAACGTTGGAGCTCTTGACTGAACCACCGTACTGAATACGAACGGTATCGGCGATACTCTGATCGAAGAGTTCAGCAACTTTCACGCGAATTGCGCCGCATACTTCTTGTGCATCATCAGGCGTTGCAACTTCACCAGTGCCGATTGCCCAAATAGGCTCGTAGGCAATCACGCTCTTAGCAACCTCTTCACCAGAAAGATTCGCAAGCATCGCCTCAATCTGACTCAGCACATATTCAACGTGCGTTCCCTCTTTACGAATTTCGAGAGCTTCACCGCAGCACATGATCGGAATCAAACCAGCATCGAGCGCTTTCTTTGCTTTCTGCCCAATCAACTCATTCGTCTCGCCGTGATATTCGCGGCGCTCTGAATGCCCGACCACAACGTAGGTGCAGCCGAGTTTCGTGAGCATAGCAGTCGAAATTTCTCCTGTAAATGCACCATTATCATGAATAGAGACGTCTTGAGCACCGTATGGAATCGGAATCTCGTCTGCTTCAATCAAAGTCTGTACAGAGCGGATATCGGTGAATGGGACGATTACTGCCGCCTCTACGCTGCTGTAATCGTGCTTAAGATCCTGGAGAGTCCATGCAAGTTTCTGCACAAGAGCAGTTGCTTCCATATGATCCAGGTTCATCTTCCAGTTACCTGCCATAAGTGGTTTACGCGCCATAATTAATCCTCCAATACTGCAATGCCAGGAAGTTCCTTGCCTTCAAGGTACTCGAGCGAAGCACCGCCACCAGTTGAAATATGATTGAATTTTGCTTCATCGAAACCGAGCGTGCGAACTGCAGCAGCGCTATCTCCGCCGCCGACAATCGTAAAGCCCTCAGCATCCTGCATCGCTTGAGCAACTGCACGAGTTCCTTTCGAGAAAGCCTCGAATTCAAACACACCCATAGGACCGTTCCAGACGACAGTCTTAGAATCAGCAATTGCTGCTGCGTACTGCTTCGCAGTTTCAGGGCCAATATCCAATCCCATCAAATCTGCTTTCATATCTGCATTAACAAGCACAACAGCTGGTGCATCTGCTTTAAACTCAGGAGCTGCTACAACGTCCACAGGAAGCAAAAGCTCAACACCCTTTTCAGCAGCTTTATCGATATAGCTCTTCGCCGTCTCGATCTGGTCTTCTTCTAGTAACGATGTGCCAACTTCAAAACCTTGTGCTTTGAGGAAAGTGTATGCCATACCACCGCCGATAAGGAGACGATCTGCCTTTTCGAGAAGGTTTTGGATAACGCCGAGCTTATCGCTCACCTTAGAACCGCCAAGCACAACAGTGTATGGGCGTTCAGGAGTTTTTGTTGCCTTCGACAGTGAATCAATTTCCTTAAAGACAAGTTCGCCTGCCGCACTTGGAAGCACTTTCGCAATATCATACACAGATGCCTGCTTGCGGTGGACTACACCAAATCCATCAGAAACGAATGCTTCTGCAAGAGCAGCATACTCAGCTGCCAACTCTTCACGCTCTGCATCCACCTTTGAAGATTCACGTGGATCGAAACGGACATTTTCAAGCAACACCACATCGCCATCGACCATATCAGCAGTGAGTGCACGGGCACTCTCGCCTACTGTATCAGCTGCAAGCTTAACGTCTTTGCCGAGAAGCTCAGAAAGGCGAGCCGCAACTGGAGCCAAAGAAAAGTCTGGATTAACTGTACCCTTCGGGCGCCCCAAATGAGCAGCAAGAATGACTTTAGCGCCGGCGCCTACCAAGCGATTAATCGTTGGAAGTGCAGCGCGAATACGCCCGTCATCAGTAATATTTTTATCAGCATCAAGCGGCACATTGAAATCAGAGCGCACGAATACTTTTTTGCCGGCGAGATCGCCGAGCGAATCGATAGTTCTCATATAAGAGCTCCTTCAACAAATATTGAGATATTAAAAGGTTGAAATTAACGTGAATATGGGTGCCCGCACAACGTACGAGCACCCATCACATTCACCTGAGCTAAATCAAAATCAGAGGTTCTCTGCTACGATCTTGGTGAGATCAACGAGACGGTTGGAATAACCCCACTCGTTGTCGTACCAGCTTACAACCTTCACCTGATTGCCGATAACGCGAGTCAAGCCTGCATCGAAAATCGATGAGTGAGGATCAGTAACGATATCGGAAGAAACGAGAGGCTCTTCGCTATAAGCGAGAATACCCTTGAGTTCACCTTCTGCAGCCTTCTTTACTGCAGCATTGATTTCCTCAACAGTTACTTCGCGCCCAGCCTCGAAGGTGAGATCCACAGCAGAACCAGTAATCACTGGAACGCGCATCGCAAAGCCGTTGAACTTGCCCTTAAGCGATGGAATAACGAGAGCTACAGCCTGAGCAGCGCCAGTCTTGGTAGGAACAATGTTCTGAGCTGCTGCACGTGCGCGGCGAAGATCTGAGTGAGGACCATCAACAATACGCTGATCGCCAGTGTATGCGTGAACGGTAGTCATCAAACCCTTCACAATACCGAATTCATCTTCAAGAACCTTAGCAAGAGGAGCCAAGCAGTTGGTGGTGCATGAAGCGTTGGAAATGATGTTGTGCTTGGCTGGATCATAATCTCTATCATTCACGCCAACGACGAATGTGCCATCTTCGTTCTTTGCTGGAGCAGAGATAACAACTTTCTTAGCACCTGCAGCAATATGAGCTGCAGCTTTAGTTGCATCAGTGAAGAAACCAGTGGACTCGACGACAATATCCACACCGAGATCACCCCATGGAAGGTTTGCTGGATCGCGTTCAGCAAGAACCTTGATGAGCTTGCCATCAACAAGAATACCCTCGTCAGTAGCCTCAACCTCTGCGTCAAGCTTGCCGAGCACAGTATCGCGCTTAAGCAAATGAGCAAGAGTCTTGGTATCGGTGAGGTCGTTCACAGCTACGATGTCGAGATCAGCACCCTGCTCGCGAGCGGCACGGAAGAAGTTGCGGCCAATGCGGCCAAAGCCGTTAATACCAACCTTAATAGTCACTCTTAAAATCCTCCTTGTGCACTATGCACAGTTACTTTATTGCGCACAAGCGTCTGCCATGCGCCTGCGGAAAACACGTGACGGCGCCACTGGCTTTCCGATTCGTCTACCATTCTACAGCCTGAGCGAAAAAATGGAAGGGACTAACGGACTGTGAGTTATCTAATGCATACAGCTCTTTACATAGCATTTTTATTAGCACACACGAGACTCACAAGCGATGAAGTGCTTGCCTCTCAGCTTCTTTAACAGCGTCGATCGTCGTAGGAATACCAAGTTCATGGGCACGTTTATCGGCCATCGTATTTAATCGGCGCAAACGCCCAGCCACAGCATCTTTCGTGGCAGGTGGAGTGAGCCTCTCCCCCAGCAAATTCAAGGAATCATCGGGAAAATCAATACGGAACTGCCCAGCTTGACGTAAATTTTCCGGTACGGAATCACCCAAAATCTCAAATGCTCGCTTTACTCGAATAACGGCAATAACCGCCGCATCGGCACTGCGCCTCATATTTGCATCGTCAAAATTCGCTAAACGATTCGCGTTTCCATTGACCTCACGCTCTGTGCGAAGCTCTTCCCAGCGCAACACAGAATCATTGGCCCCCATACGTGCTAGCATGGCGGAAATTGCGTCACCTTCACGAATATCAACCCTATGCGCTCCACGCGATTCGCGAGCACGATATGGAACTTCAAGCCGACGAGCAAGCCCCCCGATTGCATAAGCCGCTTCTAAAGACGGGCATGTGACTTCAAGAGCCGCATTGCGACCTGGCTCCAGTAACGTACCACGCGCCAAAAACGCCCCACGCCACGCTGCTGCCGCATCAGCTTTCGATCCTCCGACGATATGAGAAGCAAGCCCTCGCACAGGGCGCCCTTTTGTATCAAGTAAACCAACGTGACGCGCAAATCGCTCTCCTTGCGATGCTACGCGCACAACGTAGTGATTACCGTGGCGCATATTATTGCTCACAGCCACAAGCTCTGCGTCAAGTCTGAAAACTCGATGCACAAGTTCCCACAAATGACGCACAGCTCCAAGATGAGTCAGCTCTGCTTGCACCGAAACTACGCCTGCATTGATTTCAAGCCCGCCTGCAAAGCGAAACATGGCAGAAATCTCCGCCACCATTGATGAGGCGAGCTGCGGATACACCTGTGAAATCTCATCTTTTACACATCCTGTTAGCGCTGGCATCTGCTCACCTTCCTTCTCCCATGAAAACTACAGACAATCACAGCCCTGGCGCAACTTCCATAAACACACGGCGGTATGCTGCAGCTAAATACAGCGGATCGTGACGATATCTCGCCGTATCGTCTGCAACAGGGTGGACGATCAGACGAGCACCGCACATACCAGCAGCTTCTTTCAATGAATCCCATTCTGTGACGGTTTCAGGATCAACTAAAATTGTATCAAGATGTATATCTGGTGCGAATTCGTGGAAAGAAAGCACATGAGAAGCAGCATTCAATGTGGCTGTTTCAGCATCAGTTTGGAGATTGAGCACAAGCATTTTCTTCGCACTTGTCTCTTCCAAAGCTTTGCGCAGGCGAGGTACCAGCAAATGCGGAATAACAGAGGTATACCACGAGCCAGGCCCAAAGAGCACCCAATCCGCCTCACCGATAGCTTCACGAGCTTCATCTCGAACTTCAGGATCTTCTGGATCTATGCGAATACTGCGAATCAGCGCATGAGCTTGTGCTACTTTGTTTTGCCCTCGAATAAGATACGTCTGCCCGTTTTTTGGATCTTCAACCACCGCTTCAATATCGAGAGGATCAGCAGCCATTGGGATTACCCGCCCTTTAACGGAAAGAAGCCTGCCTACCCAGTCAAGCCCTTCAACAGGATCTCCGAGCAGTTTCCACAGCCCTTCAATCAGCAGATTTCCCAGAGCATGCCCATTAAGCTCCCCCTCAGAAGAAAAACGATACTGAAGTACATCTCTCCATGTCTGCCCCCACTCAGAATCGTCACACAAAGCAGACAAAGCCATACGCAGATCGCCTGGAGGAAGCCCTCCGAGTTCCTCACGTAGCCGCCCAGAGCTGCCGCCGTCGTCACCGACAGTCACAATCGCCGTCACATTGCGCGTGAGAATTTTCAAAGCTGAAAGCGAAGCATATAACCCATGACCACCGCCAAGAGCTACGACGCGCGGCCCGCGAGCACCAGCGTTCGAATAGACTTCCCGCGAAACCATCGCTATTCCCTGCCTAAATCTCGATGAAGAGTGCGCACCTTGAATCCGCGCCCAACAAGTTGGCGAGATATTTCCTCAGCCATTGCCACAGAGCGATGCTTACCACCCGTACATCCCACAGCAAGCGTCACATACGATTTCAATTCACGCTGGTAGCCAGCAATAATATCGGCAAAAAGATCGGAGTATCGATCTGCGAATTGTTGAGCGCCCTCAATCGAGAGCACAAAATCTCGAACTGGATCATCTTTGCCTGTGAGGTGGCGCAGCTCCGTCACCCAATAAGGATTCGGTAAAAAACGCATATCGATCACGTTATCGGCATCAAGCGGCAAACCGTATTTGAAACCAAAACTCATCACGTTGATATGGATATCGTCAGATGCACCAACAGCAGCCACGCATCCCTTCAATTTTCGAGCGAGATCGTGCACAGAAAGTTTTGTGGTATCAATGGTGACGTCTGCTCTGCGGCGTAGTTTACTCAACAACTCACGCTCGCGGCTGATACCATCAAGCAGACGCCCGTCACCTTGAAGCGGGTGCGGGCGACGCACGTTTTCGTAGCGTTTGACCAGCTCAGCATCGGTTGCATCGAGAAAAATAATGCTGTAATTGATTTTTGCCGCCCTAAATTCGGTGAGTACATCAGCGAGTTCTTCAAAATACTCACGAGAGCGCACATCGACGATCAACGCCAATTTTGAGACGCCGCCCCCTGGCGTCATCAAACCAACCATCGCGCGCATAAGCCGAGGAGGCAGATTATCGACGACGTACCAGCCCATATCTTCAAGAGTTGCTCCTGCACGTGATCTGCCAGCACCGCTCATTCCAGTAATAATAAGGACTTCGCTCGGGTCTGGCTCAATTCTGGGTGTAGCGTCATCCATCTGAGCAATCCCCGCAGGAATTAAACCTGTATTGTTGATGTCTTCACGATTAGTCATGGAACAATCGTGCCACGTTTGCGATAATTTTTCTTCAAAAACTTCTGCCATTCTTATCAATCCTCTCGCCAGGCGCCTCAACTCTTACTAAGCAGCACGCCGCGTGCCTGTATATTTACTGTTCTGAATGCAAAAAAGTGACGATTGTGCGCGCAAGAGCAGGACCAATTCCTGAAACCCGCTGCAATTCATCTTCATTCGCCTGCTTAATCTGTGCCAGAGAGCCAAACTCTTGAAGAAGTGCTTTCTGTTTAGCTACCCCAAGCCCAGGCACTGCATCCAAAGCACTGCGCGTCATCGCGTGAGCGCGCTTCTTACGATGGAAAGTAATGGCAAAACGGTGAGATTCATCGCGCAGATATTGCAGCAACCTCAGGCTCGCTGACTGGCGAGGAAGAATAAGCGGGAATTCTTCGCCAGGGATCCACACCTCTTCTAAACGCTTCGCAAGCCCGATGACCATCACATCCGCCTCAAGCTCCTCAATAACCCGCTGAGCCGCATTCACCTGCGGCAATCCCCCATCAACAACAATCAAATCTGGGCGATACGCGAAACGACGCGGCGCATTGGATCGATCCGATTCGCTCAGCTCACCAGATCGGCAACTGCCAGCATCTTCTTCTGCCGTATTATTGAGGTGACGTTTCTGGCTCGGTTCGTCGTCACTCGCGTCGTCTGGCCGTGCGCCTGCCGCTAAACGTGCGAGACGACGGCGGAGCACCTCAGCCATTGCAGCAGTATCGTCAGTTGCTCCTTGCCCCTCTTCACCTCGGACAATAAACTTTCGATAATCTTTTTTCTTTGCCAGGCCATCTTCAAAAACAACCATGCTTGCCACCTGGTTTGTGCCTTGCGTGTGAGAGATATCGTAGCATTCTATTCTTAGAGGTGCCCGATCAAGCATAAGCCCTTCGCGCAGTTCTTCAAGAGCTTGAGAACGCTCAGTGAGGTCACCGCTTCGAGCAAGTTTATGGCGCATCAGCGCCTGCTCGGCATTTGCGTGAACTGTCTGCATTAGCTGTGCTTTCACGCCTCGCTGAGGAGTTTTGATACGCACTCGCGCGCCGCGCAGCTCACTGAGCCACTCTTCAAGAGCAGTTTTGTTCGTCGGTGACGATGGAAGCCAAATATCGCCAGGAATCACATTCGTCGCTGTATGCACTACGTCGTCAACATATTGCGGAGCATTTTTAGTCAGTGCCGATGAACGTGATCGAGAAGAATCAGACGAAGATTCACAAGATGATCCTACACGAGCGACCTTGGGCATGGACGGAGCAAGGTCACCTTCGTGCAAGCGCTCAGCAGCGCCGTCACCATAGACGTGAAGAAGAAGATCTTCGAGCAACTTACCTTCGCCTTGGGCTTCACTATCACTCACCCACCCCTGCTGACCGCGAATCCGACCGCCACGCACGTAGAAAACCTGTACACTCACTTCCAGCTCATCAAACTCAATACCAAATAGGTCTGCATCGATATTCTCTTCGAGCACAACGGTATTTTTCTGCGCAATTTCTTTTAATACAGCAGCTTCATCGCGAAGTTTAGCTGCGCGTTCATAATCTTGAGCTGCAGCAGCTGTGCGCATCGCAGCAGTTTTTTCGGTAATTTGTGAGCTACCATCCGAATCTAAGAAATGAATCAGCTCGCCAACGAGAGCTTGATGCTCCTGAGGCGTCACACGCCCGATACATGGCGCCACGCATCGATCAATATATCCGTTTAAGCATGGACGCCCTGAACGCTGTGCCTGCCGAAATACTCCGCGCGAGCATGAACGCACAGGAAAAACTTTAAGCAAGAGATCCACGAAACTCCGCACCGAATTTTTGGTGTACGGCCCATAGTAGCTATCGCCTTTTTTGTGCGCAGCGCGCGTGCCGTGAAGCCTAGGGAATTCTTCTGAGGTGGTGACTGCTAAGTAAGGGTAGCTTTTGTCGTCACGAAAAATCACATTAAAGCGAGGAGTAAACTCTTTAATCCACTGATATTCGAGTGTAAGTGCAGCTCGTTCATTTGCAACCACTACCCACACTACGCGCACAGCGGTAAAGACCATCTGGCGAGTGCGGGGATGAAGCTTTTCGGGCGGCTGAAAATAATTGACGAGGCGCGCGCGCAGCGATTTCGCTTTACCAACGTATATCACGCGGTCATCAGCATCAATAAAGCGATACACTCCTGGCTGAGCTGGAATATCGCTCGTTTTTGGGCGATAGCTCTGCGGATCCGCCATAGTCACCTCTCCCCTGCATCGCACGAGATGCCGCACGTCACGGCAATAACCGGCCGCAACATCAGCGATTCAATAAATCTCGAAGATACTGCCCAGTATAGCTTTCCGGTACGAGTGCCACCTGCTCTGGCGTACCCTCAGCCACAAGAAGCCCGCCAGCTTTGCCGCCTTCAGGACCAAGATCAATCACCCAATCAGCGCACTTAATCACATCGAGATTATGCTCAATCACAATCACCGTATTACCTTTATCAGTGAGCTCTTGAAGTACCTTCAAAAGTTTATTGACGTCTTCAAAATGCAACCCTGTTGTTGGCTCATCCAATACATACACAGTGCGCCCGGTCGATCGGCGATGCAGCTCTGATGCGAGCTTGACGCGCTGCGCTTCTCCACCAGAGAGCGTGGTGGCAGGCTGCCCGAGGCGGATATATCCCAAGCCCACAGCATCAAGCACATCAAGATATTTAGTGATACGCCCAATATGGGTGAAGAAATCGCGAGCCTCAGAAATCGTCATGTTGAGAACTTCTGAAACGTTCTTCCCTTTATACCGCACCTCCAGAGTCTCGTGATTGTATCGCGCTCCATGGCAGACTTCGCACGGCACATACACATCTGGCAAGAAGTTCATCTCGATTTTGATCGTTCCGTCTCCCTTGCACGCTTCACAGCGCCCACCTTTCACATTGAAGGAGAACCGCCCAGGGCCATAGCCGCGAACTTTCGCCTCCTCAGTGGCAGCGAAAAGCTGACGAATTGGATCCCACATACCCGTATAAGTGGCAGGGTTGGAACGCGGAGTGCGCCCGATCGGGCTTTGATCTACGTGCACTACTTTATCGAGATCGTCCAGCCCAGTAACTCTCGTATGCCTACCTGGTAAATGACGTGCCCCATTGAGACGATTTGCTAAAACTTTATAAAGCACCGAATTGACAAGGGAAGATTTTCCCGAGCCAGACACTCCAGTGACAGCAGTAAAAACACCGATCGGAAAACTCACGCTCACGTCTCGCAAATTGTTTTCCTTTGCACCTTCAACAACAATGTGAGCATTTTTTGAGGCGCGACGACGCTGCGAAGGTACACTGATTTCGCGTTTTCCTGAAAGATACTGCCCAGTAAGCGAGCGCTCTTCTGTAACGATACCAGCTGGCGGGCCGCTATAGACAATCTCTCCTCCTAGCTCGCCAGCTTTCGGACCAATATCAACGAGCCAATCTGATTCACGAATCGTCTCCTCATCGTGTTCCACTACCACAAGAGAATTTCCCAAATCGCGTAAATGCTGCAGAGCGTCGAGCAAACGGCGGTTATCTCTTTGATGTAAGCCGATAGACGGTTCATCGAGCACATAAAGCACGCCAACTAAACCGCTGCCGATTTGGGTGGCAAGACGAATACGCTGAGCTTCACCGCCGCTCAAGGTGCCTGCAGCGCGAGAAAGAGTAAGATAATCAAGCCCTACCGTCACCAGAAAACGCAGCCGCTCCAAAATTTCTTTCATCACTTGCGCAGCAATTTTCTGCTCACGATCTCCGAGCTGCACGCGGCTCAACACATCAAGAGCTTCGTTAATAGGAAGATCAGTGAGCTGAGAAATATCAAACTCCCCGATGCGCACTGCCAAAACCTCGGGTTTTAAGCGCGCACCTTTACAACTTGAGCAAGGAACCTCACGCATAAAACCCGCATAGCGTTCTCTTTGCTGTTCCGATTCCGTCTCATCAAATTTTCGCCGCACAAAATGCAGCACACCTTCAAATCCTGTGGAATAGGTTTTTTCTCGCCCCCAACGGTTGCGATAGGTCATTTTAACTTTGAAATCGCGCCCGTACAGCAATGATTTTTTCACTTCATCAGGCAAATCACGCCACGGAGTTGCCACTGAAAAATTCATATCTTCTGCTAAAGAACACACCTGGCGCATATGATAATCACGAGCTGTGCTACTCGCCACAGACGTCCACGGCACAATAGCTCCGTCCTCAATCGAGAGAGAATCGTCAGCAATCACCAAATCTGGAGCAACCTCTACTGTGTGCCCAATTCCATCGCACTCTGGGCATGCTCCATAGGGAGCGTTAAACGAAAAGGTGCGTGGCTCAATTTCTTCCAGTTCGAGACGATGATCGTTTGGGCAGGCACGTTTTTCGGAAAAACGACGCTCGCGATCTGGGCTGCCTAGCTCCCGATCTACAAAATCGGCAATTACTACTCCGCCAGAAAGCTGCAGTGCAGTCTCTACAGAATCGTTGAGGCGCGATCGGATACCATCACGAATAGCAATACGATCCACAACCACGGAAATAGTGTGTTTCTTTGTTTTGGCGAGTTTTGGCGGATCCTCAAGGCGAACTGTCTCACCGTCGATCACAGCGCGGCTATAGCCCTCTGCTTTCAGATTATCAATGACGTCAAGATGCTCGCCTTTTCGCCCTCGCACAATCGGAGCAAGAATCTGAATTTTAGTGCGCTCAGGCTCTTTAAGTAGACGGATGACGATTTGTTCGGCACTCTGCGCTTCAATTTTGGCATCACACACAGGGCAATACTGAGTGCCAGCACGAGCATATAGGAGACGAAGGTAATCGTAGACTTCAGTAATCGTTCCAACTGTTGAACGCGGGTTACGACTCGTCGATTTTTGATCGATAGCAACAGCTGGCGAGAGCCCCTCGATAAAATCCACATCAGGCTTGTCCATCTGGCCAAGAAACTGGCGAGCATAGGAACTGAGCGATTCCACATATCGGCGCTGCCCCTCAGCAAAAAGAGTATCGAAAGCAAGGGAGCTTTTTCCTGATCCTGAAAGCCCTGTGAAAACAACGAGCTGATCGCGCGGAATATCAAGCGAGACGTTTTTCAGATTGTGCTCACGAGCACCTTGAATATGGATAGATTCATGCACAGGCTCAGTCTATGTGCAGCTGGGTGTGGGTTCAAAAGATACAGACATCAATTTAGGGGTACAACGCCAATACGCATAGCACGCAGCGATCTATCAACCACTTTTCTAGCTTTTCCGCTCTCCTCGACGCCGAGTAATATACAAACATGCGCCGATCAAAAAAATACTCACAGAAAGTACGCCCTCTCGATACGCAACGCTTAATGGGCGGGCGCAGCTATGCCACAGGGCCGGGAGGCTTTGAATATATCGTTCAGCATATTGGGCACGCACGCAAACAATATATATGCCCAGGCTGCAATGGCGTGGTAATGATCGGAGAAGCCCATATCGTAGCGTGGACAGAAGAAGGCTGGTTCGGGAAAGAAGCTGGGCAGCGCGACCGCCGTCACTGGCATACAAGCTGTTGGAATGCCTACGGCAGGCGATAAATAAAACACTCGGTTTCGCAGCCCATGCTTAGAATGTGCTAGAAACTACCCAAAATTTGAGCCACAAGAATTTTTCCAATCATAGCTACTGGATAAACGAGCGCATATCCCAGTGCCACGCGAGGATCGGTATCTGTGCGCGCATTGGCAAATGCCAGCACAGCAGGCTGCGTTTGCGCTCCTCCCAAAAGCCCGGAAACTTTTGTGCCGCCCATCTTAAACACATATCGCATGACTGTAAATAATCCTGCAGCCATGATAAGAGTAATAAGCATACCTAGAAGCAGAATCTGCACCCACGTACCGCCTGAGAACGCTTCGGAAATTTGAACACCCGCATTTGTGCCGGCCTGCGCCAAAAAGAGGAGCAAACCAAGCTCTGCTAAAACCGATGCGGAAGAATTAGGAAGACTTGTAGAGATAGGACCGATTTTCCCTAGTCTACCGAAAATAAGACCAACGATAAGCGTGCCTGCAGCAGATCCGATAGAGAAATATTCGCCAGTTGGAGTGAGTATGGGAAGCTCGCCAATCATAATGCCAAACATCATTCCAAGACCGAGTGCCACGGGGTTAATATCTGTCAGCCCCTTCACCGAATCGCCTAGAAACTTTGAAATTGCTTTCATACTGTGCGTAGGAGCAACCACCCGAATACGGTCTCCCATCTCGATCATGAAATCTGGTACAGCGAGAAGATCAGAATCGCCTCGACGCACACGCACACACGTACCGCCAAATTTTTCTTTCAGTATCTCATTCAACTCAGAGATTTTCATACCTGCAATAGCTGATTTAGACACAGTAATACGACGGAAATCCAGATAGGAGCGATCGGAACGCAAAGAGTGAATACTCGTGTGCCCAACGAGCGCAACCATCGATGCGAGCTGCTCTTCATCACCAGTAATCGTCAATAAATCATCTTTTTCCAGCACGTCTGTATCGGCAGGAATCCAGATTGGCCCCGTTTCGCCACGGCGAATTCTTGTGACGCTCACTGGGCGCTTCATCATCGACAACAGCTCTCCGAGAGTGAGATGGTCATCGCGATCAACCCGAACGTTGCAGTGAGTCACGGGAGCGGGCTTATCGGTATCCTTTTTACCAACGTGCACGGCAATTGCGGCAAAAATCATCATACCGACAACGCCGAAGATATAGGCGATTGAATATCCCACTGTTGCAGTAGCTGGATCTCCAGAAGATTCACCAGCAGCAGCTAGAGCTGGCGTATTAGTGGTGGCGCCAGCAAATGTGCCAGCAACGAGCGCAATATCCATCCCGAAAATCTTTACGCCCACAAAATATGCCGCAGTCGCTGCAATCCCGTAGAGCGCAACCATTGCCGCAATTGGCGCAAGCGCAGATTTAATATTTTTGAAAAAGGAGGCACCAGAATTAATGCCGATAGCAAAAGCAAAAATCGCTAAACCTAGAGTGCCGATAATCGGATGTACGAGAGCGTCATGCCCATACACCTGGGCACTCGCCGAAACTACGATTGCCACAAACAAAACAGCTGCTGCACCGAGGCTCACACCTTTGATCTTAAAATGACCAAAAATCATACCGACGCCAATAAGGAAAAACAGCAACAATACAGGCTGATCTGCCAAATAAGCGAATATAGTCTCCATTGAATATCTCTCCCTAGGGTCTACGAGTGCAAAAACATTATACACACTCATGCCAAAGAAGATGGCGAACTAGTATCCCGATAACTCGCTCCTCCTTGGATCGCCTATTCGAAGAGACATAACTCCTCTAATGTTTATCAACTCTTTGCTTAATCGATCTGGCGTACAGCTCCTTGAGATGCTGAAGTAGCCATAGAAGCATATGCACGCAGCGCTTTGCTCACATGGCGTTCACGTTTGCCGCTCCAAGGCATTGAGCCTTTCTCGTGACGCCGCCGCTCAAGCTCCGCCGCAGGCACATCTAGTTTCAAAAGCCGCGAGGGCACATCGATCACGATCTTGTCGCCATCATGCACGAGAGCAATCAGCCCGCCCGACGCAGCCTCGGGAGAAATATGCCCAATTGAGAGTCCGCTCGTGCCGCCCGAGAAGCGCCCATCCGTAATTAGTGCACAGCTCTTACCCAACCCCATACCTTTCAAGAAACTCGTGGGATAGAGCATTTCCTGCATACCCGGCCCGCCTTTAGGACCCTCGTAACGAATCACAACAACTTCGCCTGGCTCTACACTCTTACCTAAAATGAGATCAATTGCTTGTTCCTGCGAATCAACTACGCGGGCAGTTCCTTCAAAATGAAAGAGTTCCTCGCTAATCCCTGCAGTCTTAATAATCGCTCCCTCTTCAGCGAGATTACCAAAGAGCACACACAGCCCACCGTCAGCAGTATAGGCGTGCGATATATCGCGAATACACCCCTGAGCCGCATCACTATCTAAAGTCTCCCAGCGTTTATTTTGCGAAAATGCTTCTGTAGTGCGAACTCCGCCAGGCGCTACAGAATAGAGATCGAAAGCTTCTTGGCTTGGCGCAGCTGCGCGAATATCCCATTTATCCAGCCAACTTGCAAGATCAGGCGAGTGAATAGAATGCACAGAATCTCGAAGCAAACCTGCCCGATACAATTCTCCAAGGAGCGCAGAAATACCGCCAGCACGATGAAAATCTTCCATATGAAACACAGCAGAGTTTGGAGCTACTTTGCTTAAGCAAGGAACTTGCCGAGAAAGCTCATCGATATCTGAAAGGGAAAAATCAATCTCTCCTTCGCGAGCTGCTGCAAGCGTATGCAATACGGTATTCGTCGAACCACCCATCGCAATATCCATGCTCATAGCGTTTAAGAAAGCATCTCGAGTAGCTATACTGCGCGGCAATACAGAATCGTCATTTTCTCGGTAGTAACGATTACATAGCTCAACAATTGTATGCCCAGCCTCAATAAAAAGCTGGCGGCGGCGCTGAGCTGTCGCAAGAGTAGTACCATTTCCAGGCAGAGAAAGTCCTAGAGCTTCAGTCAGGCAGTTCATCGAATTTGCTGTAAACATACCCGAGCAGGAACCACACGTGGGGCACGCTGTCTCTTCCACTATGCGCAGCTGTTCGTCCGTCACAGAATCATTGGCACTGAGCGCCATCGCATCGACGAGATCTATATTATGATCCACAACTCCAGCAATTTCTTTCCCTGATTCCATCGGTCCGCCGCTGACGAACACCACAGGAATATTGAGGCGCAGCGCTGCCATGAGCATACCAGGCGTGATTTTATCGCAGTTAGAAATACACACAAGCGCATCAGCTCGATGTGCCTCCACCATGTATTCCACGCAATCTGCGATAAGCTCACGGCTCGGCAGAGAGTAGAGCATTCCACCATGCCCCATAGCAATGCCATCATCCACAGCAATAGTATTGAACTCTTTGGCAACTCCACCTGCTTCTTGGATTGCTTGAGCAACGAGCTGCCCCATGTTTTTCAAATGCACATGCCCTGGCACAAACTGCGTGAACGAATTGGCAACAGCAATAATTGGCTTGCCAAAATCTTCGCTCGTCATTCCTGTGGCTCGCCACAGCGCACGAGCACCAGCCATATTTCGCCCCTGAGTCGATGTTGCAGATCGCAATACTGGCATAATGCTTCCTTCCCTGCTTTTCAGTATGCACGAGCGTGTCTGCATGGTTGATCTGTGTAGTTTTATGTATCCGCACATAATCCATGCTCTAATAGTTGCACCAATCATACGCACCCGATGCTTATCGAAGTAGAAATGCCCACAATAGGAAATGCACACGCGCCTTCGAAGCTGCACTCACTTCACAACGCTGCACGCTCCAAGCAATGGAATCTGCAGCTTAAGGTCAAATAACAATTAAATGCAATCACCACTGAAACGCAATATCGTTATCGCTTGCGCGAATACCACATATACGTATGGTAAGGAAGATGCACACTTTCATTTCTGCAGTAGCCCAGATGCTCGTACAGATACCACAGCAGGTTCATGCGCATTTTTTCTCGCTGCTTATCATTGGCTCGAATCCATGACGCTCGCGTCTGCCCTAATTCACATATCTGCTCGATCGTCAATTCATCTTCCCAATCTGCACTCCATAGCTGAGGTGGTGTAAAGCATTCACCGAACTGCGGAAAATCGCTGGGCTTATAGATATCTCCGGAACGCATAATGCGCGTAAGCCTGTGCACCCACGGAATCTCAACAGCCAATTGATTGACGACGACGGCGCATATCCCGTGCGGCATCAAGACGCGAGATGCCTCAGCTGCAGCGGCATCTGTATCCAGCCAATGCCAGCTTTGAGCAAAGGTGACGGCAGAGAAAGTTTCACTTTCCGCAGGCATATTTTCTGCAGAACCAGCGAGCAGATGCCCTGCGTCGAAATCTGGTAAAGCTCGTTGAAACTCCACGCGCATACTGGATGCTGGCTCGAGTGCCCACACGTCAAGCCCTCGTTCCAGTAGCTGTGTCGTAAATTTTCCTGTGCCCGCTCCCACGTCGAGAACGCGATAAATATGAGAACTTCCATGCTGAGAGCTTGTATCGCAAGCAGCCTGCTTGTTTGCGTACACTTCTTTGTGAAGCTCTCCTATCAGCACATCAAGTACGCCCTGCGGATAGGAAGGGCGCACATCTGAATACACAGCAGCCGAGCTGTTTGCAGTATCGTAAGGGTTCAGCGTCACGCCACCACTCTACAAGGTTGCAGATATTTATGCTGCACACATATTCTGGGATAGTGCTTCATATTGTTTATCACGAACCTGAAATTGCTGGAAATACAGGAGCTGCCATTCGCTTAGCGGCATGCACTGGCGCACACCTGCACTTGATCAAACCATTAGGCTTTGATTTCTCAGATACCCATTTGAAACGAGCCGGGCTGGATTATCACGATCTTGCAGACATGATGATTCATGACGATTGGGAAGCAGCAAAAGAATTTTTCGGTCCTAGCGCTCGCATATTTGCTTTTACATCTCACACTCATAATTGCTACGCAGATGTGAAATACCGCGAAGAAGATGTGCTTCTTTTTGGTAAAGAAGCTACAGGTTTGCCACAAAACGTCATGAATGACCCACGCATTACACAGCGTGTGCGCATTCCCATGCTCCCCTCGCGCCGATCGCTCAATCTCACGAACTCAGCTTCTATTGCAGTATATGAAGCCTGGCGTCAGCTTGCCTTTACTGGCTCTTCTTCTATTTCGTAGCATCCATATTTTCATTTCGTGGCATCATATTTACACTGCCAAGCCACTTAATACCACTTTACATATGGTTCACAGCGATATGCCTCACACCCGATGCGGTGTACACACTGCAGACAAATAGCTGCTGCGCATTCATATTTTGAGTGTGAAAGAATACTCAGCGGCCGAACAGATTATTGCGCGCAACCTTGCGCACCGTTTACGTTCACGAAGAGCTGAGCTTGGTTTCACTCAAGAATACGTGGCACAGCAAGCAGGCATTGATCGCTCCACCTATTTACTCATGGAATCAGGACATTCTGACCGAGCAACAAATAGTTTGCTCAACCCGAAACTTTTCACACTCGTAGCGCTCGCGCACGTATTGCGCATGACGCTTCCAGAAATGTTTGCTGCAATGCCTCCGCACGTGCCAACTGCACCTCAATAATCTGCAAACTGCTGAAATTGATAATAAGAAAAAACTGGTGAGTTCTTCTGCCAGAAAAGAACTCACCAGCCGTTAGAGTAATCCAGCTCGATTATTGCCGAGTAGATTCTTCAGCTTCTGACGTTGCCTTCGTCGCCTCTCCGCGCGCATAGGCCAACGCTTGATCCACGTCTTCCAAAGTCGTCTGCGCAAGCGCATCGGCAATATCATCAGCAGCTCCGCTATTACTGGAAGCTGATTCTTCGCCAGCCTTTGCATCTGAAACTCCTGCAAATCCTTTGGTAACGGCGTTAAGCGCTGCTGTAAGCTCCGTAGGCACAATCCACAACTTCGAACTTGCAGAATTGGCAATTTGCGGCAAAGTCTTCAAATATTCGTAGGAAAGCAGCTTGGGATCGGCATTTCCTCTATGAATTGCATCGAATACCTGCAAAATAGCTCGCGATTCACCCTGTGCTTTCAAAATTGCAGACTGTGCCTGCCCTTCAGCACGCAAAATTGCAGACTGCTTCTCACCTTCTGCCGTCAAAATTGCAGACTGCTTCACACCTTCTGCCGTCAAAATTGCTGCACGGCGATCACGCTCAGCTTTCATTTGCTGTTCCATCGCGCTTTGAACTGTGGCTGGCGGATCAATTGCTTTAAGTTCAACACGACTCACTCGAATGCCCCATCGCCCAGTCGCTTCATCGAGCACTCCTCGAAGCTGACCATTGATCTGATCGCGCCCAGTAAGAGCCTGCTCCATATCCATCGATCCGATAATATTGCGCAAAGTGGTGACGGCGAGCTGCTCGATTGCGGCCATCGGATCAGCAATCTCGTATGTTGCTGCCTCTGGCTGCGTCACTTGATAGTAGATCACTGTATCGATATTGACAACGATATTATCGCTTGTGATCACAGGCTGAGGCGGAAATGGCACCACTTGCTCGCGCATATCGATGCGCTGACGCACAGAATCAATAAACGGCACCAAAAAATGCAAGCCTGGAGTCAAAGTCTTATGATATTTACCCAGCCGTTCCACAATAAGTGTATAGCCCTGATGAACCATCAAAATTGATTTTGCAATCGCTACAATCACAACGATTGCCAGTACAAGAAATACGGCAGACATAATAACGCCTGCACCAAATGCCATATCCATAAGCTCCTCCTCAATTCTTTCACAAAGCTAACTACAGTCTATTTCTTTAGATTATTATCGAGCACTGCAACATTATCCGAATGTTTTATGCGCCATATGAGCCTGCTGGCAAGAAACGCCTATCGAGGCGCAACTAAGAGATGAGCACCATCTATTGCCGTCACAATCAGAGCGCTGCCTTCCTCCAGCACACCTTCACGTGATTTTGCACTCCACTCTTCACCATCAACTTTCGCCCGACCAGAAAGCTCCGTAATCTCAGTAAGAGCCACAGCCTGCTTACCGATAAGCGCATACACATTCGATTCGTGAGTCACAGAAGAATTATTCATGCATCTTTTAATATATGGCCGCACAAAAACAAGAAGAAGCACTGCCAATACCGCAAAAACGATGAGTTGCGCAGCCCATGAAGGCATAAAAAACGCCGTCACCATCGCACCTAACGCTCCGCCTGCAAGCATGAGAAACGTAAAATCAATTGTGAACATCTCAATAATGAGCAACACAAGAGCGATAATCGCCCAGATTCCCCACATTCTTTTCTCCTTTCTTTGAGCTGCCTTCTCTTATACCGATTAAGATTATTTTAGCGAAATACACGCGTGATAAAACAGAATCTCACAAGACGCTCCGCCAGCCGCTCGCAATACACTCAAACTAGATAGCTCGCGCACTATATCGACCATTATTTAACGTCAGAACTATCGGAATATCGAATAATCCAGAAAGATTCGCACTCGTCAGCACATCATCAATTTGCCCAGCAGCATAGATTTTTCCTTGCTTGAGAAGTAGTGCGTGCGTAAATCCCTGAGGAATTTCTTCAACATGATGAGTGACGAGCAGCATAACTGGAGCATAGCGATCTGCCGAAATCTGGCAGAGAGCTTTGAGTAAATACTCACGCCCGCCGAGATCAAGCCCAGACGCTGGTTCGTCGAGCACAAGAACCTCAGGATTAGGCATAAGAGCTCTCGCAATTGCAACTCGTTTACGCTCACCAGTTGAAAGATAGATGAGCGTGCGTTCAGCCGTATCTGCTACCCCGAGAGCTTTTAGAAGAGCTCTCGCGCGCTGATCGTCAACTTCTTCGTACTGCTCACGCCACGAGGCAGTCATTCCATAGGCAGCTGTACGCACAACGTCTAAGACTTTTTCAGAAAGGGGAATCTGTTTATCGAGAGCTGACGACGCCAAACCTACAAGAGGCCGCAGATCGGCAAGATTGACTCGCCCAAGCTCTTCTCCGAGAATCGTCACCGCTCCGTTCGTTGGATGTAAACGCCCAGAAACGAGCTGCACAAGAGTAGTTTTCCCAGCACCATTCGGCCCTAAAATTACCCAGCGCTCCCCCGTATTAACGCTCCAGCTGATCTCATCGAGAATTGAGCGACCAGAACGGCTTACTCTCACACCCTTCAGATCCAGCACATCTCCCATAGGTCAATCCTCATATCCCCATCATCTCATAGACGCGTGAAAATAAATTTAGAGCGTATTTCCAGCAAGAATGCAGCGATAAAACTCCATTGTCTTGAGAGCTACCGCTTCCCACGAGAAATGATCTTCTGCACGTGCCCGCCCAGCTTTCCCCATGCGGGCAGCTCGCTGCGGGTCTGCGCACATATCAATGAGTGCTTGAGCTAAATCCGCCTCAAACTTCTGCGGATTCAACGGAGTTCCCGTGCCGTCATCAAGCTGCTCGATTGGAACCAATGTGCCTGTGACGCCATCGTCAATACAATCAGGAATCCCCCCTGTTGCAGTGCCGACAACGGGCAGACCAACTGCCATCGCTTCCAGGTTGACGATTCCAAGCGGCTCATAGATGGATGGCGTGACGAACACAGTTGAGCAGGCTTCAAGCATAACGATCTTATCGTGAGGCAAATGCTCTTCAATCCAGACAATACCGCTGCGCTGTGCTTGAAGCTCTCCTACAAGCGCACGGGTTTCGGCAGCAATCTCAGGAGTATCTGGAGCACCTGCGCATAAAATGACCTGAACCTCTTTAGGCACATAGCGCAGCGCACGAAGCAGACCAGGCACACCTTTTTGGCGGGTGATTCGCCCGACGAAAATAATCGTTGACATATCAGGATCGAGACCATAGCTTGCAAAATACTCACGCGCCTGCACCCATTCGCTCTCTAGCTGCGGGGCCTGCCAATCATATAAATCAATACCGTTATGGATCACGCGCACACGCTGAGGATCCACATCGGGATAAGCTTTCAAAATATCTGAACGCATCGCGTTCGATACGGCCACAATTCCTGCAGCAGATTCATATGCAGTCTTTTCAATCCAGCTCGATAGCTCATATCCCCCGCCGAGCTGTTCGCGTTTCCAGGGGCGCAGCGGCTCCAGAGAATGAGCAGAAATCACGTGCGGAATACCGTAGAGCAAACTCGCAATATGCCCAGCCATATTGGCGTACCACGTGTGAGAATGCACAAGATCCGCACCTTCAATATCTTTGACCATTTCAAGATCGACGCCAAGCGTACGCACAGCATCGTTCGCGCCTTCAAGCCCCGCAGGATAGGCATATCCAGAAAAAGAAATCCCCTCAATAGATGATTCGCGAGCGCCGTCAAACGCATGTACGTGCACGTTCGCATACGCTTTGAGCACTTTTGCAAGTTCAGTTACGTGCACACCAGCACCGCCATACACATGCGGTGGAAATTCGCGTGTGAGCAGATCAACCCTCATTGGTAGTCCTTTCCTTGGCTGTCTGTATAGATTTTATCTCACCTTGTAAGTAATCCTAAGAATTTTTCTCATTTGCCTTAAAAATTCGTAGAAAACAGTTATTGTTAAGGCATGAAAGATAACTCTGTGCTCTCCATTGTGCTCGCTGGCGGCGAAGGCAAGCGCCTTATGCCACTCACGCAGGACCGCGCGAAACCAGCAGTCCCCTTTGGCGGTATCTATCGCCTCATCGATTTTTCTCTCTCCAACTTGGTTAATTCTGGGTATTTGCACATCGTCGTGCTCACCCAATATAAGAGCCATTCTCTCGATCGTCATATTTCTAAGACGTGGCGCATGAGTAATCTTCTTGGAAACTACGTGACACCAGTTCCCGCTCAGCAGCGCGTCGGCAAAAACTGGTATCTTGGCTCTGCAGATGCTATCTATCAGAGCTTAAATATCGTTGACGATGAAAAGCCTGATTACATCGTCATTACTGGCGCAGACAATATCTACCGCATGGATTTTTCTCAGATGGTTGAGCAGCATATTGCCAGCGGCTTGGATCTGACGATTGCGGGGATTCGCCAACCTAAGAGCTTGGCAAGTTCTTTCGGCGTGATCGACCGCGATCCACACGATCCGTATAAAGTGCGCCAGTTTTTAGAAAAACCGCACGAAGTTGAAGGATTATCTGATTCACCAGATGAAATTCTCGCATCAATGGGCAATTATGTATTTAGCACAGAAGCGCTCGTCAATGCTCTTAACGACGATGCACTCAATGAAAATTCTGCGCACGATATGGGCGCAAATATTGTGCCTATGTTTGTTGAATCTGGAAACTGTGGCGTTTACGATTTCACATTTAACGATATTCCAGGAGCCACAGATCGAGATAAAACATATTGGCGTGACGTTGGTACCATCGATGCTTTCCATGAAGCAAATATGGATCTTATTTCTGTGAATCCAATTTTTAACCTCTATAACCGCAAATGGCCTTTGCTGACTGGATATACGGGCTTGCCGCCAGCGAAATTCGTGTACGGGCATCATGAACGCCTCGGGCATGCGCTTGATTCAATTGTTTCTCCTGGCGTAATTGTTTCGGGCGGAGAAGTGATTGGTTCTGTGCTCTCTCCTTTCGTGCGCGTGAACTCCTGGAGCTCGGTGCGCGATTCTGTGCTTTTCGATGGCGTCAATGTGGGGCGTAATGCAACAGTTGTGCGAGCAATTGTGGATAAGAACGTAAAAATTGACGATGGAGCACAAATCGGTATCGACCATGCACGCGATCGTGAACGAGGGTTCTTCGTTTCCGACACTGGAATCGTTGTTGTCCCCAAAAATGCGCACGTGACGGCTTAACTCGCTTACGATAAGGCAGAATCAGAGCGCGAAAAAGCGTATTTTACAGCGAAAACCTAGCTGTATTGAGTCTAGACAGTATTGAGTCTAGGTCTAGCTTTGCTTGGTATAGCTTCACTTGGCTTTAAGATACCTGCTTTTATGCTAGGGTAATGAGATCCTGGTAGTCACTGCTCCATAAATCTTCATCGCCGTCTGGCAGCAAAAGCACGCGATCAGGGCTGAGAGCTTCAACAGCGCCTTCATCATGCGTCACCAACACAGTGGCGCCTTCGTATGTGCGAAGGGCGTGTAGAATTTCTTCACGAGATGCTGGATCAAGGTTATTTGTCGGCTCGTCAAGAAGCAGCACGTTTGCGCCGCTTACCACAAGCATTGCTAGAGCTAAACGCGTTTTTTCACCTCCAGAAAGAACTGCCGCTATTTTGCTCACGTCGTCACCAGAAAAAAGAAAACTGCCAAGCACGTTGCGCACGTGAGTGTCATCAAGCTGAGGAGCAGCTGCCCGCATATTTTCTTCAACGGTAGCATGCAGGTCAATCGTCTCATGCTCCTGAGCGTAATACCCCAGTTTCAGCCCGTGTCCGCTGAGCACTTCTCCAGTATCTGGCTTTTCAACCCCTGAAAGTAAGCGCAAAAGCGTAGTTTTCCCAGCACCGTTAAACCCTAGCACTACGACTTTCGATCCACGATCGATAGCAAGATCCACACCCGTAAAGACTTCGAGCGAGCCATAGGATTTAGAAAGATCTGCTGCCCGAAGCGGAGTTTTTCCGCATGGCAGAGGCTGCGGAAAACGTAAATGCGCAACTTTTTCCTGCTGACGCTCTTTAGGCAATGCGTCGAGCAGCTCTTTCGCACGCCGTTCCATATTTTGTGCTGCTACTGCTTTTGTTGCCTTATAGCGCATTTTGTTTGCCTGCTCCATCAAAGCTGCAGCTTTTTTCTCCGCATTAGCACGCTCGCGTTTTCGGCGTTTTTCATCAACTTCGCGCTGCGCAAGATACACATCCCACCCCATCGAATAGGGGTCGATCACAGCTCGGTTTGCATCTAAATACCACACTTGATTCACAGTATCTCTCAATAAATCAACAGCATGAGAAATGACGATAAACCCGCCCGAATAATTGCGCAGCCAGTCGCGCAGCCACATAATCGAATCATGATCGAGATGATTAGTAGGCTCGTCGAGAAGCAGAGTCTGAGCATCGGAGAAAAGCACCCGAGCCAGCTCTACTCGCCTGCGCTGCCCGCCAGAAAGAGTATCAAGCGTCTGATCGAGCACCCGCCCGGGAAGACCGAGAGCTGCAGTGATTTTCGCTGCTTCTGATTCAGCTGCATATCCGCCTGCAGCCGTGAATTCTGCGTCGAGACGAATATACCGTTCCATAGCTTTCTGCTGTTGAGGGCCTTCAAGAGTTGCCATATCGTGCTCAGCTTTGCGGATATTGCGCAGTTTTGCGGCAATTGAACGCGCAGAAAGCACACGATCACGTGCTGTTTGGCTCAGATCACCTACCTTAGAATCTTGCGGCAAATATCCAACTACGCCTTTAGTACTGATGACGCCAGAATGCTCCACGGCCTCTGCCGTCACACCCTCTCCTGCCATCAGGCGCATAAGAGTTGTTTTACCAGCACCATTACGCCCAACAAGCCCTATTCTATCTCCTTTCGAGACTTGCAGATTTGCAGAATCAACGAGATGGCGCGTCCCAATGCGCACAGAAACTTGGTTGAGCGTAATCACGAAAAGCCAGTGTAGTAGATTGTGTGAGTATGCGCGAAAGCGAACGTGCACTCACTTCGGACAATAATGCACATATACACCTATTACATTTAGAATATGAACCATGACTACTTCTGCCATTCTCGTCTTAGCTGACGGTTCTGTTTTTGAAGGTATAAGTATTGGCGCCCACGGTGAATCCGTGGGCGAAGTTGTATTCAATACTTCGATGACTGGGTATCAAGAGATACTCACCGATCCTTCTTATGCTGGCCAACTCGTGACTCTTACGTATCCGCATATAGGAAATACGGGAGTAAACAGCGAGGATGTAGAATCAGGCTCTATATGGGCATCTGGGCTGATTATCCGCGATCTCCCCACAGTCTACTCTTCTTGGCGCGCAGAGGAATCGCTTAGTTCCTATCTTGAGAAAAATGGCAAAGTAGCCATTGCGGATATAGATACACGCAAACTCACACGGATTTTGCGTGACGGCGGAGCGCAAGCGGGCGCAATCGTCACTGGCAATACTTCGAGCGACCACACCGCCGTGGAGCACGCCCACCAGCTTGCTCTTTCTTTTGGCTCTATGGCAGGAAAAGATTTAGCTCAGACAGTGACGACTTGCACACCTTACGATGTAACGGAAAGCGAATGGCAGCTCGGCACAGGATATTTACCAGCTCCACACCAAGATCAGGCATCGTATACCGTTGTAGCATTCGATTTCGGAACTAAACGCAATATCCTGCGCATGCTCACAGCACGGGGCTGCCGTGTACACGTAGTTCCAGCCACAACAAGCGCAATTGAAGTGCTTGCTCTCAAGCCAGATGGAATTTTCCTCTCGAATGGGCCAGGAGATCCTGAGCCATGCACGTATGCCATTAACGCTATTCGAGATCTGCTGAAAATGAATATTCCGATGTTTGGCATTTGCCTCGGGCATCAGCTGCTAGGGCTGGCGCTGGGAGCGAAAACGCGCAAAATGCCCTTCGGACATCACGGAGCAAATCACCCTGTGAAAGAGCTTTCAACTGGGAAGGTGATGATTACCAGCCAAAATCACGGTTTTGACGTTGATGCCTCAACTCTGCCTGAAAATGTGCGCCCGACGCATATCTCACTGTTTGACGGAAGCCTGCAGGGAATTGAAGTAATTGGAAAGCCTGTATTTTCTTTCCAAGGCCATCCAGAAGCCAGCCCTGGCCCGCACGATCTACATGAACTCTTTGATAAATTTGTTGCTTCAATGAAGAAAGGTACTCATCATGCCTAAGCGCACAGACCTTCGCACAATTATGATTATCGGCGCCGGTCCTATCGTGATTGGGCAAGCGTGCGAATTTGATTATTCTGGCGCCCAAGCGTGCAAAGCCTTAAAAGAAGAGGGATATCGAATTGTTCTCGTCAATTCAAATCCTGCAACGATTATGACCGATCCGCATCTCGCTGATGCTACATATGTGGAACCAATTCAGTGGGAAACGGTTGCGAAAATTATTGAACGAGAACGCCCTGATGCTCTTCTTCCAACGATGGGTGGGCAAACTGGACTCAACTGTGCACTAGATTTAGCTAATCACGGCATCTTGGATAAATATAATGTAGAGCTGATTGGCGCCCAAGCGGATTCGATTGATAAAGCTGAAGATCGCGGGCGGTTCAAAGAGGCGATGAATAAAATCGGGTTGCGCACTCCTGCCTCTCACGTCTGCCACACGATGAGTGAAGTGTTTACTGCTCAAGAAGCCGTTGGATTTCCCACTCTTATTCGCCCGTCTTTTACTCTTGGCGGCACTGGCGGCGGCGTTGCTTATAACCGCGATGAGCTTATCGATATCTGCACACGGGGTTTTGAGGCCTCTCCTGTGCATGAGCTGCTGATTGAAGAATCCATTTTGGGCTGGAAAGAATTTGAAATGGAGGTTGTGCGC
Organism: uncultured Actinomycetaceae bacterium; assembly: GCA_902464405.1. Taxonomy (GTDB): domain Bacteria; phylum Actinomycetota; class Actinomycetes; order Actinomycetales; family Actinomycetaceae; genus Arcanobacterium_A. The sequence continues at coordinate 26,174 of CABQJD010000003.1, read as the reverse complement.
GATCATGCCGATAATTGCATTATCGTATGCTCCATTGAAAATTTTGATCCGTGCGGTATCCATACAGGCGATTCGATCACAGTAGCTCCAGCACAGACGCTCACCGATAAGGAATACCAGATGATGCGCAATGCGTCGATTGCTGTTTTACGGGAAATCGGCGTTGATACTGGCGGGTCTAATGTGCAGTTTGCAATCAATCCTGATACTGGCGAAATGATTATCATTGAGATGAATCCTCGTGTTTCGCGCTCTTCCGCCCTCGCTTCGAAAGCTACAGGTTTTCCGATTGCTAAAGTAGCTGCGAAACTCGCCGTTGGCTACACTCTCGATGAGCTGAGCAACGATATTACAGGCGGAGCCACACCAATTAGTTTTGAGCCAGCAATCGATTATGTGGTGACGAAAGTGCCGCGTTTCGCATTCGAAAAGTTCCCTTCTGCCGATGACCATCTCACCACTCAGATGAAGTCTGTGGGCGAAGTGATGGCAATTGGGCGCACATTCCAAGAAAGTTTACATAAAGCATTATGCGGTTTAGAAACTGGGCTGACTGGTTTTAATACACGCACATCAGATCTGGGCGAAATTCGCACAGAAATTTCTAATGTGCGAGCAGAAAGAATCCTGTATCTCGCAGATGCTTTCCGCGCCGGCATGAGCATCGATGAGGTCTATCAGGCCACTCGCATCGACCCGTGGTTTTTGGCAAACATCGAAAATATCGTCATAGCTGAAAGCGCTATCGATGAGCAAAGATGGCAGCAGATCGAAAACGGCGATGCATCTGCGCTTCGTGCACTTAAACGCAAAGGTTTCAGCGACTGCCGTATAGCAGAGCTTGCGAATACGGATGAAGAAACTGTGCGTTCGGTACGCTTGCGTCTCGGCGTCACTCCTGTATTTAAGCGAGTAGATACGTGCGCTGCTGAGTTTGCTTCAAGCACTGCCTATATGTATTCCACATACGAAGATGAATGCGAAGCCGATCCAAGCGATCGTAAAAAGATTATGATTCTTGGCGGCGGGCCGAACCGTATCGGGCAGGGAATCGAGTTCGATTATTGCTGTGTGCACGCATCAATAGCTCTACGCGATGCCGGATATGAAACCATTATGGTAAATTGCAATCCTGAAACTGTTTCCACAGATTATGATACGTCTGACCGCTTATATTTCGAGCCACTCACCCTCGAACACGTGCTCGATATTGCTGCTGTAGAAAAGCCGATTGGAATTATTGTGCATTACGGCGGGCAGACACCTCTGAAGATTTCTCGCGCACTTTCGCAACACGGGCTGAATATTATTGGCACATCCGCAGATTCGATTGACGCAGCTGAAGACCGTGAACGCTTCCAGCGCATCGTCAAGGATCTCAATTTATTGCAGCCAAAAAATGCGACTGCACGCTCAGAAGAAGAAGCACTGCGTCTAGCTGAAGAGGTCGGCTATCCGCTGATGGTACGCCCAAGCTACGTGCTAGGCGGGCGCGCAATGCAGGTGGTCTATAATCCTGATCAGCTTCGCCGCTATATGTTTGAAGCAGTGCAAGTGAGTAATGATTCTCCTGTTTTGCTCGACTCTTTCCTAACTAATGCCACTGAGCTTGACGTTGATGCTGTCAGTGACGGCGAACGCGTCGTGATCGCAGGGCTGATGCAGCATGTGGAACCCGCTGGTATTCATTCGGGCGATTCTGGCTGCTCTCTGCCCCCATATCATCTTTCTGAAGAGCTTCACAAAATCGTGCGTGCTCAAACTGAAGCTCTTGCCCGAGCACTCAACGTGATCGGTTTAATGAACGTGCAGTTCGCTATAAAAGACGATCACGTCTATATTCTGGAGGTCAATCCTCGTGCCTCTAGGACTGTGCCTTTTGTGAGCAAGAGCTGCGGTGTGCAAGTGGCGAAAATCGGGGCGCGCGTGATGGCCGGGGAAAGCCTCGAAGAGCTAGGTTTCACTGAAGAAGTAATTCCCAAAAAATTCTGCGTGAAAGAAGCAGTGCTGCCTTTTGCAAAATTCCCTGGTTCTGATACCTCTCTCGGCCCAGAAATGCATTCCACTGGTGAGGTGATGGGTATTGGCTCCAATTTTGCTGAAGCATTTATGAAAGCTCAGCTTGGTGCAAATAATCTCATTCCTTCTATCGGCAAAGCATTTATTTCTATGCGTGACGAAGATAAAGAAGATGCGGTAGAGATTGCACGAAATCTTCAGCACCTTGGCTATGGTTTGTGTGCTACGCGCGGCACACAAGCATATCTTGCCGAACATGGGATCGTGGCGCAGTATATGAATCGGCGAGCTGAAGGCCGCCCGAATATTATTGATGCGATGACGAACGGCGAGATTGCGCTCGTAATCAATACGGGCAATTCAACTGGGAGCGTCGTCTCTGACGGGCAGCTTATTCGGCAAAAAGCTCTGCATATGGGCATTCCTTTTTATACCACAGCTGCAGGAGCATTGGCTGTGAGTATTGCGCTTGCCAATCAATACAGTCTCAAGCCATATAAGCTGCAGGAACTCTAGGTGTGCGTCCCTCCCCTGTTTGGCGCGTACTATCTTGTAATATCAGGCGGCACGCTCACATAGCCGGAAAGCACGGGCAGTATGCCTATAGATTTGCGATCGCGAAGGAGAGGCAGCGCATAGTTTTTGACGATAGATCGTTCTATCGTCAAAAACTATGGTGGTTATTTACGAGCATTTTGGTTGTATCAATAACCTTGTCTTTATACTTAACAACGCTGGCAATAGTTAGTTTTTCAATAGCGCGAATATAGCGTTCCATATAGTCAAAATCAGGTTCACCATCTGGGGTAACGGGAAGAGTAATAGTAAGTATTCGTAACTTATTCCATGTTGCCATAGTGTTGTATGAAAATAACGTTGGCAATTTTTCTAATCGTCCTATTAAATAGAGACCAACTGATCTATTTTTTTATAATTTTTCCCGTCAAAAAAGCTGAACCCAGCATCACAAGCGTATCTCATCAAGCTCATCTCATCTAGGCATCGATTTGATCACGCGAAATCGTGCAGGCGCCTTCAATGATGAAATCTTTTCGCGGCGCAACTTCCGAACCCATCAGCAATTCAAAAGTTTCTTCAGCATAGGCGAGAGCTTCCTCATCAGCCATCGAAATACGTCTGAGCGTGCGATGCGCAGGATCCATTGTTGTCTCAGCAAGCTGATCGGCGTCCATCTCGCCCAAGCCTTTATACCGCTGAATTGGCTCTTTATAACGCCGTCCTTGCTTTTCGAGCTTGGCAAGCACTTGATGCAGCTCTGTATCAGAATAGGTATAGATATATTCTTTTTCGCGCTTTCCAGAGCCTGCTACCTCTACTCGATACAGCGGCGGCACAGCCGCATACACACGCCCTGCTTCAACCATCGGGCGCATATAACGGAAGAAAAGAGTGAGCAGCAGCGTCCGAATATGCGCACCATCTACATCTGCATCAGTCATAAACACAATTTTTCCGTAGCGGGCAGCATCGAGATTAAATGTGCGCCCTGAGCCAGCCCCAACCACTTGAATAATCGCTGAAACTTCAGCATTTTTGAGAATATCTGCTGGAGACGCCTTCTGCACATTCAAAATTTTTCCACGAATTGGAAGAAGCGCCTGAAATTCACTGTTGCGGGCAAGTTTTGCTGTGCCGAGAGCAGAATCCCCCTCCACAATAAAAAGTTCGGTCTGCTCCACGTCTTCACTACGGCAATCAGCGAGCTTTGCGGGCAGAGTACTCGTCTCCAATGCGTTCTTACGCCGAGATATTTCTTTTTGAATACGAGCAGCCAAACGCCCTCGCATTTCTGCCACAATTTTTTCCAGTAAGCGCTGATTTTCCGTTTTTTGATCGCGTTTAGTCGAGCTGAGGATTTTGGTCAATTCCTGCTCCACAATACTGGCTACGATACCGCGAATCGGAGCAGTGCCGAGAATTTCTTTCGTCTGCCCCTCAAATTGTGGCTCAGGAAAGGAAACGGTAACGATAGCTGTAAGCCCCGCGAGTACGTCTTCTTTTTCGATCTTTGCGTCTTTTGCCGTCACTTTAAGCGCACGAGATTTAGCTTCTATCTGTGCGCGCAATACTTTCAAAAGCCCTTGCTCAAAACCAGTGAGGTGAGTGCCTCCTTTAGGAGTTGCAACGATATTAACGAAACTCTCTTCATGCACCTCATACCCTGTGCCCCATCGCAGCGCAATATCTACAGCGCACTGGCGCAACACTTCTTTCGGTGTGAGATGCCCAGTTTCAGAGTCCAGCGTTTGAACTGTCTCAGTAAACTCTCCCATACCCGTAAGATGCATCACGCTCGTCACTGGCGGATCATTGGCAATATAATCCACAAAATCGATCACACCGCCAGCAAATATAAAATCTTCTTCTACTGGAGCGCTTTGCTCAAGCAAAGCAGCCGCAGACGTTTTTACAGATGCTTCACGCTCGTCACGCACATAAATATGAAGCCCTGGCACAAGAAAAGCCTTCTCACGCATACGCTCTTGAAGCTCTGCATACATAAATGACGTACCATCTGGGAAAATTTCTGGATCCGCCCAGAAACGCACACGCGTGCCCGTCTTTTTCTTCTCTACTTTGCCCACAATTCGCAGCTCAGAGGAATCAGTGTATGGCTCAAAATGTGCATTCGGGCTGAGAATCCCAGGTTTATCTGTAAATTTGCCAGGCTCGCCTCGGTGAAAGCTCATTGCCCACGTTTTTCCGCCACGATTCACCTGCACTTCCAGACGTTGTGAAAGAGCATTCACTACGCTTGCCCCCACGCCATGCAAGCCTCCAGAGGCAGAATAAGATCCGCCGCCGAATTTCCCGCCAGCATGGAGTTTCGTGTAGACAACTTCCACACCTGAAGCTCCTGTGCCAGGGACTTCATCAACAGGAATACCGCGCCCGTCGTCAGCAACTTCAAGCGAACCATCTTGATAGAGCGTCACAAAAATATTGTGAGCGAAACCTTCAAGGGCTTCATCAACAGCATTATCGATAATTTCCCATGCGCAGTGCATAAGCCCACGCGAATCTGTGGAACCGATATACATGCCAGGGCGCTTTCGCACAGCCTCCAAGCCTTCAAGGACTTGCAGGTGACGCGCATTATATTCTTCGCTTGGTGCGCGATGATCTGGTGTAGAAACATTATTAGGCACGTGTAGAGTTTACCCGTCTGAGCTTCAATCTCCATTGAGCAAAACTCGCGCCACTCGTCACACTCTGCACTGGCAGCTGTGCTTTTCAGGCAGCAGCTGCATTTTTGCCAGATTTCAGCATCAGCTTCCCGAAACAGACGATATTTGAAATTGCGCTTATATAAAAATATCTAATCGGCATTCTAAAGCGTATGCTGAGAACGTGATAAGCGACGGATACGAGATGCACGCACATCGCACATTTGCCGTGGTAGATGTGGAAACAACAGGGCTTGATGCATCGCATGAGCGAGTTATCGAGATTGGAGTAATCCTTCTAAACGAGGCTTTAGAAACGGAGCGCGAATGGACGACTCTCGTCAATCCTGAGCGACCCGTGACGGCGAGCCACATACACGGAATTCACGATTCGGATCTTACTTGCGCACCAACTTTTCGAGATATTTCCGATGAGCTGATTTCACTTCTTTCTGAACGTATTTTTGTGGCTCATAATGCTCCTTTCGACCAAGGATTCATCAATCGAGAATTCGCTCGAACTCGCAGCTATCACACTATCTATGCTAACAACACTGTATGCACAATGGATCAGAGCAGAATTTACTGCCCGCCTGGCTCTCATGCTCTCCTTAAGCTCGCCCAGCGTTTAGGAATTGCCGATCATCAAAAACATCGAGGGCTTTCCGATGCCCGTATGTGTGCCGATTTACTGCGCTATTACGTGGAGTGTGAATCCCGTTCGAAACGTTTCGCGCACAATGCAATTAACCGTCACGGGCATACCGTAATGCCAGCTCAGTGGCTCAGAGCTGCTCCTATGAAGTTTTCGCGCTAAATTATCCAAACGTTTAGCGCCAGCACAAATACTTTTTGATATGTATGCATATATGTATGCATACGCGCATGTATGTGCGTATTTCTCGCACAAACACGCAGTATTTCTTAATAATATACACACTTCTTCACTCATAAAATTCGCTCGTAAAACGAACGAACGTTTTACTAAAATAAGTAAAACAAGCAAGCACGCTTGAGAGAAGAGACAGTTTTACCTTCATACCTGAAGATATGCTCTTTCAAAAAATCAAGGAAGAAATTCAAAGAAAGGGCATATCCCCATAGCGGCAGAGAAAAGATTACATCGATAAAAGCACTTTTGTGCTTCTATCGATGTACGAAATTCTATTCGAGATAATCGCGCAAAACCTGCGAACGCGAAGGATGGCGAAGCTTGCTCATCGTCTTCGATTCAATCTGGCGGATACGCTCACGCGTAACGCCATAGACCTTACCAATTTCGTCAAGAGTTTTTGCCTGACCATCTGTCATGCCGAAACGCATAGCCACAACTCCAGCTTCGCGCTCGGAAAGTGTATCGAGCACTTGGCGCAGCTGCTCTTGAAGAAGCATATGATCTACTGCTTCAGTTGGAGCAACAGCCTCGGAATCTTCAATAAGATCGCCAAATTCGCTATCTCCGTCTTCTCCAAGAGGAGTGTGCAAAGAAATAGGCTCCCGCCCGTACTTTTGAACTTCCACGACTTTGTCTTCGCTCATATCGAGTTCTTTTGCAAGCTCCGTCACTGTGGGTTCCCTGCCAAGATCTTGCAACATTTGCCGCTGAACTCGGGCAAGTTTATTGATAACTTCAACCATATGCACAGGGATTCGAATCGTGCGCGCCTGATCTGCCATAGCGCGCGTAATCGCTTGACGAATCCACCATGTAGCATACGTAGAGAACTTATATCCCTTGGCATAGTCGAATTTTTCGACAGCGCGCACAAGCCCTAGATTACCTTCCTGAATCAAATCGAGGAAGAGCATACCGCGCCCAGTGTAGCGCTTGGCAAGCGAGACGACTAAACGCAAGTTTGCTTCAAGCAAGTGATTCTTGGCGTTCTGCCCATCTCGGGAAATCGCAATAAGCTCACGCCGTTTCTTCGTATCACGAATATCTTGCGTATCTAAAAGGTACTTGGCATACAGCCCTGCTTCGATACGTTTAGCAAGCTCCACTTCCTGCTCGGCATTCAGCAATGCTACCTTGCCGATTTGTTTGAGATAGTCTTTGACGGGATCTGCCGTTGCACCAGCAACGTGTACCCGCTGTTGAGGCTCATCAGTATCGTCAGAGTCTTTCATAACGAAAGCGCCAGCATGCTTGTGTGCATCAGCCTTCTGATCGTCATCGGAAGTAGGATCATTCGATTCTTCGTCAGAATCATCAGTATCTAGATCATGATCTCTTTCAGCATCAGTTTCGTCTGAATCTGAATCATCGGGATCATCCAGATCGTCGTCAAGATCGATCTCTTCCTCATCTAAAACATCTGGTTCATCAGGGGTAGCTGCCGATTCAAGATTATCCTCGTGCTCATCTACCTCATCATGGCTATCGGGATCCACATCCTCATCTGCGATGTGCTCATTGCCGTCTTTTTCCTGCAGCTTATCTTTTTTCTTTGATACCTTAGCAGTCTTCTTCTGGGTAGATTTTTCAGCGCTATCTTCCGAAGAAGCCTTTTCCTGTGCTTTTTTCACAGATTTTTTCTTAGGTTTTACCTCTTGCTCTGCTGGCTTAGATGAAAGGTCAGGCGAAGGAGCAGGCATTGCCATAAGATCAATTTTCGTCATAGCAGCAGCTTCTTCTGCCGTCAGCTGCCCAGTTGCTACACGATATGCTTCCCAGACAGGCTTCACGGCCCGCTTAGCAGGAGGATTGAGCGGCGCATTCCCTTCTTTGCCTACCTCGTGTACTGGCGTGACTTCCGCCGCACTGGTCTGCGCTGTATCACCCTTCGCAGCACGAGTTTGTGCAGTACTCACTTTTTTCTTTGTCGAAGCTGCCACGTGCACCCTTTCCGCATATCGTTGCCAATGAAGATATTTCCTATATATATTCTCTATATCAGCTCAAGCATTATAGCGTGAGAGCATAGAAATACTTAAATACCACGGTATTCGAAACGTGCAAAAGATAGTGTTTATTCCAATGCGGTGTGCATAATCACAAACTCATTCTTCCTTTTGGATATCAACCCACGGCGGCGGAAGCTGCACGCTGAGAGCATATTCAACAAGTTTCACAAGTGAAATATCGTGCCCACTCTCACTAATCTTATCGATCGATGCACGCGCTTTACTCCCCTCTCCAACCCACCATTGGATATACGCCATTGTGCCATAGACAATTGGAATCGCTGCAGGCACGCACATCCCTAAAAATGCCAATACGTTTATCACGCTGTGTGCCCGAGGCATATTCGGAGGTAATGATGAGGCTTCAGTCATTTTTCTGATCAGCTGTGCGCTAGATAAAGAGGCAACGCTGCGGATCGTTGGATGAACTGCATAGAGAATCACGCGATCCCTAATTTTTTGATTATGCAGCTGCGCAGCTAACATTCCTGCTTTTGCTGCAGTTATTTTTTTCACCAAAGTTGTGTTCCCATGAATCTTTTGCGCTACTCCAAAAGTAAAATTCCACATTGTTATTGAGGGTGTACGATTTCTATCTAGCTCCTCTTTATAGGCTCGCATTGCCGCGCAGAGGTAATGAGAAGTAACGTCTATATTGGCGCATTCGTGCACATCGCAATGCATATATTCCTCTCCTCGTGCTTCATATTTTTCTATGTGCACGCTCCCTCTATGCTTATACTGCTTCTCTTGCGCACTATCGGCATTTTCCTCATCTTGTATATCTTGTTCTTGTTCTTGCGTATCTTGTGCATCGTCCATTTTTATTTTTTCTCCAACTCTTATACTCTCTTCTCGCTCAGTATTTTTTGCCGTCGTGCTCTCCTTTCGATCTGAGGCGCATGTAGTACGCTCACAGTGGGTATTGCCGCTATTTTTCTCATCGCACCTGCAAGAAGAATATATTTTCCCATCTTGCTCCAATGAACTTTCAAGATCGGAATATGCTGCAATCTTTCCCATATGCTCAAGGTGACGATAAGCTGCCACAAAAAGAATCCCATACAAAGATGCTAGCGACGCTGGCGAATCATCATGCCGTATTGTCTCTATATCAACCTCATGATCATGCACAATCCGATGCGCTTCACGCACAAGCGAATATACATCGATACACACCTTAAAATCACACAAAAACAAGAAACACACAGGTATATCACTTTTGCCATATCGTTCATCAATGTTTTTTAAGCGCACGAAAAAGCGATCACTCATATCAAAAAACGCATCGAGCATTTCGCCAGATCGGAGCAGAGAAACAACGTCATCGCAGTAAAGAATTATCGCCAGTGTTCGCACTGTATACGTTTCAATAAACTCTGTAATTTGAGTCTCGATAGCGCCAGCCTCGCCTATTTTTCCTCCTAGACGCAAAGAAGAAGGCAGATTAAAACTAATCATTGGTCCGATACAGCGTTCACTTCCCAGCGGCATCGCAGGATTTAATCTACTTCCTCGACGAAGGCACATAGCAATTATGCGGCGCTGCGGCCGAGAATCAAGCATAGCTGGCACAAGAGCAGCAATTACTTCAGGGCGGGCAAGCTGTAGTGTTTTCATAGCAGCAATCTCATCACTATTTCCCAGATCGCGCAGAAAACATAAATATCCGTGGATATTTACGGCATATTTCTTCACCGTGGACAACTCACCAGTAAACTAAGAATATGCTCGACATCATGGACACCTACAAAAAAGCCGTCAGCGATTCTCTCACTGCGATTCTTTCCACATCTCTCCCTTTTACTCTTCATGCCCCCGCATCTGCCGCCGCATCATTTCTTGCTCCAGCTCAAGCTCTTGCGCTAGGAGGCAAACGCACTCGAGCTCTTTTCGCTCTAGCAGGATGGCAAGCAGGAGCGAATATAGATATACGTGAGCTCTCCGCCCTGCCAATCTCGGAACTTCCCGTAGAATTAGGAGCCGCTCTTGAGCTGTATCAGCTTTCTGCTCTCGTACATGACGACATTATTGACGCAGCCCCTACTCGCCGCGGTGTGACGACTGCACACGTTGCTTTCGCACAGGCACACCATGCGCATTGCCTCACTGGCGATCCTGATGCTTATGGTATGAAAATGGCTCTTTTGCTAGGCGATTATCTACTATCACTCGCATCTCATACTCTCACTCACGCCCTTGCCGCAGCAACAGACCCATATGGCAATCCCATACACTGCTCGAGCACAGCAGCTAGTCTCTTCGATTCAATGACGGCGGAAGTTGCTTTCGGTCAATTTACTGACGTACATGCAGAATACATACCACTGGCAGAAGCTGATGATTCGGATGCTATTTCCTCGGCGCTTACAGTGCTGTATCACAAAGCAGCTCGCTATTCTGTAACGGTTCCCACTCTGCTCGGCGCACACTTCGCACAAGCTGATGATACCGTCTTAAACGAACTTGAACGTCTATGCTCTCCACTTGGCGAAGCTTTTCAACTTCGTGACGATACTCTGGGCGTCTTCGGAGAGCCAAACGTGACTGGTAAACCAGCTGGTGGCGATATCACAGAAGGCAAACGCACAGTACTGCTTGCGCTCACTCGAGCAAAAGCGTCAGCAGAAGATAAAGAGATAATTGATTCTCTGCTTGGGCAGCAGCTAAACTGCGAACAACTAAATACAGTACGCACAATTATGCAGCGCTCGGGAGCAGCGCAGCAGCATGAAAGCATGATTAAAGAGCGTGAAAATATCGTTGCCACAGGCCTGCAAAGCAGCACTCTAAATCTTGATATTCTGAAAGATCTAGCCAAATCTCTCACTGAACGCAACTCATAAAGTAAGAAAATATCAGCGCACACCAAAAGGCAGCTAGGCATATATTGAGCACAGCATATAGCGTTTTATATCAAAACGGATCATATGAGCAGTAAGTATGCGGCATTCTATCACCGCATACTTACGTCAATAGCATCCGCATCAAGAATTATCAAAAAATCAGAATGCTAAGAATTGGATTGCTCGGCGGACGGCGTGTGTTTTTTCTCCGCGCAAGCCCTCTAACGGCGTCATTCCCACAAGATCATTGGGTTCCATCAGCCAGCGCAGAGCTTCCTCGCAACTATATCCTGCATCGGCAAGCTGAATAAGAGTGCCTCGCAAACTAGGCAGTGGCACAATACACCCATCTTTTTCAATGAACTGCGCACCATTGACTGCCAAGGCATTATTTTCACCTCTGCGAACAGCAACCAGACGGTGATCACCTATCATCGCACGCACATCACGCCCACGCACACCAAGCAGATCTGCAACCTCGGGAAGCCACAGCCACTCATCAGGAGAAGGAAGCAGGCAAGATTTATCAGCGCTCAAATTATTAGAAGTAGTTTCACCCACGGCGCCAATATACACCACTCACGCCTTCATCCTCACTAAACACGCCTTTATCAGCACAAAAGCTGCTCTGCTTTTTAATCAAAAGCCTCTCCACCGAACCTATACGCTTCCTTCACTGAACCCACAAGCTCTTCCATAAATACTGCGCCGCACTCGTGCACATACCTCTCCTTCACAAACACACACGTTTTCACGAACTGCCGCAAATGAACTTAGCCAGTTAAACTTACGTATGTGAATATGTTGGACCCGTTGCTCACTACCGTCATTGATGGGCGCTACCGTATTGAGGCGCGCCTCGCGCGCGGAGGAATGGCAAGCGTCTACCGTGGAATCGATACTCGCCTGCAGCGCCCAGTCGCCCTGAAACTTATTCACTCCCACCTCGCTGAACAGCCCGATTTTGCGCAACGCTTTATTCGAGAGGCGCAAGCCGCAGCAGCTCTCAGCAATCCGCATATTGTGAGCATTTACGATCAAGGCATTTATCACAGCTCTGAAGGTGAAAGAGCCTATCTCGTGATGGAGCTTATCAACGGCCCTGATCTGCGATCCGAGCTTTCAGCACATGGATCTTTTACGCTGAGAGATTCGCTTGAAATCACCAGGCAGGTTTTGACGGCTCTAGCCGTGGCGCATAACGCTGGAATCGTTCATCGAGACGTCAAGCCTGAAAATATTCTGCTCAGCGAATCTATCTCGCATAAGCATGTGTTATCTCCCCCGAGCTACACCGCAAAAGTCGCCGATTTCGGGCTGGCTCGCGCAGTCAGCGATGTGACGAGCACCCATTCAGGGCAGATGCTTGGCACTGTAGCGTATATCGCCCCCGAAATCGTCACTCGAGGGCGCGCCGATCAGCGCGCAGATCTTTATGCGCTGGGAGTGATGCTCTACGAGCTTCTCGCAGGCAAGCAGCCATTTATTGGAGAGTCTCCTGTGGCTGTGGCATACGCACACGTAAATGATCCAATGCCTCGCCTTACGCAAACTGCCGAATGGATGCCCGAAGAAATCGATTCTTTTATCTGCGCACTCACCGCAAAAGATCCTTTCAAACGCCCACTCAATGCATCTGCTGCGCTCGATATGCTCATCAATGTGATAACGCACCTTGATGACGCCGATCAGATGCGTAGAATCCCTGTCTTCCCTCAAAAACCGATCATCGAAAAAACAGAAGTCACTTCTTCTCACACACCTATTTCGAGCACATCAGACTCATCAGACACATCAGACTCAACACAGCTGCATGCATCGACGATTCCGCCCAAACGCACTGACGAACTTGAGATCGTAACGAAATCTGAAATTTTCCCCACGCAGCAGCTGGCACCTCTTTCGCCTAATGCTGCTGACGATTCTCAGACCCGCAATGATACTGAAAATTCTGTTCAAACGAGCACATACGTCACTACTGCCGAACAGACACACGAATCCTACCAAGGCAGCACACGTTCAAAGAAACTGATCAAAACGCTTCTGCTAATGATCACTTTAATTGCAGCACTTTCGAGCGGCATATATTGGTGGTTCTTTTTTGGACCAGGGCTGCGAGTACCAATTCCTCAGGTAGCTGGCATGAGCGTGGCAGAAGCAGAAAAAACTCTCACTACTGCGGGATTCCAGAGCACAACTGCGCGCGAATATTCAGATACAGTCGATAAAGATACCGTTATCGCGAGCACCCCAGAAGGCGGCACTGCAGCTCACCCTTCACAGATCATTACTCTGCGCATTTCAGATGGCGTGGAATATTTGAACGTCCCCAACGTTGTCGGCAAAACTGCTGATGAAGCTCAGCACATACTCACGCAAGCTCGGTTTACTGCTTCGGCAAGTGAAGACTGGTCGAATGACGTACCAAAAGGAACCGTCATTTCTCAAACTCCCGAAGCTGGAGAATCTATCCCCCATGATTCTTCTGTAACGTATATCGTCAGCAAAGGGCGTGAACCCATAACAGTTCCCGAGATCGGAGAACTCTCTGGCTCTGACTACGAAAAAGCTCTCACTGACGCTGGCTTTAGCGTCACAAAACAAGAAGAATTTTCTGATTCAGTGCCCGAGGGAGCTGTTATTTCCGTAGATCCTGCCGAAGGCACTCAGCTCTATCGAGGTGACGCCGTCACTCTTACTATCTCCGAAGGTCCAGAATTACTGGAAGTGCCAAACGTCGTAGGAAAACAACGAGGTGAAGCAACGAGAATTTTAGAAGAAGCTGGCTTCAATGTTGCTGTAAAAGAACTGCTCGGCGGCTATTTTGGCACAGTTCGATTGCAGGATACTGCAGGCGGAACTAAAGCGAAAAAAGGTTCTACTATCACGCTTACTATTGTCTGAAAATAAAGAGCTGCAGCATTTAAAAAGTGGCGTTGCAATATCTGATGAGTACTGCAACGCCACTAATTTTATGAGCTAGACTCTTAGGCTTTAGGTTAGGCTTTAGGCTCCCACGGCTCGCCAATCTCGCAGAGCATCTGAGCAAACCAATCCTGATGGACGTCAAAAGGCTTTGCTCCAGCAATACGCGTGAAATCAATAGCCTTCATCACGTCGTTATCTTCTTCGTCTTGCCCAATCACACCCGATTCACCACGAAGCGCGCACTCAACAGCCATATCTGCCATCTGACCGATAAGCTCCAGATCAGCTTCGTTTGAAGCGGCTGAACGCGAGAAATAACCTGACTTTTGCACCATCACTTTTTCAGCGCCAATCAGCTTTGAGAACTTCTTAGCAAACCACTGACCAGGGTTGATTGTATCGAGCTTGACGTGCCCGAAAGCGTCACGCTCTGGCTCAATGCCATCTTCGATCATTTCTTCAATAATCTCTTCGACGCCAGCGCCTTCACCCAAGAAGATATTAACGTTGCCAATCTCGTCCATCACCTTGCGCAAGCGTGAAGCTTCTACGTCGAGATCATAAGTAATTTCTGGCACATACACTGCATGAATATCCCAGCGCTCTTTGCTCAAACCAGCACTTGGAAGCCATTCCTGCTCTTTCACCCACTGGTGATAATTAGCAGCCGCTTGAGCTGTGAGATAGCCGCAGTTGCGCCCCATGACTTCATGAATAATGAGCATACGAGGATTTGAGCGATGCTCACCAATCACGTTTTGAGCAAACTCTGAAGCCTGCTCAGCAGCAGTCCATGCACCGAGGCTCTGCTTGATCGGCACAATATCGTTATCGATAGTCTTAGGCAGCCCCACAACAGTAAGCTCATAGTCATTTTCGTGCAGATACGCAGCTAGGTCTGCAGCAGTGGTGTTGGTATCGTCACCACCGATAGTATGCAAAACGTCTACGCCGTCAAGCTTCAAATTATTTGCAGCTACTTCGAGAGCGTTCTCGCCCTTTTTGATAAGCCCGCGCTCTACGAGGTCTTGAGAGTTTGTGAGCTTCACGCGTGAATTACCGATCGGTGAACCACCAAACTTTTTCAAAACAGCAGCATTCTTACGAGCTTCTTCATCAAAGACGACGAAATTTCGGGTGAGCAAACCATGATAGCCATACTGGTAACCAATAATCTCGATGCTCGGATCGATTGCATTATAGCGCTCGATTAAATCACCCACAGCCGTGGAGAGGCATGGGGCAAAACCACCTGCAGTAAGCAGGGCAACTCGGCGGACAGACATCCGAATCCTTCCTCAAATATCGATAACGGCGAGGCGTACTATACTTCCTGCCGCGGGCCTCATGGCCACTAGCGCTCATTCTACCTAAATTTCTCTCCTGTGCGTAGGGCTAAAGGGAGCACAGAGATATCTACATCAACGAGCAAAGACCCTATATCAATGAGCAAACAATCGGAGTTTCACGTTGGTCTTACCCATTGAAGAAATGTAGAGTAGCACGCATGAGCGACATGAGCGACCTACCTGACGATAATAAAATCGATGAAGAATTTCGTGAAATCACACGCCACTTACACGATCTAGATCACAGCCTTCCACCACGCGGATCAGGGCCGCGAGATTGGGTCGCTATTTCGCCCGACGAGGCTTTCGATCCTTCTGATCTCCCCTCCCCAAATGAACCAGAGCAGAGCCACCCACTACTAGTAAAGATGCTTGGCGGATGCGCTCTTCTACTTCTCATCGTGACGATTTTAGGCAGCGCACATATTCTTCCTCTTGCAACGCCAGCCATAGGAATCGCAGGAGTGCTGGCATTCGCGCTATTTGCCGTCACTGCATTCCTCTATTCACCTCGCACTCGCGATAGTGACGACGACGGCGCACGCCTGTAGTAAAGATACGATCCGATATGCGGAAATTTCGGCTTTATATATCGAGCCTATATAGAACCGATACGGGGCGTATATAATAAAGCATCAGCGTATATGGCTGAAGTCTCAACGACGCTCGCGCAGAATTTTATCCACTTCAGAAGCAAGCTCACGAGGATTAATCGGAGAAACGATCACAGCATTTGGGCGAGAAGTTCGAGCAAGCCATTCATCTTGAGCACGAGCCACCACGATAATATAGGGCATCTGAGGATCGTATTCGTCACGTACTTTCTTACCAAAACCGATACCGCCGAGTTTCGCTGTTTCTGCGTCAAGAATCAACAGCGCACAATCGTTTTCCTGAACTTTAAGATCAGCGCCCTGCCACGTAGCGGCCTCAATAAAATTGATCTCTGGAAGATCAGCTGCAACACGGCGGCCAACGGCATACATCATTTGCTGGCGCATATCTGCATTATCTGAATACACAAGCACGTTCACGAAATCGCGAGTGGAATTTTCACTCATCTATCTCATTACCTTCCACCTATATAAAAACAATTATTTACTCAGCACAAAACCAATTCCATATACATATTAGCCGATTTAGAAGAAATTTAGATATTGATATGAGAGCAAACGATCTTTCGCAGTAGACCCTTCATAGTAAATCAGCACATACACAATATACTCATCAGCAGCAAGAATGCGGGAATATATTTTCATATTCAACCGTTTCTTAGTAAGTCAGTAAGTCAGCAAAATTTTGATTGCTAGGCGTTAATAAATCTTTTACGGAGGCATTATGGCTATCTACACACTTCCCGAACTCCCCTACGATTACAGCGCATTAGAACCTCACATCAGTGGAAAAATCATGGAACTGCATCACGATAAACACCACAGCGCATACGTTGCTGGCGCAAACGCGGCTCTCGAAAATCTAGATGCCGCGCGAGAAGCCGGCGATCTTTCTAAGATCAACCAGTTCTCTAAAGATCTTGCTTTTAATCTAGGCGGACACAGTAACCATACAATTTTCTGGAATAACCTAACCCCCAACGGTGGCGGAGAGCCAGAGGGAGAAATTGCCGAAGCTATTAAAGATTCATTCGGCTCGTTTGAAAAATTCAAGGCGCATTTCACTGCTGCAGCAACTGGTATCCAAGGCTCTGGCTGGGCAGTGCTCGCCTACGATACCATCTCTCACAAACTCGTGATCTTCCAACTCTTCGACCAGCAAGGAAATATCCCAGTAGGGCTCGTCCCTCTCTTTATGCTGGATATGTGGGAGCATGCTTTCTATCTTGATTATCTCAACGTCAAAGCCAACTACGTAAAAGCAATCTGGAATATCGTTAATTGGGAAAACGTCAATGACCGTTTAGCAAAGGCCACAGCAGGATACAGTGAATTGATTGTTTTGTAAGCAGGATTTTATTAGTATTTTCAGCTGTCTAAAACGATAAAATACTGTGGGGTTGAGCGGCGATACGCCATACTCAACCCCACAGATATATCAAGCAACTGTAGCTCGTTATCTATATCTACTTCGCAGCTGGAATTTGCCCAAGAATATCAACAACGAGAGCATATGCCGGGGTACGCTGGGCCGTATTTTGCGCAGATTGATCTGACGATGGCGATAAGATCAACACTCGCGATCCCACGCGAATACCAGCAAGTCCTGAAATAGCAGTCCCCTGGATCGGAATGCTCTGCGGTCCACGCTTTGCATAAGTCGTTTCCTGGCTGCTGCCATCCCAATACGTCATCGAATACTGCACGATAACTGTCGTCCCTTGCACATCTGAAACAGGCTCTCCTGAACCTTCAGCAATCACAATAGTTTCTAATTTCTTCGGTTCCTCAGCTCCAGATTTAATTGAAAGCTCAGGTGCAGCTCCCAGATCACCTTTGATCTCGACTGGAAGATCGTCAGTTGAAGTCTTGGCAGTAGCATCTGCCTGGCCAGCCTGATCAAGAGAATATGCATCAACGATTTCAATATAAAAATCAATCACGTCTGTGCCGCTGATACCAGCGCTCTGCTGCCCAGTTGATCCGTAGCCCAATTCTGGCGGAATACTAACGATAAGAGAAGTCCCTACCTTTTTACCTGCAAGAGCTTGAGTCCACCCCTTAATAACTCCTCCAAGAGAGAATCCTGTAGGAGCGCCGCGCGAAAACGAAGAATCGAATGGCTGTTCCTTACCCCATACCTGCCCAACGTATCGAGCAACAACGAAATCTGTTGAAGTGACTTCTTTGCCAGTTCCTTCTTCTTGAATCCATACTTGCAAATCGGACGGAGCAGCAGTATCTGGAAAATCTAGTTTTATATCTTTGCCAGAGCCAGTAAGAGTCGGCGCTTGTCCATTCCATTGGGCACCAGTGCTCGCCGATGCTTTATCTTTATCTTTATCTGCACTGCCAGATTTTGCGCATGCAGAAAAAGAAAATATCATGGCCAAAGCTGCGCACGCACCCACTAGTTTCCGTTTATTCATGAATAATCCTTATGCGTATGTGTTTACTATCAACTCTCAGTAATGCTCTTTATGTAAATTAGGCAAAAGACTGAAGCTCGGGGCTAGCATATATAACGCTTAGCCCCGAGCTTATGAGCATATATCAGTGGAACGATTCGCCGCATGCGCAAGTGCCTACAGCGTTTGGATTGTCAATGGTAAAACCCTGGCGTTCAATCGTATCTGCAAAATCGATAGTTGCTCCGTCGAGATACGGAATCGACATACGATCAACCACAACCTCAACTCCGTCAAATTCGCGTAGCGCATCGCCTTCAAGCAATCGTTCATCAAAATACAACGAATACATCAATCCAGAACAACCACCAGGTTGAACAGCAACGCGCAAACGTAAATCGTCACGCCCTTCTTGCTCAATAAGGCTCTTTACCTTAGTGGTAGCTACATCCGTCAGCATAACGCCGTGAGTTGGCGTATCAACAGTTTCAGTCATTGCGATCTCCCATCGCTCTTTCTATATTCCTACTATGTGAAGACTACTTGGTATCCAAGCTTTTTAACTACTTGTAGCAGCACATAACTTCGTTACATCCTGAAAACTACTATGCACCAGATATTATTCCGAATGCACAAGTCATGTGCGCACCACCTCACTCGCCGAGTTTGCTAAGCAAAAGAGCTTCAGCTCCGATTGCTTTCTTCCAATCTCCAAGATGCAGTGATTCATTCTCAGAATGAGCGCGCGTATCTGGATCTTCAACGCCCGTCACTAAAATTTCAGCAGACGGGAATACGCGTTTAAGCTCTGAAATAAATGGGATCGATCCTCCGATACCAATATTCACAGGCTCAGTATCGAATGCCTCAGCAAGCATCTGCTCCGCTAATTTCGTGACGTCACTGCCTGGCTCAGCGACGAATCCCGGACCAGTCTCCTCAATATCGACAGTGAGATGAGCACCAAAAGGTACGTGAGACTGCAAATGCTTCGTGAGCATCTGCGCAGCTTCAGCAGAATCCTGCCCCGGAGCCACCCGCAGCGAAAGCGCGAAGGATACAGACGGAATCAGCGTATTAGATGCAACAGCCACAGGAGTGACGTCCATACCAATCACCGAAATAGTCGGCTTCGTCCACAGACGCGACGCAATCGAGCCAGTGCCCGTGAGCTGCACACCATCGAGCACTCCAGCATCTACACGGAACTGCTCATCTTCATAAACTGCCGTCGTATCGTCATATGCCAAAAGCCCCTCAACAGCAACGTCACCTTTATCGTCATGCAAGGTTGCAATCAAACGCGAAGCGAGAGTGACTGCATCGATTACCGGCCCAGAATAGGCGCCAGAATGCAAAGCGTGATCAAGCACAGAAAGATGAGCACGAACACTGACAACACCACGCAGACTCGTTGTGAGGCTCGGCGTACCTACAGCCCAGTTATTTGAATCGGCGACGACAATAACATCTGCTGCCAGACGATCTCGATACGTCTCAAGAAAATCAACAAAAGTGGGTGAACCAACTTCTTCTTCACCTTCAATAAAGAGCACAATCCCAACGCCAGGATCAGCTGCTCGAATTGCTTCTAGATGCAAAACAACACCTGCTTTATCGTCAGCAGCGCCACGACCGTAGAGACGATCACCGATTTCCTTGGCAACAAAAGGATCAGTATTCCACTTTTCTTCGCTGCCCTGAGGCTGCACATCATGATGCGCGTAGAGCAATACAGTAGGCTTGCCCTCTTGAGCTGGGCGGGAGGCTAAAATTGCGGGTCGCCCTTCCAAACCAGAGGCGGTACTCAGATGAATAATCTCGGTTTCAAGCCCCAGCTCTTCAGCGTGTGCTGCAATCCACTGCGCAGAACGCTCAAGCGTGCTTTGATCGAATGACTTAGCAGAAACTGACGGAATAGCCACAAGCTCAATCAAATCTGATTTTGCTTGATCAAAATGCGAGCTGACTCGCTCAAAAATCTTTTTAGTATCCATGCTTTCAAGAATAGCGCAAAATACCTTACACATCAGCACCCACCTTTGATTGCAAGCACTGCAACTTCTCGAAAAATAAATTTTCCACACAAGCAATATCCGGGTTTTCTCACATACGCGGGCACTCGCTAAACTGTTTCTATAGCATTCACTACTACTTGGCGAAGGGAATCTTTCGTGTTTGGAATAAAGAAAAATAGTTCGCATACTCCAGCATCTGCGCATGCCGATGCGCCGGAAGCACACCCGAAAGGTTACACTCCCAAAAAAGGCACCAAAACACGAAGTCGAAAAGAAGCGGAAGCTAGCAGGCGCAGACCTCTCGTTGCTGATAAAACTAAATTGACGCGAGAACAACGTAAAGAACGCAGAGCTGAGACTCGAGCTGCAAATGATCGTGAATGGCGCCAGCAGCAGGAAGCAATGCGCACAGGCGATGAGCTGCGGATGCCCTACCAGCACCGCGGCAAAGTACGACGATTCGGCAGAGACTTCATTGATGCCTCAAGCCCGCTTTCCACATGGTTTATGCCCTTAGCTATCCTCTTAGTGCCTATCATGCTTCTCTCTGGCTATATGCCGCGAGTGACGCTCGTGATGACAATCGTTTTTTACGCCGCTTTCCTCCTCATGCTGATTCACGGATTCATCGTCGCCACTCGTGCGAAAAATCTTGCTGTTTTCAAATTTGGAGCCGCAGCCGTGCCGCGCGGTTTTACGTGGCAAATGCTAGGTCGTGCATTCTACTTGCGCCGCTGGCGTCTACCCGCTGTGCAAGTGAAACGAGGAGAATTCCCAGAAGGCGGAAGAAAAGAAGATATCAAAGCAATGCGCGCCGCTAAAAAACAACCGAAAAATCTAGGAGTATAAATATGCCGCATTTAGAGATAGTATCAACGCATTCACATCCCCTCGATCATACCTGCGGGCTTGTGGTCGGGTATGCCAACGGGGCAGTTATTTCGAATCTGCTTGACGATGCCACAGCAACGCAGTTAGCTTCAGCTATCGCAACAGTATGCGATAAACCAGCAGCAGGAGCCGTCACCCGAGTCGCCGCACCGTGGAATACTAAACTGCTTGTGGCAGCTGTACATCTGCCAGCCTGCGCTTCTTCTGCTCGTGAATGCTGCGAATCAGAAAATATTGCACACGCAGATCTCGCTGTTGCACCCGAAAAACTGCGTGAACAAGTTGGAGCTGGAATGCGGGCACTCCTTGGACGCTCGCACGTAGTTGTAGCACTTGCACACAAAAATTCTGCTGAACTTGAAGCTATTGCCGAAGGCGCTCTACTCGGAGCATATTCCTTCACAACCTACACATCAAACGCCCTGAATGCTCCCGAAAACGTTACTGTCGTCTCTGATCTTCCCGATATGCAGGAGCTTGCACAGCGTGCACAGATTATAGTTGATGCCGTGCACGCCGTACGCAATCTCGTCAATACACCAGCAAATGATCTCAACACTGAAGAGCTTGCTCAATTTGCCGCAACTCATGCCACACAAGCAGGCTGCCGAGTTGATATTTTCGAAAAAGAGCAGCTTGAAGAGTACGGGCTAGCAGGGCTGCTCGCAGTCGGGCAAGGATCTATTCACGAACCAAAACTGGTGCGCGTGGAATGGGCTCCCAGCAATCCGCAAAGCTTCATCGCTCTTGTGGGCAAGGGCATCACTTTTGATACAGGCGGCTACTCACTCAAACCTCCTAGCTCAATGACGACGATGAAAGCGGATATGACTGGCGCTGCAACGATGCTTCAAACAGTGATTGCTGCAGCGAGACTCAATCTTCCACATCGTCTCGTTGCATGGCTGTGTATCGCAGAAAACTCAGTGAGCGGATCTGCTGGGCGCGTTGATGATGTGATTACTTATCGCAATGGCGTCAGCGTAGAAGTTACGAATACTGATGCTGAGGGACGCTTAGTCATGGCTGACGGCTTAATTATGGCATGCGAAGAAATGCCCGATGCCGTTATCGATATTGCCACTCTCACAGGCGCGCAGATGCGAGCACTAGGTATGCGAATCAGCGCAATCATGGGCAGTGATGCTGTGCGTGACGATCTTATCGAAGCTGCAGCAATCGCAGGCGAACCAGCGTGGCCGATGCCTCTTCCAGAGTATTTAGAAAAGAACTTAAACTCCCCTATCGCCGATATGCAAAATACTGGAACTGCTGAAGCGGGTATGCTCACTGCAGGAATTTTCCTCAAAAAATTTGTGGGAGAAACTCCGTGGGCGCATATCGACATTGCAGGTCCAGCATATATTGATAAAGCGTGGGGCTACAATGCTGCTGGCGCCACAGGCGTCATGCTGCGCACCTTGCTCGAATATATCGAACAGTAAGTAAATAAAGCGCTGTTTGCCAGTATGGCTTATCAGCTATACGGAATAGATCATACTGGCAAACAGCGTCACCAAGCATGACAAGAGCAGACTAATACCTGCGTTGATATTGCACGAATGCACAATTCACACAAAATACCACCATCAGCACTCCAACTGTGCAACAATAGGACTTAGGTCTGCGAAGTATTGTGCCTGCAGTTTCTGGAAGCATTCTCAGCGAACATAACCCTGCAAGCTCTACTCAAAGGAGAGATTTGTGGCAGAAGAATTCGACGTTGTTATTCTCGGTGCGGGATCTGGCGGATATGCTAGCGCGCTTCGAGCAGCTCAACTTGGCTTACACGTAGCTCTCATTGAAGGCGATAAAGTGGGTGGCACCTGCCTTCACCGCGGCTGTATTCCAACAAAAGCTCTGCTCCACGCCGCTGAAGTGGCACAGGAAATGAAAGAAGCGGCATCTATCGGCGTGCGAGGATCCTTTGAAGGCATCGATATGGATGCCCTCAATTCCTACAAAGATAGCATTATTGCAAAAATGCATAAAGGACTCACGGGGCTGATTGATTCTCGCGGAATTGAAATGATTCACGGATGGGGGCGCCTCGTTGCATCTAATGTTGTGGAGGTAAACGGGCGCCAGATCGTCGGAAAAAATATCGTGCTCGCTTCTGGCTCCTATTCCAAAACAATCGGACAGACCATCACGCAACGAGTCATTACCTCAGAACAAGCTCTGCGCATGAATAATGTACCGCGCTCTGTTATCGTGCTGGGCGGCGGAGTTATCGGCGTAGAGTTTGCTTCTATATGGGCAAGTTACGGTGCAGACGTGACGATTATTGAGGGGCTTAGCCACCTCGTCCCTAATGAAGATGAAGCTATTTCCAAAGCTCTGGAGCGAGCATTTCGCAAACGAAAAATTGCGTTCAAAACCTCGACGATGTTTAATAAAGTCGAAGAGCATGAGCACGGCGTGCGAGTTTTTACTCAAGATGGGCAGCAGTTCGAGGCAGAATATTTGCTAATCGCTATTGGGCGCGGTCCAACAACTGCAAACCTCGGATACGAGGAAAACGGAATCAAACTAGATCGCGGCTTTGTCGTTACAGATGAACGTCTGCGCACTGGCGTCACCACACCAAGCGGTGGGCACGTCTACGCAGTAGGCGATATTGTGCCAGGCGCACAGTTAGCTCATCGCGGATTTTTGCACGGCATATTTGTAGCAGAAGATATCGCAGGCCGCCACCCTCAGCCTGTATGCGATGATCTGATCCCTAAAGTCACATTTTGTAATCCTGAAATTGCAAGTGTGGGCTTGAGCGAGAAAAAAGCAAAAGAAAAGTATGGCGCCGAGAGTATCGAAACCGTTGAATTTAATCTGGCTGGCAATGGCAAAAGCCAAATATTAGGTACTGCGGGATTCGTGAAACTCATTCGGCAAAAAGAAGGTCCTATCATTGGTTTTACAGCAATAGGTGCCCGTATGGGCGAACAAGTAGGCGAAGGAGAGCTAATGGTGGCGTGGCAGGCCTATCCAGAAGATTTTGATGCGCTTATTCACGCGCATCCCACCCAAAATGAAGCAATTGGCGAAGCTGCCTTGGCGCTTGCAGGGAAATCACTTCATGCTCACGGCTAATATCGAAATGAGCACAGATATACTTCAGCAACATAGTAGATAGAAAGAAGCATCATGGCACAAGAAATTAAGATGCCAGCTCTGGGAGAATCTGTCACAGAGGGTACGATCGCCATCTGGCTCAAGCAGGTTGGCGATGCTGTTGAAATTGATGAGCCTATTGTGGAGGTTTCAACCGATAAAGTCGATACTGAAGTGCCTTCTCCAGTTGCAGGTATTATTACTGAAATTCTTGTCGGCGAAGATGAGAGCGTTGAAGTCGGAACTGTGTTGGCACTGGTAGGAGATGAGGCGCAGAGCGCGAATTCACACAGCACTCACGAAGGAGAATCCGCAGAATCGGTTCTCGATCCAATTAACGCCCATGAAGAAAAATCCACAGATCAGAGTCTTAAGCCCATGCCTTCGCTTGATCTCGATTCGGATTCATCTCTTGATTCTGATTCATCGGAAGATATAGTTTCGCCAATATCTACACATCAGCTTTCCAATATCTCTACCCCTGCAACAGCCTCAGAAAGCACGGAAACCTCACGCATGCCAGCAGGTGACGATTTTGCAATCACACCTGCAGCCTTTACCTGTGATAAAGGCATAAATCTTACATCAGCAAGCTATATAAGCCCTATTGTGCGTAAAATGGCAAAAGATCTAAACGTAGATATTAGCGCCATCTCTGGCACTGGTGTTGGCGGAAGAATTCGCCGCCAAGATATAAAAGCAGCTGCGCAAGCAGCTCGCCAAGCTAAACTTGCCGAAACCACACAGACACGTGTGGCAGCGTCGACGTCTACGCGCACAATCGACCACGCAGCACAACACTATCCAACTCTCGTTGCACAAATTTGCGCAGACTCCCTCCCCGAGGATTATCTACCTACTGTACTGCACGTAATTGCACATGAACTCAATCGTCACCAAGCTCTCAGTTTAGGAGCTTCGCCCGTGCTCGGCGTCACTCTTGCAGGAAAACGCGGCGCATTTATGCCTGTTTTGCGTAATCTCGACACTCTTGAGCCAGCAGCTATACGAGCAGCATTGGATGATGTGACTGCGCGCTCAGCTGTGGGAACTATAGGTCCTGACGATTTATTCGGTTCAACAATATCTGTTGTCGATAATTCATCTCACAGCATACTGTTTGAAATTCCCTCTATCCAGCCTTCACACTGCGCCGCAATCAGTATTAGCGCTCGAAAACTTCGAGCAGTTCCAGCTCCAGACGGATCATTGCGCGTAGCTAAGACTTTCTATCTGAGCCTCACATACGATCCCTTCGCTGCAGATGCACATATCGCAGCGTGTTTCCTCAGCGCTGTAAAAACACACATTGAGCAGTACCTCTGAATTCTTTTTATGCACAGACTAAATACACAGACCAAGCGCGTCATTCTCATATTATGGCGCGCTTGGCGTCTGGAAGCGTTTCAATTAAAATTACACTGTTCGCCGTACAAATAGCCGTACAAACTAGGAAATGATGAGCGCAATGGATAAAGAAGAAAAGGCACGGATCGAAGCTGAGAAAAAAGCGGCAAAAAAGAAAAAAACCCCGTGGTATAGAAACTACATTGACGCATATAAGCTCGTCGTAGAGCAGTTCCCCTGGGCAAAATGGGCTATCTGGTGCTCATTCATTGGATTTATCACTCTAGGATTACTTCTAGGAATTTTCACGCACCATATTTTTTCGTGGCTGATTCCCGCAGTTGCTTTTGCACTCATCGCGCCACTTTCGATTTTGTCAGTATTAGTGAGCAAAGCCGCCTACCGAAAAATTGACGGGATGCCTGGAGCGTCTAGCAGCGCCTTGAGCCAGCTTGGGCGCGGCTGGGTCGTCAAGGAAGAGCCAGTTCAGTTTACGTCAGATCAAAAGAATTTCGTCTTCCGAGTGATCGGACGTCCAGGCGTTGTGCTGG
>CABQJD010000002.1 GCA_902464405.1 uncultured Actinomycetaceae bacterium | reverse complement strand
CCGCACCACACCAACAAAAAACCCTCAAAAACCAACACGATCTGACCTATATGCCTGAAAAGCACTGGTACAGCAACAAGAAGCACTGGTACAGCGACAAGAAGCGCTGATACAGCAACAGGGGTCGCAGCGCCAAAATTACTGCGACCCCTGCCGAAGTCTTAGGGCACCGAACCCGATAGCGCCTGTCGGCGCTAAGGCCGCTCGTAGCGGCAAATTATTGGAGCCCGGGGCTTTCGCGATTCGGTGCCTTAATTAAAATATAGCGCACTAGGTGACGCTTGTCACGCAAAAAAGATAACAATTTTTATAACAAAATCGATAACGAATGAAACAGTTAATTCAATAAATCTCCAATAAAACTAACAAAACGATCTTCTCGCGGAGTAAATGTTTTATATTTTGCTTGGAACGTGAAAGAATTTTCATATGGTTCATGCGCAACGTCTAGAGCTACGCGCTATTGCTGGGCGTATTACGCTCGGAGTTTCTGGCTCGCTCCTATTAGCCTTTGGCGCCTACGCCAATATCGGTATCGGGCTGATTATGCTTGCAGTGCTGGGAGTTGTGTTTCTTGTGGGTTGGCCCTTGCTGCTTGCCGTGCCTCATCCGAATCTTTCGCGCGTGACGATGGCGGTCGTTTTTCTCGTCGCACTCAGTATCGGAAGCTGGGGTTCGCCTACAATGATGAGTTTTGCGGTGGCTTTGAGTGTGGCTGTGAGTTTCGTGATTGAAATGCTTCGCTCCGATGGTCGTCAGCATATGATTTACCCAGCTGCAGCTACGTGTGTAGGTGCACTTTTACTTGCAATGCTCGTGATGTGGAGTTTTGCGTGGAGAGCCGATCTTGGGCAGCTGCTCGCTGTACTTTTTGCTGTTGTTATTTGCGTGGTTGTGATTATTGAATCGCTCGGCACGCCGTCTTCACGTATTGTGGCTTTAATCAATGCGGCGATTGTTGGCGTGCTTATGGCGTGGCTTTTAGATCTTCCTCTTTGGGCGGGAGTCAGCGTCGGTATGTGCGTAGTTCTTTGCTATGCGGCAACTAGCCGTGCTGTCAGCGAAATTCCGCATCCGGTGCCAGCTACTCTTGGCGCATCGCGAGCTATAATCCCATTGTGTGTGCTTGGAATGGTGGCATACGTGCTGGGCTTTGCCGTCGTATAATCCTCATACTCTACCTATCTCGCATTTACTCCTTATTCTCGCGTATTCTAGACGCATGACGATGCGACTCCCTGAGAATCTTCCTCCTGAAAACTATCCGCTTGCGTGGCTTCTCGATACTTGGCGTGGCGGTGGCGTGCTTGAATATGAAAACGTGCCAGCGGCTGCTTATCTTCATGAGCTTCGCATAGACAATAACGACGGTGGTCCGTATGTGCGCTTTGTTTCCACAATTTGGCTCGCTAAGGAGCCAGCGGGAGCAGTAGATAAGGAGCATTCTGGCGAAGTCACTTGGAATGCGCTCACAAAAGGGCAGCTGTGGAGCACGCTGACGGGATATGTGCGAGTTAATCCTGAAATAGAAAAGCAAGAGGATGGCTCAGTTGCGTTGGAGGCGATGACGGTGGCGCCTTCAGGGGTTTCTCAGGTATGGGTTGGTATCGTGCGTGGTCCTCAGCTGCAGATGGTGACGGACGTCGTGGCACGTTCTGCTGCAGGAGCAGACGTCGAAGCGGCAAAGGTGATGGCTGGAAACGTCAATTCAGATTTATTCTACGCCTACGATATGGAAGCATTCGGCTCGCCAATGCGTTCTTATATGGCAGGGCGGCTCTCGCGGCTGATGGATGACTCTGTAGATCCGATTGTGGAGGCGTGATCTGCAGGCGCCGAGGGATATCTGCTGAGAGCAGAAGCATATCTGCCGAGAATTGAGGAGAAACGATGGCACATAATTTCGGCAATTATCTTGCTCAGCAGCGAGAGTTGGTTGATGGGCGCGCGTGGGCGCAACTTCCGATGGAAGCCGTCACTGTTTCCGGGATTGATCGTTTTTCTTGGCTCAACAATATTACGACTGCTCCCATGCTGGCACTTCAGCAAAAAAATTTGAATTATGCAAAGCCCAGCTCTGTGCAGGGAGCTTCTGAAAGCAAGCAGACTATTCATAATGGTGTGCGGCAGGCAGGGCTTGAAACGTTGATTCTTGACGCCGCAGGGCACATTATGTTTGCGTGCGCCGCGGCAGACGATGGCGAACGAACGTGGCTGCTTGTAGATGCTGGCGTATCGGCGCCTCTTAGTGAGTTTTTACGCAGTATGAAGTTTATGGCTCGTGTTGAAATTGAGGTGAAGCCGATAGCTGCAGTAGGTGTGATGCTGCCGAGTGCTGAGCTTGCGCGAGAGCTGACTTCTCAGGCTGCTGTGGTGTGGGAAGATCCTTGGCATCAGGTATCTGAGGGGGGAGCGCACTATGGTGTGCCCGACGCTGATCACCCAGCTGTATTGCACAGCCGTACGCTCCTTATCTGTGAGCTGCCGAAGGTTGATGAGCGCCATGATGTGCCTCTCTTCATACGTGAAGCACTTGAGAAAGCTGGATATAGCGAAGCTAGCTATAACGCATGGGAGGCTTTGCGCATTGCTGATTGGAGGCCTCGCTTTCAAACCGAGGTGAGCGATGATCGTGTGATGCCGCATGAACTGGATTGGCTTCGCACAGCAGTATGGCTCAATAAGGGTTGTTTTCCTGGGCAAGAGACAGTAGCAAAAATCGTTAATATGGGCAGACCTCCGCGCCGCTTGGTTTTTCTTTACGTGGAAGGGCCAGAGGGAGAGTTACCTGCTGCGGGCACGCAGCTTACTATTGCTCGCAGCAACTGTGATGGCACTGCCGAAAACGTATCTTCATCGGTAGTTGGAGTAGTTACGAGTATTGGGCGGCACTACGAGCTGGGTCCTATTGCGCTCGCGCTCGTCAAACGCACAGTTCCTGCTGATGCGATCTTGGAATTTGCTGATAGCAATGGATTTATTGCCACACAGGAAATAATTGTTTCTCCGAATGGGCGCTCTTCAGTGTCTCCTCGAGAAATCCCAGGAGAAAAGCTGCGTAAAGCGCGAGCTGCTCTTAGCTCAGAAGAAAAACCGCAGCGGCGCAGATAATGACTGAACTCATAGCGCCTGCTAGAGAGCTTAGGAATAAAAGCCGTTCTAGATGGTAATAAAGAGAATGGAGAAAGCGTATGCGCGCAGTTATTCAGAGAGTGAAGCGGGCTAAAGTGACGGTGACGGACGATCCAAGCGGAGCGCCCGTCGTCACTGGAGAAATTGGCGCTGGATTATGCGTCTTGCTCGGCGTCACGCACGAAGACGGGCAAGCTCAGGTAGAAAAAATCGCGCGCAAAATAGCTCAGTTGAAACTCTTACGTGGCCCAGCAACTTCTGAGGAGCCAGAGGGCGCAGACGATCCGTCTCAACGCCAAGGAGCGCAAGAAAGTGGAGCGCCAGTTTTGCTCGTCTCGCAGTTCACTCTTTATGCAGACGTGCGCAAAGGGAAGAAACCTGGCTGGAGCCATGCAGCGCCTGGGCAGATAGCTGAGCCAATTTTTGATGCAGTTGTTGAAGCTGTGCGTGCCTACGGAATTGAGGTTCAGACGGGTCGTTTCGGAGCCATGATGGACGTAGAATTACTCAACGATGGACCTTTTACGATTATTGCAGAGGTTTAGAAGAAGCCAGCTGGCGCTTAGAAGAAGCTGAGTGGAGTGCGCCGAGGGCGAAACGAGGAAAGTATTATGCCCTTGTATGGTTAAGGTAGATGCATACAGTATTCAGATATGTAAACACGCATTGCATCTAGGAGATCAACATTGTTTGAACGTTTTACAGATCGAGCACGCCGAGTTATTGTGCTGGCTCAAGAAGAAGCTCGTAGCTTGAAGCATAACTATCTCGGCACTGAGCATATCCTTCTCGGTCTTATTAAAGAGGGAGAAGGCGTGGCTGCAAAAGCGCTGGAAGCTCTCAACATTTCTTTTGACGCCGTGCGTGAGCAGGTTGTGGAGATTATCGGCGAGGGGCAGGAGCACCCGAGCGGGCATATTCCTTTCACCCCGCGTGCTAAGAAAGTGCTCGAATATGCTATGCGTGAGGGCTTGCAGCTTGGGCATAGTTATATTGGCACAGAGCATCTGCTTCTTGGATTGTGCCGTGAGCAAGATGGCGTTGCAGCGCAAGTGCTCGTAAAACTTGGTTCTGATCTTCCTACAGTGCGCCAGCAGGTGACGCATTTGCTTTCCGGTTTCCCGGGCGGAAAGGAAGCTGTGGGCGTAGGCGCAGGAAGTCAGCGTGAAGGCGGTTTGCGTGCGGGGAGTTCTGTGCTCGATCAGTTTGGGCGCAACCTTACGGCTCTTGCACGTGAAGGCAAGCTTGATCCCGTGATTGGGCGTCACAATGAGACGCAGCGCGTGATGCAGGTGCTCAGTCGCCGCACGAAAAACAATCCAGCATTGATTGGGGAGCCAGGGGTTGGGAAAACTGCAGTTGTGGAAGGGTTAGCCCAGGCGATTGCGGCTCATGACGTGCCTGAGACTCTCAAAGAAAAGCAGCTCTATTCGCTCGATATGGGCTCTTTGGTGGCCGGGTCGCGCTACCGCGGCGATTTTGAAGAGCGCATGAAGAAAATTTTGAAGGAAATCACGAGTCGAGGCGATATTATTCTCTTCATCGATGAGATTCATACGCTTGTGGGCGCTGGCGCAGCTGAGGGTGCGCTTGATGCAGCGAGTTTGCTCAAACCTATGATGGCTCGTGGGGAACTGCAAATTATTGGCGCTACCACGCTTGATGAGTACCGCAAATACATTGAGAAAGATGCTGCGCTTGAGCGGCGTTTCCAGCCAATTCAGGTGGAGCAGCCAAGTGTGAAAGAGACGATTGCGATTCTTGAAGGTCTGCGCGATCGTTATGAGGCGTTCCATCATGTGACGATCACCAACGAAGCTCTCGAAGCTGCAGCTAATCTTGCAGATCGTTATATCAATGATCGTTTTTTGCCAGATAAAGCTATTGATTTGATTGATGAAGCTGGTGCTCGGCTTGCGATTCAGAAGATGACGGCACCGCCAGAGCTGAGTGAGCTTGATAAGAAAATTGCGCTTGTGCGCGGCGATAAAGAAGCTGCGATTGACGGGCAGGATTTTGAAAAAGCGGCGGCGTTGCGTGATCAAGAGCAGCAGCTTTCTGAGGAGCGAGCTGAGAAAGAGCGCGCATGGAAAGCTGGAGAGCTGAGCGTTGAAGCTGTAGTTGATGAAGATTTGATTGCTCAGGTGCTTTCGATGAGCACGGGTATTCCAGTGTTTAAGCTCACCGAGGCTGAGAGCGCCAAACTTTTGCGTATGGAAGGGGAGCTTCATAAGCGAGTGATTGGGCAGGTTGAAGCAGTGAAAGCTGTGTCTCAAGCTATTCGTCGTTCGCGCGCGGGATTGAAAGATCCAAACCGTCCAGGAGGTTCTTTCATCTTCGCAGGTCCGACTGGTGTGGGTAAAACAGAGCTTGCTAAGGCTGTGGCTGAATTCTTATTTGGCGACGAAGATGCGTTAATTACGCTTGATATGAGCGAGTATCAGGAGAAGCATACTGTCTCGCGTCTCTTCGGTGCTCCTCCAGGGTATGTGGGGTATGACGAGGGAGGGCAGCTCACGGAGAAAGTGCGTCGCAAGCCATTCTCAGTGGTGCTTTTCGATGAGATTGAGAAGGCTCATGCTGATCTGTTTAATTCCTTGCTTCAGATTTTGGAAGAAGGGCGGCTCACAGATTCGCAAGGGCGTATCGTCGATTTTAAGAATACGATCATTATTATGACGACTAACCTTGGCACAAAAGATATTGCTAAGGGCGTGCAGACTGGTTTCCAGTTCGATCAAGACGAAATGGCGAGCTACGAGCGCATGAAGATTCGGGTAAATGAAGAGTTGAAGAATCACTTCCGCCCTGAGTTCTTAAACCGTATAGACGAAATAATTGTGTTCCCGCAGCTCAATCGTGATGAGATTTTGCGTATTGTGGATTTGATGGTGAGTAAGCTCGACCGTCGCTTGCAGGAAAAGGGTATGAGCCTTGCTTTGAGTGATAAAGCAAAGCAGCTTCTCGCAGATCGAGGATTTGATCCAGTGCTTGGGGCGCGCCCGCTGCGCCGCGCAATTCAGCGCGATATCGAAGATGTGCTCTCCGAGAAGCTCCTCTTTGGCGAGTTCTATGAGGGGCAGACGATTGTGGTAGATGTTGATGAGGATAATATTCCGATGAGTTTCACATTTACTGGGCATGATTCGGATTATCAGCTGCCTGAAGGTATTTCGCATGCTGATAGCATCGATGAGATTATCGGCTTGCAAGAAAACTAGACTAGGTGTTTGTACGCATGTAGTGATGAGGGTTTTATGCGATCCTGTGTGGAGCTGCTCTTTGAGTAGCTCCACACGTTTTTATATCTTTCCTTCATGTTTCCAATACAAAAGTATTGATTTTATATACAATTGTATGTGAACTTAAGGAGAAGCGATGGCAAAAGAAGCTTTAATGCAGTTGCGAATGGATAGTATTGTGAAACAACGTGCAGAAGAAACGTATCGTGCAACTGGTACTTCTTTTGCTGAAGCGATCCGTATTTTTGCTGTGCAGAGTATCGAAGTTGGTGGTTTCCCTTTTCAGCCTATGATGCGTGGTTCTTCAAAGGCAGGTATGAAGGGTCGGCTTGCACAATATGCTCAGGCTGATTTAGTTGAGCAAGAAAAAAGAGCTTTTGCCCGTGCATCTGCTAACAAGCATCAATCGCGGGGAATTAACTGATATGCGCTGGCTAATTGATGCAAATGTGATTTTGCGGTATCTGATAGCGGATAATAAAACTCAAGCCGATCGAGCAGAACTCACAATTCGTGAAGGTGCCTATACGATTCCAGAAGTGATTGCAGAAGTAGTCTACGTGCTTAATGGTGTTTATAATCTGGAACGTAAGGAAATTTGCCATGTTCTTTCTGATTTACTTGAAGAAATAGATATGGCTGAACGAATAATTGTGCTTGAAGCGTTGAAACTTTATTCAAATAAACATATTGATTTTGTGGATGCGATGCTTGTGGCGCGCGCACATCTGTTAAATGAACACGTATTCACATTTGATAAAAAGATGCGTGATCTTTTGTATTAGCCGATATGTAAATGTTTCGACAGGAACGCTGATAGCGCTGATTGATACGCGTGCTTTACTTGTTCATAGAATAAACAAAAATTTGTGGGCAGCGTTTGTATGCTAGAGTTTTGGTAATTGGTTCCATGCGCAGTTGCTTTGAAGCAATTCACGCATAACACGATCAAAGAGAATAAAGCAGAAAGGAGGCGGCTGCGATGAGGAAGAGTTCGTATTACTTCTACTTTTATTATTTTTCTGCAGGCTGCCCAATTTCTGCAGTATCCACGGCGTAGAAAACGCCTCGGATTAGAGAGACTAGGCAGCCTGCTTTCGATGTGCATATCTGAGCACACAAGGAAGCAGGTTTTTCTTTTCTCTTTATATCCTCGCCAGCCCAATCAAACCAGAATAAAGCCTTCACAATTATCTCTTGAAGAAGTAAGAGAGATGGATAATAAAAGATAAGGACAAGGAGAAAATAAATGGCAATGGATTTCCACAGAAAGCTTCCGATTCCTAAGGAAGTAAAGGCTCTCTTTCCTATCACAGAGCGTATGGCTGAGGTTAAAGCACGGCGTGACGCAGATATTAAAGCGGTGTTTGAAGGAAGCTCTGATAAATTTCTTCTCATTATCGGTCCTTGCTCGGCTGATCGCATCGAACCTGTGCTCGAATATCTATCGCGGCTTCGTCGAGTTGAAGAAGAAGTAGCAGATAAAATCATCATTATCCCTCGTATTTACACAAATAAGCCGAGAACAACGGGTCTGGGCTATAAAGGAATGCTTCATCAGCCAGACCCTGAATCGCAGCCAGATATGTATAAAGGGGTTGTGGCTATCCGCGAGCTGTATCTTTCAGCTCTTCGAGATTATGACTTTTCGTGTGCAGATGAAATGCTTTATCCAGATAACTATCGTTATCTTTCTGATTTGCTTGCTTATGTGGCGGTAGGAGCACGATCCGTTGAAAATCAGCAGCATCGTCTCACAGCAAGCGGTATTGAGGTGCCTGTAGGTATGAAGAACCCTACGAGCGGAGACCTCAACGTGATGATGAATTCTCTTGTGGCAGCGCATTCTAGCCATACATTTATTTATCGTGGCTGGGAAGTGACGAGTTCGGGTAATCCTTATGCTCATGCTATTTTGCGTGGTTACAACGATTTTTCTGGTAGAAACGTTTCTAACTACCACTATGAGGATTTGCTTCGAATGCAAGATCTTTATGTGCAGTCGGATCTTGTGCATCCCTCTGTGATTGTTGATACAAACCATAATAATTCGGGTAAGCAGTATCTTGAGCAGATCAGAATCGCAAAAGATATTATGCATAGCCGCAGTAAGAATCCAGATATTAAACATCTTGTGAAAGGCTTAATGATTGAGAGCTATCTTGAAGATGGAGCGCAGAGTGCACAGGAGCGCATATTCGGCAAATCAATCACGGATCCATGCCTCGGTTGGGAAAAAACTGAGCGTTTAATTTTTGAGCTTGCTGAAAAGCTCTAAGAGTGATTCTGGGTAAATTACGGGCAATAATCAAGGCAAAATTTAGGCGGTATTTTGAAAGGAACGGAGGCGAGATGAGATGAGCACGCTTCAAGAAGCTAGGGAAATTATCAATGCTGTTGATGCGCAAATGGCAAAGCTTTTTGTGCGTAGAATGAGAGCAGCTGAGAGCATATGTTCCTACAAAAAAGAGCATGGTCTGCCAATTTTAGATTCTCAGCGAGAAGAAGAAGTGATTGCCGCGAATGCTGAGTTGATTGAAGACGATACTCTCAGAGGCTACTACGTGAGCTATCTCAAACACCTCATGGCAACGTCACGAGCATATCAATATCGCCTGCAAAACGGGCTGAAAGTGGCATATAGCGGAGTTGAGGGAGCTTTTGCTCATATTGCTGCAGGAAAAATTTTCCCTCAGAGCGCCCGTATGCCATACAGAGATTTTCAGACGGCGTATGATTCTGTCGTCACTGGCGAAAGTGATGTGGCTGTGCTGCCGATTGAAAACAGCTACGCGGGTGAAGTAGGGAAAACTATTGATTGTATTTTCGAGGGTGGACTTTTCATCAACGGAATTTACGAGCTGAAGGTGCGCCAGCATCTTTTGGGAGTGCCTGGAGCAACGCTTGCGGATATTAAGACGGTGACGAGCCATCCGCAGGCACTTGCTCAGTGCCGTGGATATATCGAGATGAGAGAGTTTGAGACGGAGGAAGCATCTAATACTGCTGGGGCAGCAAAAATAGTTGCTCAGAGGAATGATCTATCTCTCGCGGCGATTGCAAGCGCTGAAACAGCTGATATTTATGGGCTTGATGTGCTCGATATGGATATCAATAAGAGCGGTGAAAATACCACACGTTTTGCTGTGCTCTCTCGTATTCGAGTAAGCGCGCCAGCAATGGGTAGTTCCGTTCTCATGTTTACTGTGAAGCATGAGGTGGGTTCACTCGCCCATGCGATCACTATTATCAGCACGCATGGATATAACATGACGGCGCTTCGCAGCAGACCATTGAAGAAAGGTTCGTGGCAATACTATTTCTATATCGAGATTGATGGCAGAATCGATACTGATAATGGTGAGCGGATGATTGCGGAGTTGAAAAAAGTCTGCGATAAGTTCAAAGTTGCTGGCTCTTTCACTCCTCATTTCGAGATATAAGAAAGCGCATACTCGCTAGGAGCGCATACTCACTACGAGTGCATACGTGGCAGGAAAGCACAGCGAGTATACAGGCAGCGGAGCACAAACACAGAAAAGCGAAGTGAGCATAGTGGGATTGGTGCAGATGGAATGATACAAACGCAAGGAGAGCAGCTCAGGGAGCAATAGGAAGTAACCTGAAACGTATAGAAACGGCACAGACGCAAAGAAACAAAACTAAAAGATCGGATCGTATCTGATCGAATTAAACCAGCTGATCGGATTACATCTGGATCAGATCAGATCGAATCTACACCAAAAGATTGAATCTGCATCAGATACGGATTGAATGCAGCAAAATACACGAATCTGATGAGAACGCAGAGAGGTAAACATGATTATCCGCATGAATCTTGGAGTGCATAGTTACGATATCGTTGTGCAACGTGCCATTCTTGAGCAGGCGTATCGGCATATAGATCTAAATCGACGCGTATTGATTGTGACGGATGAGGGGGTTCCTGCAGCGTATGCGCGCACTCTCGCTCGCCAGTGCAGAGAAAACGTGATTCATGCTGTTGCGGTAGGTGAGAAATCTAAGAGCCTCGAAATTTTTGGAGAGCTTCTTCGTACGATGCTCGACCATAATTTTTCCCGAAAAGATTGTGTGGTTGCTCTTGGCGGTGGAGTGGTAGGCGATCTTGCAGGGTTTGCTGCTTCAGCATATATGCGTGGGATTGATTTTTATAATATCCCCACCACTCTTCTTTCTCAGATTGATTCTTCGATTGGCGGTAAAACAGGGATAAATTTTGGGGGAGTGAAAAACTCGGTAGGTGCTTTTTATCAGCCGAAGAAAGTGCTCATTGATCCTGAGCTTTTGCGTACTCTCCCACCTCGGCATATTTCAAATGGGCTTGCCGAAGCAATCAAAATGGCACTCACATCGGATAGAGATCTTTTTGAACTTTTTGAGCGCAAAAATTACGGGATCGGTAATTACGAAACTCTCATAGATGAGATTATTGAGCGTTCTCTTATCATTAAAAAAACTGTGGTTGAGCAAGATGAAAAAGAATCTGGTATGCGCAAAATATTAAATTTCGGGCATACCATCGGGCACGGCATTGAAGCGAGTATCGGCATTGGTGCTGGTAGCGAAGCTCGTGACGATGTGAGCGGTAGTTGTGGCGAAGGTGTCGGCAGTGCGGTATTCGCTAGTGAAGGCGTTAGCAAGAAAGGCGGCGGCGCAGGAGTAGATGCCGAGCGTGAAGTTGCAAGCTGGGAAGATGTTTGCCAAACGACGAAACTTTATCACGGCGAATGCGTGGCTCTAGGGCTGATTCCGATGTGTGATGAAGAGATTCGCTCTCGCGTGATTGAAGTTCTCAAAAAATACAACCTCTATCGAAATCTCGATTACGATTGGCGTGCAATTGAGCAAGCGGCATTTCACGATAAGAAAGCAGATGGAGGATCCGTCACGGTCACGCTCGTGCACGAGCCAGGTAGCTGTGAGATGGTGACGATGGAATGCGGCGCCGTCATTGAACGAGCGAAAGCCTGCCTAGGAAGAGGCAAAGACCTATCGTCACTGCCCCTGAGAAGCGAATAAAGGAAAATAGGGGAGAATAAGAATGAAAAATACTTTTGGATCCAGCGTTGCTCTCACTCTTTTCGGGGAAAGCCACGGCGAGTATATTGGAGCCACTCTCGACGGTTTAGCACCAGGAATTAAAATCGAGCATGAGTATATCTCGCATATGCTCACTTTGCGCCGCCCTTCTGGCAGAATTTCTACTCAGCGCCGAGAGAGCGATCAGTATCGCATTATCAGCGGTGTAAGAGAGATGAGCGAAGAGGAATTCTCTTCCAGCCTAGAAGGCAGCAATGCGGATATGTGTGCAAGCAATGCTGGAGAAAAACAATGTGGGGGCGAAAAGGGCAGTGTGCGTGCAAAAAACAGTGTGCAGATCACGACGGGTGCGCCATTAACTATTCTTATCCCTAATGAGAACGTGCGAAGTTCTGATTACAGCGCAATAAGCACGATTGCTCGTCCATCTCATGCTGATTACGCTGCAGAGTGTAAATATCACGGTTTCCAGGATTCGCGCGGCGGCGGCCATTTCAGTGGGCGGCTCACAGCGGCTCTTGTGGCTGCAGGTGCTGTGTGTAAAGCTGCGTTGGAGAAGAAAGGAATCTTGATTGGCACGCACGTGAAAAAATGTGCAGGAATTTCGGATAGAGAATTCGGCGCTACTGTGAGCGATATTGTGAGCGATATTGTGAGCGATATTGAGAGCCTTAATGCCAAGGTTTTCGCTACGCTCAGCGAAAAGAGTGAGGAGCAGATGCGTGAGGCAATTCTTGAGGCTGCCACTCAGGGCGATAGCGTGGGAGGAGTGCTCGAAACTGCCGTGATTGGAATGCCGCACGGAGTAGGGGAGCCTTGGTTTGACGCCGTAGAGAGCCTGCTTGCTCATATGCTTTTTTCGATTCCTGCTGTCAAAGGCGTTGAGTTTGGTGCAGGGTTTGCTCTTGCGGATATGAGAGGGAGCGCCGCTAACGATCCTTTTGCAATAAGCGGCGGAAAAATTGTGTGTGCTAGCAACAATAACGGCGGAATTAACGGCGGCATTACGAATGGCATGCCTATTATTTTCCGAACCGTGGTTAAACCTACTCCAACGATTTATAAGCCGCAGGAAACAGTTGATTTTTCGGCAATGAAGGAAATGGTTATGCAAGCAAAAGGGCGGCACGATCCTGCGATTGTGCATAGGGCGCGCGTGGTACAAGACGCTGCTGCGGCGATTGTGCTTGTAGATGCGCTCGCCATGCGTTTTGGCACGGATTGGATTGCATAAAGTGCGGTGTTGCGAGCATAGGAGGCATGATTCCGTGACGGTATGTGAGCTGCACAGGGGCGTGACGGCGAATTGCGGGGGAAACGTCACGTAGCGAGCACTAAATGGAATATCGAAAAGAAGCGGTACGTCACAAAGAAACGATTTATGAAGAAATGGTATGGAAAAACGGTACAGGGAAAGGAAACGGAGGCTCAGATCATGGCTAGATACGGCTGCGTCGGTAAGAAGCTTGCACATAGTTTCTCGAAAGAGATTCACGCTCAGCTCGCAGATTACGATTACGAACTGATCGAGCTGGTTGAAGAGGAGCTTGCGCCGTTTTTAGAAGAAAAAAACTTTGCTGCTATCAACGTCACTATTCCCTATAAAGAAGCAGTGATCCCATATCTTGATTCGTTGAGCGATGTGGCGGCGCGGATTGGCGCTGTGAATATAGTGGTGAATAGAGAAGGCAAGCTCTGCGGCGACAACAGCGATTATGCGGGGCTGAAAGCACTTATCGAGCGGGTGGGGGTTTCTCTCGCACAGAAAAAAGTACTTGTGCTTGGCACTGGAGGAGCCAGTAAGACGGCCTGCGTCGTCGCCGAAGATTTAGGAGCTGCTGAGATCGTGACGGTGAGCAGGAGGAAAAAACCTGGAAGCGTCACCTATGAAGAAGCTTTGGCAGAGCATGCAGATGCGCACGTTATTATCAACACCACTCCAGTGGGAATGTTTCCCGATTGTGATGCTACGCCTTTAGATATCAAATCATTTTCACAGCTCGAAGGACTAATCGACGCTGTTTACAACCCGCTGCGAACTAATCTCGTGCTGAGTGCGCGTGAGCGAGGGATTCGCGCAGAGGGCGGGCTGTATATGCTGGTGGCACAGGCAGTGACTGCAGTCGAAGCGTTTCTTGGCACGTCTATTGCGCAAGAAACTACTGAGCGTATCTACGCTCGCATACTTTCCTCGAAAGAAAACATTGTGCTGACGGGTATGCCCGGGAGCGGCAAGAGCACAGTAGGCGCCTGCTTGGCTAGCGATATGGTGTGCAGGGCAGAAGTGCTGAGCAGTTATGAATTTCTCGATACTGATAGCGAGATTGAAAAGCTCTGTGGCGTTTCCATCAAAGAACTCATCGAGACGCGAGCAGAAGAGTATTTCCGCAATCTGGAAACGAAGGTGATTGCCGAAGTATCTTCGCAGCACAGCCGAATTATCGCCACAGGCGGCGGCGCTGTGCTTCGCGAAGAAAACGTTCGGGCGCTTAAGAGAAACGGCAGGCTGTTTTTCTTAGATGCAGATATTCGGCGTTTGCAAGCCACACAGAGCAGACCTTTGGCAGATACGTATGCAAAGCTGAAAAAGCTCTATGAGCAGCGGTTGGAAACGTACCAAAAAACTGCAGATGTAGTGGTGCCTGATATGGGAACGCCTCAAGCTGAGGCAGACGCTGTGATAGAGAAGCGAAAGGAGTTTATCGCATGAAAATCCTCGTTATTAACGGACCGAACCTCAATATGCTCGGTATCCGTGAGCCGGAGCACTATGGAAGAGAAACATACGCAGATCTGGAAGAAAAAATCAGGAGCTACTGCGAGAACCGAGGTATCGCCGTCACGCTCTATCAATCCAACCACGAGGGCGCTCTCGTTGATGAGATTCAGAAGGCATACGGAGAAGTTGATGGGATAGTCATCAATCCTGGCGCATATACCCACACGAGTATTGCGATATTGGATGCGCTCATGGCGGTAGGGATTCCTGCGGTGGAAGTGCATATTTCAAAGATTGAGGAGCGGGAAGATTTTCGCCAGGTGAGCTATATTCGCCGTGCTTGTAAGGCTGCTATCACTGGGCGCGGCACAGATGGATACCTTGAAGCGATTGATTATCTGATCGGAGAGGCTGTATGATTGCTGAATTTTCTCCATGCATTTTATCGGGAGAGATTCAAGCTCCGCCCTCAAAAAGTATGGCACACAGATACCTGATCGCCGCAGCACTTTCTGGGCAGGAATGCACTCTTTCAGGTCTAGATTTCAGCGAAGATATTTTGGCAACGATTGATTGCTTGCAGGCTTTAGGTGCAAAGATTGAGCTGCGAGGGGGAAGCGAAGAATCAGGCGAACGCGTCGCAACTGCACATATTGCTCCAGACCAGTTCATGCATGCAAGCAGCCGCATTTTAGAGTGCCGAGAAAGCGGCAGCACACTGCGGTTTTTTATTCCGCTCGCTCTGTGCCTAGGGGAGCCAGTCACTTTGCGTGGGAGCGCACGGCTCTTTGAGCGTCCGCTCGGCGTCTATGAAGATCTCTGCCGTGCTCGCGGTTTTACATTTCATAAAGAGGCCGATTCGGTGACGGTGTGCGGGAGGCTGCAGAGCGGCGCGTACGAGCTGGAAGGCGGCGTAAGCAGTCAGTTCATCACCGGGCTTATATTTGCGCTGGTACATCTCAGCGGCAATTCGCTTCTTCATATTATTGCGCCTTTTGAAAGTAGATCGTATGTAGATTTGACGATTCGTGCGTTGCGCTCTTTCGGCGCATGCGTGGCGTTGAAAGATGAGCATACGATCAGTATTCGTTCCGCTCAGATGAGAGCTTTCAGCGGAAAAATTGAGGGCGACTACTCAAATGCGGCGTTTCTTGATGCGTTCAACGAACTTGGCTCTAGCGTCACCGTGATGAATCTGGATCCGAGCAGCGCTCAAGGCGATAGAGTGTATCGAAAGTATTTCTCGCAGATTTCGGCGGGTGTGCCCACGCTAGATATTTCCGACTGCCCGGATCTCGGACCGATTCTTTTTGCGCTCGCTGCCATGAAAAACGGCGCAGTTTTTACTGGCACGGATCGCTTAAAAGCAAAAGAAAGCGACCGTGGGCGTGCGATGGATAGCGAGTTGCGAAAACTTGGAGGCGGGCTTATCTTCGGCGAAAACTCCATCACCGTGCCCAAGCAGGATCTTCGCAGCTCAGAAGCTCCTCTCAGCAGCCATAACGATCATCGTATTGCTATGGCGCTTGCGGTGATCCTTTCAAGAATTGGAGGCTCGATTGAAGGAGCCGAAGCTGTGAGAAAAAGCTATCCCCGATTTTTTGACGATCTCAGGACGCTGGGAGCAAAGGTGAAGAAAATATGCTAGTTCAGGTGGATAAGAAAATTTTGATCGTTGGTCTCGGGCTTCTCGGCGGAAGCTATGCTCGGGCACTCAAGCGGCTCGGCTTCC
Organism: uncultured Actinomycetaceae bacterium; assembly: GCA_902464405.1. Lineage (GTDB taxonomy): Bacteria > Actinomycetota > Actinomycetes > Actinomycetales > Actinomycetaceae > Arcanobacterium_A. The sequence goes on along the minus strand of CABQJD010000002.1, from coordinate 240,281 downwards.
ATATCAGCGCCATCACCAAGGAGCAAAGTTCTATTGATTACGCAATGCGCAAGGGGATTATCAACGAAGGTTCTACAGGGCTTGATTCGAACATAATCAGCTCGGCGGATCTCGTGATTTTTGCTCTCTATCCGCACGTTTTTGTGCAGTGGATCGAGGATAATCAAAAGCTGTTGAAAAGCGGTGCGCTCCTCACAGACGTAACGGGTGTTAAAGGAAGTATCGTTTATAAGATTCAAGGTATGCTTCGCGATGATGTTGAGTTCATTGCGGCGCACCCGATGGCCGGGCGCGAGCTTTCCGGCGTGGAAAACAGCACGGATACGATCTTTGCCGGAGCGAACTACATCGTCACTCCAACCGAGAAAAATACGCCCGATGCTATCGAGACGTGCATCGAGCTGGGTAGGCTGCTCGGCTTTTCTCGCGTGGCAACTCTTTCTCCTGAAGAGCACGACGAGATGATTGGCTTTCTTTCTCAGCTTACGCATTGTATTGCTATTTCTTTGATGACGTGCAATAGCAAAGAGCATATGCAAGCCTTTACCGGCGATTCTTTTCGAGATCTCACGCGCATTGCGAGAATCAATGATGAGATGTGGAGTGAGCTTTTTATTGAGAATAAGACGGCGCTTTTGGAGCAGATGGATCTCTTTCTTTCTACGTTCACCAATCTTAGAAAGATGATAGAAACGGAAGATGTGGCTGCGATGAGGGCGCTCATGCGCTATTCCACCGAGCGTCGAGCGCTTTTCGATAAGTGCTGATTTATCTGCTTTTTCTTGTTCGCAAATCCTGCTGGCTGCTACCCGTGATTAGGCAGTGTGTTAGTCTGGTGGAATGAATTTTCGCCGTCACCTCACTCCAGCTGTGGCAATGGCTTTATCTGTTTCTATTGCCACTGGTTTATACGGCATCTCGTTTGGTGCTCTTGCAGTGGCAGCAGGGCTGAGTTTTTGGCAGACGGTTATTCTTTCAGCAGTGATGTTTACCGGAGGGTCCCAGTTTGCTTTTATCGGAGTTATCAGCGGTGCCGGGGGAATAGGGCATCTTGCAAGCCCTGCCGGCACGGGTGCGTCAGCTCTCAGCGCGGCAGGTTTGCTCGGGCTGAGAAACGGTATCTACGGTATGCAGAATAACGTGCGACTGCGAGTGCATGGCTGGCGTAAAGTGCTGGCTGCTCATATTTCAATCGATGAGCCAACTGCTGTAGCTTCAGCCCAGAAAGACCCAGCCGAGATAAAACGCGGTTTTTGGGTTACTGGATGCGGGGTGTGGATTCTGTGGTGCTCGTTTACGATGTTGGGCGCGTTGATTGGTGAAGCCTTGGGGGATCCTACAGCTTGGGGGCTTGACGGTGCTGCTGTGGCGGCATTCTGCGGCTTGCTTTGGCCTCGCTTAAAATCAGGTGACGCTGCGGCGCTCGCGGTTGTGTGCGCTACGGTGACGATTGTCGTCACTCCTGTTGCTGCGCCAGGAATTCCGATACTCATTGCTGCAGCTGTGGCGGCTGTATGGTGTGTGCCAAGTAAGAATGTGCTGCGAGCAGGAGGTGAAGTCTGATGTGGTTATGGATTCTAGGTGCGTGTGCAATCTCTTTCGCCACGAAATATGCAGGTTTTTTATTCCCCGAGCATTGGCTGGAAAAACCTGTAGTTATTGCCGTCACAAATCGTATGACGATCGGGCTTCTGGCTGCGCTTATCGCGAGCAATGCTTTCTGTTCTGGGTGTGCTGTTGCATTCGATGCTCGTTTAGTTGCTTTTGCTGTGGCAATCGTTCTTTTGAGCTTCAATATGCCCTTTTTAGCGGTGGTTATTTTTGGAGCGCTTTCGAGTGCAATGGTGCGCTTATTCCTACCCTCATATTATGAACCGCAAGTGGCATTAGCTGCTGCGGTATTCGCATTCGGAATAGTTATTTTCAAATCTGCGAAGTTTAATTCTTTCACAGCTAGAGAGTGAGCTGACGTTCACCCCTAGATTCGTGATGGCGCAATTGGTGAGGTTCCTTGCGATCAAACGATAAAAGCAGCTCAGTTTCTTGCCAGGCTTATTGCTATGCTTTTTGCTGCACTTCTTGCCGAGCTTATTGCCCGGTGTGCTCTTGCGCTGGAATCTGCCGCTTTGGAAGATTGCGAGCTGCGCGTTTCACTGCTTCTTGCACAGCTTGCGTCACCCTCTGATCGAATACACCAGGAATAATATAGTGTGCGCTCAGCTCTTCATCGGAAATCACAGAAGCAATCGCCTGCGCTGCCACCTGTAAAAGCTCTGTGGTGATCGTCTTTACCTGTGAATCGAGCACACCTCTAAAGAGACTCGGGAAAACAAGCACATTATTGATCTGGTTCGGAAAATCGGAGCGTCCAGTAGCAATGACTGCGGCATGCTGAGAAGCCTCAATAGGATCGACTTCTGGAGTTGGATTTGCCAGAGCGAAAACGATGGCATTATCAGCCATCGTGGCGATATCGTTTCCTTCAAGAATTCCGCCTTGTGAAACGCCAATGAATACGTCTGCTCCAGCTAGACCAGAGCGCAAATCTCCGTGTACGAGGCGTGGATTAGTGATCTGTGCCAGCTCCTTGCGAGCAGGATTCATGTTTTCGGTTTGGTCAGCTGCAAGAGCGCCGTTCCTGCCGTATCCCACTATGTCTCGCGCGCCCTGAGCGAGAAGAAGTTTAATAATTGCAGTTCCTGCAGCTCCCACTCCTGAAACTACGATGCGCACGTCTTCAATCTTTTTATTTACGAGCTTTAAGGCGTTAATAAGAGCTGCGAGCACCACTACTGCTGTTCCGTGTTGATCGTCATGAAACACAGGAATGTCGAGTTCATCTCGCAAACGCTGCTCGATCTCAAAGCATCGAGGAGCAGAAATATCTTCTAGGTTGATTCCGCCAAAGCCTGGAGCAATCAGCTTAACTGTGCGAATAATTTCTTCAGTATCTTTTGTGTCTAGCACGATTGGCCAAGCATTCACTCCGCCAAACTGCTTAAACAGCACAGCTTTTCCTTCCATGACGGGAAGAGCAGCCTCAGGGCCGATATCGCCAAGCCCCAGCACGGCAGTTCCATCGGTGACGATTGCCACGGTATTGGCACGAATAGTGAGGCTAAAAGATTTCTCTGGGTCGTCGTGAATAGATGTGCACACGCGCGCTACTCCGGGCGTATAAACGCGCGAAAGATCGGCTCGATTCTTGATTGGAGCTTTTGGCGTGACTTCGATTTTTCCACCGATATGTTCAAGGAAAGTTGTGTCTGAGATCGCTTGCACAGTGACGCCAGGGGTAGCTTCAAGGAGTTGAGCAATTTCGCGCCGATGGCTGGAATCGCGAGTGAGGCAGGTGAGATCGAGAGAAATATCTTCACGATCAGATTCGGCCACATCTAAACCTGTGATGGCGGCGCCTATGGAAGAAACTTTTTGAATCACGTCTGCTACTTGCACCGATGATTCCTCTATGTTGAGGCGGAATGAAGCAGTATAGGAAGGAAAAACTCGCATAGGGATATAGTAATGAATTTTTCTTGTTTTGTGCAGATCGTATTAAAACGTATTTTATTGGTGCTCCTCTTAGCAGGTGTTTAGATATGAGTGAAGGGTTTATGAGTGCTTTAGTGAAGCGCTTTATGAGCATTTCATTGAGTGTGCGGCTCCTATAGCTTCACCGCAGATGCTTCGTTCAATAAATTCGTGGCATATCAGCATGCCTAGTGAGCTGCAAAGAAAAATCGCAGGCAGAGCGTAGGGGGAAAAAGATGAGATGAGTGCTCCCGTGATTGCTGGGAAAAGCAGGGAGCCGATATATGCGAAGCCCATGTGTATGCCGATCACGCGTTTGACGTTGCCTGATCCGAATCTGCGATTCAGCTCTTTCATAATTCCCGGGTAAATAGGCGCACACCCTATTCCTGCAATGGCAAAGCCTGCGGCGGTTCCCCATGCCCATGGGGCCAGAGTGGCACAGAGCATCCCAGCCATTAAGGTTCCTGTGCCGATTCGGATAAGTTGGATACTGCTCAAAGTTCGAGATACGAATCCTGAGGTAAAGCGTCCTAACGTCATTCCGATGACGAATGCGCCTCCGGCTGCAGCTGCCATAGTGGCATCGAGGTTTCGTGCCTGCCGTAAAAATGTGCTTGCCCAAAGTATGGCGCTGTGTTCTGCGCCGCAATAGAGGAAGAACGCGAAAACGGATTGCCAAAGCAAAGGAATGGAGTACCACGGTATGTGATCTTCATTGTTTGCTTCGTCGTCAGCATTATTGCTGTAATCGTTTTTTACAGAAAAGGTTTTATTGCTGCTGGTATCTGTATAGCAAGGTGACGTATCGCGTGTGCGCCAGAGGCGGCGTGTATAGACGAGAAGAATTGCTAGAAAGAACTGAATGCATGCAATAGCAGCGTAAGCTGGACGCCACGAATGCATCGTATAGAGGCAGAAAGCAACTATAAATGGACCGCATAGAGCGCCCACTCCCCAAAAGGCGTGCAGGAAATTCATGTGCGCTGCAGAATAATGAGCGCTCACGTAAGCGTTGAGGGCGGAATCAATTGCTCCTGCTCCAAGCCCGAGAATGAGTGCGCATAGAGGCATAAAGGCGAAGGTAGGGCAGAGGCTGAAGCCTGCAAGTCCTAACGATGTGAGCATGGTTGAGATTGCGCAGACTGATGATGTTGAAAATCTGCGCAGTATCCATGCCGAGCAAAAGGAGGAGATAATGGTCCCGTAGCTTGTTGTGATGGAAAGTATTCCAGCTGCAGCAATATCCACTCCAAGATCTGGAGCCATCTGAGGCCATGCGGATCCGAGCACGTTATCGGGTAAGCCTAGGGAGATGAAAGCTGCGTAGATGATGGCAAGCAAAGAGGGCATAGAATTCTTTCGGTAAAAATTGTAAAAGTTTATGGTGTGCGTTTTGGTGTGGATCGGTTATTCGCACACCATAAACCGTATAGCTACTATAAATGACGTTGTCGTGCGTGTTGCTGTACGTATTTAAAAATCCACCACACGATGAATTGAGTAGTACTCGCGTATCGAATCTTTAGAGATTAGGTTCTGGCTGGGAGCACTAGGAGATAGACCAGATCGAGCATTTTTCCACGGATCTTCTCTGTGGCTGCGATTGCTAAGATCGTTGCCGGTGAGTTTTCCCAGTTTGTTGCATACCGCATCGACGATATTTTTTTCTTGATCTGTTAAATTAGTGCTTTTCGCCTTTAACTGTCCTGCTTCTATAATGAAGAATCCACGATGCTTGCTAAATAGTTCTGTGGATACAGGACCTGCACGCCACGCTTCAAAATCTTCGTTAAATAACGGAGTTCCTAAAGTAGCGAGAGAATGTGCTTGTGAGTAAAATGTGAGTTTTTGCAGTTTCATTGTGGAAAGAGACTTGCACTGATCTAAAATATATGCAGCTACATCAACAATAGATGCCATTGTAAAGCCTCCTCACAATTTATGCCCATGTATCCTAACGGTACAATTATACCTATGTGCTCTTCATCTGGAAACATGAGTGGTGAATATATCTCAGCGAATAAAGCGAAAAAATGCAGCAGAGTTTTAAAGCGTAATTTGCAACATGATTCTGGAGAGTATGCAGACGCAATCAGGATTGTACAAAAATGGCGTGCTCAATGTGCGCCCGCTGCTCGGCAGTGTTTTGAAACTCTTCTTGAATGTTGTGAGGGTATTGAGGGGGTTGTTCTAACTTATAGGCTGAAGCGGATCCCTTCTATTATTCAAAAATTGCAAAGACCGCAAAATTACGACTTAAGTACTTTAGATGACGTAGGCGGATGCCGTGTGATCGTTAAGAAAGTTGAAGATTTAGAAATAATTAAAGATCGGCTAGAAGAAAACATTAAAACAACGGGTTCGATTATCAGAAAAAGTAAAGATTATATTCGATTTCCTAAAGACACTGGTTACCGTTCATATCATGTTTTGACTAAACAACACACCGCTTATGGTAATTATCGTGTTGAAGTTCAACTAAGAACGCAGCTTCAGCACTATTGGGCTACTGCTTTAGAGGTTATGGATGAGATAGAGGGTATTTCTGTCAAAACATCTGATAAGGATTCACTACTAAAAAATCCTTTTACTGAAGGCAGGTTAATGTTTAACCAACTTACGTCATCACTCTTAGCGTTACGTGAGGGAACTCCTCTTGTGGCAGGGGTGCCAACTGATAAAAAATCCCTTATAGAACGTGTCGAGTCTCTTCCAGATGTGAGACGTATTGGCGCAAAATTATTGAATGCTTGTGATGACGTGTTCAAGATATCTAAATCTTACTGCGACGATGAAGAAGCGTCCGTGTTTATTTTACGGTTATTGAAAGAAGAACAAAGCTTAATTGTGTATTCTTATGCTAAGGCTCAGATAGATCGAGCGCTTGCTGATTATGCGCAATTTGAAACAAAATTGTCGGGCAGTGCCTCGAACGAGTGCAGTCTTTCTACTGAGAATATTGTTCTTGTCCATGTGGATAATTTTCGTGAATTAAAAATTGCCTATCCTAATTATTCGGCAAATATTTTTGAATACCTGCAAGTGCTCAGAGAAGAAGGTGTCAAAATATAGGCTTAAGGGCCCATAATGCACTAGAATTTTTGGCGGACCGTGTTGTGCGGCTTCAAGTGACGAAAGCAAAACGAGACCCAAAGAAGGGGCATGCGTAATGACGAAGTATGTATATAACTTCACCGAGGGCAATAAGGATATGAAAGACCTTCTTGGTGGTAAGGGCGCGAACCTGGCAGAAATGACGAGCTTGGGCTTGCCGGTTCCTCCCGGATTCACCATCACTACCGATACGTGCCGTGCATATTTGAGTAACGGTTCAGTGCCCGAAACTCTTGCTGTGGAAGTCACCACTGCAATCCGTGGCGTCGAAGAAAAAATGGGCAAGACTCTTGGCGATGCCGAGGATCCTCTCCTCGTTTCTGTGCGTTCGGGAGCTAAATTCTCCATGCCGGGCATGATGGAGACAGTGCTCAATATCGGTTTGAACGATCAGAGTGTGCAGGGCTTGGCTCAGCAGGCTGGTAACGATCGTTTCGCATGGGATTCTTATCGCCGTTTGATTCAGATGTTTGGCAAGACGGTGATGGATATTGATGGCGATCTTTTTGCTGACGAGCTGCACGGTTTGCAAGAGCGCAAGGGCTACAAGGGCGATCTTGATATGACCACCGACGATCTTAAAGAGCTTGTGGATACGTACAAAGAGATTGTAAAGCGCGAGACGGGCATTGATTTCCCGCAGGATCCGCGCGCTCAGCTTGATATGGCTGTGGAAGCGGTGTTCCGCTCATGGAATACTGATCGTGCTCGTATTTATCGCCGCCGTGAGCGTATCCCGAACGATCTCGGCACCGCCGTCAATGTGCAGACGATGGTCTTTGGCAATATGGGCATGGATTCTGGTACGGGTGTGTGCTTCACTCGCGATCCATCAACCGGGCATTCAGGCGTCTATGGTGATTATTTGCAGAATGCTCAGGGTGAAGACGTGGTTGCGGGTATCCGCAATACTCTTTCGTTGGCAGATCTTGAGCGCCTCGATAAGGCGAGCTACGATGCGTTGCGCGAGATTATGCGCAAGCTCGAAACCCACTACCGCGATATGTGCGATATTGAGTTTACGATTCAAAAGGGCAAGCTCTGGATGCTGCAGACCCGCGTGGGCAAGCGTACCGCTTCGGCAGCGTTCCGTATTGCCGAGCAGCTTGTAAACGAGAAGCTCATCACGAAAGATGAAGCGGTGACGCGCGTGACGGGCGATCAACTCACGTCACTTCTCTTCCCGCAGTTTGATAAGAAAGCTGAAAAGAAACTCATTTCCAAAGGTATGCCTGCTTCTCCAGGCGCTGCTGTGGGTGAGATCGTGATGAATAACGAGCAGGCTGTGGCTCGCACGAATGCTGGCGTGCCAGTTATTTTGGTTCGCCGAGAGACGAACCCGGATGATCTTCAAGGTATGGTTGTGGCTGCTGGTGTGCTTACGGCCCGCGGCGGCAAGACGTCTCACGCAGCTGTGGTGGCTCGCGGCATGGGGCGTTGCTGCGTGGTGGGTGCAGAAGATCTCATGGTTGATGAGGCTGCAGGCACTGTGTACGTGAAGAGCAAAGATGCCACGTATAAAGCTGGTGACGTGATCGCTATTGATGGTGCGACTGGTGAAATTTTCGAGGGTGAGGTGCCTGTCACCGATTCTGCAGTGATGACCTACATTTCCAAAGGATATGATGCTGCTATTGAAGCTGCTGCTGCAGATGAAGACGTGACCGAATTAGTGACGGCTGTGCATCACATTTTGAGCCGTGCAGACGAGAAAGCAAAGCTGCAGGTGCGTGCAAATGCTGATAACCCGGAAGATGCTCAGCGCTCGCGAGATTTTGGGGCGCAGGGGATTGGTTTGTGCCGTACGGAGCATATGTTCCTCGGTGATCGCCGTCAGTTGATCGAAAAAGTGATTCTTGCAGAAAGCGATTCTGAGCGTGAAGAGGCTTATGCGGCGCTCGTTCCGCTGCAGAAGGGCGATTTCCTTGGCATGTTTGCCGCAATGGACGGGCGCCCTGTAACGGTTCGCTTGATCGATCCGCCGCTACACGAGTTCCTCCCTGATCTCACGGAGCTTTCCGTGAAGCTCGCTGTGAAAGAGGCGCAAGGTGAGGAAATCACGGCAGATGAGAAGATTCTTTTGGCTGCGGTGAAGCAAAATCATGAGGCGAACCCGATGCTTGGTCTGCGCGGTATTCGCCTTGGTTTGAAGATGCCAGGCTTGATTAAACTCCAGGTGCGCGCTATTGCTGAGGCGTATGTGGAGCTAAAGAAAGACGGCAAAGATCCTCGGCCTGAGATTATGATTCCGCTTATCGGCTCTTCGCGCGAAATGCAGATTGCTTCTGATATTGCTCGTGAGGTTTTGGCTGAGGTTTCCGAAGAGAGCGGTATGAAAGTTGATCTGCCTATTGGCAATATGATCGAGTTGCCACGCGCCGCTCTCACAGCTGATCGGATTGCTTGCGAGAGTGATTTCTTCTCCTTTGGCACAAACGATCTCACTCAGACCACGTGGGGATTCTCGCGTGACGATGTGGAGGCGTCGTTCTTCAACGATTACTACGAGTATGGCGTTTTCGGTACCTCTCCGTTTGAGAGCATCGATTGGCGCGGAGTTGGTTCGCTTGTGCGTAGTGCTGCTGAGAGCGGGCGCGCAGCTAATCCAGATCTGCACCTCGGTGTGTGTGGTGAGCACGGCGGTGATCCGCAGTCGATCCATTTCTTCCACTGGGTTGGGCTGGATTATGTGAGCTGTTCGCCGTTCCGTGTGCCTGTGGCTCGTCTTGAGGCTGGGCGCGCTGCGATCTCAAATGAGAGCCAGGCTGCTGCTGAAGAAAATGGCGGAAGTGCCGTAAACGCGACTGCATAGCGATATAAAGCGCTGTTCTCGTGCTGTGGAATACGAGATCGCAGTGCATCTTTAATTGTGCCGGCGCGCGCCGCAGTGTTGAGCAGATTCTTTAAGTGAAAATCTTAAAGAATCTGCTTGATGCGGGCGCGCGCCAGCGTATATGAGTGTGATATATGTATGCTCAAATGTGTACGTGCTATGTATCCCAAATGTGCAGGCGCTATTTTTTGGGGTTTTTATATCTGCAGATCTTCAGGAGTTGCGCAATTAGGACTTGTGTAATTCTTGCGCAATCAGGGTTTGCGTAATTCTTGCACAATTAGGAGTTGCGCAACATTGTGTTGCTTTAATAGAAGAATCTAGGGGATACTTAAGCGAGTAGATAAAAGTCTTTTAGAGCTAAGCGTCAAAAGCACACTTTTTAATGCTTAGCTCTTCTTTTATAAAAGAGATAGGTTGTCGTGCTAAGCAGCATTAGGGGAGATATGAGGGATTATTCTGTTCTTTTAGGAACAAAGATTACGCAGGGCGTATCGAAGATACTTGCGGTAGCATTAGGAATAATGTTGCTGCTGGGTGCGCTCACTTCTGTTTCAGCTCCCCGAGCTTATGCGGCAGATCCCCTCAGCGATCAGCAGATTCAGCAAATAGTGCAGCAGGTGCAAGCTGATCTAAATAAAGTTGATTTTCGAGATGAAGAGGTTCGAAATAAACTTGCAAAGACTCATTTCACATCGGCTGAAAAGCTTGGTAAAAAAACAGAGATTTGGAAGCGCGATAGGACTAAATACACTAAAATTACTGATGTTCCTGATGAGGAAGCAGTAAAGGAACTCCAAGAAGAGTATTTGCTTGCTTCCGATATGGAGAGCGCATTTACTCAAATCAAAAAAGATCTGCCAACTCTCCTTCCAGCAATGCTAAAAGCAGATTCTGCGGTGGCTACTGCTGGGCAGAATAAAAACGCAGATTATTATATAAATGCGATTAAAAAGGATAAAGCTGGTTTTCTGATTGGCGCCGCCTATCTGCAGCGTAATTATAGTTTTATTATCAAAGATAATAAGACGGTTGCTCGCCAAGTGATGACGGAAAATAATGCGTTTGGGAAAGAATATGCTCCTTTTGATCTCGTAGCAGCTATCGGGAAGCAGACCGCCGATCAGCGCAAAATGGCGTTCACTCCCAAACTTTTCAAAGAAGTTTTGGGTGGAAAAATAGCGGAGCAAACCGATCTGGGAGTATTCTTAGAAAAGCAGGTAACGCAGGCAGGCAAAAAACCAGCTGATTGGCTTTGGCAGACGTCTAAAGCTGAAATTTCTGAAAAGCCATCAAAAGCGAATCCCAGTGCGCCTTATCGCCTCTTCGATAAGCTGAAAAACGATCAGACTGGGCAGGCTGAGATGCTGGCATTGCTGAACGTTTCAGAGAACTCCATGTATGTGGTTTCGACAGTCGAATCCATTATGTATGGTTTGGCGGATACCTACGTCAATCGAGCGCTCAAAGAGACTAATCCTGATGCCTATAGTACCGAGCTGGAGGCTTTTGAAAACAAGGTCGAATACGCAGCTGAACGCCAGGCAGACTATTTAGATTTCTGGTATCGCATAGCTAAAGAGGATAAACGCTCAAAATTAGTGGGTAACCGCCGCGTATGGGATAATCTGCAGATTAAAAATCCGAGTGAGCAGCAGGCTTCAAAGCGTTGGTCTGCAAAGCAGGGAAATGATGCTGCCAGCGCGGTGCGAGAATTTATCACGCCTTTAGGCTATTATTTTACTTTCACGCAGGCAGATGGCCTTGCTGATATCCAAAGCGGACAGATCAGCTATTGGCTGGCAAACGGCTTAGATGATCGCGGGCTGACCACTTATGCGCATGAGCACACGCACCAAATGGCTGATGAAGTTCATTTTGCTGGTCATAAGCAGCGTTCAGGAGCGAGCGCCGAGCTTATTACGCGTGGTGTATTTGAGCCGTGGCATAAGAACGATGATACAGATAAAGGCGCAAACTTCGATCTCAACCAGATTTTTGATCGCAGTGGGCAAGAAACTTATGGGAATGAAAATCCAGATCGTTTTAAGAATCCCGAGGATTTGAAGACCTATTACGGCAACCAGATGGATTTAATCTATACCCTAGATTATTTAGAAGCCGATGTAGCTTTGTCTAAAGACGATGCCACAAAAGTAAAACTGTTTAATAAAGCCACTTTGTCTGGTAAAGACGAAAAGTTTGAAAACATCACTGCTGCTGATGCTGCTAAGCTGAAAACTATCGATGATCTCGTAGATATGAACGCAGTTGCCTATCGGCTCATGGTTGAAGGGCAAAAAGTCACTGGTACTTTTAAATACAACGGCTACTATGCGATTCCTCTGTTTACTCCTATCTATGGAGCACCTCATAATACCAGCGGTATGAGCGGAGATATGCACACTAAGCGCTTAAGCTGGGAAATGCTTTCAGAGTACGGCTATTACGAAGGAATGGTGCCGTATCTGTCTAATCAGCACAAGCCAGCTACCGTCGCCCAAAGCACGCAGTTTAGTGACGACGTGATTATTTCGCAGGTGAGTGGCGGTAAATACCCCACTATGGCTGATTTCAAAAAAGCTCAATATGCCGAGCGGATCGCTAAGAAAGACAACCTAAAACCAATCACTATCGCGTGGGAAGGTAAACAACAGCAGATTACCACCTATGCTCAGCTTAAAGATTTAATGACTAAAGCTGTTGATGAAGATCTTAAGAGCAATACTCTGCTTTCAACTGGCTGGTATACCAAACTGCCGACGCAGACAAAGGTCGAGCAGCTAAAGAGCGCAATTTTCTTAGCGTATAAGGCGAATACTCAGCAGTTCGCTACTGATATTTATAAAGACGCTCCGAAGAAGTATACAGTCACCTATAAGTTTGCTGATGAAGATAAGCTTCCTGAGGACGTGAAAAAGCTTCTGCCAGCTCAGCAGCCAGATATTGCTGCTGGCAGTGAGGTTACTCCAGTAGAGCTTGAGAAGAAGCAGGTAACTACTGAAAAGGGTGTGTACGATTTCAAGGGCTGGAATCCTGAAAAAATCACAAACCTCGCTAAAGACGAAACCTTTACTGGCACGTGGGCGTTCACTCCTTATGTAGTTCCAGAAGCTCCTACCAGCGCAGATGACGATTTCACGCATGAAGGAAATTCATATATCGGCAGCTACACGCTGCCTACTGTGCAAGGTGTTGAATATCTGGTTAATGGCAAAGTCGTCACTGGAAAGGTAAACGTCAGTGCTGATAAGGCTGATCTGAATGCTCCAGTCACTGTGACGGTGACTGCTCAGGCACAAGATGGCTATCTGCTCAAGCCTTCTGCCACGTCTTCGTGGGAACTGAAATTTACCCGAGTGAGCGACAAAGAACGGTACAACCCGTTCGCTGACCCAATTTCCCTGACAGTGGGAGATGCGCTTCCGCCGCTTAAAGATGTGGTTAAATTCCCCAATACTCCAGATCAGGCACCTGCTGATATGGATAAGGTGAAGTTTGCGTGGAAAGAGCCAGCTCCTAGCACTGCTACGGTTGGTAAAGTGACGGGTATCGTCACCGTTACTTACGAAGATGGCAGCAGCGAAGAAGTCAGCGTGGAGATTAGCGTCAATGCGAAACCACTCGTCAAAGTGCAGATTCCGCAAACTCCTCAGGTAGATGACCCTTGCAATAAGTGGGTAGCAGGAGGTAAAGCGGAGTCAAATGCCACATGGATTAAGCCAGACGATACCGATCAGATTGCTTGGGAAATTAACCAAGCAAAAGAGCTGATAGCTAAGACTAAAGACGGCTACGTATTTGAAAACGGCACCAGCGCTCATAATTTTGGTGTAGCGAAAGACTCTGGCGCATTCTGCTTGGAGGACTTGACTCCAGCTGAGACTATTCCGGATAAGGATATCTATACTCCGAAAGCTGAAACGATCACGCTCAATAAGGGCGATAAACTGCCTGATTTGAGTACAGTTATTAAGTTTGAGGGAGAAGCTCCAGCCGATTTAACTAAAGTGACCTTTGCTTGGAAAGGGCAAGCTCCCAGCACAGAAAAGGCAGGAGATACAACGGGTGTAGTGACCGTCACTTACGAAGATAGCAGCAGCGAAGATGTTGAGGTGCGCGTAGTCGTTAAAGATATCGTGCAGCCAGACCCAGAACCAGAACCGAAGCCTGAACCAAAACCAGAGCCAGATCCTGAACCGAAACCAGAGCCAAAGCCTGAGCCTGATGTGCCAGGCACAACAGAGCCTGGTGACGATAAGCCTGGCTCTACGCCAGGAGGATCTGGCGGATCAGGTGATTCGGGAGCTTCGCAGCCTGATTCCACTCAGCCAGAGAAGGTGCCTGGGGATCAGCAAGCTTCCAAGCCGAAGCAAGCTTCTCCATCACGTGTGGATAAGTCGATTTTATCGAATACGGGTTCATCTGCTCTGGCAGGGCTGGCTTTCTCGGCGTTAGTGGGCGTCGTTGGTGTGTGCGCGATTGCGTTCAGGCGGAAACTTGAGCAAAAGCGCTGATAGCTAGCTAAGGAAAGCATAGGTTGGGCGGGTGTGATGATTGCACACCCGCCCAACTTGTTTACCTAAATTTATACATCTATACCTGATAATTGGCATACCTATTTACCTGATAGTGATACCTATACGGCAATGAAAAGTGCCGCGCCGCAACATGAGTTGCAACGCGGCACGCGTGCAAGAAAACTGCGAGCGTTACTTTTGTTTTCTATGCCCTTATTTTTCTAGCTCTACATCGATTTGGCAGAACGCGAATCACATATAACGGCGTCGAATCGCGCAGCTACCAATAAAGACTGCCGATACGCCGAAAGCGAGAAGTGCCATACTCGTCACGCCAGTATTAGAAAGCATTTCTCGGGCCTGAGGAGCTTTAGTCGAGGATGATGGGTTCACTTTCGATTTATCTGCTGGCACTGGATTCGCTGGATTCGGATTTGCCGGATTTGGATTCTCTGGAGATGGATTTTCAGGAGTTGGCTCCAGAGATTCTGGCTTCGGCTTAAACTTCAGATCAACGATAAATACGGCACTTCCATTATCGTTTACTGTGCATTCAGCGTTCGCAGGGCAGGCGATCTTTGTGTAATGTTCTTTTCCTTTCTCGGTGAGTGCCACAGTCACTATAGCCTTTTTCCCTTTGGTGATTGGGTCATTCGGGTTAAAAGGCTCTCCAGCGTTGTTTGTATACGTGATGTCGTAGGTAAACATTCCATTGAGTGGGTGTGGCGTGCCGTTTTCGTCTGGATCGTAGGAAGGGATCTTCGCATCTTGCCAGGAACCTTCAGGAACTCCATTGATATCTTGCGCTGTCGGAGGCTCTGGAACGGCAGTTGCTTCAGAGATTACGACTGGTGCAACCTCAGCGCGCTCTTTAGGCTTATCAAACGATGCATGGTTGTAAGTAAGAGTGACGGGAATATCTGCTCTTTCTCCTTTAAGAGCATCTGCTGCTGGAGTCACATCTAGCGTGCCATTCGTGCGATCAATTTTTATGTGCCACGTTTTTCCGTTCACCTCGATTGTCTCAGGAGCAGAGTACGTGGTGCTTGTTGCGTCTTGAGCATAGGTGGCGCTCTTCACGGGAGATTTCACTGCAACTGCAGGCGATGTATTAACTAATTCATATCGCGGAGCAAGCATCGACAAACGCCATTCGCCCACTTTTTCGCCGTCAGAATTTTTAACACCAGGATTAGCTATACTGCCAGATTCTGGTTCAAATACTCCGTAGCCTTCAGCCATGCTTACGCTATCTGCTTGCATACTTGCGTTCGCATTGCTCGAAGCGATCACATCTCCTGGCCCAGAGAACGTTGCTGCGCCTCCTGCATAGATGGCTCGGCCGCCAGGCGCTGTGAGCGTAGTATCTTTGGCGGAAGAAAACGCAGCATTTCCGTCAGCGCGAATACCGAAAGGCTGCATATTCGGAGATTTCGCTGTTGCATTCAGCGTGGCTTGTTCGGTGACGGCAATATCATGCCGGCTATACATACCGATAGTTTGGCCGTTGGTGACGCCATTGATATCGATATTGAGTTGTGAGTTTCCTGCGAGCACGGTCGATCCATATGTGCCAAGCACAGCGAACGACGTTGAAACCGTTTGTGGGTTGGCAATACGGCTCGTGATATTGATACGCGCGTTATCGGTGATTTTCAGTTCGCTGGTATAGATTCCGATTGCGCCAGCGAATTTAGCAGTTCCGCTGTATCCTGGGTTCAAGTTGATCGTTCCTTGTCCGCCGATTGTGAGCGGTGCTCCCCAGCTTTCAAGCGTAGTGGATAGGTTAGGATCAGGATTGGAAATATCTGTGGTGATAGTGAGGCTTGCATCTGCAGATTCGCCGATCAGATTAACCTTTGGGTTATCTTGTTTGCTGTCTACTCCGCCGCTTTTCATAGTAAACATTAAAGCAAGGGCGTCAGAATGCCCTCGTGATTGTTGCTCGATCACGTTTTTGCCTCTATATTTTACGGTCAATTCATTCATTCCCACTGTGGAGCGGTCAAAAACGACTTCAACAAAAGTTCCTGCTCCGTAAGATCCTGTGAAGTTTTGACGTTTGAGAACGAAATTATCAAAGGTGAGGGTTTTCTCGTCATCGTTCCATCGCCATTCACCTGAATCGCCTGTGCCTTTGACGTTTCCATTCAGACAGTAGGTCCACTCAGCAATATGCATATAGTGTTTGTTGGGGCAGGTGTCCCAGTCGGAATGTTTGAGCTGAGGGGCATCGGTGTAATTCACCTCGGGTGTAGCTAGGGCACCAGGGGCAACAGCAAATCCAGTCAGCATAGCTATAATCGCAATAAATGCGGAAAGTGCGATCTGCATAATTCGTTGCATGATAATCCAATCATTAGGAGATTTTCCTGTATTTGCAGTCTACCTCTCTACATGTTTTCCTGCTGGCTATGCTGCTCGGAAGTATTGTGTGCAGGCTTTTTATGCGCCAATTATGAATTAGGTTAAAAAGCTTGAAATTCTCGGGGGGGGGGAATAGAGTGTAAATGTATGTGTACCTACTACTTTTAGGAATATATCGCTTGAAACCGCCGTATCGAGGCTGGTTTATGCGCCTTTTAGGAGTGATTTTTATGGCAGCGGTAATTGCGAAATCTGAGGGGCGCAAGTCTCCATATCGCATTGCGTCAGCATTTATTGTGTCTGTAGGTTTAGCTATCGGGGCAGGAGTTTCTCCAGCATTTGCTGACGATGCGCCAGATGCAGATTCTGATGCTCATCAAGTTTTCCAAGCCCCAGCAGATGAAGCAACTGTTGATGCTCTTTCCACAGCTCTTAAGAATTTAGCAGTAAAAGTTGAAAACGAGACTCAGCTTTCCAAAAAGATCGATACTCTTGGCGAAGCGGCAGGAGTAGCAGCAGGGAAAGTAAAAGACCTAGAAGGCGATAGCGCCACTTTTGGCGGCTGGAAAGCGATTGATGGCGGAAAGTTTGCCGTTGCTAAGCAGTCTGATGCTGGCGTTTTTCCTTTTACGACTGTGAATGAGACGTGCGATGTCAATACGAAAGTATGCAAGCTGTGGCGTCAGGAAAATTCTGTTGATGAAAACTTCAAACACGCCCTCTTCTTATCGCAGGTGAGAACTGAGAAGACAAAAGATAAAGAAACTTTTTCTGGCACAGCCTATAAACCCAGCGGTGAGTCTGGAGATTTTGCTGCGGGCATTAAGGGATATAACGGTATTCAAAAAACTTTTAAAGCATACTCTCCAGATTTAGGCTCGCACCTTAAAGTATCGTTTACTACTGGGTATACGGGCGATATCAATGGCAAAAAAGCACAGTATAAGGTAGAGGTCGCGTATAAAGAAGGTGGCGTAGAAAAAACGGTATATACAACCAGTTTTGACCCAAGGAAGAGCGCTACGACCGATATGCATATAGTGATTGCTGCTCAAGATGGAACTCAAAAAGAAATTAACGGTGTTCAAGGAAAATCTGACGAGGAACTCCAGAAGCTGCTCGATGGGAATAAGCCAAATGGGCGCCCTGGCACCTTTACGAGTAAAGAAATCGAATTGCCCAAAGGCGTCACTGAATACACTGTAAAAATCAGCTCTGCAGATAATATGCATTTGGGCATGAGCTATCAGTCGAAACACGAGCAGTATGCTCTTCCTGTGGTGGGTAAAGATTTCAGCATTTCGCAAGATACGAAGAGCGTTGCAAAATCATTGCTGAAGAAAATCCATGCCAAATTAGACGCATCGAAAGCTGAGACGACTGCAAAGAAGACGGATGCCAGCGTCAAGAAATATACAGATGAATTGGCAAAGGTTGCCGATCTCGTAAAAGATGAAAAAGATCTTCAAGAAAATAGTGTGTACACTAAAGCGCTTGATGATGTTTTGGCTGCAAAAGAAGCTCTAGCTTCGACAGAAACTCCTGCTATTGCTGCTGTGACGGATTTGGCTGATCAAAAGGTCGAAGAGATTAACGCCAATTCTTCCTTAAACGATGAAGAAAAAGATCAAGCAAAGAAGCGCGTCAACGATGAAAAAGAAAAGGCAATAAAAGCTATTAAAGAAGCAGCAGATAATGCTGGCGTCACCAAAGCTAAAGATGCAGGCATTGCTGCTATTGCGGCTGTGAATCCTGTGGGTAAGGAGAGTGCGAAGGCTGAGGTTCGTGCGGCTCTTGAGAAGAAGTTGGCGGAGCTTGATGATAATAAGTTGTTGAGTGAGGCTGAGAGGAAGGCTGCGAAGGATGATGCTCAGGCGAAGGCTGATGCTGCCGTGGGTGAGATTGATAAGCAGCCGTCGAGCGCTGGGTCTGCGGATGAGGCTAAGAAGGCTCAGGATGCTGTGAACGCGGCCAAGGATAAGGGTATTGCTGATGTGATGGCTGTGAATCCTGTGGGTAAAAAAGTAGCGAAAGAGCCAAAAGTGGCAGGAGAGAAGAAGCTCTCTAATACTGGTACGGCAGGCATTTTCGCACTTATCTGCGCAACGCTGGGGTGCTGCACTGCTGGTACTGCGGCGGTTGTGTATCGTCGGCGTCATGCCTCAAAATAAGCAGCAAATCAGCCAGCTGTGAGGCGCTTGTGCGTAGCCGATGGTTACGCGGATACAAGCGCCGATAGCTACTAATGATTCGTTGGGTGTTCATAGGTATTCTATGGGCGCCCAACGTTTTATTTTTCGCCTTTTCCTCTAAACACACATAATGCCTGGCATCGCAATCCGTGGCATTGCAATGCATAGCGTCACAACGCATGGTAACCCAGCTCAACGAATAGCAACCTAGCTCAACGTATGGTAGCTCAGCTCAACGCATAGAAAATTGCGCGAAGCTCCTTTGCTCGCTACCAGCCCCTTCGCTCGTGACCAGCTCCTTCGCTCGCGACCGCTTAATACTGCTTAGCTTAATACCCTAATATCGCTCGATAATGAAGAATCTCACTCAATGTTGAGAACTCAAACCTGCTTGATAAGATGAAAGAGAAATAGCGGGGGGGGGGTATCTCTATGCACCCTCATCAGCCCATGTAATAATATTGAGGTTAGAATGTTGAACATTAGGCAAAGGAAAAATAAAGATCTACACCATCGCGCGAAACGAAAATTCACTCGAACTATCTGCTCCGCTACCGCGCTAGGTTTGATCGTATCTTCTTCCATCGCCAGCAGCGCTTTTGCCTCTTCTCCTGATGAAAAAGCGATAGCACTTCTTCGTAATCTTAATTCGTTGCCCACAGATACTTTAACTCCAGAACCTGGGAAAACCTCTGAAGATGCTATAAAAAATCCTAAGCAGCCAGATATCTATACTTTATGGACGAACTATAAAGCTGAAAAAGGCGAAGAAGGCGGCGTTGAGTTTCACCCGTATTCGGCAAGTGTAGGAGAAGAAGCAACTCCTGAAGAGCAAAAGAAAGTTGATAAGACGATAGAAGCTCCGGAGCTGCAAGGATACGATAAGCCGAAAGATTCCGCGTATCATTTCACGTACGACGCTATTAAGAAAGAAGCGAAAGCAGGCAAACAAACCGATTTCAATTATCGGGCAGAAAAAGAATTTCTGTATTCTCCAAAGAAAAATACGGTGCGCATTCGGCACGTCTTTCAAGATTTATATAATTTCAACAAATACGATAAGCGAGCTAGCGATCAGAAAGTAGTTTATACAGAGCAGTCGGGAAATGTAGGCTCTACTCTTAAGGTTCAGCCTTTGCCCACGAGCCAGATTTCAGGTTTTTATCCTGAAGCGTCTTCTTTGAAGGCTCTTGTGCCAGAAGATACTCGCGATTTCGAAATAGAATATCGCTACAATCGCCAATCATACGAAGTTGATTTCGATACAGGCGAAGGCACTTCTTTAGCAAGCAGATTGCTCTATTACGAACAGGTGATTCCAACTGTTGAAGAGCCAACGCGCTCTGGCGGTGTATTTCTTGGCTGGAAGCCATCTTCGGATATTACGGGTATCCTCAATGGCGTTGAGACGACCTTTAAGAAAGATGAAATTATTCAAGATGCAGCAAAGAAGCCGATTAAAAATCTTGACGCGAAACTTCGTATGCCGTCGCATTCGGTGACGTTTACAGCAGTATGGCAAGACGTAGAAAAAGCAGGGTACCAGATCGCTTTTTGGTCGGAAAAAGCAGATTACGACGATACAAAATCTGATCTTTCACTGAGGGATCGATACGATTTTGTGGGAGTGAAAGTATTCAAAGAAGGCCAGGTTGGGACTTCTCCGGATTTAAAAAAGATTGATATAGAGGGCATTAGATTTCCTGATCTATCTGAGGATCGTTTGCAAAAAGCGGCAGAAGATCCAGAATTTTTTGCTAAATTCTATTTCTTAAATGAAGATTTAACTAAGAAAGAAAACGCTTCCGAAGCTGATCCAGCTATTCAAAAGACTATTTCTCCAACAGGGCAGACAGTCTATAACCTTTATTTTGATCGTCGAGTCTATACGCTCTATTTTACAAAAATCCATACAGAAAAATTAGGACAGTCAAGCCAGTGGGGTCATAATCAGATCTATCCAACTATAAATAGAGATGGAAAAACGTTTAACGAAGGAAATATCTATCATTTCGATGCTCGGTTTAATCAAAATATCCATCCTCTGTGGCCAAAAGATAAAGAGCTAGAACTTCCCCCTGATCCAAATCGCCTAGGGGAAAACTTAGCTCCAGCAGGCTGGCTATTAAATGTAAAAGAATGGCCGACGAAGTTTGATCCTTCACTTTATCGTGATACTCCACCGTACCGTTTGTCGGCGGAGGATTTCCTCGATACTCCTATCGTCAATAAACATGGCGGATTCTACGATAAAATCCCGATGCGTTCGAAAGCTGATGATCCAAGTAAACACGAAGAAAAGCAAAGAGAAAAATACGATATTGCGCTTGGTCTAGCGCTAATCAGCACAGGCTCTGCGATACCTCACCACCTTGATTTTCTCAAGGATGATTTTAACGGCGTCGGGCAATACGATTATGACTTGTATCATTGGAAGTCTGATACGGCTAATCCCGAATATAAATTTCCGCTGCCGCATCTTCAAGGTTTTACTCTTAAAGAAGAGTTGAAAGCATCAACAATTTCAGAGCAATGGTATTTCGGCGATAATGACTGCGCTGATTGTGATGGTGATCCTGATGATCCTGACGATTTCGTTGGATTTACCAACAGCAGGGTGAATATCGACAGAAAGAATATAACGCCCTTTAGGTCGGATGCAGATGCCATAAAATTTATCAACACTTTTGGCAATCCAGAAGATGAAAATGATTACGGGTTCGGTAGAAATGGTCATTTAGTTGCAGAATATACAAGAAACTCATATATTCTCAAACTAAATCACGATCCCAGATCTGAAAAAAATGATGCTGAATACGAAGAGAATAAAGACAAATTCAGCGTTCTATACGAATATCCTTTGCAAGATCTAGATCTTGATAGAAAGTATATCCCCGAGCGCCCCGATTGGGTGCCCAATAGCTGGGTCTTTAAGGGCTGGGCTATTGATAGCGCAGGAAAGCATCTCGTCAAAAACGGTAAAGAGACGATGCCAGGCCACGACGTGATTCTTTATGCTTCATGGGGAGAGCCTGATACACGCTGGAACCTCACCATTGATCCTGCTGGAGGAGAATTAGCTGATCTGGCAGTGAAAGACGTC
Organism: uncultured Actinomycetaceae bacterium; assembly: GCA_902464405.1. Classification (GTDB taxonomy): domain Bacteria; phylum Actinomycetota; class Actinomycetes; order Actinomycetales; family Actinomycetaceae; genus Arcanobacterium_A. The sequence continues at coordinate 218,618 of CABQJD010000002.1, read as the reverse complement.
GTTACACAAGAAATAAGCGACGGCGCAGTGACGAAAGAAAAATCTGAAGGCGATAAACAGAATTTCTCGGTGAAACATGCCCAAACCTTAAAGAACCTTCCTCAACCAACGCGTAAAGGATACGACTTTTTAGGCTGGGAGTGGGTGCGCTATAAGGCTTCTGATGGCACTGCCCCTAATGGTGAAATAGACGATGAATATCGCACCACGTATGGAGTGCCTGAGCAGTATCCATTTGGAAATAAAGTAGTGAGCGATATCTACTTAAAAGCTATTTGGGTAGATAACGCTAGAATGGATATCCCTGTGTATCATCATTTCATCGACCGCAACGGCTTTGAAATACACAACGACGAATACCCGAAAAAAGACGTTCTTAAAAATGTTCGTTCAAAATTCCATACCTCGGCCGTTGGCTATCATCAAAACTAGGATTGGATTCTCGTTCCTCACGAAAAAATGTTGAATCTGCCTGATGAAAGCGTGAAAAAGCAGTATCTTGAATACAATAATCGCGTCAAACACAATAACGATGATTTCCAAACGATCAGGGTGGAACCACTCAAAATAACAGACAATCATGGCGATGAAATCCCCAACCCGAACGTCAAAAACAACGTTTTCCACTTCTACTATCAAAACTTTGAGACGTGGAATTATAAGGTGAACTATCTAGACGTGCGGGCAAAAGAAAAAATTGATCATATCAATGGCAGCGATCTGAAGGCTGAAGAAAAGAAAAAAGCACTCAGTGAAGTTATTGCGCAATACACAATTAGCGATCAGGAAAACGTGATCACTAAGAACGCTCACTACGATGCCAGAAATTATCGTCCAATTCCTGGATGGGCGCTTGCAAGCAGCCCACAGCAGCAGCTCTTCTATGATGAAGACGAAACGAATGGGACTCTCCACGGAATCAATGGAACTGGATCTGATGAGATCACGTTCTATTACAGAGACGCTCGCGTTATCGAGGTGAAGGATAAAAATAATCCGACTCCTGATGGGTACGTGCGAGTCACGTTTAAATCTGAAGATGGCGGATCTTTTACAGATAAAGAAGGAAACGCCGTTAAAGAGATATCGTACGACGTAATAAAAGGTCTCAAATTTGACCGCGTTCCTGTGCCTCAAGAGCTGAAAGAGGGCGAAACGAAAGCAGAAAGGTCGTATTATATTACCCCTGAAGCAGGCAAAACGTTCGTTGGGTGGAATAATAAATCCCTACTTGGTAAAGAGGAAATTCTCGAAAACGAAACTGCCGATTATTACGTCTTTACTGCTCACTATGACTGGAGCACATTGAATGTGAAAGAAATAGTGACGACGGAATCTTTTATCGATGAAACGTATTCCAACGATTTTCTCCCCACTGTAAAAGATATCCGTGAGCACATAAAGCAGGCGAGCAAGGATGGAAAAGAAACAGATCTTCCCGATGATGCTGCGGTAGAGATTCGTGATAAGGATAAGCTCTACGAGAAGTTCAAAGAATTAAACAGGCTCGATGAAGAAGAGCTTGTTCGCAGTGAAATTATCAAAGCTGACGTCTCTTTTGCTGGAAATGGTACTGCTCAAGAGCTGGATATCCCTGCCAGGGTGTATAAAAATCGCTACGATGCTGAAAAAGACGGCTCTAAGCCAGACTTTTTGAGTGATGCAGAAAAGGGCGAGCTGAAAGCCGTCACAGGCGAATACGTGAAAGTGACGGTCACGCTTTCAGGCAAACTTGACGGTAAAGAAACGAAAGTTTATTACGTCAATCCTCGCGCTTGGGTTGATATCCCTGGTATTGATCTGAGCGATGAAGAAAAAGCACAGATGCGTTTCTCTCACTGGACTTCAGATCAAGCCAAACAAAACGAAGATCAAAAAGTGCAGGGCATATTTGATTTCACTAAACGGCATATCTTTACAGAAGATACCGTGATATCGCCAGTCACTCAGCCAGCCGAGCCAGATAAACCAGGTGAACCTGATAAGCCAAGCGAGCCTGAGAAGCCTGCTGAACCAGATAAGCCTGATACGCCGGCAGAGCCAGAGAAGCCGAGCGAGCCTAGCACGCCGGCAGAGCCTGAAAAGCCTGCCGAGCCGATGCAGCCACAAGTAGCGCAGACGCCTGCTCTTTCTAATACTGGAGGAAATCTGGTGTTTACTGTGTTTGGATCCTTCCTTCTTCTTACGATCGGCGCAGTGCTTGTGAAGAAGAAAGGCAGCAGACGCAGGAGGGCATAAGGATTTTATCGCGCAAAATCTCATATGCTGCGCATGAAGTAAATTTCTGGGCGTGGTTGCTGGGGTTATCTCTGCCGATCTCATGTGCTGCGCATGAAGTAAATATTTCGTGTAGGCATATGTAGGTTTGGCTTAGTAGGTATGTGCCTTAGTGAGTATGTAGCTCACAAAATGCGGGGTGTGTGCTCGATGTGAATCGCACAAACAGAGGCGGTTCAACGATATCGAGTATGCGCCCCGCAGCTATTAGCTCCTATGTGCAACGTTGGGTGTAGCGGTATGCATGGCAAGCAGCTTGCCGCCAAGCAGTTATTTTCACTATATATATTTTTTTACTACACGTAAATCATTCAAGCTTTCCCTAAGAATTGTCTGAATAAAACGGCTGTTTCTTCGCTTGAGGAGATACTAGACGAGGTTTCGGTGCATTTAACAAATAATACTCAGCAGGCGGCGAATTTTTAATAAATATGTTTGCCAGAGAATAATGTGTTTACTAGGTGTGCTAGGTTTACTAGGAAATAAGGAATGCAGGGAGAACCTCATACAGGAGTATGAGCGCGCCTGCCAATGGGTTTATCTCCGAAGCGAGATTTCCCATCGCTGTAGGAGCTTATTTTCTATCACTGCTGCTTTACTTTAGCTGTTGTATTTATTGCAAATAAAACTGTATAGTAATGCTGTTAGGCAAGCCTAACCAAATTAAATTACTGTTGTTCTTTCTATCGGGTTTTCATATATGTTTTTAGCTTCGTTTTTGATTGGGCTGCGCGAAGGTCTTGAGGCTGCCTTGATTATCGGTATCCTTGTGGCATTTGTGAAAAAAGAAAATCGCTCCGAAGCAGTTCGACCGATCGGAATTGGAGTAATTCTCGCAATTATTCTTTCTCTCCTTCTCGGCGCTTTGTTTACGTTTGGCAGCAGATCTCTTTCTTTCGAAGCGCAAGAGATAATTGGCGGCGCTATGTCGATCCTAGCCGTCGCCATGATTACATGGATGGTATTTTGGCTCCTGAAGCTCGGCGCACATATCAAAAGCGATCTAGAAGAATCTGCAGCTCGCGCTCTCAAAAAAGATCGTCTGCGCATATCGATGTTTTTTATTGCTTTCGTCTCAGTCGGGCGTGAAGGCTTGGAAACTACCTTGCTTTTGTGGGGTTGGGCATTGCAACCAGCAGCTCTAAGCGGAGCGCTGTGCGGTATCGTCACCTCTGCAGTTTTAGGATATTTAGTATATCGCGGCTTGGTGCGCTTCAATCTCCGCATTTTCTTCACCTGGACGGGCGCATTCCTCATCGTCGTAGCAGCTGGAATTTTTGCCTATGGAATTCACGATTTACAAGAAGCTGGCGTGCTTCCTGGGCCATTTTCAGGCGCTCCTATCACGCCCACTGATTTCCGCACAGGTGAAGTCTTATCGGGCTTCTTCACTCCACTTCCCTATTGGGGAGCTGCTTATCCGTTTGGCTGGGCATTCAATTTCCAAGACGCAATTGCTCCTGATGGATTCCTTGCGGCACTCCTTAAAGGCACAATAGGTTTCACTCCTTTAATGAGTTGGCTTGAGGTGACGGCGTGGGCGCTCTATCTCTTCGTTGTTTTTCCAGCTTTCGTGCGTCGCGTGCGTGCAATGAGCCGCACGATCGTATGCCCGAAGTGCGCCTGCATCGTCAACGTAAATCGCCAATCGAATAGATCTTCCAAAACTTCCTGCTGCGAAGAATCAGTGCAAGAATCTGCGCAGCAGAACGCCTTAGCCTCTCCCGATTCCTAGGAGCAAGCAGACCATATTCACTTTTCCCTATCGCACAACGAAGCGCCGCTTGCACGTAAAAGCAGCGTTTCATAGCACTAAAAAATAAGAAAGAGGATACATGAAAAATACAGTAGTGAAATCTGGCGCAGTTTTCGCAGTAGCTGCTCTTGCTCTTGCAGGTTGCGGTGAAGCAAAAAACGCCAGCAGTTCAGATGGTTCTGGCAAGGATGGAAGCGTCATCAACATCAGCTCAACTGATGATGCGTGCACTGCTTCCGCTGCAGAAGCTTCCAGCGGCACCGTCACCTTCAACGTCAAGAACGATGGCGGAAAAATAACTGAATTCTATCTACTTGCTTCTGACGGGCTGCGTATCGTTGGCGAACGAGAAAATATCACACCAGGATCCAGCGCTGAGCTGACAGTGACGCTTCAGCCTGGCGATTATTTCACTGCGTGCAAGCCGGGTATGCGCGGCGATCATGTTGGGAAAGCTGCACTCAAAGTGACGGGCGATCCTGTGGAGCTTGAAGGCGAAGATAAAGAGCTTTTTGAGGCTGCTGTATCCGACTATATTAACTTCGTGAAGAATGAAGTAGCGGAGCTTGCGCCAAAAGCAGAAGAGTTTGCTCAAGCATATATAGCGAAAGATGATAATAAGGCTCGGGAAATGTTTGCAAAGATGCGTGTGCATTACGAGCGCATTGAGCCAATTGCAGAGGCTCTTGGCGTGCTCGATCCTCGCATTGACTACCGCGAAATCGATTATCTGGCTGAAGCAGATAGCTTGAAAGAAGATGATCCAACCTTCACCGAATGGCTCGGTTTCCACCGTATCGAAAAGGATCTATGGCCGCCAGCTGCAGATGCTGTGCAGCCAGACGGCACGAGTGCGCATGATGGCTGGAAGCCTTCAACGGACGCAGACCGTAAACGCATCGGTGAAACGCTCATCTCAGATATCAACAAACTCTACGATACAGTTCACGCAGAAAACTATATTGCTGAAAACGATATCAATATCGCCACTATTTCAAACGGTGCAACCTCACTTCTCGAAGAAATTGCAAACAATAAAGTGACTGGTGAAGAAAACTGGTGGAGCCACTACGACTTGTGGGATTTCCAGGCAAATCTTGATGGCGCAAAGATTGCGTTTGATCTTGTGGCTCCTATTGCAGAGCGTAAGAGCGACGATGGAAAGAAGCTTGTTGAGAAAGTCCGTAGCGCTATTGCCGATCTTCAGGCTGAACTTGATAAGTACGGAAGCCTTGATAAAGGCTTCACGCTCTACAACGAAGTGACTTCTAGCCAGCAGAAAGAATTAGTTGTGAAACTGAATGCTGTGCGTGAGCCGATGTCTAAACTCACTTCTACAATTCTTGGAATTTCGCAGTAGCGTTTATGCGTAAGGAGAATAGACGTTTATGAATGATTCATCTCATGAATCGCCAGCATCCCCGGCAGGGCTTTCTCGCCGGGGATTCCTGGCACTTACTGGAGCGGCAATTGTTGGTGCTGGCGTTGGAGCAGGCGCCTATGCTGGAGGTGTCAACTCTGGGATTATTAAAGGCGGCACTGTGCAAGACCTTGAGCATCTGGAATACGATTTCTATGGTGCCATACAAAGCGGTATCGTCACTCCTGCACAGGAGAATATGCATTTTGCTGCGCTCGATCTCGTTGATGGCGTCACTCGCGAAGATCTCATTGAGCTTTTGCGCGACTGGAGCTACGCGGCAAACAGAATGATGATGGGCCTGCCCGTGACGGCAGAAGGCGCCTTTGATGGCGATCCTTTCTCTCCTCCTGGAGATACAGGCGAAGCTGCCGATCATGGACCGTTCGGTTTGACTATCACCTTTGGTTTCGGAAAGAGCCTGTTTGAAACTGACGACGGCACAGACCGTTTCGGTATCAAATCGCAGCTCCCTCCAGCTCTCGCGCAGCCGATGCCGAAAATGCTCAATGATTTTATTGATCCGAAAATTTCTGGCGGAGATATCTGTATCCAGGCGTGTGCAAATGACCCGCAGGTTGCTATCCATGCGATTCGCAACCTCACCAGAATCGGTTTCGGCAAGACGAGTATTCGCTGGTCGCAGATCGGCTTCGGGCGTACGTCATCGACTTCTAAAGATCAAAAGACGCCGCGTAATCTTTTCGGGCAAAAAGACGGCACCAACAACATTAAAGCCGAAGAGCCTGAAAAGCTGAAAGAAAATGTGTGGATTGATGAAGGGCCAGCATGGTGCAAAGGCGGCAGCTATCTTGTGGCTCGGAAGATCTATATGACGATTGAAATCTGGGACGGCGTACGCTTGGAAGAGCAAAACCGAGTCCTTGGGCGAGCTAAAGGTAGCGGTGCTCCGCTTTCTGGGGGAGATGAATTCACCACTCCTGATTTTTCCAAGAAGGATGGCTCAGGAAAAACGATGATTGACGATCGTTCTCACGTATTTCGCACCCACCCAGACAATAATAACGGTATTCATATGCTTCGCCGTGGCTACAACTACGTGGACGGCAACGATGAACTTGGGCGTTTAGACGCTGGCCTATTCTTTATTGCCTTCGTAAAATCGCCAGATCGTTTCGCTACCGTGCATAAAAACATGGCGCGCGATGATATGTTTGCCGAATATCTCAAGACTAAATCTTCGTCTGTATTCGTGGTGCCGCCAGGGATTGCTGAAGGAGAATACGTGGGCGCGCAGCTCTTTGCTGTGTGATCTATACGCATAATCTGCATTTAAGTAAATCTATACGTGAGCAATCTGCCGCTGCATAGATGATACTCAAGAATGCGAGATAAAACGAAAGGTTCGCGCATGGAAGTGTTTGGAATTTCTGGTGCAGAATTCCTTGTGATTTGCGTCGTTGTGATCCTCGTAGGTGGAGCCGATACGGCTTGGCAGTTACTTCGAGGGTGCAAGGCTCTTATCCAATGCGCGAAAAATTATTCAGCTCAGCTGCGTGAAACGGCTAAACTTCGTGAAACGTCTCAACAGCTGACGAACGTAGATATTGGCATCAGCGCAGCTGAGCTGAATACCTTATTGGAATTGAAAAAATATGATCCTCGCCAGCTTATCCGTGAAGCAATACAAGAGGAACTATCGGAGTGGAATAAAATTGGGCGTACTGTTTCTGCTTCGGATACCGAAGAAGATGACGTATCGCCGCAGTCGTCTCAAAGGAAGCTTATAAGTGAAAACTTAGAGTAAAAGCTTGGAGTGAAAATTCTGCTAAGAAAGTTGGAGTGAAGATCGGTGAGCAAAGCTAAGCAATACGCCAAATTGAAAATCGAGAAATTATAGCCAGAGCGTAAAATATAACCAGAGTGTAAAGAGAACCTGAGAGTAAAGAGAAATACAATGCGACCTTCCCATATCATTTTGCTTATTATTGTGATCGTGCTGGTCTTTGGTGCAGCAAAATTACCCCAGCTTGCTCAGAGTATCGTGGAGTCTGTGAAAATTTTAAGAAAAGGCGCTCGCGATATGGATAGCGATGCCGAAATTCGAACTAATCAGGCATCTGATACTGCAGATAGTTCGCAATCAGATTCTTCTAATTCTTCGTTATAAAAGCACTGCATATCTATGGAGGATTTTCTTTCAGATAGCTCTGCCCTGAAACGTATGCCGTTTTCAGAGCATTTTCGAGAACTGCGCCGCAGAATTATTCTTTCCTTGCTGGCTGTGCTGCTGGGCAGTATTGTGTGCTGGTGTTTCTATTCGCCGATTATGAATTGGATTCAAGCTCCTCTTATCTCTTTAGGGGAGCGCGCAAAACTGAACTATCAAACCGTTGGCGCAGCTTTTGATCTCAAGCTCAAGGTGAGTTTCTACTGCGGAATTATTTGTGCTTCGCCTGTATGGATATATGAGATTATTCGTTTTATTCATCCAGGGTTGCGCTCAAAAGAAAAGATCTATCTCTATACTTTCGTGCCGCTCGCAATTATTCTTTTTACTTTAGGCGTGCTGAGCGGAATTTATATGGCTCCTAGGGCTGTGGAAATTTTAGTTTCGTTTGCCCCCGATGATTCCGTCTCGTATATACAATCGGCAGCTTATGTATCTTTTTATGTGCGCCTTCTTATCGCCATGGGGTTATCTTTCCTTGCTCCCGAACTGCTGTTGCTCCTGCATTTTCTGGGGATGTGCAGTTCACGAAGAATGCTGAAGCTGTGGCGATGGGCAGTAATTGGCTCGTTTACTTTTGCTGCTATTGCTAATCCGCTTCCTTCTCCTTGGCCGATGGTGCTGCAGGCGGCGCTGCTGATAGCACTCTATCTGTCTGTTTGCTTGGTGGCATATCTCCACGAAAAATGGGGTGCCTGGAAAGGATTGCTGAGAAAGTTAGCAGAAAAAATGCTCATGCGGCATAAGAAGAAGCAATAAGGAAACTCATTTTCTCTAACAATTTACATCGTAAAAAGGAACTTTCGTCCCATATTTCCATCTATTAAGCAAGCCTATCCTTACTAAGTGTGCCCCTACTTTGGTTTAGTGGGCGTCATATTGATTGCTCTGTGCAAGAAAGGCTTACTATGCGTATCGCATATGCAGGAAATCCGAATAGCGGAAAAACTACCCTCGTCAATGCGCTGACGGGTACGAAAGGGAAAGTCGGCAACTGGGGTGGCGTCACCGTCGGGAAAAAGGAAAGCGCATTAAAACCCGAATATGCCAATGGTGAAGAAGTGATCGCAGTAGATCTTCCAGGTGCATATTCGATGTCGCCATTTTCTCCAGAAGAGAGCATCACAAGCGAATATGTGCGCACATCTTCACCAGATGTGATTATCAACGTTGTTGATGCAACGAATCTTAGCCGAAGCCTATTTTTTACAACCCAGCTTCTCGAACTCGGCATTCCAGTGGTTGTGGCCCTCAATAAACACGATCTTGCCCAGAAAGACGATATTCGCATCGATACGGCAATCCTTTCAGAAAAATTGGGTTGCCCTGTGATCGAAACTACCGCGTGTGCACGTGAGCATAACGGCTTAAAAGAGCTGATGGCGGCAGCAATTTCCTGCGCAGGCTCTACGCAAAATGCTCTCTATCGTCAAGAAGATGTGGATCTTCTTGATAAAGCTGCTGTTGATAGCGAAGACCGCAAGCGTTTCGCATACGTCAACTCCATCGTTGCAAGCGTTGAAACTCGCCATACTTCCTCTCGCGAGCACACTGTGCAAGATAAAATTGATCTCGTGCTCACGAACCCTGTCGGAGGGGTGATTATTTTCGCTGCTGTGATGTGGCTCGTCTTTTCTATCTCGCAGACGTGGGTTGGCCCATTCCTTGCCGATTGGGTTGTGGGCTGGATTGAAACCTTCCAGGAATGGGTTTCTGAGCAGATGGCTGAAAGCCCTGAAGTGCTGACGACGATTGTGGCTGATGGCATTATCGGTGGCGTGGGAGCAGTCATTGGCTTCCTTCCGCTTGTGATGGTAATGTATTTCCTCCTCGCTCTGCTTGAAGAGTCTGGCTATATGGCTCGCGTGAGTGCCGTGCTCGATCCGATTTTCAAGCGAGTAGGGCTTTCTGGAAAATCGGTGATCCCGATCGTTATCGGCACTGGCTGCGCAATTCCCGCAATTATGAGTACTCGCACTATTCGTGACGAGCGGCAGCGCCGAGCCACTGCAATGCTCACCTCCAACATTCCATGCGGTGCAAAAATTCCAGTGATTGCCCTTTTCGCAGGAGCATTCTTTGACGGTGCTGGCTGGGTGAGCTGGGTTAGCTATTTCTTCGGACTTGTGCTGATTTTCTTCGGTGCTCTGCTGATTAAAGGCGTCACAGGCTATAAATTCCGCAAGTCTTTCTTCATCATGGAACTTCCACGCTACAAAGTGCCAAACCCTTGGCATGCCTGCCTCTCCATGCTGGAGCGCGCAAAAGCATACATTATTAAAGCTGCAACGATTATTTTGGTGTGTAACCTCGTGGTGCAGCTGATGCAAACTTACAATTGGAGCCTCGAAGTGGTGCCTGAAGGAATGGAAGATTCTTCAATTCTGGCCACAATCGCTTCTCCAGTTGCCTTCCTCTTGATTCCGCTCGGCATTGGCACGTGGCAGCTCGCTGCTGCCGCCGTCACAGGCTTTATCGCCAAAGAAAACGTTGTGGGCACAATCGCTGTAGTCTATGGGCTAACCTCCTTTATTGATCCAGATGAGCTTGCTCTCGTTGGAGGTGCCAATGAGGTGGCGACGACGATGGGACTTACTTCGGTGGCTGCCTTTGCTTATCTCTTCTTCAACCTTTATACTCCGCCGTGCTTTGCTGCGATGGGTGCAATGAATTCGGAAATGCAGCATAAAGGCTGGCTCTTCAGCGCAATCGCTTTGCAGTTCTGCACAGGATATGCGGTGGCATTTGCTGTGTATCAAGGCGGTACGCTCATCACTGAGGGGCATCTCGGAAAGGCTTTCCTGCCTGGACTTATTGCGATTGCATGCATGGCTGTTGCGATCGTGCTTATGGCACGCAAGATTCGTGCAGGCTTCGCAGATAAGTATGAGCTTCATAGCCACGCAGAGCTTGCAGCCTAATAGGAGCATATATCGTGAACTTACCGACTATTATCGCCTCTTTGGCTCTCGTGGTGATTGTGACGTGGGCTGTCTATCATATCGTGAGCCATAAGAGGCGTGGTGGTGCGTGCCTTGGCTGCCCAGTGGAAGGCACGTGCCCGGCGGTTCATGCCTATTGCGGCTCTGCTTCTCATAAAACAGAGGTGACGATTCAGCCATACAAGGCGCACGCTTCGGCAGTACCTCACGTAGAATCGCATGCAGCGCCTCGCACGGAATCTCACGGAACGACTGCTTCAACGTGCCAGCATGGCTGCAACCATGTAAAATGAAGCATTATTCTTTAGTGAAGGCGCTATGAACTTATTAGAAGCAGAAGCTGGCAGTACGTATATTATTCGCTGTATCGATACGCATGATGACGATATGGATAGTTTCCTCTTTCGCCTAGGCTGCTACAGTGGCGAGGAAATCACGCTTATCTCAAAGAAGAAAAAATCTTGTATTGTGGTGATTAAAGACAGCCGCTACAGCCTCGATAACCTTTTGGCGCAGGCGATACATGTTTAGTGTGTAAGCCTTGGTGCATAAGCCTTGAGTGGGTTTTCTGGCTTTGTGCAGTTTTCTTCTTGTATAACGGCGATTTGTGCATGAGCATACTGATACGGGCAGAATAGAGATATGGCAATCCGTGATCGTGTGCATGAGCAGCTCGCTCAGCTGAGAGCTTCTTTTAAGGGAGATATCAGCGATTCTGCGCTTACGCGCGCTCAATATGCCACAGACGCCTCCAATTATCGGGTGCCGCCAGCACTCGTTGTTTGCCCGCGTGATGCTGACGATGTGGCGTGCGTGCTCGAATGGGCGCGGCGTTGGCGCATTCCGATTACCAGCCGAGGTGGTGGCACTTCAACTGCGGGAAACTCAATTGGTGAGGGGATCGTCATTGATTTTTCCCGCTATATGAATAAAATCCTTGCTATTGATCCAGAGCAGCGCACTGCTCGCGTGCAGCCAGGCGTGGTGATGAGTGATCTGCAGGCTGCGGCTGCTCCGTTTGGTTTGCGCTTTGGCCCAGATCCCAGTACGCAAAATCGAGCTACGTTTGGCGGTATGATTGGCAATAACGCGTGTGGACCTCACGCCGTGGCATACGGGAAAACATCGGATAATGTGCTTGATGTGCAATGTATCGACGGCTGCGGAAGAAAGTTTTCTGCGAGAGATTTTTCTCTAGGCGAGCTTTCTCTAGAGGAGTTTTTAGTAGGCGGGTTTTCCTCTGAGAAAGTTTCTGCTGGAAAAGTTTCTAGAATACCCCCTCAGGGCAACGATACGCAAGAGGGTAATACATGCGAGAGCGATTCGCGAGAGGATAGCGCGCGAGAGAGCGCTCCGCAAGAAAACGTACTTTCGGAACTTCACGAATTAGTGAACGCTCACCTCGCTGTGATTCGTACGGAGTGCGGACGCTTTGGCAGGCATGTGAGCGGATATTCCCTCGAGCATCTCCTTCCTGAGCGAGGTTTTGACGTAGCGAAATTCCTTGTTGGCACAGAAGGAACTCTCGTCACTATCACAGAAGCTACACTACGGCTCGTGCCCATTGCTGAGGCTCCTATGCTCGTTGTGCTTGGCTATCCCGATATGCCAGCAGCGGCAGACGCTGTGCCGGCGATACTGAAACACCGCCCGCTCGCTATCGAAGGAATGGATGCTTCGCTCGTTGAGATGGTTCGCCAGCATAAAGGCGAGGTGCCTAAGCTTCCTGAGGGTGGCGGATGGCTGATGGTAGAAGTGGGAGCACGTGAAGGAGAAGATCCCTCCACTATCCCTGCTCGTGCGGAGGCTATTGTGCGCGATTCGGGCACGCTGGCTGCGACGATTAAACCTGCTGGAGCAGAAGCTTCTATTTTGTGGAAAATACGTGCTGATGGAGCAGGCCTTGGCGGGCGCACCCCACAGGGCACTCAAGCCTGGCCAGGCTGGGAGGATTCGGCAGTTCCTCCAGAAAATCTTGGGGCATATCTGCGAGATTTACAGGCTTTGATGGATCGGCACAATCTGCACGGCTTGATGTATGGGCATTTTGGCGACGGCTGCGTGCATGTGCGTATTGATTTCCCTTTAGATACAGAGCAAGGAATCCCAGTATTTCGCGAATTTCTTGAGCAAGCAGCAGATATTGCTGTGAGCTATGGCGGATCTCTCTCTGGTGAGCATGGAGACGGGCGTGCCCGCACCCAACTGCTGGAACGTATGTATTCTCCTGCTGCTATGAATCTTTTTGCGCAGGTGAAAGCTCTTTTTGACCCAGAAAATTTGCTCAACCCCGGAATTTTATTCACTCCTTATGCCAGCGATTCGCGAGATTCAGGCATCTATTCTCTTTCTTCCGATTTGCGCAGGCCGCAAGCTGCAGAGCTTGATTATGCGGGCGGTTTTCACTTTCATGATCACGGCGATAGCTTCACGCATGCTTTGCACCACTGCACAGGGGTTGGCAAATGCCGCGCAAATAATATCGAATCTGGCACAGGGTGGATGTGCCCGAGCTATCAGGCGACGCGAGAAGAAAAAGACGTGACGCGCGGGCGTATGAGAATTTTGCAAGAGGTCGCTCAGCGCGGCGCGGCAGCAGGCGCAGCGCGTGATACGCTGATTCGTGGTTTCGCTGATTCTGCTGTGCGCTCGGCATTAGATTTATGCCTCGGGTGCAAAGCATGCGGTAAAGATTGCCCCACGGGAATAGACGTGGCGAGATTCAAATCTGAGGCGCTTTATCGTGGCTACAAAGGAAGGCTTCGCCCGCGTACGCACTATCTGCTGGGCAATCTTCCTCGCTTTGCTCGGCTTGCAGTATCAATTCCAGGAGCCGCGCTTGCAGCTAACGCTGCTTTGAGCATAGCTCCTCTGCGAAAGCTCACATTTGCCCTGGCAGGATTGGATACGCGTCGCTTCATGCCAGGATTTACCCGCCGAAAGTTTTCCTCTTGGGCACGAAAGGATATGCATATTCCGTGCGGTGTGAGCGAGGCAGATATGCTGGCAGACTTTCTGCCCGAAACTGCAGTATCTGCGTTGCCATCGGTGCCTGCGTCGCTACCTTCTTCTCAAGCGCCGCACGAGGGAGAAAAAGCGGCACATACGTCTTCATCTTCTGAAACTCCGCCGCGCTACGTGATGCTTTGGGCAGACAGCTTCTCCGAAACGCTCGATACGCGAGGAGCGCAAGCAATGGTTGGGCTGCTGCAGCGTCACGGATATACGGTAATTATTCCGCCTGAAGATTCTTGCTGCGGGCTTACATGGATTACCACTGGTCAGCTCGATACAGCAAAGAAAAAGCTAAAGCATTTGCTGAGCGTGCTTGCTCCTTTTGCGGCAGAAGGGATTCCGATTGTTGGGGTAGAGCCGAGCTGCACAGCAGTATTGCGAGATGATGTGCTCGATTTACTTCCTGACGATTCTCGCGCTTCGCTCGTCAGCTCAATGACGTTCACTCTCGCAGAACTGCTCACACATAAAGTGTATAAACCCAATACACTTCATCTGCCGAATCTGCAGGGCGTACATATCGTGGCTCAGCCGCATTGCCATCATTACTCCGTGATGGGTTGGAAAGCTGATGCCGCTCTTTTGAAGCAGGCGGGAGCGCAGCTGGAAATTTTAGCAGGCTGCTGCGGCTTAGCAGGTAATTTTGGTATGGAACGAGGGCATTACGATGTGAGCGTGGCTGTGGCGGAGCGTCAGCTCTTACCTGCATTGCGGGCAGCCGAGGAAAAGGGTGGCGTTTATGTGTATCTCGCAGACGGTTTTTCTTGCCGCACTCAAGCACAGCAGCTAGCTGGGCAAAGTGGAGTTCATCTGGCGCAGCTGCTTTATGAGGGTGTGGGAAATGGAATCGATGAGAATTAAGGTCATTAAAGGCGGGCCCTATCACGTATCTGGGGCTGTGCCCTTGGATGAAAAAATCGTTCGGCCGCAAGGGCAGGGCTACGTATGGGAAGATGGGCGCGAGCTGGAGCAGAAATCCGATTACTATCTGTGCCGTTGTGGGCATAGCTCTTCTGCTCCTTTTTGCGATGGAACGCACAAAAAGCGCGGCTTTGTGGGCGCTGAAACTGCCTCCACCGATACGTTTGATCAGCGAGCCGAGACGATAGAAGGAAAGAGCCTCACTGTGCGTGATGATAAACGTTGCGCATTTGTGCGCTTTTGCCATGCAGAAAATGCCCAAGGGGAGCGCGAAGATATTTGGAGCATTCTTGCGAAAGGCGATTCTTCGGGCGATAGTACCGTACGCGAATTGGCGAGCGCCTGCCCAGCAGGGCGGCTCAACGTGCAAAGTGAGAGCGGAGAGCTGCTGGAGCCAGAGCTAAAGCCGGGAATCACAGTGGTGCAGGATCCTGAGCAGGCGGTGAGTGCAGGGTTGTATGTGCATGGTTATATTCCTCTTGAGAGCGCTGATGGCGAAGAATATGAGCTGCGCAATCGATATATGCTCTGCCGCTGTGGTCTATCGCGTGAGAAGCCTATATGCGATGCTACGCACGTACCAGCTGCTTTTGACGACGGGCATATAGAGAAATAGTTGGGCGGATGAATGATGAATCAGTAGTGCACAGTTACTGCTGTGCCAACTGAAGCAAAATCAAATACTGCGCGAGCTCCTTCGTTCGACATATTCACACAGCCGTGGGAGCCGCCATATCCTGCATCATATCCCCAGCTGCTGCGCCAAGCAGAGGATCCGTGAGTAGCTATATCGCCATCGAAATACGTCACCCACGGCACGTCTTTGGTTTCATACTCAGATCCATCAGCATTTTTGCCGCGCATCGTCTGGATAGTGAGTTGAGCATAAACGCTAAATTCTCCTGTGGGAGTTGGCGTGGCAGGGCTTCCGCTTATCATCGGATAGCTGGCTATCAACGTTGCTCCCTCATACAAATTAACGCTGTGATTGCTGAGGTTGATATCTACCCAGCGCTCCCCCTCAGGCGCTGGATAAGGAAGGTTCTCGGCGCCAGGAGCCACTACTTTTTCATCCCACTGCACCTGCTCATTTGTGGTGGTAAAGCTTGCGTTAGTTGCTGCTTTTTCAGCTAGATTTTTCACGATCTCCTCGGCGATTGAATCAACGTTATCAACGGTGACTCCTTGTATCGCTTCTCGTTTTACTTTGATGATTTCGCCCGAGGAATTTAGATATCGAATTCCCGTGATTCCTTTTATTGTGAAAGTATCGGCTTGGGTTTGCACCCATGTTTTTACTGCTTGCGCAGAAATAGTTGGTTTTTCAGAGTCGAGCGAGAGCCATTGTGCTTTATCTTCTGCAGATGCGCTAAAGGTTTTATCGTTAAATTTTAGCGAGACGGGGATATCAATTAGCTCATTGGCTGCTTCTAATTTCGGTTGAAGTTCGGAAGGCTGCATGAGTGGTTCAACGTCTGAAATTGATGCAGAATAATTGATATCTGAGAGCGTTGCTGCGAGTTGGTAGGCGGCATTTTTTAGTTCACGCGGATCTACCCCTACACCATTCTTTCCTTCAGTAATGCGAAATTCTTCAGAAGTAAATTCAAGTGTGGGTTCAATCGGAGCTACTGACGATTCGTTTCCTTCTGTTAGCGAATGAGCAAATTTTGAAGCAGTTTCTTTATGTATTGTGATATCGGGTGTGAGCACACGAGAAAAAAGAGGGTTTTTGAAATAGCTCAATATGTGTGAATTAGAGGAGAGAGCCTGCTCAGCTATTTTCTTCGAATCAAAGGAAAATCCCATATCGGCAAGCGTGGATTTTGTGGTGACGATGCCCTCGCCTGAAACCGTCACCGTCTTTTCTTGCGCAGCATTATTGAGGCGATCTTCGATCTCTTGCTGGGTAAGCCCTGCAACGTTCGTTTCTCCGATATATGTGCGAGGAAGCGCTCGTTTCCCCAAGGTAAAATAGCCGATATACACTCCTGCAGCAAGGAGAATAAGCGTCACCAAGATAGCGACGGCAATAGTGATCTTCTTGCGTTTGCTCATGCTCTGTATTTTTCCTCGTTACTAGCCTCATATAGCGGTGTTGAAACTTGATCCACTCTTGAGCATAGTAAGAAACGCGAGAATAAGCATTTGCAGAGAGGAGGTAATCTGCAAATGTGATGAATCGCGTATTTAGGATTTGATATAGCCGTACCCCTGTGCTTGCAGCTTTGCTATTTCAACAATTCCAGCGGGAACGATATCCACGTAGCTTGGCAGAAGATCAGGATTTATCTGGCGTTCGTCCATTGCGATTTTTCATACCACAAACCTCACGCCGTCTTCTGCGAGAGCTTTAATTTTCTTCCATTGCGCGGGGTCTGCGTCTAATTGTGAAAAAGCTCGGATAGCTCCGCCGTTTGCAACGACGACTGCGCGCCCTTGCTCTTTGGAGTGTACGAGGTTGTGAGCTGAGCGAATAGTAAAAGGCCAGCGATTATTTTCGTTCACGTGAAAGACGATTCGTAGATCTGCCATAAAATGCTCCCTTGCATTTCAGATAGGTTTCTTTGATGCGTTGAGCTGGAGCTGTGTTGAGTTATGCGAGAGCGGCGTGCATCAAAGCGTATGTTTCCAGCATACCGCGATACGGGACTTTGGTCGCCTATTTCTTAGTTGTCTATTTTGTGTAACTCTTATGAGAATGCCAAGAGCGGCGTAGATACCTGTGAACCCAAATTTTTCTGCCGTATCGAACGGAGGAAAATTCAGGATATTTTAGTGTTTTATTCAGTGAAAATTCCATATATAGTGATAGAAACATAGACTTTTACCGCTTGGGTGTGTAGCTCAGCTGGCAATGGCGCCACAGAAAGGTACGTTATGCAGTCGCAATATCGTCGTCAAAATAAACTCATATCTGGATCGATATGCCCCCCCCGCATATAAGCGGCGCAAAATTCTTTCAGCTATAGTTTCTTTAAGCATCGGGTGTGCATTTTTTATCTTAGCGAATCCTGCTATTGCCGCTGCTGAAGAAGCTGATTCGATTATCGTAAATGCGACTGCTTTCGGTGCTGATCCCAGCGGCAGCGCAGATTCTGCTCCTGCTGCGCAAAAGGCGATAGCTGAGATCAAGAATCTAAGAAAAGCTCACCCGGAAAAATCAATAGTTTTAAGATTCCCCACTGGCAGATACGATTTTTATCCCGATAAAGCTCCAGAGCGCACGTTGTATGTCTCGAATACTGTGGGTGCTAATGAAGCATACAAGAAGAAACGCATCGGGATTTTATTTGAAGGTTTGAGTAATGTGACCTTAGAAGGCAGCGGTTCGCTTTTTATGTATCACGGAAAAATGACAGAATTTGCAGCCATTGATTGTGAAAAAATCACGATACAACATGTGACAACAGATTTTGCTGTTCCAACCGTGATCGATATTGCAGTAGAAAATATCGACAGCGATGCGCAGTCGGCAACTTTTCTAGTTCCAAAGCAGTATAACTATTCTTTGGATGGCAGCGATATAACGTGGCATTCTGATATCAGTCCATACGATCGTCAGCGATACTGGAGCACCAAGCAGTCAGCTTTTACCTATATGCAGGCATATGACGCTTCCAAGCAGCAAACGTGGCGGGCAGGAAATCCTCAAAGCAGCATTTTTGCCAATGTGGCATCTATAACGCACACGCAAACAGATCGTGCTAATCATCTAAAGGTCACCTATTCGAAGCCGCTTCACAGCTTACTTAAAAAAGGAATGTATTTTCAGATGCGGCTGTTGGATAGAGATCATCCTGGAATGTTTATCTGGAAATCTAAAGACGTCACAATTGAAAATACTCGAATAGGGTTTTTGCATGGTTTCGGCATCGTAGGGCAGCATAGCGAAAACATAACTATAAGCAACGTCCGTTTTGAAGCTCCTGCCGAAACAGGGCGCTCTACTTCTGGTTTTGCTGATTTTATCCAAATGTCGGGAACAAAAGGCACCATAAAAATAATCAATTCTTATTTCTCTAACCCGCATGATGATCCCGTTAATATTCACGGTACGTTTAATGAGGTTGTAGAAAAAATAGCTCCAAATAAAATCAAAGTGCGCTTTAAGCATCACGAAACAGCTGGCTTCCCCAATTACTTCATCGGAGATCAGGTTGAATTTTCTACCAGAGGAAATATGGTCACTGTTGCGGATTCAGTGCGCAAGGTCATAGCAGTTGATGGACCTGATGGCATGGGAGGCGCTATGGGGAGCGGCTCTGGAAATCTCACCGATATTATTCTTACTTTTGATAAGGATATCCCTGCTCAAATTGGTGCAAACGGCACTCACGTTGTTGAAAATATTACTTATACTCCCGAGGTGGAAATATCTGGCAATGTGTTTACTGCTACTCCCACTAGAGGGATTTTGGTGACGACTCGCAGAAAAGTACTCATCGAAAACAACACTTTTGACGGAATCGGGATGGCTGGAATTTATATCTCGAATGACGCGCAAGGATGGTATGAATCGGGTCCAGTTCGAAGCCTAACAATTAGAAATAATACTTTTTTGAACGGAAGCTCTCAGGCGATATTTATTCAACCCACAAACCCGAACGCCAGTGCGCAGCATACTGTTCACGAGAACGTGAGTATCACTGCAAACAAGTTTTACGTTGTGAAAGCAGGTGAGCAAAATCCTGCAGGCAACAATCGAGATGTGCAGCGGGTTCTTGACACTAAAAGTACAAAAGATCTTCGTTTCTCTGGCAACACTATCTTGCTGCAAGACCCGGAAATTTTA
This sequence comes from uncultured Actinomycetaceae bacterium, assembly GCA_902464405.1. Taxonomy (GTDB): domain Bacteria; phylum Actinomycetota; class Actinomycetes; order Actinomycetales; family Actinomycetaceae; genus Arcanobacterium_A. Next base: position 199,301 of record CABQJD010000002.1, on the reverse strand, counting down.
ATGCTTCATTCAGCTCAAGATACTTTGCCTGTGGGAGGCAGTGTTCGGCTTATTTCTTCAGGCAGCCCAAAGAATACTGCACCCCTTTATCGGCTTCAAGCAGATGCATCGGTCACTATTGCGAATAACGTATACGGATTAGGCTTGAATAGTTCTGTCGATATTTCTCAGATGGATTCCTCCAGTGTGCATATCGCCAGTGATGCAGCCACAGCTCATGGAGCAATGATCACTAATCCTATGGCAGCACCTAGCGTTACTCGATACTTTACGTCGTCTGATCCGAACGTATTAAAAGTAGACTCTAATGGTGTTGTCTATGCGTTGCGTGAAGGTAGCGCGTCAGTCACTTTAACGGAAGTTGTAGGAAGTGGAGATGACGCCGTCAAACGAACCTCTGATCCGCTTGTGTTACATGTTTCGGCAACTGCAGGTGCGCCGCAAGAAATCTATAATTTTACCGATAAGTGGAGTATAGAATCAGAGGATCTGGCTCACGAATTGAAACCGAATGAATTTGGTTTCAGCTCAACGTATTCTTCTGGCGGTCTTTACCAGGAGCAACGAGGTCAAAATATCTTAGTTGGTGACGTGTTAAATAGCGATAGCTCTAGTGATTTTGATATTACTGTGAAACAGCGGGGGCTGACTAGTTCGCAATGGTCGGATACGGGTGTTTACTTGTATAAAGATCAAAATAATTACATCGCTATTCAAAGAAAGCATCGCAGCGGCGATACTAGAAAGATAGCGCAGGTTCGTGAAGAATCTGCAAAGGCTCAGGAAACTTGGTATGGCGGAAATGAGGCTGTGCGTGCTGGTGAAAATGCTGAATCCGTTGTAATGAAATTTTCAAAGAGGGGAAATACTGTTGCCACCTATTTTAGTTCAGACAGCGGAAATAGCTGGAATAAAATTGGAGAGGCCGATGCTCGATTCTTAGGTGACGATATCAAACTGGCTTTTGCTTCTGCTTCGAGTTCTGATCCAGAGGGGAATGCTACTGCTGTTTCTTATGCTGATATCACTGTAAACGGTAAAAAGATAAAAATTGGGGAGAGAAAAACTTCCGAGAATATAGTTTCCAGCGGTGATATTCCTGTTGCGAAGAGCAGTCACGCCCGTATAGCAGGTAAAATAACTGGGCTTTTAGATGGAGATATTACGGCTGCACCCAATGTGTTTAACTATGCATCTACTACGAATGCTGAGTATTCCTTGATTGATGCGGCTTTTGATGTGAGCGCGAATGCCACTATCAAGCTGGAGCTTAATAATAAAGAACTTAAACCCAACGGTAATGGGGTTTTCGATTCTATTCAGTTAAATCCAGGGATAAATATCTTAAAAGCAGATGTGATCGCTGAAGATGGAATAACTCGTTCAGTTTATCGGTGGACGATTCTCAACACAGACACTCGCTCTATTGATGATTCTTTAGAGCGCGAAGCATCTCGTACTGTCCGAGTCAACGTTCCAAAAGATCAGATGCAGATGGGAACGGCAGATGCGAAACCACACGCCATTAAAGATGCTCGGCTCTATAAAGGCGATATCGTCACTTTGAAAGCGACTCCTGCCAAAGGATATCGTTTTGTTGGTTGGCAGCTGGGCACTGTAACGGTATCTTCCGATACGGAGTTTTCGTACGAAGTGGGAGAAAGTGACGTTATTTTTAACGCTTTGTTTGCATCTGTTGATTCCAAGGGTGCTTCTTCGCAAGAAGCGGATACTCACAGTGTGGCGGATTCTCAGGATAAAAAAGGTGTGAAAGCAGTAGGCGATAGCGCTCCAAAAGCTGCTGCAGCTCATCTAGAAAAGACTGGCTATCGCGATGTGTGGGTATTTATTTTTTCAGCATTGGCTCTAGTTCTTGGCGGTGCGGCACTGAATGCCCGTTGTGCCAGCAAGGCGTGATACGTGAGTGGTAGGATGAAAATATCTGCGTGATGCATGATGGTGTATATATTTATTCCCTGCCTCTGGAATCGAGGATCTAATGGAAAATCAGATATTTTTATACCGCGCTGTCAAAAAGACTGGTGCAGCAGTTCTTGCGGCTGGGCTGGCGCTCGCTTTTTCAACTGGCGTCGCTGCTGCGGCTCCAACTGAGGGAGAGATGCTTGCTGAATCAATCTCATTTGATCTCATTTCCGCTGGGCCGCAGTCTCCCGGAAGTTTAGTTCTTCCAAAGCCTACTCTTGAAGGCTGGAAAGCTTTTACCGAGGGCGGAAAGCTCAATCCTCGCGACCTGAAGATTAGCTATGTGCGTGCTGACGGCACGGAAGTTCAGGTGCCAGGGGAAACTAATGGTCTGCCAGGCTGTAAAGGTTACGACCCTGCAAAGATGGATCTCATAGATCGCTGCCTTGGCACATTGCCAAAAGGTGAAATTATCACTATCAAAGTTGATCCAGCGAGCATCCCCGAAGGTTGGCACTTAGGGTACCGAGGCTGGTCTAACTATCCCAGTTATCCTAGTTTAGAATTTAAGCACGAAGTCGGCGGAGATAATGATGCCAACGGTGGAGTGAATTTTCCGCGAATCAGCTTCATGCGGCACAACATTGAATTTATGCCCTTGGGCGGCACTTTAGTGGGCAGCACTGCAAACGTGACGCGGATTGTGAATCGTGATAATACCGTGGATTTCCCTGCCGATCCAGTAAAAGAGGGCATGACCTTCCTCGGTTGGTATACCTTTAATAGCGGGCAAGAGAAAAACTCGTATATTCCGCTGCAGAAGAATCCTGCGCTCACTCCAAGGGGTGGGTATGTGGCACCTAGCTGGGCTATTTCTGGAAAGAGCGCACAAGGATTCGATACAGATCAAGTGGTGTGGACTCCTCAGCAGCGATATTCCGCAGAAACTTTAGGAGAAATTGATTGGAACGATCCTTCTTTTGATCCCAATAGGCGTGACGACCCGAAGACGATTCTGCGTGCACAATGGGGCGTGCAGCTCAGCTATGATTTCAACGGAGGAAAAGCAACGCAAGACGTTTCGGCTGATGACGTTGCTCCTGTCACGTATGCTCCGCAAGCCAGCAACGTTTCATATCCTTCATTCCCTGAGCCTTCTTTCACGATTAAAAGTGCCGAAGATTTTGGTTTGACTCGGATTGACCACACATTCCAAGGCTGGAAAGCTCTCGATAATGGAAAGCCAGTAGGTGAGCTTATTGCTGCTGGTGAAGAAGTTGTACTGAAAGCCAATATGGTTCTTCAAGCACAGTGGGAATTTAATGATGCTGACGGCGACGGCATTGGAGATAGTGCCGATAAGTGTGCCGATACTCCATCAGGGCTTGCAGTTGATAGCAACGGATGTGCTCTTAGCCAGATCAACAAGCCTGTTTATCCAGGTGGTACCACAGTTAAGCAAGACGATTCTAAGACGGTGCCTGCGCCCACATTCGATAATCCGTCTACTGATGAGGTTGAAACGAATCCAGCGCCTGCTGGTACTACATACGAAAAAGCAGACGGCGCGCCAGAATGGGTGAAAGTTAATTCTGACGGCAGCGTGACTGTGGCTCCACATGAGAAAGTTGCTCTCGGAACATACACAATTCCCGTGAAAGTGACCTATCCGAACAATGGTGGAGAAGCCGTTGCTGAACTCGTAGTGAAAGTTACGGAAAAAGACAAAGCAGCCGTTCCAGTTGTTAGCCAGAAGAAGCAGGATATGCTCTCTCAGACGGGCATGGGAAATATATTCTCACTGATTGCGTGCGCAGGTGTGCTTAGTATTGCTGGCGCTATAGCATGGAGAAAAGCACTGAACCGATAAAGCGCTGATAATCACGGAATCGAGTGCGGTATTCATATGATGGCGGGTGGCATGAACTTAGCGTGCTGCCCGCTTCGTTTTATCTACGTGCAGCGATAAATGCGTGCGTATATGTTTCAAAATGTTGAATCTGCTCGGTGAAGGCGCCTATCTCGAATAGCGGTAAGTGCTTTACTTGCGTATGTAGGAAAATGCTATCCGATCAACTAAATGCTATTCGATCAACTAAATAAGTGCAGTTTTAGTGCGTGGGCATATTTGCTGAGCTTCAATCTTGGCTCTTCTGCTGGCTGATATGCGTACCAGTGTGAGCGCTTCTTCGCAGATCCTTGAGCTTATATGGGAAGTAGATCAAAACGGTGATTGAGCGTGCTGCTGGGTGTTTCAGAGGAGAGCTTTAAGATAATTATGATAATTATGCGAGAATCATTACGTCGAGCAGTAAAGAGCGATTGAAAAATCGAGAATTTTATAGTAGGACGCGCATGATTATTTTAGCTGGTACTCCGATTGGTCACGATGCGGATGCTTCTGCGCGTCTGCGAGAAGCTCTCGAAAATGCTGATCTGATTGCTGCTGAGGATACGCGGCGGCTCTTGAATCTCGCTGGACGATTAGGTATTGAGCTGCGCGCGCCCGTCACGGCATATCATGATCACAACGAAGCCGAGAGAGCACCCGAATTAGTGGCAGCAGCGGCAGCTGGAAAAACTGTGGTGATGGTCAGTGACGCCGGAATGCCTGCAGTATCAGATCCGGGCTATCGCTTGGTGGCGCTTGCGGCAAGCGAAGATGTGCCAGTGACGGCAATTCCTGGGCCTTCTGCCGTTCTAACTGCGCTGGCTGTGAGCGGTTTGCCCTCAGATCGTTTTACTTTTGAAGGTTTTCTGCCGCGCAAAAGCGGCGAGCGCGCTCAGCGTTTAGAACAGCTCGCGTACGAGCCGCGCACAATGGTATTTTTTGAATCTCCTCGAAGGCTTGCCGATACTCTGCACGCAATGATGGGCGTATTTGGATCTGATCGCAGGGCTTCAATTGCGCGAGAGCTAACGAAAATTCATGAAGAAGTGCGGCGTGCTTCTTTAGGGGAATTAGAGAATTGGGCGCATACAGGCGTGCTCGGTGAGATCGTAATTGTTGTTGAAGGCTGGGTGCGCTCGTCGTGTATGGGGATTGATCCGCGCTGGGTAGATGAAGTATGCGAACTGCGATCTGAAGGATTAAGGCTTAAAGCTGCGGCAGCTCACGTAGCAAAGCGTGAAGGCGTGAGCGCCAACAGCCTTTATAAGGCTGCTTTAGAACGCGAGAATTCTCGATAAAGCTAGGGGAGTTCATATAAAGCTGGGGAAGCATTCACTCTTTTTAGTAGAGGATAGGGATGTGCGCATTCAAGAATCTCGACATTTCGCAGAAGGCTTCGTTGCGTGCGCATGCGCGTGAGAGCGTCACATCATGAATAGCTTGGTGGATTTTTACGAGTGAGACGCTGCGCCCAAGGAAAGGTATGCGCTTCCATATATTTTCAACAGTAAGTACTGCGTCGGCTTCGAGTAAGCTGGCAGACCATTCGTTTGCTGTCACAGATTCTTGTGACGTGAGAACGAGAATAGGCGTATCTATAGCTAGCCCTTCTGCCACTCGTTTATGTCCGTTAAGAATGGCGTTGAGCCAGCCAGCACGCACTTCGAAACTTGTGGTATTTCTAAAGCGTTCATCCGGTTCCCATCCGGTTGTGAAAAAGGGATCTGATTCATTAGCAGGCGTTGCGAGATTGGCGTCACCCAGATGATTCCCTCTAAGGCTTCGGTGATATAGGCCGTTATCGGGAAGAGGGAGAGTAGCTGTGGGCGATAGACGATTGAGCGCGTCAGTTGCGCTATGCCCTGCGAGGCGAGTAGCTAAAGACCCTTGGAGTGCGATCCACGGCGAGTTGAGTATGAGGGCTGCAAGTACGCCAGGGTGGCGGTCAGCCCAGAGTGTGGCAGTCAGCCCTCCAGTTGAGTGCCCGTAGAGGACGATGGGAATAGTGCCGTGTTCGTGAAAAATTACGTCAAGTGCGATATGGAGTTCTTCATCGTATGCCGATAGGTCGGTGATATATCCCCACGTCTGCCCCTCTAGATGTGAGCGTCCGTATTTGCGCAGATCTAATGCATAGAAGTGCCCGCCCAGGGATGAGATTGTGCGCGCTAACTCGCGTTGGTAAAAATAATCATTCCAGCCGTGAATTGCTAGAAAAGCGAAAGTGCGCGGAGACGCAATCTGCGGTAGTGCGCTTTTGTCTATGCTCGGCACATGGCGCACGAGGGTGACGATGGCAGGGCCTTCTTCGTCTGGGTGCAGGGGAAACGTTGCAGCTTCAAAGCCTTTTCCTAAAATATCGGGAATCCAGTGGGGTGTGAGGGTCATATGTCTATTGTGCCTCAGTGGCTGCGCGCTGGCTAGAAAATCCGCCAATGAGTTACCTATGTTTAGGATGTTGCTATAGATAATCCTGTTAAAGTTTGTGCATTTTTGTTACTAGTTATAATATTGGTGAGTATATGACACGCTGATAATTGTGTGGCTCATGTGGATAATGCTGTGATATGGAGGAGACGTATGCACAAGCGTTTTATTCGGACAAGCTTTGGGGCGGTGTGCGCCGCATTGCTCGCGCTTTCAAATGTTTCCCCAGCTATCGCAGCTCCCAGCGACGCTGATGTGGCGCGTGCGCGCGATATTCAAAACCAGACGCAGATGTCTTTATCTGCTATAGAGGCGCGTCTTGAGCAGCTGTCGGCAGAGAGTGATCGTCTCGATGCAGCAGCATTGCAAAGCCGTGCTGAGGCTGATAAAGCGCAAAAAGCTGCGTATCAAGCAGTCGAAGATTTATCGGACGCGCAGGAGAGAGCAGCTGACGCTAAAAAAGACACAGATGCAGCTCGCGCAAATATGGCAGCGCTCGCCCAAGCTCTCTATCAAGACGGCGCCTCAAATATGACGAGCGCTTATTATTTCTTTGATGCGGATTCTCTCCAAGCTGCAAATGACCGTCAGCGTGCTTTTACTCAACTTGGCAGTGCAGCAGATCAGCGCGCTCGCGAATTTCAAAATCTCAACACCGTTGCCCAGACGCTTCAAAAGCGAGCAGATGCAAAAGCTGCACAGCTAAATGAGATGGCTGAAAAAGCAAAAGAAGCAGAAGCTGCAGCTCAGAAAGCATCAGAAAATGCCGCCGCGCAGGTACAAGAGGCAGATCGTCAGCGTCAAGATCTTTTAGTCCAGTTAGCTCAAGCGAAGAATACGACGATTGAGCTGGAAGCTCAGCGCTTGGCGCAAATTGAGGAAGATCGTCAGGCTCGCTCTGCAGCTCGAGCAGCGCAGCAGGAGGCTGAAAAAGATCGTCAGGCTCAAGCCGCAGCTGCCGCTGCGCAGCAAAGCAGCTCTGCGCAATCTTCTGCGCCATCATCTTCCAGTGGCGGGCAGGCGAAACGAGATCAAATTGCTTCGTATGCGCAAACCTTTGAAGGTGTGCCCTATGTGTGGGCTGGTACTTCTCCAGTGTACGGATGGGACTGCTCTGGTTTCGTCCAGTATGTTTATCGCCAATTTGGAATATATCTTCCTCGAGGCGGCGATGCGCAAGGGCGCTCAGGGCGTGTGATTTCAGCTGATGAAGCCCAAGCAGGCGATCTTGTATGGTGGCCGGGGCAGCACGTAGCTATTTACTTGGGAAATGGGCGCACATTTGCTGCTCGCACAGAAGAAACTGGTACAGGATACAGCTCTTTATATGGGTACTATCTGTTTGTGCGGCTTGTTGATTAGTTTTAAGCGAAGCGGTCTCTCTAAAACGAAAGTTTAGAGAGACCGCATACTTTCAGTGCTTATAATAGCCAGTTTCCTCAGCGCGCTTAAATGATTCGCGAATTTCTTCTTCGGCAGCTTTACGCCCTACCCAGTGAGCGCCTTCAACTGATTTTCCAGGCTCAAGGTCTTTATACACCTCGAAAAAGTGTTGAATTTCAAGACGATGAAATTCGGATACGTCATCAATTTCTGTACGCCATGAAGCGCGCTGATCGGCAGAAGGGACGCACAAGACTTTATCGTCACCGCCACGCTCATCGCGCATGCGGAACATTCCCAAAGCTCGGCAGCGAATTACGCAGCCTGGAAACGTTGGTTCTTCAAGCAAGACGAGTGCGTCAAGAGGGTCACCGTCTTCGCCCAGCGTATCGTCAATGAATCCGTAATCATCGGGATATCGAGTCGATGTAAAGAGCATACGGTCGAGACGGATACGCCCAGTTTCATGATCGACTTCATATTTATTTCGGTTTCCTTTAGGTATTTCGATAGTCACATCGAATTCCATAAATTCCATACGTGCTCCTCAAGATCGTAGACAAGCACTCCTAGCAGTGCTTACAGCTCATGCAATGATTGTAGCGGGGAATTGCGGGTATAAGCAGATATTGGTGGTGCAATTTTCTTTTCTGGAAGTATGCCATAATTTCACTATGCGCAAAATGGTAGGTTTCGTCAGTATCTTGACAATTGCTGCGTGTGGATACGGGGTTGCAGATCTTTGTGATGTTGTTCCCGGGCTATTCACCTTCAAACCTCTCGAGAATCTTGCGCATCCTTATCCTTCAATAAAAGCTACTGAAGAAGCGCCCCCTTCTCTTTCTTCGTCTAAAGACGCTCCAATGCCAGATTCTGCGAAAGTGCAAGAGATTATCGATACTTTGAGCGATGCTTCAGCAATTGGAGGTGGTGATCGTCTCGGAATGTACGTCGTAGATGCTCAAACTGGTGCTGAACTAGGAGCACACAATCAAAGCGTTGGCAAAGTTCCTGCATCTACGATGAAAGTAGTCACGTCGTATGCGGCTCTTTCTTCTCTCGGGGCAGATCATAGATTCACAACTCGGGCGCTTCTCTCGGGGCAAAACCTCTATCTCGTGGGCGGTGGAGATATTCTACTTGGCGCAGATTCGGGAGATAGTAAGCATCTTGTGGGGCACGCAGGCATTGCTGATCTGGCTCATGCAGCAGCTGAAAAACTTGCCGCATCTAAAATTGATTCAGTAAAAGTGTTTCTTGATAATTCAAGATATTCGGAAGATAAATATGGGCCTGGAGTGCACGAGGATGTGATTTATACTCTTCCAAGCTCTCCTATTGCTGTGGGATATGAAGGTGATCCGTTTGAAGCGCAGCACGCTGTAGATCGAGTGCTGGATACTTTCGTAGATCATCTTCGAGCTGCTGGAGTGACCGTAGAAACCGCAGGAGTGCAGACGGCACCAAAAGATGCGCAAGATATTGCGCATGTAGATTCGGCGTCAGTTCGGGCGATAGCTGATTTTACATTGCTGCATTCCGATAACGCCCTTGCAGATACTTTGCAACATGAAATCGCTGTTGCTTCGGGAAAAATCGGATCTTTCGAAACGGGATCCGCTGCCGTCACCGAGCAGCTTCAGACCCAAGGATTTGATTTATCGGGAGTGAGTATTACCGATGGATCGGGGCTTTCTCCTCATAATCGTCTGACGCCTAAGCTCCTCACTCAGATACTGAGAGCAGTATGGACGTGCGATTCTTCTGCTGAAAAAGAGAATACAAAAGAGAATACTCAAGGCGAAGAAAGTGACGATGTGAAGGTCTGCCCAGCCACTCAGATAGGGGCAGGTATGCCATTTGCTGGCTTAGATGGCACATTGAAAAAGAGATTCACTAATTCTTCAGCTACAGGACGAGTGCATGCCAAAACAGGTAATCTCACAGGAGTGCGAACTCTTGCGGGTTACCTCTACACAGCTCAGGGGCGCCCGCTGGTATTTGCAATTCTTGTTAATACTGAGCATCCTGGCAGTGAGGAATTTGATAACGACGTGCTTCCTGCGATTGACGATGCCGTCAATGCTCTCGCTTCTCTTTAGTCTTATTCGCCTTAACTGTGCGAGTATTCCTTTTGGTGAGTATATTTCTATTGTGAAAGTATTTTTTGCTTTTTGCACGGGCATTTCTTTTTTGCCTGATATTTCTTTCGCCCAGACCGCTACACTGGATACATGACTATTTCTCCATCAGTTGCACGAAGATTAGCGTTGCTTATTGCTCCTGGAGGTCCTGCGTTCACGCAGACAGCAGCGCAGGCCTTTGCTGAAGATTTACGTGTGGGTGCTCAGAAAGCTCAGACGATTGTGCGTGAGCTGACAGGGCTTGACGCGGCTGTCGAGGCTGCGCGCGGCGTTTTTCCTATGGTGCTCGACAGACCAGGATGGGCGTATGGCGCTGCCCAATCGATTGATGCAATGATTGAGCTTTCGAATAGTTCAGTGAAAGGATTCAACAGCCTAACGGCAGGTGCGGCGCTTGCAGCAATTGCTAGATTTGTGATGGGTCAATATGATCCTTATACGTGCGCGGGTGGAGAAGAGAAGCGGAAAAATAGCGCAAAGCGGCACGGGCATCAGAACGTGAATCAGAAATCGTCTGGGCGTATTTTGCTTAATGCTCCTGTGATTGCACAGTTTTGCGCTCAGTATGATCTCGATCAGCGTGATTTATGTACGTGGGTGTGCGTCCACGAATTTACTCATGCGGTTCAGTTTCACGAAGCGCCGTGGCTGAAAGATTATGTGCTAGATCATTTTGTGCAGATTTTAAGCGATGAAAAGCTCGGTAGTGAAAAAGAGGGCGATACATTTGAATCTGATGCAATGCGAGAGCTTACTGCCGTTATGAGCCTTTTAGAAGGGCATGCAGAGTTTGTGATGAATGCCGTGCCCGTAGCGCGTATGCCAGGTAAGAATCGTATTATTTCGGCGATGGAGAGCAAGCGTAAAGAAAAGAACGCTCTCATGCGTGCACTTGCGAAAAACTTGAGTTTAGATAAGAAAGCTCAGCAGTATAAAAGCGGTGCGCAATTTGTGCAAAAAGTGCATGAGATCGCTGGGCAGGAGGTCTTTAACCGCGTATGGGCAAGCTCTGCCACTGTGCCAACTTTTGAAGAATTAAGTTCGCCCGAGGCGTGGATTGCACGTGTAGGCGCCAAATCTTGCGCTGCGGAGGCCGCTAGTGCGGTAACGTCTGCTGCTCTTGACCTTACCGCGCTACCTTCTGAAGCTGAAAATTCTAATACTTTGGAGCGTTGAGCATATGTCTTTTCCGCCTCCAGTGGTCACTGCTGCTCGCCATGCACTGCGTGATACATTTCGTGAGCTAGAGGTCGGTGGGCACGTACTGCTTGCCATCAGCGGTGGATCAGATTCTATGGCTCTTGCGGCGAGCGCCGCTTTTGCTGCGAAGGAAAACTCAATTGTGCTTCATTCTCTCACAGTCGATCACGGCTTGCGCCCAGAATCAGCAGATGAAGCAGCCTGCGTGGTTCAGCGTCTGCAAGCATTAGGCATCGATGCCCGGGCAGAGAAAATCACCTTAGGCGTAGGGCTTGGCCCTGAAGGAGAAGCGCGGGTAGGAAGGTATGCAGCGCTCGCGAATGAGGCTCGGCGAATTTGGCAAGAGCAGTATGGTTCAGCGCGAGCCTGCCAACCTTTGAGCTTTTCAAATTCCAGCGAATTAGTGCGTAGCGCTCGCGAGCCAGGCCTGCCAAAGCTAAGCCTCTCGGGAGCCTCTCCTGCTGTGGCGCACTCCGCTATTTGCGGCGTCTCTGCTTCCAGCTCACTAGCCAATGAGGAACGCAGCACATGCTTAGGGAATAATAGTGCAGCTCAAGATGAGCGTGCTGCAGGGGCGGTGCCTGTCTTACTTGGGCACAATGCAAACGACCAGGCGGAAACTGTGCTTCTGGGGTTAGCGCGCGGCTCGGGAGCTCGCTCTGTGCGCGGAATGCCTCGCACAGGTGCTCTTCCAGGATATGCAGATGTGCCGATGATCCGCCCTTTGCTCGATATGAGTTCGCAGAGTTTGGAGCAGGTGTGCATAGAATTAGGCATCGAATGGGTAGAAGATCCAACAAACGGAGTTGAGAGCGAGTGGCGCGCAGCAGACGGCAGCATGCTTGTGCGTAGTGCTATTCGTCACAAGATTTTTCCCGTCTTGGAGGATGTTTTCGGCAAGAGAATTGTGGATTCTCTCATGCGCACAGGAGCACTCCTAGGAAGTGATGACGATGCACTCACCGAGTATGCGCGTGATGCTTTGCGTAAAACTCTCTGCGAAGCTGGTAGCAGTACAGGTGAAATTGCTCTTTCTTGCGCAGACCTTAAGAAATATCCGCAGGCGATTCGCACTAGGGTTGTGCGCACTGCGGCACTTCAGGCTGGCGCACGGCACGGTGAACTTTTTTTCAGCCATATCTCAGCTCTTGATAAGCTCATCATAGGTAAAGAGAATAATTTACAAGTGGACCTTCCAGGCGCTCGTGCCTACAAGAACCACGGAATTCTTATTATCAGCCCAGGGCAGTCGCCCGCCGATATATCTACTAGGGAGTATTTATGAACCAGCACGATGTTGGATCCGATATTGAAGAAGTACTTCTCACTGCTGAGCAAATTGATCAGCGTCTTACTGAGATGGGTGAAGAAATTTCTCGCGACTATGCTGGCGATGATTTACTCCTCGTGGGTGTTTTACGCGGAGCGATTATGGTGATGGCTGATCTTTCGCGCAAGATTCATGTGCCGTTGCATATGGACTGGATGGCAGTCAGTTCTTATGGAGCCAGCACGAAAAGCTCTGGTGTGGTGCGAATTATTAAAGACCTCACAGAAGACGTGGCAGGGCGTAACGTGCTAATCGTTGAAGATGTGATCGATTCTGGGCTTACGCTTTCATGGTTGCAGGGAAATTTGCAGGCTCGCGGAGCTAAATCAGTGAAAATTGCGACGATTGTACGCAAGCCTCTCGCCGCTAAAATTGAGGTTCATGCCGATTACGTCGGTTTTGATATTCCAAGCGATTTTGTGGTGGGTTACGGGCTTGATTATGCGGAGGATTATCGGCACCTTCCCTTTATTGCTAAGCTCGCTCCGCACGTTTATGGAGGATGAATGAATACAGAAGAACTCGAATCTGGCAAGCGTTGGCGTAAGCGTGCCAAAGAACAAAGTAAAGATGAGCAGAAAAAGCTGCGCAAAGAGAATAACTCTGCCGATGGGCGTGATGAATTGAAAAAAAATAATGCCAGCTCTGATCGAAAATCTGATGCAAAGAAACCGAAGCAATCGCTTCTGCGCAGAATAATGAGCGCAATGACGTTTGCAATTTTTGCTGCGCTCATTGTGCTGTGGTTCGTCAATCCCTTTGGTTTTACGCCGATTACTACCTCGCAGGGTATTAGTGTGCTTGAAAATGAAAAGATCGAGCGTATTCAAGTGACGGCAGGCGCACAGCTCGTGCAGGTGTGGCTGGAAGAGGAATACACACCGACGGGAGTGGACGGTCAGAAATTGCCGCCAACTGAGAAAGTGCAGTTCCAGTTTGTTGCCGCTGAAGCAGCACAGGTGAATGAGCTTGTGCATTCGTCTGGCGCAAAGAACGGTTTTAATTCCGTTGTGCCAACAGAGAATTTCTTCTCCACAGTGCTCTCGCTGCTTCTTCCAATGCTGATCCTTTTGGTTGTCTTCCTTATGCTCTTCCCCAAGCTGCAAGGTATGATGACGGGCTTTGGCAAACTTCGAAAAGATGGTTTCGATTCTGATCTGCCAGACGTCCGCTTTGCAGACGTCGCCGGGGTAGATGAGGCCGTGGAAGAACTTCGCGAGATTAAAGAATTTCTCGATACTCCCGAGAAGTTCCGCAAAATGGGGGCGAAAATTCCTAAAGGTGTGCTTCTTTATGGTCCGCCAGGTACAGGTAAAACCCTACTTGCTCGTGCAGTTGCAGGCGAAGCAGGGGTACCCTTCTTCCATATTTCAGCTTCTGAGTTTGTTGAAATGTTTGTGGGCGTGGGTGCTTCTCGTGTGCGTGATCTCTTTAATCGTGCGAAGAAAGTTGCTCCTTCTATTGTTTTCGTTGATGAAATCGATGCTGTGGGGCGAAATCGCGGCACAGGTATCGGTGGCGGAAATGACGAACGCGAGCAGACGCTCAATCAGCTGCTCGTAGAGATGGATGGTTTTGACGATCGCACAAACGTGATTGTGATTGCGGCAACCAACCGTCCAGACGTACTCGATTCTGCGCTGCTGCGCCCTGGGCGTTTTGACCGTCAAATAGCTGTTGATGCGCCTGATTTACCTGGGCGCGAGCGTATTTTGAAGGTTCATGCAAAGGGCAAACCGTTTGCCGAAGATGTAGAGCTTGATTCTGTTGCTCGCCGTACTCCTGGTTTTTCGGGTGCGGATCTTGCAAACGTGCTCAACGAAGCTGCGCTTCTAGCTGCTCGCCGCGATCACACTACGATCACAGAAGATGATGTAGATGAAGCAATCGATCGCGTGATTGCAGGGCCGCAGCGCCGCACACGAGTGATGAACGATGAAGATAAACTTATGACGGCATATCACGAGGGTGGGCATGCTATTGTAGCTGCCGCGCTCAACCATTCTGATCCAGTCACAAAAGTGACGATTCTGCCGCGCGGGCGTGCATTGGGTTATACGATGGTGATGCCGACAGAAGATCGTTATTCCACTTCCCGTAATGAGCTCTTAGATGATATGGCATATGCAATGGGTGGGCGCATTGCTGAAGAAATCGTTTTCCATGATCCTTCCACAGGAGCATCGAATGATATTCAAAAGGCCACGAACATTGCGCGTAAGATGGTTGCCGAATATGGCATGAGCGCCACTATTGGGCCAGTGCGTTTCACGCCTGACGATGCAGACCCGATGACTCGTTTCGGCGGAGGGCAGCAGCGTGGCTATTCGGATGAGACAGCGCGTGCAATCGATGTGCAGGTGCAGCAGCTGCTTGAGACAGCTATGCAAGAAGCATGGCAGGCACTCAACGAAAATCGTCACGTGCTAGATCGTCTTGCCGCCAAGCTGATCGAAAAAGAAACTGTGCTTGAGCATGAGTTGAAAGAGATTTTTGCTGATATTAAGAAAGCTCCTGCCCGCAAGCAGTGGTTATCTTCTCCGAGCAGACCCGTTTCCGATCTGCCTCCGATTCCTATGCCCCCAAGCCCGGATAATGGTCGCCATAAAGATAGCGCTTCTGCCGCAGCTGGGAGTGAAACGAGCGATAGTGCAGCCAGCTCTGCAGATCTTAATAGGAAGGCGCAAAGCGACGATACAATGCATGGCGAAGGCACTGCATATATCGAGAGCAGCGCATATTCTGATGGTGAAGCTGCTTCGCACAACAATATGAATGATGAGGCTGGCGATGAGCGCCGCTAATTACAACGAAAATGCTGTGCGCAAGGCCATTCGCGATTTCCTTATTGCTATTGGTGAAGATCCTGACCGTGAAGGTTTAAGCGGCACGCCAGAGCGTATTGCGCGATCTGCGCGAGAAATTTTTGGCGGCTTAGAAATTGATCCAGCGCAGGTGCTCGAAACAGTCTTCGATATCGGGCATCAAGAAATGGTGTTGGTGCGAGATATTCCGATGTATTCGATGTGTGAACACCATTTGCTGCCATTTCACGGGGTTGCACACGTCGGCTATATCCCTGGTGATGAAGGTAACGTGACTGGTCTTTCCAAACTTGCACGCTTAGTTGAAGGATTTGCTCGGCGTCCGCAAGTGCAGGAGCGACTCACATCTCAAGTGGCTGATGCACTCTATGAGCGTTTAGGTGCGCACGGGGTGATTGTCGTCATTGAAGCAGAGCATTTATGTATGAGTATGCGCGGCGTGCGCAAACCAGGAGCTAGTACAGTAACCTCTGCTGTGCGCGGCATTATGCTTGAGCAAGCGACCCGCAACGAGGCGATGAGCCTCATTATGGCAAAGTGAGATTTCAATGCACGTGATGGGAATTGTAAACGTCACTCCAGATTCTTTTAGTGACGGAGGAAAATGGGCAAGCGCGCAAAGCGCAGTTTCTCACGGGCGTGAGCTTATTGCTCAAGGCGCTGCCATTCTTGATATCGGAGGAGAATCCACCCGCCCAGGCGCGCAGCCGCTCTCGTGGCAGGAGGAATGGGCGAGAATTGAGCCTGTGATCGATCAGCTCGCTGGAGGAAAGCCTCTCGTTCGAGGCGCAGCCGGTGCGTGTGGAGCGCTCATTTCCGTGGATACTTACCATGCTGAAACAGCTCGCCGAGCTGTGGAGCTGGGTGCCACAATCGTCAATGATGTGACTGGTGGAAACGGCGATAGCGCTATGTTTGAAACAATCGCGGAGCTTGGCTGCGATTACGTGCTCCAACACAGCCGAGGAAATGCGCAGACGATGGATTCTCTGCGCACATACGATGGGCATATAGCTTACGCTGTGCGCGATGAGCTGCTTCGAACGCGCGATCGCGCTGTTGAAGCAGGTATTGAGTTTGATTCGATTATCCTCGATCCAGGTTTAGGCTTTGCTAAAACCGGCATTCAAGATTGGGATATGCTGGGAGGTATCCATGAGATTATCGAAGAAGGAAACCGTGTGCTCGTGGGAGCGAGCAGAAAACGCTTCTTAGATGAGGTGAGCCGTGAAAACGGCAGTGCACAGCCCTCGTCTCCTGAAGATCGAGATCTGGCTACAGCTATTCTCACTGCTTTTCTTTATGAGCCGTATGCTCCAGCAGGGGCTTGGGCAGTGCGTGTGCACAACGTCTCTGCAAGCGTGAAGGCGCTGAAAACAGCTGGCAACTATGTGGAAGCTTTGCAACGTTATCTTGATACTATCGCCAGCGAATAAGAGCACAGAGCTTGAAAAAAGATCAGGAAAACTGGCAGATCGGCGAGAAAGCCGCTACTGGAAAATAACTGAGATAGACTCAAAATATAGCTGGAAATGAAAATCATGCAGGCATAGCCAAGCAAGCAGATAACTACAAAAGCAAACGGCAGGAGCGAAAGCTCGAGAAGCATAAAGGGAGGAATCGATGGCACGCGAAGACTTTCCAGCAATGAAAGAGCAAACCATTTCTTTGAAAGGCTTGCGCGTTTTCGGTACGCACGGCGTTTTGGATCATGAGCATTGCGAGCCGCAAGAATTTCTTATTGATGCACAGATGGTGCTGTGCGTGGAAGAAGCAGTTGCCCATGATGACGTAACGGCAACAATTTCTTATGCAGCTGTGGCTGATGCCATCGTTCAGATCGTTAAAGGCCCGCACGTTGATCTGATCGAAACTCTTGCAGACCGAATTGCTGAGCGTATTGCAGATATGGGTGCGCGCCTAGTCACAGTGACCGTGCATAAGCCCAATGCTCCAATGCCTCACGAATTTGAGACAGTTTCTGCTACGGCAACCGTTCCTGGCGCTCTACTCAAACAGCAGCGCCGACGAATCGTCATCGGCGTGGGCAGTAACCTTGACGTTCCTGAAGCTCACGTAATCGACGCGGTGAGCGCGCTCAGTGATGTGCTCGAAATTGAAGAAGTATCTGAACTATATCGCAGTGCGCCAAGATTAGCTCAGGGGCAAGAAGATCAGCCTGACTATGTGAACGCCGTCGTCACGTGCTATACGGATATGCCGCTTTTGCCACTGTTGCGTCTTTTGCATCATATCGAAGCAGATCATGGGCGTGTGCGAACGAAGCGTTGGGAGGCTCGCACCTTAGATCTCGATATTATCGAGGTAGAAGGCGTGACGAGCTGTGACCCAGAGCTGCTCCTTCCGCATCCGCGAGCTGCTGAGCGAAGATTTGTGCTAGAGCCTTGGCTCTCAATTGATCCAGTGGCAGCTTTGGGAGATACTCCTGTGGCAGATATGCTCGCTCATTTGGAGGATCAGCAGGTAGAACGCATGGATATTGACGAATATATGCCGCGCGTAATCGAAGCGTTCCAAGAGTGGAGTGCTGAAGAAAATTTCTTTGATGAGAGCCTCTTTGATGAGGATGGTTTCTTCAGCGACGGCACTGGTGAAAGCTGGAGCTGATGAACAATCGTTACGTGAAAGAAAACTCCTACAAAGAAGAGTTCGATCATTCTAACCATAAGAAACCTGAAGGTTCGCTCGTTCTTACTCCGCTCTGGCTGCTCTGCTTTATTGCTGTGCTGGTAGCGCTCGGGTGTTTCTTATTGATTGAAATTTTGCTCCGTTCAGGCAGCATGCCTATTGCAGTGCCGATCATAAGTTTTGCAGCTCCGCTCGTCTGCGCGCTTGCAGAGCTGTGGGCTGGGCTTCGTGTGCGTGCTTATCAGCGAGGAAAAGCGCATATGAATTCCCTGCGTGCTGGGCAGATTTTTATTTTTGCTCAGGCTGGTTCGAGAGCAGGCTCTATCTTTCTTGGCAGTGCTCTTGGGGTTCTTGCCGCATACGCTCATATAGGGTCTACTGACTATTTTGCAGAGCAAATGTTTCATCTCGCCCTTGCCGCTTTGGCTTCTTTTGCTCTTATCGTCACCTCCTATGTGGCCGAGAGGTGGTGCAGAATAGACGATTCTGAGGGTTCATCTGCATCTTGCGGCGAGGTAGCTTCCGCTTAACTTTTTAAGGCAAAATAGAGGGTATGAAAGACTTTCTTGGAAACAATTTAGAATTGCGCCCGGTTTCACCTGATTATCTTAAGGTGAACTATATCAATGATGCGATTGGCAATATCTTTTTTCTCGGTATTCCGCTCGTGGCAGCAATTTTAGTCACATGCTTTTCTGAAAGTCTTGTGTGGACGATTATTTTATGGGTTGTTGTAGCGCTCGCGCTCATCATTGCCGTTATCGATTTTATGCTTATTGCTCGGCGTGTGCGTGCGCTCGGGTATGCTGAACTTCCTGAAGAATTAGCCATTCGTAAGGGAATTATGTTTCAAAAGCTCGTGATGGTTCCCTACGGGCGTATGCAGCAAGTGAATGTGGAAACTGGGCCGATTCTTTCACGCTATGGCTTGGCAAAAGTAAAGCTGGTGACGGCGAGTGCAGGCACGAACGCTGAAATTCCAGGACTTCCCTTAGCAGAAGCAGAGCGCTTGCGTGAAAAGCTCACGGAGCTTGGGCGTGCACACATGGAAGGGCTCTGATGGCAAAGAGGGTGAAAGATTCAGCATTCCAGGCAGAGAAAAGCAAAGTAAAAGTACAGTTAGGCGAAGAGAGCGTACCGAAAGAGCAGTGGCGTCATTTTCATAAGATCACGCCGCTCACTCGAGCAGGAGCGCTCTGGGCGTTTTTACTCATCGCACTCTACAATGTCTTGAACGACGTGCTTCAGGGCGGAGCTTTCCGTGATTTTCTTCGTTTCCTCTCCTTTTCCCAAAATAAGGAGCTTTCTTCCTGGCTGAGAATAGCGATGATATCTTTTGGTGTTCTGATTCTTGTGACTATTCTCGTGGTCGTGTTTGCCTTTCTTACATGGCAAAAGGAAACATACGCACTTGTTGAATCAGGTATTCATTTTCGCCGCGGTATTTTTATGAAAACGCATATTCATATGCGCTGGGATCGCGTGCAGAGTGTGGAAATCCAGCAAAAACTCTTCGGCAGAATTTTTGGTTTCGGTACGGTGAAAATCGAGAGCGCCGGAAACGACGAGGATCTGGAACTAGGGCTTTTGCGTATGCGTGACGCTGCAGCTCTGCGGCACGAAGTATTGGCAGTAATTGATCGGGTGCGCTCGGGGTATTGCCCGTTTCCGTGTGCGCAGGATGAATCTGCTTATGCTGAATATGAAGCGCTGAATAATAACGATATGTACAGCGTGCTTGGCGTTGAAAGCGTGGGCGTTCCTGTGCCTGATCGTCAAGCATTGAAAGGAAACGATGCGCCAAATACGCAGCGTACTCAAAGGCTTGGGCTCGCAACGGTAGATGAATCACTCGTGCTTGATGTGGATGATCTAGAGCGTGATCAGTTGATCTATCAGCTTGATACGAAACGTATGGTGCTTGCGCGCATCTGCAGCGCTCATTTTATAAGCATGCTAGCTGTTTTTATATTGTTATTTTCTGGGAGCGTTCTTATGCTGGTTTTCGCAGAGGAACCTTCCAGTGAGAGTATTCCTTTCTTAGGTTCAATTCTGGTGGTGGCAGGCTGGATCTGGAGCTTCATTAAAAGCATATTTGCAGATTGTGGCACTCGGCTCTACATATCAAAAAATGGATTGCGCAAGCGTGCCGAGCTTACGAAACTGACCACAAGCACTTATCCTCCTCAGCGCATTCACGCAATTGCTATTCGCCGTCCGCTGCTATGGCGAAAATTCGACTGGTGGGAGCTTAGAGTTTCTCGTGCGGGTTTTGCGGGAAGTTCTGATACCGAATCTCTCACTCGTCCTTTTGTGCCAGTCGCTACCCGTGAAGAGTTGCTGCATATTTTATGGGCGTTGATTCCAGGATTTGGCACCGATAACGATGCAGCACTTCTCGATGAAGCTTTTGATGGGCGCGGTGAAAGCGAATGGTTTATTGGAGCGCCTCGTGCGGCGCGTTACCTCAATCCGATTTCTTGGCGCGCACACGGTGTGGCACTTACTGAGCGTGCGTTTATCGTACGAAGCGGACGTTGGAGAAGGAAAGTTTACTTCGCAATCCAAGATCATACCCAAAGCCTAGAGCTCTCTGAGGGGCCGATTCAACGGCGTTTAGGCTTAGCAAATGTGCAGGCGCATCTCGTACTTGGTGTGCCGAGTTTAGTGGGAGTAAAGAATTTTTCGCGATCCACTGCACAAAGCGTGTTCTATCAGGAAAATGAGCTAGCGCGAGAGGCACGCAGCGTCGGCGTTTCCGAAACGCTCAGTGAATGGAAAGTTCGTATGGGATTATCCTCAGCAGAGGAACGCAATGGCGAATAAATCAGGGCGTATGGGGATCGGGATTATTTCTGCAGGCAAAGTGGGAGCTGTGCTGGGCAGTGCCCTGCGTGCTGCCGGGCATCAAATTATTGGTGCATACGCTACTTCTGAAGAATCGGTGGATCGTTTAGAAAATCTGTTGCCCGCAGTTCCTGCTCTCGATGTGCCAACAATTGTTGAGCGTTCAGAAATGGTGCTTTTGGCTCTTCCCACTGCAGAAATTGAACCACTCGTTGCGGGGTTGGCAAAGCGCAAGGCGTGGCAATCAGGGCAGATCGTGATTCATACTGCTGGGCGGCTCGGCACAAACGTGCTTATGCCAGCAGCTGATGCAGGAGCATTATGTCTTGCTCTTCACCCAGCTATGCGCTTTTCTGGAACGAGCTTAGACGTTGCTCGGCTCGCCGAGTGTACGTTCGCTGTCACAGCCTCGCCCATGCTTCAGCCGATAGGGCACGCGCTGGCAGCGGAGATGGGGGCGCGTTCTGTAGTTGTGAGTGAAGAAGACCGCCCAGCCTATCACGCTGCTTTTATGAATGCAGGTGAGAGCGTGAGTTCCGCAATCACGCAAGCAATTCTCGCTCTTAATAATCTTGGGATTGAGCAGCCAGGAGATCTGTTGCGTTTATATGCGAGCGAAAGGCTTGAAGAAGCGCTCAGCAGAGAATTTCGTGCTTTTTCAGCGCATGAGTAGCAGCTATACCTCCTCTCAGTATTGGAATAGGTGCTTTTAGAGAAAGTGTGCGGGCGTTTCGCAGTCATATATGCGAGAGCAAAATATGCGCCGATTATCCTGCGATGAAGGCGTTGCTGCGTGCGAGTGATAGAGGAAAAATATGTGCGATTATCTATTTGTCTTATCTATTCGTCTGCGCTTTAGCGGATTAAAAGCTCCTCAGTTAGCTCAGCTCACTGAGCAAGACTAGAATGAATCTGTGAAAATTTGTACAACTAAACATGAGCTTGCGCAAGCACTGGAGCAGCTCGAAGGATCAAAATCGCTGGTTATGACGATGGGTGCTTTGCACGAGGGGCATCTCTCGCTCGTCAAAGCAGCACAAGAAGCAGCTGACCACGTAATCGTCAGTATCTATGTGAATCCCTTGCAGTTTGCTCCTGGCGAAGATTATGAAGCGTATCCGCGCGATCTCGCTGCAGATATCGCACAGCTCGAAACGGTCAAACGCGAGGGAGCTGAGGAACCAAGCGTCGAGGTTGTGTACGCGCCCGAAGATCGTGATATATATCCGCGCGAGCCTTTAGTGCGAATTAACCCTGGCCCGGTAGCGACTGTATTCGAAGGAAAAACTCGCCCTACACATTTTGCGGGTGTGCTCCAAAT
Organism: uncultured Actinomycetaceae bacterium; assembly: GCA_902464405.1. Taxonomy (GTDB): domain Bacteria; phylum Actinomycetota; class Actinomycetes; order Actinomycetales; family Actinomycetaceae; genus Arcanobacterium_A. Next base: position 177,361 of record CABQJD010000002.1, on the reverse strand, counting down.
TGTGCATAAAGTATTTAATCTCGTTCGTCCAGATGTGGCATTTTTCGGGCAGAAAGATGCTCAGCAGCTCGCTTTGATTCGAACGATGGTTGCTGATCTTGATATGCCAGTTCATATCGAGGCTGTGCCGATTAAGCGTGACGCTGATGGGCTTGCGTTGAGTTCTCGTAATCAGTATCTTTGCGCAGAAGAACGCGCAGTGGCGCTTGAGCTAAGCGCTGCTTTGCGTGACGGTGTGCAGGCGGCTGATCGTGGAGCTGCAGCTGTAGACGTTTTAGCGGCGGCAACTGATCGTATAGCAGGCGTTTGTGGTATCAGGTTGGATTATTTGGCTTTAGTTCATGCAGATACGTTTGTTCCGTTCGAAGATGGGCAGACAGGCTCAGGGCTACTTGTTGTAGCGGCATGGGTGGGTAATACGCGTCTTATCGACAACATGGAGGTTGGCATTGGTTAAGTCGGAATTGACTAAGACAGGCGATGCTGTTGAGAAAGCTACTCCTGCTGTGCCAAGCGGGCAGCAAGAGGTATCTTGCAGGCGTCGTACAATGCTCACAGGGAAAATTCACCGTGCCACTTGTACAGGCGCAAAACTTGATTATGTCGGGTCGATTACGATTGATGCCGAGCTTATGAAAGCTGCCGATATTTTGCCTGGCGAACAGGTTGATGTTGTGAATGTTTCTAATGGTTCGCGAATTACCACCTATGCGATTCCTGGCGTTCCAGGAGAGGGAGAGGCGGTGCTCAACGGCGCTGCCGCGCATTTATTCTCTCGCGGTGACGTACTGATTATTATGTGCTACGGGCAGATGAGTGACGCCGAAGCTCGAGTATTTGAGCCGCACGTTGTATTCGTCAATACAGATAATTGCATTATTGATGTGGCAAACGAGCCAGGAATGGTGCCGCAGGGTTATGGGCTGCACAGCTCGGGAGAGCCTATTCATCAGCGATAATCTGAGCTTTTCATCAGCGGCATATACGTCGGCATTCACAAATAATCGGGAGAAAATAATGGGAAAGAAGAAACTTCGCACGAGCGCTCAGAAGAGTACCCACAAGAGCTCACGCAAAGGCGCTCAAGCTGCTGCACCGCTCGCGCCGCTCAAAAAGACGTCACGTTGTTTGCCTATTATCGGTTCGCTTATTAAGCGTTCTAATAAAGCATCTCGTCGAGCAGATGATATGAATCATATGGCGATTGAAGAAATGCCTGTGATGCTGCAAGAATCGCCGCAGCGCGCTTATGACGCCTATATTATGAACCTCTCTGGCACGCTTTTTGAAGGCGATCTGCTCATGCCTGGTGTGGATAAAATTTTCCAGTCACTTGAGCTAATGCGTCGCCCGTTGTATTTTATGTCGTCTAATACGCACAGCACGCCAAGCGAATATCAAGAAACGCTTGCCGCATACGGCATGAATGTTGATCTTGCGCATATTTTCACTCCCGTTCGAGTGGCAATTGAGTATTTGAAGCGGGAATTTCCAAAAGCGCACGTATATGCAATTTGTGACGATAAATTCCGCGTATGTTTAGCTAAAGGTGGTATTAAGCTCACGGATAATCCTGAAGAGACGGATGTGGTACTTGTTGCACATGACCGTGATTTCAGTTTCGATAAACTCAATAAAGCGTTCCATGCGATCACTGGACCAAAGCGAGCAAAACTAGTCACAACGTCGATGGTGAGAAGCTGGCCAACAGCGGATGGAGAAATTGAACCTGGAACTCGTGCGATTGTACGTGCCATTGAGAGCGCTGCGCAAACACGCGCGATTCGTAATCTTGGAACGCCAGAAAGCGCATTCCTTGATTGTATGTTTGAGCATCTGGATCTTTCTCCACGCAGAGTTTTGCTTGTTTCCGATTCGCTTTCTGGCGATATCCGCATGGCGAAACATTTCGGTATGCCAACAGCGCTCGTACTCACTGGCGAAGCAAGCCTTTCGCAGGCACAGGAAGCACCAGCGAAAGACCAGCCGAATTTCGTGCTTGATTCCGCGGCTCGTATCGTGCCCGAATATATCCTCAAACAGCTGTAGCTTTTTCGGGTGCTGTGAGGCTTAGGGGTGCTGCATTCCTGATATTTCGTTATCGAAATTAGATCGCTTGGATGGCTAGCTGTGTAGGGCGCTTCAGTGGTGAGGGTAATGTATTTCTTTATCTGTATGCGGCGTCTTAATTTTTACAGGATCGAGCGCGATCATTATCCATGTGAGGAGCCACAGTAGCATACAAACGAGGGGCGCCCACCAAGTATTCCACCACGAGATGCGGCGGTACCACGAAAGTTCTATACCCATATTTTCCGCAGATGTAATAAGCTCTGGCGAGAGCTGAAAAATAGGCATGAGCAAAATCGCTATCCATATAAGAAACGCAATAAACGAAATGCTTTTGCAATGCTTCGAAAAAAATGAAAACGCTTTGCACTCCGCTGCAGTGCGCTTAATTCTTTGCGTATCTATTGCCATCAGCAAGAGTGCGGACGCCAAAAGAACTACAAAGAATTTATCGAGGGTTCCAGTAACTGCAGAAGTGATGCTTATCCCTAAACCCATTGCAAAAGAGAGTATCTGAAACATCTATGTTTATCCCTTTCTTCTTTGGATCTTTTGACTTAGATATTCGATGGTTGTGAACTATCTGCTCACCATAAAATAATACTCCGCGCGTATGTTGCATAAGAGCTAACGCTAGTTGTGCTTGCAGCGAATAGAGTAATACTTCGCGCATATGCGGCATAAGACGTTACGCTGCGCGTGCGACGCTCAATCGTTCGGACGTCACGAAAACACGTTTTCGCGCGCCCTCACTCAATCGCGTAATCTATAACCATGGTTAAGGATAATTCTGCTGTTGATGTGATTGATGACGTTCCTGAGCAAATTCAGGTACGTAAAGATAAACGCGCTCGCCTGCTCGATCAAGGGCGTGATCCTTATCCGGTGCAGCTTCCTATCTCAGCTACAATCCATGATGTGCGCGCAGAATTTTCCAATCTGGGAATAGACGAGCAAACGGAAAAATTTGTGGGTATTGCAGGGCGCGTCATGCTCATGCGTCCTTCAGGAAAAATTGCTTTCGTAGTGCTTCAAGCTGGTGACGGCGAGCGCCTGCAAATCATTTTCTCCCTCGCAAACGTGGGTAAAGAGAGTCTTGATCAGCTCAAAGCAGACGTCGATCTCGGCGATTTTATTTTCGTGCATGGCTATGTGGGCACTTCAAAACGTGGCGAACTCAGCGTTTTTGCAGCGCCCAGCGCCGACGGCTCCATTCCAGCTTGGCAAATGGCATCTAAAGCGATTCGTCCGCTTCCTAAAACTTTCACAAATGCTGACGGCGAAGAAGCTACCGTGAACGAAGAAACGCGTGTGCGTAAGCGTCACCTCGATCTCATCACGCGCCAAGGCGCTCGCGATATGATCCGTATGCGCGCTGCCGTCATGCGCTCAATTCGCCGTACTTTTGAAGAGCGTGACTATATCGAAATTGAGACGCCGATTCTGCAGGCTTTGCACGGAGGGGCTGCTGCTCGTCCGTTCACTACGCATATCAACGCCTACGATCAAGATCTCTATCTGCGTATCGCCACCGAGCTGTACCTTAAGCGTGCGGTAGTCGGCGGGGTTGAACGAGTCTTCGAAATCGGCAAAAACTTCCGAAATGAAGGCGCAGATTCTTCGCACTCGCCAGAATTTGCTGCTCTGGAAGCATATGAAGCATACGCTACCTACGATACGATGGCAGAGCTTACGCGAGACATTATTCAAAATGCTGCTCACGACGTCTTTGGCACTCTCGTCGTCACTCTCGCTGATGGCACGAAATACGATCTTTCTGGCGAATGGGATCAGATCGATCTCTACACGTCTCTTTCTGAAGCAGTAGGAGAGGTCGTTGATGTGCACACGCCTCGCGAACATCTCGTCCAGCTTGCTCATAAGCATGGTGTGAAAGTAAAAGAGTATGCCGTGGCAGGAAAAATCGCGGAAGATATTTGGGAAGAACTCGTCGGCTCAAAGCTCTATAGGCCCACGTTTGTGCGCGATTTCCCCGAAGATACCTCACCGCTCACTCGCTATCACCGCTCCAAGCCAGGGCTTACCGAGAAGTGGGATTTGTATATTCGCGGAATGGAAACAGCCACTGCTTATTCTGAGCTTGCTGATCCTGTGATTCAACGGGAACGCTTAACTGCTCAAAGCCTCGAAGCGGCAAATGGTGATCCTGAAGCTATGCAGCTTGACGAAGATTTTATCGAAGCGATGGAGCAAGGTTTCCCGCCGAGCGGTGGTATGGGTATGGGAATAGACCGCCTGCTCATGGTGCTCACAGGTCTTGGTATCCGTGAGACGATGGCGTTCCCGTTCGTTAAACCAGCCGTGTGATGGGCGTGGTGCTGAATGCGGCTATTTAATAGCAGGTAGGCACCTCCTAGCTGCCATCGGCGTCACGCACGGTTTCGTCATGTGCAGTTCTATGTACCTGAGGATGTCGGTGATATCTTCAGTTTTCTCGTCTGCTGCATCTTCGTGCATATATTGCCGAGTGGCTGGCTGGGTGTTAATTTCTGCCGTCGAGCTGGCATGAATTGTGAACTGGCATGGGAGAGGGAATAAAAGCCTCAAGCTGCAGCATATATGCTGCAATTCTCTTTGCCTGGTTGGTGCTCAGATCTGGATTTGTGCGAAACAGTGCATTGAGTCCTTGAATAAGTACATACAATATACCGTGCCAGTCTGCGCGATTCTCCTCAGTTATTGCGTATTCGCTTTCGGGTATATTAGAAAATGTAGGGGCAATTTCCTGTATGATGTAGTCCGCAATGCGGTCGGCTGCTTGATGTATGAATTTTTCATACATTTCGCCATTGCCTTCGCTGATAATAGGGGAGCCAAACAAGGTGCCTGCTGCGTGAATGTTTTTCCAGTGTTTAATCCCTAGCTCTAGGGCGTTATTGATATCGCCAGGAATGCGTTCTTTATCCCAATTGCGAACCTGCTGAAGAAACTCATCTGTGTATTGGGTAAGCACGGCATCGGAAAGTTGATCCATGTTTTTAAAGTAGTGATAGAAAAGCGGACGAGTGATTCCCAGCTCTGCAGTAATAGTGCCAATCGTCGTATTTTTCAACCCTTGATCTATTATTTGTTTGCGTGCTATTTCAATAATTCTTTTGCGCGTGGCAGCTCCACGACGGTTGAGACCTTGGCTGCGAATTTTGTTTTTCTGCGAGTGTTTCGCATCCCTTATGCTTTGAACTTTGCGTGGTTTTTCATGCGCATTTTGTGGAGCCACGTTTTATCGCCTCTTTTCTTTCATGCAGCGCCATATTTTCTGGAAAAAGTATAGCGTTAATTCGTTCTTGATTTTATAGGCTCTTCAATGTGCAAGGTTTGCGCAATAATGTGCGTAATATTTGCGGTGAAAGCCCTGGAAGCGCAGCATCTGCAGCATTTCCTTTGCGAGCAAGTTCCTTCACAAAGCAGAGTTATCGTGATAAACAGAACACCATACTTTTACGATTGTGCGGATAAATGCGTATGCTTGCGTGTGCTTTGGGGAAGGCTGATATTCTCGCCTTTCTGCTCGATCAATCCGTCAGCAATAAGTGCCTCGAATGCTGGAAAGAAACGATCCGAGTTTAGTCCGCTTGCCGCAAGAAGTTCTTTTTTCGTGACGCTGATAGGCGGTGCGTCTGTTCCTTGCGATCGCAGATAGCTGGTGTTTTTTCGTGACGATTCTAGAGACGTATCGTCACGATTTTGGGTAAGGGAGTGTAAAGCAGGATTTTGATTGCGCAGAATATCTAAAATTTTTCCGCGTGCTTCGCGCTGCGTACCTTTATATTGTTGCGGTTTTCGTGTGGCGCTGTAGGCATCCACAGGGTATCCCGCTTTTTGCCACTGGCAGTAGTCGGTGCAGGGGCATTTGCTGCACGCTGGCTTATTCGAGGTGCATACCAGAGCACCGAACTCCATAATTGCTTCATTCCACTGCGCCGCTGCAGCTCCTGTGTGTGGCACAAATGTATGTGCACGTTCTGCTTCAGCTTTTGTTTGGTGAGGAGCTGGGAGTGCTGTGCCATGCCAACGTGCGAGTACTCGTCGTATGTTCGTATCCAGTACGGTTGAGCGCTTCTGAAATGCAAACGCCAGCACGGCATCTGCTGTGTATGGTCCGATACCTGGCAATGCTAGGAGATCTTCTCGCACAGCAGGCACGATCCCTTGATGGCGTTCACAGATCGCTTGCGCACATTCTAAAAGCCGCAATGCTCGTCGAGGATATCCGAGCTTTCCCCATGCCAGGAGTACTTCAGCTGGGGAAATGCGCGAAAAAGAAGCAGGGGTTGGCCAGCGGTTCATCCACTCTTCCCATATCGGAGCGACTCGAGCAACTGGCGTTTGCTGGCTCATCACTTCGCACACAATAATTCCCCATGGAGTTGTTTGTGTTTCTCTCCAAGGAAGCGGGCGCGCGTTTTTCTCATACCACTGTATGAGCACGGCGAAGGCTTCGGCAGGAGATATGCTGTGCGGTATCGCTGAAGGCATGAAGTCTGCTCTTTTCGTTTTGTTGTATATGCTCTTATGCGTGTGTTTATGTTTGTGCAGGGTAGCTGTATCGTTGAAAAGATACTATTCTCACTCTTGAGGCGTGGGAATCTGCCTCTATGAGCATATATCACGCTACGGTAATTATCGTGGCAAGTGATAAGCATGGTTCTGGCAGTTCTCAGAATAGAAGTTCTCAATCGGGGCGCAGGTGGCTGCGTGCTGTCCCTGATCTTCAAGGGAGCCGTCCGCATTCTCAGGAGTATGGAGCGGAGTCTGATCGGCGGCGTAGGCGGCAGAAGAATAGTGGGCGCCCAGGGCGTATCGTACCTCCTGAAAGTACTGTATATACTCGTTCGCGTGCTTCTGGGCGAGTGCTAAAAGATTCGCAGGTTATGAGTGCAAAGAATCATTCTCGCCACGGCTCGCGTTCAAATTCTCAGCTTATGCAAGACGATATCCACAATCCACGCACTAGTGCCCATGAATCGCACATAGGTATTCGTTATTCGCAAAACGCAGTTCGAGCTTCGTCTTCTTCTAGGAAATATGTGCGCACTGCTCAAAGTCCGCGCTCAGTGCAGAGTTCAGCTCCTTTCCGCAGTACTTCTACCTCTCAGCGTATCCGCACAGCCAAGAAACGCAGTGGTACTGCTGCGCGGAATGCCCGCACAGCAGGGGATACTAATGGGCGCAGCAGCGGTGCTAATTTTTCTTCTCGCGCATATAGGCGTGCATCTGCAAGGCCTGAAAAGATATCTCGACCATACACCCCAGCTGAACAGGCTATTCGCGAGCGCCGCCAAAGCCAGGCGCGCCGTGCTCTTATGTGGATCATAGTTATCGGTACTGTGGTTGGGGTGGTGTGGCTTGGCGTGCATAAAATCAATACCTCACTACGTGATATAAAAATAGCGACAGCAGCTCCAGATCCCGCAGATGAATATAAAGAGATTGCATGCACACCGAAGATGCTAAGCGCTCAGCTGTCGCAACGATCGACCTATGCAGGCAAAGAGGTTGCGTTTTCTGCTGTTCTCACTAATTCAGATGTAAAAAGAGCCTGCCATATCGATGCAGGGTATGAGAATATCTATTTTCTTCTCACTTCGGGAGAGCAAACTGTATGGAATTCTCGCACGTGCAAAGTGGGCGAAGAAAGTGAGTTGCTACTTATTGGACCAAAGCGTGAGGGCTATGTCTCTGTGGCGTGGAATGGTATAAATGCTGGCTCTGCATGCTCTGGGGAAAACCTTGCGGGAGCTGGTACATATCATGCTCAGCTGATGTGGGAAGATAAGCCTTTAGGTGACGCTATTACGTTTGAGCTTAAAACAGAATCAGCTCCTCAGTCGGATTCTCCTGCTTCCAATGCGGCTTCTTCTTCAGAATCTGCATCCGATTCAGCAAAATCGGCTTCAGACTCCTCTCAGGAAGAGGATTCCTCAGCTAGTGCAGATTAGAAGTCTAGTAGTAAATCCGAAGCGGCATAGATGAGCAGTAGGCAGACTGTGCAGGTAGAAATAGGTAGCTGCGTCAAAAGCGGGGTAAAGGTAAAGCACTCAAGCAGCTTAGTGGGTGTGAAAGGAAGATTCGCACCCACTAAGCTGCAGGCATAAGGCTTATAGGAATTGGTTAGGGTGTGTTTACCCCAGCGATGAGTACGATGATGAAATAGGAGAATATTTCAATGAATGCAAAGCTCATGAGCAGTCCACTCTTATGTTTAATTGCCATTGCGAATGCAACTAAACCAGCGATAACGCCGAACCAGCCAGCATAGGGCGCCCAGCGCAAAATATTTGCGCATATGAACCATGCGGGAATTAAGGCGTATACTGCAGCCCATCCTAGAGCTAATGACCAGCTAGGATGAGGCAAGCCAAGAAAAGACCAGCGATGAGAAGATGTATTATTTTCCATCATTAACTCCTAATTTTTACACCAAGCTTTTTGTGCTGTGAAATAAGCTTGAACTGCTCGAGCAGCAATTTTTTCTGCATTTTTCATTTGTGAGTAGTTTCTGTTAATTTCATCAATTAACGCTTGATCGCAGGCGCAATTGAAGTATCCTTTATTGCCATAGCACTTATCGTGGTGCATACAAGCAGTATCCAGTAAATCTTGAGGTGCTCCAGGTCCTGAGTGCCCAGGTCCACACCAGTTACCCCATAGGGGCAGTGAAATACGCTCATTTTTATCGCTCTGCATGGCGAAAGAATAAAGATTAACAAAGTCGCCGGCTTTGATAAGGTCTTCAGAAGCACCATCGGCTATAGCGCGTTCACTATCGAAATATGTGCGGTGACCATCATTGACGATGTAGGCGAGCAAAGGTGTGTAGCCATTATCTGGTGTATAGTTGCGGACGTTATTCGTAGTGTATTCGTTAGTTGTGGAAGCGATGGCAACTCCGTTACTTCCGAAACTCATCAGTAGTCCTATAAACAACAGCACAATGGCTTTTTTGACTTTCATTTTACCTAACTCCTTTTTCTTTTTAGAGAATGCATTTAGAGTAATTGCTGATACATTCAGCAATTACTCTAATCAAAGCACATATAGTCTAAGTTGCAACACCGACATGTGTCAGGGTATTTAAAAAATTTTTATGTAGTAAGCTTGCTTTTCATTCTTCTTTTCATTCTTAAAATTCCTAGTACTCTACGCAGATTTTTTAGCAGGCAGTAAAAGGGTTAAACGTGCTCCTAATAGGCGTATGCAGGCATATCGGCATATTTATGCGATATGCGTTTTGTGCGGCAAAGCGTTATTAGCGAAGTTGCTCCTATCTACCTTATTGGTGGAAGCACATTTTTTGTCGCTTCGTGCAGATCGTGCGCAAGCCGCACATCTAGTCCAGCGGGAGGTTGAGAGATATCGGAGCTGGCAGGCACAATCGCAATACTGAAGCCTAGGCGTGCAGCTTCTGCCAAGCGCTGACGCATACCAACTACAGGGCGCAATTCGCCCGTGAGTGAGACCTCGCCAATTGCTGCTACACCAGGTGCAATCGGAAGATCAGCAGCCGATGATGCGAGCGCGAGCGCAATAGCTAAATCTGATGCTGGCTCCAGAGCCTTTGCGCCTCCTACTGTAGATACGAAAATATCGCGTTTTTCAAACTCTACTCTCAACCGTGACTGCAAAACTGCCAGCATCATAGCTACTCTAGAAGAATCAATTCCAGAGGTCGTTCTGCGTGGAGGGCCTGAAGCGGGCACAGAAAGCCCTTGAATTTCTACAGGCATTGGGCGCCGCCCTTCAAGGGTGACGGTGACGCATGTGCCTGGAACGCTGCGATTGCGTGCCGAAAGGAATAAGCCAGAAGGATCAGGAAGTTCCCGAATTCCTGAATCAGTAAGTTCAAAACAGCCAACTTCATCTGTGGCGCCGTATCTATTTTTAACTGCGCGTACGAGCCGAAGCGGAGAATGTTTATCGCCTTCAAATTGGCAAACCACATCAACGAGATGTTCGAGTACCCGTGGACCTGCAATAGATCCGTCTTTCGTCACGTGCCCAACTAGCAGTACGGGAAGATCTTTAGTTTTTGCGACGTTTACAAGTGCGCTCGCAACTGCGCGTACTTGAGCGACGCCTCCAGCTGCTCCATCGACGTTAGGATCGGCAATAGTCTGCACGGAATCAACAACCAGCAAAGATGGGCTGCTTTCTTCGATGTGCCCAAGAATACGAGAAAGATCTGCTTCTGCAGCAAGCAGGAGATGTTCGTGCAGTGCGCTTATTCGCTGAGCGCGAGCGCGTACTTGCGCAGCTGATTCTTCACCTGTGACATAGAGGACGGGGGAAGCTCCATACTCTGCTGCTTGGCGTGCTGCCTGAGCGGAGACATCGAGCAGAAGAGTCGATTTTCCTATTCCTGGCTCTCCTGCCAGAAGTACAACGACACCTGCAACTAGCCCTCCGCCCAGTACGCGATCAAATTCTGCTACTCCTGTGGAGTGTTTTTTCGATGCTTGCGCAGAGACTTTGGTGATCGGCTGAGCGGGAGAATGAGGGATAAGCGCTGTAGTGCGCGAGCGCACGCTAGAGCCGCTCTGATCCGATTCATTGATCGTGCCCCAAGCTTGGCACTCTCCGCAGCGTCCGACCCATTTAAGGCTCGTCCAGCCGCATTCTGTGCAAATGTATGATGCTTGTTTTGATTTCGATGCCATAGCTCTACGGTACGGGAGGAGTTGGGTAAATTTTCAAAAAATTTATGATCGATTGGCGAACTGCTCAAGTAATCTCGGTTCACCAGAGACGATAATCACGTCACTAGATGCGATTTTCGTCTCTGGAGCAGCGTATTCGAAAGGCTGCCCAGGAGATTTCACACCGATTATCCGTACGCCATATTTTTCTTGTACTTTACTTTGGGTGAGGGTGAATCCCACGAGTTCTTTCGGTGGAATCATTTTCACGATAGTGAATTGATCTTCCATCTCGATATAATCCAGCATTTTTCCTGAGAGCATATGAGCCACACGCTGCCCAGCATCATTTTCTGGATAGACAACGTGGTGCGCGCCGATACGCTTCAAAATTGTGCCGTGTTCGCGAGAAGTTGCTTTAGCCCAGATTTCGCGCACACCCAGATCCACTAAATTCGCGGTAATCAGCACTGATGCTTCGAGAGAGGTTCCTACCCCGACCACGGCAATGTTGAAATCACTGGCACCGAGCTGGTCAAGTGCTTCGGGCGAAGCTGCGTCAGCTTCAACAACGCGAAAACGATGGCTCCAGTTCTGAGCTCGCGTAGCATTTGATTCAACTGCAAGAACATTTTTTCCTAAGTGGTCGAGTGTGACGGCAATAGCTGAGCCAAAGCGCCCTAAGCCAATCACAAGAATAGCTTCTCCAGCGTCATCGTACTGTGCCATAGATTCTCCTTTTACTGTGCTTGATTAAGGATAACTCTCTTAGCCGATAATCGGGCGCTCTTCTGGCAGGCGCACCACGCGCCTTCGGTGACGAAGAGCCAGAGCTGCTGCAAACGTCATAGTTCCAACGCGCCCGAGATACATCAATACAATAATGACGATTTTTCCAGCTGTTGGCATCTCAGCTACGATCCCGAGGGAAAGTCCACACGTTCCGAAAGCGGAGATAGTTTCAAATAAGACTTGAGAGAGGCTGAAGCTGCTTATATGCAAAATAATCAATGTTGCTCCAGCTACGAGAGTAGCACCTAGGAAAGTTACGGAAATCGCCAAGCGAATCACGCTGGATTCTATGCGTTTTCCAAAGGCCTCAGTGTCGCGGTCGCCTCGTGCTTCAGCAATAATTGCGAGGATGAGTACAGCGAAAGTTGAGACTTTGATACCGCCGCCTGTACTTGCGCTTCCGCTGCCCACAAACATTAAGCCATCGAGGAGCCACCACGTCGATTCGTTCATATCGCTGATCGAGACCGTTGCGATGCCGGTGGATCGTGCAGTGGCAGAGTGGGTTAGTGAGGCGAGGATTTTTTCTGATGTATTCATTGAGGCGAAAGTAGCGGCATTGTTCCATTCGAGTATCAAAATAGCTAGCGCGCCTACGAGAAAAAGAATTGCGTAGGTGGTGATAGTGATTTTTGAATGAAGATTCCACTTTTGAGGGTGTTTCCAATGCTTAGTCACATTGACGATTACTGGAAACCCGATGGCGCCAATCATTGTGCCGATTATTACGGGAATGCAAAAGCCCCAGTCTCCAGGTGCAAATTCAAAACCGTCGGGAAGAGCTGAAAAACCTCCGTTATTGAATGTAGAGATAGCCATGAAAATTGATTGCCCAAAAGACTCTAAAAAGCCGTGCCCGTAAGAGAGAAATGCTGGCATAAAGGCTGCAGTCAGCGCAGTTTCAGCAGTTACCGAAGTAATAATGGCTGCTCGGAGTAAGCGCGAAACATCTCCTAAATGACTTTTGTGTTCAGTTGCGGTAAGGATTCGCTGGGTGAGTCCGATATGCCGAGAGACGGTGAGACCGAGCACTGATGCAATTGTCATAACCCCTAAGCCGCCGATCTGCATTCCGATCGCGATGATAATATGCCCGAGTGGACTCCAGTAGCTTGCTGTCTCAACGATTGTTAATCCTGTGACGCAGACGGCGCTGGTTGCGGTAAAGAGAGCTTCAAGAGGTGACGCTGATCCAGGGCCAGCTTTGGCGTGTGGCAGAAGAAGGAGCAGCGTGATTGCGCAAATAATAGAGGCGAAGACTGCGAGTGCGAAGAATGCAGGATAATTGCGCGCAAACCGATTAACGTACTCTCGCAGGGAGGTGTGTTGACGGTTTCCCGTGAGAAGCGAGGAATGCGACATGGAATTATCTGGAAGCACATAAGTATCTTATGGGTAAAAGCCCTTATTCGGTACATTTAATTTCTTTTGTGTATGTGTGAATAGGGGTGATGTTGAATTGTTTATGATTCAAGAGAGGAGCCGAGGGGTAAAATGTGACAAAAAGTTTATAAAGTGCCGTATGTTGTATGTGTGAAAATCGAGGTTGTCGGATAGACTTAGTTTTATTCCTGATATGCTTTGCATATCTGTAAAATTTATCTATATAAGGATGGCGTTGATGGTGCAGCACTCTCCCAATGCTCCGCAATTTTTTACGGTTGCGGAAGTTGCCGATATTATGCGTGTTTCTCGAATGACGATTTACCGAATGGTCCATTCAGGGGAACTTCCGGCAGTTCGCGTTGGAAAAAACTCATACCGAGTGCCGCGCTCTGCATTGGATCAGCTTTTCGCTATGGATATTCAAGAGAGTGAATCAGAATCTCTACGCGCAGTTCAAGGGCAGTAGAGCGCCGTTATTTTTGGGCATTCTCTCCAATGAGCTATGATTAAGCCGTTACACTTGGGCGCCACGGCTGCCCGTCTACAACTACAAGTCGGAGGTAACCTGTGGGTTCCGTAATTAAGAAGCGCCGTAAGCGCATGTCGAAGAAAAAGCATCGTAAGTTGCTTCGTAAAACTCGTCACCAGCGTCGCAACAAGAAGTGAGTTTCTTTTCGACGCTTACGACACAGATAAGAGCCCCGAAATGGGCTCTTTTTTGTCTCGAAAAGTTGTTTCGAAAAAGTTGTTTCGAAAAAGTTGTTTCGAAAACGAATACATGCGTGTATCGGCTGGTATTCTCGTGCATTTTTCCATCGGTATCGGGTTGGTAATAGCATTATGCTATACATAAAGCGCTGTGTACGCAGAAAGCAGTACTCATAGTGTCGGCTATGTGCCAAACTTCAGCATGGGTGTCTATCTAGTGTGTGCGTATATTGGATATTTATCAGGCGTTAAGGAATCGTGAGATTAAGTTCAGGGGGAGGGAAAGAATATGGCTAAAGAGCAGGCGGTGTCTAAAGAAGATTCGCGTAAACGACGTGCCAGGGGGCTTGCGCTATCTGATTTGATTGCTTGGCGTTCTTTTACGCGAGGAAATGTTTATATTATCGAGCAGATTAATCACGATATGGAACAGGCGCTAGATCTGACTATAAACGAGTTTGAACTACTCCACGCCGTCTACGAATCGCCCACAAAGAGCTTGCGTATGTCGAAAATTGCTCAGGATCTGCACCATTCACGCTCACGCCTGACTCATACTGCTCGACGGCTTGAGAAGATGGGATACGTGGAACGCTCGCGCTGCCCGCATGATCGTCGAGGTGTTTTTTGCTCTCTCACAGAAGCTGGAATAGCAAAATTTGAAGAGAGTCTAGCAGAACACAGCAGTATTGTTCATACACATTTAATTGATCGCCTAGCCCCTGAAGAGCTTGACGAGCTGGGGCGCATCTATCGTAAACTGCTCGGCTGGGATGAAACAGACGCTATCGCCGAATATAATATGGCTGAATACCAGTGCCCGTAACGGGTGGCGCGTGCATATTTTCAGGAGCAGCTATGGCGGATTCAACAACGACGATTCATCTCGTTCGGCACGGTGAGGTCGATAACCCGACTGGAGTTCTTTACGGGCAGTCTGCAGGTTTTCATCTCACGGAGCTGGGGCATCAGATGGCTCGCGGTGTGGCAGAAGCTTTTTCTCTTGGGCACGATATTCGCGCAGTAATTACCTCTCCGTTGGAACGCGCTATCGAGACTGGCACTCCAACCGCACAAGCATTTGGGCTTGAAATTTCCACAACCAGCGATCTCATTGAAGCGGCAAATAAATTTGAAGGGATCCCGATTAACGATAACCATCTTATGGTATTGAAGCCGCAATTTTGGAGTTGGTACACCAATCCTTTTGAACCTTCGTGGGGCGAGCCATACGTGAAAATCGTGGAACGAATGAGCCGCGCGATTCGCCGTGCACTCACTATTGCTGAGGGCGCAGAAGCCGTGCTTGTGAGCCATCAGCTGCCGATTTGGACGATGCGCAGATTTATTCAAGGGAAAAGCTTGGCTCACGATCCGAGACGTCGTGAATGCTCGCTGTGTTCCGTCACTTCATTGACGTTTATCGGGAGAAAACTCGTAAGCGAGCAGTACTGGGAGCCTGTAGCAGATATGCTCTCCCAAGCGCAGGATATGGTGCCTGGCACTTCATCAGCGACGGAAAAAACCTCGAAATGAGCTGTGGGCAGCAAAATATATATTTACTGCTCGGCGGGATTTTCGTCTGAATTTTCTGCGCTCGTCGGATGATCTGCTGGATGATCCTTATGTGATTTATCCTTATGAGGGCGGTTTGATTTTTTCTGCTCGGCCGATTTTCGCTCCTCATAGGCTTTGCGGCGATTACGCGCATCCAATCGGGCAAGAAATTCTGGATCGTCGTCGGGTGCTATAGGGGTATGTGACGAGGTGCGTTTCGTGCGTAAACGCTCAGAAATATCTGAGGCGCTGATTGGTTTATCTGAGGTAATTACTGCTTGGTACTTAAAGAAAATCCAGAGAATCGGACCGATAATAGGCACGAGCAGAGTTAAAAGAGCCCACGCAACTTTAGAAATGCGCGCAGGAGTTGCATATGCTGGAGTGCGCAAACAATCGATAAATGTGTAGATCGTCAGTGAGATGACGACGAGAGCAATAAATATTCGAGCCACGGATTCTATGCTATCGTGTGGCAGGAGTTTCATCTGACTGTGCCGTATATTCTTCGCTAGCTGCGGAATTATCGGCATAAGATTGAGCTACAGACTCGTTTTCTTTGTGCTCTGGTTCGCAAACATCACAGGAGCTTTCAGCAGGGCTGGTATTCTGATCCTCTAGCGAAGAAGCTGCTGCCCGCATGCGAACACGCATACGGATAATCGTAAAGCTCTCAATGAGAAGCCACGTTGCCCATACTCCGATAGCAATGCTCCAGCCGAGCGTAGAGAAATATGCCAAGGGGAAACGAATTGAAATGACGAGAATTGCAGCTATTACGATAGCAAACACGAGTTCAAAAATTCCCGTATTGCGCAGCGTTGAAAGAAGATCATGCCCCGATGCACCTGCAATCACAGGGCGAGCTAGCAGAACTACCCACACCAGCATAGCCGTCATGCCAGCAGCAAGACCAAATCCCCACAGATACATGGAGCTGGCAAGTACGACTGCCAGCGCGAGCATACAGTAGTAGCTCCAGCGAGCTTTTGTCTCTCCGATTCGTACGGCAAGCGTCTTTTTGCCTGCAGCTTCGTCACCTGGAATATCTCGAATATTATTGACCATTAAAATTGCGCATGCAACGAGACCAATAGCCGTAGCAAGAATCCATGCGAGAATCGGTGCTTGATTGGTTTGAATATAGACAGTGCCCACAGTTGCGACATATCCAAAGAAAAGAAGGACGAACACTTCGCCCAGTCCTATATATCCGTATGGGTGTTTGCCGCCAGTGTAGAACCAGCCAGCTAAGACTGCTGCGGCTCCTAGCGCGACGAGCCACCAATGCCCACAGATAATCGTCACTGCCAAGCCGCATACGCAGGCAAGACCAAAGCTGAGGAAAGCTGCAAGCTTTACTGTGAAAGGCTTTACTTTCCCACTTCCCGTGAGGCGCACAGGGCCTTCGCGTACGGCGTCTGTGCCACGAATACCATCAGAATAATCATTGGCAAAATTGACTCCGATTTGGAAAAGAAGTGCAACGCCAGCTGCAAGGAGAGTAAGGCGCCACGAGAATTCGTTCATTGCATAGGCAAAGGCTGCTCCGACAATCACTGGAGCAAGAGCTGCAGGCAGAGTGCGCACTCGAGCGCCTTCCATCCAATCCTTGAACGATGCCATAATATACCGATCCTTGTATGCTGTGGTTTTACGTATTTTTACCTTTTTACCTTGTTTACAATAGCTCTAATGTGCAGATCATGCACATATCGTTTGCGTGTGTCTGTGCGTTTCTAGCGGTGTAATGTGTAGGTGTATTTATTTTTAGCAAACATCCAGCTAATATCCATTTTTTATGGAGAGCTGCTTCGTAAACTTAAGGCGTACCGAGTTTTAGCAACACTGAAAAGATGAGAAGGTAGATATGAACGAGAACGATCGCAGCCCTGAAGAATTAAGCAATGAGAATACTGCGAGCTGGGCTGATCAACCTGCCCAATTTTCTCAACCTGACCAGCCAGGAGAAGCTAACAAAATGGGGGCAGCTGCTCAGCCATTGGAAAATAATGAGCTTGTGCAGGAGCAGGAAGTTTCCCACACTCAATGCGAGGCAACGTTAGCTTCCCAGTGCGATATACCGCAGCACAATATGGTGCAAAATGATATGCTGCAGGGCGATATGGCGCAGCGAGATATCGAGCATCCGATTGATGAGCCACATCAGAATTATGGTGAATTTTCTCAACATGAGATGCCGTTAGTGCAACCAGAGATGACGCCGACGCAAGGCGAGATGGCGGCTATGCAAACTGCAGAGAAATACATGCAGCCAGAAAATACGCACTCAGAAAATGTGCACCCAGAAAACATGCAGTCAGCTGAGCTGCACATGAACTCACAAGAAGCAACGGCGCAAGCTCCATCGTGGCAAACTACGCCGCAGCCCTTAGCAGCTGCGCAATCAGAAACTACATCGCACCCCTTGGCGGTCTCACAATCAGAAACTGTGGCACAGTCACCTGTATCGAAATCGCCAACGCCGCAAATGCACGCTCCGAACTATTCGCTTCCTCAATATGAGGCTCCGAATTATGCAACATCTGGCTACGCTGATCCAACACGTGCTGCAACTTCAGAGGGGAGAATTCCTAGGCAGGGGGATTCTCAATGTGAAAAACCATATCAAGGAGATCCTCAAGCAAATAATTCTCAGCCATCGCAGTCGTCACAGCCATATACGTCTCATTTCGCAAAGCAGCCACCCGTAGGTATGCCCACGATGGCAGCGCCATTTGGGATTCCTGCTACGCCGTCTGCTCCTAAAGCTAAGAGCGCTCACCGCGGACCAGGATGGATTGCTGCTATTGCGATGAGCGTTGGTGCTGCTCTTGTGGGCGGAAGTATTGGGGTCAGTGCAAGTATGGGAGTTCGTCCAGTGGCGAGCAGTTCAACGACGCAGAAAACAACTCGAGAATTGGCGCCCGTTGTGGAATCTAGCGGCGAGGCTCCAAATTGGCAGAAAGTGCAAGAAGCCGTAGGAAATTCTGTGGTGGCAATAGATACCCAGAAATCTGAGGGAAAAGCTTCTGGTTCGGGAGTGATTATTGATAAAGAGGGGCATGTGCTCACGAATGAACACGTGATCTCAGGAGCCGAGAAAATCTATGTGACTCTCGCAGATGGAAATGTGTATAAAGCAACGATTGCAGGATCGGATCAAGCAACAGATCTTGCAGTGCTTACCATTGAAAATCCGCCGAGCGATCTCACTGTAGCTCAGCTTGGCGATTCGAGCGCACTGCATGTAGGGCAAAATGTTGCTGCAATCGGCAATCCTTTGGGGCTTTCCTCTACGATGACTACTGGTATTATTTCTGCGCTAAACCGCCCAGTACAGACAAAATCTGAGCCTCAAGAGCCGCAGGGAGGAAACGATTTCTTTGGTGGGCGCGATCCGTTCGGCGGGGGCGATCCGTTTGGTGAACATCGGCAGCAGCAGAGTTCGAGCGTCGTCACTAATGCCATTCAGATTGATGCGGCAGTGAACCCAGGAAACTCTGGCGGCCCTGTATTTGATTCTGCTGGGCGCGTGATCGGAATTACCTCCTCGATTGCTTCGCTTTCCAGCAGTTCAGGTGGGCAGAGCGGCTCAATCGGCTTAGGTTTTGCGATTCCAATCAATCTTGCACAAAAGATTGCACAGCAGCTCATTGCCAACGGTGTAGCAGAGCATGCCTTCTTAGGTGTGACGATTAACGATGGAGCTGCTCAATATGACGGAACCACACGTTTAGGCGCGGAAGTGAATTCTGTTTCTGATGGCACTCCAGCCGCTAAAGCTGGGATCAAAAAGGGAGACGTTATTACGAAGATCGATAATAACAGCGTGTCTGGTGCTACATCCCTCACTGGATTTGTGCGTCAATACAGCTCTGGTGACGTCGTCACCGTCACGCTTGAACGTGACGGCAAGCTGATGGAAGTGCAGGTGACTCTCGCAACTAAGCAAGACTGAGAAGAAAATCGGCAAAGCCGAAACAATAATTGAGAGAATATCTTTTAAACGAATAGAAAAAGAAATATAGCTCGGTTCGCTCGTTGGTTATTTACTGACGGGCGAACCGTGGTTAAATGCTTTATATGAAGCGAGCAAAGCGTAGAGCAACATTAGATAAAAAACCCGGCGACGTAGCGTCTATGTTTGACGAGGTTGCTCCAGCATACGATCTCACTAATACAGTGCTGACGGGCGGGCTTGTGCATATTTGGCGTAAAGCTGTGACGCAGGCAATCGGTGCGCGTCCTGGTTTGAAAGTTCTTGATGTTGCGGCAGGCACGGGTACAAGTTCGGCAGCTTATGCTGCGGCGGGAGCAGACGTGACGGCGTTTGATTTTTCACAAGGCATGATTGCTCAGGGGCGCAAACGTCACCCGAATCTCGATTTCGTGCAAGGCGATGCGATGGCAATGCCTTTCGATAATGATTTTTTTGATGCAGTGACGATTTCTTATGGTCTGCGAAATATCAATGATCCGCGTGTGGCACTGCGTGAAATGTGCAGAGTGACGAAACCTGGCGGAACTCTTGTGGTGTGCGAGTTTTCTACGCCCACAAATCTTGTGTTTCAAGGGCTTTATAAGTTTTTTCTCGGCACGGCGATGCCAGCTATTTCCCAGATAGTTTCGTCCGATCCTGCAGCATATAACTATCTTTCAGAATCTATTCTCACATGGCCAGATCAGCGCGAGCTTGCTTTGATGATAATGGACGCAGGCTGGGTAAATGTGGAATATAAGAATCTCACCAACGGAATCGTGGCCGTGCATCGCGCCACGAAAGCTGTGTGATATGAAAGGTCTAGCCCTATGAAATGGAGCGATAGCGCCGATGTAGTTGTAGTTGGTGGAGGGCCTGCAGGGGCTAGCACGGCTCATTATCTTGCGCAGCAGGGAATTGATGTGCTCCTTCTTGAACGTGCAGTTTATCCTCGCGATAAAGTCTGTGGCGATGGGCTTACTCCGCGTGCAGTAAGTGAGCTCATCCGTATGGCTGTGCCGATCCGTGAAGAAGATGGCTGGGTGCGCAACTATGGGTTGCGGGCAATCGGCGGCGGGCACGATATTGTGGTGAAATGGCCGGATCTAGCGTCTCAACCAAATTTCGGAACTGCGAAACCTAGAAAAGATTTCGACCATATTTTGATTAAACACGCGATAGCTTCGGGTGCCCGCGTGCGTGAAGGCGTGACGGTGACTGAGCCGATTCTCCATAAGGCTTCTGGGCGAGTGATCGGCGTCAAGGCACGGCAGACAGCTGAAGGAGTGAAAGGCGAGCAGTATGCAATTCGTGCGCGTTTTGTGGTTGATGCCGGCGGCGTCAGCGCTCGCCTAGCCACCGCGCTTGGGCGGGAAAAAAATGAAAAGAAACCGATGGGCGTTGCTGTGCGCACATATTTTGAGTCACCGCTGGCCAGCACTCAGCTTATGGAATCGCATCTGGAACTATGGAGTGGAAAGCCAGGCGAATCGGAGCTTCTTCCAGGCTATGGCTGGGCATTCGCTGTTGGTGATGGCTTGGTAAACGTGGGGCTTGGGTCGCTTTCAAGCACAGCTAAGCCAACAGGCATTGATTACCGTAAAGTGTTTGAAACGTGGATTGCTAATACGCCGCAGGAATGGGGGCTGACGCCTGAGAATCAGCGAGGTCCTATACGTAGTGCGGCACTTCCGATGGCTTTTAACCGAAAACCGCACTATGCCAATGGAGTGGCGCTTGTTGGCGACGCTGGCGGTATGGTATCGCCTTTTAATGGAGAAGGCATTGCATACGCGCTTGCGAGTGGGCGTATCGTGGCAGATTATCTCGGGCAGGCGCTTGCACGCCCTACGCTGGGATCTCAAGATCGGGTAATGCGTGAATACGTGGCAGATTTGCGAGAGGAACTCGGTGGCTATTACACGCTAGGGCGCATTTTTGCAGCGTTGATTGAGCGCCCTGAGATTATGCATCTGTGCGTCACGTATGGTTTGCCGCGCCCAACTCTTATGAGACTGGTTATGAAGCTGCTTTCGGATACGTACGATCGTCGTGATGGGGATTGGATGGATAAACTTATCACAGCACTCACGAAGGCAGTGCCTAAAGCTTAGTCTGTGCGCTGCAGATATGCAGATGTGAGCCGCTAGATACGCGCTATTTGTCTTGCGTAAATAATGCTATTCTCGTGTGACGTTTGCCTTGCTTGGCAGGTATTGTGTATGTAGCGCTGTGTTTACAGTGCCGCATTTTCGTGCGCCCAGGAGTTACAAAATTTTCGGGAATTTACCCAAGGCGCATGGAATGATAAGCATGAGCAGCGAATGTGTATCTGAGGATAGGAACAAGCATGAACAATCCTTATGTGCCGCTCTTGGTGATGATTATTGCCGCAGCGGTAATTGCCTTTGGTGGTTTGGCGGCGAGTGCTGTGCTCGGTCCGCATAAGCATAACCGTGTGAAAGAAGAAAACTACGAATGCGGTATAGAGGCTACTCCCAATGCTGGCGCAAGCGGAAAGTTCCCTGTGAAATACTTCCTCACAGCTATGACGTTCATTATTTTTGATATTGAGGTTGTTTTCCTCTATCCATGGGCGGTGGCGCACGATTCTTTTGGCTTGTTCGGAATTGTTGCCATCGCTTTGTTCGTCTTTCTCATCACTGTGCCTTTTATTTATGAGTGGCGTCGTGGCGGCTTGGAATGGAGTGAATAAATGGGGCTTGAAGAAAAGATTCCGCAAGGTGTCGGTCTCACGACTGTGGAGGCTCTGCTCGGTTGGGCAAAAGCGCGCTCTCCTTGGCCGGTGACGATGGGTTTAGCTTGCTGCGCAATCGAGATGATGGCATTCGGTGCTGTGCGTTTCGACGGTTCCCGTATCGGTATGGAAGTGTTTCGCTCCTCGCCGCGTCAGAGCGATATTATGATTGTTTCTGGTCGTGTAAGCCAGAAAATGGCTCCAGTTGTGCGTAATATCTACGACGAAATGATGGAGCCGAAGTGGGTTATTTCCATGGGCGCATGTGCGTGCACAGGCGGCATTTTTAATAACTATGCGCTCGTGCAGGGGATCGATCACGTCGTTCCGGTAGACATCTATTTGCCTGGGTGCCCGCCTCGTCCAGAAATGCTGATTAATGCCATTTTTGAAATGCGCAAGCAGCTTATGGAAAAGCAGCCGATCGGTGCAGATCGTATTGCAATCGCAAAAGCTGCAGAGGAAGCTGCCTTGAAAGCGCAACCCATCGAATTGAGAAAGGGGCTGCTCGCGTGAACGAAACTAATGAAGTAGTCACCGCTTCTTCTGCTGGGCAGGAGTTCTTGAACACAAGCGCTGAACGCGTCACCACCCGCCAGGGAATGTGGGGCGTGCGCAAAGGCGCAGATACGACTGGTTTTTCTGGGGGCACCACAATTTCGATGATCGCTCCGCCAGCTTCTCGCCCGTACGGCGGTTGGTTTGATGATATCGTCGATATCATCATCGAGCTTCTTCAGGCAGATGGTATAGATCCGCAATCTGTGATTGAAAAAGTGAGCACTCAGCACGAGCAGCTCGTGATTTTCATTAAGCGTGAATATTTGCCTCAGGTAGCAAAGTATTTGCGCGATGATCAAGATTTGCGTTTCGAAATGACGCTCGGCGTTTCAGCAGTGCATTATCCAGAAGATAAAGACCGAGAGCTGCACGCGTATATTCCATTCTTCTCGATCACGCACAATCGTATGATTGCGCTCGAAGTGACGGCTCCGCAAAGCGATCCCCATATGCCATCGATCACGAGTATCTATCCTGGTGACGATTGGCCGGAGCGTGAAGCATTCGATTTAATGGGCATTATTTTTGACGGGCACCCAGGTTTGGCACGTTCTGCTATGCCAGAAGATTGGGTAGGGCATCCGCAGCGCAAGGATTACCCACTGGGCGGTATTCCAGTTGAATATAAAGGCGCTGTGATTCCACCAGCTGATATAAGGAGGGAGTACAACTAATGAGCGCGCTACCTCATGCAACTAAACCGCTAACCCCTGAGGCTGAACATTACTCCGAGTATGAGGCATTCGGAGGTGACTGGGGAAAAATTGCTTCCACAGTAGAAGAAATGGGCGATGAGCATATCGTTGTAAATCTCGGTCCAGTTCACCCTGCAACGCACGGCGTTTTACGTGTGCAGCTCGAACTTGATGGCGAAATTGTGAAAGAAGCTCGTGTGGCTACTGGCTTCTTGCATACAGGCATCGAAAAGAGCATGGAATATCGCACATGGACTCAAGGGGTTGCTTTTGCGACGCGTATGGATTACGTGGCTCCTATTTTCCAAGAAGTTGCGTATTGCTTGGCAGTTGAAAAGCTTCTTGGTATTGCTGATCAGATTCCGCAGCGAGCCAGTGCAATTCGTGTATTGTTGATGGAACTTGGACGTATAAATTCGCATATTGTTGCCATAGGTTCTGGCGGTAATGAGCTTGGTGCCACTACGATGATGACTCTTGGCTTCCGCGCTCGCGAAGATATTTTGCGTATCTATGAAGACATCACGGGTTTGCGTATGAATCATGAGTTTATTCGCCCTGGTGGAGTGCTCGAAGATTTGCCTGAAGGCGGGATCGAATATATCCGTGAGTTATTGCCAAAGATCCGTCTCACAATCTCCGAGATGCAAGATCTCACCATGCAAAACCCCATTTTCAAACTGCGCCATGTAGATGTAGCGGTTTCGCCGCTTTCTTCTCAGATGGCTCTTTCAATGACTGGTCCACATGTGCGTGCTGCTGGTCTA
Source organism: uncultured Actinomycetaceae bacterium (assembly GCA_902464405.1). Taxonomy (GTDB): domain Bacteria; phylum Actinomycetota; class Actinomycetes; order Actinomycetales; family Actinomycetaceae; genus Arcanobacterium_A. The sequence goes on along the minus strand of CABQJD010000002.1, from coordinate 153,428 downwards.
CCTTGGGATTTGCGTAAAACTCAGCCTTACTGCGGATATGAAAAATACGAGTTTGATGTGCCAGTTGCAGATAAAGCTGACGCATATAATCGTGTACTTGTGCGTTATGCCGAGTGTTATCAAAGTCTGCGAATCTGCTATCAAGTGCTTGACGAGCTGGAGCGTACTGAAGGGCAGCCAGTCATGATCGAAGATGACAAGCTAGGCTGGCCAGCAAAGATGGAAATTTTAGATGACGGGCAAGGGCAAAGCCCAGAGCACGTGCAGGAAATGATGAGCGAGTCAATGGAATCCCTCATTCACCATTTCAAACTGGTTACCGAAGGTTTCCGTGTTCCTGCTGGGCAGGTATTCCAGTTGATTGAGCACCCTAAGGGAGCGTTTGGCGTACACCTTGTGAGTGACGGCGGCACGCGCCCGTATAGAGCGCATTTCCGTGACCCTAGCTACAGCAATTTGCAGAGCTTGGCTGTGATGGCAGAGGGCGGCATGATCGCCGATCTTATTATTTCCCTAGCAATGATCGATCCTGTGATGGGAGGCGTGGATCGCTGATGGCAGATAATTACACTCCGGAAGTCGAAGAGCGGCTTCGAAAAGAGGCAGCTGAAGTAGTGGCTCGCTATCCACAGCCGCGTTCGGCGATTATGCCCTTGCTGCATCTGATTCAGAGTGAAGACGGTTTCGTCTCTCCGCGTGGCGTCGTCCTTATCGCTGACATATTAGACCTCAGCCGTGCTCAGGTTTCAGCGATTGCCACCTTCTATTCACAGTATCGCCGTCACCCAAATGGGGAATACAACGTAGGTGTGTGCACCAATGCGCTATGCGCAGTGATGGGCGGGGATCTTATTTGGCAAGAACTCAGCTCTTATCTTGGGATTGGACATGATGAAACCACTGACGACGGAAAAATCACTCTCGAGCAGCTTGAGTGCAATGCAGGCTGTGATTATGCACCAGTCATTATGGTGAACTGGGAATTCTTCGATAATCAGACGCCGGAATCAGCTAAACAACTCGTTGATGATCTGCGTTCGGGCAAAGGTGCGCATCCCACGCGCGGGCCTGAAAAAGTTGCTACATTCAAAGAAATCGAACACGTACTCGCTGGTTTTGAAGATGGGCACGTTGATGAAGGCCCTTCAGCTGGCGCAGCCTCCCTCGCAGGCTTAGCGATCGCACGCGAGAAGGGATGGACGTCACCACAGCCATTAGAAGGGAGTGAAAAGTGAGCGCTACACAAGAAGAAGCATCAACTCCAAAATTTTCAGCTCCTGGCACGTTAAGCCCAGTCCTCAGCGATATGTGGGATAAGCCGCAGAGCTGGAAGCTCACCACTTACAAAGCTAATGGTGGCTATGCTGCGATAGATAAAGCATGGACAATGCTAGGTAGCGATCCCGTAGCGATTACGAACGTTATCAAAGAATCTGCTCTTCGTGGGCGTGGCGGTGCAGGCTTCCCGACTGGCTTAAAGTGGAGTTTCCTTCCCCCAGCTGACGGTGGACCTCGCTATCTCGTAGTCAATGCTGATGAATCTGAGCCTGGTACGTGTAAAGATATTCCGCATTTGATGGCAAATCCTCATTTACTTATTGAGGGCATGATTATCTGTATGCTGGCTATTGGCGGGCATCACGGTTTTATTTATCTGCGTGGTGAAGTCGTCCATGTGTATCGTCGTTTGCTTGCAGCAGTGCGAGAGGCGCGCGAAGCCGGGTATCTTGGTGAAGGGCTCGGTCCCAACGGAGATTATTCTCTCGATATAACAGTGCATGCGGGAGCAGGCGCGTATATCTGCGGCGAAGAAACAGCTCTGCTGGATTCTTTGGAAGGTTTCCGCGGTCAGCCTCGCTTAAAGCCTCCATTCCCTGCTGTTGCTGGTTTGTATGCTCGCCCAACGGTTATCAACAACGTTGAATCGATTTCCTCAATTCCTGGAATTATCAACAACGGTGTCGAATGGTTCACGGCGATGGGCGCCGATACAATCAATTCTCGGGGGCATGGAATCTTCTCTATCTCGGGGCACGTAAAACGCCCTGGGCAGTACGAAGCTCCGTTCGGGATCACGATGCGCCAGCTGCTGGAACTTGCTGGCGGTATTCGTGACGGGCATCAATTGAAATTTTTCGCAATCGGTGGTTCTTCCGCTCCGCTTTTCACTCCAGATCATCTGGACGTTCCGCTCGGGTATGAAGAAGTAGTGAAGGGTGGCTCAATGCTGGCTACTCGCGCTATTCAAATTTTCGATGAAACGGTGTCGGTGGTTCGGGTGGTATCACGCTGGACTAGCTTCTATCAGCATGAATCGTGCGGTAAGTGCACGCCATGCCGTGAGGGCACGTTCTGGTTGAAACAGATTATGCAACGCCTTGAAGAGGGCAAAGGGCAGGAAGGCGATATCGAGCTTGCCTACGAGATTTGCAACAACATTCAAGGCCGCAGCTTCTGTGCTTTGGGTGACGCTGCGGCAACCCCAATTAAATCAGCTATTGATTTGTTTCGCAGTGAGTTTGAGGCTGGCTATCACACTCCAGCATCCGAACTGTATCCGATTGAAAAATCGGTGCTGTTTCAAACGAAAAGTGAGGTGGCGTGAGCAATGACTGCAGTTGATAATGCAACTGATCTCATCACCGTTAAAATTGACGGTATTGATGTGAGCGTTCCGAAAGGCACATTGATTATTCGTGCTGCCGAGGAAGCGGGTGTCTTTATTCCTCGTTTCTGCGATCATCCTCTGCTAAAGCCTGTAGCTGCGTGTCGTCAATGCCTCGTAGAAGTAGCTATGCCTAATCGTGAGGGCACGGTGTCGAAGATGCCGAAGCCTCAGCCTGCATGCGCGATGACTGTAGCTCCAAGCATGGAGGTTTATACTCAGCGTACGAGCGAGGTTGCGAAGAAGGCTCAGCAGGGTGTGATGGAGTTTATGCTCATCAACCACCCGATGGACTGCCCAATTTGCGATAAAGGCGGCGAGTGCCCACTGCAGAATCAGCAGCTCGAAGAAGGTCGTACGCATAGTAGGTTTGTAGATATTAAGCGAACATATCCGAAACCGATTTCTGTAAGTGAGCAGATACTGCTGGATCGTGACCGTTGCATTCTGTGCCAGCGTTGTGTGCGTTTCTCCGATCAGATTGCTGGCGATCCATTCATTCAGCTTCAAGGGCGCGCAGGAGGCACTCCAGCCTATGGTGTGCATGGGCTACATGGTTCCCAGATCGGTAATTTCGATGCGGGAGTGCTCGATTTTTCTGAAGGCTCTCACAGCGTCGAAGGCGGAAAAGCGGCTGTCGATGACGAGCTGCGAATGCTCAATCAATATGTAGGGCCGCGTGGAGACCAAGGTTTTGCAAGCGGTTTTGCGGCTGGTCCAGTCGGCAACGCCGAAGCAGATGTGAATGGCAACCCCTTTAATTCATATTTTTCTGGCAACGTGATTCAAATTTGCCCAGTTGGTGCTCTTACGTCTGCAAGTTATCGTTTTCGTGCCCGACCATTCGATCTTGTCTCGGTGCCAAGTGTGACGGAGCACGATGCTTCAGGTTCGGCGATCCGCGTGGATTATCGTCGCGGTGAGGTCGTACGTCGTATGGCTCTTGAAGATCCAAAGGTCAATGAAGATTGGATTACCGATAAAGACCGTTTCGCTTTCAGATGGCAGCATGGAGCTGATCGTCTCACATATCCAAAAATTAAAGGAGCAGCTGAAGACGCCCCTATTTCTTGGTTTGAAGCTCTTAATGCTGCCGCTGCAGGGCTGAAAGGCAAGAAAGTTGGTGTGCTCATTGGGGGGCGACTCACTCTTGAAGATGCCTATGCTTACAGTAAGTTTGCTCGCGTTGTGCTTGGTACGAACGATATCGACTTCCGCACGCGGGAAGGGAGCGAAGAGGAGGATTCCTTCCTTGGAACAATCGCAGGAACTGGGATTGGCGTCTCCTATACAGATATTGAGCACGCAAAACATGTACTCGCTGTAGGGCTTGAGGTTGAGGAAGAGTGCGGCGCATTATTCTTACGCTTACGTAAAGGCGCTCTAGCTAAAAGCACATCTATTTCTGTGATCTCTGCGTATCGCACTGCTGGAACATCGAAGATGTCTGCTCGCTTTGTGCCAGCAAAGCCTGGCGAAGAAGCGCGCGTATTAGAAAACGTCGTTGAAGATGCCAGTGGTGTGTTTGGTGATCTCTATGCGGATCTTTCTGGTGAAGGCAGCGTTATTCTTGTCGGTGAGCGTACAGCTCAGACGCCAGGTGCGCTTAGCGCTACCGTTTCCTTGGCTCAGCGTACAGGCGCAAAACTGGCGTGGGTGCCTCGCCGTGCTGGTGATCGAAGTGCGCTCGAAGCTGGTGCAATTGGCTCTCTGCTGCCAACCGGGCGTCCTGTTGCAGATCCTGCCGCTCGCGTCGATGTGGCAGCTGTTTGGGGTGTTGATTCGCTTCCTGAAGCATCAGGGAAAAATACTGGGCAGATTATTGCTGCCGCAGCCAGCGGCGAGTTAGATGCTCTGCTTCTTGCAGGCGTATCGCTTGATGATCTTCCCGCTGGCGCTGAGGACGCTTTGAATAAAGCATTCGTGGTACAGCTTGAAGTTCGAGCTTCTTCTACTTCCGATTATGCCGATGTGCTCATTCCGGTAGCTCCGCCAAGCGAAAAAGGCGGCACTTTCGTAAATTGGGAAGGTCGTTTGCGTCCATTTGGGCAAGTGCTCACAAGTACGCACCTTCCAGATCGCACAGTGCTCAACGATTTAGCGCAGGCAATGGGTGTGGATCTGGGGCTTGCCAACTTGGAGGCAGTAGTCAAAGAGTATTCTGAATTGCGTTCGTGGGATGGTGCTCGCGTGAGTGCCCCGTGCGAGGCTCCTGCAGCTGTACCGCTTGTCGGAGCTGGGCAGGCAATTTTAGCATCGTGGAAACTTATGCTCGATGCTGGTGATCTTCAGGGGTTTGAACCTCATTTGGCAAGTACTGCACGTAAGAGTGTTGCTATTATGAGTGCTGCTACGGCAGTGGCTGCTGGATTTACGGGTTCTGGCAGCTCGGATGTGCACATACAAGGCTCTGCGGGAAGTATTGTTCTTCCTGCGGTAGTGGTTGATTCTATTCCAGATGGTGTGGTGTGGGTGCCGCAGAATTCTCTCGGCTCCTCAATCGCGCGTATTGGCGCTGCTGCAGGTCAGCTCGTATCAATCAAGAAAGCGGAGGTGGCGAAGTGAATTCCCTCATGGCTATTGGAGCTGCTGCTCCTGAGGTGGCGGACTTCTCACACGACACATGGTGGATCTGGGTAATCAAGGCTGTTTTTATTATTGTGTTCTTGATTTTTTCTGTGATTTTTGCACTTTGGTTTGAGCGCCGTCTGCTTGCTCGTATGCAAAATCGCGTTGGTCCCAATACTGTAGGACCGCTCGGCTTGGGGCAGAGCTTCCCAGATGCTGTGAAGCTCCTATTTAAAGAAGATTTTTTCCTCAAAGGTGCCGATAAGGTCGTCTATTTTATTGCTCCTGCAATTTCTGCTCTATGTGCATTCACGATTATGGCAGTGATTCCTATGGGACCTTCGGTCAATATCTTCGGAATCCTCACTCCTTTGCAACTCACCGATTCTCCCGTTGCACTACTATTTGTGCTGGCTGTTGCCGCGCTCGGTGAATATGGTCTTGTGCTCGGCGGATGGAGTGCTAAATCTACGCTTCCTCTTTATGGCTCGGTGCGCAGCGCGACCCAGATGATTTCTTATGAGCTTGCTCAGGGGCTATCACTCGTCACTCTCTTTATTTTGAACGGTTCAATGGCTGCTTCGGGGATTGTCAGTGCGCAGACGAGTATATGGAATATCGTCATTTTATTTCCTGCTTTCTTGGTTTATTTGGTCACGATGTTTGGCGAAGCTAACCGTTTGCCCTTCGATCTACCAGAAGCAGAAAATGAAATTGTGGCAGGTCCGCATACCGAGTACTCATCGATGAAGTTTGGATGGTATTACCTTTCTGAATATATCAATATGCTCAACCTTTCAATGCTCGCTACAACACTCTTCTTGGGAGGCTGGCACGCGGGGCCGATTGAAGGAACTATCTTCAACCTGCTCGGCTTCGATGCGAATGCTGGCTGGTGGCCGATGCTTTGGTTCTTGGCTAAAACCTGGACTTTCATGGGATTGTTTGTGTGGGTGCGCGGTACGCTCCTACGTTTCCGCTACGACCAGTTCATGAAGCTCGGTTGGAAAGGATTGATTCCAGCAGCATTGATCTGGCTGGCAATTGTGATGGTTGTGCTCGCAGTGAATACGCTCTACGCTATCAATGTTCACAGCGTTATGATTATTCTTTCCATTGGCTATGGCTTAATTATGCTGATTTGGGCATTAGGTGACGACGTCTATCACCCCTCGCAAGCTGAAATTATTTCAGAACGTGAAAAGCATGAATTTACTGGTTTCGAAGATGGCTACCCTGTGCCACCACTGCCCGGTCAGCATCTTCCCCCAAGCCCGCGAGCTCAGCGCCGCACAGCTCAAAAGTCTGCCGTTGAGACGTCTGCTCTTGTTGGCGATAGTGCTATTGCCGATGCTCAGGAGGTGAGCAATGACTGAAAATAACGAGATTATTTCCCAGACATCGCAGAGGGAAAACCTTCCAGCCGAGGCTTATGAAGCACCCGAACTGGATCCATCGCTGTATAGCCCAAATAAAAAAAGTGCTATCGGTAAGGTACTGGCTCCTATTGCAGGATTTGGCGTCACTTTCTCAACGCTTTTCCGTCCAACCGTCACCGAGCAGTATCTGCCAGGGCGTACAGAGAGAATAAACCAAGCTCAGATACGTCCTCGTTTTCACGGTATTCATAAATTGAATCGATATGATGACGGTCTTGAAAAGTGTATCGGCTGTGAACTATGCGCATGGGCATGCCCAGCAGATGCGATTTTGGTAGAGGCAGCAGCAAATACACCAGATGAGCAGTATTCGCCAGGTGAGCGCTATGGGCGCGTATATCAAATCAACTATTTGCGTTGCATATTTTGCGGATATTGTATTCAAGCCTGCCCAACTCGTGCTCTAACGATGAGCAATGAGTTTGAGATCGCAGGGCAGACGCGCGAGAGCATGATCTACGAAAAGCACCAGATTCTGCGTCCATTGAGTCTGGGAATGCTTGCTGCTCCTCACCCGATGGCTGAAGGAACATCAGATGCCGATTACTACGCTGGAAAAGTGACTGGACCAACCCAAAATCAGATTGATTGGGTGCGCGAACATCGTCCTGATGATTCCTCGTTAGATTCTGCATCAGCTACGTGTACAGATTCTGCAGCTTTCAGCTCAGATGATTTGGAAGAGGAGGTGACGGCATGACGACACCACCAGCACTTTCGATTTCGATGGGTGAAACAATCCTTTTCGGGATTTTAGCTGTGGCAATTATTTTTGCGGCGATTTTTGGTTTACTTATCGCGCGTAAAGCCGTCTATACAGTTATTTCCGTCATTTTTGTGATGGTTGGTCTTGCTTTCTTCTATACGATGCTTGAAGCGCCTTTTATGGGTGTTGTGCAGGTAGTTGTCTACACTGGCGCAATTTTGATGATGTTCCTCTTTGTCCTGATGCTTATCGGCGTCGATAGTGCCGATACATCGCATGAGGCTCTTCAAGGGCAGCGCACTGTGGCGATTTTAGGCGGTCTTGGTACTTTTGCGTTGCTTGCTGCAATGGCATATAAAGCGAATCCTATGAATAGTTTTGCTGAGTACGGTTTACCTTATGGGCTCGCACAAGCTAATGCAGCCACAAACCCAGTTGCTATCGCCAAGGTAATTCTTACCAATCACGTGCTCACTTTAGAACTTACAGGCACTCTTCTCATCGTTGCCGCTTTGGGTGCAATGGTATTGACGCATCGAGATCGGGTAACGCCAAAGATGACGCAAGAGCAGATGGCACACCAGAAAGTTCAGGCATTTACTGAGGCTGGTAGTAATATCAATGTGCGCCCAAATCCAGGTGTTTATGCAGAGTCTAACTCATCTGCTAACCCAGCTCTTACTGCTTACGGGCAGCCAATCGAAGATTCTGTGAATAGAATTCTGAAGATCCGCAATCAAGATCGTACAGTTGCTCAAGCGTCACCTGTGACTGCTCAGCGTATTAGTGAAGGCAAGGTGCCAAGCGGGCCGGCAACGTATGGAAAAGTCGATATTGCGCATGTCTGGGGTACTCCAGGTGAGGCGGCTCCGAACTATGAGGATATTGAACAGGCTGAAAAGAGTTCGAGTAATGACGCTGCGTGTGAAAGTGAGGCAACAAAGTGAATCTTATGTTTTACGTGATCGTGGCCTTTGCCTTGTTCGTTATCGGTGGTGCAACAGTGCTCACACGACGTAATGGCGTAATCGCATTACTTGGTGTTGAAATTATGCTCAACTCTTGCAATCTTGCATTTGTTGCGTTCTCTCGAATGTGGGGCAATCTTGAAGGGCAGGTTTTTGCTTTCTTTGTGATGGTTGTGGCTGCTGCTGAAGTTGTAGTCGGTCTCGCAATTGTTGTGACAATCTATCGAACGCGCGGATCTGCTTCGCTCGATTCAATGAATCTGCTGAAGCGTTGAGGGGAGTCCAGCAATGATGACTGCTAATATTCAGTATTTATTCTCGGCGAAAGGTAGCGGCATGGTTGCTTCTGCCGATAGCGCGGTTGCGCATGCCACAGGAGCTGCAAATATCGTATGGCTTGCAGTGCTCATTCCTTTGCTTTCTGCTGGAGTACTTCTCGTTTCGGGTAAAACGGCAGATAAGTGGGGGCATTGGTTGGGTATTGCGGCTTCTTCTGCGAGCTTTGTAGTGGGTGTTGCCGCTTTCATACAGTTGCTTGGTATGGATGCTGCGCAACGGGTAATGGAAATGACCGTCTACTCGCTGGTTGCAGCGCCAGATTTTAGTGTTGATTTCGGAATACGAATTGATCCGCTCTCCATCACGTTCGTGATGCTTGTGACGTTCGTGGGCACGCTTATCCACGTATATGCCGTTGCATATATGGAGCACGACGAAGCTCGCCGCTGCTTCTTCGCCTATCTGAATTTGTTTGTGGCATCGATGCTTTTGCTTGTGCTCGGCAATTCTTATCTCATTCTCTTCTTCGGTTGGGAAGGCGTTGGTTTAGCTTCCTATTTACTTATTTCTTTCTGGAATTTCAATCCAGAATATGCAAAGGCAGGTAAGAAAGCCTTTGTAATGAACCGCGTGGGCGATCTTGGAATGCTTATTGCCATGATGGCTATGGTTGCAAATTTTGGTTCGGTTTCTTTTACAGATGTTTTTGCTGGAATTGAATCTCTTGACGATTCACGCTCATGGATTGCTACCTTCATAGGTCTCTTCCTTCTTCTTGCCGCTTGCGGTAAATCAGCGCAATTCCCGCTGCAGGCGTGGCTGGGTGATGCAATGGCTGGTCCAACGCCTGTCTCAGCGCTGATTCATGCGGCAACGATGGTGACGGCTGGTGTCTATTTGATGGTCCGTTCTGGCGCAGTCTACCTAGTTTCGCCGACGGCAGCGCTCGTCGTAGCAATTATCGGATTGATTACCCTCGTCTTTGGTGCGATTGTTGGTGCGGCAAAAGATGATATGAAGAAAGTTCTTGCTGCTTCAACAATGAGCCAGATTGGTTATATGATGCTTGCCGCAGGGCTTGGTCCTATCGGCGCAGCATTCGCTATCTTCCACCTCGTCACTCATGGCTTCTTCAAAGCAAATATGTTCCTTGGAGCAGGCGCTGTGATGCATGCGATGAACGACGAAGTAGATATGCGAGGCTTCGGCGCTCTCGGAAAGTACATGAAGATAACGTTTTGCACATTTGTATGCGGCTACCTCGCAATTATCGGTTTCCCTTTCCTTTCGGGTTTCTACTCCAAAGATAAAATTATTGAGGCTGCTTTCACAGGGGCGGGTGTACAGCCGTGGATATTTGGTACGGTGACGGTACTCGTTGCGGGATTGACTGCTTTCTATATGAGTCGTCTGGTTATTATGATCTTCTTGGGTGAAAAACGTTGGAAAGAATCTGGCGCTGATGCGAAACATCCACATGATCCAAGCCCGTTTATGTGGGCTCCGATGGTTATCCTCGCTGGCGGCTCGCTTGTTTTAGGCGGGATATTGAACTATCTAGGTTTCATTTCTTGGCTTGAGCCTGCCATTGCTGGTAGCGGGCATGAGCACGGCGAACCTGTGCTGCCAGTTCCTGTGATCACAGGCGCCACACTCATCGTGATTACGCTTGGTGTGGCATTAGCTTGGGTAATGTACGTAAAGAAACCAGTGCCAGAGGCTGCTCCAGTAGGAAGCTGGATTACTCAGGCTGCCCGCCAGGATCTTTATCAAGATCTTGTAAATGATTATGCAGTTGTACAGCCAGTTATGACTGTTTCTCGAGTAACTAAAGTTACTGATAAACACGTTGTTGATGGTGCCGTTGAAGGTATTGCCACGCTGATGCAATGGCTTGGCAAAGTAGCGAGTAGTTTCCAAAACGGATACGTTCGTTCCTATACGAGCTATATGGTTCTTGGTCTGCTGGTTGCGCTTATTACAGTTGCCACTGTGGTGCTGTGAGACTAGAGGAGAAAAGATAAATGGACAATCAAACCATTATTCAAGCAGCTTTTCCCTGGCTTACTGTGCTGATTGCTGGTGCAGCGTGTGCAGCTTTTCTGCTGTGCCTTATCCGCCCGCTTCGAGTATACGCCCGTGAATATGCGCTGGCTGTTTCGCTTACTATTCTTGCTGGCTACGTTGGAGCGTTAATCACTGGTTTCACTCCCGCGAGCGCAGGTGCCGTGCAACTGGCTGAAGCGTATTCATGGATTCCCTCTATCGGCGCTTCTATTGCGTGGGGCGTCAATGGCATGGGGGTAGCGATGATCGGGCTCGCCGTTTTTCTTGTGCCAATTGTAATACTGGCAGGCTGGAATGATGTACCCGCTGAAAAGCAGGGCAGCTATTTCGGCTGGATTCTTTTCCTTGAGGCAATTATGATCGCCCTGTTTGCAGCTCGCGATGTATTCCTCTTCTATATCCTCTTCGAGCTTATGATCGTGCCAATGTATTTCCTCATCGGCAGTTTCGCAGGATCAGGGCGCGAGCGCGCCGCAATGAAGTTCCTGCTCTACTCAATTCTTGGCGGCTTAATTATGCTCGTGGGTGTGATTGCTCTATACGTGATGGGGCCAGGCGGAGAGCAAAACTATTTACTCAGTGCTCTGAGCACCAGAGTAGGAATCGGAGAGGGAAGAGTTCAGATGCTTCTCTTCCTGAGCTTCTTCATCGGTTTTGCAATCAAAGCGCCGATGTGGCCTTTGCACACCTGGCTGCCGGATACCACCGAGAAAGCTCCGGCTGGTGTGAGTACGTTACTCGTGGGTGTGCTCGACAAGTTGGGTACATTCGGTATGATCGCGATCTGTATTCCTCTTTTTCCACAAGCATCAGCTCAGGCTGCTCCCGTGATTATTGCATTCGCAGTTATCTCGATTTTCTGGGGTGCTTTTATGGCGATTGCTTCCGATAATCTCATGCGGCTTATTGCTTATACTTCGGTGAGCCACTTTGGATTTATGATCATGGGTATTTTCTCTGGTTCCGCGATTGCGATGACGGGTTCAATTCTTTATATGGTGGCACACGGTATCGCAACAGCTGCACTCTTCCTCATAGTCGGTTTTCTTGGAGAACGCGGAGGTTCGCATCAAATTTCAGCTTATGGCGGCTGGCAGCGCGTCACGCCGCTTATCGCTGGTACATTTTTGGTTGCTGGTTTAGCGACAATTGCTCTTCCAGGGCTTTCTGGCTTTATCCCAGAATACCTTGTGTTGATGGGGACGTTTGAAGCAAATATGCTCGCTGGGCTTATCGCCGTGGTCGGTGTCGTTTTCGCAGCAGTGTATATTCTTTTGCCGTATCAGCGCATATTTACTGGTCCAAAGCCTGAAGGGGTGAAAGTTCCTGATCTTAATGCACGGGAAAAGACAGTGATGGGAGTACTTATTGCGGCAATGCTCGGGCTAGGTTTCTATCCAGCTCCGATCCTCGATATCGTTAATCCCGTCTCTTCTCAAGTGTCTGTGAGCACGATGAACGATAGCGCTACTATGGGAGCTGCGTCAGCGATTCCCCTCGATGGTGCGATTGAAGGGAGTATTCACTGATGACATCTTTACCAATGATTAACTGGGCAGCAATCGTTCCCTTTGTGATTATTTTCGGTGCGGCAGTTGTCTCCACTTTGTTTGAAGCGTTCCTCGGGCGTTCGGTACGTCGTCCTGTGCAGGTCGTCTGGTCGTTGATGGCTGTTGCTTCGGCTCTAGTAGCTGTTGTGTGGCGTTGGAGTGCTGGCGTTCAAGAGGGAGGTGCTATTCGGCAAGTTGCAGTGTCTGCTATTGCAAATTCAAAGACTGCAGAAGGCATTGCGATGGTTGAAGATGCGCTCTCTATTATCGGGCAGGGTGTCATCCTTATTATTGCGTTACTCGCATTCCTTGTTATTGCTGACCGTACAGAACTTCGTGACGGCGCCTTCGTGGCATCGGCAGCATCGCGCCCTGGCTCTTTCGCAGAGCAAGAATCTACAGATGCTGAGCGTTGCCATTCTGAGATTTTCCCCTTGGCACTCTTCTGTGTAGGGGGCATGATGGTGTTTACTGCAGCGTATGATCTGCTCACACTATTTATTGCCTTGGAAGTTATTTCCTTGCCTTTATATGTACTCACCGCCATGGCGCGTCGTCGTCGCCTGCTTTCTCAAGAGGCTGCGATGAAGTATTTCCTTATGGGTGCATTTTCTTCAGCAATTTTCTTGATGGGTGCAGCATTGCTCTACGGTGCAACTGGTTCTGTTTCCTATACGAGCATAGTCGTCATGCAGAGCAGATTCCCTGCTCAGACGCTTCTTGCTACGGTAGGTGCCGTTATGCTTGCTATCGGCTTGCTCTTCAAAGTGGGTGCAGCTCCATTCCATTCTTGGACTCCAGATGTGTATCAAGGCGCTCCTACTCCTATCACTGGCTTTATGGCTGCTGGCACAAAGGCTGCTGCGTTTATTGCGTTGGCTCGTTTATATATGTATGTGCTTCAGCCGCAGGCGGCGAATCTGAATATTTTCTTGTGGGGCATCATTATTCTCACGATTATTGTGGGCACTCTCATCGGGCTTACCCAAACAGATGTGAAGCGTATGCTGGCATATTCGTCTATCGCACATGCTGGGTTTATCTTGATTGCGGTGAATGCTTTGCGCAGTTCGCAGTTCAGGTTTGATGAATATCAGCAGGCACTTTCATCGATTCTCTTCTATCTGCTTGCCTACGGTATCGCTACGGTTGGTGTGTTTGGGATTGTGACGATTGTGCGTGCAAGAGATATGGAAGGTAACGTCCTTGGTGAAGCCACGCACTTTGATGCATGGCGAGGGCTTGCTAAACGTGCGCCTTTGACTGCTGCTGCCATGATGATCTTCCTCCTTTCATTTGCTGGTATTCCTCTCACTGCAGGGTTTATCGGAAAGTTTGAGGTATTCCGTGTGGGCGTGACATCGGGTCAGACAGTACTTGTTGTCATCGCAGTGCTCGCCTCTGCAGCAACAGCTTTCTTCTATTTCCGGCTTGTTCAGATGATGTTTTTCTCAGAGCCAGAAGGAGATGCGACGGCTATTGTTGAGACTGAGGGGCTGGGGACGGTAGCTGTTGCAGTTGCTGCTTTGCTCACTTTCCTTTTGGGTATTATTCCTGGACCCGTTCTTGAATTTATTCAGCACTCTATAGCGTGATAAGGTGCTGTGAGTGAGCACAATATCAGAACTTCTCAATCAAGGCGATGAGCTAGGCAAGCGTCTAGCTCATCGCCTTGATGAGCTAGAATCTCAGCTTCACCAAGTAGTTCGTATTGGCGATGAATTTATTGATACTGCCACTTCTCATTTGAGCGATGCTGGCGGGAAAAGATTGCGTCCTTTACTGTGTATGCTTACTGCGGAGCTTGGCTCCGATCCTGATAGCCAAAAAGTTTTTGATTCTGCTCTTGTTGTAGAGCTCACTCATTTAGCTTCTCTCTACCATGACGATGTAATCGACGATGCGCCGTTGCGGCGAGGTGTGCCTTCTGCGCAAAATCTTTATGGCAACCGAGCTGCGATTATGGCAGGTGATGTGCTCTTCGCTCGCGCTTCATCGATTGTTGCTGGTTTAGGGCCTGCTGCTGTGCGAATGCATGCTGAGGCATTTGAACGATTGTGTATGGGCGAATTGCATGAGACGGCAGGGCCTCGCGAAGGTGATGATCCGATCTATCACTATCTTCGAGTTCTAGCAGATAAGACTGGTTCCCTTATTGCAGTTTCCGCTCGATCAGGTGTGCTTGCAAGCGGCGGCAGTGAAGATATAGCAGATATTGTTGCCGAGTATGGCGAGCTTGTAGGAGTAGCATTTCAGATAGCTGATGACGTCATTGATCTAATCTCTGATCGCGAAACCACAGGAAAAACACCAGGCACAGATCTGCTCGAAGGTGTAGATACGATGCCAATTTTGCTGCTGCGTGAAAGAGCTGCCAGAGCTGGCGAAAAAGGTGAGAAATTCGCTGCAGTTGATCCAGCTGGAGCTGAGATTCTAGAGCTTCTCGACACTGGCGATCTTGTGAGCGGTAATAACCTTGAGCGTGCCGTCATGCTTTTAAGAGAGCATATAGTGCTTGATGAGACAAAAAGACTAGCGCAAAAGTTTGCGGGTGATGCTATCGGCAAACTTACTAAGCTCCCACCTGGGCAAGTGCGTTCGACACTTAAGAGCTTTGCAACGATGATGGTCGATCGCCTCAGCTAATTGTGCTTGTTTAAGTAAGTATGCGCTTTAGAATACTAGTGCTTTCTGATTTTAAATAGTGTATTTCGCTCTAAATCTGCGTGTGTTTTTGAAGGTCTATATAGCTTTGAAAACCGTATATCTTATACGTACGCGGGCGATGTAGCGTTGCTGGTGATGATTCTGCGCCATTGTGAAACGGACATCTATACGCGCTGCAAGCAATATTCCCTAGGGAGTTTTGTGTGATCTATATGCTTCTTTTGAATTTAATGCGAACCACTATACTGCGTCTATATAAGGTTTAAGAAGCATTGCCCGATATTTGCACGTCGATTCAGTGTGTATATCGAAGTTTGCAGATGCAGAAAAGCAAAACGCTTACTTTTATGCTCATATACCATTGTGAGGCTCATTTGAAGTACTTATATTGGAGCGAAAAAAATCGCACTTTTGAGTTTGGTTTTTAAAGAAAAGAGCACGTAGACTGTGGAAGTTATTTTTTTGGAGCGCGGCAAATGCCCTCCATATGAGGTGTATGCGCGCTACCTACTGAAAATAGCGCACTTCATTATACGAGAGATATTGAAAAATAACTAGCGAAGAGAGGTTAGATGAAACTCGGGTTTGATGCTCAGAAATATATTCAGATGCAATCACAGCATATTAAAGAACGCCGCGGCGCTATCGGAGGGAAACTCTATTTAGAAATGGGCGGCAAACTCTTTGACGATTATCATGCATCGCGCGTTTTGCCTGGATTTTTGCCTGATCTGAAAATTTCTATGCTTGAAGAGCTGAAAGACGATATGGAAATACTTATCGTATTGAATGCTCAGGATCTTGTGCGAAATAAGATTCGCTCGGATCTGGGGATCAGCTATGAAGAGGATGTCCTTCGCTTAATCGATGCATATAGAGGGCGAGGTTTCCTTGCCGAACATGTGGTGATGACCCACGTTGAAGAAGATAATTCAGCCGCGAAACTATTCAGGAAGCGCCTTAAGCGTCTCGGTATTAAAGTTTCGCGGCATTTTATTATCCCAGGCTATCCAACCGATCTTGATCGTGTGATTTCTGAAAACGGTTTAGGGAAAAATGAATTTGCGCAGACGACGCGTGATCTCGTTGTTGTCACAGCTCCAGGGCCTGGATCAGGTAAGCTCGCCACGTGTTTGAGCCAAATTTACGGAGAGTATTCACATGGAGGGAAAGCTGGTTATGCTAAATTTGAGACTTTCCCGATTTGGAATTTACCGCTTAATCATCCAGTGAATCTTGCCTATGAGGCTGCCACTGCCGATTTGGACGATGTAAATATGATTGATCCATTCCATCTCGATGCCTATGGTGAGCAGACTGTGAACTACAACCGAGATGTGGAAGCTTTCCCTCTTTTGGCGGCTCAGCTTAAGCGTCTAGCGGGAGAATCGCCCTACAAGAGCCCTACAGATATGGGCGTCAATATGGCAGGTAACTGCATTATTGATGATGAAGTCTGCCGTGAAGCTGGAAAGCAAGAAATTATTCGCCGTTATTTCGCTGCTCTTGTGGAAGAAAAACGCAAGGAACTTGAACCGCGTATGAGCGAGAGTATTGCGTTGCTGATGGCAAAAGTAGAAGTGACGCCAGAAGCTCGGCGCGTGGTGCCAGCTGCCCGCTCGCTCGCTGAAGAAACTAAACAGCCAGCGTCTGCCATTGAGCTGAAAGATGGCACTCTTATTTGCGGCAAGACTTCTGCACTACTTGGTTGCTCATCAGCCATGCTGCTTAATGCTTTGAAGCATCTTGCAGGGATCGACGATAACGTGAATCTTCTTTCTCCGCAATCCATTGAGCCAATTCAGACTCTTAAGACGAAGCATTTAGGATCGAAAAATCCACGCCTGCATACTGATGAAGTCTTGATTGCTCTTTCAGTTTCTGCAGCACACAGCCAAGACGCTCGCTCGGCATTAGCCCATTTGGCGGAACTTGCGCAGTGCGATGTTCATACGACGAGTATTTTAGGATCTGTTGACGAAACTATTTTCAGAAACTTGAAGGTTCGCGTCACCTCCGATCCTGTGTATATGGCAAAAACCCTCTATCAAAAGAGATAACTCATAGTGTGAGGGAAAGCTGTGGGCAGTGAAAATATGCGAGTTGTTTGCAGTTGTTGCGCTCTCTAGCAGGCTTGCCCTCGAATTGCTGTGAAACACTAATTTTCGGCGCTGAGCATTGGCTGGATGTGCCACTCAGTTTTGAAGGAGTGGCATGGGCCGTGATCGCCCTGGCCGTGCTCAGCGCCTGCCTTATCAGGCAGTGTACTTGGCAGCTTGATATCTGGGCGGCTGGTTTTCTTGTGTCTGTTATCTTCTGTGGCTTTGAGATTAGGCAGCATTTCATTAATGAGTTCGTTAATGAGCTCAAAAGTTCCTCTTCTATGCCTTCCGATTTCACGTGCTTTCAACAGAAGCTCCAGTGGCGGTGGGGGGGGGGAGAGGTGCGGCGCATTTTCTAACGTTTAGGATTATTGTGAATATAGCGTAGCGGTGACGGCTGTAGCAGTGCGATTGCCCCAGTGCTTGCGGCGTCACCTGAATTTATTGCTTTTTCGGAAGATGAAGAAGAGTCAATACTTAAGGCATAGCATTTAGGTATTGTGTGCGTTGCTGCGCATATATAGACGAGTTAGCCATCATGCAGAGCGCGATGGCTAACTCACGGCACCTTTTACTTATCTTACTTACTCATTCACCTAGCTAATTCATCAATAATTGCATTGAGAGTGCTGCTCGGGCGCATTACTGCAGCAACTTTTTCGCTGCACGGGCGATAATATCCTCCAATATCGGCAGGTTTGCCCTGCACTGCAATTAACTCTTTTTCGATTGTGCTGGCTTTTTCTTCAAGTTCCTGAGCAGCGTGCTTGAAAGCTGCGGCGAGCTCTGGATCTCGTGTTTGCGTGGCAAGTTCGTGTGCCCACCACACTGCAATCCATGCGTGAGAACCACGGTTATCGATACCGCCAAGGCGTCGGCTCGGGCTCTTTCCTTCGTTGAGAAGACGTTCGGTTGCCGCGTCGAGCGTATCAGCCAAAATTTCGGCACGTGGATTTGAATCGAATTGAGCGAGATGGCGAAGGCTTTCTGCGAGAGCTAAAAACTCTCCGAGAGAATCCCAGCGCAAATAGTTTTCTTCAATGAGTTGCTGCACGTGTTTTGGTGCAGATCCGCCAGCACCTGTTTCAAATAGTCCGCCGCCTGCCATAAGCGGCACGATCGAGAGCATTTTTGCTGATGTGCCAAGTTCCATAATGGGGAAAAGATCGGTGAGATAGTCACGAAGTACGTTGCCCGTCACTGAAATTGTGTCGTAGCCAGCTCGGGCGCGATCCACAGAGAATTGCGCTGCTTCGCAGGGATTCATAATGCGAATGTCTATTCCCTCGGTATCTTCATCTTTCAGATACGTTTCTACTTTAGCTTGAATAGCGCGGTCGTGTGCGCGTTCGGAGTCGAGCCAGAAAACGGCAGGCATTTTGCTCAGATGTGCGCGGCGTACAGCGAGCTGCACCCAATCTCGAATTGCTGCATCTTTCGTCTGGCAGCTGCGGAATATATCACCTGGCTCGACGCAGTGTTCCATAAGCACTGTACCGTCTGCGCTGCGAACTTGTACTCGTCCAGCTGCAGAGATTTCGAACGTCTTATCGTGTGAACCGTATTCTTCGGCTTTCTGAGCCATCAGCCCCACATTGGGCACTGTGCCCATTGTGCTGGGGTCGAAAGCGCCGTGCTTCTTGCAATCGTCAATGACGACGCAATACACGCCTGCATACGAGCTATCTGGAATGACGGCGAGCGTATCAGCAGGTTTGCCATCTGCTGCCCACATGTGCCCAGAATTTCGAATCATAGCAGGCATAGAGGCGTCGATAATTACGTCACTTGGCACGTGCAGATTGGTGATCCCTTTATCTGAATTCACCATCGCAATTCTTGGACCTTCTGCTAGCTCGGCTTCAAATGATTCTCGAATAGCAGCTCCATTTGGCAGATCTTCAATACCTGCGAAAATTGCGCCCAAACCATTGTTGGCGCTAAGCCCTGCAGCTTGTAGATCGTCACCGAATTTTGCGAAAGTTTTAGTGAAGAACGCACGCACGACGTGCCCGAAAATAATCGGATCGCTCACTTTCATCATCGTAGCTTTGAGATGTGCAGAAAAAAGCACGCCCTCCGATTTAGCTGCTTCCACTTGCTCTGCAAGGAAAGCGTCAAGAGCGCGCGCGCTCATCACGGTAGAATCCAGTACTTCGCCTGCAAGAAGAGGCAAGCCTTTTTTCATGAACGTCTCGTTGCCAGCTGCGTCAATATGTACGAAATCAACCGTAGTTGGTTGATCGAGTACAACGCTCTTCTCATTAGCTCGAAAATCTCCGCTGCTCATAGTGGCAACTCTCGTATTTGAAGAAGAGCTCCATGCGCCCATCGAATGAGGGTGAGCTTTCGCATAATTTTTCACTGCGTGCGCAGTGCGGCGATCGGAATTTCCTTCACGCAGCACAGGGTTCACTGCAGATCCTTTCACAGCGTCGTAACGAGATTGTATATCGCGTTCCTGCTCAGTAGTGGCATTCTCAGGATAATCAGGCAGAGGAATGCCTGCTTCCTGTAGCTCCTTAATTGCGGCGAGAAGCTGTGGCAAAGAAGCAGAGATATTAGGAAGTTTAATAATATTTGCTTCAGGTGTTTGGGTGAGTGCTCCCAGCTCAGCAAGTGCATCGTGCTCGCGTTTATCAGCGGGAAGAAGATCGGAAAATGCGGCAATGATTCTACCTGCAAGAGAAATATCACGCGTCTCAACGTCTATGCCAGCTTTGCTCACAAACGCAGTAATAATTGGAAGAAGACTTTCAGTTGCAAGCATAGGAGCTTCATCGGTGTGAGTATAGATGATTGATGCCATAGGAGAACTCCTCGTGTCTGAATAGAACGCTGGGATAAATCGGTCTGGATAATGAACCAATCTATAATAAACCAATCTCAATATAAGACTAGTTGAAGTATTGTTTTTGTACGTATTTTTACGGCGAGGGATTAAAGCCCTGCAGTTTTGTGTGGCTCATCTCTCTTAGGGGTTATATCACCATACCTCCAGTTGTTTATTGGAGCTTATATGTGTTTACAATCAACAAAGATACAAGGGAAATAGCGCCAAATGGCTGTTTTCATATTGCGCACGCGTACGTTAGAAAGTATGGGGTGTTTCATGAACACATGGGATATAGACGAAGGCGTGGTGGAGTTTCCGTCAGGCACGCGTATCCGTGGGCGTTCGTGGCATCAGCCAATATCAGAATACGCGGATGTTTCTGCAATTTTAACGACGGCGACTCCTGAAGAATTTTCCCAGCGCGGAGCTGTCAGCATGGCGCGGGAAGTTGTCTATATTTCGTGGCCTGATAACCGAGTGCCGCGCCGCCCTCGTCAAGCCCTGAATCAACTTCACGAACTGTTGGATCGATCTAGAAACGAACGAGTTGAAATCACGTGTGGTGGAGGAGTCGGCCGCACGGGAACCGCTTTGGCTATTTTGGCGATTTTCGATGGAATGCAGGTTGATGAAGCAATTGCTTTTGTGCGTTCTTGCTACAACGAAAAATCAGTGACGGAGCACGCTCAGCGTGGTTTTCTAGCTGAAGTTGAGCCAGATGCTGCCCAAAGTGATCTAAATTCTTGATCCAAGGTTTTCCTCCGAGCACGTTCGGGTACGTAATGCTACATTGGTCTTCTTTACTATTCCTCCTATATAGTAGAGCGCATGACTGAAGAACCAGCGGCATCTGCATCTTCGCCTTCTGAATGTGCCGAAGCGCGTGTGATAAGCACACTAAGCTCTTTAGACGTCGCTGCCGAAGAAGTTGAACGATACGGTATGCACCCAGATCAGTACATTGAATGGTACGGACCCGAAGATGGGCGCCATGTCGTTTTTATTCATGGCGGATATTTTCACGAAGACGGTACTCTCAACTATCTTCGTCCAGCAGCTTTAGCGCTTGGTGAAGCTGGATATCGCGTCGCTTTGCCAGAGTATCGCCGCAGAGTAGGGCAGCCAGAGGTGACGTTTGAAGATATGCATACGCTTGCGCGTCACCCGAAATTAAGCGAAGCGGTGTGGCTCGGGCATTCGATGGGGTGCGTCTTCGTTTTGCATGTGCTTTTTTCACTCGATACAAAGGTGACGCACGTTGTGGCGCTGAGTCCCGTTGCTGATTTAGCTCGTGCAGCGCAAGAGGATCAAGATCACTATGAGCATAACCCTGTGGCTCGATGGCTGGGTGGAATGCCAGCTGAAATTCCAGATATCTATAGCAGATGGGAACCGTTTGGATTATATGCTGAGCTAGGAAGCTCTGGATTTCAGCAGCGTGCATTGCGCCTTGATATTATTCACGGATCGCTCGATCAAACAGTGCCAGTTTCTCGCACGAAAGATTTATTGAATGAACCTTTTAATATCGCGATTGTGCAAGACGATAATCACAACGATACAATCCGCCCAGGTTCAGATTCGTGGCTGCTGCTACTCGGTTGCTTAGGCTGAAACCGAAGTGAAAATCAAACTTGAAGTGAAATCAAACCGTAACTAGCAATGATCTGCTCAGCTGTGCGCACAAAGCTGAGGTTCTGTATCTAGAAGCGACGTTTATAGAAGTGCGCAAGCTGTATCAAACTATATGTACTCCAACAGCGCGCCAGCTTATACAAGCTTGGCGTGCCAGCTATAATTCTATGATTCATAGGCGTGCTGCGGCGCAGCGAGAAAAGCTGCGCATTTGCCAAAATCGTGCACAATAGCTGCACGCGCCTTTATAGACAGCTTAGATATATGTTGGGTTTGCGGGCCCCCATAGCTCAGCTCCTGCGTATATTTTTTCAATCAGCTCCGCATTGCGTGCGATCACAACAGCTCGTTTTACCTTCTGAGTAGGAGTTGCTGTGCCATCTTCGGCAGTCATTTCTGTAGGTAGGAAAGCAAAACGCTTCACTTGCTCCCAACGTGAAAGTTTGGCATTAGCGCGATGCACTTCATCCTGAATCGTTTTGCGCAGTTCAGGCATTTTAAGGGCTTCAGCATAAGTTGCCTTGTAGCCGTTGAGTTTCATCCACTGCTCTACCCAATCGTGATCGAGGGCGATAAGAGCACTGACGAACTTTCGTCCTTCTCCAACTGCGACTGCTTGTGCAATTGCAGGGCTCGTCGCCGTCAGTGAGCCTTCCACAGTTGCAGGTGAAATGAACTTCCCGTTCGAGCTTTTCATCACGTCTTTAATTCGGTCAGTAATGTGCACATAGCCGTTTTCGTCAATAGTGCCAACATCGCCTGTATGGAACCAACCGCCTTCAGTCATGCGTGCAGTGAGCTCAGGATCATTATGATATTGGCGCATCACGCCGCCGCCGCGCAGCAGAATTTCGCCCTCACTGGTGATCTTTGCTTCGGTGCCAGGAATGAGGCGCCCAACCGTGCCGAAGCGGAATTCTTCAGGGCGGTTGTAGGTGGTGACGGCGCTCGTTTCCGTCACTCCGTAGCCTTCAACAAGCTTAATGCCGATATTGAAGAACCATTTTTGCAAATCAGGATCGAGGCGCGCCGATCCGCTCACAAGAAAGCGCAGGCGCCCACCCAAAAGTTCGCGAATTGTGGAATAGGCGAGCTTGTCGAAAAGCTTATATTGTGCGGCAAGCAATGCTGGCATGGGTTTTCCTTCGCTGCGATAAGGGAAACTCTTTTCGGCAACGCTCATAGCTTTTTTAAGCAGAGCTGCCTTAAGGGTGCCAGGCTTGGCAGCGTTTTCGGTGCCTGCACGGACTTTCTCGAAAACGCGCGGTACGCCGCACATCAGAGTAGGCTTGATTTTCGCCATATTCTCGACGATCTTCGGCACGCGCCCATCGAGCGCCGTCACCGTACCGCAATAAATATCGATCAGTAGCATACTCTTGCCAAAAGCGTGGGTGAGAGGCAGCCAAATATAGTGGATATCCGTATCGCGAAGAGTTTCGTTCGCTCCCCAGCCTGTGCCCTCGTAGATCCAGTTATCGTGAGTAAGCTCAACGCCTTTGGGGCGACCCGTAGTGCCAGAGGTGTAGATAATCGTGGCGAGGGTTTCTCTGTTTGTCGAATCGATAAGTTCGCGCACGCGCCCTGGGTGGTCGGCGTAATAACGTTCGCCAGCTTCCACCAAGCGTTCCCACGTGAGCACGCGCTCATCTTCAGCAATAGCGCCAGTGATTGCCCCATTCAAGACGATAATATGCTTCACATTCTCTTTAATAGCAGGAATAGATACCATCTTTTCCAGAAGCTGCTGAGATTCTACAACGAGAGCCGTTGCACCTGAATCAGTGACGATAAACTGAACATCATCGTCATGCGTATTCGGATAGATTGCGCAGGTGGCAGCTGCGATACAGTTAATCGCAAAATCCGTCTGCACCCATTTAATCGAGGTATTGGCACTGATACCTACTACGCTGTTTGGCTCCACTCCAATATCGAGCAGACCTGCAGCAACGATATGAGTCTGGTCGCGAAATTCTTTCCACGTGAGAGTTTGCCACTCGTCATTTTCATCGGGATACATCCAGCCTACGGCGTCTGGAGTGGCATCGGCACGCGTATCGAGCGCAGATCCGACGTTTGCCCAGCGATTTTCGAGCGCTTCACGAAGTGCGGGCGTGAGAGATTCATAATTGATCTGCTGATATTCCATAGCCATGCCTCAAGTGTATCGCTTTTTCTTGCTGTATCTGCGAGATTTTTATGCTGGTTGCTAGCTCGCAGGCTGTGCGCTGTATTTGTGTTCATTCAATGGTTCTTATTCATCGAATTTTCTGTGTGATTGAGTGTGATTGAGTGTGCTTGAGCCGAATCTTTTCGCCATATAATCATCACATGAGTGGCGGGCATTTCAATCCAGCGCATAGTCTTGATCGTGCTGCTGCGGCGCATCCTGAGCGCATCAGCATTTGGTATGGGGAATGTGCGTGGAGCGTTGCGCAATCTGCACAGTGCACGATTGATCTTTCCTGTGCTCTGCGTGATTTAGGCGTTCGAGAGGGAAGCCGTGTGGCACTGATCGCCAGAAATTCGCCGTGGCATCTCTTTATGCACGTGGCTTGCGCTCGCCTCGGTGCAGTATTTGTGCCATTGAGCTATCGTTTGCCAGATGAGCAGCTTGTTTCTGTGTGTGCGTCTGTGCAGCCCCAGCTGCTCGTGGCAGATCCAGAAACTGCCTGCAGCGCCGCGAATAAGGTGCGTGAGCAGGGCGCGAAATATGTTCAGCATTTTTTCGTGATTGATGACGACTCCTTAGCCGCCCTCAGAGAAGAGCTGGCTCCTGCTGAAGGTTTGCTCGAATGCGCCTGCGAGTATGGCTGGCTCCCGCTCAGTGCTCTTTTAGATCGCGGGAGAGAGATTTTTTTGCCACGAGTTCAAACTTCTGCTACATATACGGGCGATTTCAGCGCGGTACAGCACGTAGCCGAGAGCGCAATTGACAGGACTGCTGCAAGAGGGGCTGAGAGTGCAATTGAGAGTGTTGCTGACGATTTAGCTCATTGCGCCCATTCTTCTCGCTTTTCTCAGTCTTCATTTTTCTCTGATTCTGCTGTTTCTGGAAATTTTGGCAGTGTGCAGGAACAGGCTCTTAACTGCGTGCAGTATCCCGAAGGCTTGGGCGCTATTTTACTTACGAGTGGAACTTCTGGTGAGCCAAAATTTGTGGGTTTGACGCATGAAAATCTCTGGTGGGGGAGTAGAAATTTTCGTGAGGGTTTCGAATATTCAAACCTGGATATTGAGCTGGTCGTGGCGCCAATGAGCCATATTGGTGGATTCAACGGCACTACTCTTGATCTTTTTTCTCATGGGGGCACTGTGGTTGTGGTACGGCAATTTGTGCCTAGTGAAGTAGTGCGTGAGTTGGAGCGGCGATGTGTATGTATGATGTTTGCTGTGCCAGCTATGTATATGGCGTTGTTGCGAGACTCGCGTTTTTCAGCTCAGAGCCTTCCAGTATTTCGTTTGCCGCTCACAGGCGGAGGTGCTGTTTCTCCCGATATGATTCGTGCGCTGAGGAAAGTAGGGCTGCAGCCTCTCAACGTATGGGGAATGACGGAGACTTCTGCTGCAGGCTGCTATTTGCCTGCCGAGCATAGCAGGCGGCGGGCTGGGTCTATCGGCAGACCGTTTGCTCATGTGCAGGTGAAAATCGCTCCCTGCGAGGCAATTGTATCTGCGGATAGCGACTCCCTCGCAGGCGAACTGTGGGTGAGAGGTCCGAACGTAGCGATTAATTATTGGGCAGAAAATAATTATTGGGAAGAAAACATTGGCGTTCATAGCAGCTCTGATAGTCGCGTTGATAGCAGCAGCGATAGCAGGTCTGATAAAAGAGCTGACGGAGAAAAGGAACAGGAAAAGGGAAAGAGCGCCGAGAGCGAGTGTGAAAAAGAAAAGCGCAATGATTTAGAAAATTCCTGGCTGCATACGGGTGATCTCGTTCGTCTTGATAGTGAAGGATATCTCTGGATTATCGGGCGCAAGGATGATCTGATTAGTACTGGCGGAGAAACTGTTGCTCCTCAGGAAGTTGAAGAAGTGCTTATGAGGCATGAGCATATTCGTGAGGCTGCAGTAATCGGGATTCCAGATCCAGTGTGGGGGCAAGTAGTAGCTGCCGCTATTGTGCTTAGCGGCAGTCAGGAGCCGTCACTTGATGATATTCGAGAATTTGCTTGCGCTTATCTTGCCGATTATAAGCTCCCGCGCGTATGTATCGTTCTTTCTGCTCTGCCGCTTAATGCAAACGGAAAAATCGACCGCGCAGCGCTCGCTGCGTTTATGTGATTGCCGCTTAAAGACGGCGCTATGCAGAACTGTTTTTCTACGTCTGCTGTTTCTTGAAATTCTTTCTGTTTGGAGTACTTATTTTGGAAACTTGGAGTATTTATTTTGTAAATTCGTACTTTTCTGGAAGCTCTGGAGTTCTAGAAGAATATACAGCTGTGCTATAAACTGTGTGCTATGCCGATACTTCACTCAACTACTCCGGTCTGCCCTGGTGATCGCGTTGCAGTGCTCTCTCCTGCGTGGGCTGCGCCCGCGTATTTCCCGCAGATTCATGAGCAGGCATTGGCTCGCATAGAAAGTAAGCTCGGGCTTATTCCCGTTGAATATCCGACTACGCGAAAAATGGGGGCAACTGCTCGTGAACGAGCTGCAGACGTCAATGCAGCTTTTGCTGACCCCTCAATTCGGGCAATTTTTGCCAGTATCGGCGGAGACGATCAAATCACCGTCACCCCTTTTCTTGATCCTAGCCTGGCTCAGGCAGACCCAAAGCCGTTTTTTGGATATTCCGACAATACAAATATCCATAACTGGCTGTGGCGCAGCGGTGTGCAGAGTTTTTATGGAGGGTCCACGCAGCTTCATTTCGGCTCAGGCAGTTCAAGCCCTGAGCCAGAGCATCTTGCCACGCTTCGATCGGCGCTGTTCAAGACGGGAGATCTCGTGCTTCCTCTTCCTTCGCGAAGCCAAGATTATGCATTAGATTGGTCTGATCCTCAGGCAGTGACGATGGATGGAGCTTACGGACCTGCTATTCCTCTGGAATTTCTTGGCAGTGACGTACCTGTGCGTGGTCGTACGTGGGGAGGCTGTTGCGAGGTGCTCGATCAGCTCGCTATAGCGGATCGCTTGCCCTCAGCTACTGAGTTGGAAGGTGCGATTCTTATTCTTGAAACGTCAGAAGTTCTTCCTCCGCCAGATTTTGTTGGTAGATGGGTTCGCGCTATGGGTGAGCGCGGTTACCTGCATGCAGTGCAGGCTCTCATGTTTGCGCGTCCTGCCGTCGATGATCGCAGTGCTCCAGCGTCACCAGATATTCTCAGAGCGCGCTACCACGCCTATATTGATTATTTGCTTAGCAGTATTTCGCTCTATCGCGAAGATTTACTGGTCTGCCTTAATCTTCCGTTTGGGCATACGAAGCCGCAATTAGTGATTCCTTATGGCGGAGAAATAACGATCGATCCCGTGAGTGAAACCGTTACAGCGCATTTCGGGTAATGAAACAGCTAGCGTGCGGTCGTGCTCGATCTCAGTGTGTGTCTAGCGCTACTTGTGGTACTTCTCATCCTTGGCTTACTACGGGAAAATACTGGCAGCGCGCGCCTAGCTCGTGCCAGGTGCCGTGCCCAGTGTGCGAAACGTGCAGCTGCATATTCGTGCTACGCATTATATTTTACGCATTCGCCTTATACGTTTGCTGTGTGCTGTTTCTTCCTTTTTTTCTATGTTGATTTTTCTTGCTTCATGTGAGCATTTTTATGCTCGTGGTGTATAGCTTGGCGTATAGGTGTATAGGCGTATAGCTTGTTCTTTGCCGAGGATTTCTAGTGAGGCTGTGCTATCTGTTTGCGGTTGCTCGAGTAGCTTATCGAATCAATGCGTATACAAGAAAAAGTGTGATCATCGCAAGAATGAGCAGGTGAGGAAGATAGAAAGACTGGGTGCTTGCTGTGTGTGTGGAAGCGTCAGTTTCTGGCTGTGAGGTGAGCTGCCTCGAATGCTCTGTGGTAAGAGCGGTGGCAACATCGACGAGTGGCAGCACCTCAAAAATTTTTCCTGAGGTTTGAGTCCAATTAAATGCTGAAAAACCCTGTTTGTTGCTATTGGTCTTAGTTGATGAGAGCAATGAGTGATTAAATATACTTGCTCTGGAAGGCACTGCCCACACTGCAACTTTTTTCGGCAGTGAATGAGTGTAGATGTATAGACCATAGCGGCTTTCGATATGCTCTATATCGCTCCACGGAATATGGCAGTGGCGAAAGAGATTGACGATATGCAGTTCATTTTTACTCACTTCCACGCGCGGGCTCCAAAACATGAGGTAGCCGATTGCTGCGACGGCGAGCAGGATAGGGGTCACCCAGAGCAGTTCCTGCCAGCCACCGTTTCGCCATGAAAGCAGCAGAAGAAGAAGTGCGATGCACCACAATGAATAAGCCCAGAATCTCGTGCCAGTGCCTCGAATAATGAATGTTGCCACAACGGAGATTATCCCATATTCCGCATAAAATCGCAGTTTGAAGCGCATAGCAGACGGAAAAAATCCCGAAAAAATAAGCGTCCATAATATGGACACGCTCGATGTGGGCTTTGCGGAAGTGCTGTAGCCTTAGCGATACGCATATCTCTACTTCGAGATATTCAGGAAACTGAATATTTGATAGAGGTATAAGCACTCAACATCCTATTGTTAGGAGAAATATAGTGAAGAAATTACGTACGTATGCCGCTTTGACGGCAGCGGCTGCACTAGCGCTCTCGGCTTGCTCTGGCGGCGCTTCAAATGATGCTGCAGAGGGAGGGGATTCAGCCGCAGTCATTACTGCAAATGGCGCTGAACCTCAGAATCCATTAGTGCCTGCAAATACCAACGAAACTGGTGGCGGCAGGATTATTGACGTTATCTATTCTGGCTTAGAGTATTACGATGCTGAGGGTAAGCCACAGCTCGAAATGGCAGAATCGATTGAAACGCAAGACAATCAAAACTACACAATTAAGCTGAAGTCTGGCTGGAAGTTCTCTGACGGAAGCGCTGTGACTGCTAAAAGCTATGTAGATGCTTGGAACCAGGCTGTGAAGCACAGTATGCGCAATGCTTCTTTCTTTGAATCAATCGAAGGATATGAAGAAGCTCTTGCTGCTGCTGAGGCTGCTGTAGAAAATGGCGGCGTAGGCGATGTGGATATGGCAGGTCTTGCGCTGGTTGACGATACAACGTTTACCGTTAAACTTGCGCAAGCTGAATCTGATTTCCCGCTTCGCCTAGGCTATTCGGCGTTCTATCCGCTTCCTGAAGCTGGTATTGGCGATCCTGAAAAAGTTGCTGCATTCGGGGCGGCTCCTGTGACTAATGGTCCATACATCGTTAAAGAAGGCTCATGGGCTCACAACGAGCAGATCGAACTCATTCCAAATCCCGAATACAACGGACCGCGCGCTCCTAAGAATGGCGGGGTGACGATCAAGTTCTACAAGTCGCTGGATGCTGCATACAACGATCTTCTTTCGAAGCAGCTTGATGTGCTCGATGCTGTTCCAGATTCTGCTTTCGGCACTTATGAAGCAGAACTTGGTGATCGTGCTATTAACCAGCCAGGTGCTATCTTCCAGAGCTTCACTATTCCAGCAACTGACGAGCGTTTCGCTGGCGAAGCTGGCGCATTGCGCAAGCAAGCGATTTCGATGGCGATTAACCGCGAAGAGATCACTAAGACGATCTTCCAGGGTACTCGTCAGCCAGCCACTGATTTTGTGGCTCCAGTGATTCCTGGGCACAACGATAAGTTGGCAGGCAATGAGATTGTTTCTTACAACCCTGAGAAGGCTAAAGAGCTGTGGGCTAAAGCTGAAGCAATTTCTGCGTGGACTGGTTCTTTCGAGATTGCCTACAACTCTGATGGTGGGCACCAGGCATGGGTTGATGCAACGGTAAACTCGATTAAGAATGTTCTCGGCATTGATGCTAAAGGCAATCCGTATCCAGAATTCAAGAGTCTGCGTGACGAGGTGACGAACCGTACCATCAAGAGTGCATTCCGCACTGGCTGGCAGGCAGATTATCCGTCACCATACAACTTCCTTGGTCCGCTGTACGCTACAGGAGCTTCTTCGAATGATGGCGATTACTCCAACCCAGAGTTTGATGCTCTCCTCAAGAAAGCATTGAATACTGTCGATCAAGATGAGGCAGCTAAGATCTATGATCAAGCTCAGGAGACCTTGCTGAAGAATCTCCCAGCTATTCCATTGTGGTATTCCAACCTCAACGGCGGCTCAGCTGAAGGCGTGCAGAATGTTCAGTTTGACTGGAAGA
Organism: uncultured Actinomycetaceae bacterium; assembly: GCA_902464405.1. Lineage (GTDB taxonomy): Bacteria > Actinomycetota > Actinomycetes > Actinomycetales > Actinomycetaceae > Arcanobacterium_A. Next base: position 123,611 of record CABQJD010000002.1, on the reverse strand, counting down.
CTGTGCCGATTTACTACAACATCACTAAGTAGTGTTTTCGCTACTAGTGTATAGATTATTCGCCAATATGGTGTATATCTAAAAGACGACTGCGGCTCGTATGCTGCTAGGCTGCGAGCCGCAGTCGTTCGCTTTTCCACTTTTGTTTTATTATTATTCACCCCGTAGAATACACATACATTCTATTTAATGAAGGAGGCCTTGATGTTGAGATATATCGGGCGACGACTCCTGCAGATTATTCCCGTACTTCTTGGAGCAACGCTCTTGATTTACGCACTGGTTTTTCTTATGCCAGGCGATCCAATTCAGGCGCTGGGAGGCGATAGAGGTCTGTCGGAGGCAACAGCCAATGCCCTGCGCAAAAAATATAATCTTGATAAGCCGTTTATCATCCAGTATTTGCTCTATCTAAAAGGTATTTTCACTCTCGATTTTGGTCTGACTTTTTCTGGGCGTGAAGTGACGGAAGTTATGGCATCTGCTTTCCCCGTCACAATCAAACTTGCGTTTATGGCTCTCTTCTTTGAAGGCGTTTTCGGGATTCTTTTTGGCACAATTGCCGGCTTAAAGCGCGGCGGTATTTTTGATGCGACTGTGCTTATGGTTTCTCTCTTTGTGATTGCTATCCCCACATTCGTTATCGGCTTTGTGCTGCAGTTTATTATTGGTGTCAAGCTAGGGTGGCTTCCTACGACCGTCGGCTCGAATACGTCTATTCAAGGCTTGCTTATGCCGGCAATTGTGCTGGGAGCAGTGTCATTCGCATACGTCTTACGCCTCACTCGCCAATCTGTTTCCGAAATGATTACGGCAGACCATGTACGCACGGCATACGCTAAAGGCTTGCCGCGCACAAAAGTAATTACACGCCACGTATTGCGAAATTCTCTTATTCCAGTAGCAACTTTCTTGGGTGCTGATCTTGGCGCTCTTATGGGGGGCGCAATCGTCACAGAGGGCATTTTCTCTATTAACGGTGTGGGCGGAAACATCTATCAAGCGATTATTACAGGCGAGCCTGCCACCGTGGTGAGTTTTACGACGGTTCTCGTGATCGTCTATATTGTGGCGAATCTTTTGGTCGATTTGCTCTATGCCCTGCTTGATCCGCGGATTCGCTACGAATAATAGGGGAGATGGATGAGTATGACGAATAATGAACAGATAGCTCTTTACCCAGGGCAAGAACACTTCGTTAGTGATATTGACGAAACTGGTCTCGGCGCTGTCGATGCCGTAGCAGATGATCGTGCTCCTTCGTCGATGTGGGGTGAAGCATGGAAATATCTTCGTAAACGCGTGCTTTTTTGGGTAGCGGCTGCGATTATCCTTTTGTGTGTTGTGATGGCTGCTGTGCCTCAGTTGTTTACTTCTCTTGATCCAAAATTCTGCGAACTTTCCAATTCGATGGCATTGCCGAGCAAAGGGCATATTTTTGGTTTTGATCGGCAGGGGTGCGATATTTTTGCTCGCACAGTATACGGTGCACAAGCTTCTGTGATCGTTGGTTTGCTGACGACGCTGGTAGTGGTGTTTATCGGCGGATTGGTTGGCACGCTTGCTGGCTATTTCGGAGGCTGGCTTGATGCTATGCTTTCGCGTCTCACCGATATTATTTTTGCTGTGCCGTTCTTGCTTGCTGGTATCGTGGTGATGCAGATGTTCCGTGAGCATCGCACAGTTCTCACAGTGGTTCTTGTATTAGCTATGTTTGGCTGGCCGTCAATTGCGCGTATTACTCGCGGTGCAGTGTTGCAGACGAAAACTGAAGAGTTTGTGACGGCTGCGAGAGCTCTTGGAGAAAGCAGGTGGAGGATTATTCTTCGCCATATTCTGCCCAATGCTGCTGCACCAATTATTGTCTATGCTACCGTTGCTTTAGGCACGTTTATTGTTTCTGAAGCGACCCTTTCGTTCCTGGGTGTCGGGCTTCCGCCTGATGTAGTTTCCTGGGGTGGCGATATTTCTCGTGCTCAGGTGAGTTTGCGTATTCAGCCATCGGTTTTGTTCTATCCTGCTGGCGCACTTGCTATGACGGTGCTGAGCTTCATTATGATGGGTGACGTTGTGCGCGATGCTTTAGACCCGTCTCAGAGGAAGAAGTGAGAGATGAGTAACGTACAACCTTTACTTGATATTAAAGATCTTGAAGTAGCTTTTCAGAGCTCCACTGGGATGGTGCCAGCTGTGCGAAAAGCCAACCTCACTATCTATCCTGGGCAGAGTGTTGCTATTGTTGGTGAATCTGGCTCTGGTAAATCAACTGTGGCGAATGCCATCATCGGTTTGCTGCCAGGCACTGGTAAGGTCGTAGGCGGCTCTATCAAACTCGATGGTGTTGATCTCGTTTCAAAAACTCGCAAAGAGATGGAAGATATACGAGGAAGTCAGATTGGGCTTATCCCGCAGGATCCGATGAGCAATCTTAACCCAGTGTGGAAGATTGGGCAGCAGGTACGTGAAGCTCTCGATGCAAACGGAGTGGGCGATAAAGCCGATCGTAAACAGCGAGTGAATGAGCTGCTGCAGGAAGCTGGTCTGCCAGATGTAGATCGTGTGGCAAAGCAGTACCCACACGAATTTTCTGGTGGTATGCGTCAGCGCGCACTCATCGCTATCGGTTTGGCAGCTAGCCCTAAACTCTTGATTGCTGATGAGCCAACGTCTGCATTAGATGTGACTGTGCAGCGCAGGATTTTAGATCATCTGGAAGGGCTTACGCATAAGCTGGGTACGTCTGTACTGTTCATTACTCATGATCTGGGGTTGGCTGCTGAACGAGCGTCTCACCTTGTGGTGATGCATCGCGGGCGCGTGGTGGAATCGGGTCCAGCTCTGCAGATTTTGAGAGATCCTAAGCATCCGTATACTCAGCGTTTAGTCGCTGCTGCTCCTTCGCTGGCATCTGCGAGAATAGAGAGCGCTCATAAGCGCGGTATCGCGATTGCAGAAGATGAGCTTTTAGGAGCTGGCGAAGGAGGGAAATCTGAGGAGATTGCAGCTGAAGTTCGTCACCTCACAAAAACCTTCAAAGTGCGCGGAGGTAAAGGTGCCGTCTTTAAAGCTCTTGACGATGTGAGCTTTAAGGTGCGTAAAGGCACGACTCTTGCTGTGGTTGGTGAATCTGGTTCTGGAAAATCTACGGCCGCCAATATTCTCCTTGGCTTGCTCGAACCGGACAAAGGGGAGAGCCAGGTGATTTTCGGCGGGCAGGATGTGACGAAACTAAGCGATAAAGAACGTTTCGATATTCGGCGTAAACTTCAGGTGGTTTTCCAAAATCCGTACGGTTCGCTCGACCCGATGTTTTCTGTGTTTTCGGTGATTGAAGAGCCGCTACGAGTGCATAAGATCGGCACAAAGAAAGAGCGTGAAGAGCAAGTTGCAGAGCTTCTCGATCTTGTATCGCTTCCGCGTTCCGTTATGCGTCGTTATCCCAACGAGCTTTCTGGCGGGCAGAGGCAGCGTGTCGCTATTGCGCGCGCGCTCGCTTTGAAGCCAGAAGTGCTGGTTTTAGATGAAGCTGTGAGTGCTCTAGATGTGCTCGTGCAAAATCAGATTCTGCATTTGCTCAACGATATTCAGGCACGTATGCATTTGAGCTACCTTTTCATTACGCACGATCTGGCCGTGGTTCGCCAAATCGCTGACGATATCGTGGTGATGCAAGAAGGCAAAGTTGTGGAAACTGGGGCAGCTGACGATCTGTTTGCGTCTCCAAAGACCGAATACACTCGCAATCTTATTGATTCGATTCCTGGCGGTGACCTGCTCATTGGAGGTAATACCGCTGCGTGATCTGTATGATCTGCGTGCTGGCATTATGCATGCTGGGTGATAAACGGGAGGGCTTGTGCGATATGTGCAAGCTCTCCCTGATTTTTTGGAAGCAGTATATCGCTGGTGCTATGCCTGCCAGGGAGGCAAGAGCGCCGCTAGAAAAATGCGCTAGATATGCCTGCTACTGGGAGGTAAGCACGGCGGCATAGATTATTTGGCTCTTCCACTCCTGTGCGGGAGGGAAAGAGGAGAAAAGAAAAGTATGCGCACGCGCCTGTCTTCTATTTACGAATCGTGAAATCATAGGCAGATGCGGATTTATCGCTGTATTTCCTTGTTGCCTTACGCGGGCTAGTGAAATTCGTGCTATTGCTCCCAATCTTCATGTCAGTTGTGCCTTATATTCCCTGGGCGCCTAGACTTTTCGAGGAAGTGCACAAAGAACGCAGCAAGCGCAGGGAAGTGTGGAAGATATGCACCTGTATGTACCCACACACCGAAATATGAAAGGTCTGTATGAAACAGCGCAAGGATCTTCGCAACGTAGCAATCGTGGCACACGTCGATCATGGAAAAACTACTCTTGTTGATGCCATGCTCTGGCAGGGTGGAGCATTTTCCAGCCATGCAACTGTGGAATCAACGGGTACGCGCGTTATGGATTCAGGTGATCTTGAGCGCGAAAAAGGGATTACGATTCTAGCGAAAAATACGGCGATCACGTATAAAGGGCCGAGCGCTGCAGAGTGTGGTGCGCCTGATGGAGTCGTTATTAACGTGATCGATACGCCTGGGCACGCCGATTTCTCGGGGGAGGTAGAGCGCGGGCTTTCGATGGTTGATGGTGTCGTGCTGCTGGTTGATGCTTCTGAGGGGCCACTTCCGCAGACGCGCTTTGTTTTGCGCAAAGCTTTAGAAGCTAATCTTCCTGTGATTCCAGTGATAAATAAGGTCGATCGCCCAGATGCGCGAATCAGTGAAGTAATCGAAGAAACTCAAGATTTGCTGCTCGGGCTAGCTTCAGATATTGAAGATGCTGAGGGGTTAGATCTGGATCGCTTACTCGAAATTCCTATGATTTTTTGTGCGGCAAAAGCAGGGCGTGCAGATACGCTGCAGCCAGCCGATGGTGAGGTGCCGGCGTCACCAAACCTTGAACCGCTTTTCAATGCGATTCTCACGTACGTTCCTGCTCCTGAATACGATGACGATGCTCCTCTCGTGGCGCAGGTTACCAATCTAGACTCTTCGCCATTTTTGGGGCGTTTAGCGCTGGTACGCGTCTATAGCGGCGAGTTAAAAAAGAACTCTTGGGTAGGGCTGATGAATGGTCCAGAGGGCACGCTTGAAAAAGTGCACATTGCAGAGCTGCTGCGTACGCAAGGATTGGAGCGCATGCCTGCGGAATCTGCGACAGCAGGTGATATTGTGGCAATTGCGGGCGTGCCGAATATTACGATTGGCGAGTCTTTGGTTGATATGGAAGATCCGCGCCCGCTGCCTCGAATCCACGTGGATGATCCTGCAATTTCGATGACGATCGGAATCAATACGTCTCCGCTTGCTGGAAAAGAAAAAGGGCATAAACTCACAGCTCGCCAGGTGCGCGATCGTTTGGCACAAGAGCTTGTGGGAAACGTTTCTATTCGAGTGCTGCCAACTGAACGCCCAGATGCGTGGGAAGTTCAAGACCGAGGAGAATTAGCACTCGCAGTGCTTGTGGAAACAATGCGGCGTGAAGGATTTGAACTGACCGTTGGAAAACCTCAAGTGGTGAAGCAGATTCACGATGGGAAAGTTTTTGAGCCTTGGGAGTGTGCGACGATTGATGTGCCTGAGGAGTATCTCGGCGCCGTCACGCAGTTGATGGCTGCCCGAAAAGGCACGATGGAGACGATGACGAATCACGGCACTGGGTGGGTTCGCATGGAGTTCGTGGTGCCGAGCCGCGGTATGATCGGTTTCCGTACCCAGTTTCTTACTCAAACCCGCGGCACTGGTATCAGTGCTTCGATTAGTGATGGGTATAAGCCTTGGGCAGGCGAAATTGAATCGCGCACAACGGGTTCGCTGGTAGCTGATCGCGCTGGTGCCGTCACCGCTTTCTCTCTGCAGCGCCTTGAAGATCGCGGCACATTCTTCGTCAAGCCTGCAGATGAAGTGTATGAGGGAATGGTTGTGGGGGAGAATCCGCGCAACGAGGATATGGACGTGAACGTCGTCAAAGCTAAAGAGATGACGAATATGCGCAGTGCAACGGCAGATGTGTTTGAGACCCTGCAGGCTTCTCGCACGCTCACCCTCGAAGAATCGATTGAATTTGCAGCAGAGGACGAGTGCATTGAAGTGACGCCAGAAACAGTGCGTATCCGCAAAGTCATTCTAGATTCGACGGAGCGTTACCGCGAGGCAAGGCGAACTGCAAGAGCCGCAGGTTCTTGTGAGTGAGGCTCACGAAGCGGTAGGTCATGCTGGGGTGTGACTATTACCGCGAGGCAAGGCGAACTGCAAGAGGTGATAGTGTGAGTGTTATGCGAGTGTGTGCAGCAATTTTTGTGGGTGCGTGCGTTGGTGCTATCGGTGTAGTACTCAGCCCTGGGCCGCTTGGCTTGCCTTGGCTTGGTGTGGGCTTGGCTATTGCTGTGGTCGTTATGGGGAGTTTTGTTGCTGAGACTTTGGCGCACGCTTCAGGGGTTTTAGCCTATTCGCTTGCGGTTTTTGGCGTGACGCTATGGTTTATGTCGTTTTCGCAATCGAACGATGTGCTGACTCTTCCTGAGGCTCTTGGTGGAAGTTCAGTTGCTCAGTTGTGGCCTTTGCTGAGTGTGGTGTGTGCCATGCTCCCAGGGTTCCTTCTGTTTCGTTGGGCAGAGGCTCGTGATGCATTTTCTCTAGGTGACGGGAGCGAGTATGAAGATAATATGGGTGTGGCAGAGTCGGGCAGTTCTGTGTTGGAATCGGATCATCTTTAATATGTGGGTATGCTGCTTGTGCGCCGCATGATGTGTCTATGCGTTTAAGCGATACACTCGTGCTGTAATTCTCTTAAAATAAATTGCTTAGTTTTGGTGATAAGCGCGATACTTGAGGTAGTGATATGCATGCTGAGGAGTGTGCACGTGGAAAATAGAGAAGGGAATCAGACGTGGCTTACGTGATTGCTTTGCCGTGTGTGGATGTGAAAGATCGTGCATGTGTGGATGAGTGCCCAGTTGATTGTATTTATGAGGGTGATCGTACTTTGTATATCCACCCAGATGAATGTGTTGATTGCGGCGCGTGTGAGCCAGTGTGTCCCACTGAAGCTATCTATTATGAAGATGATCTTCCCGAGGATTTTGCACAATATCTGACGATTAACTCTGAATTCTTTAACGAGATTGGCTCACCTGGGGGTGCCAGTAAGCTTGGAGCTATCGGCAAAGATCATCCTGCTGTCGCTGAGCTTCCGCCGCAGGCATGATTGCTGTTTAGCTGCTGTTACTTGTTTTTCTTTACTGATTTTGCTTGGCATATTCGGTATATAGAGTATGCGGCGTGCGCTACTGTGCACTTTTTCGTTGTTGAGCTGGCGTGTTGCTCTCGCAGACCACATCAGTAGTAGATGCGTCAGCGTTCCGTTAGTGTCTTCATAGCGAGATGGTTTGAGGTGCAGTAGCTTTTTATCGGGTAGAGTTTATCTATCGTTCGATGGTGAACACGAGTGAAAGGAATATCCTTATGGCAGAAAGTGCACAGCTCACCGTTGACGGGAGAACGCTGGAACTTGAGCGCGTTGATGCAGTAAACGGCAATAACGGCTTCCGAATCGAGAATATGCTTTCGCAGACGGGCTCGGTCACTCTCGATGTAGGTTTTACTAATACGGCCAGCTGTACTTCAAAGATTACGTATATTGACGGCGCTGCTGGCGTTTTGCGTTATCGCGGTTATCCTATCGATCAGCTTGCCGATAGCTGTACCTTCTTGGAAGTGGCGTTTTTGCTTATCTACGGGAAACTGCCAGATCCAGATACTCTTGGAGCTTTTACGCGCCGCATTAAGAAACACCGTTTACTCAACGAAGATTACAAACATTTCTTTACTTCTTTCCCAAGTAACGGGCATCCGATGAGTATGCTTCAAGCGGCAATTGCTGGTTTGGGCACGTATTATCCTCATACTCTCAATCCTCTCGATCATGAGCAGCTCGATCTTGCTTCGGCTATTTTGATAGCGAAAATGCCGACTCTCGTGGCCTATGCTGCAAAGCGTGCTACTGGTGCTCCGCTGCTCTATCCTTCCTACGGGCGCTCATATACGGAAGACTTTTTACGCATGGCATTTGGTCTGCCGTATCAGCCAAACGAAATAGATCCAGCGGTTGTGCGTGCGCTCGATAAAATTTTCATTTTGCACGCAGACCACGAGCAGAATTGTTCCACTTCAACTGCGCGTTTGGTTGGCTCGTCGCAGGCTTCTGTTTATGCTTCTATTTCTTCTGCGATTGGCGCTCTTTCTGGCCCTTTGCATGGTGGAGCAAACGAGGCTGTGCTCGATATGCTTGGAAAAATTCGTAAGAGCGGTATTTCGATTTCTGATTTTGTGAATCAAGTGAAAGATAAGAAGAATGACGTGAGGCTCATGGGCTTCGGGCATCGTGTGTATAAGAATTACGATCCGCGCGCAAAAATTGTGAAAGCTATTGCCGACGAGATTCTTCCGAAAATCAATGGCGATACTCAGCTTTTCGATATGGCTCGCGAGCTGGAGGATATTGCTCTGAATGACGATTATTTCGTGGAACGCAAGCTCTATCCAAACGTCGATTTCTATACTGGCGTGATTTATAGGGCGATGGGTTTTCCAACTCAAATGTTTACTCCACTGTTTGTGATAGGTCGTCTTCCAGGATGGATTGCTCAGTATCACGAGATGATTAACGATCCGAACACAAAAATTGGGCGGCCGCGTCAGGTATATGTGGGAGCTGATGAGCGCTCGGTGACGTCGATGGCTCAGCGTGAGAAACTCAACTGGACTTACACTCCAGATCCTGGAGGTCTTATTTAGACAAAAGCTGGCAATGCCGGCTGGCTGCTCTTCGCTCTAGGTAGGGGCTTCATTTCGAGAGGAGAGTGCTCTTCGAGCTAGGCTTCGCTTCAAAGGAGGAGGCTCGTCACCAGATATATTTCTCGCTGGGTGCTCTTACGTAGCCTTATGCAAGGCTTCGCATTATGCAAAGCTTCGCGTCATGGGAAAATGCGGCTGGTGGAGTGGATATAAGAGTGGATATAAGTTCGAGTGGATGAGCTGTGAGCGTTAGTATATGCTCATGGCTCATTCTCATATATTGCTTTTAGCTTCTGCTTCGCCTGCGCGTCGAGCAACTTTAGACGCTGCTGGCATTCGGCATACTGTGCTTGTCTCTGATGTGGATGAAGACGCCGTGCTGCGCGCAGCTATTGAGGAAGCTGGTGACGCAGAATTGACGGCCGCCCAGAAAGTGCAGATTTTAGCGTGTGCGAAAGCTCGTGCGGTAGCAAAAGAAGTGCATGAGCAAGGCAATCCTTTAGGAGTGACGGTAGTCGTCGGCTGTGATTCTATGTTTGAGATGGGCGCAGATGTTGTGGGTAAACCTCATACTGAGGAGCTGGCACGCGAACGGTTGCATCGTATGAGCGGTCACGCTGGAGAGCTTTATACAGGGCATTGTGTGATCGATATGGCTGCAGGGGCAATGGTCGGAGCTGCAGTGGGAGCGGCATCAGCGGCAGCAGAGGAAAACAGTGCGGAAGCTTGTGCCGTCTCTCGGGCTAGAGTGCATATTGCTGAGCTTAGTGATGAAGATATTGATGCGTATATAGCTAGTGGAGAGCCATTGCATGTGGCAGGTTCTTTTACGATTGACGGGCGCGGTGGTCCGTTTGTGGAGCGTATCGAAGGGGACCATCACGGCGTGGTGGGGATTTCTCTACCGCTGCTGAGGAATTTGCTTGCTCAGCTTGGATATGGCATCACAAGCTTTTGGAAATAAGCAAGACGTATGTATCAATTACTGCGAAGAGCAGGGAAATGCACTATAGTAGGTTTGTGATGCCCACCACAAGTCATACTTATCTTTCTCAAGCGCGCGATAAGCAATGCAGTATTGCGCAGCAGCAGCCGTGTAACGTAGAACAGCACGTATCTCGGCTGATTGGTGGCGCCGAAAAATACACTCTTGAGCAAGTTGTGGAAAAAACTGAATTGCCTGAAAGGATTATTCGGCGTTTTTGGCAGGCGATGGGCTTTCCCTCGGTCACAGATCCTTCGCGTCCGCTTTTCACAGATTACGATATCGACGTTTTTCGTGCGTATATATCTTTGACGGATAAGGGGCTTGCTGATCTTGATACTCTCAACTCTTTGATTCGTGCGCAATCACATTTTGCTGATCGGCAGGTGCTTTGGCAGTATGAAGCGCTCGTGGCAGAGTTTGAAAGCAGGTTTGATCTACCCGAAATAGAGGCGCGCCATCAGGTGCTTGAGCGAATTGATGAATACGAAGAGTTTTTTATCTATCAGATGAAGTATGCGTGGCGGCGGCATATGGCAGCGCTTATGCGGCGTTGGGAGACTGAGCTTGATGCTCGAAAAGACGAGGGAGGAGCTGAGCATTCGGATATGCTGCCGATGCAGCGCGCGCTCGGTTTCGTCGATCTCGTGAATTTTACGCACACCTCTGGGCAGCTTTCTCCACACGCTCTCGTTGATTTTATCCAGACCTTTGAATTTACTGTGCGAGACGTTGTAAGCACTTATGGAGCGCGCGTAGTGAAAATGGTGGGAGACGCCGTGCTTTATGTTGCTGACGATATCGAAACTGGCGTGCAGGTGGTAAACAATATCGTCAAAGCCCTTGCCCAATCGCACAATATGCCTGATGTTCGCGCATCTCTTGTGTGGGGTGGGGTGATTAGCCGTTTTGGAGATATTTTCGGGCCGAGCGTCAATCTTGCGTCGCGTTTGTGCAGCGTCGCTCCCGTAAACGGTATTCTCGTAGATCATAAAACTGCCGAGGTGCTCTATCAGCTTGATCCTCACGGTTTTAATATTCAGCCTTACGACATTCCCGAGTTGGAAGGGATTGGCACGATCAACGCAGCTCAGGTAGAGGTGCTGAAAGAGCTGAATCTGCCCACGCCATAAGTTGCGGGATTTTCTCAGCGCAGCGGATTATAAAAGTCTGTCTGGGTGACGCTTCCGTCTAGCACTTTTTGCCAGAAAGTATCGTGTTTATTCCGATCAAGTAATACAGCGGACTGCCCATCGTCCGTCCAATAAGCAATATCTGCTATTGGTGGAGCGCCAGAAATTCCATTGCTCATCGCATTTTTCAGATCAAGACCAGCAAAAGCAACGTTGGTGATGGAATCGTCATCATCGACTGTGAGTACGTTTGCGACTGCGCCAACGAGAGTTTTTTGTTTCGATGGGCTGAGGATTATTTCGCGAGTGAACGCTTTATTCATAATTGCGCCGATCACTTGCCGCTGGCGCAAGCCGCGCCCGATATCTCCCACAACGTCTGCTTTGCGCATACGAGAGAAAGCTAGAGCAGTATCGCCGTCTGCATTTTGGCAACTTTCTTCTTCTCCTGATGCCCAGCTCCAGGTAAGAGCTGATTCAGGATCAACGAGAGTAGAATTTCCAGCGTCATCTTCGGAAATACTTTCAGAAATGATAGAAGATCGCTTAAGGCAGAGATTAACCCCTCCTACTGCATCTGTGAGGTCTTTAACTCCATCCATACCGATTTGTACGTAGTGATCGATTGTAAGCCCTGTGTAGTTTTGCACGGTCTGTACGAGGAGCTTTTGCCCACCCCATGAGAAAGAAGCGTTGAGCTTAGCGTTGCCATATCCTTCGACTGGCACCCAGGCATCGCGAGGAAGAGAAATGAGTGAAGCATTTCCTGAGCGTGGTTTGTGCAGCAGCATAATCGTATCGGCGCGCTGCCCTTCTGCGTCGTCACTTATCGTTTTTCCGCGTTCATCTGAGCCGACAATAAGGTAGGTTGTGCCTGCAGTGTCTTTTCGATCCGATAAAATATCTAATCGCGTGAGCTGTGAATTTCCATAGTTGATCAGATGCATACCCCAGCAAAGTGTGGCGATGATAGCAAAAGCAAGCACGAGAGCAACGGTAGATACGGCGCTGTGCAGCGTTATTTTTGGCTTTTTTCGCGCGAACGATTGTGAAGCTGTCGAAGCTGCTGATGCTGCTTTGCGAGGTTGAATCTTCCCAGATGAGGGCGTGTGTGGTGGATAAGTTCGAGGAGGATGCGGCTGTGTTTGAGGGTGTTCAGGGATTGCCGATCGAAGTTTAGCATGAGGCGTATAAGCTGGCGGCTGGATTGCTAAGCGCCGTTCGCTACTGCGCTCGCTGCTGTGTTTGCTGCCCTGCTCGCCGTCACGATAGGAAAAATGCGCTCTATAGGATTCTCGCGCAGAAGATCGCAGTGTGCGTTCATCTTCATTAAATGATCGCTTCAATGGCACGCGGCTAGGAGATTGAGGCGGTGTGCCGTGATTATCACTGTGAGCGCTGCTTGCAGTTGAAGAGAATTTACCTGTGCCAACGCGCCTGGCTCCGTGCGCTGAAGGGCGAGGAGAGCGAGATTCCGGTTCAAATGACGGCGGATTCGGCATGGCAGGAGATATCCTCTCAGTAGCTTGAGAATTAAGGATTAGTGAGACGTCGTATCTGATTCAGATGAGGTGGAATCTGTGCTATCGCCCGTTTCTTTTGTTGATGATGTTTTAGGGTCTTTCGGGTGGCGATTTCGCACAACGACTTCGCTTTGCTCGGGGGCTTCTTGGATTGCTGAAGCAGGAATAGGTTTATCGTTTTTCACTGCTTCCCACAGAATACTTGCCTGCGCATTTTCTCGAACTCTATTCGGATCGTTAGGATCGTTGTACACAGGGAGAGTCATAAAATTAACGTTGTTTTCAAAATCCAGCCCTTTGAGCGAATATGCGAGACCGCCGAGGAAGGGCAGATTTCCAAGACCTTCAGAAGTGTCAAGATTTTTGGTGACGTCTGTGGCCACCTGATAGAACGTTTGAGTATTCGCAAAGACGTTCAACGAGAAAAGCTTTTTCAGAATCTGAAAGACGAGTTCTTGCTGACGTCCGATTCGCGAAAGATCGGAGCCGTCTCCTAAAGCGTGGCGTGCGCGAGCAATAGCTAGAGCTTGAACTCCATCTAAGGTGTGGCAGCCGGCACTGATATTAAGTTGGGCGTCGGCATCGTGAACGTCTTCTGCAAAGCACATATCCACACCGCCGATTGAGCCCACAACATCTTGAAAAGACTGAAAATTGACGACAGCAAAACCGTCAATCGTCAATCCGCTCATTCTTTCTGCCGTTGCAAGCGTGCAGGAAGCTGCTGCGCCCACGTCTCCTGTGCTGCCGCCAATCATAAACGCAGAGTTAAACATTGCATTGCTTTGAGCCCACGTTGTGCTGCCATCTGGAAGAGTGCATTCAGGAATTTCTACGAGCGTATCGCGTGGGATTGAGATGACGTCTACGCGGCTTCGGTCTGCTGAAATATGCACGAGCATTGTAGTGTCTGCGCGCATACCCTCTACGCCTTCGTCGTTTTCCTCAGGGCGTGCGTCGGAGCCAAGCAGCAAGATATTAAGAGGCTGCCCTGCTTTTTGGTCGATCGGGATAATGGGTTTGGCTTTTTTAGTGGGCGCGCGAACGATTTGATGCTGTTGCACGTTTGATTGAAGTTTGTAATACATAGTTGCGGCTGCTGAAGTGCCGCTCAGTAAGATGGCAAGAAATATAAGCCCTAGAGAACGCAGTACAACGCTGAGCACTCCTGTTTTTCGGGCATGTGCGGGGGCATGACGATTGCGGTCAGATTCAGCATGGCGCACCAGCAGCTCATGGCTCGAATCCGTACGGCTTGCGATATTTCGCTCATGTTCACCGTTCAAAGTTTTTGCCATGAGGTCTATCATAGTTGGAATTGCGTAAAGAATGGCGATATGCCGATGAGGAATACACCACGCAGCTCAGAAGATAAAGCAAAGTGCCGTCAGCTGGTGAATACTGTTTTAATCGTTTCGAAAATAAGTTTTGCATCGCCGCAAAGAGATCTGTTTTTTACGTATTGTGCGTAAAGAGCAGTCTTTTTAGGGATAAGCACTTCTTCATAATAGCGTGCTGGGTCTGCTGCAGCCGCTAATTCGTCTGCTTCATTGCGGTATTTAATCGATGCAGGATCTGTGATGCCAGGGCGTACCGAGAGAATCAGATCGCGCAGATCCTCAGGCCACTTTGCCACGTATTCGGGGACTTCTGGGCGAGGCCCTACAATCGCCATTGTTCCTTGCACAACGTCGATAAGCTGTGGAAGCTCGTCGAGCTTAGTTTTACGCAGTACGCGCCCTACGCGCGTCACCCTCGGATCCCCTGTGGCTGATACATTCACGAGTGGTTTCTCATCGCGCATAGTGCGAAATTTGTGAATTTTGAAAGGAACTCCATGAAGCCCTATTCTCTCTTGGCGGAAAAAGACGGGACCATCAGAATCAATTTTGATAGCCAGTGCTGTTGCAGCCAAGATCGGGCTGAGCGCTATGAGCGCTGCAGCAGATACAGTTTGGTCGATTATTTTCTTCGCTTCCATCGCTACTCACTTCGTCATATCAGCGAGAATTGAATGAGCGTGCTCACCAACGTACTCAACTTGTTCGTCTGTGAGCACGGTATGTAAAGGAAGCGTCACCTCATGTTCGTATGCAGCATACGCATTCGGATAATCAGCGATATCAAACCCAAGATCCCTATACGCCGTAAATAAGGGGAGAGGCTTGTAGTGGACGTTGCAGGAAATTCCTCTCTCATACATACGCTCAATAAATGAATTGCGCTGTTCGAGCGTGAGAGTGTCGAGTGCAAGCAGATATAGATGCCCTGAGCTGTACCAGTGCCGCCCTTGATCGTCAATTCCTTCATGCGGCATCGGAGTGAGGGGGAGATCTGCGAGTGCTTCGCTATAGCTATTGATAATGGAGTGACGCCGAGCAATAGTTTCCTGATAGCGCTGCAGCTGCGAGAGACCAAGGGCAGCTAGAATATCTGGCATATTCGCTTTATATCCAGGAAATACGATGTCGTATTCCCAGGCGGCAGAGTTAGTTTTTTCCAATGCTGATTTAGACTGCCCGTGCAAGATATTCAGTTTCAGGAATTTCTCGATATCAGCATGGTCTGCTGAATTTTCATGGCTCCACGTGATCGCTCCGCCTTCAGAGGTAGTCAGATTTTTTACGGCGTGGAAAGAAAAAGCTGTGAAATCTCCGTAGCTTCCTGCCTGGTATTTCCCAAGAGTTGCTCCCAGTGAATGAGCACCATCAACTATGAGTGCGATACGTCCAAAAGCTTCTTGCGCTGGAGAGGCAGGAAGGAAGCGTGAGCGTGCATCATTGAGCACTTCATAGATTAGATCCAGATCTACCATACGCCCAGCTAAATCTACGACGATTACGGCTTTTGTACGTTCAGTGATTGCTGCGCCAATGCGTTCTGCGCTGGTAAAATAGCTGCCTGGATCGACATCGACCATCACAATTTTTGCTCCGACGTGCTCAACTACTGAGGCGGATGCAGTGTAGGTGTAGGCTGGCACGATCACTTCATCGCCTGGGCCAATTTTCAAGTAGCGCAGTGCCGATTCCAAAGCGGCAGTAGCTGAATTGACCAGTACTGCTCCTGCTGCTCCAGAGAAATCGCACAGCTGTGTGCGAAATTCTTCGCCAACAGGTCCGCTCGTAATCCATCCAGAGCGAAGCACTTTCACAACGGCTTCAATATCTTCATCGCGAATATCTGGAGGAGAAAAAGGAATGTTCATACGTCTATTATCTCACTATTGCCCATTGAGTGCGTTAAGGCTTACCCGAATTTATAGTGCTGCACGCTACACTAGAGCTAGCATAGAGCTAGCATTATAGGCAGATCAATAGTGAAAGAGACTAAGTATGCTGATTTCTACGTGGCTGCGCCGAAGCATTGTTGTGTGTGTAGATGTGATGAGTTGGGCAATAGCCGTAGCAGCTGTTACGTGGCTACGTTTTGATTTTACGTTGAGCGCAGGAGACGTGGCAGGTGTGCTTGCTTTTGCACTCACAGCGATTGTGGTGCAGGTGATTGCGGGGTTTATCTCTCGGCATTATCTGAATCGCTACTGGCTGGCATCATTTGAAGAAGTGGTATCGCTGGCGGGGCTCGTCATTCTTGCGAGTGCTGTGGGTGTGCTCTTCACTGTTTTGATTTACCCAGGGTATTTCGTCTCGCGTGCAGTGGCAGCTTCTGCGCCGCCAGTAGCATTGCTGCTCATGACTGCGGCAAGGATACTGTGGCGGCTTATCAAGAAAGTGCGCCGTCACGGAGCTGCCGATCCTGAGCCTGTGATTTTGATTGGTGCTGGGCGGGCAGCTGAGCAATTGATTCACCAGCTGCAGGTTGATATGGCTTCTCCCTACCAGGCAGTGGCTTTGATTGACGATTCGCCTGCCAAGCAAAACCTGAGGCTTCGTGGAGTGCCTGTCAAAGGTAAGCGTGACGATTTAGCGAGAGTAGCGAAAAATTTGGGTGTTCGGACTGCTATTTTTGCGATTTACAGCGCTGATTCAGATGTGAAAAATGCGTATGCTGAGATAGCTAAACAAGCTGGCATTGATTTACTGGTTGTACCTCAAATAGGGGAGCTGCTCGATGGTACTGTCGATCTTTCAAATGTGCGTAAGCTGAACGTCACTGATCTGCTTGGGCGGCGTCAAATTAAAACGAATCTTCACGAAATCGCTGGCTATATTGAAGGTAAGCGAGTGTTGGTGACGGGCGCTGGAGGTTCGATCGGTTCCGAGATTTGCCGTCAGGTGAAAGCACTCAATCCCAGTGAACTGATTTTGCTTGATCGTGACGAATCAGAGCTTCATGCGATCCAGTTGGATCTGTATGGCTCGGGTATGCTTGATACTCCTGATTTTGCCCTCTGCGATATTCGAGATCGAGAGGCATTGCGAGCTATTTTTGAAGCTCACCGCCCGCAGGTCGTATTCCATACTGCTGCGCTCAAGCATCTGCCTATGCTGGAGCAGTATCCAGATGAAGGCTGGAAAACCAATGTGCTTGGCAGTAAGAACGTTGTGGAGCTTGCTGTGGAATACGGCGTCACGAATCTTGTAAATATCTCAACAGATAAAGCTGCAGAGCCTACCACTGTTTTGGGCCGCTCTAAGCGCATGGCGGAAAGAATCGTTGCGCATTATTCCCATCAAGTTGCTGATAAGGGCTGGCGATATGTGAGTGTGCGTTTTGGAAATGTGCTCGGTTCGCGCGGCTCGGTGCTGTGGACTTTCACGTCCCAAATTGAGCGAGGTGGGCCGATCACTATTACGCACCCCGATGTAGAGCGTTACTTTATGACTATTCCTGAAGCGTGTGCGCTGGTGATTCAGGCAGGAGCTATCGGGCGCGCAGGTGAAGTGCTCGTGCTGGATATGGGCGAGCCTGTGAAGATTATGGACGTTGCTCAACGCATGATTGATATGAGCGGAAAAGATATCCAAATCAGAATAACTGGTATGCGCCCCGGCGAGAAGCTCACGGAAGTGCTGCATTTTGATAATGAGATAGATGAGCGGCCGTTCCATCCGCTTATTTCTCATACGAGCGTCCCTGAGATTTCTCCAGAAGAATTGTTTGCCGAGCATGATGCCGTGACGGCAAAAGATGCAGTACTGTATTCGGCTAAGAGTGCCTGATGAGTAAACTCAGGCAGTCGTATGCAGAATGTGAATAGTGCTCTGTGAATGCCCTAAGGTATCGGCTTTTATCTGGCGATCTGCACGAGTAGAACAGGCGATTCTCATGTATACACGCAATAATCTTGATGGCATGAAAATAGCACAAGTGTATCGGGAAAGATGAGGTGCAGCATAATGCCAGGTTTTGAGCTTCCTCAGGCTAAAGAGCTGACTTATGATGAATTGCAGAAAATGCAGGCAAAATCGTGGGAGATCTACGAATATTTTGCTGATTTTTGCGAAAAACACGGCTTGCGCTTCTATGGCTGCGGTGGCTGCGTGATAGGAGCAGCGCGTGACGGAGCATTTATTCCGTGGGATGACGATGTAGACGTATTTATGCCGCGCCCGGATTACGAGCGGCTTGCCGAGCTATGGAAAAAAGAAGCCGATACTGAGCGTTTTAGCTATGTGCGCACGAATGCCACTATGCACACAGGCGATGTGATGGCAAAAATCTGCGATAATTTCACAACGGTTGTGAAGCCTTATCAGGTGAATAAAAAAATACCTCAAGGCTTAATGCTCGATATCTTTCCGCTCGATGGGGCGCCTCGCCCAAAGAGTATGGCGTGGTGGTGGCAGATGCTGATGGGGCAGCTGTTTAATTTGTATAGCGTGGCAGAAGTGCCGAAGAATCATGGTGCAGTGATTGCTTTGGGATCTAAAATTGCTCTCGCTCTCGTCCCTCGTGCACGTTGGCGATATAAAATGTGGCGTTGGTGCGAAAGGCAGATGAGTAAACGGGATTACGATACTCACGAATGGACGGCAACGCTGTGCGAAGGTCCGAAAATAATGTTTATTCCATTTCGGCGTGAATGGTTTGGAACTGGCATTGATATGCCGTTGAAGGTAGCTGGTGAGCAAAAGAAATTCCGTATGCCGGATAATTATGATGCATATCTACGAGCTGAATTTGGCGACGATTATCTCACGCCACCCCCGCCAGAAAAGCAGCGCCCGGATCATCCGGTTTATTTCCTCGATCTTGATACTCCGTGCGAGCAGTATATGACGCATGGCTATTTTGATGAGCGTAAAGCTTTCTTTGATGAAAAGATCGATGAAAGAAAAGAAACTGATAATTCCCAGGGCAAGGATGCACGTGAATACACTGAATAATCCGCTTATTAGCATTGTGTTGCCTGTTTATAAGGTCGAAAAATACCTACGTGAATGTTTAGATTCTATTGTGGCTCAAAGCTACGAAAATTTGCAGATCATTGCCGTTAATGATGGCTCTCCCGATGATTCTCAAAGTATTTTAGAAAGCTATGCTGATAAGCGCCTTGAAATAGTCACAAAAGAAAATGGAGGGCTTTCCAGCGCCCGTAATGCCGGCATTGCGTGCGCTCGCGGCGAGTATCTTTGTTTTGTTGATTCTGATGATGTGCTGCATCGTGATTTTGTGCGCGTTCTTTGGGAAGGAATAAACGAGCACAAAGCTGATCTGGCAGTATGCTCGCTTGTACGTTTTTCTGATACTGACGATATAGATTCTTTGGCTTTAGATGCGCAGGCAGTGATTTGGCAAGCGCTTTCCCAAGATCAAGCGATTCAAGCGCTGTATGGCGGCGCTTTGATGCAGCAGCTTACTGTGGCTTGCTCAAAACTCTATCCCAGGCGTATCTATACGCAGCTGCATTTTCCGGAGGGGAAACTGCACGAAGATGTAGCAGTATCACTTCCTGTGCTGATGCAGGCAGAGCGAATAGCGTTCACTTCTGCAGAGCTTTATTTATATCGGCATAATAATGCGTCGATCACCTCTACTCCTTCATGGCGCCATATCGATGGCGTGGATTTTTATGAGGAGCATTTTTCAATGCTGAATAATCGTGAAAGCGCCTATGCGCCTCTTGCATTGCTCGCAGCTTTTAAGGCGGGAATCACCTGCTTGGCAGAGTTTGCTGCTGATGGGGCTTATCGTAAAGATTCGCGCTATCGAGAGCTTCAACAGCGTGTGCATGCACTTTCGCAGCGCGTGGCGTTGAAAGGATTGAGAAAAGTAGACGCCGCAACGGTGCTCGTAGCGCGAATAAATATCCCGCTTGCTGTGCGCGCATATCGGTTTGCACTGCGCATGAAATAATATGCGTATGAAATAGCGTGCCCATAGAATAACGTGCGTATGAAATGAAATAGCGCGCGTGCGAAATAGCGTGCGTGTGCTATGCGCCTCTATCCTTGATCAGCAGTGCGTGAATTCTCAGCTTTATACTTTTTCCAATACTTAACGACGGCAACGCTTCGATAGATCAAAATAATCATTTCGGTGCAGAACGTAAGCAATACGACTGAATATATGTCGAGAAGACCAAAGGCGAAAGCTATGCTGAGCGTAGCCACGTGGAAAATAGACGCTACAATCACGGATTGATTCACAGCTTTTGCTCCGCCGAGAGGGGAGAGAGTCGGAAATCCAAGCAGATAGACCGGGAGTGTAATAAACAAAATAAGCATCATCAGCCGCAAAACTTTTCCTGCATCAGCAAATTCTGCTCCGAAAAACCAGCTGCACAGAGGCTCTGCGATAAAAGCGATCAGGATACAGCCCGCAGTAATGATGGGCATTAAGCAGATGAGTATTTTTTTCAGTAGCTTAAAATCTTTGTTGCGCACCATATAAGGGTAGAGACTGTCTGAGATAGGCCCCATTGTTTGTTTCATGACGCTGAGCAGCTTATCAGCAGCGGTGTAGACGCCGATTGGCACGCTGGCAACGGGATAGACGAATCCGAGAAGAAAGATATTTGTTGCTGTATAGATTGTGCTTGCCACGCGTGAGAAAAAGAACCATAAGGATTCTTTCAAAATCTTCCAGGAAAACGCTATTGTGGGCCAACGCATTTTGTAGCCAAGTTTGAATATCATGTGCCCGTATACGTAAAGAACTGCAAGCAGGTTTCCGCCGAGATTAAGAGCAGGAACCATCCAATAATCGCTTGGGCTGTGCATAAATACGAAAATTCCGATGGTGAAAAATGCGCGCAGAGCTACAGATGTGACGGTGATAGTCTGCATTTCTTCGATGCCACGATAGAAGAAATCCAGCATAAAGCTCGCTGAGCATACTGAAAGAAAACAGAGAATGTAGAACCAGGGATCGTCGTTCATTTTTTCCCAGAAAAACGCCATCGGAGCAAGTACAGCAAGCCCTAAGCCGCTGAGTAAAAGTTTATCTAGCGTGACAGCTCCAACTATTTTTTCAACGTAGGTTTTATTATCGCGGTTGCGAGTAATAGAAGCAGTGGCAGAAAGCAAAAAACCGAATTCAATAAACACGCTAAAATAAGCCATCACAGCCATTGCCCAGCCAATTTTGGCGTATAGTTCGGCTCCGAGAACTCGGGTTTGGTAGGGGGCGGTGATAAGAGAAAAGAAATAGCCGGAAAATACGAGTATATAGAGCATAATCGTATTTTTGAGCAGACGTTTCTTATTTTTTTGTGCGCTCGCGCTGTTGGTTTGAGGTTTCTTTATCTCTTCTGCTTTCATGCCGTCTACTTTCGTAACTATTCCTCATATAGTAAGTATTTGCTGGTGCGTGAGTGTTGGCTTACATGAGCTGGCTCATGCAGCGCTTCGTTTTCGCAGGCAGTATCTGCCAATGTGTAAGAATTGTGTGCATCTTATAGATTGTTCATAGATGTGCGAGAGGAAGTATCGCTTAATAATTTCGATGCAGGATTTTGCGTGCGATGCTTTCTGCGCGCGAAAGAGCAACGAGGGCAGTATAGGCGTGACGCCGAGCTAAAGCGGCGTAGAGACGGTAGCGCATATTCGTTTGCTGTAAGTACGGGTTATTCTCCCAGTTTGGAAAATCTGTGTCGAAGCGGTTAAAAAGCTGCTTGGCTTGCAAACGTGATGTGCGCAGCGGATAGAATTTCATCACGCAGGAAATGATTACTTCTACGATATACACATACTCAATTTCTCGGGGAAACTTTCCCGCAGCTGCAGCACGTATGCTTGTTATTGCGTCAAAAGAAGATTCGAACGAAGCGTGTGCGGTATTGGTGATTAAAGAGCCTTCATGAATCTGATAGCGATAAAGTGAGGTGGGCAGATATGCAACTTTATCTGCCTGGGCAAGAGCGCTTTTTGTAAAGACGGTGTCTTCATGGCGCTTTCCTGTGCCGAAGTGAAGATTGTTTGCGCGCACAAAATCTGCGCTGTATGTCTTGCCGCATGTGCAGCTTCGGGTAAAGGCAAGTGCATAGTCGGTGGGCACGTAGGTGAGAGAATCAGGAGACTGTGGGAGCATAGAGCACGCGTGCTCTTTTGAGTCGTTTATAATTGTGGCGTCGAAAAGCAGTACATCGCATTTTTTTTGTGTGACGGCGTTGGCTAATTCGTTGATTGCTCCTGGAATAAGTTCGTCGTCTGCGTCTAAGAAAATCAGATAATCGCCTGTTGCGGCGTCAATCCCTGCATTTCGAGCGCCGCCAGGACCAGCGTTTTGCGAAAGTTCCAGCAGCTTCCAATTATTTCGCACAGCTGCTTCGCGCAGTAGCGATAATTCTTCGCAGTGAGAAGCATCATCTACAATAATCACTTCCATATCTGTGTGTGCTTGTGCACGAGATTCGCATTGTGCGTGAAGTACCTTTTCAAGGCGCGGCAGGAATTGCGCTGCATTGTAAAAAGGAATGATTACGCTAAACATCATGTATTTAGTATTGCACATCTGCCTTGTTTATAAAGATATCCCTTTTTATTTGTGATAAATTTACATAGAAAAATTTATTGTGTTTTTATATGGATTTTAATCATGAGGTAATTGCGTGAATAATGTAGTGGAGCAAACGGAGGCTGAGCTGACGAAGCATTCTGCCACTTGTGCTGGCAGCAGTACCTGCACAGAGCATAGCAGCCTAAGGGCAAGAATTGTGGCAGGATTTTTTAATCCTATCTATTGCGTGAGTGTCTATTTTGTGTATCTGCTTCTTCGTCAAATCGCTATTGCTGGTGATTTTTTGGGGGCTGGGCAGTATCTGCTTGTGGTATGGGCGTATCTGATTATTATTTATAAACTGCTCAAGGATCGTTCGTTTTTTCAAGCGCCGTGGCTGAAAGTTTTGGTGTTGCTGCTTGTGAGCGCTGCGATCACACTTGCACTGAATTTTTCTTTTAATCTAGGCACACAAATGAAGTCTGCGATACTGCTCGCGATAGTTATTTTGCTCGTCTATCCGCTTGGCACGCATCTTGCTCGCAGCCCTCATTCTTATCGTGAATTTGCGAAAGTAGTGCTGCCTGCGCAAATAATCACGGGATTGCAGGCACTCACGTCGGTGTTGATGATTGCGGTGGGCTATACGTTTCTCGATAAATTTGCAGGGAGCATTCGGCATCTCGGAGTGCAGTCTATTACGTATGGCAATAGCCGAGTATTTATTGTGTTTGGTATGAACATGGATTCAAACCATGCTGCTCTCTTTGGAATTATCAGTGTTTTTGTGACCACGTGGGCGTTCGTCTATCGCAGCAAGATTTTTGCTACTCTGCGCGGGCAGCACATATATAGAGTGCTTTATTGGGTAAATCTGGTTTTGCTTCTTCTTGCGATTCCGGCATGCAACTCGCGTGGAGCGCGTCTTTCATTTTTCGCTGCCACAGGAATTGCTTTCCTTTGGCTGATTGCGCTGTATTATCGTCGAAGTGAATCTATGCGCAAGAAAGCGAAATCTCTTCTCATTGTGTGGGCTGTGATTATTGCAGGCGCAGGATATATCAGCGCAAATGCCCTCATAGATTCGGTTGTTGATCAAGAAATCGCATATTATTCAAAAATTTTCGCTCTATCGCATTCAGAAAATTCGCAGAAAAAAGGTGCGGATTGGAAGATGCTCGATGATGTTGATCTACTCGGTTCTAATAAAGGAGAGGTGGAAAAATCGGCGCGCGTCTATATTTGGGAAGAAACTTTTGATTTATGGAAGAAGCACCCTGTAGTAGGTATTGGTCCGTACAATACCCAAGATTATGCAAAAGCTGAGCACTTGCCAAGTGAAAAGAAAATGCTCGAACGAGGTTTTGCTGTGCATAATTCCTATCTCGATGTGCTTATTAGCTACGGCGCACTTGGCTTTGGAATTTATGTGGTATTTTTTGTGGGCTGTTTGGCGAGCTACGCGAAAGCACTGAAACAGCGGCATACCGATTGGGCGGATGTTTTGCTTGGCACAGCATGGATCGTCATGATGGTTGGAGTGCTGTTTTTGACCGATTCTTTCCTAGGCTTTGATTATATGTTTGGCTTGTTGATGCTTATT
Organism: uncultured Actinomycetaceae bacterium; assembly: GCA_902464405.1. GTDB lineage: Bacteria > Actinomycetota > Actinomycetes > Actinomycetales > Actinomycetaceae > Arcanobacterium_A. Next base: position 99,689 of record CABQJD010000002.1, on the reverse strand, counting down.
ATGAGCTTCCTTATATCGCGTCCTTTCTCTGAGAAGATGAAACTTCCTGTTGTGGTAGTGCGCGAGGCGGAGTTAGTGCCAAGCGTCAAAGGGAATCAATAAAGAAGATTCTGATGAGAATACTGCACGTGATGGCATCATGCGCTTGCGTTTCTGGTGTAGCGCAAACAGTGATGAATTATTATCGCCAAATATCTTCTGATATTTCTTTTGATTTCTTGGTGTTTTGGGACGAAAGCTCGAGTTTTCGCCAAGAAATAGAGCAGATGGGGGGGCGCTTATTTCTCACGCCTGAGCCGAGCATTTGTTCGTTGAGAAAGTATTGGCGTTTCGTTGATCATTTCTTTGCTGAGCATGCGAATGAGTATGATGCCGTGCAGCTTCACGATCTGTATCTCAATCCAGTAATTTTCCCTATTGCTAAAAAGTATGGCGTGAATGTGCGGATTGCTCACAGCCATTCTTCTAAGTTCTCTGAATCTTCTACTTCTGCTTTACGAAATTGGCTGCTCTATCGTTCATTGCCTTGCCTTTCTACTCACTTCTGGGCTGCTTCGCGTATTGCAGGAAAAACGGCTTTTGGTGCGCGTATCGATTCAGCTAGAAAAATCACAGTCGTCAATAATGCAATCTCTATTGAACGCTTTGCATATAGCGCGAGTGAACGAGAAAAAATTCGGCGCGAGCTTGGCATTTCCGATGATGCTTTTGTGCTTGGGCATATCGGGCGTTTTACGCTTCAAAAAAACCACGAATTTTTGCTTCGAGTATTTTCTGAAGTTAAGCAGCAGCGCCCCGATTCCTATCTGCTTTTAATCGGAGCTGACGGCACATTACTTCCATCTGTGCGCAGACAAGCTAGTGAGCTTGGAATTGCAGATTCCGTGATATTCACGGGGCTTCGCTCAGATATTGGGGCGCTTCTGAGCGCTATGGACGCTTTCTGCCTGCCGTCTCGATTTGAAGGCTTAGGTATTGCATTGATCGAAGCTCAGGCAAATGGTCTTCCATGCCTTTCTTCCGATCACATACCTAGTGAAGCAAAAATTCTGCCCATGCATAAGCAGCTTAGCTTGCATGATCCAGCGAATCAATGGGCAGATACGCTTTTATCTTTTTCCTCGGAACGTTTCAAAAATCCAGAAAATCTTGTGACGAAGCATGGATTTAATATCGAGCATGAAGCGTGTATGCTCGTGGATCGATACCAAAAGATCACAGACGCTCTATAAGTGAGCTGCATTTTAAGCACTCTGAATGAAATTTAAGCACTCTGAATGAAATCAAACCTACTGCTATATGGGCTGTGCTAGCCTGCTGGCAATGAAATTTCTTTATGAAATCGCGAGGGCAGGAGCGCTCGCACGCCTCAGTATCTCTTGAATCTCCTTGTATCGCTATTCATTGTATTCGTAAGTGAGCGTGCCTTGAGAAGCATTGAGAAACGTCACGTAATCAAAATCGTCCAGCCATCTAGAAAGAGAGAGTTTCGTTTTTGTTGCAAAAATCTTGCCGGGAAAATAGTTGGGTTTGCTATAGATCGGCAGGTGCACAACGGGTAAATCTTCGGTAGTAGCTGCAGAATTTTTGCTTGTCACCAGCACTTTATGCGTATAAGGCGCATTTCGCAAAAGCTCATAAATCGGGCTATCGGCTGGAATATCTTGTGAGGATTCAAATATCATGCAGATATTTTCCAGATTGATTCGCCGCGATCGCTCTTCCCATTTTTCTTTTGCTGAAGAGAAAGAAGAATAATGCTGAAAATAGATCGTAAGTGCTGGGAGATTAGTTGTGGGCAGAGGCGTGAGCCGTCCAACAGGATAATCGATGCCCTCCTCTTTTATCTCAGTAAGATTAGCGCCATATTGAGGGCAGTAGTGGTGTATATGGGCTGCATAAGTGAAAAAATCTTCAGCAGATAACCATAGATTTATAGTAGGAGAGAGAAAGCGCATGCCGCAGTCGTGATAAATCACCCCTGCAATACAGTTATTTGAAATAATCGTCACGTCGCGATTTTTAAGATGTCTGTTTCGCCATATATGCCAACGCGTGAGCATTGTATCTTTCATCTTACGAAGAGCATCCATTATTATCGCCCTTTCTTTAGGAGGCGGAGAATGCTCCGCGCTGCACCCGAAATAATTCCTCCCCACGTGCCGATGCCGTAGGAAATATGCAATATGGGGAAAATAAGTGGAAGGCAGATAGATTTTAGCGTCAAAGGCTTGATAGAAAGAAGAGAGAGTAAGCTCAGTGCAATATCGGCAAGTGCATAGCTTCCCAGAAGAAGAAAAAGAGGAATGCTCATACCGAATAAGGCGAGTGTTATTCCTCCGATAATAGCTCCCACAAAAGCAGCTGGTACGAGGTGATATATTTCTATACAGCCTGGCTGAATAAAAAGAGTGCGCCCTATCCAATATCCGTTCGCATGTTTTTGCTTCGCCATCGCTGATAGGCACGGGCGGATAATTTGCTCGGAATATATCCGAGAATCGAAACGGATTTTGTAGCCAGCTTTTCGGATACGATACGAATAGTCGTTGTCTTCGGTGCGCGTGAGATCTTCATTGAAAAATCCCACCTCATCGACGATTTCTTTGCGGTATCCAGGGTGAAAGACTGATTGAACGTATTGAGCAACAGACGGCGAAGAACTATCTTTTCCACGATACTTAGCGATAGAAGCTCCGAAAAGCGATTCTTCTGCAGCGTGCAGCACTCGCTGCCAATTGCTCGCATTAGGTGGGACGATTGTGGGGCGAGGGCCGCCTGCAACTGCTTCGTCTTCCTGAAGCACGTCAACTATGCTGCTCAAAAAATTTTGCGGGATACGCGCATGCGCATCAACTCGCACAAGCACCTCGCCTGTGGCGTGTGTGAGGAATACATTCCACCCGTGAGGAGGAGTTTTCCCAGGGTTAGGTAGAGTAATGATGGATTCAAAACTTTTTGCTTTCTGTGTAAACTTTTCCATAAGCGCAGGAGTTGAATCATGCGATCCGCTGTCTATAAGTAGCAGTTGGATACGTTCGTGGGGATAATCTTGAGCTTCAATACACGAAAGCATATCGGGAAGGTAAGATTCTTCATTCAAAGCAATAATGCCCAAGGAAATTCTTGGGTTGATGAGCTGCTTAAAAGATGGCATAAGGTTCCTAAAGGTGGCAGAAGCAGAGATTAATAGCTCTTATAGTATCCGAGTTTGCTGCAGCGAATACGGGAATTTAATGAATTTTCCCATGTGTAGCTCGGATCGGGTGTAATCCAATTTTCTCCGTAATAGAGGCTCATAAAATCTTGTGCGTTAGCAGGGATAGGGGCACTTACGCCTGCTAGGTCTACGCTGCTCACGCCTGATAAGTGCGGTGCCTGGCTTAGGCTTACGCTATATTCGGTTTCGCAGGTGTAGGAAACATCTGGAAAACGGTTAAAAAGATAGCAACCGTATCCTTCCTTTTTTTCCTCTAGCACGAATATATCGAAATTCACGCCATCAAGCTCCCAGCTGCTTTCTACGGGAACTCCGTTCACCTCATAATCGTGATGATGCCTATATCCGCCAGCGGCGAGTGCTGCATTTACGTCTTGTAGTGTGGCGCCGGGCTTGGGGCAAAGATAAAAATCCATATCCGTATCGTGCCCGATGAACTGATGGTTACGCAGAGCGCCAAGGCATGTGCCGTAAGCGAGATACCATTCGGCGTCTATGCTGCGCATAAGCGATTTTATCTGTGAGAGCACCTCAGCTCCGCTGTTTTTTAAGGCGGCATTGGCGCAGCGTTCTTCGCGGGCAAACTTAATATCGTAGAGGCGCTGATATAAAGATTTCGTCACTGCGCAAGTGCGAAGCCAGCGTTTTATCCGCGTAATCATTGCCAACCTTTCATCGCGTACAGCCTTTGCTGCGCGCGCATATCTATATAAGCGAAATATACACACATACGCACACTTAAAACGCACACATCAGTACGTTAATAAATGCGCACACTTAAACGTACCAGAAGATAAAGCTCAACGTTGACAGTTTATACTCGGCTGTAGCTTTCTGGATCCACGTGCCAGCTGCCTTCTTCCTCGACGCATACGAACGAGTACGTGCCGTTGGTATCATAAACGAGCACAGATCGCCCTCGTCCATCGTCACTTTCGCCATTATCGGAAAAACTGAGATTCTTCACGTGCTGCGCTGGCTGCGGCATAGGAGATCCGCCGTAGGTACTTTCGCATGTTTCTCCTATCGCTTCGAGACGATTGATCGCGAAAGTGGCGATAGTGTTGCATAAAGTTGATATATCGCCTGATGCGAAAGATTGTAGATAAAGTAATACAGCTCCTTCAGGCGTGCTCTGATCTGCGGTGACGTCGGCTGCTGCGATGGCGGCAGAATCAGAAGGCTGAGGCGTTTCGTCTTTTTTATCGTCACGAACTGTATCTTCTTTTGTGCGCTTTTCTACTTGTGAAGAGCTTGAAGTGGAATTCTTGTGATGAGAAGAAACGTCTGGCTGAGCTGCGCTACATGCACTGAGCAGTATCGCAGCTGCCGCTATAATTGCTAGATATTTTTTCATGCTGTTTTATCTTCTTTCTTTGCGTATATTTTCGATTCTTGCCTCAACGCTCGCCGAGAAGAAATCGTGCAGGATTCTGTATACGCAATGCGCAGGCTGTTTATACAGATTACCTATATAAATTACCTATATAGAAGAGGTATTCCGTATGCTTGCAATGCGGCTGCCGTTGCTTCATCAAATACGCCAGTGGCAGGCGCTCCGATTATATTTTGCACCTCGATCATGCCGGCTTTCGTGCCCACGCCATAGCCGCCATCAGGAGTATATGGAGTTTGCACAGGGAAGTAGTATTTTAATATTTTCTGCAATGCGAGTACGTCTGAGTTCCACTGCCATTGCCCGAGCGGAGTGCTCAACGTGTGCGCTAGCTCTTGCGGAGGATTAGATACGCTGAGAGGAATGCCAAGCTGCTGGAATTTTTCTGCCGTATCTGCATCTACGATTCCTGTTGCGCGGATACCGAAATATCTCTGCGCTGCTTTCACGCCTTCTTCAGTCCCGTTGCCAAAGCAGCCGTCGGGCTGATGAGGGAAGTTTTGTGGGAAATGCTTGCGCAGTCCTTGCTGAAGAGTCAGCACGGAAGGGGAATACCAGACGCCTTTAGTCAGCAACGTTTGAGATGAAGCGTGAGATATCATATCTGCTTCAACTCCCACGCTACGCAAAAGCTGCAGCGTTTTTTGCCCCACGCCGCCGTCAGGATAAATTCCGTTCGCACGTTGGATAGCTTTCACGGCTTCTTCCGTCTTAGGGCCAAATCCTCCGTCTGGCTCAAATTGTGCGTACTGAGGGAAGTATTTGACGAGCGCTCGCTGCACGTGCAAGACGTCTAAGCTCCATTCGTAATTCCACAGAATGTGATCCAAATAGATTGGCTCTGGCTCAGGAATTTCTTTTATAGAAAGAGGAATCCCTGATTTTTGTAGCGCTTGCGCAGTGGCGGCGTCTACTATGCCTGTGCTTGGGAGATTGCGTGAAGCCTGGAATTGGCTCACAAACGAAGCAGTTTTTGCTCCGTACGATGCATCTGGAGTGGCTGAGAACCACTGTGGGTAGAGACCTTTAGCTCCTATTTGCAATGTGAGGACGGCGTCTCCGTAAGCTCCTTTAGCCATCGAGCTGTAGTAGGTGTGCGGTGTGGCAACATAAATGGGGAATCCTTTGCGAATAAGAGCATACGCGGTATCTTGATCGACTTCGCCAGTCACGGGAAGATCGTTTTCTTCCTGGAAGTTTTTCACGATGGCGATAGTGCGTGTGCCGTAACCGCCATCGGGAGTGAACTCAGGGAAAGTAGGAACAGCCAGCAACATTGCTTCTTGGAGCTTTTTCATCGTGTCGCTCCAGCCCCAGGGTGTGAGTTTGCTGCTTGAATACAAAGGTTTAAGCGCTGCGATTTTTTCTTTGGTGACGGTTCGAGCAGGTGTGCTGGTGCGCGGATCGCCAAACCAGTTTTTATAAAGGACGTAGAAATTTCTGTTTCCGTATGCACTGCACCAATCCCCAGTGCCCACTCCAGCTCGAAGAGCAGCAGCGTTTGGCTGATAGGGGGTGTAGTTGTAGAGACCAGCAGTTGCGGCATTGCGTATGTAAACGTTGGATCCGCCGCACGAACTGGAGGGGTTGTATCCTATCCACGCTGTCTTTCCTGCTTGATGATTAAAGGAATACGGATATTTTTTATAGATATTGAACTGCTTTGCGGCATGATAAATCTGATTTCCAACGCCGTAGTATTGCGAATCGCAAGGTGCAGTATCTGGGCAGCCAAAGCCTAATGCGGTTTGGAATGCTGAGCGCCCTGTGCGTGAGTTGTACCATGCTGGTGAGGTAACTAATGAGTTTTCTTTTTCCAAAGTGACGAGAAGCGCTTTTGCTGAGATATTGCAGGATTTCGATACTCTATAAATCATTTCTGCAGCGCTTAGCCCGCTTCCGCCCTGCACTGTGCGTGGGCAGGAGCCTGCTGAAAACGTGCCTAAAGTTCCACGATAATTTTTCAGGCACCGATCTCCATAGCAGTATGCTCCTTTTTCATTGAGGAAATCTTGTATCTGCGCAGTACTCATATTTCCCTGAGTGTAGAAGTTCTCATCGGAAATAATATATCCGGCCTGCCAGTCGGAAACGGGAGCTGCGTATGCGTGTGGAGCAGTTTTTATAGATGCGATGCCAGAGCATATGAGGAGCGCTGCCGCAGCAATCGTCAGCATACGGGAAAAAAGTCTGTTACTGCAGATAAACATGATTCTATAGTTACAGATGTGAATGTTGTTGTCTAGTTGTGCATGAAAACAGCCTGCCAAGCTAGATAATTGCCCTTGTGTGTTCGATATAATTGCTTCGGTACAATTGCGAAAAGAAAATAAGCTCGTGGAATTGAAATCCTAGAATGAAAGAAAGTTGAGTTTTCATGCAAGCACTTATTTTGGCAGCTGGAATGGGGTCTCGCCTAAAAGATCTCACCGCAAACAACACAAAATGTATGGTGAAAGTCAATGGGGTGACGCTTATTGAGCGTATGCTTCGTCAGCTCGATGCTCAATCTTTGGCAAAAATAGTGATCGTCACTGGCTATGAAGGGAAAAAGCTCGTTGAATATATTGAGGGGCTGAATATTTCCACTCCTGTGGAGTTTATTGATAACCCTATCTACGACAAAACGAACAATATCTATTCTCTCTGGCTTGCAAAAGATCGGCTCCTCGAAGATGACACTCTCCTCTTGGAATCTGATCTTATTTTTGAAGATTCGGTTTTAGACGTCCTTTTGAGTGACCCTCGTGAAACGCTCGCGCTTGTAGATAAATACGAATCTTGGATGGATGGCACTGTCGTCAAGCTCGATGGAGACGATAGCATCTCGGCGTTTGTGCCCGGCAAGAAATTTAAATACGAAGATATTGATTCCTACTATAAAACCGTCAATATCTATAAGTTCTCCCAAAAGTTTTCAGCCACCCACTATGTGCCATTTCTAGATGCTTACACGCAGGCTTTGGGGCGCAATGAATACTACGAGCAGGTGCTCCGCGTAATTACCTTGCTCGACGATCCGGAGATAAAAGCGAAACGTCTCGATGGGCAAAAATGGTACGAGATAGATGATACGCAAGATCTCGATATTGCTTCGTCTATCTTCCATCCCGATCCGCTTCAGCGTAAGAAACTATTTGAATCACGCTATGGAGGCTATTGGCGCTATCCTAAAATGCTCGATTACTGCTATCTCGTGAATCCTTATTTCCCTCCTCAGCGAATGAAAGATGAAATCAAAGCGAATTTTGATTCACTGCTTGCTGATTATCCCTCGGGTATGGGAGTTAATGCTTTACTTGCAGCAAAAAACTTTGGTGTGCAACCAGAAAATATCGTGGTTGGCAACGGGGCTGCGGAGCTTATTAAATCGCTTATGGCAGAGCTTCCGATGCCGTACGGCGTGATTCGCCCAACTTTCGAGGAATATCCGAACCGCCGTGCCGATGCGCCTGTTGTATTCCAAGCAGATAATCCTGATTTTTCTTACACAGCTGATGATCTCATAGAGTTCTTTGGAAGCTCCGAGAGTGCTAAAACTGCTGACGGGCAGCGAATCAAATCTCTGATCGTCATCAATCCAGATAACCCCTCAGGTAACTTTATTCCTCAAGAAGATGCTCTGCGCTTGGCTGATTGGGCGGAAGATCAAGGGATCACGCTCGTGCTCGACGAAAGTTTTATTGATTTTGCGCAAGGCACCAGCAATTCGCTTTTGCTGCAAGAAGTGCTCGATGCGCACCCTCATCTTTTCATTATGAAATCAATTTCTAAGAGTTATGGTGTGGCAGGGCTACGTTTGGGCGTGCTGGCAAGTGCAGACGTGCAGGCAATAGCGCGCTTCAAAAAAGACGTATCTATTTGGAATATCAACTCTTTTGCAGAGTTTTATATGCAGATCGAAGAAAAATACAAGAAAGACTACGCGTGCGCTTTAGAAAAGATTAAAGCTGTGCGTGAGAAATTCATTTCTGATCTCAACGCTATTTCCTATCTTCGAGTGATTCCCTCGCAGGCAAACTTCGTGACGGCAGAAGTACTTGCTCCGCATACCGCTCAAGAGCTCACAATAGCTTGCTTGGAACGCGATCTTATTATCAAAGATCTTTCAGGGAAGACTGGTTTTGACGGCAAACAATATATTCGCCTGGCAGTTCGTTCAACCGAAGATAATGAACGGCTGCTGCAAGCTCTTCGCGAAATTCAGTAAAGCTGTTTTAGGTGTCTTCTTGTTTGGCGTCTCGTTGGGAATACAGGAAATATGAAACTAATTGGGCATAGCGATATTGTGAATTTGCAACTCGATCCTGCGCGAATGTGGGATTGGGTTGATGATGCTTTGAGGCATAAAGATGAAATGCTTATGCCTGCCAAGATAAGTATTCATTCTGAAGAAGATCGTTTCTGGAATACTATGCCAATTGTGATGACGACTTTCGGTATTGCCGGAGCAAAATTAGTGAATCGGTATCCTCATCGTGAGCCAACTCTGGACGCGAAAATTTTGCTTTACTCAAACGATACCGGCAAACCTCTGGCTCTTCTTGATGGTAACTACATCACCACAATGCGTACGGGGGCTGTGGCTGTTCATAGTGCTGATGTGCTCGCGGTGCCCAGATACACCTCTATTGCTATGGTGGGATTGGGTAATACTGCTCGAGCTGCAATTCTTGTGCTTGCTCATAAGCATTCTGATAGAGATATTCACATTAAACTTGTGAAATACAAGGATCAGCATATTCGTTTTGCTGAACGTTTCAGAGAGTATTCACATCTTCATTTCACCTACTGTGATTCCTTGGAAGAAGCAGTGAAAGGCGCTCAGGTTGTATTGTCGGCAGTCACTGTTTTTCATGAGGACGCGGTTTGCCCAGACGTTTTTGATTCGGGAACGACGCTTATTCCGATTCATTCGCGTGGGTTTATGCAGGCAGATCTTGTTTTTGATCGTATTTATGGTGACGATACAGACCAAGTGAAGCATTTCAAGTACTTCGATCAATTTCCCTATTTTGCTGAGGTGGCGCAAGTGCTAAATGGGGAAAAACTTGGGCGTATGAGTGATGACGAGAGGATTCTTGTATACAACATAGGAATCGTTGCACACGATTTTTATTTTGCGAAAAAAATTCTTGATTCAGTGCAAAGTGCACAGGAAATTAATATTTCCGAACCTGAGGGGAAATTTTGGGTGTAATTTTCTCCGTATAAATAAAACCTTTTAATCTCGTCACGTGCGGCAAGTACGCAAAACGGCTTCTCAAATAGCTTCTCTCAAAGAGTGCGGCGCGCTGTGGGCGCTCTTCCGTGAGTCGCGCGAGAAATTCTTTCGTATCTTTTGTGCCTCTCCTTTGTTTGAGCTGGCATAATGGGGAGGGATAGAAAGAGCGGTGACGGTGTGCTGCGCTGTATGCTCAGTATGGCTTATAGTCGGCTTGGTTTACACCAGCTTTCGCGGCTTTTAGGAGGGAAAAGAACGCATGAATACAGATCTTCTGGTGGTCGGCTCTGGGATTTTCGGGCTTACTGTGGCCGAGCAGATGGCTCAGCGCGGTGTGAAAGTGACGGTTATTGATCGCCGCCCTCATATCGGCGGCAACTGCTACACGTATGCTGATTCTGAGACGGGTATCGAGATCCACAAGTACGGCGCTCATCTTTTTCATACCTCCAACGAGCGGGTTTGGGAGTATGTGAATCGTTTTACGAGCTTTACGAACTACGTGCATAAGGTCTATACGACTGTGGGTGGGGAAGTGTTCCCGATGCCCGTAAATTTAGGGACGATTAACCAGTTTTTCCGTGCCGCCTATACTCCTGATCAAGCTCGCGCTGTGATTGCGGAGCAAGCGCAGGAGGTGCAGGGAGACCGGGCAAGTGCCAACTTTCAAACCAAGGGAATTTCTCTGGTAGGGCGCCCTCTCTTTGAAGCGTTCTTCCAAGGATATACGGCGAAACAGTGGCAGACAGATCCTCAGGAACTGCCCTCATCAATTATCTCGCGCCTGCCAGTTCGTTTTAATTACGACAACCGCTACTTCAACGACCGCTGGGAAGGGCTGCCTGTTGATGGTTACACTGCTTGGCTTGAACGCATGGCAGATCATCCGAATATTGAGGTCATTCTCGATACCGATTTCTTCGATTCCGCTCAGCCGCTGAACCGCGATGCTGTGATCGGGCAGATTCCTGTGGTCTACACCGGTCCGATCGATCGCTTCTTTGATTATCGAGCGGGGGAACTGGGTTGGCGCACAATCGATCTTGAGTTAGAGACGCTGAACGTCGGCGATTTCCAAGGTACGAGCGTGATGAATTACGGCGATCTAAACGTGCCGTTCACGCGCATTCATGAGTTTAAGCATTTCCACCCGGAGCGCGATTATTATCCGCAGGATCGCACGGTGATTGCGCGCGAATACTCACGTTTTGCTGAGCGTGACGATGAGCCGTACTATCCTATTGATCGTTCTGACGATCGCGCAAAACTTGAGGCATATCGCGCTCTTGCGGGCGAGGAAGCGCCGAACGTAATGTTTGGCGGGCGCTTGGGCATGTATAAATACTTCGATATGCACATGGCTATCGGTTCGGCTCTTTCGCACACGGATAATCTCATTGCGCCGTTCTTTGAGGGGAAAGCACAGCAGATTCCAAACTTTTTGCACATCTGATGCCTTGTATTGTCTGATATTTGGTATATCTAATACGTTGCGCGTGTATTAACGATCGAGATATATGCAGCCATGCGCTTCTGTGCAGTGCTATCAGCACTGCTCTGTGTGTTGCAGCTCTGGAGCACGCCTAATGTATACGGGTTCAGCGCTTCGTGTACTAATGAGAAAGGATGAGGATTTTCAACCTTTCCGATAGGTTTTATGTGTGGGGCGTGCCTAGCTATCGCTGGTTGTATCCCTTTTATTCCTGCGCACTGTGAGGCTTTGGCATTTTTGTATTTCCTTGATTTTCCTGCCCCCTCGTATTTCTCCTCTGGCATCAGGAGGGGTGGTATCCGAGGTCTTGGAGTTTTGGCTTGTTTACCTCTCGCCCCTGTTGGTATCGGTATGTTTCTATCGCTCGATCGTCTGAATGAGCTTTCGAATCTCACCTCTGCCAGCGCCTCTATGTTACTTATGTGAAAATTGTGAAAGTTGATATAGAAGTTGCATAAATGTGAAAGCTGTTATATCTTGTTTTGGTAGCGATTTTTGAGGCGCATGGGGAAAGCGCCTCAAAAAGCCGCTGATCTTGAAGTATTCCGAAGATATTCGTGGCATATGGTTTCAGGTGGTCAATTGCCAGATGCGGCTTAGAGTTTCGGCAGTAAGGCTGGCTCGAGCGAAAGCATTGCGCGTATTGGCTACCGTAACGAAAGGCACATTATGCGGCTTTCCCTAAGCGCTGTCGTCACCGCAGTGGCAACTATTGCCCTAGCATTCACGGCAGTATCTTCTGCCAATGCTGCTCCTCCGAGTGAAGACGATATTGCGGCGGCAAAACGCCAAGAGGCTAATACTCAATCGTCTATTTCGGATATCGAAACCACACTCGCAAATCTCGTTGCTCAGCGTACGCAAGCCAGTGATAAAGCTTTGCGGGCGCAAGCTGTATATGACGATGCTCTTGCCGCTGCCGAGAAAGGGAAAAAAGAAGCTGAGCGTGCCGAGCAGCAGGCTGCGAAAGCCAAGGAAAACGTTAATGAAGCTCGAGATCGGCTTGCATCCGTAGCTCAAGCTATCTACCAAAATTCTGCAGGAAAATTAGCTGATAGCTATTTACTCTTTGGAGCAAATTCCTTAGCGGAAGCAGCAGATCGCGATCGCGCTCTCGGGCGTGTAGCAGGTGCTATCGATCAAAAAGTCCAGGCGTTTAAGGCTCTGCAAGATGCTGCCAAGAATCTCGATAAGCGCGCCCAAGCGAAAGCTCGTGAACAAAAGAAACTGCTGCAGGAAGCAGATGTAGCAGCTGATGAAGCGGCTCAAGCGTTGGCTTTTGCGCAGGCGCAAGAAGAAGATACTGTGGCTCAGCGAGATCAGCTCATAGCGCAGCTAGCAGCTCAAAAGAATACGACTAAAGAACTCGAAGCCCAGCGCTTTGAAGCACTTGAGGCAGATCGAAAAGCGAGAGAAGCTGCTGCAGCAGCTGCGGCGCAGCAGTTATCAGCTCCAATTGCACAAGCTGGAGAGGCAGGGCAAGGATCCTCTGCTCCGCTTATTCCTGATAGCTCACAGCCAATCGTTGATATATCTGCTTGGCAGCCGCCTTCATCTATCGATTATGATGCATTAGCTCAAAGCATTGGCGGAGTTATTTTGCGAATTGGATATACAGGCACAGGCTCGGGCAGCAGCCTCAATGAAGATTCATCTTTCGATCGGCATTATTCAGAATTTGCGAAACGCGGAGTACCGATTGGAGTTTACTGGTATTCGTGTGCAAATGAAGGCAGTGAAGGTGCAAACGAGGCTCGCGCGGCATTAAGTTTCCTTGGTGGGAGAAATCTTGATCTGCCGATCTATATTGACGTAGAAGATCCAACCCATCAATCGTGGGCATCCAAAGCAACTCTCACGCAGCAGTCACTGCAGTTTGCTTCAGTGGTTCAGTCTGCAGGATACCGTGCAGGCGTGTACGCTTCCTCAAGCTGGTATTATAGCAAGCTTGATTATTCGCAGTTAGTGAATGCTGGAATGTCGATCTGGGTAGCGCAATGGAGTGCGAGCGCTCCTGAGTTTGCTTATGATCTGTGGCAATACTCATCTGAAGGGCGTCTGAATGGCTACAGTGGGCGTTTAGATGTGAATAAGAAAGGGTAATGCGTTCTTTAAGCGCGTGAGGCATCGTTTTCGCATGACCTGCTTTTTCGCCGTCAGGCAACCCACAATTTGTTGAATCGCCTTGACTTTTAGGGGCTTACACGGGTGTAATTTACCTAGTAGTTATTGCAATATCCGTGGAGGGATGAGCATATGTGGGAAACAGATAGTGAGTGCATCGGAGACGAAGTTCCAGTGCTGCGCCTTGCGCATTCCTCTCAGTTTTCCTCACTGGTAGATCCTTCTCAAACAGATAAATTGAGTGCACAGGGGGCGCAGCGCCTCATGAGCGGTATTTTCGATCTGGGATATGGCACCTCGGGGCTATCTGATCGGGCATGGATGGAAGACGCTCTATGCGCACAGACCGATCCAGATATTTTCTATCCAGAAAAAGGTGGATCTACGGCTCCAGCTACCTCTGTATGTAATAATTGCGCAGTTCGAGCAGAATGCCTTGAATATGCCGTCACTAACGATATTCGTCACGGAATTTGGGGCGGCACCTCAGATAACGATCGTAAACGAATCGCTCGCGAGCGCCGTATGGAGCGTATCGCACGAGACGGAAGTCGGTAAATACTCGTGCCTATTTCGCAAAGTGCTTTTGGCGTCACCAAGAATCGTGTTACTGCAGTTGTGGTATCGATTGGTAGTGACGCCTCTGTGCTTTCTCGCGCAGTAGCTGCCCTTGCCACGCAGACAACTCTTCCACAACGCGTCCTTCTCGCTGTTCCAACCGCTGCCCACGCACAAGAAGTGACTGCTGATCCTGCGATATGTGCAGCTTTCGGTTCGCGTCTTTACGTCATCCCAGTGGGAGATATGCCGAATTTTGGGTCTGCTGTATCTGCAGCTCTTCGCCGATACTACGAAGAAGTAGCGAAGAAATTAGAAAATGACGACGATGCATCGCCAGAGTGGATATGGCTGTTGCATGCCGATTGTGCTCCAGCACCCAACGCTTTACAAGAACTTCTTGAGCGCGGTAATACCTCAGCAAAAATTGCAATAGTAGGGCCGAAACAGGTGGCTCCACGCACGCATGCATCAGATCCCTGCGTGCTGCTCGAAATGGGAATCAATGCCACAAGAAGCGCTCGCCGGGTTCCTGAACTGCGCGAAGGTGAACGTGATCAAGGGCAGTATGATTCACGAGAAGATGTTTTAGGCGTCGGCAGTGCAGGTATGCTCGTGCGTGAGCGTGTATGGACTCATCTTGGAGGTTTCAATCCACATCTAGGACCGTTTGGAGACGGTCTGGAATTTTCTCGCAGAGCATGGCTTGCCGGGTATCGTGTAGTTGCTGCTCCGCGTGCGATAGTTGAGCATGGATCGCGTTCACTGCTGCATGGTGGTGATAATGCTCAATCTTTTGGTATGCGCCGTTATGCGCAAGTATATAATGCTTTACTTGCTGCTAAGACTGCCCTAGTTATACCTCTATGGATTGGGTATATTCTTGGCGCCCTTCCGCGTGCCCTTGTACGTCTTATGTGGAGAGATTCTGTTCGTGCTCAGGGAGAATTGACTGCAGGATTGCAGATACTGGGCGCAGCATCGGCAATTTTTGCAGGCCGGCGTGAGATTGCGCGCTTGGGTGGTGATATGCGTGTGCTGGCAAGCCTTGAAGCATCTGCCAAAGAAGTAAGATCGGCGAAAAAAGCTCAACACATCGCCGCTCTTGATGAGGCAGCGTCAGCTCAAATCGATCCAATTGAGCATAAAGCCCAGCAGGATTTACGCCAACGTACTCGCCGAGGTTTTGGAGCTACTCTTCTCATCTCAGCTCTCTTTGCTGCTGTGCTCAACATTCCGTATTTTTCCCAGGGCACTCTTATCGGCGGAGCGCTTGCAACAGATAAAAGCACAGCTGCTGATATATGGAATGCAGCTGCTCACAGCTGGCTGCTCACTGGAGATGGATATTCGGGTACGATTGACGCCTACTGGCTTTTCTATATGCCTTTCCTCGCCCTTGGCGCTCCTTGGGGAATAACTCTAGGGCAGGCTGTGACTGCAGCTGTCTATGCGGCAATTCCATGCGCAGCAATATGGGCTTATTTAGCTGCAGGGCGCTACACTAAATCGGCAGCATTGCGTACAGTTATGGCATTGCTATGGGTGATCTCTCCTTCGTTCTTAGAAGCTCTTGCACAAGGAAGAATTGCAGCCGTAACTGTGCATGTAGTTCTCCCTCTTGCCCTTTTCGCTCTCGTTGGGGCATGGAGACGAACAGCAAATAGTGATACATATGACGATGGCGCTCAAATCGGGATTCTCTCGCTTGCATGCGCTCTGCTCGCCAGTGCGGCTCCCATATATGCTCTATGTGCTCTCCTTATAGCAATTACTGGCTGGATTGGGCGCCCGGCAGCTCGCAAACGCTGGCTTTGGGTTCCGATTCCTGCTCTCGTTATGTTGATTCCTGCGTTTAGAAGCTTGGGATTATCGTGGCGTGCTTGGATATCTTTCCTGTTTGCTCAGCCAGGCGTTCCTTTTTCTTCGCCAACGCAGGCGCGTTCAATTCTTTCTGGTTTTGCAAGCCACGAGTTTACGCTTACGTCTGCACAGTCGAATTGGCTTCTTTTTATCCCGACTCTCGTGATTGTCTTTATTGCTGTAGCAGCACTCGGGTGTCTGCGAGTGGCGCCAACTGTGCGGCTTGCTTGGCTCGTCATTGCGTTTGGTATGGCTCTGGCACTCACCGCATCGCGCATTCCTGTTGGCATAAGCACGGGTAGTGCGCTTGTTCAGCCAGCAGCTGCCTGGTATGGAGTGGGCTTTTCTCTGGCGTGGCTGGGAGTATGGATAGCTATTGTTGCTGGCGCAAACGAAATGCGAACCAGCTTACGCAAAGCATCATTTAGCCCAGTGACGATTCTTTGCGCGCTCCTTGCTGTTTGTGTGCCGCTCTCAATGCTTTCAGTATCCACCTTCTGGGTATACTCCACATGGAAGGCTGAAAATCGAGCCATATATGGGGAGCCTGAAGTGCAAGCTCCTGCTATTGCGCATTCTCACGAAGAATCGCCAGCACGTTCACGCGTGCTCGCTATCAACCCAACCGCTAACGGCTACGATGTAGAAATATGGCGTGGCGATGGCGTGGCGATGCATGAGTATACGATGGCTCGAGAAGCGCGCAAAGCGTCACGGGTCTATCCGCTTAGTTCGCACGGTGTACATGCGGATTCAGATGCTGCTCGCGATTTCGATTCTGCTGAAGCAGATATGGCACGTGCGTTGGCAGATATATCGGCTGCTGGCACAGATGTGAGCCGAATACTTGCCGAGCATGCTATTTCAATTGTTCTTGTGCCGCCTGCTCATGAAGATACTGATTCACAAGCTCAAGCTCAGCTCATTGGCTACCTCAACGCTGTGCCTGGTTTGGAATTTATTACCAGCAATGAGGCAGGAAGTTTCTGGCGCGTCCCCTTGGCAAGTATAAACGGGCAGGCAGCTCCAGATAATGTTGCTGTTGATGCGCCCGCCCGCCTGCGCATTGTTGATCCAACAAACGACGCTTCCTATTCTCTCGATTCTAAACAGATCGGTGCGTCTGCTCCTATCAGAGCAGTAGGCGCAGTGCGTTACCTCGTTCTTGCAGAACGAGCAGATAATCATTGGAATGCCGAAGTCAGCGGGCGCGAACTCACGCCTCTTTCAGAGCAAGAAATTGCGAATCTAGATCTGCCTTCGTGGGCGCAGATCTGGGAGCTACCTGCTGGAGTGGGTGGTGATCTCACGCTTTCTTATTCTCGATGGCTCCATCTGAGTTTATTTGCCGCTCAAATTCTCGCTATAGTGATCGGTATTTTTGTGGCGGCGCCTCTTCATTTGCGCAAGGAGGACGTCGCATGAAAAAACGGGCGGTCGGTTCACTTCTTTCTGGCATTGCGGTTGTAGGGCTTGCTGGAGCAGTGGCTCTAGGGGGTGCTCTTTTACCGTCATCTCAGCTCTCATCTGCCGAATTTCGCTTGCAGCCAGGCTCTGCTCAATCAGCGCAAGGCCGCATGAGTTTAGTGTGCCTCGGTGGCGTTGAGCGTACCATTCAAAATGGCGTCAGTGTGGAATCTGCAGATGAAAAAATATCGGGCGCATCCAGTGCCTTTATTTCTGGTATTGAACCAGAAAATGCTCGCACACAGTGGGAAGCTTTTACGCCTGTTTCTCAAAACGATCATAGCGGCGAACAAAATGATAAACAGACTAATGACGAGAGTACTCAAGAAGCTGGTAAAGCGGCCTCCGCGGGTCGTCGAGCAGTTTCTGATACTTCTGAGTTGCCAGGAAGCGCCGTCACCTCATCGATTCTGACTCCGCCTCAAGAGCAGCATACAAATCTTGATATTCCTGCGCTGATGGGCGCTGTTTCAATAGCGCGCGGAACTGATGGGGCGCCAGCTCTTATCGGTGGAAGTGCCCACACCGCCCAAGCAGGGGATTTGAAAGGTCTTGCTTACAATTCTTGCGCTTGGCCCACAAATGCTGCATGGTATGTTGGTTCCTCAACCAGGGTTGGAAATTCTAATCGTTTAGTAGTGGCAAATCCATCTCTTACCAATATCCAGGTAAACGTTCGTGCGTTTAGCTCTACAGGCGAGGTAGCGCTTGGGACTAGCTCAGTTGTGCTTCTTCCGCCGAAATCAGTGCGTGCCGTCACCCTCGACGGTTTAATAGATGAAGACGATAGCGTAGCATTTTATCTTTCCTCAAGCGCAGGGCAATTTGTGGCAACAATCCAAACTAGTGCTCTCGATGGATATATGCCAGCAGGTGTTGATTTTATTTCCGCTGGGCGATCTGGAAATGATCTCATTATTCCAGGATTGGTGCTTTCTGCAGGCGAACTTAATTTGGGAGGTATCGAAGGAGCAACAGAATCGGAAACTTCAGCGCTTGTCGATCCAAAGCTAAAAGCGCGTGTGCGCTTGGTCAATCCTGGAAAAGAGAATCGAAAGGCAAACGTTTTCCTTATCGACTCTGAAGGAGCTGTGAAGCAGTTGCCTGGGGGAGACGATGTGGAGTTGCTCGCAGGCGGAGTACTTGATCTTAGTCTCGATGGAGTAGCTCCTGGCGATTACTCTGTCCGTGTGACGGCAGATGGGCTAGTAGCTGCTGGAGCCTATGCTAGTTATGGCAGTGATTCCGATGGCTCTGATATTGAGTGGCTTGCCGCTCAGAGCGCAATTACTGACGCAGGTGCCTATTTTGGTCTTGGTCGCGGGCGTCTCGTCGTCACTCCCGAACTAGCAGGGAATATCACTCGGAGTGCGCAGATTGAATGGACAGCTTATGATTCGCAGGGTAAAGAAATAGGAAAAGATACGGGCACTATTCGTGGAACTTCTGGTATTGATATGCCGCAAGGTGCAGCCTATGTGCGTCTTACTTCTGATGTTCCTGTTTATGCTGCTGTTGCAGGCAGTCTCGATCAGGGAATTTCATGGGCGGGGCTGAGCGAAAATGTTTCAGCTAACTCAACAACGCATATAAACTTCGAAAATTAGCGCATAGTGTCGAAAATTAGTGCATAGCATCGCGTTGTGCGGAGCTTTACCGCATATAGTCGATATCTTCAGGGCGCTCGGAGAGTGCAGAAGCGAGATGATTGGTCACGACCTGGTGAATAAAAAGTCGTGGTTGCGCGTGCCTCTTAGCAGCTTGAAGCATCGGCATACGGTAGAAAATAATGCGTGCTTCAAGTTTTGAGGGGCGCTCGAAAGGAATAACGCGCCCGAGAGGCACGCCATCTTCCCACGGCGCTGGATCAGAATGAGGTACATCGAGCACAGCAAAATCAAAGCGGTCTAAAACAGAGCCGAGGTGCCTGCGGAAGGTGGAAATATCCCAGGCAATGAGGTCATCAAACTTTTTTGCACGAGTACGCCAGGCTGGAAGATTCTGGGGAAGCAGAGGCCCTCGAATTGTGCGCCCGTGGCGATTGCGGCGAATATGATGATTCCTTATGCTTGAATTTTCCCTCTGCATGGCTCAAGTGTAGCGTGCTCAGCCACTTTTGAGGTGAATGATGCTACCTTAGCAACATGAACGAATCTCGTGAATGTGCCCGTGCGCATTGTGCCCGCGCAGCTGTGGTCACAATGACTTTCAGCTATCAAGAAGCGCGTGCAGTATTGGGAGGGCTTTCAGCTCAGCCCATACCTGGAGCATTGGATTTGTGCGCCGAGCACGCCGAGAAAGCAACCGTTCCTGTGGGATGGGAAATACTTGTGCTGAAAAACGAATGTGAAAATTCCGCGAAACGCGTTGAAGAAGAGAGAAATCGTGATGGTCTGACGGCACTTGCTGATGCCTTGGCAGAGGCTGACGAAGCAGCGAAAATTGCGTCAGCTGATCGGCGTGAATCCTTTGCCACACGCTGCGCAGTATTGAGTGGCAACACTCAGGATCCACGCAATACGAGAGGGCTGAGCGAAAGAAGTGCACAGGCTCCGAGTATTGGCGATATTCCAAACCCGTGGATATCACGTGTGGAGATTCCTCAACGCTCGCAGCGCCCTAAACTGCGAATTATTGAAGGCGGGGAAAACGCTGAGAAAGATAGATGAGCTGTGTGGCTGTGTGATCTTCCTGTCTGCGAATTTACCTATACGCAAGCATAACGCTGGGCGGACATGATAGAGAATAAGGTGATAGAGAATTAAGAGAAACTGCTTCTTATGGAAGACGATTAACTGCTGCAAGCGTTCGTTCTTGCCGCTCACGGCTAGCTGCCGTACGTGCAAATTCCAAGCGGTTTCGCAGTGTGAGCGTTGCTGCCAAGAAATCTTCAGGTGAGGTACCCCACGGCGGAGCGGGGCTTACATATTGCTCGGCTGCTGCTGCGAGAGTGCGCGCCTGCGCAATACGAGCCTCGGGCGTAAGGATTGTATTGGTTTTGAAGTGGTTGGCGATATTGAGCGTTAGCCCGCCTGGAATATCTCTAATACGGGCAGTTTCTGCCCATGCCTGCATCGATTGAGGCATAGGGATATTCAGCTGGTAGTTTGTCTTTTTCGGCCAGCGCACCACGTATGTATCGGCAAGCATATCTCCTACGCGCTGCCCGCGTTTACTGAAAATCACTGTTAAGAAAGCGAGTGCGCCTTGTGTGAGCCAGATTTCGGCGATACCAGCAGTAGCGCGAATTATGGCATGGCGTAGTGTAATAACGCTGCCGTCACTGCGCACAATTCTTGTGTGGGTGGCGAGTTTTCCAAGAGAATTTCCGTGAGATAAACCAGTAACGAGAGTTGGGAGCAGCCATATAGAAAATGCAATAGATGCTGTGATAGAAGCTCGAAGTGCGGCTAAGCTGAATAGATCTGAGTTAAAAGAAATTGTGAAAAGTAATACTACTAATACCAGTGCATTCACGCACCAGTCGATTGCGCCAGAGACAAATCTGGCAGCAGCGGTTGCTGCAGGAAGCTCTAATGCCACACCCTCACCCGTGATAATTTCTTCCCCGAGATAGCCGTGCTTCTTAAGCTGCTCATACTGATCGTTATTGCGAGTCACCCTTTAAGCCTATTGGATTGCTGCCTATTTTGTATAGACGGATCATGCATTCGGTATAGGCGGATCGTGCATTCGGCAGGGTTTTTATGTGATGTGTAGGGTGTAAATAGCGCTGGATACATTGCCACGCAGCATCATGCGCAATATCACTATTTGCAATACAGCGAGTATATGGCACAGTAGAGGGTATGGATTCATTGGCTTATGCGCAAGCTCATAGTGACGAATGGGCTCGCCTCGAAACGTTGGCGCGGCGTTCGCGTTTGAGCGGAGCAGAAAGTGACGAGCTCGTCCAGCTATATCAGCGTACAGCTGCTCAGCTTGCGTATATTCGAACAAACGCTCCTGATCCTGATGTGATTTTGCGTTTATCTGCTGTGTTGGCGAGAGCGCGTTCCCGCATTACGCTCACTCCAGTTTCTGCGTGGTCAGTCTGTGTACGTTTTGTGACGATTGTGCTTCCTGTAGCGTTCTATCGAATCCGACACTGGATCTGGGCGGTGACGGCTGCATGCCTTGCTGTATCTTTTTTCGTCTTTGCGATCTATGCTTTCAACCCGAATTTAATGGAGACTCTGGGATCTTATTCGTCGCAGCAAGCTTATGCTAAGCAAGCGTTTGAAGCATACTATTCTGAGTATTCGCATTCTGATTTTTCTTTACTTGTATGGACCAATAATGCCTGGATTGCCGCGCAGTGCGTAGCAGCTGGATTTACTGGTATCTATCCTGCATATGTGCTTCTCACAAATTCGGCAAACCTTGGTCAAGGTGCGGCAGTTATGTATAGATTCGATGAGCTTCCTATCTTTTTCCAACTTATTCTGCCTCACGGGCAGCTTGAGCTTATGGCAATTTTTGTGGCTGGAGCAGCAGGTTTACGTATTTTTTGGGTGCTTATTGCTCCTGGTGATATGCCGCGTATTGCTGCTCTTGGGCGTGAAGGGCGCCATACAATGATGGTGGCAGTGGGGCTTGTGTTCGTTTTACTTCTTTCTGGTTTGCTTGAAGGTTTCCTCACGCCATCGTTTCTTCCGTGGGCGGTAAAAATCGGTATAGGCTCTACAGCACTTATAGGGTTTTGGCTGTGGATTATCTATTTTGGCAGGCGTGCCGTTGCTCGTGGGTATGCTCAAGAGGATCCAGAAGAAACGGGTTGGCATATAGAATACGCAGGCTAGCAGCTAGGGTTAAAGGCTCGAATGCGCATCTGAAGGAGAAGAAAAGTCAGCTTCTCCTGCTTACTTTTAGCTTATTTCTTCTTCCTTATTGCAGCTCTCAAGGTGGCGTGAAAACTTAAAGGGAGCATGAAAACTTGGCGAAAACTTAGCAAAAACTTAGCGTAGCGTGAAAATGAAAAGATGAGACTGAGAGAAAAGGCCGCTCTCTTTGTTTCACTTAGGAAAGAAGAGAAGCAGGCTTGGCGAGGAGTATGATCGGGAGTCCGTCCGTTGCTTCCTCTCCTTTTTCTCATCTCCTCGCCAAGAGAGACTGTTGGATTGCGTTAGCCTTGAGAAGGAAAAGCGAGTCAGAGCTTGCCAGAAGCTTTGAGATCGATATAGGTATCAGCAATTTTAGGTGGAAGCTGCGCACAATCAGCTTGCACAACGCTGCATCCTAAACGGCGTAGGGCGCTTGCGACGGCAGTATTTTCAAGCTCTGCTTTTGCTCGCGCGGCTTGCATATAGGATTCTTGAGAATTTGGGTTGGTCGATAGCGGTGTATATGCTTCTTGAAGCGAACCGACAAGTACTGTATGTGTGCGTGCCAATTGGCTAACAGCGTCGATAAGCCCATCGGTAACGCTCGATATTCCAAGGGTCGTCAAAATAATAACGAGTGCAGGCTGATGTGTGATGTGAGAAATAGTTGATACGGCAAGATTCCAGTCAGTTGCATTGAGCGAAGGCTCCACATCTGCGAGCGATTCGCCCAGACGATTGATAATAGGCGTGCCCTTTGCATCTGCCACTCGTGCTCGCACTCGCGAATCTAATGCACACGTCACTGTGCGATCGCCAGCTCGTGTGGCGAGAGCTGCCATGAGAAGGCTTGATTCAATATAAGTATCAAAAGCGGGTGCGTTGCCGATTCTCAACGCTCCAGAGCGCCCACAGTCTGCCAGAATAATCACGTGTCGGTCACGTTCAGGGCGCCACGTGCGAACTACTGTATTGCCTAAGCGTGCTGTTGAGCGCCAGTCGATAGCACGCACGTCGTCACCAGCCACATACTCTCGCAGTGAATCAAATTCTGTGCCCTGCCCTCGTATGAGCAAAAGTGCACGCCCTTCCAACTCGCGTAAACGTGCAATGCGCGAGGGTAAGTGTTTGCGTGCAGAAAAGGCTGGCAAAACTCGCAATTCCCAGTATGTTGGGCGTGAACGCTGCCGCCCTGCCAAACGTAAAGGTCCGCACGTTCGGAGTGTGACGTGTTCCGATTTTCGCGTCCCGCGGCGCATTGGAGCGATACTCCCGCTGAGAATTTTTTCTCCTCGAGGAGCAATCACAAAAGAAAAGCGTGACGGCGTTACTCCAGCACTTGGCGGCCATGCATTTCGCAATTCTCCTCGAATTGTGCGGATAGATGAACTACGCACGGTGAGTGTGATGGGAGCGTGTTCGCCAACTCGTGTCGGCTTCAATGCGCTGTGAGCGATCTCGATGCAGTGTGTAGAAGGAGCACATATTGCATCGCATAGGCACAGCGCCGCAAGCCCTATTTCGAAGAGTATGAGTGCAATAGGTGAGCTTGTGAGTAGAGCAATCAGCACTCCAAAAAGTGAAATGGCAACAGCAGGGAATCGGATATACACACCAGATCCTTACCGAGGTGCAGGGACGGAACTCAAAATTGTGCTGAGCACTTGCTCTGAGGTGAGTCCATCGAGTTCGGCTTCTGGCTGCAGCTGCATACGATGAGCCAAAGCAGGGATAGCCAGTGCTTTCACATCATCTGGCGTCACGTATGTGCGCCCGTTGAGCCAGGCCCATGCCCGTGCCACAGCGAGCAGGGCAGTAGCACCACGCGGAGATACTGCAACCTGTATTGCAGGATTGGCACGCGTAGCGTGCACTAGCTCGACGATATATTCCAAAATTGCTGGATGAACGGTGACGTTTTTGACCTCTTCGCGTGCCTGGCGTACATCGTCAGCATGTGCAACCTGCGTAATACCAGCGGTTTCCAAGTGAGAAGGATCAAAGTTGTTTGCGTGTTTGTGAAGCATTTCAAGCTCTACCTCACGCGGCGGCAAAGGTAGCTTGATTTTCATAAGGAAACGATCGAGCTGTGCTTCTGGCAGTGCATAAGTGCCTTCATATTCAATCGGGTTTTGCGTCGCTACCACGAGGAAAGGGTCGGGCAGGCGTTTTGCTTCTCCATCTACAGATACTTGGTGTTCTGCCATTGCTTCGAGAAGAGCTGCTTGAGTTTTAGGAGGAGTTCGGTTCACCTCATCTGCAAGTAAAATATTTGTGAATACTGGACCAGGGCGGAAAGTGAATTCTCCGTTTGAATTTGAGTAGATCAGTGAGCCTGTGAGATCGCCTGGCATGAGGTCGGGTGTAAACTGCACACGCTTAAAATCGGCTGCCATCGCAGCTGCCAGTGAGCGAACAAGAAGAGTTTTCGCTGTCCCTGGCACGCCCTCGAGAAGTATGTGCCCATCAGTGAGCAAGCCGATAAGCACAGCTGTGACGGCATGGTGCTGCCCAACTACTGCTTTTGCGATTTCTGCGCGAATATCTGCAAAAATACGTGCTGTGCCAGAGAGCTGCGTTACAGAAGCGCTCGGATCTGATGTCTGCGGCTGTACAGTGCTATCTGGCTTTGAAGCGATCTGATCTTCCGAGCTGAGCTGCGGCATACCGTATGTTCGCTGGTTATCTGGAATAGACATTGATGAACTCCTTTTCTAGTTCTCCAAGAAGGGCTGCCACGTGGGCGAGGTCTGCGTTCGTGCGAACGGGATAGGTGTAAAGAGCTTGAGCGATTTCTTCTTCTTTTCGCTGCACGGCCGCTGCATACGCGCTGGTGACGATATGCTGCGGTGAATAGGGCGTGAGTCCGAGGCGTGAACTGTAGCGCGAAATAAAGCTGGCCCGTAGGATTCGAGCCGCATGAGTAGCGTCATCGCCTGCCTCATAGAGGCGTGCGCGCCCTTGATTCGCTTCCGCTGCTGGCACTACCACAGGCATCGGTTCGGCAACAAGCTTGCCAAAGCGTCTGCCGCGCACAGCCCCAAACCACAATCCGCTTGCGCCGAGTGCAGCAAAACTCAGGAGGAACCATGCTGGCAATCTGCTCGTAGGCGTTTCTCCTTCTTCGATCGATGCATAGCCCTCAACCCATAGCAAAGTTGGATGCTGAGCAAGCAGACGCAGCATTACACCTGCATTATCAGCGGTGTCGAGGTAACGGTTTGTGATGATGCGTGCGGCACCGAAATAGAGCACGTGAGGATACTTTTCAGACTGTACTAATGCTGATCCGTCGCCATAATTAAAGCAGCTATACGCAGGATCGCCCGAAATCATCACTTGGCTCACTGGGGTTATTGTGGAGCCATCTGCATCATCGTCAGCTATATCAAAGCCAGGTGAGCAGGTGCTTTCAGATGCGGATACGTTCGCAAGCTCTTGTGAGTTAATCGATCTGCTTGTGAGGGAGCCTTCTGGCGCAGTGAATGTTTCTGAGGTCCATGCGTTTGAGGAAAATCCCCAAGATTCAGTATGCGCAAAAGCAGAGCTTCCTAAGAGAATCGTTGTTGCTCCAGATTTTTTGATTCGTTCACTATCTTCTTCTGAGAGGGAATTTTCTTCAGTGATGAGAACTGTTGCGGCTGAGCTGAGAGCAGAAAAATCGTCTTGAGTTCGTACATGTACGATCGTCACGCCCGCACGCTCTAAGAGCTGAGCTGCAGCCGCAGCGCCATGTGGTTGCAGCGAACCTGGTGAATAGGCTCTCATATCGTCACGTCCTGTGAGAGCAGCGTTCGCGATTCCTGCAGCAATTGCTAGTGTGATAATAATTGCGACGAGTAATACTCGCATAGGAGTTTGCCTATGTGCGCGCAACGCAGAAGGAGAGGAGCTGGAGGTAAAGCTCATGCGTCACCTCCAGCTCCGGTGTAATTTGCGGGAAGAGCTGTGGCTTCCTTCACGTGCTGTGCCAGAGAGTTCAGATCGTTGAGAGCACTTTGGGATGCGTGCTCATCGGCAAAATAAATGCGATTAAACCATTGTGCACTGCGTAGGAAAAGCCCCTCAAATCCAAGCTTATGCGCACCAGCTGCTGCTGCTTCTGTTGCCGTCAAACCTGGATGCAGCGAAATTTTTTTCTGTTCTTCAAGAATGCGGATTATGGCACGGAACGTCTCGATGACGAAGAGATCATCATTATGCTCTTGTAGAGCAAGCTGAGCTGCTTCAAGAAGTTCAGCAGATGAACGAGTGTCGTCGAATATGGGCGCAGATATCTCAGGAGAGTGCACACCAGCATAGAGTTTGCGGCGTGTGCGAATATATCTAATCAGCAAAAAAACGCAGATTGCGCCAAGAAGAAGAGCGAGTATCCATACCACGAGATCGGCAGTAGATCCGTTTGCGATTTTTCCGAAACTCAGTTTCAAGATATCGCTAAGCCACTTGATGAACTTTTGAAGGAGAGTTTCGTTGTAGTGATACTTATTCTTGGCAAGCTCCTCACGAGCCCATTCTTGGGCAGTGCCGTCACTTGGGCGGCTAGGATCGGCACTCATCATGTGAGTGCGCAAATAGCTTAGTAATAGTGGAGCTTGCTCAAGAATCATAGGAATCACGCAATGGTACTTCCATACTGTGCAGCTAGATTCAGATGAAGATTTTCTCGTTTGAAACGCATATTAACGTAGAGGAGGTTGAGTAATACGCATTCCATTGGAGTAAAGACAATAGAAACTCCCACAGAAAATGCCATTGAGCTGATAATGGTTGTTACTGTGCTAGAAGTAAAAATAGTAAAGAAGACAATAAACCCAAAGATAACCGATAGCATCGTCATCACTGTGGTGACGATAATGCTCACAACTACGACAGTTCCCACAAGATACCAGAAAGAGCCTTTTGTGAGGTTCCATGAACGCTTAATAGCAGCAATCGGTCCGATACCTTCAGCAACCATCGCATTTGGAGCGAGAGCTATACGCAGATAGAGAAGTGCGCACGCAATGCCCGCAGCAATAATCAAGAGAACGAAAAGTACGATAGTTACTACTTGCCCAGCAGTGAGCGATGAGGTTTCAAGTAGACTGCCAAAGCTGGCAATAATTCCCACAATGCTTATAAACGTGAGCAAAGATACAACTACTGCTATAGCGAGGAAAATGATTGCATTAAATAGGAAAAGATGGCCGACCGTGCTCCAGAATTGAGGTTTGATCAGTCTAAACCCTTCTTTGAAAGAAATTTTCTTCCCTTGCACAGAAGCAATCGTGATGCGAGTGCCCACGATCTGAACGGCAAATCCTGCAAAAATATTGAGAAGCAGTGAAATAAAAACTCCTGGACCAGCGATTGATGCTAGGTTATATGCGATTTCGCCGAACGGATCATTTACGCTTGATTCTCCTAGCACGAGGCTGATTAGTGCATCGAGCACGCCTACTGCAAGGAAAAGAACCATCGGTATGAGAAAGTATGCAATAGGATTAAACTTTAGGAGCCGAAATGCTGCATCGAGAGTTTCTCCAACATTGAGTGGACGTAGAGGAATAACTGTTCCATATCCGCTGGTGAAATGGGTGGCATGAGCGTCAGCCTGCCCGAATTGCCCATAGCCGCTGGAGCTTGAGTGCTGCGGCTGCTGTAGATGCGGTGTTTGTGCATAGCCTTCGAATTGTGTGTGCTCTTCTGGCTGCCCAGCGCTCCATTGGGATTGCGTTGGTGAGGGCATGTATGAGGCTGATTGGGAAGGTGATTGCGCAGCCTCTTGTGCAGGCTGCCATGATGTTTGCTGCTGGTATGGATGTGATTGCGGCGTTAGGGCTGGTTGTTGGGGCTGCCAAGGTGCTCCGTTTCCAGGGATAAATGGGTTTTCGCTGTTGGTCATACTTTTTCTCTCGTGTAGTGATGTCTTGTGTGGATAATTTTGTAGATTAGTTTAATTGATACATGCGTTCGTTGCTAGATGCGCTAATCTTGGATATAGGTAAATTCGGTCGCGATCGAGCGAAGGAGGTAAGGATGGGGCAGGTAATTCTGGTCGTGGATGACGATCCAGGTATCTCGGAAATGGTTGCCATTATTTTGGAATCAGAAGGGTATCGCCCGTTTACTGTGGCAAACGGGGCACAAGTACTTCCACTCTTTCGTGCTGAACGCCCGGATCTTGTGTTGCTTGATGTGATGCTTCCTGGGCTTGATGGCGTCTCTGTCTGCAAACAGCTTCGTGCAGAATCTGATGTGCCGATCATTATGATGAGTGCCAAAACTGATTCTGTCGATGTGATTGCTGGGCTTGAAGCAGGCGCAGATGATTATGTGACTAAACCTTTTGAAAATTCTGTACTTCTCGCTCGAGTCAAG
The DNA here is from genome assembly GCA_902464405.1 of uncultured Actinomycetaceae bacterium. Taxonomy (GTDB): domain Bacteria; phylum Actinomycetota; class Actinomycetes; order Actinomycetales; family Actinomycetaceae; genus Arcanobacterium_A. The sequence goes on along the minus strand of CABQJD010000002.1, from coordinate 71,159 downwards.
GCGAGGCTTCGCCGTCAAGAACCAGAACCAGAGCTTTTAGCTATTGGTGATCTGCGAATCGATCTTGCGGCTCATGAAGTAAAGCGCGCAGACTCGCTCGTACATCTCACTCCGTTGGAATTTGAGCTTATCAGCTTACTTGCCCGTAAGCCTCACCAAGTGTTTTCTCGTGAGGAATTGCTCGAAATCGTGTGGGGATACCGCCATTCTGCAGATACACGTCTCGTCAATGTGCATATCCAGCGGCTGCGTTCCAAAGTGGAGCGAGATCCGGAGAATCCTGAAATTATTCTCACTGTTCGTGGAGTTGGCTATCGAGCAGGATCTGTGCGCGAGTGAGTGAAAAAACTGAGCAGGTTAATAAGTCTGCAAAGCCGCCAGTATTTGAACGTTTATGGCTCGCTGTGTTTGCTCTTCGGCGGGTGTGGTTCAGCTCGCTTCGCCTGCGAGTCGTTGTGCTTATCGTATGCGGTGGAGCGCTCGGTGCAGGCGTCATCGGTATGGTGATTACGAGCCAGATTCGCTCTGTCGTATTTCAACAGACCGTACAATCCAATGTTGAGCAATTTACATCTGAGGTTCGCACTGCTCAAGAAAATTTTTCCGCTACTGCTTCCACTGCCACTGGGCAGACTCAGCAGATTGCCAACGAGCTTGTGGCTCGTATGCATGATCCTGCGCGCGGTCTTATGGGAGCAGTGCTCATGCGTTCAGCTAAGCAGTCAGCACCCCAGACAACGCAAATTATTGAGCCTTCAACAGCAAGCGTAGCGACGCTACGCAGTCTCGTCACCAATAAATTGCGAGAATCTGTGGCGAGTACTGGCGATGTTGCATGGCAGTCAGTAGCTATTCCTCGTGATTCAAGCAACCCTGTTTCTTCCTCAATCCCAGGTATCGTGGTTGGCAGAGCAATCGATATTCCAAACGCGGGCGCCTACGAACTTTATGCAGTGTATTCGCTTGAGAATCAGGAATCCTTGCTAAATTCCGCGTATCGTGTGCTTAGTTTTGGTGTAGTTGCTTTGATCATTTTGGTGACGCTACTGATCATTATGGTCTTGCAGCTTGTGTTGCGCCCAGTGCAGGAAGCCACCGAAGGGGCGCGACACTTGGCTGAAGGTGAACTTGAGACACGCATGGAAGTACAAGGTTCAGATGAATTAGCTCAGTTAGCGAATTCATTTAACCAAATGGCGAGTTCTCTGGAAGATCAGTTTGCGCGGCTTGAGCGTATGAGCGCAGTGCAGACAGCATTTGTCTCTGCGGTTTCTCATGAACTGCGCTCGCCTGTGACTACGATTCGTATGGCTGGGCAGCTGATTTACGATAAGCGTGAAGAATTGCCGTTAGCTCTCAAACGTAGTGCTGAACTGCAGCACGATCAGCTCAAAAATCTCGATAGTATGCTCTCCGATCTTCTGGAAATTTCTCGTTATGATGCAGGGGCAATGAATCTGGCGTCAGAGAGTGCCGATATTTCTGCGATTGTTCAAAATGTAGTGACGATGGTCCAGCCCCTTGCTAATGATAATGGTGTGTTGGTGAGCTGCGTGGCGCAGGGAGATACTCGAGCTGAAGTGGAGCCTCGGCGTATCGAACGTATTATGCGCAACCTCGTGGTGAATGCTGTGGAGCATGGGGAAGCAAAGCCGGTTCGCATTCGAGTAGTTGGCAATAATTCTGCGGTTGCTGTAGAAGTGGCAGATAACGGTGTGGGGCTTTCGCATGAGCAAGCAGCCCACGTATTTGATCGTTTTTGGCGCGCTGATTCTTCTCGTATGCGCAAGACGGGTGGCACAGGTCTAGGCTTGACGATTGCGCGTGAGGACGCTTTGATCCACGGAGGTTCTCTTTCTGCTGTAGGAGAGCTGGGGGTAGGATCGACTTTTTTGCTCGCTGTGCCCAAGAAGCCAGGATCAAGCTATGTATCGCCGATTGCTCTCCAACTCCATCCGCATTTGGCGATTACTGATGGCGCTGAGGATGTCGATATAGATGCTGCCAGCGCTGCCGCTACTGTCGATGATGTAGATGCGAACAGTGCTGAGGATATGCGCGCAGATAATGCTGATAATACGCAAGATACGCCTGCAGATGCTTTCAAAAATAATGATGCGGCTATTGTTGCAGCTCGATATCAAGGCGCCGAGCGCGATAGTGATTCAGACGTTAATCTAAATACCGCTGATCCTAATATGAAACCACGTATTGCGGGTATAAATATCGCCGATACTGGTGCTAGTGTGCATACTGATCTCGTTTCTGGGGAGATATCCGAGAATACTACTCGGGCAGATCTCGATGAATCTAGCAGTGCTCAGCGAGAAGATATTTCAGAAGGGCAGATGAGCGATGATCCGAAAATCTAGTCGCCGCAGAATCTTCATTGCTATGTCGATTGCTCTCACGGTACTTCTCGGAGCTTGCGCTGGGCTGCCGCAGCGTGGCGCCGTCACCATTGTTCCAAAAACAAACACTCCCTTGGGAGGTGTGGTACTTGATGCCAAAGGGCCATCTGCGGGGGCGACACCCGAAGAGCTTATTCAAGGCTTTTTACGAGCCGCTTCTGCAGGTACTTCTGATGATTATCGCGTTGCACGTGAGTACCTCACCCCAGAAGCTGCTAAGCGATGGAAGCCTGCTAAGAGCGTCAGCATTTTTTCCGATTCAGATTCTATTGAGTATTCGAGAACACCAACGGGAGCCGTGGTTGCGAGCGTCCCGGCTTTAGCGAACCTCGATGCAAAAGGTCGCTATACCTCTGCTGTGCAAGGATCTACGATTAGCAGAAAATTTTCGCTCATGATTGATGCTGATGGGCAATGGCGGATATCTGAGTTAGATGATTCTGTGCTCATGGTGCAAACGCTTTTTACGTCTCTGTATGTGCGTTCGCCTCTGTATTTTTTGAATACAGCATCATCTAGTTTCGTGCCAGATGTGCGTTGGTATCCGCGCTCACGAGCGCTTGCCATGATGAGTGAAGCTCTCATTTCTGCTCCATCTGAGTGGCTCTCTAAAGTAGCTCATAGTGTATTTACGCCCACTGATGGTAAGGCTGATCTCTCAGTGTCTGTTGAAGGGGGCGTGGCTCGCGTTGATCTGCCTGCAGGGGCGGCAAGCTTAAAACAGCAAGATCTGGGATTCTTGCAAGCTCAGTTTACGAAAACCTTTGTTGGTTCGGGGCTTGTGCAAGATGTTCATCTGCTGGCTGGCGGTGCGCCGCTGGAGATTCCGAGCATACCAGATGTGCAAGCCTATCCCTATGCCACTATGCCTGCGCTTGCAATACAAAATGGAGATCTCGTAAGTATTCGCGAGGGCAAGAGCACCGTATTGCAGCCAGCAGACGTTTTCGATGCAGAAGATTTCTCATTTCTTGCTGTGGATTATTCCATGCCAGCACAGTGGGTAGTTGGAGAAGATTCTGGGCGTTCGACTTTAACTCGACTCAATACATCGAATGGGCGGTTGCGAACTCTTCTAGAGGGGAGAAATCTTGCGCGTCCATCAATTGACCAAGCGGGGTGGCTGTGGACGGCTGACGCAGATTCTCCTGGCGTGCTTTTGGCGATGAATCTTCAAAGTGAGCAAGTGTTGAAATTCAATGTGCCAGATCTTGCAGATAGTACGATTGATCGGATTGCTGTTTCTCGTGAAAATTCGCGAATTGTTGTGGTGGCAAAATCTAATTCTGCAACTCGTATGGCTGTATATGGTGCTGTGCGTGACGATAGTGGTACGCCTCTTGCTGTGGGAGAGCCTTTGTGGTTTGGGCAGAATTTTACAGACGTGCGCGATATTGCGTGGGTGAGTGAACTTCGAATGCTTGTGTTGGGATCCGTTGGGCGCAATGGTGCCCAAGGGATTTTCACTCTTGATATTGGAGGTTTGTCTGAGCCGGTGACGGGCATCTCCAGCGTTGTCGCTCTGACTGCGGGGCGTTCGCTCGATTCTGCTCTTGTTATGGGGTCTGATGGCACTGTTAAAGGCTATTTCAGCTCTGCATGGAGTAATGTGGCGACGGATGTGACGGCAATAGCTTTCCCTGGGTAGTGTTTGTAGTCTTCTTGTGCACTGTATATTTATTCGATAATGCTTAAAGAGTGGCAGATAGATGCCGTGCGATATCCATAGATACGATACCGCGTGATCTTCATGCTGGCGTAAAGATGGAGTGCGTGAACTTTGCCTCGTAGCTTCGCTAGCTTTTATTTTTTGTAGCCTTACTTTTGCATGGTTAGTGATTCGTCTAGCTTATTAAAGCCTCAAAAGCTCTTAGGTGTTGTTTTTGAGAATTAGGCTATCGGGCACTTTGTGTGAGTGCTTTTACGATTTTATTCTGTTTTGTTGGCGTGCTTGGAGCAGTGATAGAGAGTAGTTTAGCCTTGGCTCTGGGTGGCAATAAGTATCGATATGCTGGTGTTTTCTCTTGATATATCAACGGAAAGTCGATGTAAAAAGTGTTTTGTGCTAGTGATATGGGGTCATCTAAAAATATTGCTCGAAGTGCAGGATATCGGTGATGAAAATGATTGTGTGTATGGGGCGAGCATACCGAGCATACTGAGGAAATGTAATTATTTGGAAGAAACTAAGAAAATCTAGTCCATGCCGAGATGGCTACTACAACTAAACAGCGCTTTTGCTATATAGCCTGAGAATTTAGATGCTGGCTCTGGCGCGGCTAGGGAGGCTTGGTCGCATATATTGCTTCCGAATTGGATATCCACAGATATATATGCATGAAGCAGGAAAAAGCGCAATCTTTCATACTGGCACATATATACAGGCGTTAGCGGCGAGTGTTGAATACACCTGGGTGATAAATGCGGTAGGTATAGATAACTGCACTTAGAGGGGCAGCAGCTAAATATGGGAAAGGTTGATGTTTGGATCGAAGGAGCTGATAGTGGAATATACTCAATCTGCGTGGCGCTGGCTGCGCTTATTTTCATGCGCATGCGCAGATATCCTTTTCCCTAGATTCTGCCCTGGATGTGGCGCATGGGATGAAGATGTGTGCAGGGAATGCAGCTCGTATTTATCAGGACCGTGGATATCTATAGCTGAGAATTTGCCTTATCTTCTCAGTATCTGTGGTGAGGATGGTGAGCCTTGCCCAATTATCCCGTGTTATGCACTGGGTTCGTATTCTGGGCGTGTGCGATCGCTTATTATTTCATGGAAGCACTCGAATTGTGCACGGCTTGATCGGCAGATATGCAGGTTGTGGGCGCGTGGGGTGCGTCAGTTGGAGTTGGGGAATTTGTGTGCTGATGTTGTAGCGAACTGCCCTAGTGTAGAGCGTATCCTGATTGTTTCTGCACCGTCTCGATGGAAGCGCCAGCATAGAGGTCAGCTCGTTGCTGAAAAACTTGCTCGAACTGTGGAGGGTGAATGTGGGGGATATGCCGAGGTGCGAAATGTGGTGCATATTGGGTCGGAGTTGAGAAGCTTGGATTCTCTTGTTTTGTTGGTGAAGCAGGGTTTTAGTCATTGGCTTGCTGTGAAACAAAGCGGAAGATTTCAAGTAGCTGATCGTGCTCAGCGCAGGCGTAAGAGTGAGGGGATTTTTTGTGCTGCGAGTCTTAAGGGCTGCGCCGTCATACTTGTCGATGACGTCGTTACTACTGGAGCGACAGCTTTGGGCATGGTGCGTGCGGTTGAAAAATCTGGAGGGAAAGTACTTGGAATGCTGGCTTTAGCCGCTGCTGGCTGTAGATGTTCGCAATCAGAGAATATCGTGGCTTAAGTCACATTGCTTATGGGTGTGACGCGCTATACTTAAAGAGTCGATAACGACATCATATATGGCTTCGGGCTTGCATAGATGCTGGCTATGAAGCTACCAACAGGAAAGCAGGTGATGCCTGATAGCCGTAAAGGCTGCGTCACGATGGGGTAGCGCCCATCATCTTCTCAGACCGAATATCAGGAGGTCATGATGGAATTTGTTGTTAAAGGTCGAAATGCCGAAATTTCAGACCGTTTTCGCAATCATGTTGAAGAGAAACTGGCAAAAATCGAACAGTTTGCTCCCCGTGCACAGCGCGTGGATGTGGAGCTGACGCATGAGCCTAATCCTGCTCAAGCTGAAAGGGCTGAGCGTATTGAGATTACTGTCCGAGATAAAGGGCCTGTGATTCGCGCTGAGGCGTGCTCGGCAGATCAGTATAGTGCATTGGATCTCGCCTCTGAAAAGCTTGTTGAGCAGTTGCGCCGTGCGCACGAAAGGAAGAAAGATCATCGGCGTGGGCGCGGTATTGAGCCGTCAGCTGAGGAGCTGAATCTTGATGCTCTATTTGAAGAGCTTAAGAGTGTGAAAGTGGTTGAGGCTGAAGATAATGAGCAAGGTGGTATGCGTGTGCCTACTGCTCATGGCGAAGAAATAGAAACGCAGTTAGGTGATTCTCCAGTTCATGTGCGCCAGAAGCTCTATGAAGCGAAACCTATGACGGTCGATCAAGCTCTATACGAGATGGAACTTGTGGGGCATCCCTTCTATCTCTTTATTGACGAAGAGACGAGGCAGCCTTGCGCTGCATATCGTCGGCATGGATGGACGTATGGTGTGATTCGACTAGACGTTGCCGTCGGTGAATGAAGTGTAGGAAAGAGGTATTTTCTGTAGTAAGAAATGCTCTTTTTGGAAAGTGAGTGTTACGCGTAGTGCGCGGGTGATTGCACTGCTAGAGCGGTGTGTGCCTGTGCGGAATGTGCGCGTAGCACTCACTTTTAAATATTACTGTGGGTAACCACACGTATATCTATTTGCTCCGAGCTTGACACCATAGCCCCTTGAACTGCTAAAGTTGCTAGGCGTGTGAAGCGTAAGCGGAGCGCAAAGGCGGGTTACCCGAGTGGCCAAAGGGGGCTGACTGTAAATCAGCTGCGGAATGCTTCGGGGGTTCAAATCCCTCACCCGCCACAGCGAGGGGATTTTTGATTCGAAAGATTGCTTTCGAATCAAAAATTGGCAAAGCTGTATTTAATAATTCACTTGTGGATTATTAGGGCGCAGTTGTGCTAAACGCAAAAGCTGAAATGGCTTCTTAAGCGTTGTTTCGCACGAGCTGAATTGCTCGAACGTGAAGGAATCGGTATGATTTCTTCCGCGTGGTTTTCCACATGCCTCGGTAGCTCAGTCGGCAGAGCATCTCCATGGTAAGGAGAAGGTCCAGGGTTCGATTCCCTGCCGAGGCTCGGTTTTTTGTGTGTCGCGCTGCTCAAAAAGATGAGCTGAGCGTCACCAATAAATCTGCGGCGGGGTAGCTCAGTTGGTCAGAGCGCACGACTCATAATCGTGAGGTCGCGGGTTCAAACCCCGCCCCCGCTACGGAAGAGACCTTGTAGGTGGAAGGTCGCTTTACTATCTACTAGACACCGAAGGTGAGGAAAACCGTGGCAAGTAAGTCTCAAGACATTCGCCCAAAGATCACCCTCGCATGCGAGGTGTGCAAGTGGCGTAACTACATCACAAAGAAGAATCGTCGCAATACCCCAGATCGTCTCGAGCTGAAGAAGTATTGCCCGAACTGCCGGAAGAGCACGACTCACCGCGAGACTCGTTAATCTGGCAGTACTGCTTCGTAAAGGCCTCCGCTTGCGGGGGTCTTTAATGTTTCTGAGAAAGGTCTGTGCATATATCTAGGCGCTGTACCGTCTATGCATCTTGATCTGCGAGGCAAGTGATTTTTACGTCTCGCTGTATGCAAAATATGCCGTAGGATAAAAGCATGAGTTGTTTTATCCCTGAACCGCATGAAAATACAACCACGCTTCCTTTGCAGCAATGGACTCGATGGCAGGATAATGCGCAATCGCTTGCTCAAATAACGACATTTGGTGTGGGCGGAGCAGTGCAGCATATCGTGAATGCTCAGAGTGAAGCTGAGATTATTGATGCAGTTAAAACTGCTGATAAAGAAAATCTTCCTGTGCTTATGCTTGGAGGGGCCTCCAACATTCTGGCGTCGAGTGCACCGTTTGCAGGCGTCATTATTCGAGATATGCGCCAGGAAATCACCACTGTTTTTGAAGAGGGGTGCCCTGGAGCTCGAATGCATGTGACTGCAGGAACTCCTTGGGACGCTGTAGTCGTCTATGCGGTGGAACACGGCTGGATGGGAATGGAATCGCTCTCGGGGATTCCAGGCAGTGCAGGGGCGGCGATTGTGCAAAATATCGGCGCGTATGGGCAGGAAGTTTCTGGCACTGTTGCCTGCGTGCGTACCTTTGATCGGCTTACTCAAAGTATCAGAACTATTATGATGAGCGATCTAGAACTGGGGTATCGCACATCTATTTTGAAGCAGTCAATGAGAAAGCGTTCTGGCAAGTCTCTTCGTCCAGGAGATACAGACCCACATCTTGGCGTGGTGAAAGGGCGGTTAGAACTTGGTGAGCATACATGGGGGCCAAGCCCGCGCTGGATTGTGCTTGATGTTGATTTTCAACTGCGTTTAGCGAGCCTCTCAGAGCCAGTGCGATATGGTCAGCTTGCTGATCTTTTGGGGGTGACGCCAGGCGAGCGAGTGCCTAGCTCAGATGTGCGTGCGGCGGTGCTACAGCTGCGCACAAGCAAAGCAATGGTGCTTAACGATGCTGATAAGGATACGTTCTCAGCAGGATCGTTCTTCACCAACCCAGTTCTTAGTGTTGAGGAAGCTGAAACTCTTCCAGATGGTGCTCCGCGCTACGCGCTCACAGATCCAACGGCTATCAACCAAATTGGAGCTGCCGCACCGAAAGTGCCAGGATTTGTCAAAACTTCTGCAGCTTGGCTCATCGACCATGCAGGGTTTAAGCCTGCATACGGGGATCCTTTGAGAGCAGCACTCAGCTCGAAACATAGTTTGGCGCTCACAAACCGTGGCGATGCTAGCGCAGAAGATATTGCTGCGCTAGCACGTGAGATTCGCCAAGGTGTGCACGAATTCAGCGGAATATGGTTGGAGCCAGAGCCTGTTTTGATCAGCTTAGATATAAATTAAATGGCTAAATAAGATGCTTGTATTAAGTGCTCTCGGTTATTTATTCTTTGTATTTACTACTTGTATTTACTATCTGTATTTACTAGGTGATTGATTCGTCTTGAAGCCACTGGTTAATCTGCTCTCGCCAGAGCGTTTTTGATTTTTCGCACGCAAAACTGGCGTTAATTGAGCCGAGAGCAAGCTGAGCAAGCTCCGTATCAGAAAAGCCTTGATCTCGTGCGATACGATACTGATCGGTAAGGCGTGAGAGGAATAAGAGCGGATCGTCAGCGCCTAAAGCAATAGTTGCACCTGCGTCAAATAATGCTCGCAGAGGCACATGCGAGGGGTCAGAATAAACGCCAAGAGCTACGTTTGATGCAGGGCATACTTCGAGCGCAATGTTGCGGCGTATGATTTCCGCCAAGAGGGCAGGGTGTTCGGCGGCTCGTACGCCATGCCCCAAACGTGTGGGTTTTAAATACTTCATAACGTGAACGATATGTTCAGGGCCGAGCAGCTCCCCTCCATGCGGCACGGCCGCTAATCCAGCAGCTCGGGCAATATCGAAAGCTCGATCCCAGCGTTTGGTTTCTCCTGAGCGTTCGTCGTTGGAAAGACCAAAGCCAACGACCTCTCCCGAACTGTGACCAGCATGTTTTGTGGCAAGACGTGCAAGTGTGCGAGCGTCCATCGGATCTTTGATTCTGCTTGCCGCAACGATCACCCCTATTTCAACGCCTGTGGCAGCGCTCGCGGACCGCGCCTCATCGAGCACGATTTCGAGTGCTCGCGTGAGCCCTCCAACGTATGGCGCATATGAGGTGGGATCTATTTGAATTTCGAGTCTGCGAGATCCTTCGCAGGCGTCATCTTCGGCAGCTTCGCGCACGATTCTACGCATGGCCGCTTCGCTGCGAACAACTTTCCTTGCGGCGTCGTATGCGCGCTGGAATCGGAACCAGCCGCGTTTGTCGGCAGGAACTTGAAGTGCTGTGTTGTCTGTGAGGTTATCAGGAAGACGGATTCCCTCTTCTTCTGCCATCTCGATAAGAGTGCTCACTCGCATTGACCCAGTGAAATGCAGGTGAAGGTGAGCTTTTGGTAGTAGGTTAAGATCTCGCATGGTGTTATTTTAAGCATTTTTCGCTCATCTAAGATAAAGCCTGGAATGTTGATATGTTGCAATGCATGTGCAGCTGCGAGGTGAAGATCGGCAGCTTGATAAGGGTGTATGTGCGCGTTTTCTATGGGTAAAGATTGCGATATGCGAACGCTTGCGATAGGTGAAATCATCAGCATTTGGCGGTGAAAATCACTATTGTGATACACCATTGCGCCAGGCATACAGCTTTCTCGTTTTGTGCGGTGTTACCGAAAGAAAAAGTGAATATCTAAGAATACGGATATACTCTCATGTTTTCGTTTTGCGTGGCACTATAGAAGCATGAGCAAAGAAACTATGCGCCGCGTATCTAAGCGCCTCGGCGCCATTCAAGAATCCGCTACTCTCGCCGTCGATGCTAAGGCAAAAGCTCTTAAAGCTGCTGGTAAACCTGTGATTGGCTTCGGTGCTGGCGAGCCTAATTTCCCAACTCCTGCCTTTATTGCAAACGCTGCTGCTGAAGCTGCGAAAGACCCAAAAAATCATAAGTACACACCCGTAATCGGTCTGCCAGAGCTGCGAAAAGCTATTGCGGCAAAAACGCTCCGAGATAGCGGCGTCACGGTAGATCCTGCGAATATCGTCGTCACGAATGGCGGCAAGCAGGCTGTGTATCAGGCTTTTGCGTCAATTATTGACGAAGGTGACGACGTTCTTCTCCCAGCTCCCTATTGGACCACGTATCCTGAGGCGATCCGTTTGTGTGGTGGAAATCCTATTGACGTTTTTGCTGGTTCTGATCAGGGCTACAAGGTAACTGTTTCGCAGCTTGATTCGGCGCTCACGCCTCAAACGAAGGCTTTGCTGATATGTTCGCCAAGTAACCCAACGGGTGCCGTATATAGCGTTCAGGAGCTGCGCGAGATTGGTATGTGGGCATATGAGCACGGAATTTGGGTGATTACAGACGAAATCTATGAGCACCTTGTGTATTCTGGAGAGCCGAGCTATCTGTTGCAGGTATGCCCTGAGCTTGCAGATCAGACTATTGCTGTGAATGGTGTAGCAAAAACTTATGCGATGACTGGCTGGCGCGTGGGGTGGATGTACGGGCCGGCAGACGTGATGAAAGCTGCTGCAAACTTCCAGAGCCATGCCACATCGAATGTGGCGAACGTTTCTCAACGTGCTGCTCTTGCTGCTCTTGAAGGTGATCAGCAAGTGGTGAGTGATATGCGTGAGGTGTTTGATCGGCGTCGCCGCACAATTCTTCACATGCTGCGCGAGATTGAGGGGTTTGAAGTGCCAGAGCCAACTGGTGCTTTTTATGTTTTTGCTAATGTGCAGGCATTGCTTGGCAGGAATATTTGTGGGCGTGTTGCGGCTTCTACGAGCGAACTTGCTGCAATTATTTTAGAAGAGGCAGAGGTGGCCGTGGTGCCTGGTGAGGCTTTCGGTGCCCCTGGCTATCTTCGTTTAAGCTATGCTCTTGGTGACGACGATCTGGTTGAGGGGATCACTAGGTTGCAAAAGCTATTTGCATGATTAACGAGTGGATTTAGCGGGCTAATTCGATGACGTGCGCATTAAAGCGCGGATCATTTGCGATCGTAACGCCCGCATTCACCCATTCTTCTGCTACGAGCAAGCGCTGTTGCGCTAGGTTGGAGCTATCTGCGTTTTCAGATCGTTTTCTCTGTTTAGCTCCTCCTGCCACCAGTGAGAGCACAACTCCAGCAGTAGATGCGCATAACGCAACTGGATCTACTCGTTCGCTGAGCTGATCGAACCATCGAGCACACAGCGTTTCAGCCCATCGATATCGTGTGGGTGAAAGACTAGGCAAGACGGCTAGATGCCCGAGCAGGCATCCCCAATCATGAGCGCGATAGCCAGGACCGAGAGAATCGACGTCAAGAAGTGCGCTAATGCGCTGAGAGCTAGGATTTATCAGCACGTTTGCTTCATAGAAATCGCCATGCACAGCCATTATTTTTCCAAAATCGGCGTATCTGAAAAGATATCTGATCTGGCGGGCAATGTTTTTTGCACGTGTGGCTCCCGCTGGATAGGCAATGCCAGCAGCATGAGCATAGTGCTCACAGCGATCTGCCCATGCTGGTTTTTTAGGCAAGAGCGCGGCAGCTTGGGGTAGGGTATCAAGAATTTCCTCAAGCTGATCGAGCATCAGATCAGTGCTGCCCAGATCTTTTGGGTTTATCGCAGCATAAAAATGGGAAAGAGGTACGCCCTGGGCGGCGTGTGTAAACACCAATCCAGCAGGAAGGGGGAAGGTAGAAGAGGAGGAATGCGCTGCGCGCAGATCAGTTTGCTGCCCATAATCTCTTTGCGGCTCATATATGCGGATACTGGGAACGTCAGAATCTTCCAGAAGTTTCAAGCGTTGAATAAGATCGGCTTGTGCGCTTGGGCGAATTACTTTTGCATAAAGATCAAGGCGAGTTTCATCGTCTTTTTTTAAGGTTATCGGCTGTTTGCTCTCCTCACGTTTTTCGCCGTTTTTACTGACTTCGTTTATTTCGTCTGCCTTGCTATCGGTTTCTTCGATATGAAACACGGCTCTGCGAGTCGGGCGATAGGAGAGCATTTCGATATTGACGCTTGTGCCGAGAATTTTTTCCAACAAGCGCGCATCAGAAGCGAGTGCAAGTGCAGGAAGCTCTGGATCATTGGGGTATTCCCAGAGGTGAACGCGGGTATCGCCTATTGTGAGAGTAATTGCGGAGCTTGCGCTGAGTTTTTGGGCAGAGATTTTAGCTGTTGAAGCGAGAATATAGAGGTCTTCCATTTCTTTTTTGCGCGCGCGGCTCGAATTAGCGTGAGGTGACGATTGAAGCGAGACGCAGTAGCCTACTGTAACGCCAGCTCCAGGGCGATGATGGATGCGGTGAACACGCCACGCATACACTTTCCCTCGAGAAGCAAGGGCCAGGCGCAGCATATTGCCTGCATCTGATCCTGTGAGGAGTGAGAAGTGTTCGCTTTCGAGGCGGGCACGTTCGGCTAGATTCATGCTCTCTTTATACCATTGATTGCGCAGAGGCTGATGTGCGCAATCAATGGTATTGTGAGAAATAGGGCACGCTTCAGTATCAGGGTTGGACGAATGGCTGCTGTGCTATTAGACTTGCTTAAGTGCTTCGATGCTCCGCGTCAGCGATAGCATACACTGAAGTACTGCAGATGTAAGTATGAGTTTCATATAAACTAATGCCTGTACTTATAGGGTAGTGGCGCAATTGGTAGCGCACCGGTCTCCAAAACCGGCGGTTGTGGGTTCGAGTCCCTCCTGCCCTGCTAGAAACACCCCCAAACGGGGGCGTTTCTACGTTAGTAGAAGATATGCTTCTACGAGCAATATCAACGGAGGTAATCGCTGTGAACGAAGTAGCTCGCGCGAAAAGCGCTAAAGGAGCAGACGCTGATAAGCAGGGTCTGATCGCTCGCATCGTCACCTTTTTCAAGCAGGTGTTTAGTGAGCTGAAGAAAGTTCAGCGCCCAACTCAAGAGGAGTTGTGGCGTATGTTTCTCACTGTGCTTGCGTTCCTGCTCGTGGTGATGGCATTTGTGCTGGTGCTCGATATCGCATTCAGCAAGTCGATATTCTGGATTTTCGGATAAGCGCGCACTAATGCGCTCGCGCATAGAGTGAGTGAAGGATAAACATGGCGAACGAGGAACTTGAACAGCCTGCAGAAGAACTAGAAGTTCTAGAAACTGGCGAAGAAGCTGGTGACGGCGTCGTCACGCCAGAGATGGTGCGTGCTAAGCTCAAGGGGCTTCCAGGGCGCTGGTACGTCTTGCATACCTATGCTGGATATGAAAAGCGCGTAAAGCAAGATATTGAAATTCGTCTGCACTCGATGAATATGGAAGATTATATTTTCCAGGTTGAGGTGCCGATGGAAGAGGTCATTGAAGTGCGCAAAGGGCAAAACAAGCTCGTTTCGCATGTGCGTATGCCTGGATATGCTCTGATTCGCATGGATATGACCAACGAATCGTGGCGTATTGTACAAGAGACGAATGGCGTGACGGGTTTTGTTGGCAACGGGCGTAATCCTGTGCCTCTGACCATGGATGAAGTAGTTGAAATGCTCACGCCAATGGTTGAGCAAGAAGTGCAACACGAAGCTCAGGCTGCAGGCAAGCCGCTTCCTGGCGGTGGGCCAGAGCTCGTCACTCAGTACGAAATTGGCGAAACCGTCACTCTCACAACGGAGCCGTGGGTTGGTATGCCAGCGACGATCTCCGATATTGACGCTGTGAACCGCAGACTCACAGTTCTCATGACTTTGGTCGGTCAGGAAACCCCGGTCGATCTGGCATTCAACCAAGTCCAGAAGATGGATTAATCAGTTTTAACGAACTGTTAATTAGCTCTGGGTAGAGGTGGAATGCACCCGCTGCTGTTGCCATGCAGCGGAACAAACAAGAAAAGGAACATATTAGATGGCACCGAAGAAAAAGGTTACTGGCCTGATCAAATTGCAGATCCAGGCTGGCGCTGCCACTCCTGCTCCGCCAGTTGGTCCGGCTCTCGGTCAGCATGGCGTGAACATTGTGGAATTTACCAAGGCCTATAATGCGGCCACGGAATCCATGCGCGGCAATATCGTTCCGGTGGAAATCACCGTGTACGAAGATCGCTCGTTCACATTCGTGCTCAAGACGCCTCCGGCTGCGGAACTCCTCAAGAAGGCTGCTGGTATCAAGAGTGGTTCTGGCACGCCAAACACTGTCAAGGTTGGGCATGTGACTGCCGATCAGCTTCGTGAAATTGCGAAGACGAAAGAGCCAGATCTCAACGCAAACGACATCGACAACGCTGCTCGCATCATTGCTGGTACTGCACGCTCGATGGGCTTGACCACCGACGAGATCTGATCTCGCTAGACAGAAATAAATATCCCGAAAGGGAGCAGGCATACAAGGTGAGCAAGACCGTGTGTGCTGTGGTTGAGTCCGGAGCTGGCTCGAAGAACCACAACTGCTAAGAAGGAGAAAGCAGAATGGCAAAGCGCTCAAAGAATTATCGTAAAGCCGCTGAACTTATTCAGACTGGCGCGCTTTACACACCAGCCGAGGCTCTTGACCTCGCGCTGAAGACTTCCGTGACGAAGTTCCCCTCCGCTGTTGAGGTTGTCTTGCGTCTCGGTGTGGATCCCCGTAAAGCCGATCAGATGGTGCGTGGAACAGTCTCCCTGCCACACGGCACGGGTAAGACTGCTCGCGTGATCGTCTTCGCTGTTGGCCCGAAAGCACAAGATGCAATCGATGCTGGTGCTGATGAAGTTGGCGGCGATGAGTTGATTGAAAAAGTTGCTGGCGGCTGGACGGATTTCGACGCTGCTGTAGCAACCCCAGATATGATGGGTAAGGTCGGCAAACTCGGTCGCGTGCTCGGACCTCGTGGTTTGATGCCAAACCCTAAGACGGGTACCGTAACGATGGATACGGCAAAAGCCGTCACCGATATTAAGGGCGGGCGTATTGAGTTCCGTGTGGATAAGCATGGAAACCTCCCATTTATTGTCGGCAACACCACGTTTACCAACGAACAGCTTGCAGAGAATTTCCATGCGGCCGTTGATGAAATTATTCGACTCAAGCCAGCTAGTGCAAAGGGTCGTTACGTGTTGAAGGCTACCGTGAGCACTACAATGGGGCCTGGTATTCCGCTGGATATCACGAAGCTTGCTCCTGAAAAGAAGTGAGACATAGCTTATGTAGCGTATAAATGAAGGAGGCTGTAGATTCGTCTGCAGCCTCCTTTGCTATAGAACTGTATGTGTAGTGAAAGTGAGAACAGCTGGTGGATAGAGCATTTGTAATTGGTATTGCCGGCGGTACGGGCAGCGGAAAGACCACTCTCACTAAAGAAATTAAAGAGCGCTTTGGGCAGTGTACATCCGTGGTATATCACGATAATTACTACAAAGCTCATGATGAGCTATCGTATGACGAGCGCTGCTGCCTCAACTACGATTCTCCAGATGCGTTTGATAACGATTTAATGGCGCGCCAGCTTGGGTTACTTATGGAAGGCCATGCTATAGATTGCCCTCTTTATGATTATGCAAACCATAATCGATGCGCCCAGACGATTCGGATTGAACCCAATCCGATTATTATCGTTGAAGGGATTTTGCTCTTTGCTCATGAGCAGCTGCGTGCAATGTGCGATGTGCGAATTTTTGTAGATACTGATGCTGATGTACGTATTTTGCGTCGGGTGAAGCGAGACGTGATTGAACGTGGGCGCACAATCGAATCGGTTGAACAGCAGTATTTGGCGACTGTTAAGCCAATGCATGAGTTATACGTAGAGCCATCTAAGCGCACGGCACATATTATTATTCCTGAAGGAGGGCATAATCTCGTGGCACTGGATATGCTTTTTCACAGAATCAGCCACGAGCTTAAAAAACGAGATGCGTAAGAGTAAGCGAGAAGTTGAAGAAACTTGCGTTGTTTGAGAGAAATAGCTCACGAACGTTGCTGTAAGTTTGGTTTTTCTTTGGATGATATGTAGTATTTTTAGTGCCCAAGACCGCAGGTCTGCCCGTAGCCAACGGGGTGAAATTCGAAGATCGAAGCCAGCGCAGGTAATATAAAGGAAATATCAAGGCATATGCCGAGATATATAGGTTGCCTTGCGCTATATGCGTGAGGCTTTTTTGTTGCAGTCGCAGCGTTATGCTGTGACGATGCAAAAGAGTATCACTGAGGCTGGATTGCTGTTTTTCGGAATCTGCGGCGGATATTCGGAAGGAGGGCTCATGGCAAAGCCCGATAAGTCTGCAGCGATCGCAGAGCTAGTGGAGGAATTCCGCAGTTCTTCGGCCGTGATTGTGACTGAATATCGCGGACTCACTGTGGCGCAGCTCAAGACGTTGCGTCGCTCAATGGCTGGGGAGGCGAACTATACAGTCGCAAAAAACACGCTTGCGCGCATTGCAGCTCGTGAAGTCGGTATCGATAGCCTCGATGCTGATCTCAAGGGACCAACTGCACTTGTGTTTGTGAAAGGTGATGTTGCTTCCGTTGCTAAGGCACTCAAGACGTTCGGTAAAGAGAATCCTGCACTCATTATGAAAGCAGGCGTTCTTGAGGGCGCATATCTTGATGCTGACGCCGTAAAGAAGCTCGCCGATCTCGAATCGCGCGAAGTACTGCTTGCCAAGACTGCTGGGGCTCTCAAAGCTTCGCTCTACAAGGCTGCATACGTATTCACCGCGCCTGCCGTCAAGGCCGTGCGCACAGTCGATGCCCTGCGCGAGAAGCAGGAAGCCGCTGCTTGATAAACCTGGGTGCACCCGCACTCGCAAGTATCGGTATATAACTACAAAATAACCGCCTCGCGTAGGCAATGAAAGGATGGCTATTATGGCCAAGCTCACCACTGAAGAGCTCATCGCAGCTTTCAAAGAACTCACTCTCGTTGAGCTCAACGATTTTGTGAAGGCTTTCGAGGAAGAATTCGATGTTGAGGCTGCTGCTCCAGTTGCTGCTGTTGCTGCTGCTCCAGCTGCTGCTGAAGCTGCTGCTGAAGAAGAGAAGGATTCTTTCGACGTCATCATCGAATCTGCTGGTGATAAGAAGATCGGTGTGATTAAGGAAGTTCGCGCTCTGACCCCACTTGGTTTGAAGGAAGCAAAGGAACTCGTTGATTCCGCTCCTAAGGCTGTGCTCGAAGGCGTAAACAAAGAAACCGCTGAGAAGGCTAAGGAACAGCTCGAAGCCGCTGGCGCAACCGTTACCCTTAAGTGACGATGTAGCTCAATCTGAGTACATATGTAGCTAGCCCGAGGCTAAGCATCATGCTTAGCCTCGGGCTAGCTCTCTTATGGGTGTGTTTCGGGGGAGTGCCATAAATGGCAATCCCCTGCCTTATAGCCCCAAAAATACGTATAAAAAATGTGCCAGCTCACCTTGTGAGCCAGCACATTTTCAATCGAATTTATCGGTGACGACGATTATAGAGATAAAGCATAACCAAAATACCTACTAAACCGCTCATCATGATTCCAAGTCCTCGCCAGCCTTCAATGGTATTTCCATAAATAGCAAGGGCAATACATACGATATATGCGATTATTCCCAATGTGATCCGCGCGATCACTGCAATTTTTTCGCTCACTTAATACCACCTCCAGTAGATACTTGCAGGAGCTTCTTCTGTACGATGATGTAGAAGATAATGACTGGAATTGCCACAATAATCATGCCAGCATAGAGACGCCCATAGTTCGTTGCCGAGTGAGCAGTACTCATCAGGTTGAGCATACCCACTTGTACTGTCTTGCGATCTCCTGTAATGAGGGTCATCGAAATGACGTAATCATTCCAGTAAGAGAGGAAGTTGAAGAGCATTGCCATTGAAATAGCAGGCTTTGCCAGTGGGAAGAAAATCTGAACCATTGTACGTGAGAGCCCTGCACCATCAATCATTGCAGCTTCTTCATACTCTTTGGGGATAGCGGCAAAAAAATCTTGCAGAAGATAAATTGTGAATGGAAGCGATGTAGCTCCGTACACCAATGCCAAAATGAAAATATTATCGATGAAGAAACCGTCTGGAAGAATCGCACGCACAAGATTATCTGCACCTATTAAGAGAAGAAAGATCGGAACAACGATGTAGTTCACATTGACAAAGAGTAAGCCTTGTACCGCAAGTTGCAGGATCTTTTTCCCCAAAAAATCGTAGCGCGCCAAAGCGTACGAGCAGGGAAGTGCCACCGTCATGGATATCGCCATAGCAATCACGGTGACGATCACTGAGATAAGGAAAGACTGCCCAATCCCAGAATCGATAAATGCATCAATATAGTTTTGCAGATACAGTCCCTTGGGCAAAACCCATGGGCTTCCATAAAATTCTGACTGCTGTTTGAATGAAGCAATAAGCACCCAAATAGCTGGAACAACAATCGTCAGCGAAACAATAAACAGCACAATATGCGCCAAAATTCGCCCAACAGTCCATCTATCTTCTGAATTGCGAGTTTTCTTATTCATGTGCTGTTTAGTTTGCACAGACTGAAGTTTTTGTTCTGCTTGTGTATGAGACATTTCTATTCCTTCCTCAGCCGTACTGAATAACTTCGCGTTTAGTTACACGGCTCACCACAAGTGAAAGCACAAACGAAAAGGTGAATGTGACGACTCCGATTGCCATGCCATATCCGAACTGGGAATTGTCGTATGCCTGGCTGTACAGATAGCCAAGAAGTACTTCAGAAGAACCGTCTGGACCGCCACCCGTCATCGCGCGCACAATCACAAAGGAAAGATTGATCGATGAAATTATAAAGAATGTGAGCGTTGTGCGAATGTTACTCCAAATAAGAGGAATGGTAATGACGAAAAGCTGACGAACTTTTGAAGCGCCATCGATACGAGCAGCCTCGTAGATAGATGTATCAATTCCTGCCATAGCAGACATATACATCACCATATAGTAGCCGCATGATTGCCAAAGCATAGCGAACCCAATAGAGTAAATGACTATATTTTGATCGCCTAGCCATGCTTGGGTGTATTCTTCTAAGCCAACAGCTGTGAGCAGTGAATTTAAAAGACCGTCACTTTGCGAATACACAGCAGCGAAAATTGCGGCAATAATGACCATTGAAAGAATGGAAGGCAGATAAAGAATGAAACGAATAAAGCCAGTTCCATATATCTTTAGTTGTACTAAAATCGCAGCAAAAATTACAGCTACTGGAAGAGTGACTGAGGTGACAACAACTAAAAGTAAGACTGTGTTTTGGAAAGCTTCAAGAAACTTCATATCAGAAAAAAGAATCTTGAAGTTATTCAAACCCACAAACTCTTTATTGGGGGAGTAACCGCCCCATTTAAATACCGACATTTGAAACACTTGAATCGTCGGAATAACGATAAAAATGAACATCAATATTGCGGCAGGAAGAGAACAAAATAAAGCAAAGCGCTTTGTGCTCCTTGTTTTTTGTGAAATGCTCGCTGAATCCAGCGATTTTTTTTGTTTATTGTGAGAGACTTCTGGTTTTTCCATCAGCCCTTCGCGAGAGTCTGCCATGACGTCCTCCACGACTTTATGACTTTGCGTGACAGGAAATATTTACTGCCAAAATAGGTAGCTAATGTATGCACATCGTGTGCAGTATGTTTTAGCGGGAGCGAGCGGAAAAGTCGCCCCCGCTAAAACATGAGTTACAGATACAACTCTGTGTTAGTTTTATTTAGCATTGCGAAGTGTATCGGTAACTCGCTTGATATCGTTGTGCCAATCTTCAAGAGTCTTATCTCCAGAAGCAACTGAATCAATTGCAATGTAGACAGAATCTTTGAATGAGACGCCTTCAGCAGTTTTTGCAAGAGGACCGCCAGCAACTGCTGAAACGCCTTCTGCATTCATCATATTGAAAAATGCCTGAACGCCAGGATCTTTCGCTGCAGCGATAGCCTTATCTGCTGCACCTTCAACAGGCTGCGCAGCGCCTGCGCCAGCGAAGATATCTACTGCCTTATCGGAATAGAGGAAAGCAATGAAATCTTTAGCTGCATCAGCATTCTTAGCTTGTGCTGGAATCCAAATATTTTCAACGAAGGAGAACGCATAGCGTTCAGCGCCAGCCTTGAATGCTGGTGCTGGAATGACGCCCCACTCGAACCCATCGGTACGTGGAGCATCTTTCATTTCATTCACAATCCAGTTGCCGTTTGGCATGAAGATTGCGGTGCCGTCAAGAATTGCCTGTTGATTCTTAATGAAGTTTTCCTTATTTGCATTACCTACTGTGGAGTTGAGTAGATAGTCACTAGAAACAAGCTTAGACACAGTTTCAAGTGCGGTCTTAGCGCCTGCCGTTTCCCAAGCTCCTTCTTTATAGTTTGCGATATCAGACCAAAGCTGAGCTCCTCCAGCATTAGCAATAATTGAAGGAAGCGCAGAATCAAAATATCCAGATACTGGGTAAGTGAACAAAGCAATGCCTTTTGCTTTTGCTTCATCACCAAGTTTGAACATTTCTTCCCATGTGGTCGGAGCTTCCCAGCCGTTATCGGCAAGAAGCTTCTTGTTGTACACAAGACCGTTTGGTGCATAGAAGAGAGGTGCAAGATAAGTATCATCCCCACCAAGAGGGTTAGTAGCAGTGCCGCCAAGAATACCTGGAAGAAGCTTTTCCTTCACAGTTTTGTCTTCGCCTGGAACTTTCATGTCAAAGACGTCGTTAATTTTCATAACTGCGCCTTCAGAAAGAAGAGTCTCTGTAAAGCCAGACTTTTGACCCGCAGAATAATAAACCACATCTGGGTACTTGCCAGCCTTCATATTTGGAGCAATCTCTTCGTTAATGGTCTTCGAAATCTTCATATTGACCTTAACGTTTGGATTCTGCTCTTCGTATGCTTTGACGACTTTTTCCCAGACCTCAGTGCCGTATCCCCCTTCAAACGCTGC
Source organism: uncultured Actinomycetaceae bacterium (assembly GCA_902464405.1). Lineage (GTDB taxonomy): Bacteria > Actinomycetota > Actinomycetes > Actinomycetales > Actinomycetaceae > Arcanobacterium_A. Next base: position 49,597 of record CABQJD010000002.1, on the reverse strand, counting down.
GAATTCTAGGGTGGTCTTATCGCCGTCTCCGTCTTTTTTCGCGTCAGTAGTTGAGGAGCAAGCGGAAAGAGCTAGGGCCAGAGAAGCTGTGATCGCTGCAAAAGCCTTAAACTTATATCTCATAACTTACCTTTCTGTATGAACGTGTAGAAACCAACGTTGAGTCTCTACAAGAGTGCGTGTGACAGTCTCAATAACAGCTAATATCTACAGCATTGTAGATTTCGCACGAATAACTCCAAATAACTCCAAAAGTCTGCTAGATGTTGGGTTATTTAGCGCGTTAAGATATGCCAGTCACATTCTTAAGAGTACCATGAGCGCAGATATAGGTTCGTAGCATAAGTGGCGCGAATGGAAGTTTGTAATTTAGTTTCTATGTGCACTGTAGGGTAGAAAGTGCTGATTTTTCAGGGTTTTCTTTGCCAAATTCACACACTGCACCTTTTCAGTGCTGCTTCACTATCTTTTTTCTGTAATAAAATCGTTATTAAAATAATATTGACCTCTGCAACGGGCAAAAATAAAGATTTATATGATCTCCTCAGCAGCGCTCAGATAAAGGAGTCTGAGCAGAAAGCTGCACGTTTATTCGGAGGATGTCTATGTCTGCATCGTTATCTCAAAAAGCTGCCGTGCAGTTTACTTCTGCACAGCTTCAAGCGCGCAAACGAGCCACACTTTTCGCTTTAATTGCAACTCTTGGTCCTTTCTTCTACGGATTTGAAGGGATGGTACTTAACGGCGCTATTGCCGCTGTGGGAAGTGAATTTAAGCTTGGACCTCTAGCATCGGGTGTTGCTGGAGCGGCAGGTATTATCGGCGGTATTATTGGTGCTCTCTTTGCTGGGCGTATCTCAGATAAAATTGGGCGCAAAACAACGTTGATGTTTGTAGGGCCTTTTCTGCTATTTGAAGCAATTTTTGGAGCATTCAGCCCAGTATTAGGTGGCTACTCCTTCCTCATATTCTGCAGAGTACTGGGAGGCATAGGTTTTGGTGCTGCTACGACGGTTGCTCCTGGATATGTGGCTGAAATTGCTCCTGCCGATATTCGCGGGCGTCTTATTGGTTTTCGCCAGCTAGCTATTATTGTGGGGTTGTTTTTCGCAGGGTGCGTGAACTTTATTATGGGCAGAGTTGCTGGTGGTTCCACCGAAGTGCTCGCATTTGGATTGAAGGCTTGGCAATGGATGTTTCTCTGCCTGTTTATTCCAGCTCTGCTTTTCGTTATTTTTACGGCGATTATGCCAGAATCTCCACGCTACCTTGTATCTGTTGGGAAAAATGAGGAAGCGAAGAAAGTTTTAGCTCAAGTAGCAGGCGAAAGTGATCTTGATGCCCGCATTTCTTCTATTCGTTCCTCATTTGGTGAAACGGCAGAAAAACTCTCGATAAGTAAAATTTTCTCCTCAAAATGGCGCGGTTTAGTGCTTGTGGCATGCGCAATTGCGGCATTCCAGCAGCTAACGGGCACAAATGGTATATTCTTCTATTCCAATATGCTTTTTGAATCTGTTGGCTTCACAGAAGATATGGCCTTCCAGCAGACCCTCCTGCTCACCTTCTTTAAAATTGTTGGCGTGACGGCAGGTATTATGCTGGTTGATAAGGTCGGACGTAAACGTATGCTTATGTACGGCGGCACACTGATCTTCATTGCTTTGGCTATTGTGGCTACCGTTTTCACTGTTGCTCCGCAGGTTGACGGAGTTGCAGATATTTCGGGTAACCCTTGGCTTGGGCGTTTGGCAGTTGCAGGTTTGTGCCTCTTCCTGCTCGGTTTCACTTCCTCGTGGGGGCCTATTTTCTCGATTATGATGGGCGAGATGTTTCCGAATGAAATCCGAGGCGGCGCAATGTCGATTGCCTCCGGTGCAGATTTCTTCGTCAATTTCCTTGTCGTTCTTCTCTTCCCGTTCTTGGTGGCTTGGTCACCAGCAGGTGTCTATTGGATATTCTTCGGATTCGGCGTCTTGGCAGTTCTCTTCACAGGAAAGTTTGTGCAGGAAACTGCTGGTAAACAGCTTGAAGATATGGGCGATTAGTAGTCGATAAAGGTATAAGAGGAGAAAGGATACGTTCATGGCTGAAAAAGAAAATTTGCGCCAAGACATTCCAGATAACGTTCGTAATATTTTGGTGATTATGACGGATCAGCATCGCACAGATACGATCGGATGCCTTGGTAATCCGTATGCACAAACCCCAAATCTCGATAAAATCGGGGAGAACGGTTTTGCTTTTACCAACTGCTATACGCCAACGGCGATTTGTACGCCTGCGCGTTCTTCGCTGCTCACAGGTAAGCATCCTTTTAAACATCAAGTGCTGGCAAATCCAGAATGGAATATTGCCTATCAAACAGATATTCCTCGCGATGCGTGGACCTATACTCAAGAACTTCGCGATCACGGCTACAACGTTGGTATCGTTGGAAAATACCATTGCGGGCACAATCTTCCGGATTGCTTTGGTATGGATGACGATTCCTATTGGGGCGCTGAAAATCCAGTGGGCAATGAAAAATATGTAGCGTGGCTGGAAGAAAACAATCTTCCGCCAGTGCGCGCGCACGATCTCTATCGTGGAAAACTTCCAGGAAATCGAGATGGGCATATTATTGCGGCTCGTCTGCATCAGCCAGAAGAAGCAACCTTTGAACGCTTCCTGGCAGATCGTGCCATCGAAAAACTGCGCGAGTATGCGAAAGATTGGAAAGAGCAAGGAAAGCCTTTCAGCTTGGATGTGCACTTCTTCGGGCCGCACTTGCCGTATTTCCTTCCCGATGAATACTTCGATTTAATCGACCCAGAGTGTGTGGAACTTCCAGAAAACTTTGGAGACTCTTTGATCGGGAAACCCCAGATTCAGCAAAACTATGCCACCTACTGGTCTACTTCATCTTTCAGCAATGAGCAGTGGAAGAAACTTATTGCCATTTACTGGGGCTATGTGGCAATGATTGATTTTGAGATTGGGCGCATTATGCAGGCAGCTCAAGAGCTGGGCATTCTTGACGATACTGCGCTCTTTTTCTGTGCAGATCACGGCGAATTTACAGGCTCGCATCGTCTCAACGATAAAGGGCCGGCAATGTATGACGATATTTATCGCGTCCCCTTTATTGCCCAGATTCCCGGCGTTTCGACAGTTGGGCAGTCTGATGCTTTCGTATCTCTGCTCGATCTTCCTGCTACCGTGCTCGATGTGGCTGGCATAGATCCTTCACTTGCAGAAGATGGACGATCAATTGTTGATCTCACGCGCGGCGATGCCGTGCCCGGGTGGCGAGAAAATATTGTCTGTGAATTTCACGGGCATCATTTCCCGTTGCAACAGCGTATGATCCGCACTCGGGATTTCAAGCTGATTATCTCGCCAGAATCGATCAACGAGCTATATGATCTGCGGTGTGATCCAGCAGAAATGAACAACGTCTACACAGTTCCCGTCTACGACGATATACGCCGAGATCTGGCAACTGAGCTGTATAAGCAGCTGCGCGCTCGTGGAGATAATTCGTTTGCAAAATGGATGGCAGCTATGGTTGATTTCGATATTCCGTTGGTTAATACAGCGCGCTCTGATCTTGACGAAGTAAAATTCGACTAGTGAAAGTTGAGAGGGAACAAGCGTGAAATATCTTATGAGACCAGCACCTCCGCTATTGAGTGACCTCGTTGCAGAGCGTTTGGCTAAAGGCTCAGCAACTCGTAAAGAGTTATGCGAAGAGCTGGGTGTTTCACGCACATCTCTCGGTCGTGCAATTTCTGATCTGCTAAGTGATGGTTCGTTTTTGTCTTCTTGCGAAGAAAAGCGAACCATGCTTGGTGGATCGAAATTATTTCCAATCAAAACGACGCCGCGTCCGTTAGCGCAGCTGTCTGTACAATCGTCACCAAATCCAGTGCATAATGTTGCTCTAGAGCAGCATCGCGTGAAGGAATCTGCACAAGATTTGCCGATCTCTTCGGCAGGGCAGCTTTCAGCCCCTGGAAGACCAGTGCAAAAACTGATTCTTAATACTCATGTGGGATACCGCGTCGGCATAGATATCTCGCGTATCGGTTGCTGTGCCGTTGTGCTCAATCGAGCATATAAAGAAATTTTGCGCGTCGAGAGCGATGTACGCGAAGGTGAAGAATTTACAGATTCGCTCAAACGTGTGTGTTCTGCTCTTTATGAGGAGAGCGAAGCGCGCGGGCTTAATCTCTATTTCGTTTCTAAAGTAGGTATTGGTATTCCTGTGCCTATCAATGAAGATTCTCAAGAATATCTCGAGCAGAAAATTTTGATCGAAAATATTGTGAGCGCGTATTGGAGGGCGCCGATACTAATTGAAAACACTGTGCGCTTAGGTGCTATCGGAGAAGCGCGATGGGGAGCTGGGCGAGGAATTTCGAGCCAGTTTTATGTGCGCCTGAGCGGCGGAGTTGGGTGCTGCCTAGCTATTTCAGATACCATCACAGGCGGTGAAGCTGGGTATGCCGGAGAATTCGGGCACGTGCAAGTTCCCGGTTTTGATCTTCCTTGTCGATGCGGTAAACGTGGCTGTGTGGAAACTATTGCGTCTGAATCTGCAGTGTGTGCAGCTGCTGGAGTTGATTCGCTTAACGAACTGCGAATAATGCTGAATTCGGGAGATGAAAATTCTAAAAAAGCGTATGGGGTGCTGGAAAAAGTCGGGCGAGTCGTCGGTGAACAAATTGCTGTTGTCGTGCTTATAGCTAATCCGCAGATTGTTGTGTGTGCAGGTTCGTTGGTAGCGTTTATTCCAGAAATTATTCCTCTTATCGCTTCTGCAGTTGAGAAATATCTTCCTCCAGTACTGAGCCGCAAAATTCCTGTGGTTCAGGAGGTTTTAGGGCATCGCGGGTCTTCGCTTGGCGCCGCATTCGCGGCAGATTTTGCTGTTGAATCTCACGAAAATCGTGAAGAATGAGAAGTTTTGATGATGAGTTCTTTGAATTCTGCACATGTGATTAACGCGCATCGTGTTCCAATTTCCGTTGTGGCAAAGCCTACGGGAGCTGCATGCAACCTCGATTGCTCATACTGCTTTTTTCTCTCAAAAGAGCTTCTCTACGACCAGCAACGCCAACAGATGAGCGAGGAGACCCTTGATATTTATGTGCGCACTTTCCTTGATGCTAATTCAGATGGAGAGGTGACGATGCTCTGGCAGGGCGGCGAGCCTACGTTACGAGGTCTGCCATTTTTTAAGAGAGCTGTGCAATTAGCTGATCTATATCGACGACCAGGGCAGCAGGTGCGCCATGCTCTGCAGACGAACGCTACTCTTATTGATGAAAAGTGGGCTGATTTTTTAGCTGAGCATGATGTGCTTGTGGGTGTTTCAATCGATGGACCTGCTCATATTCACGATTCATATCGAGTAAACCGCGCGGGGCGAGGAAGCCATAAGCAAGTAATTCGAGGGTGGAATTTGCTGCGTGATGCAGGTGTGCGATGCAATATCTTATGCACAGTTCATCATGTTAATGAGCGCTCACCGCTTGAAGTATATCGTTATTTTCGAGACGATCTGGGGGCTGATTTTATTCAGTTTATACCCATCGTTGAGAGGGTGAATCGTGATAGTCTCAAAGAAGCAGAAACTGGCTGGCGTGATGCTCAGCTTCTCTATCGGCAGCAAGGTAGCTGCGTCACCTCTCGTTCTGTAGATCCGCAAGCCTATGGTGATTTTCTGCTGAAAATTTTTCAAGAATGGATCCAGCGAGATGTGGGGAGTGTATTTGTGCAGGATTTTGATTCTGCGCTCGGAGCTTTTTTCACTGGTCCAACAATGTGTGTACATGCACCAGAATGCGGCAATAATGTGGCTCTTGAATTTAATGGTGACGTGTATGCGTGCGATCACTGGGTGGAGCCAGATTGGCTCGTTGCAAACATCCATTCTACTAAGCTAAGTTCTGTGCCGAAGGCAAACGTGATGAGAGAGTTTGCGAAAAAGAAAAATACCTATCTTCCGCAGCGCTGCCGTGAATGTTCGGTGCGAAGATTGTGTAATGGCGGCTGCCCGAAAGATCGTTTTGTAGGTGATGCAGGGGAGAGTGGGCATGAGCAGCAAAATTATCTGTGTGAGGGGTACTATCGTTTCTACAGCCGCATTAAACCTGATCTTGTAGCAATGGCGCGACTTATACGGGCTGGGCGCTTCGCAAGCGATATTATGGATCCAAAAGTGCGGGCTTCTTTGCGCCCTGCAGGATCGGCAAGCTCTGTAAACCCAAAAAAATCAGTATAGCGCTTGGTATAACGCTTGCTGTAATGCTTGGTATAAAAGCTTGTTTTCGCACAGTGCTTTGAGGGTCGCCAGTGTGGCAATAGGTGATGATTGCCTAAGAGTTGCGTATTTACAGTTTTCAAAGCGAAATAGTGCAAAGGCAGCATAGGTGTGTAAAGGTTTCGGCTGTGCTTATGGCTAGGTGGTATAAGAATAACTGATAGTGAAATAGTAAAAGTATGAAGCAAATTGTAGGGCGAAGGTGCGAGAAATGCTCATTTTGGGATGCGTCTTAGGGTTATGTATCGGAGTAGTTGTGGGGGCGCTTGGTGCAGGAGGAGGTATTCTCTCCGTGCCTGTACTCGTGTATCTGCTTGGGATTGCGCCGCATAATGCAACTGCATCGTCACTGGTTATTGTGGGGCTGACGGCGCTTGTTTCGCTCTTTTCTCCAGGGCGTTCAGCATACGTGAAATATCGTGATGGGGCAGTATTTGGAGTTCTAGCTATTGGTGGATCTGTGCTTGGTGCGCGAACAAGCGAATTCGTGCCTGCTGATCTTCTAATGTATCTCTTTTCGGGGCTGCTTATCTGTGTTGGAATCGTGATGCTCAGAAAAGGGATACGAGAATGCCGCGTTGCTGATTGCGAGGAGCGCAGCGAAAAATCCTCTGGCGAAAAATCCTCTGATGGGCAAAAAGAAGGCGATGAAAAGTCTGGGAGTGAAAATTCGGCAAAATTATCGTGGTGGCTTGTGGTCACTGCAGCGCTCGGCACTGGTGTACTCACGGGATTTTTCGGTGTTGGCGGGGGATTTATTGTGGTCCCTATGCTGATGCTCGTTTTGCGAATGCCGATGCGTGAAGCAGCATCTACGTCACTTCTCATTATGGTAATTACCTCTATAAGTGGTTTGCTGGCTCGCATTGGGACTTCAGTGACGATTGATTGGGCTGTTATCATGGCGTTTGCTGCGGCATCAATGATCGGTGGGTTTGCTGGCGGGCCGCTGACGGCGCGCGTGCGCCCAGCTGTGCTGACGATGTGCTTTGGTGTGTTGCTTCTTTGTGTGGCATGTGCCACTGCAATAGCTACAGCGTTGTGAATGGTTAGTTTTATTCTTGCGAAGTCTGTTCGCAATACGTCATAGTGTCGAGTTACGGTGTTGAGTTATAGCATCACGATCCCTGTTTTAATGTGATAGCCGCCATAACCTAATAGCTATATTATGGCTAGATATCGCTATCTATCTTCTGGTATATTGGGAACTTGTTGTGCGCGCGTAGTTTTGACATGCATATAGCGGCTTTCGCTTCTACGGCTGGTGCACCTTGTATACATCCCTACCGGATCCCAGGGAAGGACATCTCTTGGCTGCTTCTAGCACCCCTTTATTACCAGTAAAAGACGGCAAAATTGTGCCGAATCGCGTATCGTTTGCAAAACTTCACGAGCCGATGGCCGTGCCCGATCTTTTGGGTCTTCAGACAGCATCGTATGGCTGGCTGATTGGCTCCGAGGAATGGCGCGAAGCTCATCCTGGCGAGAAGTCTGGTTTGGAAGAAATTTTTGATGAAATTTCTCCTATCGAAAACACTGCTCGCACGATGGGGCTTGTGCTCTCAAACCCTCATCTCGAAGACGAGAAAGCGCCTGTTGCGGAGTGTAAAGATAAAGACATGACGTATTCTGCTGCGCTCTACGTCACCGCAGAATTCCAAAATTACGAGACTGGTGAAATTAAAAGCCAGACCACCTTCATCGGTGATTTTCCGTTGATGACGCCGCAAGGCACCTTTATTATCAACGGCACTGAACGCGTGGTCGTCTCTCAGCTCGTGCGCAGCCCCGGCGTCTATTTTGAGCGCCTTCCAGATAAGACTTCTGATAAGTGGATTTATTCCACAAAGGTTATTCCTTCGCGTGGTGCATGGCTCGAATTTGAGATCGATAAGCGTGACGCTGTGGGCGTACGTATCGACCGTAAGCGTAAGCAGTCTGTGAGTATCTTCCTCAAGGCTCTTGGCATGAGTGATGCTGAGATTCGTGAAGAGTTTAAAGATTATCCAGTGATGATCGATACTCTCGATAAAGATTCGATCGAGACGCAGGAAGATGCTCTGCAGGATCTTTACCGCAAACTTCGCCCAGGCGAGCCGCCAACAGCAGAGGCAGGGCGTAATCTTCTCAACAACTTCTATTTCAATAATAAGCGCTACGATCTCGCCAAAGTTGGGCGCTACAAGGTGAATAAGAAGCTCGGTTTGGACGTGGATTCACTCGAGCGTCAGCTCACCCTCACAGATATTATTGGGACTTTGAAATATCTGATGGCTTTGCATGCGGGAGAGACGAGCGTCGTCACAGGCGATGATACTCTCGCTGTTGCTGTGGAAACCGACGATATCGATCACTTCGGAAACCGCCGTATCCGCGCAGTTGGTGAGCTGATTCAAAACCAGGTACGCACAGGGCTTTCCCGCCTTGATCGTATGGTTCGTGAGCGTATGACTACCCAAGAAGCGGAAGCAATCACGCCGTCGAGCTTGATCAATATCCGTCCGATTGTGGCAGCGATTAAAGAGTTCTTTGGCACTTCTCAGCTTTCACAGTTCATGGACCAAAATAACCCGCTGGCAGGGCTGACTCATAAGCGCCGCCTCTCAGCGCTTGGTCCTGGCGGTCTTTCGCGCGATCGTGCTTCGATGGAAGTTCGTGACGTGCACCCATCGCACTATGGGCGTATGTGCCCGATCGAAACTCCTGAAGGTCCAAACATCGGCTTGATCGGTTCGCTTGCGGGTTATGCTCGCGTAAATTCCTACGGGTTCATCGAGACTCCGTACCGTAAGGTTGTGGACGGGCGCGTCACAGATCAGATTGATTATCTCAACGCTTCTGATGAAGACCGTTTTAACGTTGCTCAGGCTGATTCCCCGATCGACGAGAATGGCTATTTCACTGAAGAAGAGGTGCTTGTGCGTCTGCCTGGCGGCGAGCCTGCGCTCGTTCATCCAAGTGATGTGGGCTATATGGACGTTTCTGCACGTCAGATGTGCTCTGTGGGTACCGCTATGATTCCGTTCTTGGAGCACGACGATGCGAACCGTGCTCTTATGGGTGCAAACATGCAAAGGCAGGCCGTGCCGCTGCTTCGCCCAGTAGCTCCGTTTGTGGGCACAGGTATGGAGGCGCGCGCAGCCGTTGATGCTGGCGACGCGACTGTAGCAACGGCTCCTGGTGTCGTCACTGAAGTTTCGGCAGATGCAGTGCACGTGCTCGAAGATAGTGGCAAGCATCGTATCTATAAGCTGCTCAAGTTTGAGCGTTCCAACCAAGGTAACTGCACAAACCAGCATGTGCGCGTTAATGAAGGCGACCGCGTTGAAAAAGGCTCTCTGATTGCTGATGGACCTGCAACGGCAGGCGGTGAACTGGCTCTCGGGCAAAATCTGCTCGTGGCGTTTATGGCGTGGAACGGCTACAACTACGAAGACGCCGTGATTTTGAGCCAGCGTTGCCAGAGCGAAGATCTGCTCACTTCGATTCACATTGAAGAGCACGAAGTTGATGCGCGCGATACGAAGCTCGGACCGGAAGAAATCACGCGTGATATTCCGAATGTTTCTGAGGAAATGCTTGCAAATCTTGACGAGCGCGGCATTATCCGTATCGGTGCTGAAGTGCGTGCTGGAGATATTCTCGTTGGTAAAATTACGCCGAAAGGCGAGACTGAGCTAACCTCGGAAGAACGCTTGCTCCGCGCAATCTTTGGTGAGAAAGCCAAAGAAGTCCGTGATACATCACTGCGCGTGCCGCACGGCGAATCTGGCATCGTCATTGCAGTTAAAGAATTCTCGCAAGAAAACGATGATGAGCTAGCAGCTGATGTACGCCAGACTGTGCGCGTACATATTGCTCAACGCCGTAAGATCACAATCGGCGATAAGATGGCTGGTCGTCACGGCAATAAAGGCGTTATCTCCCGTATTTTGCCGCTCGAAGATATGCCATTCATGGAAGACGGCACTCCTGTGGATATCGTTTTGAACCCGCTTGGTGTGCCGAGCCGTATGAACCTCGGGCAGGTATTCGAGCTTCACCTTGGTTGGATCGCTTCCCAGGGCTGGGATGCTACTCAAGCTCGTGAAGATGGCGAAGAATGGGCAGCCCGTCTTCCTGAAAACGCTGTGAAGACTGATGGGCAGCAAAACGTGGCAACCCCAGTGTTTGATGGTTTGCTTTCCGATGAGCTCTTCGGTTTGCTTGCGAATACGCTTCCAAACCGCGACGGTGACGTTATGGTCAATGCAGATGGTAAAGCTCGCTTGTTTGACGGGCGCACTGGTGAGCCATTCCCAGATCCGGTTTCGGTTGGCTATATGTATATGCTGAAGTTGCACCACCTCGTGGATGATAAGATCCACGCGCGTTCAACAGGTCCATATTCGATGGTTACCCAGCAGCCTCTTGGCGGTAAAGCACAGTTCGGCGGTCAGCGTTTCGGCGAAATGGAGGTGTGGGCACTTGAAGCTTACGGTGCTGCTCATACGCTGCAGGAAATGCTCACCATTAAGTCTGACGATACTGTTGGGCGCGTGAAAGTGTATGAGGCGATAGTCAAGGGCGATAACATTCCAGAGCCGGGTATTCCTGAATCCTTCAAGGTGCTCGTGCAGGAAATGAAGAGCCTGTGCTTGAACGTTGAAGCGCTTGATGACGCAGGCACTGCGATTTCGCTGCAAGATGCGGATGAAGACGCGTTCCGTGCTCCTCAAAGCGCTGGTATCGCAACAGGTTTGGAAGACCTTCAAACTGGTGCAGAATTCTGAGATTCTAGGAACTTAAACAATCGGAAGTAGGAAAAGTGCTCGACGTTAATCTTTTTGATCAACTTCATATTTCGCTCGCCACATCTGAGGACATTCGTTCCTGGAGCCACGGCACAGTGACGAAGCCTGAGACGATCAACTATCGTACCCTCAAGCCTGAAAAAGACGGTCTGTTTGGTGAGCAGATTTTTGGTCCAACCCGAGATTGGGAGTGTGCTTGCGGCAAGTATAAGCGCCCTCGCTACAAGGGAATCGTATGCGAACGCTGCGGTGTGGAAGTGACTCGCTCGAAAGTGCGCCGTGAGCGCATGGGGCACATCGAACTCGCAGCGCCCGTCACCCATATTTGGTATTTCAAGGGTGTGCCCTCCCGTTTGGGTTACCTGCTTGATGTGGCACCGAAAGACCTTGAAAAGGTTATTTATTTCGCTGCATACATGGTGACGAATGTCGATGAGGGCAAGCGGCATGACGATATGCCAACTCTCAGCCAGGAATATCAGCTTGAGCATGATGCGCTCGAAAAAGAGCGTGATGTTGAAGTAGAGAAAGCTCTCAAAGCTGAAGAAGATGCTCTTGCCGCCATCGAGAGTGAAGGTTCAGATAAAGCCGCTGTGGCAAAGGTGAAGCGCACAAGCGAAGTTAATATTCGCCGTGTTCGCCGTCAGTATGAAGAGGATCTTGCTCGTCTAGAAGATGTGTGGGATAAGTTCACCTCTCTCAAAGTCGGCGATTTGGAGGGTGACGAAGACATCTACCGTGAGATGAACGCTCGATGGGGTGATTATTTCGAGGCGTATCGCGGTGCAGAAGCTGTGCAGCGCCGTCTGCGTGATTTTGATTTGCAGGCAGAGCATGATCTGCTTGTAGAACAGATCGAGACTGGTACCGCTCAGCGCAAGACACGCGCTCTTAAGCGAATCAAAGTTGTGAATGCATTCTTGCACACTGGCACAAAACCTGAAGCGATGGTTCTTGATGCTCTTCCAGTGATTCCACCAGATTTGCGTCCGATGGTTCAGCTTGACGGTGGTCGTTTCGCAACGTCCGATCTCAACGATCTGTATCGTCGAGTTATCAACCGCAATAATCGTCTCAAGCGCATGATTGATCTTAATGCGCCAGAGATTATGGTAAACAACGAAAAGCGTATGCTTCAGGAAGCTGTGGATTCACTCTTCGATAATGGTCGCCGTGGTCGCCCGGTTCAGGGTGCAGGCAACCGTCCGTTGAAATCGATTTCTGATATGCTCAAAGGCAAGCAAGGGCGTTTCCGTCAGAATTTGCTTGGTAAACGTGTAGATTATTCTGGGCGTTCTGTGATTGTGGTTGGTCCTGATCTCAAGCTGCACCAGTGCGGTTTGCCAAAGACGATGGCTCTGGAGCTTTTCAAGCCGTTTGTGCAGAAAACCCTTGTGGATCGTCGTCTGGCAAAGAACGTGAAAGCTGCCAAGCGTCTGATCGACCGTCAGCGTGACGAAGTATTTGACGTGCTCGAAGACGTGATTAAAGAGCATCCAGTGCTGCTTAACCGTGCACCAACTCTTCACCGTCTCGGTATTCAGGCGTTTGAGCCGAAGCTCATTGAGGGTAAAGCAATCCGTCTACACCCGCTCGTGTGTACAGCATTCAATGCAGACTTCGATGGCGACCAGATGGCCGTACATCTACCGCTCTCGGTGGAAGCCCAGGCAGAAGCGCGTATCCTCATGCTCTCGGCAAACAACATTTTGAAGCCGTCTGATGGACGCCCTGTCACAGTTCCTTCCCAGGATATGATTATCGGTTTGTACCATCTCACGATGATTCGCTTTGAAGCGCAAGGAGAAGGGCGTCTCTTCTCATCGGTTGATGAAGCGCAGATGGCGTGGGATAACGGCGAGCTTGATCTGAACGCCAAAGTGAAGATTCGTTTCCAGCCTGAAGACGTGGTTCTTCCGCGTGATTGGGAAGCTCCTGAAGGATACGAAGAAGGCGACCCAATTTTGCTCGAGACGTCTCTTGGGCGTGCAAAGTTTAACGATGCGTTGCCGACCTCATTCCCCTATATCAACCGCGTGGTAGATAAGAAGGTTTTGGGCTCAATCGTCAATGAACTCGCTGAGCGCTATTCGAAGGTTGAGGCGGGTGCATCGCTCGATGCGCTGAAGGATACAGGCTTCTATTGGGGTGGTCGTTCTGGCGTCACGATTGCTGTGTCGGATGTGAAGGTTCCTGCCAACAAGCAGGAAATTCTCGATGAGGCAGAGAAGAAGGCTGCCAAGATTGAGCAGGATTTCCAAGAAGGCAATATTCGCGATGAAGACCGCCGTAAGGATCTCGTGGATCTGTGGACTGAAGTCACAGATCAGGTAGCAAACGAAATGCGCGATCAGTTCGATTACTGGAACAATATCAACCAGATGGTGAGCTCGGGTGCTCGTGGTAACTGGATGCAGATTCGCCAGGTGGCTGGTATGCGCGGTTTGGTGGCAGATCCGAAGGGTGAAATTATTCCTCGCCCGATTAAGTCGAACTACCGTGAAGGGCTTTCTGCTCTCGAATACTTTACCGCTTCGCACGGCGCTCGTAAGGGCTTGGCGGATACGGCGCTTCGTACCGCCGATTCTGGTTACCTTACTCGTCGTCTTGTCGATGTCGCCCAAGATGTGATTGTCAATGAGGCAGACTGTGGCACCTCGCGAGGGCTTGCTAAGCGTCTGTTCGATCTTGACGCTGATGGCAATAAAGTGCGTAGCGAAGATATCGATACCTCGGTATATGCTCGTACTCTTGCGAAGGATGCTATTGATGCTGGCGGCAACGTGATTGTGGAAGCTGGCACAGATATTGGCGATGTGGCTCTTGAAGCTATGATCGATGCTGGTATCCAGGATATTACAGTGCGTTCCGTGCTTACGTGTAGGAGCCGTCATGGTGCATGCGCAAAGTGTTACGGTCGTTCACTCGCAACAGGCAAACTCGTCGATATCGGCGAAGCTGTCGGTATCGTCTCAGCTCAGTCGATTGGTGAGCCTGGTACCCAGCTGACGATGCGTACTTTCCATACGGGTGGCGCCGCATCTGCTGAGGACATTACCCAGGGTCTTCCTCGTGTGCAGGAGCTTTTCGAAGCTCGTACTCCAAAGGGCGAAGCGCCGATTGCTGAGGCTGTAGGCACGCTTGCTGTAGAAGATATGGAACGTAGCCGCCGCCTTATTATTAAGCGTGACGATTCTGATGAAGATCTCGTTTATTTGGTGGGTAAGCGCGCTAAGCTGCTTGTGGCTGAGGGATCTCATGTAGAGGTCGGCACACAGCTTGTTGATGGTTCTGTAGATCCAAAGAAGGTGCTACGTATTTCTGGGCGCCGCACAGCTCAGCTGCATCTTGTGAGTGAGGTGCAAAACGTTTATCGCTCGCAGGGCGTGGAAATTCACGATAAGCATATTGAGGTGATTGTGCGCCAGATGCTTCGCCGCGTTACGGTGCTCGATTCTGGCGATACACGTTTGCTTCCTGGGGAGCTTGTAGACGTTACCGTTTTTGAAGATGCTAACCGCGCAGCTCTCGTTGAAGGTGGTAAGCCTGCGAGTGGGCGTCCAGAGCTAATGGGTATTACGAAGGCATCGCTTGCCACAGATTCTTGGCTTTCTGCTGCGTCTTTCCAGGAGACGACTAAGGTGCTTACTGAGGCGGCGCTGAATTCCAAGTACGATCCGCTGGCTGGTTTGAAAGAGAACGTGATTCTCGGCAAGCTCATTCCTGCTGGTACAGGTATGGAATCTTTACGTAAACCTCGTGTGGAGCCAACTCAGCAAGCTCGTGCCGATTACGAGAAGCTCAATAATATCGTCTCTCGCGATTTTGAATCCTTCGATGATATTTACAGCTACTCCTCGGATGATTTCGATTCTGGTTTGGGCTACGGGTTTGGAAGTAGTTTCTGATCTGTCTCTATAAAATAGTGCGGGCGTATCGTATGACGCGTCCGCACTATTTTTTATTTCAGCATTACTTGTATTTTCGCAGCATTTCTATTTCTGCGTCTCTATCTCGTATTGCTTATCTACATTGCTTATCTTGCGGTGAAAAGTTATTTTATGCATTGTGTCGAATTGCGCTTAGTACTGGGAGCATATTTCTTCTTGTGATTTGTGGCTTATCTGCGAAAGTAGAGCTTCTGTGGCGAGTGCCACCCCGCTTCTTGTACTAATTCTTTTGACTGTAATGGCGCCGAAAGGTTAATCTAGGCAATGGTGCCCGTTCTGGGCTTTTCCACGTTGCTACCTGCACGATGACGAAGTTGCAATATGTCGATGTGCTCTGGAAAAGGCTAGACGCTAGGGGAGTACGGTGACGCCTCCCAGCCGCAGCTTCGAATGAAACAGGCGGGCAGTTCGTCGAAATAGAATACATAGGAGACAATAGTGCCAACTATTCAGCAGCTGGTTCGTAAGGGCCGCAGCAAGAAGGTGCAGCAGTCGTCTACGCGTGCGCTCAAAGGAAGCCCACAGCGTCGCGGCGTGTGCACTCGTGTTTATACCACTACACCGAAGAAGCCAAACTCGGCTCTTCGTAAAGTTGCTCGTGTGCGTTTAAGCTCGGGCATCGAAGTCACCGCATATATTCCAGGTGAAGGTCACAACCTTCAGGAACACTCCATCGTGCTCGTGCGCGGTGGGCGTGTGAAGGATCTTCCTGGCGTGCGTTTCCATATCGTTCGTGGTGCGCTCGATACCCAGGGCGTGAAGAACCGCTCCCAAGGGCGTTCCAAGTACGGCGCTAAGAAGGAGAAGAAGTAATGCCACGTAAAGGTCCAGCTCGTAAACGACCGTTGATTGCGGATCCAGTTCATAATTCTCAGCTCGTCACTCAGCTCGTCAATCGTGTGCTTCTTGATGGCAAGAAGTCTGTGGCTCAGCGTATCGTCTATGGCGCACTTGATGGCGTCGCTGAAAAGACGGGGCAGGAGCCAGTGAGCGTGCTTAAGCGTGCACTTGATAACATTCGTCCACAGCTCGAGGTTCGTTCTCGCCGTGTTGGCGGTGCCACCTATCAGGTGCCTGTGGAAGTGAAGCCTGGGCGTGCAAATACTCTTGCGCTTCGTTGGCTTGTTGAATTCTCACGCCAGCGTCGCGAAAATACGATGCTTGAGCGTCTGCAAAATGAAATCATGGATGCTGCAAATGGCTTGGGCGCTTCTGTGAAGCGTCGTGAGGATATGCATCGCATGGCCGAATCGAACCGCGCATTCGCGCACTATCGCTGGTAATACGTATGTGGAGCTTGAAGATGACGGAATTTTACAGCGTCACCAGCAGGCTTGGCATCGATACAGGAAAGAGAATTCTCTATGGCATTTGAGGCGCTATCCGACCTTAACAAGGTCCGTAATATCGGCATTATGGCCCATATTGACGCTGGAAAGACCACCGTCACTGAGCGTATTTTGTTTTACACCGGCATTAACTACAAGATCGGTGAAACGCATGACGGCGCATCCACGACAGACTGGATGGAGCAGGAGAAAGAGCGTGGTATTACCATCACTTCTGCTGCTGTGACGGCATTTTGGAAAAATAACCAGATCAACATTATCGACACCCCTGGGCACGTGGATTTCACTGTCGAGGTGGAACGTTCTTTGCGTGTGCTTGACGGCGCTGTAGCAGTGTTTGACGGCAAGGAAGGTGTGGAGCCACAGTCTGAAACTGTGTGGCGCCAGGCTGATAAGTATGGTGTTCCGCGTATTTGTTTCATCAACAAGATGGACAAGATGGGCGCCGATTTTTACTTCTCGGTGAAGACAATCGAAGATCGTCTCCACGCAACTCCGCTCGTCATGGCTCTCCCAATCGGGGCTGAAAATGAGCTTTCTGGCGTGATCGATCTGCTTACGATGAAAGCTCTTCGTTTCCCTGCGGAAGACGAAAAGGGCAATAAGACCATGGGTAATCTCGTGGTTGAGGAAGAAATTCCAGCAGATATGCTCGATAAAGCTGAGGAGTACCGAGCCGCTCTTATTGAGCGTGTAGCTGAGAGCGATGATGCATTGCTTGAAAAGTACTTTGGCGGCGAAGATATTGAAATCTCGGAAATCAAGGCTGCGATTCGTAAGCTGACGATTGCTGGTGAAATCTTCCCTGTCTTTGCTGGTTCTGCATACAAGAATATTGGCGTGCAGCCAGTGCTTGATGCTGTGATTGATTATCTCCCATCTCCTCTCGATATCGAGTCGGTCAAGGGCGTTGATCCTAAAGATGAAACCAAGCAACTTGTGCGCAAAGCAGACGAGAAAGAGCCGTTTGCTGCTCTCGCATTCAAAATTGCTGTGCACCCGTTCTTCGGACGTCTCACCTTTATTCGTGTTTACTCTGGCACAGTTGATGCTGGTGCTAGCGTTATGAATGCGACGAAGGGCAAGAAAGAGCGTATCGGTAAGATCTTCCAGATGCATGCCAATAAGGAAAATCCTGTGGATGCGGCTCATGCTGGGCATATTTACGCTGTTGTGGGCTTGAAAGAGACGACGACGGGCGATACTCTCTCGGATCCGTCACACCCGATTTCTCTTGAGTCGATGACTTTCCCGGATCCTGTGATTCACGTGGCTATTGAGCCGAAGTCTAAGGCTGATCAGGAAAAGATGGGTATCGCGATTCAGAAGCTTGCTGAAGAAGACCCAACCTTTACTGTGAAGTTGGATGAAGAAACTGGGCAGACAGTGATTGGTGGTATGGGAGAGCTTCACCTCGATATCATCGTAGATCGTATGCGCCGCGAGTTTAAGGTCGAAGCAAACGTGGGTGCTCCAATGGTTGCATACCGCGAAACGATTCGTGCCAAGGCTGCAAATGTGGAATATACCCACAAGAAGCAGACTGGTGGTTCTGGTCAGTTCGCAAAGGTTCTCGTCACCTTCGAGCCACTCGAAGAAAACGAAGAGGGCAAGACCTACGAGTTTATCGATGCCGTGACAGGCGGTCGCGTGCCTCGTGAGTATATTCCGTCCGTGGATGCTGGTATTCAGGCAGCTATGGAAAACGGTGTGCTTGCAGGCTTCCCGATGGTAGGAGTTAAAGCTACTCTCGAGGACGGCGCTTATCACGATGTTGACTCCTCCGAAATGGCGTTCAAGATTGCTGGGCAGATGGTATTCCGTGAAGGTGCAAAGCGCGCCAAGCCGGTTATCCTCGAACCAGTAATGGACGTGGAGGTTCGTACTCCCGAGGAGTACATGGGCGATGTGATCGGCGATCTTAACTCTCGCCGCGGGCAGATTTCTTCCATGGAAGATGCCACAGGTGTTAAGATTGTGCGTGCGCTCGTACCGCTTTCCGAAATGTTTGGTTACGTTGGCGATTTGCGTTCCAAGACGCAGGGTCGTGCTGTGTACACCATGCAGTTCGCAAAGTATCAAGAGGTTCCGAAGGCTGTGGCCGACGAAATCATTTCAAAGACCCGTGGCGAGTGAGCCAGCAGGTTAAATTTACAAAGAAACAATTCAACCAGTAGGATTCATATTAGCCGCGGATGCGGTGC
This sequence comes from uncultured Actinomycetaceae bacterium, assembly GCA_902464405.1. Taxonomy (GTDB): domain Bacteria; phylum Actinomycetota; class Actinomycetes; order Actinomycetales; family Actinomycetaceae; genus Arcanobacterium_A. The sequence continues at coordinate 30,991 of CABQJD010000002.1, read as the reverse complement.
GTGAGCGTAAAGCGTGTTATGCACCCGTTCAGCTAGCTGAAAATCACTACCCGAGTCCAGGAGGACACTAATAATGGCAAAGGCCGTTTACGATAAGTCCAAGCCGCATATGAATATCGGCACCATCGGTCACGTTGACCATGGCAAGACCACCCTTACTGCTGCTATCACCAAGGTGTTGGCTGAGAAGTATCCGGATCTCAACTCCGCAACTGCATTCGAGAACATCGACAATGCACCAGAAGAGCGTGAGCGCGGCATTACCATCAATGTTGCACACGTTGAGTATCAGACCGAAAAGCGTCACTATGCACACGTAGACGCTCCAGGGCACGCCGACTACATCAAGAACATGATTACTGGCGCAGCTCAGATGGATGGCGCAATCCTCGTGGTTGCTGCTACTGACGGTCCAATGGCTCAGACTCGTGAGCACGTGCTTCTTGCTCGCCAGGTAGGCGTGCCGGATCTCATCGTTGCATTGAACAAGTGCGATATGGTTGAGGATCCAGAGCTCATCGATCTCGTTGAGATGGAAGCTCGCGAGCTCCTTTCCGATCAGGATTATCCAGGCGATGAAGCACCTGTTGTGCGCGTATCTGCTTATCAGGCACTCCAGGGCGATCCTGAATGGGTTAAGACCATCGAAGAGCTCATGGATGCAGTAGATAGCTACTTCCCAGATCCAGAACGCGATCTCGATAAGCCATTCCTTATGCCAATCGAAGACGTCTTCACGATCTCCGGTCGTGGCACCGTGGTGACCGGTCGTGTGGAGCGCGGTCTGCTCAACCTGAACGAAGAGGTTGAAATTCTCGGTATCCGTGCACCTCAGAAGACCACCGTGACAGGTATCGAAATGTTCCACAAGAGCATGGATCACGCAGACGCTGGCGAGAACTGCGGTCTTCTTCTCCGTGGTACCAAGCGTGATGAGGTTGAGCGCGGTCAGGTCGTGGCTAAGCCAGGAACTATCACTCCTCACACCAACTTCGAGGGTCAGGTATACGTCCTTACCAAGGACGAAGGCGGTCGTCACAACCCGTTCTTCACGAACTACCGTCCTCAGTTCTACTTCCGTACCACTGACGTGACTGGTGTCATCACTCTCCCAGAGGGTACCGAAATGGTTATGCCTGGCGACAACACCACCATCACGGTTGAGCTTATTCAGCCAATCGCTATGGAAGAGGGTCTCGGCTTCGCTATCCGCGAAGGCGGTCGTACCGTTGGTTCAGGCAAGGTGACCAAGGTTATCAAGTGAGGCATGAGCTGAACTGAAACCAAAGCATATTGCTTAGTGAGTGTGCTCCTGGCTGTATATCAGTCGGGAGCACACTTTTCTTTTGCGAATATTTTCTTTCGGGAATATTGTTGAATGTATGATCGTTATAGCTTGTGATTGGCAAGAGAAAAGAAAGATTCCAGTAAATAAAAGGAATCACTCTTGTATATGAAAGGATGATCATGGGTTTCGCCGAAACGATTAAGAATAAAGCTGAAGAGCTGAGCGGAAAAGCAAAAGAAGCAGCAGGCAAAGTAACAGGTGATCACGATCTTGAAGCTGAAGGCAATGCGGATCAGGTGAGTGGTAAAGCAAAGGAACTTGGTAACCAAGTTCAAGAAAAGTTTGAAGAAATGAAAGATAAAGTCTCAGATTTTGCAGATAAAGCTCGTGCGAATGGTGAGGCTGCGATCGATAAAATCAAAGGCGAGGATTCTGCCAAGTAACTGTAAGTAGATCACGCTTAGATATTCGTTAGTACGAATTTGCGATAGATGGCGATGCTGAGAGTTGCTTCATGCAGTTCTTGGTATCGCCATTATGTGTATCTACTGATTTTCCAAGGCAGTACAATTTACTGTGCTGTGCCCCACCTAACGTTGAGCTAGGTTGCTAATGAGTCGATAATTACGGCATACTAGATGAGTTGCTCGGTATGCCGAGCGTGAAAGCGTGGCTGATTCACAAAAGAGAATTAGCGCAAATTCAAGGCTTTATCAAAATTCCATAGTGGCGTTCAGTGGGTCTCTCTGCGACACGCCCGAGTGCGGGTTTCGGTGAAGTCAAAGTAAGAAGAGAGGGAGACGACGCCATGGCGGGACAGAAAATCCGCATCCGTCTGAAGTCGTATGACCACGAGGTCATCGACAATGCAGCGAAAAAGCTCGTCGACGAAGTTACCCGTACGGGAGCATCGGTTGTGGGGCCTGTGCCTCTGCCAACGGAGAAGAATGTATTTACGGTTATCCGTTCGCCCCACAAGTACAAAGACAGCCGTGAGCAGTTTGAAATGCGCACACATAAACGTTTGATCGACATCGTTGATCCAACCCTGAAGACGATCGATACGCTTCGTCGCTTGGATCTTCCAGCAGATGTGAGTGTTGAGATCAAGCTCTGATCGGCTCTGAAGGTATTGAGGTAACGATAATGGTAAAGAACATCCAAGCAGTGGCGCCGAAGCCTGTGAAGGCTCTTCTCGGCACCAAGCTCGGCATGACTCAAGTATGGGATGAGAATGCAAAACTCGTGCCCGTCACCGTTGTGCGAGTAGGAAAGAATGTCGTCACTCAGGTACGTACTCCTGAGGTCGATGGCTATGAAGCTGTGCAGCTCGCTTCTGGCGAACTCAAAGCTAAGAATGTGACGAAGCCGTTGGCTGGTCACTTTGCAAAGGCAGGTGTTGAGCCTCGCCGCCATATTGCAGAAATCCGTACTGTAAATGCTTCTGAGTATACGCTCGGGCAGGAACTCGGTGTGGAGACTTTCGAAGCTGGTGCCATCGTAGATGTGATCGGCAAATCGAAGGGTAAAGGATTTGCTGGCGTTATGAAACGCCACGGATTTGCTGGTGTTTCTGCATCTCATGGTGCACACCGCAACCACCGCAAGCCTGGCTCGATCGGTGCTTGCGCAACGCCGTCACGCGTATTCAAAGGTATGCGTATGGCAGGTCGCATGGGCAATGCTCGTGTGACAGTTCAGAATTTGACCATTCACGCTATTGACGCTGAGCATGAATTGCTTCTCGTCAAAGGTGCTATCCCTGGTCCTAAGGGCAGCACAGTCGTGATCCGCACTGCCGTGAAGGGAGCCTGATTTAGATGGCAGACTTCAAGGTTGACGTTTTAGATTACGCTGGCAAGAAAGCTGGCACAGCTACACTTCCAGCAGAGCTGTTCGACGTGAATGTAAACGTGGCACTGCTTCATCAGGTTGTAGTGGCTCAGCGCGCAGCAGCTCGTCAAGGTACTCACTCCACTAAGACTCGTGGCGAAGTTCGCGGTGGTGGCGTGAAGCCTTTCAAACAGAAGGGCACAGGTCGCGCTCGTCAAGGTTCAATCCGCGCTCCACACTTTACTGGTGGCGGCATTGTGCATGGACCAAAGCCGCGCGACTATTCACAGCGCACACCTAAGAAGATGATTAAAGCTGCTGTTCGTCAGAGTCTGTCTGATCGTGCACGTGCTAGCCGTATTTTCATCGTGAAGGGTTTCGTAGAAGCTGAGACTCCTTCAACTAAGACAGCTGTGACGCTCCTCAACACGTTCACTGAAGCAAAGCGAGTGCTCGCTGTTGTTGGTCGTGATTCAGATGTTGATGTGTTGTCGCTGCGCAACGTTCCGGAAGTGCATACTCTCTATGTGGATCAGCTCAATGCATACGATGTGCTCGTTGCAGATGACGTTGTATTCACTGAAGAGGCACTGAAGACGTGGATAGACCTCAATTCCACAGCTAAGGAGGCCGCGAAGTGACGAACGAAGCTTTTTGGAACAAAGATCCGCACGACGTTATTCTTCGTCCAGTAGCTTCTGAGAAAGCTACTCGTCTCGAAGATGAAGGTAAGTATTCCTTCTTTGTGCATCCTGATGCCAACAAAACGCAGATCAAGATCGCAGTTGAGAAGATCTTCGGCGTGAAGGTTGCTTCCGTCAATACGATTAATCGTGCTGGTAAGACAACGCGTTCACGGACGGGTATTGGTAAGCGTAAAGACACTAAGCGTGCGATTGTGACGCTGCGTGAAGGTACGATCGATATCTACGGCGACATCGTTGCGTAGCGAGGATTGAGGAAGAACACTCATGGGAATTCGTAAGTATAAGCCGACGACGCCAGGGCGCCGTGGTTCTAGTGTGGCAGATTTCGCTGAAATCACGCGCACAACCCCGGAGAAGAGCCTTGTACGTCCGCTTCATAAGACTGGTGGCCGCAACAACAATGGTCGCATTACCACTCGCCATAAAGGCGGTGGGCATAAGCGTCAGTACCGTTTGATCGACTTCCGTCGTCACGATAAAGATGGTATCAACGCGAAAGTGGCACATATCGAATATGATCCAAACCGTACTTCGCGTATTGCATTGCTTCACTACGTTGATGGCACGAAGCGTTATATTCTTGCACCAGATGGGCTTAAGCAGGGAATGATCATTGAAAATGGTCCGAATGCTGATATTAAGCCAGGCAACAGCCTTCCATTGCGCAACATTCCAGTTGGTACAGTCGTACACGCAGTTGAGTTGCAGCCAGGTGGCGGTGCAAAAATTGCTCGCTCTGCTGGCAACTCTGTGCAGCTTGTGGCTAAGGAAGGCAAATATGCACAGTTGCGTATGCCTTCTGGCGAAATTCGCAACGTCGATGCTCGTTGCCGCGCTACTGTTGGTACCGTTGGTAATGCTGAGCAGGGCAATATCAACTGGGGTAAAGCAGGTCGTAAGCGCTGGAAGGGCGTTCGTCCTACTGTCCGCGGCGTTGTGATGAACCCTGTGGATCACCCACATGGTGGTGGTGAAGGCAAGACTTCTGGTGGTCGTCACCCGGTGACACCTTGGGGTAAACCTGAAGGTCGTACGCGTCATCCAAACAAGCCCAGCGACAAGCTCATCGTGCGCCGTCGCAAGACTGGCAAGAATCGTTGATAGGAGGAATGAGCTATGCCGCGTAGTTTGAAGAAAGGTCCATTCGTAGACGAACACCTTATGAAGAAGGTGGACGAGCAGAACGAAAAGGGCACGAAGAATGTGATCAAGACGTGGAGCCGCCGTTCCATGATTACGCCAGACTTCCTCGGGCACACAATTGCTGTGCACGATGGTCGTAAGCATGTGCCAGTGTTTGTCACTGAATCAATGGTGGGTCACAAACTTGGTGAATTCGCTCCAACCCGTACCTTCAAAGGGCACGAGAAGGACGACAAGAAGGGTCGTCGCCGCTGAGGCACGTGAGTAGGAAAGAGATAGGCAGAAATATGGAAGCTAAGGCGCAAGCAAAATTTGTGCGCACTACGCCCCAGAAGTCGCGCCGTGTGATCAATGAAATCCGCGGTAAGCGTGCTCTGGATGCCGTCGATGTGCTCACTTATGCTCCTCAGGCTGTGGCTCGTGATATTAAGGGTGTGCTGCTCTCAGCAATTGCAAATGCTCGTTTTAAAGCCGATGAAGCTGGCGAGCGTTTGAACGAAGAAGCACTCGTTATCACCGCCACTTATGTAGATGAAGGGCCAACCATGAAGCGTATTCGCCCGCGTGCTCAAGGTCGTGCAAATCGGATCTTGAAGCGTACGAGCCATATCACGGTGGTTGTCTCTGATGGTAAGAACGAGAAGGAGGCCTGATCGTGGGGCAGAAAGTAAACCCAACAGGGTTCCGCTTGGGAATTACTACGGATCATCGTTCAAAGTGGTTTGCTGATTCCAAGAAGGAAGGGCAGCGTTACCGCGATTATCTCGGTGAAGATATTAAAATTCGCCGTCTCATGGAAATGAAGTTGGAACGCGCAGGCGTAAGCCGCGTCAACATTGAGCGTCGCACTGAGCGCGTTGTAGTGGATATCCACACAGCTCGCCCAGGTATTGTGATTGGGCGTCGTGGTGCTGAGGCAGATCGTCTCCGCCAGGATCTTGAAAAGCTCACTGGTAAGAGTGTTCAGCTCAACATCCTTGAGGTTAAGAATCCAGAAGCTGATGCACAGCTCGTTGCTCAAGGCATTGCCGAGCAGCTGGCAGCGCGCGTGAGCTTCCGCCGTGCAATGCGCAAGGGGATTCAGAGTGCTCAACGCGCTGGCGCAAAAGGTATTCGAGTACAGTGTTCAGGGCGCCTCGGTGGCGCGGAAATGAGCCGTAGCGAATTCTACCGTGAAGGTCGCGTACCGTTGCACACTCTTCGTGCAAATATCGATTACGGCTTCTATGAGGCGAAAACCACTTTCGGGCGCATTGGTGTGAAAGTGTGGATTTATCGTGGCGATATGACCGAGCAAGAATACTTCCGTTCCCTTAACGAGGGAGGACGTGGGCGTGGTCGCGCTGGAAACCGTGATGATCGCCGTGGTAATCGTGGCAATCGTGGTAACCGTGGCAATCGTGCAAACCGTACTCAAAACGCACAGGCTGAAGAAGCTCAGGCGACTGAAGCTGCTAGCGTAAACGAAGCCGCTGCTCAGGCATCGGCTCCAGAAGCTACTACTCAAGAAACGGAGGCCTGAGATTAATGCTCATTCCTCGTCGTACTAAGTATCGTAAGCAGCACCGCCCAGGGCGTACTGGCATGAGCAAGGGTGGAAACACCTTGGCATTCGGTGATTTTGGTATCCAAGCTTTGGAGCCTGCGTATATTACCAACCGCCAGATTGAGGCTGCACGTATTGCAATGACTCGTTACATTAAGCGTGGCGGTAAAGTGTGGATCAACATTTTCCCAGATCGCCCGCTCACCAAGAAAGCACTTGGTCTGCGTATGGGTTCTGGTAAGGGACCTGTGGAAACGTGGGTTGCAAATGTCAAGCCTGGTCGCATTATGTTTGAAATCACTGGTGTGAGTGAAGAGCTTGCACGAGGCGCTATGTCTCGCGCAATGCATAAGCTCCCCATGAAGACACGTTTCGTGATGCGTGAGGAAGGTGAATGATGGCTAAGGGTATCTCCACTGAAGAATTAGATAAGCTCACCGACGCTGAACTCACTGAAAAAGTGAAGGAATTTAAGGAAGAGCTCTTCAATCTGCGCTTCTCCGCCGTCACTCATCGCTTAGACGATCCAGGTCGGTTGAAGGAAGTACGCCGCGATATTGCGCGTATTTACACCATCGTTCGTGAGCGCGAGCTCGGTATCCGTACCGCTCCTGCCGCTCGTGGCGCTAAGAAGTGAGGTCTGAAGTGAGCGAAGAAACCACGAAAGAGACGCAGCGCAACCACCGTAAGGTACGTCGCGGCTACGTAGTATCAGACAAAATGGACAAAACCGTTGTTGTTGAGGTTGAAGATCGCCGTAAGCACTCGCTTTACGGTAAGGTTATGACTCGTACGAAGCGGTATAAGGCTCATGATGAAAATAACGAGGTTCACGTAGGTGATCTTGTTGCCATCATGGAGACCCGTCCACTCTCGGCCACCAAGCATTTCCGTGTGGTCGAGATTATCGAAAAGGCGAAGTGAGTTTTCGGAGTGAGGCGGTAGTGCGAACGTATTGCCGCCGCATTCCGATCAACCCATCCGTTCGGCAAGGCTCGCTCGGCGAGAACCAGCAGACGATAGGAGAAAATAAATGATCCAGCAGGAGTCGCGACTCAAGGTTGCCGACAACACCGGTGCGAAGGAAATTCTTTGCATTCGTGTGCTCGGTGGCTCTGGTAAGCGCTACGCCGGTATTGGCGACGTGATTGTCGCCACCGTAAAGGATGCAATTCCTGGCGGTAACGCAAAGAAAGGCGAAGTTGTTAAGGCCGTAGTTGTGCGTGCGAAAAAAGAAACGCGCCGCGCTGATGGTTCTTATATCAGCTTCGGAGAAAATGCAGCAGTGCTGCTTAAGAATGAAAATGAGCCACGCGGAACCCGTATTTTCGGACCTGTGGCTCGTGAGCTCCGCGAGAAGAAATTTATGCGTATCGTGTCGCTCGCACCGGAGGTGATCTGAGATGGCAGCCAAGATTAAAAAGGGTGACCTCGTTCAGGTGATCGCTGGCCGTGACAAAGGTATGCAAGGGCGTGTGCTCCAAGTACTCACAAAAGAAGACCGTGTGATTGTTGAAGGCGTACAGCGCGTGAAGAAGCACACAAAGGTTGGACGTGATAGTCGTGGAGCTGCCACTGGCGGTATCGAGACGATCGAAGCTCCGATCCATGTGTCCAATGTGATGCTCGTCGGTCCAGATAAGAAGCCTGTTCGTGTAGGCTTCCGCGAGGTTGAAGTGGAACGCGATGGTCGCAAGAAGCTGATGCGTGAGCGTATCGGTCGTAAAGCAGGTAAGGAGATCGAGCTGTGAGTGAAGAAAAAGTTCTACCACGCTTGAAGGCCAAGTACCGCAACGAAATCGTTGAAAAGATGCAGGCGGAGTTCAACTATCCTAATCCTAATCAGATCGCTGGTTTGGAAAAGATCGTTGTGAATATGGGCGTGGGCGATGCAGCCCGCGATTCTAAGGTAATTGAAGGTGCAATCGCAGATATGACTGTGATCACTGGTCAAAAGCCTCAGGTCACCCGTGCTCGTAAGAGCATTGCTCAGTTCAAGCTTCGTGAAGGTATGCCAATTGGTTGCCACGTTACTTTACGTGGAGATCGTATGTGGGAATTCCTCGATCGTTTGCTTTCGACAGCTCTTCCACGTATTCGCGATTTCCGTGGTCTTTCTGCTAAACAGTTTGATGGGCACGGCAACTATACATTCGGTCTCACCGAGCAATCCGTATTCCACGAAATTGATCAAGATAAGATCGATCGCGTACGCGGTATGGATATCACTGTTGTGACGACCGGTAAAACAGACGACGAGGGGCGTTCACTTCTGAAGCACCTCGGATTCCCATTCAAGGAGGACTGAGATATGGCGAAAACCTCTCTTAAAGTGAAGGCAGCTCGCGAGCCAAAATTCGCTGTGCGTGGCTATACGCGCTGTCAGCGTTGCGGTCGCCCACACTCGGTCTACCGTAAGTTCGGCCTGTGCCGCGTTTGCCTTCGCGAAATGGCGTTGGCAGGCGAGCTTCCAGGCGTTAAGAAGTCCAGCTGGTAATAACTACGTGGCAGGTCCGATAAGGAAACCGCTACGAGGAAGGGCATAGCCCACATGACTATGACAGACCCAATCGCAGATATGCTCACGCGTCTGCGCAACGCCAACTCGGCGTATCACGAGACGGTAGCAATGCCGTACTCGAAGATGAAAGGAAGAATCGCAGAGATTCTTCAGCGTGAAGGTTACATTGCAGCCTATGAGGTAGAGGATGCTCGCGTAGGTAAGACTCTCACGCTTACACTCAAATACAGTCCATCCCGTGAGCGTGCGCTTGCTGGTGTTCGCCGTATTTCCAAGCCAGGTTTGCGCGTATACGCAAAGTCGACCAATCTTCCTAAGGTGCTCGGCGGTCTTGGCGTAGCAATTATTTCAAGCTCAAGCGGGCTGCTCACAGACCGCGAAGCCAAAGCGAAGGGCGTGGGTGGGGAAGTCCTCGCCTACGTCTGGTGAGAGGAAGGGATTACACAATGTCTCGTATTGGTAAACTCCCTATCACCATTCCTGCAGGTGTTGAAGTAAAACTCAATGATCGCGTAGTCACAGTGAAAGGTCCGAAAGGCGAACTTTCACAGGCGGTTCCGGAGCCGATTGAGGTGACGATTGACGGAGATCAGATTACGTTCACTCGTCCAAATGATGAGCGTATTTCTCGTTCGCTTCACGGTTTGAGCCGCACTCTTATCTACAACAACATCATTGGTGTAACCCAGGGCTATTCAAAAGCTATGGAAATTGTTGGCACTGGTTATCGCGTTGTTCCTAAGGGTAAAGATCTCGAATTTTCGCTCGGTTATTCGCACACGATTTTGGTTGAGGCTCCAGAAGGAATTTCTTTTGTAGTGGACGGTCCGACCAAATTCTCTGTGAACGGTATTTCCAAGCAGCAGGTAGGCGAAATTGCTGCTCAGATTCGTAAGCTGCGTAAGCCTGAGCCATATAAGGGCAAGGGCGTCAAGTATGCTGACGAGCGCATTCGCCGCAAGGCTGGAAAGGCTGGTAAGTGATGGTCGTTTCAATTAAAGGCAAAGGTAAGTTTATTGCTCGTGCACGCCGTCACCAGCGTGTTCGTAAACTCGTGCATGGTACGCCAGAGCGCCCACGTCTCGTCGTTACCCGCTCTAACCGCCACATGGTTGCGCAGGTTATTGACGATACAGTTGGCAAGACTCTCGTTTCGGCATCAACTCTTGAAGCTGAGCTTCGTGCATCGTCTGCTGCAAAGACAGATAAAGCACTTGAAGTTGGTAAGCTCGTTGGTAAACGTGCAGTTGAAGCAGGTATTACCGCAGTTGTATTCGACCGCGGTGGCAATAAGTATCACGGGCGTGTGGCAGCAGTGGCTGACGGTGCGCGCGAGGCAGGACTGGTGCTCTAATGGCAGATCGAGAGGAAACAGTGATGGCTGATCAGACTCAAGATCAGATCCAAGAGCGTGAAGAACGCTCCGAAGGGCGTGGTCGTGGCGGTCGCCGTGGCGAACGTCGCAACGAGCGCCGTGGTGAGCGCCGTAACGAAGAAAAGAATGCTTATATCGAGCGTGTCGTCACGATTAACCGCGTGGCAAAGACCGTTAAAGGTGGTCGCCGTATGAGCTTCACAGCTCTCGTGGTTGTGGGTGACGGCAATGGCACTGTCGGTGTTGGCTACGGCAAAGCTAAGGAAGTTCCTGCAGCTATTGCTAAAGGAACCGAAGATGCAAAGAAGAATTTCTTCAAAGTTCCTCGTCTCGGCACGACTATTCCACACATGGTGCAGGGTGAAGATGCCGCTGGTATTGTTATGCTTCGTCCAGCATCAGCTGGTACTGGCGTTATCGCTGGTGGTCCAGTACGTGCATTGATGGAAGCAGCTGGTATTCACGATGTGCTTTCAAAGAGTCTCGGATCCTCGAATGCGATCAATATTGTGCGTGGTGCGGTTGCTGCTCTTAAGCAACTTGAACAGCCAGAAGCTGTGGCAGCGCGTCGCGGGCTTCCGCTCGACCAGGTTGCGCCTGCAGGAATGCTTCGTAAGCGTGCTGAGGCTGAGGCTAAAGAACGTGAAGATGCCAAGATTGCAGCTGAGATCGCTGAAAATGAAGCAGCTGCTGCGGGGGTGAGTGCCTGATGGCAACATTGAAGATTACGATGGTGAAAGGTCTGGTTCGTGCAAAGCAGAACCAGAAAGACACGATCCGTACGCTCGGTCTGCGTAAGATTCATCAGAGCGTTGAGCGTGAAGATACGCCAGCTGTGCGCGGTATGATTCGTACTGTTGCGCACCTTGTGGAAGTTGAGGAGGTGGCCTGATGGCAGAAGAAACTGTTGAAAAGCAGAGTATCTTGAAGATACATGATCTTAAGCCAGCTCCAGGTTCCAAAAAGAGCCGTACTCGCGTTGGTCGTGGTGAAGGTTCTAAAGGTAAGACTGCTGGTCGCGGTACCAAGGGTACAAAGGCTCGTTACCAGGTGAGTGCAGCTTTTGAAGGTGGGCAGATGCCGATGCATATGCGTCTTCCAAAGCTTCGCGGTTTCAAGAATCCAAACCGAGTTGTCTATCAGGTTGTAAACTTGGATCGCATCTCGGAGCTTTTCCCTGAAGGCGGTTCGATTTCGGTTGAAGATCTCGTTGCTGCTGGCGCTGTGCGTGCTGGGGAGCTGGTAAAGGTTCTCGGTGACGGTGAGATTACTGTGAAAGCCGATCTTACTGTTGATAAGTGGAGTGCTTCTGCAGCTCAGAAGATTGAAGCTGCTGGTGGTTCTCTCACTCAGCGTGAGGTCTGATAATTTTATAGTGTGCGTGGTCGGTTTCCGTTTTTTGATGGAAGCCGACCACGCACAATGAAGACCACTAGTTTTCATGTAGAGTGTAAACATTAAATATTTCTTGCATCGCATTTTACGCATTGACGATGAGGTGCTTACATAGGAGGACGCAATTGCTTAAAGCACTAATCGCGGCATTCCATACCCCAGATCTACGCCGCAAGCTTTTGATTACCATGTTTATCATGGCGCTTTATCGCTTGGGTACCTATATGCCTGCACCGTTCGTCTCTTATACGAACTTGCAGCAGTGCTTGGCTCAGCAAGGTAGCGGTGCCGATCTGCTCACGATGATGAATATGTTTGCTGGTGGCGGTATGCTGCAGCTTTCGGTGTTTTCGCTCGGCATTATGCCGTATATTACGGCATCGATTATCGTCCAGCTGATGCGCGTTGTGATTCCTCGTTTCGAGGAACTTCATAAAGAAGGGCAGACTGGGCAGGCAAAGCTTACTGAGTACACACGCTATGTGACGATTTTCCTTGCAATTCTTCAAAGCTCTGTGATCGTTTCTGTGGCGAACTCAAGTTTGTTCCCTGGATGTACTGTCAAACCTATTCCAGATCATTCGATTCCTACTTTGCTGATGATGATTCTGACGATGACGGCGGGCACTGGTTTGGTTATGTGGCTCGCTGAAATTATCACGGAAAAAGGCGTCGGCAACGGTATGTCACTATTGATTTTTACTGGTATTGCAGCGAACTTCCCAACTCTTGTCGGTACTGTTGCGAAGGGCGCCAATCCAGTCAAGGATGTGTTCGTCGTTCTTATCATGTTCCTTGCAATTACGGCTATTGTCGTATTTGTGGAGCAGAGCCAGCGCCGCATTCCCGTTCAATATGCAAAGCGCGTGGTCGGGCGGCGCACATATGGAGGCTCCAGCACATACATCCCGATTAAAGTAAATATGGCAAACGTGATCCCAGTGATTTTTGCTAGCTCGATCCTTTCCTTGCCGCAGATGATCGCAACATTCGGTGATCAGACAAAGGGTTGGGTACAGTGGATTAGTTCACATTTCACCTACAGTTCACCATGGTATCTGCTCACGTATGCGTTGCTTATTATTTTCTTCGCTTTCTTCTATACGAGTATCACTTTTAACCCTGAAGAGATATCAGACAACATGAAGAAGTATGGCGGTTTCATTCCGGGTATTCGAGCAGGGCAGCCAACTGCCGACTATCTGCGTTATGTAATTAACCGCATCAACTGGGTCGGGGCCTTCTATCTGGCGATTGTGGCTATGATTCCGTATATTGTATTCAATACTCTTGGTGTGCAAAATACAGGCATTGGTGGCACATCAATTATTATTTTGGTTGGTGTCGGTCTGCAGACTGTTAAGGATATTAACGCACAGCTTCAGCAGCGCCATTACGATGGCTTCCTGCGCTAAAGTTAGCGATTAGCAAAACTAGCTAATCGCCAGTACAAACTCAAGAGCTAGTGCGTGCTAACGGGAGCTAGTGCAAGCGAATAATTTAATAATTTAATACAGTGTTTTAGGTATGCGTGTTGGGTGAGTTTTTGAAATTCACCCAACACGCATATTCTGTGACGTTTTTCGTATATAACGGCTGTGAGCGCGCGATACTATTGGTGCGGATGCTTGAGAGCATAGATAAACAAACGAATATAAAGGAGGCGCGATGAAAGCGCGTTTGATTATGGTAGGTCCTCCTGGTGCAGGAAAAGGGACTCAAGCTGTATCCCTCACTCACACAATGGAAATTCCTAATATCTCAACGGGCGCGATTTTCCGCAGCAATATGGCTCAAGGAACTGATCTGGGAGAGCAAGCGCGAGCATTTATGGAATCGGGAAATCTCGTTCCTGATGAGATTACTGATGCGATGGTGTGTGCTCGCTTAGGAGAATCTGACGCATCGGAAGGATTCTTACTTGACGGGTATCCGCGTAATGCTCATCAAGTGGAAGAGCTTGATTCAATTCTTGAGTCGTTTGGTACGCATCTTGATGCTGTTGTAGAGATAACGATTCCAGATGAGCAAATTGTGGATCGTCTCCTCAATCGTGCCAAGCTCGAAGGGCGTTCTGACGATACAGAAGATGTTATCCGTCATCGTATCAGCGTGTACCATGAGCAAACTGCGCCAGTTGTTGATCTCTACCATAAACGAGGCATCTTGCTTACTATCGATGGTACGGGGACGATTGATGAGGTTCACGAACGGATTATCGAAGCGTTGAGGAGCTTTTTGAATGCGTAAATCTGGCCGTATTGAGCTGAAATCTGATGCTCAGATTGTGCAGATGCGTCGTGCGGCATTGGTTGTGGCAGATATTCATGAAGCATTACTAAAAGCTGCTGCCCCTGGAATCTCCACGCAGGAGCTTGACGATATTGCGCGAGATATTTTAGTCTCTCACAATGCTCGTTCCAACTTTTTTGGATACTATGATTACCCAGCTCAAACGTGCATATCCGTCAATTCAACTGTGGTGCATGGTATCCCGAGTGGTGAGTGTTTGCAGCCTGGAGATATCGTCAGTTTTGATTGCGGAGCCTTTCTTGGCGGCTGGAATGCTGATGCGTGCGTAACTGCTGTGATCCCAGGAGGTGACGTCGAACGTCAGCGCCAGCGCGAAGAACTCAGCGCCATCACAAAAAAAGCGATGTGGCAAGGGATCGCAGCAATGGCTACTGGGCGCTATGTGGGTGATATTGGGGCAGCAATTGACGATTACATCAGTGCTTTACCTGCGCAGACGCGTCCCTCTATTGTGGAAGAATTCATCGGGCACGGGATTGGCACTCAGATGCATATGGATCCCGAAGTTTATAATTTCCGCGCTCGTGCTAGGAAAATAAAACTTCAACCAGGTATGGTGCTTTGCATTGAGCCGATTCTTGCTGCAGGATCTGCCGAAAATTACACGTTGCCAGATCAATGGACAGTGAAAACGCGTGATGGCTCTGACGGCTGCCATTGGGAGCATGAGGTCGCTTTGCACTCGAAGGGTATATGGGTACTGAGCGCACGTGATGGCGGGGCATCAGAGCTTGCCCGTTTCGGTATCACTCCTGTGCCTCTTGAAGGTTAATACGGCACAGGAGATATTTCCGATAGGTGATCGGCACATCGTCTCTCTCAATCAAAGGACGGCAAAGAGATAAAATAGAGATAAGAGTATTTCGATATAGATCGAGATATAGCATTCATTATTGTTGTTTCAGAGTCGGCTTGGATGCGATTGCTTTAGATCAATCTCTTTTCTGCATGCGTGAGAGAAAGCACGCTTTGCTGAGTTTTTTTGCCTCAGCATCACAGGTATAATGATCCGTGGTCTTATGTGTTTTTAGCATAGATCACACAGTATAAAACATCAGGTTAGCGGAGACTAATGGCGAAAAAAGAAGGCAAAATTGAGGTAGAAGGAAGAGTTACAGAAGCTCTTCCCGATGCAATGTTTCGTGTAGAGCTAGAAAATGGGCACATGGTGCTCGGCTATATTTCTGGTAAAATGCGCCAGCACTACATCAAAATCCTTCCCGAAGATCGCGTGATTGTGGAGCTATCGCCCTACGATCTGAATCGTGGTCGCATCGTGTATCGCTTTAAGTAGACGCGCGAGGAGCTATGCGTTTGCTGCAAAGCGAACCACATAGCAGAGGATAAAGAATGAAGGTCAAGCCAAGTGTGAAGCGGATCTGCGATCACTGCAAAATCATTCGTCGTCACGGACGCGTGATGGTGATTTGCGGTTCTAATCCGCGGCACAAGCAGCGTCAGGGCTGAAATCGAACGAGATTATCCCCTGGCAGAACTAGCATAGCTAGATAGAAAAGAAGCACTGCTAGCGTAGATATATAAGAAATTTACGCAACCCTCGGACCGAAAGCCGAGGCTTCGCGCAGACTATGCCATACGGCATCGCGAAGATAGCAGCGCCCGACACTTTCGGCAGAAAAGAATATAGGAGCCACAAGGAATGGCACGTCTTTCTGGCGTTGATTTACCTCGCGAAAAGAGGGTTGAAATCGCGCTCACATATATTTATGGCATTGGTCGTACGCGCGCTGCACAGACACTTGCAGCAACTGGCGTAAACCCGGATACCCGCGTTAAAGACCTCACTGAAGATGATCTCGTGAAGCTTAAAGCTCATATTGACGAGAACTACAAAGTAGAAGGCGATCTGCGCCGCGAAGTGCAAGCAGATATCCGCCGCAAGATTGAAATTGGAAGCTACCAAGGATTGCGCCACCGTCGCGGACTTCCCGTGCATGGGCAGCGCACCAAGACAAACGCTCGCACCCGCAAAGGTCCAAAGCGTACAGTGGCTGGTAAGAAGAAGGCTAAGTAAGCTAAGTAGTTCTGCCCACAAATATGTGCACACAGGAATTTAATCCTGCAGCAATCTAAAGAACTGGGCGAGAGAAATCATCAGGAGAAAATACACATGGCACAAAAGACTCAGGCGCGTCGTCCGCGCCGCAGTGTGCGTAAGAACGTGACGGTCGGTCAGGCTCATATTAAAAGCACGTTCAACAACACAATTGTTTCTATCACTGATACAAACGGTGAAGTAATTGCAGCTACTTCGAGCGGTATGGTGGGTTTTAAGGGCTCTCGTAAGTCCACTCCTTACGCTGCTCAGCTTGCTGCTGAAAATGCTGCACGCCGCGCTATGGAGCACGGCATGAAGAAGGTAGACGTCTTCGTTAAAGGGCCAGGGTCAGGGCGCGAAACTGCAATCCGTTCCCTCACTGCGTGTGGTCTTGAGGTGACGTCAATTTCTGACGTCACTCCGCAGGCTCATAACGGCGTTCGCCCACCAAAGCGTCGTCGCGTTTGATCCTTTAATAAACTCGCTGGAAAAACCGCCGCATCTCGGCGAGAGAATATGAGCGTCATATAGTGGGCGCTCGCGAAAGGAATAATAGTGATCATTGAACAGCGACCAACGCTGAATGAAGAGGTCGTGTCTGATACACGTTCTCGTTTTACGCTCAATCCGCTTGAGCCAGGTTTCGGCTACACTTTGGGTAACTCTCTGCGTCGTACCCTGCTCAGCTCTATCCCAGGCGCTGCCGTCACTTCTGTTCATATTGATGGAGTTCTCCACGAGTTCTCCACTATTGATGGTGTGAAGGAAGACGTTGCTGAGATCATTTTGAATATCAAAGAACTCGTTGTCACGTCAGAGCACGATGAACCTGTGCAGATGTATTTGCGCAAACAGGGGCCAGGTGTGGTGACCGCTGGTGATATTACGCCTCCTTCTGGAGTGGAAGTACACAATCCAGATCTTGTGCTTGCTCATCTTAATGAAAAGGGCAAGCTGGAGCTTGATCTCACTGTTGAGCGCGGGCGTGGATATGTGAGCGCTACACTCAACAAAGATCCAGACGCTGAAATTGGTCGTATCCCTGTGGATTCGATCTATTCGCCAGTGCTGAAGGTAAGCTATAAAGTCGAGGCTACTCGTGTGGGGCAGCGCACCGATTTCGATAAGCTGATTGTGGATGTTGAGACGAAGCCGTCAATGCTTCCGCGTGACGCTTTTGCGTCTGCTGGTAAGACTCTTGTGGAGCTCTTTGGATTGACGACTGAGCTTAACGAAGAAGTCGAGGGCTTGGAACTCAAAGAGATTCCAGTCTCTGAGCAGCAGAGCAGCGATTTACAGCGCCCGATCACCATCTTGAATCTTCCTGCCCGCTCGCAGAACTGTTTGCAGCGTGAGGGGATCCATACTATCGGTGAGCTCGTGCAGCGTTCTGAAGCAGATCTGCTTGATATTCGCAACTTTGGTGCGAAGTCGATTGAAGATGTGAAAGATGAGCTTGCAAAGCTCGATTTGCGTTTGAAGAATTCGCCTGCAGGATTTGATGCTGCCGCAGCATTTGCTGACGATACTTACGCAATGACGTTCAGTGACGATCTGAATCTCTGATCAGGATCCTGAAGAGATTGAGAAATTTTGAGGAGAAATAGAAATGCCTAAACCAACAAAAGGCCCTCGTCTGGGTGGATCCCCAGCTCACGAGCGTCTCATTATCAACAACCTGTGCCGCCAGCTTATTCACAACGAGCGTGTGGTGACGACAGAAGCCAAGGCTCGTCGTGTTCGCCCGTATATGGAAAAGCTCATCACCAAGGCTAAGAAGGGTGATACTCATCGCCGCCGTTTGGCTCTGCGCGATTTACGCGATCGTGAGACGGCATACATCTTGTTTGAGGAGCTTGCTCCAAAGTTCAAGGATCGCGATGGCGGATATACTCGCTTGGTGAAACTTCCAAACCGCAAGGGCGATAATGCTCCGATGGCAGAGGTTTCTTTGGTGCTCGAACCAGTTGCCAAGAAGACTAAGAAAGTTGCTCCCAAAGCTGCCCCAAAGGCTGTTGAAGAAGAGAATCCGGCTGAGGTTGAAGAGAATACTGCAGTAGAGGAAGTAGAAGAAGCGGTTGTAGAGGCTGTAGAAACTGAAGCTTCTTCAGATGCTGAAGCTACTCCTGCGCAGGAAGCAGCTGATGTTGAAGAGAAGTGAGTTTTCTCTTGTGTTAAAGCTTGATTAAGCTAAGGTGTGCCTCGGAAAAATCCGAGGCACACCTTTTATCTCTTTATATCTTTAGTCTGTGTCTATCTAATAAGCGAAAGTGCCAATATCGCGACGATAATAAAGCTCTGAATCACTAAGTCCTTCCTCAAGCAAAGGGAGCAGCTTCGAGCGGCATTGCGCAATATCTGAACCGACCATTGTAACGATAGCAACGCGCCCGCCAGCAGCAGTCCATGTGCCATCCTCATGCAATTTTGTGCCCATGTGCGTGATGTCTGCATCTGGATGGGCGTCAACAGCGCTCAACAAGGCTTTCGGAATCTCAGGATACGCCGTCACTTTCCCTGGATAGCCAGGAGCACTAAGAACGATGCCGAGGCACGTATGAGGCGTGACGGGGAAAGAATACGGGATCTCGCCGTCACTCAAAAGCGATAGCGCAACTTCTGCGAGATCAGCTTCGAGGCGGGGAAGAATTACTTCTGCTTCTGGATCGCCAAGACGAGCATTGAATTCAATGACTTTCACACCAGTGGGCGTGGCAATCAATCCCGCATATAGAAAGCCTGTAAAAGGGGTTCCATCAGCAGCCATCTGGGCAAGAGTTGGTTTGATGACCCGTTCAACAGCCTCAAAATAGATTGCATCTGAAACTCGAGGCACAGGAGAAACTGCTCCCATTCCACCTGTATTGGCTCCAGTATTTCCTTCTCCGATGGGTTTATGGTCTTGCGCGACAGGCAACGCAACAAAACGTGTGCCGTGTGCCATGACGATAAGTGAAAACTCAAAGCCTTCGAGAAACTCTTCGATAATGAGTGGATTATCCTCGGATAGTTCAATCTCAGCCAATGTGCATGCGGCTTCCTCGCTATGAGCCGCAATAGTGACGCCTTTTCCTGCTCGCAAGCCATTTTCTTTCAACACTGTGGGGTAAGGGGTGTTATCGGCGTTTAGATATGCCATAGCGCTGGCGTTGCTCGTGAATGTGTGATAGTTGGCTGTCGGTACTCCAGCGCGCGTCATCACGTCTTTGGCGAATGCTTTCGATGTTTCGATACGAGCAGCAGCAAGAGTCGGAGCGAAAATTGGGAGCCCATGCTCATGGAAAATATCTGCAACACCTGTGGCAAGAGGAGCTTCTGGTCCCACAATCGTGAGAGCAACCTCAAGATCACGAGCTGTTTGTGCGAGTTCGTGCCAGCAGGCAGGTGGCTGAGTACTGGGCATAGGTACAGACGCGGCAATTTCGGCTATTGCGTCACTTGCGCCTGCTGTATATACATCGTGTCTTTGCTGGGTGAGGTGCGTGACGATTGCCATTTCACGGCCGCCGCCACCGATGACGAGGAGCTTCATAATATTCTTTCTCTAGTATCTCGGGGAGGGGGAGAAGAGGGATTAGTTTGTTTTTAGTGTGACTCCGCCAGATTCGCTCACGCGGCCGATCACGTAGCTTGGCATTTCAGCGTGGTTAAGAGCTTCTTGAGCAGCTTCTACATCGCTTGGTGCAACTGCGAGCACGAAGCCAATCCCCATGTTGAATACGTTATACATTGCATCACGATCGAGTTTGCTTAGCGTACGTACTACATCGAAAATAGGCAGCTGGGGCCAAGAGCCGAGAGCGATCTCGTACCCTAAATCGGCGTTCATACGCGGTATATTTTCAAAGAACCCACCGCCAGTAATATTCGCCATGCCATGAGGAGTGACGCCAGAGCGCAGAAGCGAAAGAATAGGTTTTACGTAGAGCGTGGTTGGGGTGAGCAGGGCTTCGCCGAGCGTTTGTTCGCCGAAAGAATCAGCGGCGACGGTCGTGCGTTCTGCTTCGTTGCATGAGGAGTAAGTAGAGGCGGCGTCATCGGTTGTTTCACCAAAAATCTTTGTAATGATGCTTCGCATAGGGGTGCTGGCGGTAAAATCGTTGTCTTTGAAAAATACTTTTCGCAGCAGAGAATACCCGTTGGAATGAGGCCCTGAGCTTGGCAGTCCGATAAGTACATCGCCTGGGGTTGTATTCTCTCCAGTGATAATGCGTGAGCGCTCCACTGCTGCCACGCAAAAACCTGCAATATCATAGGTGCCGTCTTCATAGAGATCGTTCATTTCGGCTGTTTCGCCGCCGATCAGAGCTGTGCCAGTTTTGCGGCATCCCTCGGCAATACCGTGCACAATATCTGCTACGACGTTTGGTTCTGCTTTAGGGATTGCAATGTAGTCAAGGAAAAAGAGCGGCTCTGCTCCTTGAGCTATCACGTCATTGACGCACATAGCCACGGCATCGATACCAACAGTGGTGTTGATGCCTGTCTCAAAAGCGAGCATGAGCTTTGTGCCGACGCCATCAGTACCAGAGACGAGCACAGGCTCCTTATAGCCGAGAGAAGCGAGATCAAACATGCCGCCGAAGCTGCCGATGCCTCCCATGACGCCTGGGCGCTGTGTAGAAGAGACGTCTGTGCGGATTCGGCGTACTACCTCGTAGCCGCGTTCTAAATCGACGCCAGCTTCGGCATAGGCGCTGCCTGCTACTGAGGCAGGTGTGTGCTCGTGAGAGGGGGTAGCTTGTTTGCTGTGGCTCATCAGTTGCTCCTTTGCTGCGTTGAGGATTGCGTTTGGCGTTTAGCGATGGGCGCGCACGTAATTCACTGCATTGGCGAAAATGCTCTGCTCGCCAGCTCCAGGAATATTAAGCATAAGTCCTTGACGATAGCGCTCAGGGTGCCCCATTTTTCCTAGAATTTTTCCGTCAGGCGAAATAATTCCTTCGATGGCGTAGGAGCTGCCGTTTGGATTTTCGGGAGCGTCCATCGTAGGTATTCCATCGGCATCGACATACTGGAATGCAACGCGACCATGTGCAAAGAGCTCTCGCGCTTCTGCCTCACTCACCACGAAGCGCCCTTCACCATGCGATACAGGCACTTTATGGATTTGCCCTGGAATGAATGTGCTGAGCCACGGGCTGCACTCGGGGCGCGTTGCCACGCGAGTAGTGGCGATACGAGAGACGTGCCGCAGCTGGCGGTTATGTGTGAGGGTTGGGCTAGAGTCAGAGAGTCGATCAGGGTCGCCGTAGGGAAGGAACCCTGATTTCACGAGTGCTTGGAAACCATTGCAAATGCCGAGAGTTAGCCCGCCGCGAGCTGTAAACTCTTTGACTGCGTTGGCAACGGCGTCAGAGCGCAAAAATGCTGCCATAAATTTTGCGCTGCCATCTGGCTCGTCTCCCAGAGAGAAGCCTCCAGAAAAAGCCAAAATATCGGTGGCAGCGCTGCCGTCGGGGCGGTGTGCATTCAGCTTTTCGATAAATGCCGCGCTATCGGCTGCGAGCATATCTGGCGTGAGGTTGCGAATCACATGAAATTCCGTGGTCGCACCAGCCGCTTGGAATGCTTCTGCCATATCGTACTCAGAGTTTGTGCCTGGAAAAACTGGCAGGAGCACGTGGGGAGCGGGAGTAAGCGCGGGAGTAGGAGCTGATGCAGGGAGAGCAGCGGAATCGTTGGGAGTTGCAGCAAAAGCAGGTTCCTGGCTTGGCACAGTGGCAAAGGAAGAGGCGCCAGTTGAATCTCCCTCAGGAGCTGGCAGCACTGCCGCGAATTCAGGCAGAGGCTGCGAATCGCCATGAGTATCATTCAGAGGGAAGACTGTGCGGTAGCGAGCTTCGAGCATCTGCAGAGCTTCACGCACAGTAAACTTTTCAAAACCGAGATCTATTGTGTGGTTTTTATTTGTGGTTGCTCCCAGGTAGATGACGCTGGGCTTCTTGCTCGCATCGGGCGTTGCTCCCGAGATACCTACTCGGAAAAGAGGGGTGATATCGATCATTGGATCAACTGCGAAGACGATTCCGCCCAGAGGAGCGCGCGAGAGCACAGCTGCTTCATGCCCTGCCTGGGCGCTCAGATACTGGCGTACGCTCGTGCTAGAGGCAAAGAATCCAACGTCATTTCCTGCGCACATATTTACTACTGTCGCTGCTAAGCCGCCAGGGAGAATTGCAGAAGCAGCAATGACTCCGCCTGCTTGCGTGAGCTGGGTAAATACATCGAAATTATGCTGTAACTGAGCATAGTTCGGAGTATCGGAGGTCAGCGGAATATGCGGCAAATAATACAGATCCAGTTGCTGATAGGGAAGTGTAGCGCTTACCGCTGTGCGGGCGTCCATTGCAGCAACTGCAAAAGTGACGAGTGTCGGCGGTACATGAATTTCATCGTCACCAGATCCAAAGGATCCGCTCATAGAATCTTTACCGCCGATTGCCGCCACGTTGAATGCGTCTTGTGCTTCAAGCAGACCGAGCAGGGCTTGCAGCACGTCACCCCATACGCGTGGATTTTGATCGGGGCGTTGGAAGTATTCTTGCACAGTGAGCCATGCGCTGCGAGCATCACCGCCTGCAGCTACGAGGCGCGAAAGAGCTTCAATCACGCAATAGGCGCCCATTAGATAGGGGGATTCGTCTGCTAAAGCTGGGCTATATCCGTATGTGATAATGCTTGCTGTTGTGGTGCCTCCAGGCACTGGCAGCGTTTGGATTGATGCAGTTTCGCTAGTCTTTTGGTTGGCGCCGCCATACGGCATGAGCACGGTTGAGCGCCCAACTGTGGAATCGAATTGTTCTACCATTCCTTCTTGCGATGCTGAGCAAGCAGCAGCAAGAGAGGCTAATACGCTAGCGGAGGCTTCATCGTGAATAAAAGCAGGTGCCCCTTCGTTGGGTGTGAAATTGTTTGTGCAAGTAGCAGTAGGTAGATGTGCATCGTCGGTAGCATCTGTGCAAGGATCGACAATCTCTACTTCCTGCTCACGCGAAGCGCCATTTGTGTTGATAAAAGCGCGTGAGAGATCAACGACGAGTTTATCGCCGTCAAACATTCGCATACGGCCGCTATCGGTTACCTCTGCAAGTACAGTAGCTTCGAGATTCTCTTCTGTGGCAGCAGCTATAAAGGCGGATGCATCTATGCTTCGCACCACAACGGCCATACGTTCCTGAGATTCTGAGATCGCAATTTCGCGGGCATTAAGACCAGCATATTTGAGTGGCACTCGGTCGAGATGAATATCGATGCTGTCAGCTAATTCGCCTACTGCCACGCATACGCCGCCTGCGCCAAAATCATTGCAGCGCACAATCATCTGAGCTATCTCTGCGCGGCGGAAGAGACGCTGGATCTTGCGCTCATTGACTGGATTTCCTTTTTGAACTTCCGCGCCAGATTGAGCAAGCGATTCTTCGTTGTGAGCTTTTGATGAACCAGTTGCTCCGCCAATCCCGTCACGACCAGTGCGCCCTCCTAGAATGATGACGACATCGCCAGCTTTTGGCTCCAAACGTTTCACGTTTACTTCTGGTGCAGCGGCAACGACTGCCCCCAGCTCCATTCGTTTAGCCACGTATCCTGGATGGATAAACTCGCGTACGCCCGTGGTAGCAAGACCAATCTGGTTTCCGTAGCTGGAATACCCGAGGGTTGCGCGCGCAGAGATATCTGCTTGGGGGAGTTTTCCTTCGCGTGTGGCGCTGCGTGGAGTGTTAATATCTCCAGCGCCAGATAAGCGTAGAGCTTGGTAGACCCATGAGCGCCCAGAGAGAGGGTCTCGAATTGCTCCGCCAAGGCATGTGGCAGCTCCGCCAAACGGTTCTATTTCAGTTGGGTGGTTATGGGTCTCGTTCTTAAACATGAGCAGCCACGGCTCGTTGCCCTGTGGCGTATCTACGTCGATGCGCACCGAGCAGGCGTTGATTTCTTCGCTCACCTCTTGATTTGTAAGAATTCCAGCATTGCGAAGATGCTTGCCCATAATCGTGCCGAGATCCATCAGTGTGGGTGCGCTATCACCGCGTCCATTGCGCTCGCGAAGCTCTTCCCAGCGTTTGATAGCGCCGTCGATCTCTTCTTTGAAGCGTTCAGAGTTATTGACGATTGTGGTGAGTTTGGTATTAAAAGTTGTGTGGCGGCAATGATCGCTCCAGTATGTATCGAGCACAGCTAGCTCAACTTCGGTAGGGATTCGCCCTTCAGAGCGAAAATACTCTTGAACGAGTTGCAGATCTGCACGATTCATTGCCATGCCACGCTCGCGCAGAAGTTCGTCTAAGCCGGCGGCGTCACGTTCTAAAAAGTCTGGATATTCAGCAAGCGGTTGGCGCGATCCCATATCTGGTTCGCGCAGTGTGGCGTAATCTTTTTCTCCTGCTTCTACAGGATTGATAAGGTAGGTGCGAATACGGGCGAGCGCGTCTGGTGAGGGGGAAGGCTCAAGCAGATAGAGTGTTGCCGAATAGATGCGAGCGTGAGTGGCAGGCTGCAAAAGGCGAAGTGCTTGATTGGCTGCGTCTGCCCGTTGATCATACTGCCCAGGGAGTGGTTCTACTCCAAGGTTGGTAGCATTGTGTGCGCTGAGCAGTGCGCAGAGGTTTGCTTCAGATAGAGGCGTATCGACGCGTGGATCGCATACAACAGATTCGGTAAGAGCTGTAATATCTTGCTCTGTTGCAGAGAAAACATCATATGTGTAGACGATCGTGACGTTTGTTAAAGCAACGCCGTCCAGATTGTTAAGAATGGCGAGCAGATCCTTCTCGTTTTCTCGAAACTCAGGTTTTCTGCGAACTGCGAGGCGGAGATCCATGGAAAGGACGTCCTTTCATACGGTAAGCGTGTATATAAGTGTGTATATAGGTGGGTAAGAAAGATGCTGTTGTGCGTCAGCTCTCGTCAATCGATAGTCGATAGTGCTAGTCGATGACGCTTTGTGCGAGAACTTTCTCAGTTTGATCGCGGCGGAAAGAAATATATTTCTCGCGCATATCGGCGTCACTCAGCGCAATAATCGATACTGTGAGAAGTGCGGCATTATAGGCTCCTGTGCCTCCTGTTGCAGTGGTTGCAACGGGAATTCCTCGTGGCATTTGCACTGTCGAAAGCAAGGAATCTAATCCGCCAGCGAGAGATGTGCGCATGGGGACGCCGATGACGGGTAGATGAGTATGAGAAGCGCATACGCCTGCAAGGTGTGCTGCTCCGCCCGCGCCTGCAATAACGGCTGCAAATCCACGATCGGCTAGAGTGGAGATAAACTCTTTAACAGCTTCAGGGGTGCGGTGTGCAGAGAGTGCTCGCATCTCGTATTCTATGCCGAACTGTTTGAGCACGTTTGCGGCTTCGTTCATAGCTTCCAGATCGGAGCGGGATCCCATAATAATTGCAACTTTGGCGGCGCTCATCGTTTCTCACTTCCATGCTTCGCCTGTGAGGCGTTCGTATGCTTCTCGATATCTGGTAGCAGTATTGGCGATCACGTCTTTGGGAAGCTCAGGAGCTGGATAAGTTTTATCCCAATCAGACGTTTCTAGCCATTCGCGCAGATACTGCTTATCGAAGCTTGCTTGAGCGTGCCCTGGTTCCCATGTTGCCGCATCCCAGAAACGAGAAGAATCAGGGGTGAAGGATTCGTCACCAAGGTGAAGTACGCCGTCACGATAGCCGAACTCAAATTTCGTATCCGCGAGAATAATTCCGCGACTTTCAGCGTAATCGCTGGCTTCTTTAAAGAGCGCGAGAGAGGCTTCTTCGAGGGCCTCGGCAGTTTCTGTTCCGATCTGGTTTTTTAGCTCTGCCACTGAAATATTTTCGTCATGCCCGTTCGTTGCTTTTGTGCTCGGAGTGAAAATCGGTTCGGGGAGCTTATCTCCTTGGCGAAGTCCACTGGGCATTTTTACGCCATTGATTGTGCCGTCTGTGCGGTAGCTCTTGAGTGCGGAGCCTTCGAGATAGCCTCGCACAATACATTCAGCTTCTACCATCGTGAGTTTATTGACGAGCATTGAACGTTGCGCTAGATCTGCAGCATACGCATTGAAAGGCGCTGGGTATTCGGCAGGGTCTGTGCTCACCATATGGTTGGGGATAATATGAGCTAGTTTGCGAAACCAGAAAGCGGAAATACTGTTGAGTACGGCGCCTTTATCAGGGATTAGCTGATCAAATACGACGTCAAACGCAGATACGCGATCTGTGACGACGATGAGAAGCTTATCGTCGGCATCGTAAAGATCGCGAACTTTGCCAGACGAGAGAAGCGGGGCAGAATCAATCATAAAATGTTTCATTAAAGCCACGCTCTAAGTCTATGCAGATAGTAGACTGTAAGCTTATGTGGTCACAGTGTGGACGGCTTTCGTTTGGATATTGAGATTTTATATTGCTGACGGAGAGGTGGGAGTTGGGGTTAATTTTCCTACTTTATATCTATTCAATCCGTTCGTATGCTTCAGATTTATTTTTAGTTTTATTTTAATTTGCGTAGAAGGATAAACGGAGTCAGCTCATCTTCTTGCCCAGAAGGGTTGTCTCTCATAATACAATGAATTTGATCTTCCGAAAGAGGGAAATCGGTGGAGTAAGAAAGAATATTTGCATCAAAATCGTTGGCATCCATAATCATGGTTGGAATATTTGTAGCTTCTACGATTTGGTCGCACATCTGCACACCATTTTTTGGATTAACCACAGCCATATCCTTATATGTGTCGAAACTGGAATCGGCATAAAATCCATCTACCGCTCCTGCGCCTTCGCCCACAACTTTATAAAATACTCCGCGTATGCCAAAAGGTTTTGTGAGGGCAGAAAGGAAGGCTCCGAGCAAAACTCGATGGAGACCAAATTCATTGATAATTACTTGCAGCTTATAGGGATCGCGCACACCTAAACCTGTTGTAGATTCTGCTCCGAATCGATAGAGGAGTTTCGCGAAAAAACCAAGGCGCATATCCTCACGATGATACACATTGCCAGCTGCCAGACCCATTACTTTTGCTCCGCAGGAGAGGATATCTCCTTCTTGAGCTAAAGGAAGCACATATTTTTTGACAAGCTCAACATGATTTTCTTCTGGCTGAATAAAATGTGTTTGGATTGCGAAGCGCTGATACAAGGCTCCTGCGCCGTCATCTATCGCAGCGCGTTCAAAGTAAGTGATGCCGTGAGCTTGTCTGCGCTGTTCAGATAAATTCTTGTTCATACACGTACTTTCATTGATTAAGAGTGCAAGGGCGTTCGAAGAAATTTTCTGCCTTCTCTTCTTTCGGCGTATGCACAAGTATATCTTTTGTATTCTTTTTTGTATTCTTTTTACCTGCTGGTCGTAGCTGTGCCTCTCATCACGTGTGTAGATAGAGTGGCACTATTCAGCTAGATTTGCCGTATGTATTAGTATGAAAGCAAAGATAGCGATAGGAAAGGTGGCGAGTGATGGCTGCTAATCTGGGTGGATATGCTCTGCACGTATTGAAGGGCGTCACTTTTAAGAAGTTTGCAGGTGAGTTGGCTAAAGCTCAAAAGATGTCTGGGAAGAGCAAAATTTTTTGCGCTTACGATATGGCTAGGTCATTTGTAAAATATGGAGCGGGATATTACGACTATAATATTTTCGACTTTGCGCATCTGAGCGATCAGCAAAAAGACACGTATCTCACCCGTTTCCGCGCTAAAAAACTCAATATGCAGATGAACGATCAGGGCTTAATCAATCTTTTTGAGCATAAAGCGCTGTTTAATAAATTATTTAAGGATTATCTCGGGCGCGATTTCTTAGATTTGGCCACAGCAGAAGAAAGCAGTATTAAATCTTTCTTTGAAAGCCATGAAGAGTTCTTTGCCAAGCCAAATGATCTTGCTTGTGGCATCGGAATGGAACTGCTCAAGCGATCAGATTTTTCATCGCCAGAAGATTTTGTGCAATATGTGACGAGTCATAATTTTGGTCTGCTCGAAGAGGTGCTTCATAACCATCCCGATCTCGCAAAGATTTACGATCATGCGCTCAATACAATGCGTATGATTACTATTATTGGTGACGACGGAGAAGCTCACCTTATTTACGCAGTGCAAAAATTCGGGATCAATGGGCGGATCGTCGATAACTATGGTGTGCATGGTCCAGTTGATTTGTGCACAGGTGAGTTTTTATATCCAGCGCATTATGGAGATACTCAGGCGCATGGAGAAATCACTAACCATCCGAACAGCAACGAAAAAATTGTTGGTTTCCGTACACCTCTTTTCCAAGAGGCTAAAGAATTTGTGCTGCAAGCTGCCCGTGTTGTTCCAGAGTTGCGTTATGTTGGCTGGGACGTAGCTATCACGCCAAACGGACCTGCAATTATCGAAGGAAATCCATATACCGCTCACGATTTCTGGCAACTTCCTGGGCAGACTCCAGGGGGTATCGGGATATTGCCCGTCTTAAATGAAATTGTGCCGAGTTTTAAATATTAACGTTCCAACTATAGGAAGAAACTACAGTGGGATTATATCCTCAGATCGTCCTTAATAAAGACGGCATTGCTAGCAATGCTCGAAAAGTTTTGCAGATGGGCATTGATCATGAAGTAAGTATTACGCCAGTGGTCAAATCTTTAGCTGGGCACCTTCCTGTGATACGTTCCATTGTTGATGAAGCGCGTAGTATGGGAGTTGATGCTGTCGCTGATAGCAATCTTGCTTTTGTGCGCAAGTACCAGAATTTAGATGTGCATAAATGGATGATTCGCGAACCTATGCTCAGCGAAATACCTGAACTGGTTGGACTTACCGATCTATCGCTAGTCTCTGAGCGTATTACGCTTGAGCGAATTAACGAATACTGCACAGTGCACGATGAGGCATACAGCGTCATCCTCATGGCAGAAATCGGAGATTTGCGCGAAGGCAGCGATGAAGAGGAGATCGTTCAGCTTGCCCAGTGTGTTGAAATGATGCCGCGCGTGCATCTGGCAGGTATAGGAGCAAATCTTAGCTGCTATGGCAACATCTTGCCGTCTTGCACCAATATGGGCGATTTGAGCAAGAAAGCCGAGTTGATTCAGAGCGCTCTTGGACGTGAGCTAGAGATTGTGTCTGGAGGAAATTCCAGTTCTTTGCATATGCTTAGGGAGGGAACTCTTCCTTCTGCTGTGAATAATCTTCGCTGCGGAGAGTCTATTATGCTCGGTAGGCTGCCTTGCTATGAAGAAGATATAGAAGAGCTCCAGCAGGATACAGCCATTTTGGAAGCTGAGATTGTTGAACTTAAAAACAAGCCTTCACTTCCGTGGGGCAAGAGCGGTAATGGCGATGCCTTCGGCGGTATTCCTCAGTTTGCTGATAAAGGCATTCGCCGCCGCGCTCTAGTCGCTATCGGGCGGCAAAGCATTTATCTTGATGGGCTTATCCCTGTGGATCCAGGAGTGGAAATTCTTGGTGGAGCAAGTGACTATATTGTGTGTGACGTGACCGATTCTTCTGAAAAATATGATGTAGGAAGTGTAATTCGGTTTATGTGTGATTATGCTGCTCTGGCCAGTGCAGCTACGCATGATTATTTATTTCCTGTACAAGATTAAAATTCATGAGAATTCGTCTGGATATTGCCTATAACGGTGCTGGCTTTCACGGCTGGGCTGCTCAGCCAAAGCTTCGCACAGTGCAAGGCGAGATAGAGCAAGCGCTTGCGGCTGTCGTGCGCGAACCCGTCACCCTCACTGTTGCAGGGCGGACGGATGCAGGTGTGCATGCGCGTGGGCAAGTGGCACATACAGACATTAGTGACGTGAGATGGTTTGCACTGCCTGGGCGCTCCGATCGTGCTCCTGCAGATGCGCTTGTGCGAGCTGTGAATGCTGTGCTTGCCCGCACAGCTCCAGAGCCGCATGGATTCTCAGATGTGGTTGTGCAGGGCGTGACGCCTGTGCCTGAATCGTTCGATGCGCGTTTTTCAGCTCTATGGCGTTCCTATATATACCGTATTGCGGATTCGCCGCGTATCTGGAATCCTCTTGAAAGTGACGTCCTTTGGATGTCACAGCGTCTTGATTGCCAAAAGATGAATGAAGCTTCCCTTGCCCTGATTGGTGAGCATGATTTTATTTCCTATGCGAAACCTCGCGGGGGGGCGTCTACAGTGCGCACTTTGCATGAGCTTCGCTTTGATCGAGATGCTGACGGCGGAATTTGCGCCCGTGTGAGGGCTGATGCTTTTTGCCATTCCCAGGTGCGTGCAATGATGGGCACTTTACTTGATATTGGGCGTGGAGCAAAGCCACCGAGCTGGGCGGGAGAACGCTTAGCTGCTCACAATCATGCAGGTATGGTTGTTGCTCCAGCGCATCCTCTTACACTCGCAGAAGTTGGGTACCCATCGTCGCCAAGCGAATATGGGCTGCAAGCTCAGCGAGCGCGTATTTATCGGGGATAATGTGCGGCGCGGTTTAGTGAAATATGCAAATATACTGAAATGCACCAAAATAGGGCGACGAGGCGGTCTAGAGTATTTAAGGTAGATCCTATTACCGATTGCGCGGATATCCTATAGCAAAATCCACTAGACGCTATTTTTTTTTGTGAAAGTCAGTATTGAGTAATACGTATTTACTATATCTCTCACTCATTGCATGCTCACTGATATGCTCGCAATGAGTGAGTTGATAGATATGCTTGGAGGCGAATAGGCGTGGTGGAAGAATCGAATGTTGAACGAGATAGTCAGGCGCATGTGCAGGAAGATAGTGCTTCTGATTATCGCCGTGTGCCTGTTCTTCGTTTTCGGGGTTTTACTTACGCTTGGGAACGGCAACGGCT
>CABQJD010000001.1 GCA_902464405.1 uncultured Actinomycetaceae bacterium | reverse complement strand
CCGCACCACACCAACAAAAAACCCTCAAAAACCAACACGATCTGACCTATATGCCGAACCTCTCAATTGCGACGACCCGTCCTACATACGCTCGTACCGCAACCACCCGTCAAATTTCGGTAAAAATAAATAATAAAATAAAGGCTCCCCACGCACCCGTTAGAGCTTCCGGTTCCTTGCTGCATTCCTGCCCTGGGGAGGTACAAAAGATAACGCCACGTGAGGAGCTGCGGGGCATGGGGGATTCGAACCCCCGAGGGCGTGAACCCAACACGCTTTCCAAGCGTGCGCCATAGGCCGCTAGGCGAATGCCCCTCGCACTGTTTTATACAGCAAAAGAAATTCTAACTGGCATTGAAGATATTTGGAAATCACAAGAGCTTAGAGTGATTACACCTACAAAGCTAAGAGAAGTTTCCTGCGCACACTACTATCACTGACACCACTGAAATTTCGCCGCCGAGGCGTGAAAGTTTCCCACAACGCACAATCGCTGGCGTATCGCAGAAATCAAAAGAAATGAACTTATCACAACACCTGAATCTCACGAGAAGGGAAACATCTCGGCGTGGATATCTGTACGGATATTCTGATACTAAATACTAAAAAATTTATACAGATTCATACCAAAATTTTGCGCTACATAGCGTAAAAACAAGGCGCCCGTTTTATATCTAAACGAACACTCAAGTGGATATTAAGACGTCGGATTTGATACTCACTACGCGTGCGTAGGCATCTCTATTGAACGGACTTTTGTAGTTTTCGAGCCAATTCAGCTAGTCACGTTCGCTCCTTACCCATCACGGATGAATCTCGTCCGCTAATAGCTGGCTCAGCATTAGATATTTTACTGCTGGTGGACATGAGGGCGACTGTTACAGACTAACTGGTGGAGTTATTCCATAAAGATAATTTTTGCCACTCTTGAGGTATTCCCATTTCTGTTATCGATCGGGATTCTAGAGGTAAGTATTCAGACTCAATGAGGTGGCGGACTTTGTTCGACCAACTGGTTCCTGGAGAAATCTGACGCAATAGGAAAGACATGAGGAGGATTGCTCCAAAAATCCGGTCACTTTGTCCTCTTGGAAGAGAAGAAAGATCGGTAATTGTGCGCAGTGCTTTGGTTGACGCCGGGGTAAGAAATCTGTTCCATAACCTGCCATGATGAGCACATATATTACGTAAAACCGTAAATTGCTCACACCAACGAGCCAGCGGATCTTGCCTGTAGTAGCTGCCCTTCTGCTTAGCGGTGAGCCTATCGGAATCCACTACCAACCCTAAGGATTCAGAGATAGCGCGCTGATCGGCAAGTACCATCCCATCAAAGAGCTGAGAAATATCAGAAAAATCGAGAGCATCAACTAAAACCCAAATCGGATACTCGCCATACTTACTGGCGTAATGTTTTATCGCGGAGTCACGTTTCTTCGCTCTTTCTACCCGTGCAAGTGCCGTATCCAGCCAAGTGCTGTGATCAAACTCCGGACGAAAAAGTGCGGGATCTAGATAAGACAATGCATCTGTGAGAGCTAGACGATCACTAACGCGGGCACGCAAACCTACTTCGATACGCTCCATACCATCGTGAATGAGTGTCCGAAGTTTGCGGTCGAACTCATACAATCGAGCAATATCGCTAAACGATGTTTTCGTCTCAAATATATCGAGACGGTGAGGGTTTTTCAGATCTACATCTGCGGGCAGCACCCTGTAAGAATACCAATAGCCAGAAAGGCGGTAATAAGACACGTTCGCGAGCCACTGCCGGGCAAGCGGCTCATCAAGCACCATCCCGCGTTCACGTAAAATTTCAATCTGCTGATCAATGATCGTCGCCGGTTTCAAAACAGCCACCTGCACCCCTACTGGCAGAAAGAAATCCAGCCCGTCTGCAACCAAAGGTCACAGCGGGCTGAACGATTAGTATCAGGATATCACAAGCAACCGACGGGCTTCTAGTCGCGAATGTTAAAACGCTGGATTACCCACAAAGTAATCCAAGCTATCAGCAAACAGACCATCGACGCACAGATAACAGCCGAAAACGCCAAGACCACCGCGATCAAAACCGCCTACTCCCAGCTAGCTGGCAAACCCATCGAGCACTTCCAGACCTGTCAATGGAACGCCCTGATCGACCATGCCATCATCAGCGCAAACCAAATCTGGTTCATTTTCAGAACCGGGAAAGAAATCAAGGTCAATCTCTGATCCCACGCCCTAAACACGGATGGAGCACCAGGCTCGAACCTACACCACTTACCCACCATTAACGCCGAGTCAGCTAGGCACATTTTTCATCTCCGTTAGCGAGTTAAACCCCAAAACCATATCCGAACAGGGAAAACAAGATACTAGGTAACGTAAAACCCAAACCCGCTAACGCAAACGATTTTCCCCCCCCCTAAGCGATACTCACTAACGCAAACGCCTACTTATCAAATCCGACGTCTAAGTGGAGACAAAGACGTCGGATTTGATAACTGTTACGTGAGAACGAGAACCTTCCGCTGAGTAGGAGGTTTTTGTTTTCAAGATCAATTCGGCAAGTTTTGTGGGCCTCATTACCCCATCACGGGTAATTCTCTTCTTTCGGATTCCGAAGCACGTTTTGGCTAGCGGGGGCGATTCTTGCCTTCCGCCAGCTAGTTCGACATCAGGGGGTGCGGACAATGTCAACGAGTTATCTGTCTTCACGTCTTCTTGAATTCTACTTATCCGTCGGAATCAGGAATGTCATGATCGGCCTTTTTGGCCCTTGATTCAAGCCCTTTAATGGTTTCCAGGTAGTCCTTCTCGACCTGTGAAGGTGTCTGTACTTGATATTTACGGTACTCAGCAGTTGCCTTGTCAATCGCTTTCTGGTGGCTGACTTTTCCTGCCCCTTGAAGCTGCTGTTGCCCAGTTGCTGCCAGAATATTGTCAAGATGCTCGACGTAGTCGCTCATGTACATCGGATGGTGATTCATAGCCTGCACTTCAGCAAAATCGAAGTAACCAGAAACTAGACGATTTAGCACCTTTAATTCGTCTTCCGTCAAATAGTTCTTGGCCACCTTGGTCTCTGCAAAAGTAGGCTGGTTGCCCTTGAAAGTCGTTAAGCCCATGAAAGGTTTGGTAGCATCGGCTCGGCTATAAATGATTTCCGCCGCTGTGTGTCCGTGGGTAGCGTAATGCAACTTGTTCTGAACCATCTTGAAAAAAGCGATCGATTCCGCGCTCTTCGGGTCATAGTCAACACTAGTTGCGTATAGATCCAGCACTTGTCGGTACATCACTTTCTCCGACGAACGGATATCGCGGATCCGCTCGAGAAGCTCGTACCAATACGATCCACCACCAAGGTTCTTAAGTCGCTCATCATCTAGGGTGAAGCCCTTGATGAGGTACTCTTTCAGTCTCTCGGTTGCCCAACGTCTAAATTGCGTAGCAGTCTTGGATTTGACCCGATATCCCAGGGAAATAATCATGTCTAGGTTGTAGTGAGGCAGCGTCCTCGCCACGTTGCGGCTACCCTCACGGCGAACCTGTCGGAAACCCCGACAGGTTGCCTCCTCATCAAGTTCACCCTCAGCGTAGATGTTTCCAATGTGCTCGACAATGTTAGACCTTGAACTTTGAAAAAGCTCCGCCATCTGCTGCTGCGTAAGCCAAACCGTCTCACCCTCAAGTCGGACCTCGATACGTACAGTGTTCTCTGGGCTCTGGTAGATCAGCATCTGTCTATTGGGCTCGTCAGTTCGACTAATGTCTTCTGCGGCCATGACGCTCCCTTCCGCACGAGTGATGAGATCGACCACTAGGCGATTTGCAGTAGCTGGTCAGCAACCGAATCGCAGCGCATTTACCAATGATTGTAGTTATCGATTTTTCAACGTGCAATTGGAATTATCCGAGCGCTGGATATTTCAGCTATTTGATTAGGGCTGGAGAAAAAAGCGGCGTAACTGCGGTTCTGTGGCTACCAAACAACGAATCAGTTAGAATTAATGAAAGCGGCGTGCTTGACGCCAGTCGTGTTTTTAGCATCGAGGGGTTATGTTCCGATGACTTTGTGATCTCTACTCAGCCCAGCTGAGACGCTACCCATCTACCGTTGCGTCCTAGAGATCATTATGTCTACAATCAACCTCGATAATATTTCTTTTTCTTACTCATCTGTACCGCTGTTAGATCACATCAGTTTGCATGTCGGTGACGGCGAACGCGCCTGCCTGATCGGGCCCAACGGGTGTGGCAAAACCACGCTGCTTCGCATCGCATCAGGCGACCTGATGCCGGAGACAGGAACAGTCAAATTCGACGGTGTGGAGCCTGAGCTTTTCCGCGTTCCGGTTATTGAAGAATCCAACGGAACGGTCGAAGACTATCTCGATTCTGCACTTAGTTCGCTGCGAACTATTGCTACCCAGTTTTATGCTGCCTCTACCCGACTGGAGAGCGATTTTGCTCCTGATGAGGTGAGCCGGGAATACGACCGATTGCTTGCCCAAATGGCAAGCCTCGACATTTGGGCGCTAGATGCTCGGGTCGCTGAGGTTATGGACGGAATCGGTCTAGGGCTATTCATGGGGTCAATGCGTAGTCTGGGCACACTGTCTCCTAGCCAACGTGCCCGCCTTGAACTGGCAGCCACTCTCATCATGAAACCTAAAGCGTTGATTTTAGATGAGCCCACCAACCATCTCGACGGCGAAGCAATCGGCTTCCTTGCAAAAACAATCACTAGCTGGAACGGCCCGGTGCTGATGAGCAGCCATGATCGGGCTTTCATCGAAGACACCGCAACGGTTATTTACGACATGGACACGCAGGTGTGGGATGCGCTGGCTAAAGCTGACGGAAGCGGCGAAGTAAAAGGCCTTTATCGGTGCGCGGGAAACTATTCCAACTATTTATCCGAGAAATCAGAAGCCCAACGCAAATACGCCGATATACATGCACTTCAACAAGCCGAAAAACGTAAGTTAAGAAAACACAAGCAGGAAGCCAGAAAGATTACTTCTGGCGGCGTGCGGCTAGCCAAAGCTGAGGGGAAAGCAAAGAAGTTTTTTGCAGACCGTGCAGCCGCTACGGCTGAACGCAGGATGCGTAACGACGACAAGCGATTACAAGTCTTAGTCGACCAAGAGGTGCGCAAACCTCGTAACTATGACTTGTCGTTACAGTTTGAACAACCATCAGATCGCGCAGGGATCGCGGTATCCGCCAGGCAAGCAACGGTAAAGCAACGGCTTGCAGCTGTCAGTTTCGATCTCGCTTACGGCGAGCACTTGCTTGTCACCGGTCCAAACGGATCTGGGAAAAGTACGTTATTGAACTGGATTTACACCGCACAACCACCTGCCAAGGCCGAGACAAGCGGGACGATCACGCGCGGCAAACCAGTCAGCCTGGTTCCCCAGCGACTACCCAAAGAAAACGACCCAGGATTCAACACCGATGTCTGGCTTAGAGGAATAGGTGAAGCTGGGAAAGGTATCTTACACCCGTCAATGTGGTCCACGTCCATCCCAAAATTATCGGCAGGTAACCAACGCCGAGCCCAAATCGCAGTAGCTATTGCCTCGACCCCTGTCATCCTCATCATCGACGAACCAACAAATTACCTCGATCTAGTCTCCATGGAAGTCCTTGAGGAAGCATTAACAAAATGGTCGGGGACATTAATTATCGCGAGCCACGACCGAT
The DNA here is from genome assembly GCA_902464405.1 of uncultured Actinomycetaceae bacterium. GTDB lineage: Bacteria > Actinomycetota > Actinomycetes > Actinomycetales > Actinomycetaceae > Arcanobacterium_A. The sequence continues at coordinate 274,870 of CABQJD010000001.1, read as the reverse complement.
GGCTCATTGAACACTGGCAAAGTAGAAGAATCTGTATCCGCTAACGCAGACGGTTTTCCACACCCCCTTGGGGCGTACTCGCTAACGCAAAAGGGTACTTATCACATCCGACGTCTAAGTGGAGCCGCCTGAGAGAATCGAACTCTCGACCTATTCATTACGAGTGAATCGCTCTGCCGACTGAGCTAAGGCGGCGTGCCTAAAATGTTTGGAATGTTTACCGTAGCCGATACACAAACAAACACAGCGTAGCTAATCTACCTAATAACTGGCACTATTTTCAAATGCAACGCACATGAGCTTTCCAGCTTCTACACGAGCAGAGTGAAAGAGCGTGGAGTGTGAGCATAGAACACATACATGTGCACGCTCTTATAACCCCTCACTCTCCCCTCGAAATAAAGCAAAGTTTGCCAGAATCCCTTAACGTCTCGTAATGTGCACAGAAATCGAAATCCATACAAGTATACGCAGCAAAAAACTGTTGAGTAGAAATACTATTGCATTATTGCGCAGGGCAGACGAGATTCTTCTCAGGCGCACTGCCATTGAGCAGATAGGCGTTGATTGGATCGCTAACGCAGTCTGTCGAACGCCCGTATGCAGTATGCCCTTCACCTTCCCAAGTGATAAGCGTTGCATTTTCTAGTGACGAGCTAAGATCTTGCGCCCACGAATAAGGGGTAGCAGGATCACCTTTCGTACCCACAACAACAATCAAATCTGAACCGCTTGCCTTGAAATTTCCCACTCTACGATCAGGCTGATACGGCCAGCGCGAACACATCATATCGTCATACCCAAACACAGGACCAAACACAGGAGCTACCTCAGAAAGCTCTTTAGTCTGCCGTATCCAATCATCTTCTGTGCCCTCAGCAGGATAATCCGCGCAAGTAATCGCAACATTTGCCTCAAAAGAATTATTAGCGAATACACCATCAGATCGATCTAAATAGGTATCAAAAAGCATCTGAAATAAGCTCGCATCATTTTTATTGATGAGATCATTAAAGGCTTTGGTGAGAGTTTTATAATCGGAAGTGTAGAGCGGAGCGATGATCCCATAGAGCAATCCAGATTCCGTAAGCGGCTCGTCTGGTTTCGACGTTTTCAGTGGCTCGCGCAAGGCTTTTTCAAAAAGCTCACTCACTGTCGCACGCGCTTCGTCTAGTGTGCCAGAAAATGGGCAGTTTTTCGTATTAGCGATACAGTCGTCAAGATACGTATTGAGAGCTTGTTCAAACCCAACCAGCTGCTCTTTTGCCTGCTCAAAGTTAGTGCGCGTGGAAGCCATTGCCCCATCGAGCACCATACGGCCTACATTCTTTGGAAAAAGTTCCGCATATTCAGCTCCCAGCTCTGTGCCATAAGAAAAGCCCACATAATATAGCTTCGGATCTCCTTCAACATGGCGAATCACGTCCATATCACGCGCAGCATTTTCCGTTCCCACAAACGGCAAAAGATCGCCAGATTTTTTTTCACATCCTGCAACAAAAGTCTCAACATCAGCACGCGATGCTTCTCTTCCCTCAGGAGTATCGGGATGGCTGGCTTCCACAAGTTTGCTCAATTCGTTATCTTCTAGGCAGTCAATCGGGCTAGAATCGTTCACGCCTCGCGGATCGAAGCCGACAATATCGAAGTGCTCAAGAATAGGGCGAGGAAAATATCCCTTTGCCACTCGCGCCAAATCTTGCCCGCTGCCGCCAGGACCTCCTGGGTTTACGAGCAAGGTGCCGATACGCTCACCGTCAGCTGGACGCTTCACTGCCGCAATGCGGATTATCTTTTCCGAAGGGTTGGAATAATCGAGCGGCACAGTGTATGCCCCGCACTTAAGACCATCGTCACTGCAATCTTTCCACGTGACGCCTTGGCGATAATATGCACCCAAACCCTCGGGGATTTCTGGCATAGGAGCATCAATTGCGCGTGGTTCCAGTGATACTGGTGACGACGAGCCAGCACCATTTCCAGCCTTCCCGCCAAATACACACGAACTCAACACACATACGAGAGCGCCAATAATCGCAATAAATCTCGTCATCGATACGCGTCTTTTTGAAAAGCACACTTCACGAGAGAAACTCGCTACCCTACAGTCACAATTCTGATACACCATAGGCTTATTCTCTCACGGGTATAGCGAACCAATACAAGCCATCAGCAACTCTACCGTGCAAAAGAAAAACTGACTCACAACTTAGCGCATACACAAGCAATACAAAGCAACGCACAGCTCGGCACATAAACCTCATATCGCTCACTACGCGAAGCATTATGACGTGAACCCTACGAACCCTACGTACAGTTACCGCACAATAGCGCACAAACGCGGCACATACCAGCACACTATGCTTCTACAAACCAATCTTCTACAAAAGCTGTACCAATGCAGCTTCAAAAGCTAACGCAGGCGCAACATTTGCATTCAATCTATTGCGCGCTTGATTAAGTGCATCCATTCGGGCAATCGTTTGCTCCAGAGTAGAATCGCGGGCAACACGCTCGATATCTTCGCGAAAATCACCGTTAATCAGAGAGACGTTGCTGCCGAGCTGCACTACCAGCACATCTCGATAAAACGACTCTATATAGATCAATTCACGATCAAACATATCTCGTTCACTTCGCGTCTTTCGGCGCTTGAGATTGTCTTTTTCATCCTTAATTTGAGCTTTGACGGCGGCAGGCATTTTCCCTTTTGGATCCAAACCTAAGGCCTCCATGCGCCGCTCTTGCTCTTCTTTTATCTGCGCTGCAATATCAGGCGAAATATCGGTTTTCTCCTGAACGCCCGATTCTCCGATATGCATCGCCTTAGAATCAAGGAAAAGTTGGGCTGCAAGAGCGGCGTCTCCAACACCACGAATTGCCGTAAGAGCTGTCAGCGTCGTATAACGCAATGCTTGAGCTGCAGGATCTGTTGCAAGTGCTCGAGCCACACCGATATGTGATTGTGCAGTTTGCGCAGCAAGCAAGGCACGCTCTGGCTCCACTCCATCACGAGAAACCAAAAGCTGGGCAACGCTCTCAGCGCTTGGCGTCACCAAATTGATGTTTCGGGTGCGGGATTGAATCGTCGGCAAAAGATCAGCAGCCGATGCCGTGCACAGCATCCACACCGTTCGAGGAGCAGGCTCTTCAATAGCTTTGAGCAGCACGTTTGACGTGCGCGTAAGCATACGATCAGCATCTTCCACAATAAAAATTCGGTAGCTGCCCGATGTGGGAGCCACATATGATTGGGCGACGTATTGGCGCACTTCCTCTGCTTTAATCATCACAAGATCGGTGCTTACCCAAGTGATATCGGGGTGGTTATTGCCCATCACGGCCTTACATTCGGCGCATTCTCCGCAGCCAGGAATATCACTTGTGCATTCAAGAGCAGCTGCAAATACTTTCGCCGCCAACGAACGCCCAGATCCTGGCGGACCTGTAAACAGCCAAGCATGGGTCATAGCTGCAGCGGTGGTTTCATTGAGTGAACGCGCTGCTGCCGCCGCCCGCCGAATCTCCTCAATCGCCGCAGGCTGCCCAACCAATTCTTCATAGACGCTCATGTATTCACCTCGGGCGAAGGCTCACTAGAGAGTGGCGACTCACTAGAGTTCGATTCACCAGCACCGCCAACACATAGTTTTTCGAAACAAGCAGATGATATCTCAGGCATAAATGACTCATGGCGGGCGGCGGCATCGCAAGCAGCGCCATCACCATGCTTATTGGCAGTATTGCCACATTCATTAGTAGCGCTGCCCAACCTTTTTTCAACTTCGTGAAGTACGCGCTGCGCAATCTCGCTAATTGGTAAACGCCCGTTAATCAGTAAAAAACGCTCTGGCTCTGCTTGCGCCAGCTGCAGAAAATAATCCCGCACGCGCTGGTGAAATTCTTTCCCCTCTGATTCTAAACGGTCGGGGCTGGCTCCTACCCGTTCGATGCTCTGAATCACAGGCACATCGAGCAGCACAGTCAGATCTGGAAGCAATCCGTTTGTAGCCCACAGGGAAAGATCTCGCACATCGTTCGGGTCTAAAGCGCGAGCACCTCCTTGATATGCCACAGAAGAATCGAAATATCGATCAGATATTACAACCGCACCCGTTTCAAGCGCTGGCAGAATTTTTGTTGCAACGTGATGAGCTCTATCAGCCGCAAAAAGTAGCGCTTCTGCACGCGGTGCCACATCTTCTCCATGCAGCAACAGCTGCCGAATCTGAATGCCCAAATTCGTCCCGCCAGGCTCTCGCGTGACTATTACGCGATAACCACGCTCTTCGAGTGAGCGAGCAAGTGCAGCAACTTGAGTACTTTTCCCAGCACCGTCACCGCCTTCAAAAGTGACGAATAATCCCGCCATAATCGCTCCGCTCGTTTACGCATTAACACTACTCACCAGCAGCGGTAACATTACTTTTTCTTTGTTGTTTTCCGTGCCGAAGCTGTTTTCGTACTTTTCTTCGCACCAGTTTTTGCACTTGTTTTCTTCGAGGCTGCTTTGTTGACACTGCGCTTCGCCTTATTGCGCCCCTTAGCGCCGCCATTCTCAGCAATTTTTATACGACGAGCTGCAAGCAAATCTTGCGCACGTTCGGAAGTGATCTGATTGATATCGTCACTACGAGGAACAGATGCGTTCACAGTTCCATCGGTAACGTACGGACCAAAACGTCCGTCTTTCAATAAAATTTGACCGCCAGAAACTGGATCAATTCCCAACTCTGCAAGAGGAGGCTGCGCCGCTGAGCGCCCTCGCACTTTCGGCTGTTTGAATATCTCTTCCGCTTCAGCAAGCGTGATACTGAAAATCTGATCATCACTTGCAAGAGAACGAGAATCGCTGCCACGCTTCATATATGGGCCATAGCGACCATTATGAACCGTCACCATAATGCCCTCAGATTCTCCGAGTTCACGAGGAAGGGAAAGTAACTGAAGGGCGTCGTCAATCGTCACCGTATTCGCACTCATGCTGGAAAGCAAAGAAGCTGTGCGAGGCTTCGGTTTATTCTTCGATATCTTTCCAGTCGGCGTATATGCCACTGCATCGTCAGGAATTACCTCGGAAACGTAAGGACCAAATCGCCCATCTTTCACAACAATTGCGTAGCCCGTGGCAGGATCAACACCAAGCTCTTTATCTTCATGAATAGATTCACTCAAAATCTCACGAGCTTTATCAACCGTCAGCTCATCAGGGGTGACGCCATCAGGAACTGACGCACGCCGCCCTTCTGTACCATCGGCATTAGCCTCTTGTATATAAGGCCCGTAACGCCCTACTCGCACAGCAATACCCTCGCCAATATCGATAGTGTTTACCGCACGGGCATCGATATCGCCAAGCTCTCCTACTTGATCGCGCAAGCCTTTAGCAGCACTCGTGCCACGATAGAAATTCGCAAGATACTGCACGCGGTCTTCTTCACCTGCAGCAATTTGATCGAGATCATGCTCCATATCGGCAGTGAAACCATAATCGACAAGCGCTGGCAGATTTTCTTCCAGCAACCTCACCACAGAAAATGCCAGCCACGTCGGCACAAGCGCCTGCCCTTTGCGCTCCACGTATCCACGATCCGTAATCGTCGAAATCGTTGATGCATAGGTAGACGGACGCCCAATCCCAAGCTGCTCGAGAGTTTTAACTAAACTCGCCTCGGTGTATCTCGGAGGCGGCGCTGTTTCATGCCCAGCAGCCTTGCCCTCGCGATTGGCTAGAAGTTCCCCTTCAACCATATCTGGAAGATGAGAATCGTGCTTTTCTTCGTATCTAGCAGTATCACGGCTCTCCTCATAGGCAGCGATAAAACCAGGGAAGGTAATAATCGTGCCAGAAGCTGAAAGTTTCGCCTCGGAGTATTGCATACCGAGCGGAAGCATAGCGCTGAGCTTCACAGATGCTGTCGATCCTGTTGCATCTTCCATCTGCGAGGAGACGGTACGCTTCCAAATAAGCTCATACAGTGCATATTCACGCCCGCTCAGCTCTGATGCCACCTGCTGCGGGGTGCGGAAAGAATCGCCAGCTGGTCTGATTGCCTCGTGTGCCTCCTGCGCTCCTTTAGATTTTGTCGCATAGTGACGAGGTTTCGCTGGCACAGTCTGAGAGCCGAATAACTCTGCCGCCTGCTTGCGCGCCGCAGCAATTGCTTGATCAGAAAGATTCACAGAATCTGTACGCATATAGGTGATAAAACCGTTTTCGTAGAGCGTCTGAGCGACACGCATCGTATCGCGAGCGCCCATGCGCAACTTACGAGATGCCTCCTGCTGAAGAGTAGAAGTAGTAAACGGAGGAGCTGGACGGCGCCGAAATGGCTTTGTGTGAATACTTTCAACAACCGATTCACCACTTTGAAGAGCCTCAGAAATTGCTATCGCCTGCTCTTGCCCAAGAACCAGCACGCCTTCTTGTGAAGCTTTGCTCGTAAGCTTGCCATGATCGTCAAAATCTTTTCCAACTGCTACTCGAGTGCCGTCAAGCTCGGTGAGTTTGGCAGTAAACAACTCGACGTTTCGTTCAGGAGCGGAGCCTTGATCTGCAGCTGCCTCTTTCTCTAACGTCACAGCAATATCCCAATAGTGAGCGCTTATAAACGCCATGCGCTCCCTCTCACGTTCCACCACTAAACGTGTTGTGACAGATTGAACGCGCCCAGCTGAAAGCGCTGGGGCAACTTTGCGCCACAGCAAAGGCGAGACTTCGTAGCCAACGAGGCGGTCAAGTATTCTGCGTGATTCCTGAGCATCGACAAGCTGCGTATTAAGTTCACGGGTATTGTGCAATGCTCGTTCAATAGCCTCTTGAGTGATTTCGTGAAACACCATGCGTTTCACGGGAACTTTAGGATTGAGAACTTGCAAAAGATGCCACGCAATAGCTTCTCCTTCGCGGTCCTCATCGGTAGCGAGATAGAGAGCATCCGCAGTTTTTAATGCCGCTTTAAGCTCGGCAACTTTTTTCTTTTTATCAGGATTAACGACGTAGTAAGGATCAAAATCACCTTCAACATCGACAGCAAACTTTGCGTAAGGCCCTTTCTTCATAGCTGCTGGAAGATCGGAAGGCTTCGGTAAATCTCTAATGTGCCCCACGCTAGCTTCTACCGTGTATTCAGAGCCCAAATAGTTGGAAATCGTGCGAGCTTTCGCTGGAGACTCCACAATGACCAGTTTCGTCACGTTTGATCCTCTTTCTTATTCTGTAAAGCTGCCGCGCCTTGCTCAGCCTAGAGCAGGAGACTAGGGTCTGGGCGGCGCAACACACGCTGCCCACTTCTGCGCTTATCTTATGCCGACAGGGGGCTATATGCGCAATAATCATTCTTACTTTAACGCATATCATCTATAGAAAAGCGAATCAGGATCTCTTATTGAGAAAGTTTTATCAGCTTCTATACCCCTCCTTCTCTATAGTGCAAATCTCTTCTTTGAACTCAAAATCTACTTTCTATACGCTCATCTCGGTATATGTGGACCAGCAACTGCTTCTGCCTGCACTTGCCCAATAAGCCAAGAAAACATTCCTTTTTCTTTCAACTCAACCCTGATTGCATCATCCACGCCGTACAGCTCACACAGAAATCCTTGAGAAGAAAAATTCTGCACGGTCTGATCCTCGTTTCCTTTACGATTCCAAATAGTTTTACTAACGTCACTATTTTCGTGCGAAGCATCAGTTTCATGGATATCGTAGATAGATTTCGTCTCCTGTATGCCGTATGCAATTTTTCTGGCAATCGCACATGATTCCTCTAAACCAGATCCTTGCACATACTCTGATGCCGCAGCTAAAGCCGCCAAATCTGCCGAGTTTTGAAGATATGCTTGCTGCGCAACTCCCCGAGAAAATTGCAAAATATAGATCGTCATCACGCTCGCAAGCAGTATTGCCACAGCGACTAACGAAGTGACCATTCCAGGCTCCGTATATCTTTCACCCGAAGGTATCGCAGCTCTTTCTTTTCTTAGCACCCTCTGCATTCTCACTTCTCTATTACCTCCGATAGTCTGCTTCTTGTACTGCTCTCTTTTCACGCTTCCTACACTTCTTCTCTGCGCTCTCAAGATCCACTCATATTTGGCTCCATCACAGCGCTGTGCTGTGATGTGATTTCTATTCCTAAAAACTTCAGAAACTCTGCTGGTGATACCGCAACAGAAACAGTGACGATACCGTCACTTTCATGTATATGAGTTTCAGCACCTGAACCAGCGATCTGGTGAACGAGTTTAAGAGCTTCTTTCTCCCCGTGCCCTAAAGAATAGGAACGGGCAGCTTCTCTGGCAGCATTAGTCGTGATGGCACAACTATTCGAGTAAAAAATCAACCCCATGCACACAAGCACACATAAGATAAAAACTGGGGCTGTGAGCGCCCATTCCACACTCACCATACCAGGCTCTGCGTGGCGTTTTTTCATTATTCTTCTCCTTATTGTTCGTAATTGCGAGCTTATATCGACACGCGCATTAGGGGTTTTCTATACCCTTTCTAGCTTTTTTGGGAGGGAGTGCGAGAAGCCAAGCGATACCTGTGCTTCACTCCTCGCACTCGCGCTAAATTAGACACTTGCCATAACTAGCCCGAAATAATTAGTTTGAAAATTGCAACAATTGCTTCACGAAGCCATTCTTGCTGAGATATCCAAATAAGAATTCCCGCAATACCCGTTGTAGCAACAGTACCGAGAGCATATTCTGCCGTCACCATTCCTGGCTCAGCTTTAGTTTGATTACGAGAAATATGAGTGAACTTTTTGCTCATCTGAAAAATTTTCTTCATGTGTGTTCTCCTTTATTTCTGCATCTGAACGATGCGTATTGTTGTTTGCCTGCTCACGCAATATCGAACGCAATGTAAATACCGCACTCTGCATAGCGCTGCAGTTTTGGGTGTATCGAGCTGTAGAATCGTTATTTTTCTTCTAGAAAGCCCGACGTATTAAGCATCGTCTTTCTTAGCCATAATTTCTGGGCTCATATTTATTTGTGTATATTCGCGCCAACGCACACAGGTGTGGACAACTCATCAAATTTCAAAGATCTCTTTATTATTAAGCCCTAAATAAAGATCTCTTTATCAAGCCCCAAATAATGAATGAACTCAAAAAATTTTTCCAGCAGCCGCCACAATAACAGGCACAACGCCAATCAAAATAAATGCAGGAAGAAAACACATCGTGAGCGGCAAAACTAGAGCACTTCCCAACCGAGCAGCAGCTTCTTTTGCACGCCGCGCCCTCGATATTCGCAGCGATTGAGCTGCGCGCTCCAAGAGTGCCACAGGAGCTACCCCATTTACCCAAGCAGGAGCTAACGCTTCCTCAAGGCGTTTCAACGACTGAGGAACGTTTTCCCATGCCTCATTCCAGCTTGCACCCATCATGAGCATATTTGCTACTTCGCGCAACGTTCGATCATCTCTACCAGCACCCGCAGAATCCACATTCCTAATACGCGCATACCTTCTTCTCTTCCTACCCATACCCTTATCCGAATGCAGCAGATCTTTCAATAAGCGCTCACGTGCAAAAACCTTATCCATGAGCGCCACATCTAAGGCGATGAGCATAGTTGGAATAGAAACTCCAGCAACCAGAGAAGCAGCAGCAAGGTCTAAAATAACCGCTTGGTCTACATGCCCTACTCGTGCAGGAAGAACTATTTTCCACCTTCTCCACAGCGGTATAACCCAACACAAGCTAGCAATAAAAGCACACAAGATAATCACAGCTCAGCATCCTCTCGTACTGCTCGCTGCACAAGTTTGCGGACAAGTACTATCCCTGAAATTTCGCATACACATCCCGCAGCAAGCACTACATTGCCGAGCATACTTCCCAGTAAAAATCCGAGCGGATCAGCTCCCATTGCATACCCTAAAGCAACTCCAATAATTGGAAGAAGTGCCAGCATATATGCCGAGCTCTCAGGCCCAGCTAACGCCACTTCACGAGCAGCTCTCGCTTCCATTGATTCAGTGACGCCCAGAGCACAAGCATCAAGAATATCTGCCATAGGAGCTCCCGTACTGTGCCCCATTCGGCATACTGCAATTGTGGCAGGAATCGAATCAAGCACAATCGGAGTGACTCCCCTGCGCATTCTCGCAATAGGATTGAGATTCCAAAGCTGCCGTAAAGGTTGCGGCACCCCATCATCATCGATCATAAGTGCTACACCATCGCTTTCATCTACAATTGCGCAGTGCCGCAACGTTTCAGCCCATGCAGCATCAATTGTCGCTCCAGACCTGAGACGAGTTGCCACTTCTGTGAGGACAATTCCCATATCAATTTCTTTCCTCAAAGAGAAACGGCGACGCTTTCTTGTAAAAATTGAACGAGAATTCCCTTTACGTAAACGACGCCATATACATCTTGGAGTTCGAGGCACACTGAGAATAGCGATATACACCACCGCTCCAAGGCAAATAATGGCAGTGCTCACCTCTCTATGCCTCCAAGTTATCCAGCTCAGCGTTGCTTCGTATTCGTATCTCCTTCGGAATCGGCAACCCTAAACGCCGAAAAAGCGCTCTTCCCCGTTCGCTGCACACAACGTTACTTTGCCCGTTATTATCAACGTTTACGACTAATGCGTATGGGCATAGAAGCTCTCCTTCATAACGTTCACACATCGAAATGTGGGCGACTCTGCGCTGCCCGCTCTCACGGCGAATATGGATCACCGCATCTAAGCCTGCTGCCGCCTGAGCTGCAACAGTTGCCTCACTCATTCCCGCGAGTGCACCTAAAGCAACAAGTCTTGCAGGCACGTCACGTGCTGAATTTGCATGAATCGTTGCCCATCCGCCTTCATGCCCTGTATTCAGAGCACCTAAAACATCTCGAACTTCAGCCCCTCGGCATTCACCAAGCACAATACGGTCTGGTCTCATACGCATTGCTGCTTTCACTAATTCACTCATCGAGATTTCACCAACACCTTGCACATTCGCGTGGCGCACTTGCAAATGCACCACGTGCGGATGCTCAGGAGCAAGCTCTGCCGCCTCTTCGATCACAACTATTCGTTGATTTTTCGGCACAAGTGAAAGCATCGAATTAAGAAAAGTACTTTTTCCAGCGCCAGTTGATCCAGAAATAATAACGTTAGCTTTACGAAGCACAAGCGCCTGCAAAAAAGGAGCCAGAACGCTTGGAATAGAGCCACAGCTCACAAGGTCTGAAATACTGAGCACCTGCGCTCGATGAGTTCTCAAAGAGATGAGAGATCCTTGAGCAGAAAGCGGCGGAATAATGGCGTGCAAGCGCACGCCAGAAGAAAACGTGCCGTCCACAATGGGGCTTGCATCATCGAGCCGTTGCCCGCATTGAGCAGCAAGCCGCACAGCGAGCGCACGCACAGCCGTATCGTCAGCAAGCTCTGGATCTTCTTTAACAGCTACCGCCTCAAGCCCATTCCCTCGATCAACCCATACAGAGCCAGCACCATTGACCAGCACATCTGTGGTTTGTGGATCGTCAAGCAAGGGTGCAATCGTCATACCTGCACCCAAAAGTTCACTACGTACTGTGCTGTGAAGCTTCGCAATATCGCGAGTGCAAAGAGCGTCACTTGATGTTCGAAGAGCAGAAGCAATATCCTCACCAGCAGCAAGTTTTTGGCGAATTTTCTTGAGGTTAGCGTGCTCAATCATGTCTTTCTTCTGCTTTCTTTATTCACTCAAGCTCTTGTTCTAAGAAATCACATAGCTCGTGGATACGGCGATAAAATTTAGTGCGGCTGCGAGCAGAAGCAGGAAGCCCTCTCTCAAAAGCTGCGGCAATTTCTGGCGCATAGGGAACGGCGTGAACAGTTTTTACTCCAAGAGATTGAGCTACGTGGGCAGCATGATTTTTTGAGCTGACGTTCATAGCAACAATACTTTTCTTCACGTTTGATGCCATTGCCGCGATGAGTGTATGCGTAGATGCGGTGTGAACTGCGTCGGGAGCTGTGAGCACAAACAAATAATCACACCATTCGAGATAGCTGTGAGCTCCTGCACTAGGAACAAGCGCCGCAGGTGGCAGATCAACAATCGTCCACTGATTTACTTGAGCAAGAGCTGCCAGAGCAGTGACGCCAGAGCTGCCCGATTCTGGCACTCCTGCACGCTCATCGGCTGAAAGCACACGCACACCACTCCACAGCGGAAGGGATTCATTGACTTTCCCAGGCAGGAGCATTCCTCGGCCTTGCAGATCAGCCCATCTGTTACCAGGCACATCAACGATTCCGATGAGAAGTTCGATTCCAGCAGACGCAGGGTTAGCATCCACAAAAGCAACATGAGACGAGCGCTTCGCAAGAATTTTTGCCAGAGTTATAGCAAGTGTCGATGCTCCTACACCTCCATGCGCTCCGACGACTCCGACGACTTTTCCTCGGATCGTGGTACCTACTGCGGCACATAATTCTAAAATTCTCTCTGCTTGCGTTCGATAGTTCAAAACAACGCGTTCTTTGCTGAAATACGGAGCAAAGAGAGGGTGAAACTCGGCAGAAACGCATTGCTGCTCACATGTATCAGATGAAAACTTCAGCACTCCTTCTGTGCGATCATGCCGTGAAAGATGAGTGACCTCAACACCAACTAGCGATGCAAGGCGGGTAATTTCTGCAAGCGCTGCTGAATCGTCACCAGAAAAAACAATCGATAATATGCCTGATTCTGCGCTCATTACTCTTGAAGATGCCATAGCCCTAGAATGCCTGCGAAAAATCAGAGGTGCTGCGCGTATAAATATTTGTGGATTATTCATCTTTATCCACAGATGCGCGCCATTATATTTCCATTTCCCTCCATATCTGCTTATATAGCACTAAATTTCTCGTGTTTTGTGCCATAATTTCACGAAACACCGCACTCAATCTCAAGTAATAGTTGAACAACAAAGTATCGTGAGAGTAGAAAATTGCATGCACTTACGATTTACGATCAAGGAGATATTGTGTCTACACCTATCGATCCATATAACCGCACAACACCAGAATCGTTCAATCCTTCTATTGCGCACGATGAAATCACCCCTAGCAAATCTGCAGATGATGTAGTAACGCCTGCATCTTTCGAGCCAACGCGTGTGGCATATGGAGATTCTGACGCTCTGGCATGGGAACGCGCATTCGAGGTAGGAGATAATCTCGCCGCTCCCCAACTCAAAGAATTGAGCTTTGACGACGATATTCCAGCTAGCGACCCAGGTTTACACAATCCTTCAACCCTCACCTCAGAAAAAACCGAAGTTGAGCCTAATTCAGCAGACACAGCTCCAAACGAAGCACGCAGTGCACATATTCTGACAGATGCCAAACCGCTTGCTGCAGGAGCAACGTTTGCAAGTGCCTACTCAGCTACTGGCGTTACTGAACTTCCCCATGAGGAGCCAGTCGTTGAAAACGATATGACCGATGCTAATCCAGAGCCTCCAGTTCGTGAATCTGCATTTTCGGCAGCTGGCGCTATCTCCAGCCCAGAAGATCGTTCAGATTGGACAAGCGAACCAGAAGTACCTCATTTGACAGATCTTCCTGACGAACCAGCAAGCCGCGTATGGGCACATATTGGCTCAATTTTCGCAACACTTCTTCTTGTGCCAATCGTATGGTACCTAATCTCCGATTCTGGGATTCGCCTTAATTTAGTGGAAAACAACCCTTGGGATACAGGGCACGTAAGCATTACGGCGCTGATTGAATTCCTCGGCGGCATGATTGCTCTCTTTGTGTTGTGGCTCATGGCTCGCGCATCAAGCTTGGGCGCACAAATCTGGGGTGCTCTGCTTACACTTGCTGGTTTAACTGCACTTATTGTGCCGACTCTCGGGCAGCGCGTAATTTCCACTCTCGATCAGAAAATAGGATCGTTCAACGCCTTCACAGGAAATATCGTGCATCATTTGAACTTCGATTTAGGTTCAGGGCGTATCGCTATCTTTGGCTTTGTTCTTTTCCTGACGGGAATGATGATTCACCGCGCACGCAAGAGTTCCGAACGCCGTGCAGTAGCAAAAACTGTTCGTGAGCAGATTCTCGGAAGCTAACCTCATACGAGGAGATAATCAGCCACTGCTGATAAATAATTAAACTGAATATTTTATGCCCGTCTCTATTTCATAGGACGGGCATAAATCTGCCATCGGGCAGCTTATGCATTTGGGTTTACGGGCAGTACATACCGCTCGCCCATGATCGATAATTCGATGGCATACTTCAGTCCATATAGATTGAGGAAGTAATTTATTAAGCTCCAGCTCAGCCTTCACAGGATCTGTCTCTCGCGTCCAACCCCAACGCCGGCTGATACGCCCAACGTGCGTATCAACAGTAATTCCAGGAGTGTCAAAGGCGTTACCTAGCACCACATTGGCAGTTTTTCTTCCCACACCGCGAAGTGTGACGAGTTCTTCAAGAGTAGAAGGAACCTCGCCTGCAAAATTTTCCACAAGACCACAGGCAAGATAATGCAATGACGTTGCCTTCGAATGGAAGAAACCCACAGGGCGCAAAATACGCTCAAGATCTTCTTGAGCAGCTTGTGCTAAAGCTTCAGGATTTGGGTAAAGAGCAAAAAGCTCTGGCGTCACCGAATTAACTCTCGCATCGGTTGTCTGCGCGGAAAGGACTGTGGCAACGAGCAACTCAAAAGGATTGCGAAAATCGAGCGATGCACGAGAATCTGGATAGAGCTTCGCGAGACGATCCGTGATACGCGCAGCTGCAGCTCGACGATCCGCTAAAGACCTAGGACGCGCAGGAAGCAGTTTCTTTACCATCTATACCTCCCCTAAATATATTATTATGCGCGTATTTAATGCTATATTCCTTATAATTTTGCACATAATAAACGTGAATAAAATTTCTCAGAACTCAGGAAGGCAAATTCCTTACGAAAACACTCATTACGTGGCAAAATAGTTGGTGTTATGACCTCGCACACATGTGCATATAATCTACTCGAAAATCCTGCCATATGCAGAGAAAGGGATTCAGATGGATTCCACAGTGCTCGCAAATGTTGATCTCTTCAAGGATCTAAGCGATGAAGACCGCGCAGCGCTCGCTTCACTAATGCGCGAAACAAGCCTAAAACGTGGAGAAGCCCTCTTCGAAGAAGGAGACTCTGGCGATCGCCTTTATCTCGTCGCAGATGGCAAAGTAAAACTTTCCCATACAGCTTCAGACGGACGCGAAAACCTTCTTGCAGTCTTAGGCGTCGGAGAGATTATTGGGGAGCTTTCCCTCTTTGATCTTCAGCCACGTTCATCGACGGTGACGGCAATTGCACACACTCGCCTACTTTCTCTCACTCACGCCGAAATGCGCGCATTCATTGAATCTCACCCAACCCTTGCAATGAATATGCTCAAACAGCTTGCTCTGCGCCTTCGCAATACGAACCAGCAGCTTGCAGATCTCGTCTTTTCTGACGTCCCTGGCCGCGTCGCAAAGGCGCTGCTCGATCTGGCTGAGCGCTTTGGCGAACGCACTCCAGAAGGTATTTACGTGGCTCACGATCTCACCCAAGAAGAATTAGCTCATCTTGTGGGCGCTTCTCGCGAGACGGTCAATAAGAGCCTCGCAGATTTCACGAGCCGCGGCTGGATCCGCCTTGAAGGGCGCGCTGTGCTGCTGATTCAAGTTGCACGCCTGCAACGCCGTGCTCACTGAGCCATTTACTTTTAATCAGCTAACCTCTAGAAAAGCTGCTTGCATACATAAAACGTCGGCTTATCGGCATAAGCAATGCTGATAAGCCGACGTTTTAACGAAATCGACTTTTACTCACTGATAGAGTGTGCCCATCATTGTTTCGGACGCTTGAAGTAGGCTACAAGATTGCTGCCATCTGGACCTGGAATTACTGAAACCAGCTCCCAGCCGTCCTCACCCCACATATCGAGAATTTGTTTAGTATTGTGCACAAGCAACGGAGCTGTCACATATTCCCACTTCATCATATTTCTCCTAACGTCCCGAAATTCTTGGAATGCGCCCAGAACGAATATCTACGGCGAGTGTATCTTCAGAAGTCGTCAGGCGCTTAAACCAGTTTCGCTCATTAGGATAACGCTTCATAATTGCTCGGCGTTCCCTCTCTGTGAGCCCACCCCAGACACCAAAGGCCGCGTGCGAATCCAAAGCATCTGCCAGACACTCAATACGCACAGCACACGAAAGACACACTTGGCGAGCTTGCCGCTGAGCAGAACCACGCACGAAAAGGGAATCGGGATCTGCTCCAGCGCACGCGGCTTGAGCTGCCCACGTTTGATCCTCGTATATCAACGTCATCTAGCGCCCCTCTCCAGCAACATTGCTTCATATCCACACATACGGCGTATCAGTACTTCAGATTCCCATGCGTGAATTACATCACTACCATAGTACTCAGAACGCAGAAAAAACTCACATCGAAGGCTCTGCGCATCTATTTAGTGATGTATCTGAGATAAATCTGATCGAAAATTTCTCACATTTAAGCAAAAAGCGACGCAGATTGTAGCAAATTGCGAGGTAACAAAGTATTGTGGCAATTATGAAACAAGAGAGGTCTGAACAACACATCTCCATTAGTCAGCTTTTAAGTGCATGTTTTTTGTTTGTATTGCTATGCATAGCTGGCGGCGCGCTTATTGCTGCCACAGCAATCCCTGTTGCGGCAATCGCTGGCACAACAACAAATACGCTGACTGGACTTTTCGAGGATCTGCCAACAGACATTGACTTCACACGCCCGTCTCAGCAATCTACGATTCTTGCTGCCGACGGAAGCGAGCTGGCAAAATTTTATGCAGAAAATCGGATTGTCGTCTCTAGTGAAGATATCTCTCAATTTTTGAAAGATGCTGCTGTCTCTATCGAAGACCGCCGTTTTTATGAACATAACGGCGTTGATGCTCAAGGAATTATGGGCGCCATATTCAACAACCTGACGGGCGGCAGCCTTGCTGGCGGTTCGAGTATTACCCAACAATACGTAAAAAATGCTCTTATTGAAGAAGGGCGTATTGCCAACGATCAAGAAAAAATCGAAGCAGCGACTGAAACCAGTTTAGGTCGCAAACTCAACGAAGCTCGATACGCAATTGCGATCGAACATAAAAAAACAAAGGATGAGATTCTTACTGCCTATCTCAACGTTGCCCAATTTGGACCTTCGCAGTGGGGAGTTGAAACAGCATCTCTTCATTATTTCGGCGTTCACGCAAAAGACCTCACACTAGCCCAAGCTGCAACACTCGCTGGAGTCACTCAAGCCCCTAACTATTGGGATCCTGAAGAATATCCAGACCGCGCTCAAGAACGCCGCGATGTCGTCTTAAGCAAAATGCTTGAACTTGGCAAAATCACTCAAGAACAATTTGATGAAGCCCACGCAACAAATATGGCCGATATGCTCTCAATCACTGAAACACCCAATGGTTGCGCAGCAGCAGGGAGCGCCGCTTATTTCTGCAATACCGTAGTTTCAGACCTACTCAACTCAGACGTTTTAGGAAAAACTAAAGCTGAACGAGTGAACGCTCTGTATCGTGGGGGCTTAAAAATTACGACAACGATGGTTCCGAAAAACCAAAATGCAGCCGTATCTGCAATTGCCGAATATATTGATATTAACGATGAGTCGGGGGCGCAAATGGCTCTGACCTCTGTCGAACCTGGTACTGGAAAAATCGTTGCTATGGCTCAAAACACCAATTACGGCGAACCTACTGAGGACGACCCAACACGCACAACTCTTAATCTCTCCGTTGGAGAAGATCAAGGCGGAGGTGCAGGTTTTCAGTCGGGTTCAACATTCAAAATTTTTACGCTAATTGATTGGCTATCTAAGGGGCATAGCTCTTATGAACGAGTAAATTCTAACAGGAGAGTATTCCCAGCATCGTCATGGACTAATTCTTGCTTCCCCGATCAAGTTGCAGACTACGACCCAGTGAATGCTGGCGGCGGAGGCATGGGAACAATCTCCGTAAGAACAGCAACTGCTAATTCTGTAAACGTCTCTTTTGCGGAAATGGCCAATAAACTCGACCTATGCGATATTTGGAAAACAGCAAATGCTATGGGGGTTCGCCAAGGAAAGCTCACTACTAATAAAGATATTCAAAAGAATCACGCCGTCAAAGAAAGTGGAGCTAAAGTTGGCGATCCATTGCCGCTATTTGCAGGCCCCTCAATGATTCTCGGCGTCAACGCAGTCACGCCTCTTTCAACAGCCAATGCTTATGCGACGCTTGCGGCAGAAGGGAAAATGTGCCAACCTATCACATTTACCGAGATTAAAGATTCAGCAGGAGAAGTGCTAGGCACACAAACCAGTAACTGCAAACAGGTCATCGATAAAAACGTTGCCCAACAGGCAACAAACGTTTTGCGAGGAGTTAGAGCAGCGAGCCTTTGGAGCCGCCAATCCGCAGGAAAGACAGGCACAACTGACGATAATACGAATGCATGGCTTGCAGGATACACACCACAGCTTGCTACCGCAGTATGGTTGGGGCACCAAAATGGTGAGCGTTCACTAGATCAAACCACCTATAAAGGCACCTATTATGGAGCCGTATATGGGGCTACCATTCCTGCTCCAGTCTTTCGCCTATATATGGAAAATGCATTGGATGAGACGCCTCCCACTGCTCTCAACCTGCCGACTCGTGCAGATAAAGAGCCTCAAGTTTCAGTTCCAGACGTTACTGGACTGCATTATCAAGATGCAGTGCAGCGCCTTCAGAATGCCGGCTTCAAAGTCACAACAGAAGGCACTCTCGAAGGACCACAAAATGAAACAGTGCTCCGCACCAGCCCTTCCGCCTCAAGCACCGTTGATTCTGGAAGCACAATTCACGTGATTGTTTCAATGCCCCCAGCTGAACCAGAGAAAAAACCTGATGAAGCAAATCCAGAAAAGAAACCTGACGGCACAAATGAACAAAACACGCAAAACGGTACTCCCTAAAAGGGAAGATTGATTGAGGTATTTCCTTGAGCAATAAATCTTTGGTGACGAAAGCAGCTGCTTTTCTCGGATTTTCTGGCTTAGCTACGATAACGGCTGCCTACGGGCACGCCCGTCACTATGTGCTTCGTGAGCGCACTATTACTCTGCGCGGAGACGATCTTTCGCTGCGAATTTTGCATCTATCCGATTTTCACGCCCTCGCACGAAATAAGAAACTCCTGCGTTTTGTTGAATCTTTGCGATCTACCAAACCAGATCTGCTCGTTTTCACAGGAGATTTCGTAGCAGAAGAAGCAGGAATTGACGCTATCCTCGATGCTCTTGAATCTTTGCGCGGCATTCCAGGATTTTTCGTCTTTGGCTCGAATGATTATTATCGCCCAGTTTTTCGCAATCCATTCACATATCTTTTTCGTAATTCTAATGAACGTACATCGATGAGCAAGAAAGATAGAGAGCTATTACGACTGCCAACAGATCGCCTGACGGCAGGGTTGCGCAAGCTAGGCTTTATCGATCTTTCCAATACTCGCACATACCTAACTGTAAACGGAACACATATCGAAGCGGTTGGAGTAGATGATCCGCATATTCATCGCGATCAATACCCCACGCGCACTCTTTCCAGCGAGACCCCCTTCCCCAACACTGCCTATGACACCAAACAGATACTGAGCTTAGGCGTCACACATGCTCCTTATAAACGTGTGCTCGAGAGCATGAGTGACGATGGATGCGATTTGGTGCTGGCTGGGCATACTCATGGAGGGCAAGTGTGCCTTCCTGGGCACCGAGCACTCGTCACAAATTGCGATCTTCCACCTGAGCTTGTTTCAGGATTGTTTGAATGGCCGCCCACTGGCAGTATGCCGATTAAGGCAGACGGGGAATTAGCGATAGATCGCGGCACTGCTATCCAAATTTCAGCGGGTTTGGGCACTACTCCTTTTGTGCCGCTTCGCACATGGTGTGCACCAGAAGCAGTGCTCATAAAAGTAGAGAGGCACTAGGCAGAGTCTCAATTTTCAGTTACTCCACTTTCTCAGCTATGATGATTCGGCAAGGCTATTATGCTTTCACGGGGTGTGGCGCAGCTTGGTAGCGCGCTTCGTTCGGGACGAAGAGGCCGTGGGTTCAAATCCCGCCACCCCGACCGAGTCCGAAGGGTAAGAAAACCCTTCGGGTTTTCTTACCACTGAAGACGCGCGAGTAGGTGCGCAAAAATGCGAAGCGTTTTTGCAAGCACCTCGACAAATCCATCTACCCCTACCTACAACGTGTACGTTCGAGGCGTTCGGCGAGGGAGGGGGCGCAAAATACAAGCTTTCTGATTAGTTTAACGATTATTCTCCTCACCAAAACAATAACTTTTACTGCATAGCCTTAGAATAAACCTATGAAAGAATCGCATATCGGGCAGCTTGATGCATCGGCAATCCACCCCACTGCTTCGAGGCTCCTAACCGCTGCAGCTTTGCTGAATGCTCCAATAGATCTTGGTGCATCTATTGATCTTATGAATATGCTGTGGGATGTTGGCGTTGAGCCAAAGTGGGCAAATTTACCTGCCATAGCTAGTGAAGCAGGCACTAAAGCGGAGAAACTTCTGCATTTTCACCTTGGCGATATACAAGTGATGCTGTCTTTAGTAAATGAACCTTTGCAGCCAGAAAAAGGCTCTCTTCCAGAGCATTCACATTATGCAGCAATCACGATCTATATGCCTGAAGACGGCGATGAGGGTGAATCGTCACCGCATTGCGCTGAATCGTCACGAGATTTTTCCGAATCACAAACCTCTCCTGGCGCATCGAAAAAAGCAATCGCACGCCGTAGAAATGCTGTGCTTGCCCATATTCTGCTCACTCAAATTGCTGATGCTCTTATGCGCGAGGAATCTGCTATCGGCTTGTATCGCGCAGAACTAGGCGTTGTGCAGCCGCCTGCCATGATTAAAGAACTCGCTCCTATGCTTCGCCAAGGGCAAATACCGCTGCCGCTGTGGGTAAATATCCGAATCCAGACTCCCGATCTCACAGTTGGACGCACACTAGGATTGCCACTTTTTGGGCATCTAGATCTTGAAATTCTTGAAAGTACGCATGGAGCAGAATCGGTGTATGCCAAGCTTGGAAATATCGCAAGCTATATTATTACGAGCGATTCGTATCTCTTACCTGGGCAAACTTTAGGAAGTGCTGATAATGAGAGAATCAGCATTTCTCAGGATATTTCACCTCTTGATAAAAGCTCTGTGATCCGAATAATGTATTAGTAGAATAAAGGAGATTCGATAGTGATAGTAGGAGAACCAGTGGCATACGAAACGCCTGAAACTTCTGAAACAATATCTACCGATACAACAGCGTATAGCGCTCCGAGCTATCGAATCATTCACAATGAAAGTGCTGGGCAGTGGGAGGCACGATTAGCTGAGCCTGTAAAAGATTCTGCCGAAATCGATAATAAATCCGCCGATGAAGAAAACCAGCTCGGAGCAGTAATCGCTTATCTTAGCTACGATCTGACGGATAGCTCTATTTTGTTTACAAGCACCGTCACGGTGAAGCGCTATCGAGGCTTCGCAATTGCAAGCGAGCTTGTGCGCACAGCTTTGAATGAGGTTCGTGACGACGGACGATACAGTGTAATTCCATTGTGCTCATACGTAGAACATTTCATCGAAAAACATCCCGAATATAATTCTTTGCTTGCTCAATAGTTTGAAGTGAGCCATACTCATTAGCTGGGGCTTCATATAAAGTATTGAGTACTTTTGAAGCCCTAGCTCTGCTTCCTTTCATAGGTTATTTGTAAGCTATTTGCGGTCTCTTCTTGTGATGTATCGAATAATCATCACTATCAACGCAATAATCGCGGCAATAATTATTAAAGATACGCCTGCAAACCAAACGTCGGATTCAAAAGGAATCTTTGGATCGAAACTGCGCAATAGATGCATCTTCATTTTTCTCAGCTCCTTATCCGCGTAAGTATCGGGCTGAATCGCCCTTAAATCAATTCTGGCATAAGTTCATATCAAAAAAATCATTTTCGTATTCTTCTCTTTTTCTTGCCTATACACGTCTTCATCTCCAGCTGATGAAGTGTAGATTCGAGATAGTAGCTATCTCGCACATATACTAAGAAAAATTGAAGAGGAAACTGTAAGAAGAAAGAATCTCATGAGCTTCCAGATCAATCAGCGTCTCGCGGATATTACGCAATCACCTAAGGGTGTTTTAGGGCGTACTGGCACGATCACCACCCCACACGGTGAAATTTGCACACCAGCATTTATTCCCGTGGGCACGAAAGCCACAGTAAAGGCAGTTCTTCCGGAAGCAGTGGAAAATATCGGAGCACAAGCTGTGCTCGCAAACGCGTACCATCTTTATCTTCAGCCAGGCTCTGATGTGCTTGATGCCGCTGGCGGTCTGGGTGCGTTTATGAATTGGAATCACCCCACTTTCACTGATTCTGGAGGCTTTCAGGTGATGAGCCTCGGATCTGGAATGAAGAAAGTACTTTCAGAAGAGTTTTCAGGTAAATCCGCCGATGCCATTATGCCGCCTCGCCGAAATCGAGAAAGCCTCACAAAAGTTGATGACGACGGAGTATGGTTCCGCTCGCATCTCGACGGTTCGCGTCACCGCTTTTCTCCAGAGATTTCCATGCGAATTCAGCATGAGATCGGTGCAGATATTATTTTTGCATTTGATGAGCTTACAACTCTTCTCGATACTCGCGAATATCAGGAACGTTCTCTGGAACGCACACGCTTATGGGCTGAGCGCTGCCTCGAGGCTCATCGTCAGCTCACGAATGAACGTGAAGGAAAGCCCTATCAGATGCTGATGGGAGTGATTCAAGGAGCGCAGTACGAAGATTTGCGGCGCAAGGCCTCGCGTGATTTAGGCTCAATGCAGATTAACGGGCAGGAGTTTGACGGTTTTGGCATTGGCGGAGCGCTCGAAAAAGAAAATCTCGGGAAAATTGTGCGCTGGTGCAACGAAGAATTGCCTGAAAACAAACCAAAACATCTGCTTGGCATTTCAGAGCCAGACGATCTTTTTGAGGGTGTGGAAAATGGAATCGATACATTTGATTGCGTGAACCCTTCACGCGTGGCTCGCAATGCTGCGATCTATACGCTGCACGGGCGTTTCAACATCAACCGCCAGCAGTTTAAGCGTGATTTTTCTCCGCTTGTGGAAGGCTGCGCATGCTACACCTGCACACACTATTCAAAAGCTTATCTGCATCACGCGTTCAAAGCTAAAGAAATTATTGCGGCAACTCTGAGTACAATTCACAACGAATACTTCACTGTACAGCTCGTTGATTCCATCAGAAAATCGATTGAATCGGGCACCTATTGGGATTTCAAAGCTCAATTCCTTGGGAATTTTTATGCCAACGCAGGGCGCGTCGCGCTATAGCATACTACGCTCTGTGCTGTGGCTATGCGTGACGTTTGAGCCGTATCAGCTTGCCGCACGAACGGCACGAGTATCTTCATGTGCGTTATTCATCTAGAGTTCACGAGGCTGCTCGTAAAGCTATAGCACAAGGCACACCAGCCGTAGTAGTACTGCTATTTACCATATACAGCGTTGTTCGTTGCGTCATGCCCACTTTTTGACCATCAACACGAAACCTATAGATTTCCATTAGAGTGTGGAGAGCATATTTATCTTGAGATTAAGGAATCGGGCATGAAACGCTTCACGCACTCACTGCTTTTTTGGGTTATTCTCGCAATTTTCTTCGGCGCACTCTTCGGGCAAGTTTTCCCCGATTGGGCAATCACTCCTTTTGCTACCTTTAACGATATTTTTGGGCAGTTCATTAGCTTTATGGTGCCACTAATTATCGTTGGTCTCGTGGCTCCAGCTATTTATGAGCTTGGCACAAGCGGCGGGAAATGGCTGTTAGTGACGGTTGGTATTGCCTACTCCTCCACTCTTGTTGCAGGATTTGGCACATGGGGAATTGCCGATCTCCTCTATCCCACACTCCTTGCACACCAGCAGGTGCCAGATTTGGCAGAGCCAAAAAATTCAGTGGAATCGGCGCTTGGGGGAAATCTGACGATTAATCCCATTATGACGGTGACGGCTGCGCTTATTCTCGCATTCGTACTGGGCTTGGGCGTCAGCTCTGTGAAAGCCGATAAACTGGGCGATCTGCTTCAAGAGTTTCGCAATGTCGTCATGAAAGTGATTGTGAAGGTAATCGTACCACTACTTCCACTTCATATC
Organism: uncultured Actinomycetaceae bacterium; assembly: GCA_902464405.1. Classification (GTDB taxonomy): domain Bacteria; phylum Actinomycetota; class Actinomycetes; order Actinomycetales; family Actinomycetaceae; genus Arcanobacterium_A. The sequence continues at coordinate 250,615 of CABQJD010000001.1, read as the reverse complement.
ATGGGCATCTTTATGAACATGAGCAAATCTGGGCAATTTGCCGTAGTGATTGTGGCGATGGCAAAAGTTTTCGTTTTCGCTTTTATTCTCACTATCGTGATACTCATCGTGCAATATGGAATTGCTGGTATTGCTGCAAAGCGAAATCCTTTCAAAGCGCTCTGGGGAATGCATGATGCATACTTTACGGCACTTGGCACCGCTTCCTCTGCTGCTACGATTCCTGTGACTGTTCGCTGCACCCGCGCAAACGGCGTCTCGCATGAGATCGGGGATTTCGTGATTCCGCTATGCGCCACAATCCACCTTGCCGGCTCGATGATTAAAATTACCTGTTTCGCTTTAGCACTGCAGTATATGATGGGCGTGCCCGTTCACCCAGCACACATGGTAAGTTTCATCTTCATGCTGGGCGTGACGATGGTTGCCGCTCCTGGCGTACCGGGAGGTGCTATCGCAGCTGCCCAAGGTATGCTCCAAGGTATTCTCGGCTTCACAGATCCGATGTATGGAATTATGGTGGCCATGTATGTGGCAGTTGATAGTTTTGGCACGGCAACAAACGTGACTGGTGACGGAGCTATCGCTATTGTGGTGGATAAGCTCGCAGGTGGCACTCTCGGAAAAGAATCACATGACGACGTCACCGTAGCAACAACTGTAGCAAGCGGACGCGCTGAAAAACGCCGCGAACGTAAATCCTATAAGTAATCGTGAAAGATTGAGTTGCTTTCTAAAACTCACGATCTACCTGCGAGATGAGTAGATGCAGGGTCGCTTCGTCTGGAAAACCAGAAACATTCCAGCGAGGCGGCCAAGCATTGGCGTCACGCTCAAATCCCTGCTGCCAAATCTCGCGTGCGACGTGTGCCCTTACAGTAATACGCAAAGGCTGGCTATCTTCCCAAGGGTGCGGTGACGGCTCACGCACAATCGTTACAAAATCCGTATTCGGAATCGAACCGTGCCCATCGAGAGAATTCCACTCCGTGACGCTCACACGCTCACCAGATTGTGTGCGCTTCGCCGCGTAATTTTTAAGAGCGCCAACAGCTCCCCATTCAGCCAGTGCTTTCACCTGGGCTGCATAAATCCTCTCTTGGAAAGATGTGCGCAAAGCACCAAGCACTTCAGCTAAAGGAGATCCAGGAAAAGGAATCCATTCACGCCAGCCATCTGCGGCAAGAGTATGTGGGAGCGGATAGACGGCTTCTGGATTTTCACGTTGTACCAACAAAAGTTTGAAAAAATCAGCAAGATACGGGTCTTCGCTAAACACCACATATAACTTTGTGCGAGAAGCTGGCACAAACAAAGGAATCGAATCAGGATGGCTCTGAGCAAGCTGCTCTGCCACTTGCATGAGTAGCTCCACATCGCATAGCCACGAAAGCTCATAGTCTTCAGGATGTAAAAACACTACGACTTCAGCCCCAGCAATAGCGGATACTCCAACTTCAACAGAAAGTTTCTGCCCACCGATATGCCCACGTAGAGTACGTACAGATTGCGCCAACAAATCGCCCACATTTGCATAAGAACTTTCCAGCTGCGAATAATAGACGGGCTGAAGCGCCCCTGGAAGATCATACGCCAATCCCACGCCCACAAAATCAGTCAGAGGAAGATAGACGATTGAATCGTTGCCTTTATGCGATGCGAGAAAATAATCTGCCGCACGCACAATCGGGAGAATCGCAGGTGATCCTTCAATCTGGCTGCCGCTCTCCAAGGCCGAAAGCTCCGCATCAAAGGAGAGTACGTCAGATGTAGAGGGTGTGGGATAAGAGGTGACGGCAGACGGGGGCTGCTCTGGCTCTATTTGCGGTGTAGCTGCCTGCTGTACACCAATAGTCAATAGTCGTGAGAGCAGCTCAGCCCGTTCTGCTTCTGGAGCATCTTCTTTAATAAGCGCTCCTGGGCGGAAACGAAATGTTCGCCTGTCAGCCAATAATATAACCAGCCACTCACCGTCAGCCGTCACCACAGCATCGCCAAGATCTGGATGCCGCGATGCTTGCTCTAACGCCCACTGCATAAAATCCATAGGCTTATCATCTCACAAACTACCCTGCTCATTTTGCACGCAAGCAGTAAGAAATGCGATCGAATAAACCAGCAGATAAACCAGATATGAAGAAGGCTGCACGTCGGATTGCGTATGGGATAAGAACACCAAGTAACCGTGTTAAATCGTCACGCTAAATCGTTACGTTAAATCCTCCCAGCATATCGGCACAGCAGATTGCCACGGCAAGAACCATCAATCAATCTCTTCTTCCAGCTCACCGACCATTTCATATAGCTCTCCCGCAGTGAGCTGCGCTTTTTCTTCCGCATTAAAATCGTGCACAATCTTCCCGTGATTCATCACGATCATGCGATTCCCCAGCTCAAGCGCATCTTTGAGGTGATGAGTAATCATCAGTGCACTTAAACCCTTATCGGCAATTGTGCGGCGCGTAAGCTCAAGCACCGCCTTCGCCGTTTTCGGATCGAGCGCTGCCGTGTGCTCATCGAGAAGAAGAAGACGCGGCGTTTTCAGCGTTGCCATGAGCAAGGTAATCGCTTGCCTCTGCCCGCCTGAAAGTACGCCAATCTCCGTATCCAAGCGAGTTTCCAACCCCAAACCGAGGGGTTGAACGAGATCAATAAATTCTCTACGCTTCGCTTCATTCATCGAAATTTTGAGCTGACGATTTTCACCGCGTTTTTGCGCAAGAAGCAGATTCTCAATCACCGTCATGCGAGGAGCAGTTCCCATCTTCGGATCCTGAAAGACCCGCCCGATCAGAGCGGCACGGTCTTCTTCTGCTTTATTGGTGACGGCGACGTCATCGATATACACCTGCCCGCTATCCACAGCAATCGCTCCCGAAATGACGTTGAGCAAGGTCGATTTACCTGCACCGTTGCCGCCTACAATCGTCACGAAATCGCCTTCTTCCATGCGAAAATCTACAGAATCAAGCGCTACGAAAGCATCAGCTGTACGTTGATGAAATGTTTTACTCACGTGCTCCAAAGCTAAAACGCTCATTGTAAAACTCCTTTCACTGCCTCATCTTTGTTGATACAGCGCATTTTCTTATTCGCCATATACTGCTGGAGTGCGGGAATTGAGAGGCACAACCCAAGCACAATAGCGGAAATGAGTTTGAAATGATTCGTGTTGATGTTAAGCATCAGCACCAACGCAAGCAAAAGACGATAAATCACCGAGCCGAGAAAAATCGCGAGAAGACGCAGCGGCAAACTCACTTTCTTCACAAGAACTTCCCCGATAATAATGGCGGCAAGACCGATCACAATCGAGCCAACTCCCATTGAAATATCTGCGTAGCCATTATCGGTGGCAACTAGATAGCCAGAGGTAGCGATTAAAGCATTACCAAGCATATAGCCGAGCATCATCATTTCTTTTGAGGGAATACCAAGGGCATTTGCCATCACGGGGTTATCGCCTGTAGCGATGAGCGCTTGCCCCATATCCGTGCGAAAAAATGCGCTGAGCGCAAGTACCACAAGTGCAATCATCACCACGCCAATAAGAAGGGTGTCGAGATTGCGAGGTAAATGCACAGAACCAATCATTGTTTTGAGAGTTGTGGTGTTGGAAAGCGAGATATTAGCTTTTCCAAGGAAAACAAGATTGACGGAATAGAGACCAGTCATTGTGATAATCCCTGCAAGGAGAGAATTGATATGCGCTCGCGTAATGAGCAGCGCCGTCACCGCACCTGCCGCAGCCCCTGTGAAAAATGCGATTACCAGAGAGAGCAAAGGGTGCATTCCCAGAAGAAGGAACTGCCCTCCGATTGCTGCTCCAAGAGTAAATGACGCCTCAGTGGTGAGGTCTGCTTCGTTGAGCACTCGAAATGTAATAAACACACCGATGCCCATAATCGTCCATATTGCGCCTTGCGAAACGGCAGAAAGCAGGATGTCCACGATATATTTCCTTACTCTGATAGAGCTTATTTTGTTGGAGAAAGATCGATAGCTTCTTTCAAAACATTTTCTGGAATTGTGATTCCAAGCGTTGCAGCTTCGTGTGTATTGATGAAGGTATTCGAGGCTTCACTCACTTTGACTGCATACTCAGCTGGTTCAGCGCCCTCCAAAATATCTGCCACAACAGTTCCAGAATCTGCACCCCATAGGTACTGGTTCAAACCGACAGTAGCTAATCCGCCAGATTCTACCATCGCATCCACCACTGGATATACAGGAATTTTATGCGCATTCGTCACCGAAATAAGAGTTGGCATTGCTCCAGCAATCGTATTATCTTGCGGCACAAAAATTGCGTCTACCTCCGAAGCGAGCTGCTCTGCCACCTGAGCTAAATCATTCGTGCTAGTGATTGTCGCTTCTTTGACGTCATATCCAGCTGCCACAGCAAGAGGCTTGAAATTTGCGATTTCTTGAGCCGCATTCTGCTCTGATGTATTGTACAAAACTCCAATTGTTTTAACGTGCGGAGTAATATCGCCAATAATTCCCAACGTACCCTCGTTGTTGTTCGAGAACGTTGCGCCCGTGATATTAGCTCCTGGCTTTTCTAGTGAAGTGACGAGTTTCGCACCAAGTGGATCTGAAACTCCAGCGAAGACTACGGGAGTCTTTCCTTGCGAAGCATTTTGGAGAGCTTGCGCTGCTGGAGTAGCGATACCGATAAGAATATCGCTACCATCTGCCATAAATTGATCGGCAATTGATTTCATTGTATTTTGATCGCCATTGCCATTTTTGTAATCGATGTCGATATTTACGCCGTTAATGTATCCTCGGTGTGCAAGTTGGTCGATAATTCCGTAGCGAATGTCGTCGAGTGACGGATGATCCATCATCTGAAGTAACCCTATTTTGATCGGCTCACCGCTCTTTATCGTCACCGCCTGAGCAGCAGCAATAATTCGTTCGGCTCCGATCGGCTGATAATTTTCTGGGACGAGATTTCTACTAGTCTCTGAGGATTGCGCAGACGATGGAGCTAATTTTTGCTGATGTTCAAGCTCGTTGAGACGCTGGAGATATGGCATCATAAGGAAAAGGATCACGAGTGCTCCAACGAGGAAGGCACCAATTGCCGTAATTTTTTTCATTGTCGTTTCTTTCTGGATGAGTTACTAAGTGAAGTGTGAGGATATGTGCCGATTTTTCTATAGTTTCTATATCGGCTTACTTCTGCTGCTCTTAGCTCAATTTTGTTTGAAGAAGTTTCTTCTTGCGCATTTATCAGCTAGAGCGTATCCAGATCGCTATTAACAAAACCCTCACGGTTGGAGACCGGAGGGCATTTTCTATTCCGTACGGATTAGTTCATGAGCCTGCACGATCACCATTGCTTATGCGATCTGTGCAGCTGAAAACTGGCTTAGCTAGGCAGATCGCCAACCAAACCAGCTGCGCCAACGCGCGACCATCGTGCATTCACGAACCATTGCCGTATCCTTTCTGTGTTGGTTTAGAAGGTAGCACCTTTTTCGAGGCGATGCACATTCATGTTCATATAATGAACTGCAGTAAAACTATGCTGCTTTCACAAGCGCCTCCATAAATCACAGCAGTACAACTTCGAATTCCTACAAGAAAATTTTCTAGTAGTTTTCTAGTAAGTTTCCAGTAGATGCTCTAGTAGAAGAAAATCAGCTTAAATTCAAGGAAACTGCATATACGAGGAGTAAAAAGTTTTCTGGTAGATGTGCCAATAGGAAAACAGCCCAGCCAAAACAAACTCAAAATAAACCAAGCAATACGCTATCACTACAGTGCAACTTCAAGACTCCAAACAGCCTCTTTTGAGCCTATGAGCCTATGGAGCAGCCCAAAACCGAAGCCGCACAGGAATTTTCGAGCAGGCTAAAGAGAAAATAAAAACGACTCGGCAGGATCTACATCAACCACCGAGCCGAATCGCGCGCCAGAAGGGACTCGAACCCCCAACCTTCTGATCCGTAGTCAGATGCTCTATCCATTGAGCTACTGGCGCACATTGTTCATTTGAACGTGCTCTATCTTAACCCCGAATAGGTAGAAAATGCCAAATGCACAATAGTGGCAGTGATTACATCCCGAAAAGGAGTCTCTACTTCTCTTCTTCTTTTCTGCCCTCTAGCCAGTACGATATAAGTATGAGTCTTTCTGATTTTGCCCGCCGCCTTGACGATGGCGCGAACCGCCGCGGCGTGGTGCGCCGCCGTTCGCAGGGCTGGTTACCAAGACTCACACCCTATATGGGCTATGGCTCAACATCTGCAGTGAAAGTACTCGCCCGAGCCACAATGGAAGATCCAGATGAAGATCGCCCAATTTTTACGTTCGATTTCGCCCCTCTCGGTATCCATACTTTCGCTACTGAGAAAGTCACCGATTTTGCTCAGCGAGTAGCAGATGCAGGGACGCAGGCTCAGCGTGGCTGGCGCCAGTTTTTCACAACTCAAGTTGGTTTCTTGCCAGTAACGGTACGCATCGGCAAACGCGAGATTCACACACGCACAGATCGCGGCGGCTATCTCGATCTCCTCGTCGAAGATCATGGTTTAGAACCTGGCTGGCATGAAGTTGAACTTATTCCAAAAGCAGGAGAACCAACCAAAGCACCAGTGATGATTGTTTCACCACAAGCACAAACTGGCCTGATTTCTGATATTGACGATACGATTGTGGTCACATGGATGCCACGCGTTTTTATTGCGGCATGGAATGCCTTTGTGCGCCACACCAACTCACGCCAGCCTGTGAATGGAATGGCGTATATGTATCAGGAACTGCTCAAAAACGAGCCCGATGCTCCCGTATTTTATTTATCTACTGGCGCATGGAATACCTACAACACGATGGTTAGTTTCATTCGTAAACACGATTATCCCGTAGGACCAATGCTCCTCACTGACTGGGGACCCACCCCCACAGGGTTTTTCCGCAACGGCGAATCGCACAAAAAAACTCAGCTGCGAAATTTGCTGCTGATGTTTCCGCATATCACATGGTATCTCGTGGGTGACGACGGGCAACACGATCCAATTTTTTATGACGATCTTGCGCGCGAGTTTCCTTCGCGAGTGCGAGCAATTGCTTTGCGCAAGCTAAATCGCATTGAGCAGGTACTCTCTCACGGCACAGCAGAACCAGTCGGCACAATCCGCTCCGATGCTGATACAGAGCGGCATGGCGTGCCTGTAGTTCGAGGTGCTGATGGATTTATTCTTTCTCAGAAATTGAAGCAGCTGCAGAGTGAATCTGAAAACTCATCAGATAGCGAAGAGCACCAATAAAGCTCATATCCTCAGTCTTCTTGAGTTTTTCGATTCTTACTATACGCTCCAGCGCACACTAAACTCTTTACATCATAAATCCTGCGCTACTGCCCACAGCGCGCACAAGCACACGCGCTACTCATTGACTGGTTGCACAACGATTACATCGTCATCTAACTCTGATTCTTGAGCATTCATCTTATTCTTTACTGCTTCAGCGGCATTCTTCGCAGTATCGACAGCAGTCGCTTTCGCCTGTTCAAATGTGCAGGCTGCAGCGCTCTTCGCTTTTTCTCGCCCAGCTTGAATAGGGCTTGAATCCCAGAGTTTAGCTGCGTTTTCTTTGATCTGCTCAAATCGTTCACGCCCTGCACGAGTACCTAAAACGTATCCCGCCCCGAAAATAGCAACAGTGCAAAGGAGTTTCATAATTTCCTCTTTCTCTTTTCCATGCTTCATAAATATGCTTTACAAATATGCTTTACCGAGCTATTTGAATCCTATCTCACGTGATAGGTAGTTTTTCATGAAAACGTTTCTACTTCTCGCATTTTTCGCTTAGAGCCGCATATATAGAAAGACTCAATGTATCATTGAGCGAAAACTCCTATTTTCTATACGTGAGATATTGCCGTAAGCGCCGAGTTAAGATAGATATCTTAGAAGAGAAATCTTGCAAAGGAAATCTCAAAGCATCAATGAAGAATTGCCCGCAGAATAATCACACAGAGGGGGAAGCATGATGGAGAAATCAGCACAAAGCACAATAGCCGCGAAAATAATCCACGAATACATCATGCAGCTTCCACCATACGTTGCAGGAAAAGCAAGCCAAGATCCTACCATCATTAAAGTAGCAAGCAACGAAATGCCTTTCCCAACCCTCCCTTCTGTGCAAGCAGAAATTTCTTCGCATATATCGAGCTTAAATCGCTATCCAGATGCTGCAATGGCGTCTCTTAGTGCCCAAATTGCGCAAGAAATCGGTATGCCTGAAGAATCCTTATGTATCGGCAATGGCTCAGTGGCGCTCATTGAAAAAATTTTGGCAGACGTTTCCAGCCCTGGCAGCGAGGTGATTATTCCGTGGCGTTCCTTTGAAGCATATCCGATTGCCGTGCAGATGGCAGGAGCTGAGACTGTTCGTGTGCCGCTGCGCGCTGATGGAAATTGTGATCTCGCTGCTATGCTCGCCGCCGTCACGCCCACAACGCGTGCCATTATAGTCTGCACGCCAAACAACCCTACTTCTGCTGCCCTTACTCACACGAATGTGCAGGAGTTTTTGCTGCAAACTCCCCAGAATATTCCTGTATTGCTCGATGAAGCATACATAGATTTTGTGCGCATGGAAGACCCTGTGCGTGCAATGGAACTTATGCAGGAATTTCCAAACCTACTCTGCCTTCGCACGTTTTCGAAAGCGTATGGCTTAGCAGGTCTGCGCTGCGGATATGTGATAGCCGAGCCGAGCATTGCCCGCGCACTAAACTCTTCAAATACCCCTTTTGGCGTCAATACATTGGCTCAAGTAGCTGCTCAAGCTGCTTTGCGCGAACGAGCTGAAGTGAATCGCCGCGTTGGAATCATTCAAAGCGAACGTGAGAAGTTGGTGACGGCGCTGCGCAGCTTGGGGTGGAAAGGGCCTGAACCTCAAGCCAATTTTGTATGGTTCGAGCTGGGCAACTATTCCCAAGCTTTTGAGGAGCTTTGCACTAAACATGGAATTATCGTGCGCACATTTAAGAATGAGGGCACGCGCGTGACGATTGCGGAGCCTGAAGCATCTCAGCGGCTCATCGCTGCATACGAGGAATGGATACATCAGGGTGGTGGTGACGATGAGTAAGGCGCACTCGTTATCACTTGCTGAATGCCTATCCCCTGCCTTTGATGCGCATGGGGGTCTCATACGTATGTCTCCTGCCGTGATCGTGCCGCTCACAGGCACAACAGCTCAAATGATTATTGATGAAGCAATCGCTGCGGAAGCTGGCGGAGCTGATATTCTCGAATGGAGAATTGATTTCATGCTCGGCGCACATAAACAGCTCTCTCTTGCTCCGCTTGGGCGCGAGGTAATTCACCCAATTCTTGAAGCAACTTCAATTCCGCTGCTGCTGACAATCCGCACTGCGGGCGAAGGCGGGCAGGCGAAGCTGAGCCTGGGGCGTTACCGTCTGCTTCTAGCTGAACTCCTCGATACGCTGGTACATATCGACGTACCCCCTGAGCGTATAGGTCTGGATCTTGAGCAATGGTTTGAGGGCACAGTTGCTTTGGCGGAGCGTGCGCAAAAACTTGGCGTTTTAGTTGTGATCTCTGCACACGATTGGCAAGAAACTCCTCATCAAGAAGTGATGCAGCTAATGTATGAAGAAATGCTGGAACTTCCGCACGTGGTGGCAAAGCTTTCTGTGCTGGCTCATTCCGATCAAGATGTGCAGCGCCTTTTGCACGTAGTGAAAACGGTTGCACGCAGCACAGGGCGTTCACTTATTGCTGTTGCGATGGGAGCTGAAGGAAGACGCTCCCGCATCGAGAGCTGGCGCTACGGCTCTGTGGCAACGTTTGCGACTGTCGGGCACGCCAGCAGTATCGGGCAGCCAACTATATCTGAGCTGCGCGAAGCCTTAGGAACATAAGGATTTTTATGCGTTGAGCTGATAAGCTGCACCAACCATATCGGTTTTTGTTCAATTTTCGTTCAATCCTGAGTTTTTGCATGAAAATTTCCCTAAGGCGTGCCGTAAGATAGGAGACGTGACGAAAGCTCTTTACCGTAGATACAGACCAGAAACCTTCCAGGAAGTCATCGGGCAGGAACACGTGACGGCGCCGCTTATGGCGGCGCTTGCTGCTGGGCATACTACTCATGCCTACTTGTTTTCTGGTCCACGCGGGTGTGGAAAGACCACATCTGCGCGAATTTTGGCGCGCTGTTTAAACTGTGCACAGTACCCAACGGATACTCCATGCGGTGTGTGCGAATCCTGCAAAGAGCTCGCACGAGAAGGTTCAGGATCCTTAGACGTCGTAGAGCTTGACGCCGCTTCTCACGGTGGCGTAGACGATGCCCGTGAGCTGCGGGAACAGGCAAGCTTTGCGCCAGTGCGCGATCGTTTCAAAATCTACATTATTGACGAAGCACATATGGTTAGTAGCCAAGGTTTCAACGCTTTGCTCAAACTAGTTGAAGAGCCTCCGCCGCATATCAAATTTATTTTCGCTACTACCGAGCCTGAAAAAGTGATTGGCACGATTCGTTCACGTACCCATCACTACCCTTTCCGTTTAGTACCACCATCAACGCTTGAGAATTATCTTGCCCAAATCTGTGCAGACGAAAACGTCACTGCTGGCAAAGATGTTCTTTCGCTAGTAGTCCGAGCAGGCACAGGTTCCGTACGCGATACCCTATCCGTACTCGATCAGATTATCGGAGGTTCAGATGGTCCTACTCTTAAGTATGATCGGGCAGTAGCACTTCTTGGATATACCTCGGCTCATTTACTCGATTCTGCTATAGCCGCAATTGCGTCAGGTGACGGCGGCGCCTTATTCAGCGTCGTTGATTCTGTAGTAAAAAGTGGGCACGATCCGCGCAGGTTTGTGGAAGATCTGCTTCAACGTTTACGCGATATCGTGATTATTGCGCTTGCAGGAAACGACGTAAAAGATGTGTTTTTATCTGTGCCAGAAGATCAATATGCACTCATGCTGGAGCAAGCTGAAAGTTTAGGTGCGCGTGCAGCTTCGCGTGCAGCTGATCTCGTCAACGAAGCTCTCACTGCAATGGTTGGGGCAAGCGCTCCGCGTATGCAGCTCGAATTGCTCTGTGCGCGTTTAATTGTGGCGCAGCAGCCTGATAATTCTCAACGCATCCACCAAGATTCTGATGAATCGTTATCGCTAGCTCACTCCGTTACGCCTCAGAAATATCCGCAACAGTCGGATAAAACGCCCGCTACTGCAGCGCAATCAAGCACGAAGCCGCTTAGCCAAGCGAAAAAGAATAGCCCACAAACGCAGTTTTCCTCTATTCCAGATCCTCGCATGGAACCAATGCCGAATTTTGCAGATATGGGAGTAACACCCAAAAATACGGCAGATAAAAAAGATGAGGTAGAAAAAAATCCACCGCTAAAAACTGATATTTCAGCATCAAATCTAGTAGAGCCTGAAGTTTCTGAACCAAAGTGTGAGCCTGAAGTTTCCACTCCTCACACTGCCACCATACAGCAAAAAACTCCATCTAATCCTTCTAGCACAAGCAAAAATGCCAGTGCTGTTGATTTTCTATCGATTCAACAGGCATGGGAGCAGATCACAGCACATGCAAGTGCGCATTCTAAAATCGTTGAAAATATGCTCAAACATGCTTCTGGCCCGTTGATGCTTGATGAAGGCGTATTGATTGTCGGTTTTGAAAATGATGGCACAGCGGCTGGTTTCAACCGTCACCAACGAGCCAAAACTGCACTGGCTGAAGCAGTGGCTGGGGCACTTGGTGTACAGCTGCAGATAGAAGGGCGCGCGGGTTTTGCCAACTCTGATGTCTACCCAAAAGATAGACGCCCCTTGGGCACCAATTCCTCGGGCACCAAACTTGCGAGCGCTGATCCCACTGGCCCTGACCTCCCAAGCAGCGCCCACTCTAGTAGCTACTCCTTAAACGATACTCATTCGGGCAATACCCTTTCGAGCAATACAGCACATTCAAACACTGCAAATACTTCGGATAATGCCAAATATTCAGCCAGAGCGCACTCTGGCACGCATAATCAAGAAAATGGGAGCTATCCAGAAGAGCTAGACCAATCAGAGAGACTTCCTCGCCCAGAAGATAACAATTTGCTACGAGATGAAAATATTAACGAAACAAAAGAAAACCTCACGGATACTGAAGAAAGTGCCGTAGCGCAAGAGAATTCTCCTGATAAGAATGAGCTAAACGGCAACGACACGCTAAACGATACCGAAAGCGAACTTCACGATCCGGCAGGCGTACTGGCTGCGCTCGTCGATGGACAGGCAGTGATAAGCTCTGGCAGAAACTATAATGCCGATACGGGCTCTGCGAAGAAAAGAGATACGCACACCAATGTTTTACCTGATGCTCACAGCAGGGTCTCTAAAACTGACGTTACGATAAAAAGCACAGCAATCTCAGATCTGCCACCTATGCCAGATCTCCCAGTAATTCCCAATATCCCAGAAGAATCGCCCATATCTGACGACTCTTTACCCTTCTATGCTCAAGACCTTCCCGATCTCCCACCCCTCGATCTTCCGCCAGCATCGAAGCACTCCTCCGTTTCCTCATCAAGCATTTCTGAGCAGCGAGCAAGGTCGCTTGCAGCTGCTGTTTCTTCATTCGCACAAGAAGATTCCTCTTTCTCCCCTCCAAACATTCCTCCTGCCGAGAGCGAAAATCACGCAGACTTTTCTATTAAACCCACTGATTCCGCTGAAAAATCTCCTGAGTTTCCTGACGAATGGGAAGAAGTTTCGCCTGATGATCCTGAAATTTCACAAAGCTCTCTAGTGGGAATCAACGTTGTTTTAGAAACATTCGGGGCTAATGTTGTGCAAGTAATACCCAATAATTCGCAGAAGGGGAATTAGCATCTATGGCTGGTGTGTACGATGGAGCCGTTCAAGATCTTATCGATGAGCTTGGCCGCTTGCCAGGAGTTGGTCCAAAAAGCGCCCAACGGATTGCTTTCCACATTCTCGAAGAAGATGATTCTGAAGTACGTGCACTTATTGATGCGCTCGAAGCAGTGAAAGAAAAAGTACGTTTCTGCTCTATATGCGCAAACGTGACGGAATCAGATGTATGTGCAATCTGTTCAGATCCTCGCCGCACAGATTCTGTAATCTGCGTTGTGGAAGAAAGCCGCGATATCGTAGCTATCGAACGCACACATGAGTATCGCGGACGTTACCACGTCTTAGGAGGTGCGATCGATCCTATCGGTGGAATTGGCCCAGAGCAGCTGCGAATCAGGGAGCTTTACGCTCGCCTCCAAGCAGGAGAAGTAAAAGAAGTTATTCTCGCAACCGATCCAAATATCGAAGGAGAGGCTACAGCAACCTACCTCGCTCTCAACCTCGCACACATGGGCGTGATTGTTTCTCGCTTAGCTTCGGGGCTTCCAGTAGGAGGAGATCTGGAGTATGCCGATGAGGTGACGCTTTCACGTGCCCTCGAAGGGCGCACACGCCTGAGCGAAGGTTCCCCTCACGGCGTCTCACAATAAGAAACTAATACGCTCCAAGATGTGGCTCACCTCGCATTATTTCGGGGCAATGATTGCCGTGCCATAGTATGGTGTGTACCAAAATAAGCGCAGATTCAGGGAGAACATATGGCACTCATTGTGCAAAAATACGGAGGATCTTCAGTAGCTGATCCTGAATCAATTAAGCGCGTTGCTAAACGCATCGTTGAGACTCATAATGCTGGAAACAATGTGGTAGTGATCGTCTCCGCAATGGGAGATACAACTGATGATCTTATCGATCTAGCGGCATCGGTTGTGGAAACAGAACCAGTCAAGCGCGAAATGGATCTTCTTCTTTCTGTGGGCGAACGCATTTCGATGACCCTTCTTGCTATGGCTGTAACCGATGCTGGAGTGAATGCCCATTCTTACACAGGCTCGCAGGCAGGGCTGCTCACGGATCCCGTCTACGGTAAAGCGCAGATCGTCGGCGTCACCCCTGGACGTATCGAAGAAGTGCTCGAAAAAGGCGAGATCGCTATTATCGCTGGCTTCCAAGGCGTGAATCGTGAGACGAAAGACGTGACGACTCTCGGACGCGGCGGTTCCGACACCACAGCCGTTGCGTTCGCTGCGGCTCTTGGCGCAGATGTATGCGAAATTTATTCTGATGTGGATGGCGTATTTACCGCTGATCCGCGCGTCGTCTCCACAGCGCACAAACTTGATTACCTCACATACGAAGAAACTCTTGAAATGGCTGCGCACGGTGCGAAAATTTTGCATTTGCGTGCAGTGGAATATGCACGGCGCTACGGAGTGCCTCTGCATGTTCGCTCATCTTTTTCCAATAAGGAAGGAACGTGGATTGTGGACGAAGCGACTCGTAACCGCATGGTTGCAAAGTTTGAAGGGAATAACGAAGCGCCCATCATTGCTGGCGTGAGCCACGATAAAAGCCAAGCTAAAATCACCGTTGTAAACGTACCCAACGTGGCAGGTTCAGCTGCAAAGCTGTTTGCTGCTGTAGCAAACGCTGGCGTCAATATCGATATGATCGTTCAGAATATCCCTGTTGGCGATCCGCGCGTGGCAAATATTTCCTTCACAACGCAAGTTTCAGATGTGCCTGAAGCCGTGGCAGTTCTCGAAAAGCAAAAAGAAGAAATTGGTTTCAAAAAGATTCTTCAAGACGAAGGGGTCGGCATCATTTCGCTTGTGGGTGCAGGTATGCGCACAAATCCAGGCGTATCTGCAGATTTATTTGATGCTCTCTCACGTGCTGGAGTAAGCATTGACCTCATCTCGACGTCTGAGATTCGTATTTCTGTAGTAGTGAAACTCGAAGATCTCGATACAGCTATCACAGCAGTGCACACGGCATTCGGTTTGGATACTGATGGCGAAGCAATCGTATATGGAGGTACAGGACGATGAGCCGTTCATCAATCACTCTCGCAGTTGTCGGAGCAACTGGGCAGGTTGGGCGCGTTATGCGCACTCTGCTTGAAGAGCGAGGCACGGATATTGACGATATTCGTTTCTTTGCTTCTGCACGATCAGCTGGAACCGTCTTGCCGTTCAAAGGGCGCGACGTAGTGGTAGAAGACGTTGCAACAGCAGATTTTTCTGGAATTGATGTTGCCGTATTCTCTGCTGGCGGCAACACATCTGTAGAATATGCTCCAAAGTTTGCCGCAGCAGGCGCTGTCGTAGTAGATAATTCTTCAGCTTGGCGTAAAGACCCTGATGTGCCGTTGGTTGTGAGTGAGGTTAATTCGCACGATCTGGCACATCGCCCGAAAGGCATTATTGCCAATCCCAACTGCACCACAATGGCCGCTATGCCTGTGCTAAAAGTTCTATCTGACGAAGCTGGGCTTGTGCGCCTAATTGCCAGCTCATATCAGGCTGTGTCTGGTTCTGGCTTAAAAGGCGTGAAAGCGCTGGCTGAGCAAATTCGCGCAGGAGCTGCTGATCCTAACCTAGAAAATTTGACGCTTGACGGGCATGCCACTACTTGGCCGCAAGACCCAGCTCCATATGTGGCACCTATTGCATTCAACGTGGTGCCATTCGCTGGAAACTATGTGGATGACGGCTCTTACGAAACAGACGAAGAGCAAAAGCTACGTAACGAATCACGCAAAATTTTAGGGTTGCCGCATCTGCGCGTGGCTGGCACATGTGTGCGAGTTCCTGTATTTACAGCTCACGGTTTGGCAATTAACGCAGAATTTGAAAAACCAATTTCTGTTGAGCGCGCAATCGAGCTGCTCAAAGATGCTCCTGGCGTACACTATATGGATGTGCCGACTCCGCTCGATGGAGCTGGCAACGATGCCTGCTATGTAGGGCGTATCCGTGAGGATCAAAGCGCACCAGAAGGGCACGGCTTAGAAATGTTTATTGTGGGAGATAATTTACGCAAAGGTGCGGCGCTCAATACTGTTCAGCTTGCCGAGCTGATTATCGCAGAGCTTCGCGAAGCCTAAAAGCTATCTAGGAGCTATGAACCACAGCTAGCTGTGTACAGCCTTCTGCGCGCGTGAGGTTACGCGCATCGTTCGCAGCAGTAAAGAAATTTACTATGCTAAATACCCAGACCATTCGTCGTCAAAATCAGTGCGATAGTTGCTTGCAAAATTTTGTTGCTCGGAAATTGCATCAAACTCGCCTGTTTCGTCGATATTTTGCACGATTAAGTGTGATTCATCTGGTCGATGCTCAAGCACTTCGTGAACATACGAATTGAGCGCGTCTTCGAGAGAGACGTCATGCCCAGCTCGCTCCGCCATAAACCATCGGTGATCTAAAAACTCGTGGAAGAGCTGCGCTGGTTCAAGCTTGGCGCGCATATTCGGAGGAATAGCCTGCACAATCGGTTCAAAGACGTTTATCATCCAGTCATGCGCCACAAGACTCATCGGAGTATCCATCATATTGTTTACAGCTCTGAATTGCTCAATAGAGTTGAGCATACGACGAGCCTGCTTTTCTTGCACGTCTAGGCCAGTGAGCTGCATAATCTTTCGAGAATAATGCCCAGCGTCCACAATTCGAGGGCGGATCACAATGCTGTTGCCATCTTCCGTTGTGCGCATTGCCAACTCGCCTACGTCAAAACCTAAATCATTCAGACGGCGAATACGGTTATCGATTCGCCAACGATCCTGAGTAGAGAAACGCTCTTCACTCGTCAGCTCATTCCACAGTGACGAATACCGTTCTTCTAGACGCTGCCCGACTCGAATTGCATCATACTCATCAGAAAGCACGCCTCCAGCCTGTAGATCCATCAATTCGCCCACAATATTGACGCTGGCAACTTCAATATCATAGAGACGACGCTTCTCAGACATATGCGGATAAAATTCGCCAGTTTCAGCATCTACCAAATAGGCTGAAAATTCCTCAGCGTCACGCCTAAAAAGAGTATTGGAGAGGGAGACGTCACCCCAAAAGAATCCGTGCAGATGCAGACGCACAAGCAGCACTGCTAAAGCACCGATGAGGCGCTCGGCAGTTTCAGGGCGCATACTCATCTGCCCAAACAGAATACGGTACGGCAAGGAGAACGCAAGATGGCGCGTCACTAAAGCAGAAGGCAACGGATTACCTTCCGTATCGCAACGCCCACTCACCACTGCTACAGGTTCGACGCACGGAGCTTCGTCACGCGAAAGACGCCTAAGGGATTCGTATTCCCGCTGTGCTACGTTATCCGTAATTTCTTTAATTGCGAGAATGTGCCCGTCAAGTTTCACAAATCGCACAACATGGCGAGAAATACCCCGCGGCAGCGAAGCAAGCAGACTTTTAGGCCAGTTCAACAGCGGAATATGCCAAGGCAAATCAAAGAGCGCTGCTGGCTGATCGGCAGACGTAATATGCAATGTGCGTTCCACGTGCAATTCTTCCTCTCGCTATATAACGAATAAAGAATATAGCACTGTGGGCGCTAGTACTTGAAGTGCCAGCGCCCACGCTATGAGAATATTTTATTCACTTTCCTATTCTCAGACCTCTAAACGAGCGCCCGTGACTGCGGAGAAGTAGTGCACGTGCCCTTCGCGCGGCACAAACGTGAGCGAAGATCCAGCGGCAGGCACATTTTCTGGTGGGATGCGCACAGTAACTGTGGTGGAATTATCGCCAGAGCCGAAACGTTCTGTTTCGCTCTCACTGCCAGCCACAGGTCCGTAAATATAAGCATCAGAACCGAGGTGCTCAACGAAGGAAATATCGAGCGGAATACCAGCAGCTGAGCCAGCAGGAGCAACTTCGAAGCCTTCTGGACGCACGCCAATAATCACCTTGCCGTCGTCTTTTACTGCTGCTGCCACGTGCGCCGGAAGATCGAGCATAGCCTTGCCGAATACTGCCTTTCCATCAACCACACGCCACTGACCAAGGTTCATTGCAGGAGAGCCGATGAAGCCAGCCACAAAAGCATTCGCTGGTTTCGTAAACATTTCATCAGGAGTTGCAACCTGCTGAAGAATACCATCTTTAATGACGGCGATACGGTCGCCCATGGTAAGAGCTTCGGTCTGATCGTGGGTCACGTACAAGGTGGTGACGCCGAGTTCGCGCTGAAGCGAAGCAATTTGTGTACGAGTCTGCACGCGGAGTTTAGCATCCAAGTTTGAAAGAGGCTCATCCATGAGGAAGACCTGTGGTTTACGCACAATTGCGCGACCCATTGCTACACGCTGACGCTGACCACCAGAGAGAGCTTTCGGTTTACGATCAAGATACGGCACGAGATCGAGAATCTTTGCTGCTTCTTCCACACGCTTGCGAATTTCTGCTTTATCAACACCAGCAATCTTGAGAGCAAAGCCCATATTGTCGGCAACAGTCATATGTGGGTAGAGAGCGTAGTTCTGGAAAACCATTGCAATATCGCGGTCTTTAGGAGAAACGTCAGTCACGTCGCGATCGCCGATGAAAATCTTTCCAGAATTGACGTCTTCCAAACCTGCAAGCATACGCAAAGAGGTTGATTTACCACAGCCAGAAGGACCAACGAGAACGAGGAACTCGCCGTCACGAATCTCAAGATTGAGCTGATCGACAGCGGGAGTCGTTGCGCCAGGATAAACACGGGTGGCATGATCAAATGTAACTGTAGCCATTGCTACGCTTCCTTTCACCGACAGGTACGTGCCGGACGATCCGAGTGAAAGATGCTTATGCATCGGCAACATTCTACTAGTTATCCACAAAAAATCTAGCGTTTTTTGCTAACTTTTTTAGATTTCTGCATCTAAATGATTCTGATGCTCTTCTGCCTATGATTCTGGTATTAGCTTGGCTCAAATTTATCCATGCGATTGATTGGAATTATTGCGATAGGCACGTACATATGAGGTGGAAAGCGTAGAGGTAACTAGAGGTAGCTATGAGCACTCTCAGTGCAACGATCGATACGCGTGATTGATACACACGTATCAAGGCAGCTAAGAAATTCATTGCACACCAACGCACGCAGATAAAATCCCACACCAGAATTTCACGTAATATATTTCGAGGCACAGTATTTCCAAGAAATTATCAAAACCACAAAAAGGAGGGGGTGAGGGCGACGGAAAGAGAAGTTGGCGGCTACCGCCTGCTGCGCCAAATCGGATTTGGCGGTATGAGCACAGTATATGAAGCGGTCAATGGCGGCGGAGATCATGTTGCCCTGAAGCTCCTGCATCCCTCCGTAGCGGCGGATGAAAGTTCCCGCCTGCGTTTACAACGAGAAGTTGCTGTGCTACGCAGAGTTCGCAGCC
The DNA here is from genome assembly GCA_902464405.1 of uncultured Actinomycetaceae bacterium. Classification (GTDB taxonomy): domain Bacteria; phylum Actinomycetota; class Actinomycetes; order Actinomycetales; family Actinomycetaceae; genus Arcanobacterium_A. The sequence goes on along the minus strand of CABQJD010000001.1, from coordinate 231,340 downwards.
CCTACGTGGCTGAGGTAATCGATGCAGAGATTGACGGGGTTGAGCCTTTTATCGTCACCGAACTCGTCGACGGACTCACGCTTGAAAAGGATGTAGAAATAAACGGCATTTACACTGAAGAAGATCTGCTGCAGCTCGGAGAAAAGCTTGCGCAGGCACTGCGCTGTGTGCATGAGTTGGGAGTTGTACACAGGGATCTCAAGCCGTCGAATGTGATGATAGCCGATTCACGCCCTGTGCTTATTGATTTCGGGATCGCACAAGACGTAAACGCAACGAGACTCACCCAGCCAGGGGCACTCGCACTCACACCAGGATATTGCGATCCGCGAGTTTTACGGGGAGAAGAGCCAGATCGCGCTGCCGATTGGTGGGCATTGGCAGCAGTACTGGCCTTTGCCGCCTCAGGGGAACCTCCGTTTGGTTCTGGCGCAACTCCCGTTGTGCTGCAACGAGTAATACAAGGTGACGTGAGTTTTCCTGGCTTAGCAGAATCATCGGCACGGGCATTTCGTGCAGCGTTGGCTACCGATGTGCAGATGCGCTTGAGTTACCAAGATCTACTCGAAGCTTTACGCGATCCCTATGCATTCATTGCCCCCACCTTAATTGCACCCAATCTGCCCCACAATAGACCAATCAACGACGAAGCACTCACCCGTAAGCTGGGCACGGATAGCCTGCCCAGCCCCGAGCTGCGTGGCGGTGATTTACGCAACACTGCGCTTCTTAATGACGCATTCCTCAATAGGCATGGCAATGAGATGCCTGAAAGCGAGTCTCTTACCCTGCCTGCCCCCGCACCGATGATGAGTGACCCTCCAGCAATCGCTTCAGATACACCATATGCACCTGCTGGAGATGAGCACATCTTTAGTGACGAAAGACCTCAACTTCCAGCGCCCGCTTGGGTTCCAGTACCCTCTTGGGCGCGCCCACCCAAGAAAGTACGTCTTACACTGCTTATCGCATGGTTCGCATTAGTATTTTTGGGTTCACGCTTTCCGATTATGGTGTGCGGAGTATTCGTCTTTGCAGTATTTATTTTTGACGTGATCGGACGCTCAGCAGAAGATATGCGAGATCGTAGATTACGCCGCGGCAAGCCTAAAAGACGTGACGGACTAATTGCTGCAATCCGTTCACCAATAGCGCTACTCCTTGCTGCACTTCGTACGATTGGAGCGGTGGCAGTTGTCGGAATAAGCGTCTACTGCGGCCTAATGATCGCAGCCACGATTTCACATGGAACTCTCGATTTTTCGTATATAAACCTAGAACCCTTTGGCACTGCTACTACTGCTCAGAGCACTGGCTCGCTACCTCATAGCAACGATCTGCTGAAAGAAGGCGGCCTACCAGAATGGGCTGCAGCTGCCAGCGGAATTTTTTCCTGCGGAGTATGGTTTTTCCCTCGAGGAAAATACGCTCGTGAAGGCGCACGATATACCCTTGGCGGAGCAGCAGCATCATCTACGCCTCGGATTGTGTGGACGATAATTGCCGTTACGGTTCTCCTCTGGAGCGCCTACATTGCCCTAGGTGCAGATATTGCAGTTTCATGGGCCCCACTATCACATGCATTCCATTTTCTTTCCTAATTTCATATACACGTAGCGACAGCTTCCTATATTCATTAGGATAAGAACAGAAAAGCCGATGATACCAAAGCATTTATCGAAGGACGATAATGGGATCAAATCAGACTCCAGGAACCACAGAAGCAAAGCTGACGAAGGCGCAACGGCGTATGCTCAAAAACGAAAAAGTTCGCCTTCTTCGTGAACAGGAAGCTAAGCGTAAGAAGCGCAACAGAATTATTCTCATCACCTCAAGCGTTATCGCTATACTTCTCATTGCTTTTGTTGCGTTTAAAATTGTGACGGCGTCGTCAGAAGTTGCTGCAGCAAAAAACGTAAATAGTGCGTACGGCGTCTACGTCACAAAAGACGGTAAGGCGAGCGCAGAGCCAAAAAGCGGGGTTCCTATCGTCACCATTTATGAAGATCCTACTTGCCCGCACTGCATTGAGCTTCATACGGCAATGGCAGAAGCAATGGATAAACACATTGCTGCTGAGGATATCCAGTTCGAGATTCGCAATTCTGGAATCGGACCGATTGGGCAACAATACATCAAGCAAAGCACTTGGGGTGCAATGTCCACTTTCTATATTGCAACTCACGAGCCTGAGAAATATCTGGCTTATCATAACGCCTTAATGGATCGAACCTCTGGCTTATATGCAGCTATAAGTGCCGCTGCCAGTGGAAAAGGCGAGGTTCCTGACGTTGAATTCCTGAAGAAGACGGCAATTGCTGCAGGCGTCTCAGATAACGTCGCCTCCGATATGGCAGCTGCTCTTACCAAGCCTGAATGGACGAATTACAACGCTAAAACGCTTGAAGCATTCCGTGAAAATATGAAAAAGGTTGGAACTCCGGCAATTTTGCTCAACGGTAAAGAAATAGATTCTAAGACGTATGGCGGGCACGATTCAGCAGCAATTGCTGCGTGGCTCGATAAAGTAGCTGCTGGCGAAGCTGAGTAATTAGGAATATATGAAGCCCGTAAATGTGAATCTGCCTTAGATGCATCACGCACGCTCATAGAACTTGTATAGCGCAGGCACACACGAGCGAATGTGAAAATAATGAGATACGGAAGTGAGATACCCAAACAGATAAGAATACGCAAAGCGCTGTGAGTTGGCGTAAGCGCATCTATTCTGGCATTATTGGAAAAGCAGTTCGTATTCGTATGAATCCTGTGCTGATTATGCACGGGATTCATGCAAACGAGCATACGCCTCTTTAGCTCAGTTGGTAGAGCACTCGCCTTGTAAGCGAGCGGTCATCGGTTCGAGTCCGATAGGGGGCTCCACATAGTAATCCTGTTTAGGTGATATTATCCAAAACCTTGACTTCACCCCCCCGCTATAGAATCTTCTCCAGAATCTACAGACATAACAAATAGGTTCGGCTTAAAACATGAAAAGTTGATTCGAATCAAACGCACATCAATTCGACTCAACACCTTTCGCGCATAGGAGAAAAAATGGCTGACTACGCAACTTCATTTATGCTAGCACCTGGAGAAAATAATGTATCTGGCGTAAAAGTTTCACCTTCTTTACTTACTCCATACCTCAAGGGTGAATTAATGTGTTCCTCTACCCGCCTAGTTTACAAAGTACCAAATACACTTTTAGGTCTTATTCCACTTGGAGCTGATGAAAATACGATTCCACTCAAATCAATTGCATCTGTAAATACTTCTACTAAATTAAAACTCGCGCGACTACTCATCGGACTTCTCTTTTTAATCCTCGGCTTATCCAGCATTAGTTCATCACTGCCATCAGCAGTGATTCTTCTCCTCATTGCAGGTATCTTACTTGCAATGAGCTTTCCTGCTTCATTAAACGTTGTGAATCACGCAGGAGGAACAACGAGTGTAACTGTTTCAATATTAGAAAAAGACGCACTTCAAAAATTTGCTAAAGACCTTCAAAATCGCGTGTTTGCTGATCTTGAAGCCACTCGTCACGATGAAGCAATGTCTGCGCGCCTCATGCAAACGCAATTACAGCAGATGCAACTACAACAAATGCAGCAGGCAAATATACAAAATTCACAGCAACCGCAGCAAAATAATTAACTCAGACTCTAAAATCAATATATTTTTCAGATCGTAGATTTTTAATAATCTGCGATCTGTTTTTCTTCTGCATCACACCTCAGCTTCTTGGTACACATCTAAAAAATAGCATTGCGCGCATTAAAGTACGCACGGCTACCATGCGCTTTAACGCGATTGATAGTGCTAATTCTGTAAACGCTTTCCAGTGGAAGCAGGAAAACCCTCCTCTTCAGAAAAAAGAGATTCGAGTAGGCAGCAAATACTTTAATATCATTAGATGTTAGGTCTTGTAATAAGTGTTCGATTTCAATATCTGTCTGCGATAGTGAATAGCTAAGGTTTATTGCCAGTGGATTGTACTCTTGCGCTAAGCGCAGTCCTTTCTTTTTCAGATAAGGGTGTGGACATCTATCAGATCAGCAGATACCCACACCCTTACTCAAAACAAGCTATGTGATACTTCTTCAAGCTGCCATAGTTGTTCGCGCTTTTGGTGGTAACCATAAAGCAATGGTTGCACTCATCAAAGCCAGTACACCTACCGCTGCCGCTATCCAGTCCATCTTCGCCCATGCTGGAATTGGGCGACCAACATCAGTCGCATCTACCCCAGCACCAAACGCGATAAAGAAGTAAATCAAGCACGCAAGAGAAACCAACCACAATAAACCGATTGTCGCCTTCCCTGCACGAAGGTCAAGATTTGATTTAGCGAGCAAGACGACTGCGCTCACAAGAACCGCAAAAGCCACAACGAACGGAACTCCTGGCAGGGGGAGGGCTAAAGCAGTAAACACAAACGCAGGCCAAACCGTGAGAAAAATGCGGACACTAATAGAATTCATCATTAACTTCTCCTCACGGATTGCATTTTGCTGCTACGGTTCGGGCATAGCTTACATGTTGTTCCGTAGATCCTTGGTCTTCATTAGCGAAAGCCAAGCCTTGCACCATACCTATTGTGCTAATGCTTAATGCGATTGATAGTGCTAATCCCGTAAACGCTTTCCAGTGGAATCTATTAACCATGAATGTTCCTTTCATCATGCCACCACTGGTGGTGGATTACGCAGCATAGGAATATGAGCTGCCATCTCCTCTTAGAGACATTGCCAGTTAACCATTTCTTGCTAGAGCTACAACACCGATATTTATCGGTATTCGATACCGACATTCGTCGGTATACAGACATAGCACGATCGCACTATACGTGCTAGATTCCACTAAAAAACACACAGCCCTCACTCGCCATACACCATGTTTATCTAGTTGTGGTGAATGGCTTATTTGGTGATTCCTGCTTTGATGGCAGTGATGGCTAGTTCTCCGCGCGTAGTACATCCAGTGCGTTCGAGTATTTCGGAGACGTATGAGCGGATCGTAGCTTCGCTGAGTTTAGTTTGCCGGGCAATGTTTTTGTTTGCGAGGGCTTTCAAGAGTAGCTGGAATACAGGGCGTAAGCGGCTCGGTAGCGCGTCTACTGCTGCAATAAAATCTTTGTACTCTTCTTTGTTGTGCTGTATATGCCCGTACGCTGTGGTGAGTATTTCGGTTGGGCGTGGCGCCATGACGCGCTGCCCGCTATAGGCTTTGCGAATCAGCTCGGCGAGTTCTGGCGCGAGAATGTCTTTAGTGAGGAATCCACGCACACCAGCTCCGATAGCTTGCCCGAGAGATTCTTCATGCTCGAACGCAGTGAGCATAATAATTGTCATAGCTGGGTATTCTTCGCTGATACGCCGAGCGGCTTCTATCCCGCTCATCACAGGCATATCCACGTCTAAGAGAACGACGTCTACTCGATGGAGAAGGAGCTGACCAAACACTTGCGCACCGTTAGAAGCGGTCGCTACCACATTCAAACCATCTTGGTGATTAAGCAGGCTCGCTAGCCCCTCACGAATGATCGAGTCATCATCGGCAAGTAGAATTCTAATCTCGTTTTCCATAGTGTTATTCCTTTGCCTTCTTTTCTACCAGCGTATTTTCATGCGTGGCTTTCATGTTTTCTTCAGGCATGGGCACATACGTGGGCAGGGTTATGTAGGTCACCCATTGCTGCCCAATATTGCTAGAATCAATTGTGCCGCCTTCAGATCTGATTTTATTGCTAAGGTTTGCTAGCCCATACCCGCTGCTCATACTTGGAATAGCTGGCTGGCTAGCGATCTGGTTGCTGAGGGAAATCGTAAGTATGCCAGGAGTGGCGTGCGTTTCTATCTCAAGATTCGCCTCAGAGCCAGCGGGAGCATATTTAAGAATATTAGAGGCACACTCTCGGATAGCTAAAGCAGCTACGAGGCGTTGTTGGCGCGCAAGTACAGTATCGATATCGCCAGCAATGCTGGTTTCTAACATGATGTTTCTGGTTTTCAGCATGGCTGTTACCTGCATGAGCACGTCGAATAGCGAAGTTTCGCGTGCCGCTGTGTCGATAGAAAGAATCATCGGTCGGATACGCCGAGAGGCGCTCGTTGCCACGCTTATTAACGCGTCTAATTCACTGGCAAGATCAGGATGATGAACCTTGAGATCTTGGGCAAGCACTGCCACATGAGCGAGATCTTTCGCTGTCGTATCATGGAGCTGACGAGCCAACTCCTGCTTGATTTGCGCCGCAGCGTCACGAGCTTGTTCTTGTTGTATCTCAGCTAGAATTCGGCGAGAGTTCTGCCAACGCAAGGCTAGACCAATTATTAAAGTTAAAGAACTGACTATTATTGAGCTAAATAACTGTAACTGAGGTGTGGCGCTGACCGCTATCGACACTACTGCGTCTATTATCATCACGCTAATAGCTGGAACAATCCAAGAACGCATCAGCCAGAATACCAGCGCAATTGATATACCGAAACCAGGAGCTGTAAAACCGCCAATCACGTCACACGCATTTGCCGTGATATAGCAGACAATAAACAAGAACTCACAAACCTGAAAAAACCCAGCTAAAGCAAACAGGATTGATAAACCAATAATGGGTAGCACGTGGCGGATATCGAAAGCGTATATACCAAACCTAACACTAAGGGCATCAATAACTATGAATGCGACAGTAGCGGTGACAAACAGTACTGGCTGCGCCACACGCGAACGTATATAACGGGGGAAGAAATAATCCAGCATCACTAGCAACTATATCGATCATCTAACGTGGACGATACACCTCACACCCACGCAAATTCGGAAAGAACGAGCATATCAGTGGAATAACACGAGTGGCTGGCTCAACAGTCTCGTTGGAGACTACGTGTACGCTCAAGGAAGATTCCATCTCTGAACTGACGTTAGGCGTGATTGTGGTTGGGGCTGCAGGCAGAGCAAAAGCTAACACGCTCATTCCTGCTACAAGACTTGCACAACGCATTCTTTCTTTCCTTTCATTCCAAGACAACCTTGGTAACTGACTTTCCGAGTCTACGAACACTACACCCAGTATGTATACCGACGAATGTCGGTATAAGTAACCGACATTCGTCGGTATCGCATACCCAGCAAAGCAGATAACGTGAAAAAGTCCGCCTAGCCAACCATCCTTAAGGAAGGAAACAACTCGTGAAGAATTGGATCGATACCCACGTATGGGGCGTCGCTGCAGTGCTGACGCTTGCCTTATCTCCAGTAATCATTTGGGGTGCATGGAGCACTATCAGCAACGCAGAATCAACGTTACTGCGCATCGTGCTAAGTATCGGGATAGTCGCCGTCACCTATATCGGGCTAGGCTTGCTGCTCGTATGGAACCGTTGGACACAACGCAAATATCGCGAGAAAGGAATCATTAAATAACGCGAACTACTCAATATAACAATTTGGGGAGCTAGAACAATAAAATCTAGCTCCCCAATTTTTCATAGCTAGCAAAACACTACTAATAAGGAATACATACGCAACAGCCTCCAGCCATTTGAGCGCTTCCTAAACGCATGTTTATCCAGTTGTTTCGCCACTTTTTTCGGCTCTCGTTTTCAACTACTTACAGTATTTCAGACCCAAACCGCTAAAACCGTAGCAGGGTTCGGTTACTCGCTAATGAAGTTAGCGGGATTATTACCGATCAAGGTGATACACCTGAGCTAAAGCCGCCTCTGGCAGACACTCGGATGCTCCTATCATATCTGTATGCAAACTCGCATCGCTCATACATTAACGCAGTGTGACTTGCCGAGAAACAATCCCAGCCTTTGCTCGGCGCTCTTCAGGGGTCAGCGGCGCATCGCTAGCAATTTCTGCCGTCAGTACCTTATCGAAAGCCGCCATCGGCGCCGCCAATTCTTCCGCTTCAGCTCCGCGTTCCAGCTCGAACACTGGAATCAAAAGCCCAGCCGCCCGAAAAGCTCCGACGAATCGCGCACCGTCAAACGTCAATTCACGGCGGTTTTGCAGACGAGCTAAGGCAGCAAGCACGGCGTCTTCATTTTCGATACGAATCCATCGCACAAACTCACGCTGCATACGCGCCCAAAATGCACCTAGGACGCCTTCCACCTGCGCCATCGGAATAATCTGCTCACGAGCAGCATCAATCGCAGCAGCAATATCAGGGTTTTCGCGTTCTTTTTCTGCAATCCAGAAATTCAAATCATTATAAACGTTGAACTCTGCTTCTACGCCAAGATCCAATACGTCTTCAAGGCGAGTTCCAGGCTCTGGCAAATCGACCTGGGTGAGCGTCTGCCCATCATCTAGATCCAATGCTTTGACGATACGGTCAGCAATATCGAGCGACGCATCTCCCGAATTAAGAACTACGCGGACAGCCACCATCAGCACACCGTCACTGCGGCGCAGCGCCCCAACCATCTCTGGAAGCATCGTCACCAATAAAACATCACGCTCACCGTACTTCTTATTTGTTCGCACAGCAAGAGTGGCACTCGGCAAAATTTCGCGCATAGCCACAAGCTCGCGTTCAAATGGAAGCCCTTCAAATGGGCGATCTACGTAATTAACGCGCGCACGTTTTGGCGCTTGAGCTTTCGCTTCCTTATTCTTGCGGCGGCTAGCTTTGCCCATCGCGTTTCTCCTTGGTCGTTACTCCCGTACACTGGAGTAGATGAGTATTTCAATGTTCGAAACTATCATAGCGGGAATCCCCGCCTGCGCTGCATCGATTCATGGCTTGGCGATTCATTCCCCAGCTATTGAGCGTGCCGCAGCATATGCAGCGCACGCTACACCCGATCCTAGTATGGTTGAATTTATACGCTATGCAGGCTTCGTGATTATGGCTCTTGGCGTTATCGTGATTTTCTTACGTTGGTGGCGAAATCGCTGATATTTACACGCGCTTCAGCCCACGCCGCACACACAACATCATTCTCACACAACACTAAAGGCATGAAAACACACGCCTGCGATGGCGCGCACACAATCAATCGACGATGCCATAAAGACGATCGCCAGCATCACCCAACCCTGGCACAATATAGCCGTGCTCGTTGAGATGATCATCTACAGCAGCAACCACGATCTTCACGTTCGCACGCTCACCAATATGCTTCTCAAGAGTTTCCAGACCTTCTGGAGCTGCAAGAATACAGATTGCGGTAACGTCACGCGCACCTCGCTCAAGCAGGTAATCGATAGCAGCCACAAGCGTATGCCCTGTGGCAAGCATAGGATCGAGCACGAAGCACTGCCTGCCAGAAAGATCATCGGGCAAACGATTCGCATACGTGACCACATCGAGCGTTTCTTCGTCACGCTTCATACCTAGGAAACCAATTTCCGCAAACGGCATCAGCCTGCTCATGCCTTCGAGCATACCCAGCCCTGCGCGAATAATTGGCACCACAATCGGGCGCGGGCTGGCAATACGCGTGCCAACCATAGGTGCAACGGGCGTGACGATTTCGTGCGGCTGAGCTGCAAGATCGCGAGTCGCCTCATATGATTCGAGCATAATCAGCTCTTCCACCAACTGGCGGAAAATCGGAGATGGAGTATTTTCGTCGCGCAACACCGTGAGCTTGTGAGCCACAAGCGGGTGGTTAATCACCTGAAGTTTCATGCTTCTAATGTACCGCAGCTGGGCATAAAGAGGCAGATATACGCAGATGTACTCAAGGGAAATAAAAAGTAAGAAATCCACGCAAGCTGGAAGTGAAGACGCAGCAAAGCAAAATAGCAAACCGAAATAGCAACTTCAGCAGATATACTACGGGTATGCACGAAAAGGAAGAGGCACTTATTCGGCGCACACTTGCTTTAGGGGAAATAGCTGAAAGCTGCTCAGATGTACCTATCGGCGCTCTTGTGTGTGACGCAAGTGGGCGCGTCATCGCAGAAGGTTTTAACACTCGTGAACGTGACGGCGATCCTGCAGGGCACGCCGAGATAAATGCTTTGCGTGAAGCTGCCGCAGCTCGCGGATCATGGAATTTAAGCGGCTGTACGCTCGTCGTCAATTTAGAGCCATGCACAATGTGCGCTGGAGCTATTCTCAATGCCAGAATTTCTCGCGTTATTTTCGGCGCATGGGATCCAAAAGCTGGAGCTGGTGGATCTGTGCGAGACGTATTACGAGATTCGCGCCTTCCTCATCACGTGGAAGTGATTGGCGGAATATTAGGAAAAGAGTGCGAAAAGCATCTAAAGCAGTGGTTTGAAAAACTGCGATAAACACAATCAAGAGTACGCCGTACAAATACTGCTTAACAGCAGTTCCAGCACGGTGCCAGATAGAATTTGTCTGCGAAATTTTGCAGTAATTTCACACCGATTTCACACCAAAAAACAGGGAAAATATACACTAGTAAATATCGAAGATCGAAAGGCAAACATATGAGCCAAACATGGGAAACAATAAAAGAATACACAGAAATCCTTTTCGAACGTTCTCAGAAAATTGCAAAAATTACGATCAATCGCCCGCATGTGCACAACGCTTTTACTCCCACTACCGTCTGCGAAATGATTGACGCTTTCACGATATGCCGAGACGACCCGACTATCGGAGTTATTATTCTCACGGGAGCTGGCGATAAAGCTTTCTGCTCTGGCGGCGATCAGAAAGTGCGCGGGCATGGAGGATACGTTGGCACAGACGGTATTCCTCGCCTCAACGTGCTCGATCTTCAGCGGCTAATCCGCATTATTCCTAAACCAGTACTAGCCATGGTAAAAGGATGGTCTATCGGAGGAGGAAACGTCCTTCAGCTTGTGTGTGATATGACGATTTCTGCAGATAATGCCCGCTATGGGCAGACTGGCCCGCACGTCGGCTCCTTTGATGCCGGATACGGATCAGGCTATCTTGCCAGAGTGATTGGGCATAAACGAGCAAAAGAAGTCTGGTTTATGTGCAGGCAATACACCGCACAAGAAGCATATGAGATGGGATGGGTAAATACCGTTGTGCCTCTCGAAGACGTAGAAAAAGTGACGCTGCAATGGTGTGAACGCATATTGGAAATGTCGCCAACGGCTCTGCGGCTAATCAAAGGTGCCTTTAATGCTGATACTGACGGGCTTGCTGGACTTCAACAATTTGCTGGTGATGCCACGCTTTTGTACTACACCACAGATGAAGCAAAAGAAGGCAAAAATGCTTTTATTGAAAAACGGACTCCTGATTTTGATGCTTTTCCAAAATTTCCCTGAAATTATTGTGCCTGAAAGCAACTCAGCTCATACAGCCCATATAAGTAAAAATCCGTATAGGAAAAAGTAATAAAAAATAATAAGAAAGTATTTTATGGATAACTGGCTTCGGCAACGCGCATACTCTTCCCCAGATTCCTGCGCCTTAGTATACGAAAATAGAGAATATACCTTTGCCCAGCTTTATCACGAAAGCCTGCATACGGCTTCGCGTCTCATACAAATCGTCCCCTCTGTGAAACCCGATAGAAAAGCCAGCACCGATACTCCTTGCCGCATCGGTTTACTACCAAGCAATACTGATAGTTTCTACATCACAATTACGGCACTTATGCAGCTCGGAGTACAAATAGTGATGCTCAATACTCGTTTATCTCCTGTTGAGCTTCGCTATCAAATCGTTGATGCCGATTTACACGAAATTATTTACTGCGATGAGGCAAAAGACAGCATACAAGAGTTGCAAGCTTTGCTTCCCGAACATACCATCACTCCCATACCGATAGGCGATATACATACTGCTGGTACATACCAGTGCGAAACACCTGCCCTAAGCGATCACACTCCACGCACACATATTCTCAACGAGTGGGATCCAGATTCCGTAATGAGTATTCTTTACACCTCGGGGACCACAGGAAGCCCTAAAGGAGTACTCCAAACATACGGTAACCATTATTCTTCAGCTCTCGCCGCTGTGCTCAACACGGGCTTAAACGAGCACGATGCGTGGGTATGCTTCACGCCGCTCTACCACATCAGCGGTTTATCTATTTTGCTTCGAGGAATTATCTACGGCATCCCCGTTTACCTATTCAAAAAATTCAATCCCAACGCTATCAATACGCTCATTCTTGAAGAAAAAGCAACAATCGTTTCAGTCGTCACCTATGCACTTCGCGCTCTCGTCGAAGATCTTGGAGAAAAATCCTATCCCAAAAGTTTTCGCTATATGCTTTTAGGTGGCGGATTCTTCGAAAATTCTCTGCTGGAAAGATGCGCTCAAAAGAATATCCCCGTTATACGCTCTTTCGGCATGAGCGAAACCTGCTCTCAGGTAATTGCCACTCCTCTTTGGCATCTTCCCTCTGAAAAAGCGGGGTCTTCAGGAATTCCTCTCTTTTCTAATCAACTGCGGATCAGCAGCGACTCAAGCATCTGCACTCACCCTCAAGGAAACTCACCTGAGGTGGGAGAAATCCAAATCAAATCCCCTGCTCTATGCATAGGCTATCTTAATAAAGATGCCGCCTATGCCGCTTCTTTCACTGCCGACGGCTGGTATAAAACTGGCGATATCGGATATCTTGACGACGATGGATATCTTTACGTGAAAAGCAGGCTCACAGATCTGATTATTTCAGGCGGAGAAAATATTTATCCTGCAGATATTGAACACTGCCTTGTAGAGCACCCTGCTATTGCCGAGGCAGCCGTGGTTGGGCATAGCGATCCCGTGTGGAGCCAAGTGCCGTGGGCATATATCGTGCCAGATCCTTCATATAGTCTTTCAGATACGCAAGCACCCACATCTACGCTATCCTCATCATCTTCACCGCTACCTTCAACAGAAGAACTGAAAAAATTTTGCTCTCGATATCTCGCCGCATACAAAATACCCCAGCGCTTTATCTGGCTTGATGAACTACCAAAAACGGCAGTAGGAAAAGTAAAAAAATATATGCTGTGCGAATGCTAAATCCCGCGCTCAATGCACGCAGAAAACTAAACGGAAAGAACATGAGCATGAGCCTGATCGATAATATCGTCACTTTCCATACCGTCACACCCATGCTTGTGGAAGGCGAATGGATCGTACGCGATGAACACACACAAATTCATGGCTATCTACACGGAGGAATAAGCGCCGCAATCGCCGAACACGCTGCCAGTATTGGAGCTTCCTGCGCAATATCGTCTCACTCTCAAGCGCTGGGAGTGAGCCTGGAAACTCATCATCTTCGCCCTGTGCAGCTCGGAAGCAGATGCCATGTGCGCGCTTTTCTTGAACATAACGGAAAAACAATCCATATATGGCGTGTAGAACAAACCTTGAACCATACGGGAAAGCCATTCAACATTTCGACCGTTACCCTCTACATTAAAGAAACTGAGGAAATATCCGCATGAAAACCACCACACTACAGCCCACAAGACTATGTATCGCTATGATTATCGCTTGCGCTCTCGCCTTTATTCCAGCGCCGCACAGTACTAGCACAGAAGGCTGGCGCACACTCGCGCTCTTTATCGGATTTATTTTGGCTTGCCTGCTCAATGCTGGGAAAATCGGTGAACTTGCTCTTATTCTGATATGCGCACTCGCCTTAAGCAAAGCTATGCCTATTGCCACCATACTTGCTGGCTTTGGAAACCCTGCTGTATGGCTCGTGCTGTTTGCATTTTTCGCTGCTATCGCTTTTCGCAATACTTCCCTTGGGCACCGAATCGCATACCTTCTCATCGTAAAGATAGGTTGGCATCCACTCGGAATCGTTTATGCGATCAGCTTGTGTGACTGCCTTATTGCTCCTTTCGTGCCCAACACAAATGCCCGTGGAGCTGGAATTCTTTATCCCATCACTCAAGCACTTGCCGATGCGGCAAAAAGCAGCTCACAGCAAGAAAGCAACAAGAAAATCGGAGCTTTCCTCTTTATGGCAAGCTTCCAGCTCAATCTCACGATCGGTGCTCTTTTCCTGACGGCAATGGCAACTAACCCTCTCGCTATCGAAATGCTCAACACCACTTTCGACCTGCACATCTCGTGGATAGACTGGTTTCTTTACGCGAGTGTGCCCATTATTCTCGCAATCGTCATCGTACCTTGGGTGATCTATTGCCTGCACAAACCCGATCTCAGCAAAGCCGATATGCTCGCTATCCAAAATTTTGCACGCACCCAGCTAGCTCACATGGGAAAGTTTTCACAAGCGGAACTCCTCCTCTCAGGCACATTCACGCTCATGATCGCAATGTGGGCATTAGGAAATAAGCTTGCAATACACCCCACCACCACAGCATTAGTTGGAATAATCGCCTTGCTCGCCATGCGCATCGTTTCCTATAAAGAAGTGCTCAAAGAAGAAAAAGCATGGGACATACTTTTATGGCTCGCTCCTCTCATCGCTATCACAGACTATCTCAATAAAGAAGGCGTGATTTCGTGGATTGTTTCCGCAATCCAAACCCCTATCGCTGGAATGAACCCAATCGCTCTCTATGTAGTTTTAGCTCTCTTTTACGTATATATTCACTATTTCCTCACGAGCCTGCTCGTGCATCTGCAAGCATTTTTCCTCCCATTTGTTGGAATCCTTGCAGAGCAGGGAATGAATCCTTTAGTGATTGGCATGGTTTTTGCTATGCTCACCTGCATTTCGCCAAGCACCACCCACTATGGCACAGGAACTGCCGCAATCTACTATTCTGCTGGCTACATGAGCCAAAAAGAATGGTGGCGTACAGGCTTTATCGTATCCGCAATAGAGATACTTCTTATCGCAGGAATCGGTTTTGTATGGGTTTCAGCAATCTCGTAAAAGCCGTGCCAACTAAAACCTTTTCATATTTCTCGTTACGATTAAAATATGATCAGTTTGCATGGCAACTTCCAGCAATCCGCCCCTACATCACAGCGAAAGCATATTCGCTTCATTCTGAGCCGAGGAGCAGGAAAAGGGCTGGCGAACGAACTTATTTCAGAGATTGTGCGCTGCTACCCACACGCAACTCATACCTCCGTTGGCGCCTCACGCAAAGAAGCTGGAATCGTCACTATCTCCCTCACACGAGGACCTGACGACGTAGCAACGCTCGCCCGAGAATGGGATAAATGGTGGGGATCGCACGGCGTGGTCTATATTGCTGGCGGCGACGGTTCCGTAAACGAGGTAGGAAATGCTCTCGCTGGCAAGGAGTGCGCTTTCGGTGTACTTCCTATGGGAACTGGCAACGATTTCGCTCGCATGATCTATGGTGGAAAAACATCAAAGAAATTTGCTTTGACGCTCGTAGAGCAAACTCTGACTGCACAGTTTCAGCCAATCGATGCACTTAAAGTAAACGATCTTTATTGCGTCAATGTTTTTTCGCTAGGATACGACACAGAAGTACTTCAAAAAGCCATCGAAGCAAAAAATCGTCACCCTAAGCTCGGCTCGCTCTCATACGTCGCCGGAGTGGCTCAAACAGCGTTGCAGGAAAAGAATATACCCCTGCATATCACATATTCACTGGGAGAACAGCAAAAATCACTGCCAGGCCCGCTCAAAACAATCGAGGCACTCGCCCGCGGAGAGCGGGAAATGAGCGTCACAGTCGCACAAGAATGTATCGTCATGCTCGTTGGAAACGGGCAGTATTACGGAAGTGGATATTATCCTCTGCCTCATGCCCGTATCGATGACGCCCAAGCTAATTTACTTTACGTCGATTCTCTCAATCTTGCTCAGTTTGGGAAACTTTTAGGGAGCTACCGCAAAGGAAGCCACCTCAAAAATCATAGAGTTCACACAGCAGCAATTAGCGAACTCGCAGTGCAGCGCACAGATGGGAAAAAGCTTCTGTGGAATATAGACGGGATCGTGCACGAAAGCACCGAAGTACGCGTGAATATTGTGCCGCAGGCACTCACGCTGGCCATCCTAAAAGCATCTGATACTAGTATCCTTTCGAACGATCATCGCTAACAACTCGCTCACCAGCAGGTTTTGAGGTTTGAGGGAGGAGGAGAGTTTCGTTTCCTTTGAGCGGCATTGGCATACGTTAATCACCGCCCGAGCGAAACGGTGCGAACGCTCCGAGCTTCCCAGCAGGTTATAGCGCATAGCGCACCAGCGATAAACCAGTCCGCCTGAATATCTCTATCCCGAGCATATACCCACATATTCGATTATGTGCGCTGTGCATCATACGCGCTTCATTCCACTTATTCATCCCTCAGGCGTATACCGCTGAAAAGAGCCTCAAGGATTCACCACACCTCACGGTACTCGCAAAACCGCTACGCGATTTTGCGTACCAGCAACGCCCAAAAATGCCCTCAAGCGCAAGCGCTCGAGACACACCAACACCACACCACCACACCACACGGTACTCGCAAAACCGCTACGCGATTTTGCGTACCAGCAACGCCCAAAAATGCCCTCAAGCGCAAGCGCTCGAGACACACCAACACCACACCACCACACCACACGGTACTCGCAAAACCGCTACGCGATTTTGCGTACCAGCAACGCCCAAAAATGCCCTCAAGCGCAAGCGCTCGAGACACACCAACACCACACCACCACACCTCACGGTACTCGCAAAACCGCTACGCGATTTTGCGTACCGCTTCGTCGAAAAATGCCCTCAAGCGCAAGCGCTTGGGGCATTTTTCTCCTCGCGGTAGCGGCGGGATTTGAACCCGCGGTACGGGGTTACCGTACACAGCATTTCGAGTGCTGCACCTTCGGCCGCTCGGACACGCTACCGCTAGCAATAGTATCGACGATAGCGCAAAACGGCAAATATACCAGCGCAACATATAAGGAAACAGCAATCGCAAGAAGCCTTATTCGTCTACGCTTTCTGAAGAATCGGAAGAACCTTCCTGCTTAAACTGAGGAAACTGCTCTTCCAGCCCTTCAAAGAAAGCGCTCGCAGTACGAATAAACACAAATATATTTTGAAAAAGCTGATGAGTGGCGCACCCATGCCTGATAAGCATCTGATGCTCACAGCAAACCCATAGCGAACCATCATCTTTTACCTGCACATAAGCTTTTGGGCATCGCGTATTATTGTTCCACTCATTACAAACGTTTAGCAGCTGTGTACGAAGCTCAATAGGAAGATCAGGCGCCCAAGCAGCCCACATCGACACACACTCTCCTTCATGGAGTTCGAACCCAAAAGGATTTCCCATGAATCCTGATCTAATCCTCTGAGGCGCTTCCACACCGTAGCTATACCCACTTTCATCAAAAAATTCCTGCATACGCTCAATCGTCACAGGCGCAATATCTCGCGAACGCTCAATGTATTGCTCACATACAGAAATAAGATTACGAGCCTCAGAATGTTCAGGGTCAAGAGCCGATGCTTGCCTCAGATACAGCAGCGCTTCTTCTTCACGATCCATGTAGTAGAGGGCATATCCCATACGATAGTGCCACATCGAATCGTTCAAGCCTTCAGTTTCAACAGAGCGCAAAAGCTCTTCAGCTCGTGTATAAAATACTTTATTTGAAGTCGTCATCGCTAAGTTAATAAACGCACGAGCAAGCAAAGAGATAAGCTCATATCCACGCTCTTCTTCAGGGATTTCGGCAATTGCATCGATAATTTTTTGATTCTCACCTTCTTCATGTCACTTCTGGATATGGGTAAGCAACTGCGCACGTTCATCGTTTGATCCAGAAAACAAACCATTGAAAGAAATCATGCCCCCTCCACGTCTATCTCTTCTCAGCCTTATAAGCGGCAATAATATCGCAGATACAGGCTGTTCGCATTTCCTCAGAGAGCGTATCCTAGCGTGGAAGGAGCTGAGTTTCCTTTTTTAATTTACACAACACCCTTAATCATTTCGGCGAGCTTGCACGGTGAGCACCCGCCGCTCAATCGGGATAGTGAGCGCTACAGCACCTAGAGTGATAATTGTGCCAAGTGCCACCATAATAGCTAACCACCTCATATCGGAGCTTATGGAATAACCATTGAATACAGCGTAAGCAACCCCTGGCGACACTCCTATCACAACCGAAAAAAGTGTGGTGACGCTGTATGGCCACATCACTTGGCGGAAACGAGCTGCTGAGAAGACGCCGAGCGCTACACCAGCGTTCACGAGAGCACGCTGCCCAGGAGCGCGATCAAATACGTCTGACGCCTGGTGAATAAGAGTGCTCACAGCGCCAAGTACAAGAGTAAAAGCAAAGACGATAAAAACACCTGTCGTCACGTCATGCCTTGCTATTTCCTCTAACGTTCGTTGAGCATTATCCACAGCAGCAGAAGAGATCGTAAAAAATCCTCCAGACACTATCTGCGCCGTCACCAAACCCATAAGAGCTGTAGCGTTCACGTTGCGCCACGCAGCTCGCGGATCGTCAATCACGCGCCGAGCTGCTAAAAGCTTCGCTCCATTGCTTGTGAACAGCCCAAAACGAGCCGTCAGCTGAATGAAGAGAGGGCCGGCAATACTCACACCCACAATCACTAATGCCATCGCTGCACCAATCGCAAGAATAGTATCGCGAGTATTTTCAAGATAATGAGTGTCGATGCACATGAATATAGCAATTGCCGCAGCCACAACAGCACCCAAGAAAACGAAGCGCCATAGTTTCAAAGCACGCGGAGAAAAACGGCGAGCCACTCCCAACGGAGAAATACTTACGCGCACTAATCCAAGCAGAGTAGATAACGCAGCAAGTACTGCCAAAAATACGATTGTGACGAGTACGCCCCACCACGGCAGGAGCATTTCGGACATCTCAATTTTCTTTCCCTGAAAAGAAAGCGCCTGCCACCCAGGCAGAGATCCCACGTACAGCACAAACCCAACAGCAAAACCGATCGCGTACTGCACCATTGTTTCAATGAGGGAAACTTTTTGTACCTGCCATGCAGTCATTCCCACGAGACGGAGCGAAGCAAGCCGTTTTGCACGCCCTTGCGCACCGAGCCGGGCTGCTGCCATTCCGAGCGAGAGAAGCGGCACAGTGAGGAGTGCCAATGCGATAAACGCCAACGCCATATACGTCACGCCTAAACCGTTAAGATACCGTATATACTCAGGGTCACCGAGCACGTGAGCAATGTTTTTCTCAACGTTCGGCATACGCTGCCAAAACATCCATATACCACCCAGCGTAGTAAGAGTAAGCCAGCTTGAAACAGCAAATGCAATGACGGCAAAAGAATCAAGAAGAGCCGCACCTTGGCGCATACGCAGGCGCGCAGTGGCGAGCTGAGAAGCAAAGCTGATTGTATTCATCGTGCCGTCACCTCACTCACTGGGCGGTCCGTATGCACAAGACCATCACGAATTTCCACTAAACGCTGGCACCATGCCGCCACTTTAATATCGTGAGTAATCACTACGAGCGTGGAGCCGTTCATCTTCGCGGCAGTGGTGAGAATTTGCATCACCTCATGCCCAGTTGCCTGATCCAGAGCGCCCGTGGGTTCATCAGCAAAAATTACCGCGGGCGAGCATACAAGAGCACGAGCAATCGCCACGCGCTGAGCTTGCCCGCCGCTCATTTCACCTAAGCGTTTACGCCCTTGATCACCCACACCAAGTTTCTGGAGCCATTCCTTTGCAAGGGTAAAAGCTTCACTCCGCTTAATGCCATTAAGAAGCAGCGGAAGAGCCACGTTTTCGCGTGCCGTCAACTCTGACACAAGCTGCCCGTCTTGAAAGACGAAGCCGAAGCGCGTGCGGCGCAAAGCTGAACGCTTAGCGTCACTTAATGAACTGATAGGCGAGCCCTCAAAGGTGACCACTCCAGTACTCGGTTTGAGAATGCCAGATAGCACGTGCAGCAGAGTTGATTTTCCAGAACCGGAGGGCCCCATAATCGCCACCTGCTCACCAGCACCGATTGAAAGATCAACTCCCGCGAGCGCACGAGTGACGCCGAAATTTTTTGTGACGCCTGTGGCTTGCAAAAGAGACGAAGGCGTAGAATTTTTCTGTGTATATGCGTTATTACTCATGGTTCTATTAAACCTTGAGAATATGGAGCAAGTGCTGGTGCTGCCTCCCGATTACAGGTATAGCCAGCTCTACTTTTTCCACAGTAAAACCTTCTGGAATGCTATTACGTGAAAGTTTTTATTTAATTCCTGCGCAATTTTCATACTTTTTGCAAGATTGTGAAAGACTTTTTTCCATCAACTTCGCGTATGAGATACTTAGAGACGCTGAAAATTATAGAATCGCGAGAATGAGTGCGTGTGCTTATAGTGCCGTAAGCAGCGCACTCTTCTACTCCCAACAAGGTTCATCAACGTAGATAGCAAGTTGGAAAGGTAAAAATAGATATGGGGAAGTTTGGAAAGGCGCTCGCATCGATTACGGGTGCTGCTCTTGGCTTATCAGCCATCACAATGAGCATTCTGGAAGTGCCGCAAGCGAACGCTGCCGAAGGGGAATTTACGCACACGACTGTAGTGAAATATGGAGATGCCAGCATCACCAACTACCGCATCCCCGCAGTAATTAAACTAAAGAACGGCGATCTTCTCGTATCTTATGATGCACGCCCTGCAAATGGTGATGCGCCTGCACCCAATTCGATTATGCAAAAACGCTCCACTGATGGCGGCAAAACATGGGGTGAGCAGACGACGATTGCTGCTGGCAAAGGCACCACTATGAACGCTCCAGATAAAGAGGGTTTTTCTGATCCTGCCTATATTTACGATGAAACTACAAATACGATTTTTAATTTCCACGTGCACTCTTATGATGCTGGGTGTAATCAGAATGGATCTACAGGCACAGATGAATTCACAGACAGAAACGTGCAGGGAGTGAGCCTCTCTGTTTCCACTGATAACGGCGTCACATGGAAAGAGCGCCACGGCAGCACAGAAGATACCGATCGTGGGCTGACGGCAGACGTGAAACAGCCTGGGTATCCATGCGGTTTTGCTTCCTCAGGGCATGGTATCCAGCTCAAACATCAAACTGGTGCAAACGAATCTAAAAACGGGCGCCTCATCACCCAGTTTATTGCTGGCAAAGGAAATGAGTGGGCAGCCTATTCTGTATATTCCGATGACCACGGAAAAACGTGGAAGCGTGGAGCAACTATCGGCACAGACATGAATGAAAATAAGCTGGTAGAACTTTCTGACGGCACGCTCTTGCTAAATTCCCGCATGAGCAGCAAGGGAGGATACCGTCATATTGCTAAGAGTACGGACGGCGGCGAAACGTGGAGTTCTCTTGAGCTTGAACGCTCCCTCATAGATTCTAAGACCCCTGGACGTAATGCCTCAATTGTGCGCATGTATCCTGAGGCTTCTGCCAGCGATCCAAAATCTAAGGAACTTCTCTATTCTGGCATGGCAGAAAGCGGTAAAACCCTTGCTGTGAGCTATTCCTACGATGATGGAGCAACTTGGCCGATCCGTAAACTCTACTGGAATAATAAGGCTGCCTATTCAGATTTAGTTGTGATTGATGCAGAAAAAGGGCAGTATGGCGTCGCATTTGAAGAAGACCACCAGGTTGGCAACAACTGGTTTGAGACGATTCATTTCGGTACTTTCGATAAGACCTGGCTTAATCCCGTAAAAGTTTCTCTTGCAGATGCCACTATCGAAGCAGAAGCAGGAACTACAGTAGAAATCCCTATCACCATTAAAAATGACGATTCTGGCGATACTAAAATTCCAGTCGGCACTCCCGTGAAATTAAATCTTCCGCAAGGCTGGACGATGGAAGAAAGCGTGCTAGCTCAGGATCTTTATCCAAATAATTCAGAAACAGTGACGCTGCGAGTAAGCATTCCAGCTAATGCCAGCCAGCAGACGTATTATTTCGATTCCGTCTTGGAAAGCAGCAATATCAAGTTGCGCGGAGATGTGAACGTAAACGTAACTAATTCAAACATCGTCACCGACCCGACTAAATCGGTAGGCGTCACCTTTGAACTCACAAACCCGAAATCCGACGGCACGTGGGCAGTGGGCGAGAAAATGAACTTCACCGTAAACGTCACGAATATGATGGGGCAAGATAAATCTTTTACTGCCACGGCGTCGAATCTTGATAATGGCTGGGAAGGCTGCAAATGGCGGAGTCTATCTGCTGGCGCAACGCTTCCATGCGCAAACCGAACTCATACAGTCACACAAGCTGATATTGATGCGGGAGGTTTTACTCCGTCAATCACCTTCAAATACCAAAATACTGGCTATAGCGGGGCAGCTACACAGCTAGAAGCAGTACAAGGCAAGCAGAGTCCAGTTTACGCGCGCCATGTGAAGATCACTGATCTGAAGGTAAAAGGGACGAAAAACAGCTATGCTGTGGGAGATAAAATTACATTCACTCCCACTGTGCAAAACATAGGAAATACTCCTATAGATGTGCAGCTAACTGGCGAGAATTTCACTCTTTCTTGCCAAAATGAAAACGGAAAACTCGCGAAAGATGCCACTTTCTCTTGCACATCGAGCGATTATTCCCTTAAATCAGCAGATATTGCGCAAGGAAATTTCACTCCTAAAGTGAAAGTGAAAGTGACTGACGGAACGAAAGTACTCCAAGAGTTCACCTATGCGGGCGAATCCATCCCACTTCCTTCCGATGATCCGATTGCAACAAAACTGCCGCAAACGATTCCTTCGCTGGATTCTTGGAAAGCAAATCTGGACGCAAACGCTGTATTCGAGCTGACTGCACAGACGAAAGTATATTATCCTGCAGGATTCGAATCGCAGGCAAAGATTATTGCGCAAGAGCTGAACGCCTATTTGAAAGCCGCAGGGCTTGCGGAAACTGTGACGGCACAAGCTTCTGATGGAGCTAAATCCGAAATTAACGACATCACAATCAGCATTGATGAAGCGCAGAAGACCAAACTTGGCGAAGAAGGCTACCAGCTCACTATTGGCGAGACAGGCGTACAGATCTCGGCGGCAGCAAAGCGTGGAGCTTTCTGGGGCACGAGGACGGTTTCACAGATGCTCCGCCAGCAGCTCAAACTTCCATTTGGCAACGCTACTGATAAACCGCAGCAAACTGAACGCGCTGTGACGCTATGTGCGTGCCGAATTAAGAATCAGCCAGATTATATTGAGCGAATGCTCACGGATATGGCTGATCTGCGCATGAATCAGGTGATTTTGACGGCGAAAATGCAATCCAATAAAGAGCCTGTAACCAACACCTATTCCTACTACTCTAAGGAAGAACTTAAAGATATTGTGGCATTTGCCGATACGCTCGGCATTGAAATAGTGCCACAGATGGGCGCGCCAGGGCATATGGATCCGAAGATTCATAACCTTCCTCAGTATCAGTTAAAGAAAACTGACGGAACGCTCGACAGCGATCGTCTAGATATTACGAATCCTGAAGCTGTTGCTTTCTATAAGCGCCAGATCGACGATTATCTTGACGTCTTCCCCTCAAAATACTGGCATATGGCTGGCGACGAATATATGTATCGCAGTTCCTACAGCAATTACCCAGTATTTGGAGAAAAAGGCAAAGATGGAGCACGGCTCTTTGTGGAATTCGTCAACGACATCAATAAGTACGTGAAGAGCAAAGGCAAAACTCTACGTATGTGGAACGATGGCTTAAATGCCAGCAATATCGACCAGCTCGATAAAGATATCGTGATCGATATGTGGCAAAACGGGCTTAGTCCGCAAAGTCTTATCGATAAAGGGCATAAGGTCAATAATACGAATTATGATCTCTATTTCTCGCGAGAAATGGGCTGGCGTATCCAAAATAACGGTGCCGCCACGATTTATAACGATAGAGGGTTTACCGCTGGGACGTTTAAGAGTGGAAAAGTGGCCGATAATAACACCAATAATCTCGGTATTAAACTTTCAATTTGGCCAGACACCTCGATCTACCAGACAGAAAACGAAGTAGAAATGGAAACGTTTGATGCATTCCGTCTCGTCTCCCAGATAGGCTGGTCTGGCAGCCGCCCTTGGAAAGATGGTGCAACGTTCGTAGATTTTGCAAAGAAGCTCGGGCGTAATCCGCTTTGGGAAAACGTGAATCGCAAACCATTGGAAAATGGCACATACGCATTTACCGCTGAGGGCTTGCGCTTAGACGGATCAGAAAATCGTGAACCAGACGCGATTGCTTATTCTGATGACCAATGGGAAATTAAGAGCACTTACGACCACTATTACCAGCTGAAATCTAAAGCCAGCGGCAAATGCCTCACTATGGATGTGGGCAAGCACAATCTGAACGGCAGTAAACGGCAATACGCCACAACTGATTTAACTGTGGTAAACGAAGTTGGAGCACGCCCTGCACTCGTGGATTGCGTGGCAGATATGGACGTGAAATACCATACGGGCACATGGAAGAATAATTCTTCCACCAGTATTCGTAATAACCAGAAGTGGCAGATCATTGCCGACAATAACGGCAGATATATTGTGCGCCACGCCCTGACCAATATGGATTTAGCTATTTCCACGGGAGAAGAAAAGCACGTAGATCTGGGAAATGTGGGCGATATGGACGACAATGCGAAATCGCGCCCAATGCCAACCGATCTTATCCAGCTGCCCAGCGATATGACGAATACTCGCTGGAGTATCACACCTGCAGATCGGGATGCAGCACCTAATATGCAAAAACCGCACGGTAAAGGCGTATCCGTGGCGAATCTACCCTGGTATGACGGCAGCACTATTGGCTGGGCCGATGATGGTTTAATTCGCGTAAACCGCACGCTGCTTGGCTCACCATTGCTGATAGGCGGAGAAAAGTATCGTAGCGGCATTGGCACACACGCATCATCAAAGATTACCGTGCATCTAGGCAAAAACTGCACGAGCTTCAGCGCCAAGGTAGGTATTGACGATACGCAGAAAGATACGAAGAATAAGAACGCTGACGGCGTAATTTTCCGAGTGCTCGGAGCAGATGGCAGCGAGCTTGGCGCATCGTCCCAACAAAAACCTGGAGAAAAAGCCCAAGAGCTAAAGGTTTCCGTTGAAAATCAAGAGAAAATCACTCTCTTTGCGGATGCAGGTAATTCAAACGGTAACGATCATGCTGATTGGGCAGATGCTGTGGTGAACTGTAACGAAATGGACGCTGATAAATATCAGCCAGCCTACGCTGATGCGCAAGCAAAAGCTGGCGAGACAGCTACTACTGCAGTGCCCAGCTTTACAGCGTCAGAAGGAAAAGCTAAAGCGAAAAAGTTTGAGTTTGCCGAAACAGCTCCTGCCAATATGAGCATTGCTGAAGATAGCGGTGCTATCACATGGAAAGTACCAAGCGATCATGTAAACGAGACCATCTCTGTGAGCGTGAAAGTTACCTACGAAGATGGCTCTAACGAAATCGTCACCGCTAATTTCCAGGTTGTAGCTGCCATGCCAACGCCGCAGCCTGAGCAGCAACCAGGCGAAGATAACCCCTCAGAAAAGGAATCTCCTCAAAAACCTACTGAGCCGATAGTCAATAAACAGTTACAGAAAACTGGTAGTGCTACTGCTGGGTTAATAGCACTGGCTGTGTTGCTGAGTGTGGCAGGAGGGGCGCTACTCACATCAAAAAAGCGGATTTGGTGAATATCAATTCGCTGAGCATTAAAACACTATGTGCCTTTATATGTAGATAAAGCATATAGCGAACCCACATTGAGCAGAGGGCTGTTGAGTAAACGGCTCTCTGCTCCTTTTTAAGATCTAACCCCTATGCACTAAGTTCTACCTCCCCCTATGTACGTGCTATGCGCCTACGAGGGGAAACGGAAGAAGCAGCATCGAAAAACAAACGAAAACAATAGACGCATAACGTATCACCAAAGACGGCCCAACCGCCCTGCCGCCGCACGCTGCCATCGTTGCCGTCGTCACCATCATCGCTACTTCCATCGTTATCACTCTGGCTAGCTCATTCCTTACTTTTACCTATATGCATCACGCACATATACATCTTCACGCACATGCGAAAGCACGCACACAGCAAAAGTAATGAATAGCGCAGCAGGAGCGTTACAATCTCTGAGTGAATAATTCCTCCGCCGATTTTCCTTCTGCAGAAAACCTTTTGTCATCTGCCGATTCTCAGCCAACAGCACCAGATCGTATTGCGCTATTTGCTCCGCTTTTCGTTATTCTTTCAGGCTTGGTGCAATATTTAGGCGCATCATTTGCTGTACAGCTTTTTTCGGTAACGACAGCAGGGGCAGTGGCATGGGGACGCTTCAGCATTGCAGGAATAATCATGCTGGCGTGGCGAAGACCTCCTGTGCCGTGGAAAAATCCGCGTGCCGCATACAGGTTTTTGCGCACACCCGCCCTATTCGGTCTTGCTCTTACCAGTATGAACGTGGTGTTTTATTACGCAATCAGCTACGTACATTTAGGAACAGCCGTTGCTTTAGAGTTTCTTGGACCAGTGATCCTCGCAGCATTAACAGGGCGCGGTGTGCGAGTGCGCGTGGCTATCTGCTTTGCTGCTCTCGGCGTATTTCTTATTTCGTGGATAGGTGTAGACTTAAGCGATTCTCGCGCACGAATCGGCGTAGCACTTTCCCTTTTTGCTGGCGTTTTTTGGGCGTTGTATATCTGGCTTGGGCGAAAAGTAAGCACATCTACTAACGGACCTGATTCTCTTGCGATCGGTTTATGCGCTGGCGCTATATTTTACGTTCCTTTCGCGTTTGCTGGCTTTGCATCAATCGTCACGAATATGCACTATCTAGCTATGATGATTGCTGTAGCAATCTTTTCATCTTTTTTGCCGTTCCTGCTGGAAATCACAATTCTTAAACACGTGCGCGCTGATACTTATTCACTTCTCAGCTCGCTTTATCCGGCTACTTCACTAATCGTCGGCTTTCTTCTGCTCCATCAAGCTCCAAACTTTGGAGGGATTCTGGGGCTTATCTGCGTGACGATTGCAGTTGCGTTGAGTTCACATAAATGAGTTCGCATAAATAATGAACCACATAAATAATCAAAAAATAACGTATATCTATTGCGCCATTGAGAAACCTGCGCACGCAATACTTCTTCCCACACGCGTCACTTCCTTCGCAATCCGCTATTCTTCAAGATATTTGTGAGCTTCATATTCACAGAGAAAATCAACAAGCGCCGTATTTACTGTTTATGCGCATCTCTCTATAGTGCATTGCCTGCTCACATATGCTTTCATCAATGCAATCAGCGTTTTCATACCCTTCACCCATATACGTTGCCAAAAAATGAAAAGCTAGTTTTCTGCCAGCGAATAGAATCTGCACAAATAAAATCAGCAAAGATTTTATAGATAGTTCAGTTAAAATAGAGAAGAGTAAAAGGAGGTGAAATGGCGAAAAATCCTGAAAATATCACAAAAAAATCTGAAAATAAGACCAAACATCTCGCAAATACAGAAAATTACAAAGAGTTTGAAGACCTCACAGAAGATCCTTTTGCTGAATATCTGCGCCACGGTCCGCCGTCGCAGCGTACGCTGGCAGATGCTTGGCAGACTGCGATTGGCTTACAGGCAGTTGATGGATTAACGCCGTCGCAATACCTTCTTGATACTGCTCTCCGCACAATCGAGGGAGAGATTACCCTCGATAACGCCCAGCAATTGATTGATTCGCACTATCACGATAATCCAGATCTTGCAGTGGATCGGGTAGACGAAGCAGATAAAGTGGCAACGAGAATCGCTCAGCTTTTATCTGAGCAGGGATTCGTTTTTTCTGTTGCGCAATACTTAGCAATACATCGGCGCCTCTTCGACGGAATATATCCACACGCAGGAAAAATTCGCACCTACAATATATCGAAAAAAGAATGGGTACTGGGCGGCGATACCGTCACGTACGGCAATGCTGCAGATTTGCTTGCCACACTGGAATATGATTTATCTACCGAGCAATCTTTCAGCTATAAAGGGCTGGATACTGGGCAAACTATTGAACATCTTGCGAATTTCGTGGCACGCCTCTGGCAAATCCATGTATTTGGCGAGGGAAATACACGCACAACGGCTGTGTTTTTCATTAAATACTTACGTTCGCTCGGTTTTATTGTAGATAATCTTCCTTTTGCCCAGCACGCGTGGTATTTCCGAAATGCTATGGTTCGCGCCAACTACGAGAAACTTTCAAAGGATATTCACGAAACTACCGAATATCTCGTAAATTTTTTGCGAAATGTTTTACTGGGTGAAGAAAACGACCTACATAACCGCTATATGCATATCAGTGGTTTGATTGTGCCGCCTGAAAATCAGGACATTCAACTCCAAAAATCAGGACATTCACCCCAAAAATCAGGACATTCGCCGAAAAAACAGGACATTCAACTCCAAAAATCAGGACATTCGCCCGAAAAACAGGACATTCGTTTTCTTTCACTGGCACCAGTTTCTGCTCGTCACGCAGAAAGGCTTTATGCGAAATTTGGTGACGACGGGGTGTTTTCACGCGCAGACGTCGTCACCCTTTTGAACGTCACGGCTTCTCCTGCTTCTGATCTACTGCGAAAACTTCTCGATGCACGCGCCATCTCACCCGTGAGTGGCCAGGGAAAAGGAAAATACCGCTTCGCTCTTCACGCTATATCAAGCAAAGCAGACCACGGTTCATCTCCGAACCAATCTGAGCAGTAAACAAAGAGGAGAATGCGAAATAGTATGATATTCACACGTCGGTCTGCCGCCACGCAAATTCTGCAACTACGCTCATCACGCCGAGCAATCGTGCAGGCATTCGAAATTGAACGCCGCAGAATTGAACGAGATCTACATGACGGTGCTCAGCAATACCTCGTTGCTGCCAATATGGCAATCGGTGAAGCTCACATGATCCTTGATCTGCTGATTCAGCAATATCAAGATTCTCAGCATTCTACTTCTACGCTTATTTCCCCAACCACTACTTCTTCACCTGCTTCAGACACTGCTTCTATTGCCTCAACATCCATTTCTGCTTCAGCCATCTCTTCCACTCCAGCACCCTCTTCTGCTCTCGCAACTACGCTTCCCACCTCCTCTACCAGTGCAAACCCTGATCTTTGCACAATTCTCACCGATTTACGCACTGTGCTCGATCGCGCTCAAAAATCTGGTGAAGAAGGATTAAGAGCTTTGCGAGCCACGGTAAACAACATTCACCCAAACGTGCTTGCTAATATCGGATTAGAAGCAGCTGTGCGAGCACTCGCAGAAAGAAGCTCTGTACAAGCAAAAGTTGTGGTACCGCATCCCTTGCCAACTATGCCTGAGGGAGTAGCAGCAACGGCTTACTTCTTCACCGCCGAAGCGCTCACAAACGTGGCAAAATATGCCCCCGATGCACAGGCAACTATCCTGCTCGCCGCAGATAACGATCTACATATTTCCATAGTGGATGAAGGACCAGGTGGAGCTGTGATACTTCCAGGGCATGGGCTTTCTGGCTTGCAAGAACGTTTAGCTACTTTTGGCGGAAACCTCTACTGCGACTCTCCACTAGGAGGACCAACCACGGTAGCAGCATCAATACCGCTATTACTAAACCAGGGAGAAAGCGGGGTAGCAGCATGAAAATTTTTCTTGCAGACGATTCAGCTCTTATTCGTGAAGGTTTAGGAGGGATTCTTGAACGCACTGGGCATGAGATTATCGGGCACGCACAAGATGCAGGCCAACTACGCTCACGAGTTAGCGCACTACTCAACGCTGGCGAAATAATCGATGTATTAATTACCGATGTGCGAATGCCTCCAGGGATGAGTGACGATGGACTACGCACTGCCGTAGATCTTCGGCGTGAGTTTCCACAGCTCAACGTGATGGTTCTTTCGCAATATATTGCACCCGCCTATGCTCGCGTACTTTTTAGTGACGGCAAAAGCGCTGAAAAGAATCATCAAAACTTTTCACCATTTTCCTCTACATACTCACACAGCTCTCAGGGAGGTCTAGGATATTTACTCAAGGATCGCGTGGCACGAGTAGCAGATTTTGTGCGTTCTCTCGGAATTGTTGCAGCAGGCGGCGTGGTAGTTGATCCTGAAGTAGCTGCTGGTTTAGTGCAAGGGAAAAGCAGTGCGCTCGAAAATCTTTCACCTCGTGAACTCGAAGTACTTGAACTCATGGCACAAGGATTATCTAATTCAGACATCGCCGCGCAGCTATATCTTTCTGGAGCTGCCGTCTCGAAACACGTAGCAAACGTCTTCCGCAAGTTAGGGCTTGCATCAGGAGAAGAGAATCGACGCGTACGCGCTGTACTCACCTACCTCACCGAACAGGGAATTATGTAAATATAACCTGCAGGGAACTATGTAGAGCAATCGCTGCAAAGATCGCCTATTTCTCTCGTAGATACCTGCGACTTTACGCTCTTAGCAACATTCTTCCAATCATTGCCTCAATTCCAAGCCACGCCAAATATTCGGTAGTCTTGAAATAGCACACTAAGGAGGGACACACGATGGACTTGGCTGAATACCGAGATCTCATTAAACTAGATGAACCTTTCTCGCTCCCTACGCACGATTTGCGCTCAGGGCATGATCTTTTGATGACGGCGCTGGGCGGGCTTCCTAATAAGCACTACACTGGCACGTCGTCCGTAGCTCACCTATCCACAGACGAGGGTCTTCTGCGCTGGCTGGAAGCGGAGCTTACCCAGCACGATCCAGGCGCGCTCGATCCGATCACAGAGCGCGCTATCAATACTATTCTCTTCCGCGTAAGCGGTATGCACGGTCGCGTGGAAGCAGCTCATTTGCGCCGCGTAGATGAAATGTTTCCGGAAAACGATTATCCTCAAGGGCATAATACTGCTCTCTATCTGGGCGATATTCGCCAGCTCGTCGTCGATGCCGTTGTCAATTCAGCTCTTCCTTCTCTCACTGGCTGCCGCATTCCTCTACATGGCTGCCTCGATTCTGTGATCAACTTGCAGGCTGGGCCTTGGATGCGCAACGACTGTGCCACTATTCACGACGCGATGGAAAGCGACGCCGAACCAGGCTCCGCCGTCATGACGCGCGGCTACCGAATGCCTGCTCGCTACGTAATTCATACCGTCGCACCAGAAATCGTTGATCATCAGCCCACACAGCGCGATCGGGAATTTTTGCGCGATTGCTACTGGAACAGCCTAGAATTGGCTCGCATAAAAGGAGACGTAAAGAGCATTGCCTTCCCCGCTCTCGCAACTGGCATGAACGGCTTCCCCTTTGAGCAAGCTGCTGTGATCGCACTGCAGACGGTTGATGATTGGATCCGCACTCACGCAGGAGTGATGGAGCTGATTCTCTTTTCCGTGCACAACGATGAAGACTTAGCCAAAATGGAGCGCGTGCTGAAAACGTGGGTTCATAATAAACCCGAACAACCGTAAGAAAGGCTCAGTGCGTGGATCCAGAGCTTCTCTTTCGCATTGTTGATGTGACGGGCGTATTTGCCAACGGCTTGCTTGGTGCTGCGGCTGCGCGGCGCCATAGGTACGATCTTGTTGGCTATCTGACGCTCGGCGCTGCGTCTGCTCTCGGAGGCGGTCTTTTGCGAGATATGATGCTCGGGCAGGGATTTCCTGTAGCTCTTACAGATCCGTGGTATCTTTCTGGAGCTTTTTCAGCGGCATTTATCGGCTATTTTTTCTCTTTTGGGCATAAGTGGTCACGCCGCACGCTGGTGCTCGCAGATGTGCTTGCCTTGGGATGTTGGAGTGCAACAGGAGCTTCAAAAGGATTTGCTGCTGGGCTCGGCTGGATTCCATCAATTTTTCTTGGAGTAGTGACGGCGGTGTGCGGAGGCATTATCCGCGACATACTCTGCCACGAAACTCCAGCAGTTTTCGGCGGAAAACCTCTATATGCCACATTTGCTTTTCTAGCAGCTTTTCAAATGGTGGTATGGCAGAATTTCGGTTTCTATGAAATCGGCATGGCAACGGCAATTATATTCTGTTCGATATGCGGAATTTTGGCCCGAAAACTAAATTGGATACTCCCTACACGCACATACGATTTAGGAGCTCATGCACTTCAGCGCACACGCCCACTAGTTCGCCGCCCAGCTCCTCGCCACTCACGATCTCATCGGCAAAGCTCTATCACAGACAGCACATACCCCACTGCCAGCCCATGCGATAGCAAAGATGCGCCGCAGATCTAGCGCCACCACGTATCACGCGGCATCACGGGCATAGTCCGCTTGTGGCGTGTGCGCAAGAAATAGTTCTCCAGTTTCACAGCCACGTTTTCCTGCACATCCTTACCTTCAAGGAAATCATCGATATCGGCATAGCTCAGCCCTAGCTCATCTTCATCTGTGCGCCCAGGTGTGCCATCCAATAAATCGGCGGTTGGGATTTTTCCTGATAGTTCATCGCATCCGCCAAGATAGGTGACGAGGGAACGAACCTGACGCTTGTTGAGCCCTGCTAAAGGCGTCACGTCTGCACCGCCGTCACCAAACTTTGTATAAAAGCCAGTGATGGCTTCGGCTGCGTGATCTGTGCCCACCACGAGCATTGAGCGATCGCCTGCAATAGCGTATTGCGCAATCATACGCATACGCGCTTTCATGTTGCCTTTGTTGAAATCAGAGATCGGCAGACCAGTTGCCTGCTGGAAATCTT
Source organism: uncultured Actinomycetaceae bacterium (assembly GCA_902464405.1). Lineage (GTDB taxonomy): Bacteria > Actinomycetota > Actinomycetes > Actinomycetales > Actinomycetaceae > Arcanobacterium_A. The sequence goes on along the minus strand of CABQJD010000001.1, from coordinate 198,782 downwards.
TTTCGCACGCATCAACTGAGGCTGCAATATTGAAAGTGAGCATCATATCTGGCTGAATAAAATCGAGTGCGCGCTGCGCGTCTACTTCATCTGCCTGCACACGATACGGGAGACGAACCGCTATGAACTGTGCTTCTATTCCTTCTTCGCGAGCGCGCTCAGCAGCAAGCTGACTCAAACGCCCGCCAAGCGTGGAATCGACGCCTCCAGAAATTCCCAGCACAAAACCACGAGCGTGAGATGCACGCACATAATCCACAAGGAAACGAACTCTTAACTCAACTTCTTCTGCTGGATCAATAATTGGGCGCACGCCCAGCTCTTCTATGATGTGTTGCTGTAATTGACTCATACATTTATCATAGCGAGCTAGGCGTGCACCTCACGATTCAATCAAGGAATTTCTGGTGACGATTCGCCTTGGCTTAAATCTTTATCGACCTCTTGATCGCTCTGCGTTTTCTGCACTACGGAGCTTACTTCTTCCTTCTCGTCTGATTCGGTATCTTTGCCAGTTGCCGATTCTGTTTCGTTTTCAAAATCCACTTCTTTTTCTGCGACGGGTGATTCCGTTACTGCTGCAGTAGCTGATTCTGTTGCTTCTGTAGCAGCAGATCTTGTTTCTTCTTTAGCAGCTGTTTGCCCTTGAGAGCCTGAATTACCCTTCTTGTGAATATCAGAATCCGAACCCCAACCGTTTTTCCCTTCAGGGCGTGCACTTGGATTTTCGATCAGGTACTTGATAGTTGCAACCACCTGGCGGCCTGTATAGCCTCCGAAGTCACCCCAGTTATCAGCGAAATCAACAATAGTTTCAAGCTTGACGTAATGATAATGATCATAATGAGGAATCACGAAAGCATTACGCTCACGATCAAAATGCGTGCTGTGCGTTATATTCCCGTACTGCAACTTATCAAGCGGCACGATCATCTCCGCTTTCACATCGTCGTAAGAAAACGTCTCTCCTGCAGGTGAAGGCTTGCTGCCGCCTTCTCCCTTGTGACCATGCCCATGTGGATTGTCGTAATCCTCAACTGGAACGTTTGGATAGACAGAAGTTGGATCCTCATAGGTGACGCTTTCGGTGCCATCGGCATAGTACAAATGCCAGTGGTCATCATGCTTTGCTATTTTCACAACTTCTTTACCGCGATGATTTTCGGTATCGCTCGGCTTAGAAGACGATCCTCCTTGAGAGCCTGCATTGCCGTGTTCGTAAATATCAGAATCCGAACCCCAGCCATTCTCCCCTTTAGGGCGCGCACTTGGATTTTCAATCAGATACTTGAGAGTAGCAACCACCTGGCGACCTGTATATTCGCCGAATTCACCCCATCGATTAGCGAAATCAACAATAGTTTCGATCGTAACGTAGTGGTAGTGATCTCCATGCGCTATAGCAAAAGCGTTGCGCGTGTAGTCGAAGAAACTGGTATGAGCAATGTGACCATACGTGAGCTTATCAAGCGGCACAATCATCTGCGCTTTCACCTCATCGTAGGAAAATATCTCCTCACTAGACGAAGGCTTATCTTTATCTCCTGGCTTATTCGGCTTCTGCCCAGGTGCACCCGTATGCCCATCTCCATGAGAATGCCCATATTCTTCAACCGTGATATTCGGAAAGAGTGCACGCGGATCCTCATAAGTGATGCTCTCAGTACCGTCTTCCTGGAATACGTGCCAATGATCGTCATGCTTGGCGATTCTCACGATCTTCATGGTGCTTAGTTCTTTTTTCCCGATCACGCGCACAACTTTTAGCCCGTTACCTGGAGATGATGGCTTCAGATTGGAGCCGCCTGGCGTACTACTATTGCCTTCACTTTCAGCACCGCCACTTGCCGAGCCGCTAGAAGTGCCCGGCGCTTCTGTGCTTGGCGCTGGCTTCGCAAAGCCAGCCGTTTGAGTAGTAGACCCGTGGCTTCCGCTATAGTTTTCAATACGGGCATTTGGATAATACGGGCGCGGATCAGTGTACGTGATAAATTCCTGACCATCTGCCGTAAAAACGTGCCAATGATCGCCATGCTTAGCTATTCTCACCACACCTTTTGTCGCAGCTTTTTGCAAAGAATCCGCAGAAAGCACACTTGCTGTATTACTCAGCTCTGCACTGCTGCGCGCTTTGCTTGGATCTGTATAGGTGATAATCTCACGGCCGTCTGCTGTAAAAACGTGCCAGTGATCGCCGTGCTTGACGATGCGCGTAATCTCGTCGCTAGAAGAAAGAGCAGAATCAACAAGCACGTCCGTTGTAGAATCCAAGGCATAGGTCGTTTCTTTTGGAGAAACGAGTGTGCGAGTTGTTTGATGTGCGCTTCCCTCAGAAGCTGATGGCTTGGAAGGATTCGAGCCAGAGCACGCTCCTAACGCCAACGAGATTGCCGCTGCACCCACGAGCGCACGAATAGTTATGTGTTTCATCAATATAACCTTCACTTTCTTTTAAACAGAAGAGATATAAGCAGACCAGCCACAGCCAGCAGCACAACCACTGAGCCGGGTTTGAGATTGTAGTAATAGGAGAGGGTAAGTCCGCAATAGACGTACGCCAGAGAAAGCCCTATTCCAGCAAGAAGTGTGCCGAGATAGGTGCGAGTGAACTGCATTGCGCATATCACTGGTAAAACGAGGAGCGAAGAGACGATCAGCGAACCAATTGTTTTTGCTGCGATCGATACCGACATCGCTACGAGGAAAGCAAAGAGTGCATTGAGGCGTCTCGTCTTAATCCCTAGCAGAGGTGCTGCCGCTGGATCAAAGACGCTCAAGTATATTTGCTTATACAGCACACTGTAGAGCGTGATCACAACGCCAGCCACGCCAATCACGAGCATCAGCTCGCTATCGTCAATCGTCACGATAGAGCCGAAAAGATAGGAGGCAATACTATTTCCTGCGTTTCCTGTAAAACTCGTAAACATTCCGGCTAAGCCAATAGCTGCTGCCAGCACGATAACGGCAGAAATTTCTTGATAAGCCTTCAGACGCTCACGGACCACCTCTACGCTTAACGCTGCAATAATGCACGCAACCATCGAGCCAAAAAGCGGATTGAAGCCGAAACATAATCCTGCTGCCACCCCTGCGAGAGAAGCGTGTGAAAGCGTATCACCCATCACCGCTAGACGTTTGAGTAAAACTGGTAAACCGATAAGAGGAAGAATCACAGCAAGGACACTTCCAACAATAAAGGCACGCTGCATAAATTCATACGCCAACATTGCAGCTCTCCTCGATACATGTGCCATTGGTATATGGTTGGATATCTTTCGATGCGCCAGCACGTTTTTTCTCTGCCATAGCGCCGTTTTCTAGGCACAGAATACGATCAGCAAATTTTTCAATTTCCTGCACATGATGAGTGATGACGATAATCGTCTTTCCAGCGTCTGCTAAGCAGCGAACAATTCGGTAAAACTCCTCCACAAATACGCAATCGACTCCTGTAGTCGGCTCGTCAAGCAAAATAAGCTCTGCGTCTTTCAATAGCGCCAACGCTAAAGCAACTCGCTGCAGCTCACCGCCAGAAAGATTACTGAGCTGACGATTTAGATACCCCTCAAGCCCTACCTGGCAGAGCGTAGCGTTCACGTCACACCTCTTTTTTAGCTGACGCAGATGGATACGCACCACCTCACCCACAGTTGTGGGAAAATTTCGATAGTTTTTTACTGAATCTTGAGCGATAAACGCGAAACGTTGATAGTGAGTATTAGCGCTTATCGATTCACCAAAAAGCTTCACAGTGCCGCAAGACGGGCTGAGTCTGCCAAGAATTACTTCCATAAGAGTGGATTTTCCAGCACCATTTTTTCCTGTTATTGCAAGCATCTCTCCTTCTGAAACACAGAGGTTAAGATGATGCAGCACAGGTTTATCGCTGTAAGAAAAGCTGACATCCGATATTGTGAGTACCTCAGGCATTGAAGGCCTTTACCAATGCATCGAGATTACGCTCCATCAACGTGATATAGCCTAAATCTCGTTCTTCATCGCTCACGCTCTCAAGAGTGTAGATACTCGATGTTTCAACTCCTGTTTCGCGTGCTAAAGTCTGAGCAACTTTCGGGGTGGCTTTTCCTTCAAAGAAAATAGTGCTGATCTCATGTTTGCGCACAAAATCAGAAATCGTTGCCAGCTGAGCTGCTGTTGGCTCTTCACTGGGAGAAATACCCGTCACTGCCACTTGGCGCAGCCCGTAATCGTGAGCAAGATAGTTAAATGCTGCGTGTGAGACCACGAAATAGCGCTTCTGGGCAGGAATTTTTGCTAGGCTTTCCTCGAATTTTTTGTCGAGCTTCTTAAGCTCAGCTTGAGTTTTTTCACTATTTTCCTGATAGAACTGTGCATTATCAGGATCCAAGGCACTCACAGCTTCGGCGATTGTGCTCACCTGCTTCTGAGCGTTTTTGACGCTCAGCCACGTATGAGGATTGACAGCCGAATGATTATCGTGCTGATGGTCATCTCCCTCGGCGTGTTTGTGAGGAGCAGTGCCAGCATCGCTGTCGCCATGCTGATCGTCACTACCACCCTCAGACGCATCATCGCTCGCACCTTCTCCAGCGCCTTTACTTTTAAGCAAAGTCAGCCCCTGAGAAAGATCAATGAATTTATTGTCGTCTTTAGCTGCGCTCTTAAGATCGTCAATGAAGGTTTCCATTCCTGCACCGTTGTAGATGATGAGCTGAGCTTTAGAAATTTCACCCATATCGTTTGGTTTCAGTTCAAAATCATGTGCTTCTTCGGCTCCTGAGATAATGGAGCGAACGTCCATTTTATCTCCGACTACTCGTTTAGTGAGGTCATATACAGGGAAAAAGCTGGTGTATACGACTGGTTTATCGCCACTCACACTAGAAGAATCAGCAGCGTTATTAGTGCCAGTTGAGCCATTTGGCGTGCATGCTGCAAGAGAAAATACTGCCAAAGCAGCAAATACGGCATATATCGAAGAAAAACCTTTGGCGAAGAATTTGCTAAAGAATGCAGATGCACCTGCCTTACCGAATTGAGCACTGATAGGTGCCGATTGCCGCTGAATATATTTCCCACTTCCTTTATGATTCTCGCTAATTTCTTCAGCTCGATTAAAGCCAGTACTGCGAAGCATTCGCATTCTTCCTCTTCTCTATACGCATACGCAGATATCTAAGCAAGCATAAACAGCACATAAGCTGGATATTTATGATCTACTCTAATTCTTACGCACACATCACTAATGGTTATCACTCTCAATAAGAAGAGTATCATAGGTGAGAGAAAGAAAAAAATCATGCAAATAGGCTTAAAACAAGCCACAAAAGAGAGCCAATCAAGATACCACATCACGCACATACCTAAACTTTGCACCTCGAATCACGGCACTAAGGCACTACACACGTATAGATTCAGCTCTGCAAGCAATCCTGAAGTTTCAACCCAACAACTCCGAAGTAGAGCAGGTCACACCTGTTTAATGATTTCCCCGTTGCCTTTCACTGCTCTTGTAAAGATAGCCACAGCCTCACGCAGAGGCAGGGAATTTAAGCAAGAATTTCGCGGGCACGCGCAAGGAGCGGATCGAGAGCATCACGGCGTGTATGATCGTACCCCTCTGCGATATGATCTGCCACAGCTGCCGCCCATTCACCTCGATCGCGATATTTCTGCACACGCTTAGCAAAAGTTTTGAGCAATAATTTCTCTACAGGGTTCAATCCCTCGTAGCGCACACCGCCCTCGAGATAGAAATATGAATACTCACCTTTTGCTATCTCGTTTTTCGTAAACGTGCGCGCAGCTGATTTCCAATCTCGGTCTGGATGCTGCGGAGTGCCGCCGTTCGCCCACACAATTACTTTCCCTTTGCCAAGTAAATCTGCTTTCTGAAGCATGGATCGGAAAGTTTTGAAGCCACGAATAATATGCATGCGAACTCCTGCCCCATAAATCACCAGATCGTAATCTGCGAGATCGACAACCTCTCCACGCACAGCTACACACAAATCCTGCAGTGAATAAATATCTGCGTTCAGGCTCTGAGCAATCCAATTTGCGTAGGTACGAGAAAAACCAGTAATGGTGTTGTAGATAACGATTGTGCGCTTACTGCGACCCATAGTTGCGTTCATATTAAATCCTTTCACACAAATTACGCACTGCGTTTAAGCATTGCATTTTCATGGCAGTTTTGTATCTATGAACGATATTAAGACCTTTCTTTTCTATCTCCAATTTCCTATTTCTGCAGTCAACTTAAAGCCCAGATACAATTTGCAAAAGTTTATCCACGTGGGATTTACGCTGTACGCTCTCACGATCACTGCCTTTCATATCTACCTAGCAACTTTGAGAACGTTGCCAATACGTGTAGTCTTAAAGAGCTGAATGCACTTACGGAAAAGCCAGATGAGCTTTGGTAAGCAGCATATAAGCCCAAGTGGCGGAATTGGTAGACGCGCACGGTTCAGGTCCGTGTGCCTGCAAAGGCGTGGGGGTTCGAGTCCCCCCTTGGGCACACGATAAAACGTTGATATATCACCGAAAAATGATAGTCAAGGTTTCCCTATATAACTTGTAGGGAACTAAAATGAAAGCTGCTAGCTCTTAATGCAAGAAATAAAAAGCAAAAGTATCTAAAAGCATTGTTCTGATCAAACAAATTTTTTGGGCGAACAGCTATACAGAACCATTCGCCCAAAAATACAATATAAACTTACTTCTTCTTTTAGAGAAGAGTAACAGAAAACAAGTTCTGCCAAGAGATCACATTACTTTTCCTTTTCGAATGAATATAGCGCCAGACTCCGACACATAGAGCAACTAAGGCTACGGCGATCAACGCAAGTACAATTATCGTGACAAACCTGAAAATACTCCAGCAGTCATTGTAGATACTCCTTCGTAGATACTTCCTTATGCCTCTGATACTAGTACTAGATTGTGTTTCTACTTTGAATTTTCGATCACGCATCTAGTAATACCAGTTAAACACAATATGAGCTTGCCTCAACACCGACATTTGTCAGGGTATTTTCCTCGCACATCTCATACCCTCAAACGCAAAAGAGCTACCAGCAGTTTTATGATTAGATTGTTTAGCAAGAAATAAATTACTCATGCATACAAACAGGCTTTTTAGACACTTTTCAGGGGAATGGTTAATGAGATCGTATGAATCTGGCGCTGAACTAGCTGCCGAAATCACCAAGCGCGGCACTCTATTTATCGGAGAATTTTCAGAAATTCCAGACGACGGCTGGGATCGCCTTCTCGACGGTATCGATCGCACGCCGCGTCAAATGATCGCCTACCAGCTAGGTTGGATGGAACTACTGCTTGGCTGGGAACGTTTAGAGCAAGAAGGTCGTGAAGTAGTGACTCCTGCGCCTGGCTTTAAGTGGAATCAGTTAGGTGGTTTATATGAATCGTTCTATAAGCGCTGGGAAAAGGCGAGTGCCCAAGAGCTCATTGACTACTTTAACTCCTTGCTTACTGAGATCGTCCAGTTGGTTAATAGCTATACCGATACTGAATTATTCGAATCGGGGCAACGAGCATGGGCATCGTCTACGCCATCAGCATGGCCAGTATGGAAATGGGTTCATATCAATACAGTTGCACCATTTACCACTTTCCGTACCAAAATCAGAAAGTGGAAGAAACAGGAAAAATTATCTTAGAAAGAAAATGCAGCGCAGTAAAATAGCTATCATCACACCAGAAAACACAAGAGAAAAGCCGCTATTTTCGCTTAGCGGTAAGTTTGGGTCTGGTAATACCATTGGCATCTCAAGCTGAATATACTTCTTTTAGTTGGCGTTCGATAGTATTTATCGGCTATTCTAGTTGTTGCCTTGATATGTGAACACCATATCCAGTGCTGGAGACGTGGCTGAGCGGTCGAAAGCGCTTTCCTGCTAAGAAAGTAGGGTGAGAAATTGCCCTCGAGGGTTCAAATCCCTCCGTCTCCGCAGAAATTCACAGGGTCTATCCCTGTGCTTTTCTTATAGGAGCGTTGTCAGAGCGGCCGAATGAGACGGTCTTGAAAACCGTTATACGGTAAACCCGTATCGGGGGTTCAAATCCCTCACGCTCCGCCAAATGGCGTGAAGTATGTGTACACATTCAGCTATGCAAGCATATGTACTCACACGCGCCTAGTAGCTAAAAGTATCTGCTTTACTATTTCTACGTCGCCAGCATCACTTCAAAAATGCTTCCAAAACTGCGGCGGCGCCATCTGAATCGACGTCATCTGTGACGGCAGAAGCGAATTTTTGCACATAATCCAAAGAATTTCCCATCGCAATGCCAAGCTCAGCCCACGCAAGCATCTCACAGTCGTTACCAGAATCTCCCACAGCCACGGTATGCGCAGGATCAACCCCGAATGCCGTGCGCATAAACTCCAAACCAGCGGCTTTAGAAATACCCTCAGGGGCGACGTCAAGCCAAGCAGACCAGCCCACCGCATATTCGATTCCACGTAGACCAAGGCTCTCTACACATGCCAAAAGTTCCTGCGAACTCATCGATGGCACACGTACTGTAAGACGAGTAGTAGAAGAAACAGCAAGCTCCTTCGCATCTACGATTTGAGATTTTCCAGAAAGCTCGCCAGGCGGAAACTCTGCCGTGAGACGCCGAGGCTCCGTCACAGATTCTACAGCCAGCATTGCCTCAGGAATTTCACCCACAAGAGCATCAATAGTCTCAGAGGGATCAAACGTATGAGTGCGAATAATCTGCACAGGCGGTAAACCTTCGCACACGTCTTCATGCGCAGGCTGAACTTCCCCAAAAAACGGATCAACTGGAATTCCAGCATCGTTCAATGGAAGCTCCCCCACATGAATCAAAATTGCTCCGTTGGAACACACCGCATACCCACTGTAAACATCGAGCTGGCGCAGAGCCACCTGAGTTCCTGCAATCCCTCGCCCAGTGACGAGCATAATGTGAGTGCCAGCATCAATATGTGCGCGATATGCTCGCGCTACCCGTTCAGACAGGCTTGTATCGTGCCGAAGCAAAGTCCCATCTATATCAAGCCCTATAAGAAGCTCCGGCCCTGCTGAAGGAAGCACACCAAAAGCAGCCGTATCCAGAAAAAACGGGCGCTGGATACGCTCAGAATTGCTCGTCACTTCTGCTCCGCCTATTGCTCTACTCCTTTTATCGCTATTTCTTTACAGCTTTTTAGCTACCGGCTCTATCAGCTCACGCCCGCCAAGATATGGACGCAATGCTTTCGGAATATAGAGCGATCCATCTGCTTGCTGATGATTTTCAAACATAGCAACCATCCAACGAGTAGTGGCAAGTGTGCCATTGAGAGTGGCCACCACAGCGGTTTTACCCTCAGCCGTGCGATAGCGCGTATTGAGACGGCGCGCCTGGAAAGTAGTGCAGTTGGAGGTAGAAGTAACTTCCATATAACGATGTTGAGTAGGGAGCCATGCCTCGCAATCAAACTTCTGAGCGGCAGAGCTTCCCAAATCTCCAGCTGCAGTATTGATCACGCGATACGGCAATTCCGCTTTCGCAATCATTTCCTCTTCCCATGCGAGGAATCGCTGATGTTCCTCACGTGCATCTGCAGGATCGCAATAGGAAAACATTTCGAGCTTATTAAACTGATGCACACGAATAATGCCGCGCACGTCTCGCCCGCCAGAACCAGCTTCACGGCGATAGCAAGAACTCCAGCCAGCATAACGCTTTGGACCCTCAGAAATATCGATAATTTCGTCTTTGTGATACCCCGCGAGCGCAACCTCACTCGTACCCGTGAGATAGAGATCATCAGCAGGTAAATAATAGATCTCATCGCAATGAGCACCGAGAAAACCAGTGCCGCCCATAACAGCGGGCGAGACGAGCGTGGGCGTCGTCATCAAAGTAAAACCATAGTTTTCCGCTTGATCTGCTGCCGCCGTCAAAAGCGCCAATTCTAAACGCGAGCCAATACCTTTCAAATAGTAGAAACGCGAGCCAGAAACCTTTGCACCGCGAGCCATATCAACAGCGTCAAGCCCCTCTGCCACATCGAGATGATCAAGAGGCTCAAAACCTTCGGCAGTGAAATCGCGAATATCTCCAACGTGTTTGAGCACGGTGTAATCGTCTTCGCCTCCTTGCGGTACACCTTCTTCAATAAGGTTGGGGATCGCATACATCGCTTTCGTGAATTCTTCAGCAGCGGCATTACTTGCAGTTTCCAGCTGTTTCACTTCTTCTGCCATTGCCTTTGCGCGTTCCATCACGCTTGCGCGTTCTTCTGGAGCTGCTTTTCCGATACTCTTCGAGAGGGCTTTCTGCTCAGCACGGCGATCTTCAAATGCCTGCAGAGAGCTTCGGCGTTTTTCGTCTGCGGCAATGACGGCATCAACTACGGCTTCGCTCGCACCGCGCGCACGCTGGCTTGCCTTGATGAGATCGGGATTCTCACGAATAAAACAAATATCAATCATACTTCTAGAATATGCGCTCACAGCGATGCAGAGCGAATTACTGGCACATAACTAGAGTGAAACCAAGCATAAGCTCGATAAATATCTACAACTTCGAGCAAAGCAGACGCCTTAAAAGCACCCGTATTCCTCGCTACTGTTTATTTTTATGAAAACACAGTACTGTTATGTATGTAGAGCTGTGTATATAGAGCTGTGTGATAAGAAAGGAATGTTGTGGGTGCTTTCGATAAAATCGAACGCAGTGTGGAAAACGCTGTTGATAACGTCTTTTCACGCGCTTTCCGCTCAGACCTTAAACCAGTAGAACTTGCATCTGGTATAAAAAAATCCATGGACGATAAAGCTGCCGCAATTACGCGCGACCGCCTTATCACTCCAAACGACTTCACAATCTCTATATCAGAATCCGACTTCGAAAAAATCCTCGACTGGGGAGAAGATGAACTACGTTCGGAGCTTATTGATATTGCAACGCAGTATGCACGCGAACAGCGCTACACATTCCTTGGACCTATCAACATTACGTTCCTCCAAAATTCGGAGCTTACACGAGGAAAAATCACGGTGCGCGGCGTCACTAAAAAAGGCGCAGTTGCTCCTGTGACGAGCACCGATGCCTCCGAGAAAAATCCGATTATTACCGTCAATGGCGAACGATACCTGCTCACTGGAGCAGTCACAGTAATTGGCCGCGGATCTCAAAGCGATATCGTCGTCGCTGATCCTGGAGTTTCCCGCCGTCATCTCGAACTGCGCGTGACGCCGAACGGCGTGATCGCAACCGATCTCAATACAACAAACGGGTCTTTTGTTGAGGGGCACAAAATATCTGCTGCTACTCTCGTTGATGGCAACACCATCACTATTGGCAACACAACCATTATGTTTTGGACAAGCCCGGAGCCAGCATGAGCGCACTAGCAATAACGCTTCTTCGATTCGGCTTTTTAGCGCTCCTATGGATTTTTGTTTTTTCCGTAGTCTTCACCGTGCGCCGCGATACGTTTGGCGTTCGTGTGCATGGGCGTAAAAAACCATCGAATCGGAAGAAATCTGCGAAATCTAGCGCAAGAACCGCTCGTAGTGCTGCAGGCGGCACACAGCCTCGCGCACTTTTCGTCACTCAAGGACCGCTTGCTGGCACTCAACTGGCGCTATCATCCGGGGTAGTTATCAGCATAGGTCGATCTCCTGATTCTGCTCTCGTACTCGACGACGGATACGCTTCTTCACGTCACGCACGAATTTTTCTTGACGGCGGGCGAGCAGTTATTGAAGACCTCAATTCCACAAACGGCACGTGGGTAGGCGGTGTACGTATCCACGAACCAACGGTAATCCCACTCGGTGTGCCCGTCACTATCGGCAAAACAGAATTGAAGGTGCAGTGATGAGCATATCTCTCAATTATGTTGCGCTTTCTGACGTCGGGCTTGTGAGAAAAAATAATCAAGACGCTGGGTATGCTTCGCAAAATCTTCTCGTCCTCGCAGACGGTATGGGAGGAGCTGCTGCTGGAGATATTGCTTCTTCCGTCACCGTGGCACATTTAGCCGAAGCTGACGACGTACACTCCCTCGACGATCTTTTACCAACGCTGCGTTCTGCCCTAGTCAAGACCCAACAAGAACTTGCTGATAGAGTGTTCGACGATCCTACGATTGCTGGTTTAGGAACAACCTGCATCGCAATTATGCGGACAAATAACAAACTCGCTATGGTTCATATCGGGGATTCGCGGGCATACCTGCTGCGAAATGGAAAATTTGCCCAAGTGACGCACGATCACACTCTCGTGCAATATCTCGTAGATCATGGCGATCTCACCCCTGAAGAAGCCGCCCATCACCCTAAACGTAATGTGATTATGCGTGCTATCAGCGACACTCCTGAAAGTGTGGATCTCGACGAATCGGTACGAGAAGCAATTGCAGGAGACCGCTGGCTTCTGTGCTCAGACGGTCTTTTCGGTGTGGTGAGCGGCGAGACAATCAGTGCCACGCTCAGCACCTATTCAGATCTTCGAGAGTGTGGAGAAGTACTTATCAGCCTAGCACTCGCTGGCGGAGCACCAGATAACGTGACCGTCGTTCTAGCAGACGTGATCGATAATTCAAACCTTCCACCTAACACTCATCTCCCTCATATTCCAGTTGTTGTCGGCTCTGCCGCTACCGATTACTCACGCCCCTCCCGTGGAAGCACCTCACCAGCAGGGCAAGCTGCAGCACTACTAACTAAAGAATCAGGTGAAAACGACACCCCATACAAAGAACATGAGCGTTCAACTGTTCGGCGAATTATCAGCCGTATCATTTTTGCACTTTTAGTTCTCGGTGTCATCGCCGCAGCAGTATGGGGTGGATATAGCTGGACCCAAACTCAATACTTCATATCAGCTCATAATGGGAAAATTGCGATTTATCAAGGAATCCCTCAAGAAATTGGCTCATTTAGCTTCTATCATCTCGAAGAAGAAACTGATGTGAAAATTTCTGAGCTGACTCCTGTGGCTCAAGAGCGTCTCACATCACCCATCACCCGAGGATCACTCAAAGAAGCAAAACAAGTCGTCGCAAGTTTAGAAGCTCAGCGCGTCGTCTCAAGTAAATCCGCATCAACGTCAGAAACTTCCCCCTCATCGGGAGAAAAAGAATGAGTACTGTGGATACAACGCCTGCCAGACCAGGGCGTTTTCAAGAAGTGTGGCTTTTGATTCTGGCGCTATCAATTCCACTATGCGCTTGGATTCTTATCACCTCTAATATCTCTGCAGATGGAAAACTCACTCTCCCTCAGATGTTTCTCCCCATCACGATTGCTGCAATTGTGCTGGTTTTTGGCGCCCACGTGATGATTCGTACATGCGCACCGTGGGCCGATCCGATACTTTTCCCTACCGCTGTGGCTCTTAATGGCCTTGGGTTAGCAATGATTCACAGAATTGATTATTCATTGATTGAGCAAGGCGACCATGCGGAAGTTCCTAACCAACTCATTCTCAGCGGTGGCGGGATTGTTTTGATGATGGCAACAATCGGGATCATCAAAGATCACCGCAGGCTGCGCAAATTTACCTATATTTCTCTTATCGTAGGAATCATACTTCTGATTTTGCCGCTCACTCCTGGGCTAGGGGTAAATGCTTACGGTGCCCGCCTATGGATCAACTTATTTGGCTTCTCATTCCAACCTGCAGAACTCGCCAAAATCTGCTTTGCCGTATTTTTCTCAGGTTATCTCGTCTCACAACGCGATAATCTCGCATTGGCAGGGCCAAAAATTTTAGGAATCCAATTTCCTCAACTGCGGCATTTTGCACCTATTTTCCTCGCATGGGGAATCTGCTTAGGGATTCTTGCATTCGAAAACGATTTCGGCACTGCTTTACTTTTCTTTAGCCTATTCGTGGCAATGCTTTACGTTGCCACTCAACGAATTTCTTGGATCATTATCGGGCTTCTTCTATCGACGGGCGGGATTGCTTTCATCATCAAAGTAGCCCCTCATGTTCAAAATAGAATTACGATATGGCTCCACGCACTCGATCCAGTTATCTACGACCGCAGCCCTGGATCATATCAGCTCGTACAAGGCTTATTTGGCATGGCAAATGGCGGCTTATTCGGAACAGGCTGGGCAGAGGGCTACCCAGCAAATGCCTTTGCCGCCAATTCTGATTTCATTATCCCCTCACTCGGTGAAGAGCTAGGGCTCACAGGCGTGCTCGCAATTCTATGCCTCTTCTTGCTGTTTGTGGAACGCGCAATTTCCACTGGTCTTCACCTCAATGACGGTTTCGGAAAGCTCCTTGCCACAGGCTTGGGATTCACTATCGCAATTCAATGCTTTGTGGTCGTTGGCGGAATCTCTCGCGTCATCCCTCTCACAGGTTTAGCAATGCCGTTTATGGCACTCGGCGGATCGGCCCTCCTCACAAACTGGATTATCGTCGGTATTTTGCTCAGAATGTCTGACGATGCCCGCCGCCCTGCACTAGATTCACCTATTCCTATTTCAATGATCGATACAGGAGAATTGAGTAAGATTCTTGGCGACGATTCTATAGAAGATACTCCGCTTACAGATCCCAAAGATCGCGATGATAGCGACTCACATCCAACTCAGGTGGTGCACCTATGAATCCGCCAATTAAAAAACTCACGGTCGTTATCACTCTCATGTTTGTGGTGCTGATGACTGCTTTAACGTACATTCATTTCTTCCAAGCTCCGAGCCTTAATGCCGACAGCCGAAATGCTCGAACTATTTATCGTGAGTACAACACTGATCGAGGAGATATTATCGTTGCAGGCAGCGCTATCGCGTCTTCTCAACCCAGCGAAGATAAATATAAGTATCAACGCACCTATACTAATGGACCTCTCTATGCCGCGCTCACAGGCTATTTTTCTGTGCGTTACGATGCACTCACAGGGCTTGAACGCGCCCAAAATTCCGTACTCAGCGGTTCTGATTCGAGCCTTTTTGCTCAGCGAATTCAAGATCTCATCACAGGAAAACAACCCACTGGAGGATCTGTCTCGCTGACAATCAACCCCGAAGCGCAAACGGCAGCTGCGCAAGCTTTGGGAAATCGTGCTGGAGCTGTCGTTGCAATCGAGCCATCAACAGGGCGCATTCTCGCGCTGTACTCTTCCCCCTCGTATGACCCAAATCAACTCGCAAGCCACGATTGGGATACCGCAAAGAATGCTTGGGAGGCTATCAGTAACGATCCAGCCAAACCAACGCTCAATCGAGCTACGGGCGGCGATCTTTATCCTCCTGGCTCCACATTCAAAATTATTACTGCGAGTGCCATGCTTGAATCAGGGCTAACTGCAGATTCTCTCATTGACGCACCGACAACCTATAATCTTCCTGGTAGTTCGGCTGTCGTTACCAATACCTCGGGAGCGTGCGGTGACGGTTCTGGTAAAGCAACGATGCGCACAGCTCTCGTTCTCTCCTGCAATACAGCTTTTGCTTCAGGGGCTGTCTCTTTAGGCGCTGATAAAATTATTCAGCAAGCCGAAGCATACGGTTTTAATAAAGAAGTAGATATCGGGCTTCCAACAAGCGCATCACTATTTCCTACACCCGATGACGATGCCGCGCTGGCACTGGATGCATTTGGGCAAAAAGATATTCAAGCGAGCGCACTGCAAATGGCGATGGTCAGTGCAGCAGTCGCCAACCACGGTATACTCATGAAACCGTATATCGTCGATGAGACTCTCACTTCTGATTTGCAGACGATCAGCCGCACAGAGCCAAAAGAGTTTTCTCGCCCGATATCGCCTCAGACAGCCGATGAGCTTACGTCGATGATGAAAGACGTCGTCACCGCACATCCTTCGACAGGTGTTGCTGGAGTGCCTACAGCAGGAAAAACTGGCACTGCAGAAAACTCTGGAGAACCGCACGCCTGGTATATGGCATTTGATATTGCTCAGACACCACGTGTAGCTGTGGCAGTATTCGTTCAAAATGGCGGTGACGGAGCCTCTGAAGCGGGTCCAATTGCTGCGCAAGTCATAAAAGCGGTGGTGGGGTAAATATGCATTGTAATCGAATCGCAACTTATCTGAGCTGTATTCACAGCACAAAATGGTGCAGTATTAACGAAGATGGCGTGCTGCGCGCAACATCCCCTGAAGGAGAAATTTGAGATGACTGATATTCCACATATTCTTGGCGGTCGCTACGAGGTTGGAGACCTCATTGGGCGCGGCGGCATGGCACAAGTGCATATCGGATACGACACTCGTCTCTCGCGAACTATTGCAATTAAAATACTGCGTTCAGATCTTTCTTCTGACCCTACGTTCTTGGCACGTTTCAGGAGAGAAGCCCAATCGGCTGCTGCACTTAATCATCCAGCGATCGTTGCCGTCTATGATACAGGCGAAGAAACTATTGTGAGCGATTCAGGGCGCACGCTAGCTCTTCCGTATATCGTGATGGAATACGTCAAAGGACGCACGGTTTCTACGCTCCTTAAGCATGGGCAAGCCCTTCCTATCAATGAAGCAGTGCAAATTGCGGTTGGCGTGCTCTCGGCACTTGAATACTCCCATTACGAAGGCATTATTCACCGCGATATCAAACCTGCCAATATTATGATCAGCCAGGATGGAAAAGTGAAGGTGATGGATTTCGGTATTGCGCGAGCAATTGCTGATTCCTCAGCCACGATGACTTCTACAAATTCCGTTGTGGGCACAGCACAATATCTTTCTCCTGAGCAGGCGCGAGGTGAAGTTGTTGATGCTCGATCTGACCTCTATTCAACTGGGTGCCTAATCTATGAACTGCTCACAGGAAAACCTCCTTTCCAAGGGGATTCTGCAGTTGCTGTGGCATATCAACACGTGTCTGAGCCTCCTAAAGTTCCTTCTTTAATAGCTCCAGATATTCCCGATGCGATCGACCGAGTAGTTATGAAATCTTTAGCGAAGAAACGCGAAGACCGCTATCAAACCGCATCTGAGATGCGCACCGATTTACTTGCAGCACTTCGAGGTGACGCCATACATGCTCCAGCAATCGGGACATGGGAGACGTACGTCTCACCATCACCACTGCCGCCTTCAGCGGCTGCAACTCAGTTAAATCCTGTGATCCCCGCAACTGCAGCAACCAACGGCTATCCATTCACTTCACAAACAGCTACCGATATCACTCCTGCAATCGAGGAAGAAGAGGAAACTCAATCTAAAAAATGGCTGTGGGTCACACTTGCTGTCCTCGGCGTTATCGTCGCAATGGCTGGACTCTTTTTCGGTCTGAAAGCAGCAGGATTACTAGGCACAGATCCTTCCCTTGAAATCACTCAAGTTGATGTCCCCGATATGAAGGGAATGGACGAAGATGCGGCAAGAAAAGCACTTACTGAAGTAGGGCTAAAAATTAAAGTGGGTGACGCCGTCAATGATGAAAAAATTCCAGAAGGTCAGTTTGTTTCATCTGATCCTGCTATCGGTACATCCGTAGATAAAGGAGCAACAGTCACTGTACATTTCTCCGCTGGCATTGCCGATGTTAAAGTTCCAGACGTCACTGGGGGAACATTTACACAGGAAGAAGCACGTAAACAGCTTGAAGAAGCAGGTTTACGTGTTGGCAACGTTGAAACAACAGACGAACCAGGAATTGCACAAGGAATGGTCGTCAGCACTGACCCAGCTCCTGGAACCGTCATTCCAAAAGAAACTCCAGTCACGCTCTACGTTGCAAGTGGAGAAGTGAAAATTGATTCTTATATAGGGCGTTCTCTCTCCGAGGCTGAAAAATCGTTGAATGCCTTAAAGATTCAATTCGATACCGAACAAATTTCATCAGATGAACCAGCTGGAACCATTGTGGGGCAAAATCCTGGGGCTGGGAAAATTGCGTATAATTCTCGGGTAAAACTCTCTATTTCCTCTGGAAAAGCCCCCACCCCAGCACCTGAGAATCCAGATAAAGATAAAGAGAAAGAAAAAGAAAAGGAAACAGGAGGCTCTGGCACAACCTCGCCAAGCGAAAACCCCTCGCACAACTAAACTCACAACTCGCAGCAGATATCACTTCACTATCGCTCGCCTGCTCAAAGAGCAATCTACTACCCAAAGAGCAGCGAGTATGCGTAGATAGCTGATAGAAACATTTCTGTGCTTCCTACGCATATCAGCAGTTTTTTTGAACTGAAGAAAACTCGTGCTGGTTTTAAGGCTCCTGAAGTATCTGAGGCATCTGAGATGCTATTGGAGCTTCTGATAGGTACGTGTGCAATATGCGTAAATACAGCGGCGCGAAGTGCAAGCACGCACCACACGATTGGCACTAATCCACTCACGACGCCGTAGCTCCATAAAAGCGCCGATACTGAGATGCCAACAATGTGTGCGGCAATAGATAGCGCAAGAAATCTCGTAGAGATTCGCTCCCGTACCAGCGATTTTACAAACGGGATCGTGCTCCAAAAATAAAACGTAAGCAGCAGCGTCACTATCGTCGCCTGCATAAAAGCTGCTGAAGTAAAAAGGCAGCTATTGCCTTCGTTCCTCCACAAAGCTGGAAGATACAACACTTCTCGCACACCAATATCCCACGCCACCGCACACATCAATCCCGCAGCGCACACCTCGCAGGTGCGAGCAATGAGTGAACGATTTTTACGCTTGATTGCCTGCCACGCCGTCACCACCACAAAAGGCAAGAAACACAGCGCCCACGCAAGCAGAGCGCCGCAAAACCATAGAGCAGCTGCAGCAAAGATTGCCGTCACTAAAAACCACAATCGCATAGGAGGCAGATATGCACTAGAACGCCTCGCTTTCAACCAATTCTCAGCAGCGAAAAAGAACGAATATCCCGAGAGCCACAGAGCACCCACGAGAATATGCTGCCAACGAAAACCGCCGCCAACTACTCCTGTGAGATAGGGAAGAATCGCCATCATCCATGCACCTTTTTGATTAGGAACCCACGAAATTTTTCGTGCGAGGCGAGGCTGGGCAGCTTGAGTTTTGCTCATTTCTTTAGGATATAGCCCCTTCTTCACGCTGCACAATAGTGAGATGCCAGCGATTCTCTCCAGATTTTTTTGTGCGTGATTTTATGCGTGACGAAGCGAGGTTTGCTTCTCGCGATGTTGCTTTTGTGCGTGACGACGGAGCCAAAGTGAGTTCAATTGCTGCAGCTTTTCCTTGCTCCACAAGCACATGCGCAAAATCTGCCAGCTCATGAGGGTTTTCAGGCGTTGAGGAAGATCGTATCAGCTCACCAGCTAAAAGACCTCGAAAGTACTTTGCATTATGGCTGATCACCGTTCGCTTGCCACCTTTTTCGCGTACGGCATTAACTGTGACGACTGAAGTTTCCTCGCTAGGCGTCCATACGTTATATGAACTAGATCGGCAATCTACCACTAGCTCATCTTCTGCTAAAGGAATTTCTTTCAGTGCACGCTTCCAGATCGTAGAGGTGTTGCCCGCTTGAGGAAGTTTCACGCCCATTGCCAAACGATAGGAAGGGATGTGATCGGAAAGTTTAGTGACGCCGAAAAGAGCAGAAAAAATCAGAATCTGCTCATTTGCGCGAGCGAGCATCTGAGCGCTACCAGCCACACTAGGCAAATCCATCGCCTCAAAAAGTACTCCTGAATATACACTCCATGCTGGAGCACACGGATTTTTGCGAAGATTTATTTGAGCGCATACCTGCAGCGCCACTTTCTTTCCTACTCCAAGTATCTTTAAAGCGTCGTCACGCTCAGAAACTTTTTCAAGCTCTTCTAGGAGCAAAGCACGCGTTGGCGTTAATTCTGGAAAAGCCAAAGAATTAAGATCCAGCTTTGGGCCTCTCGATGGCGTTGTTTTGCCTTCCGATGGTGGGAGAAAAATTTTCATACAACTAGATTAGCGAATTGATCGTGATTCAATTATCAAATTGCCTGCCGCACTGGTTATCGAGGGAAAGCCAGAAACCTTGTGTATACCACACTATTTCATCAGCAGCCGAGAAGAAGCAGACACCAGTAAATGCCAAGAAGCAGCAGAAAGCGCAAAGAACAATGACGAAGAGGGGCAATAGAGAGCAAAGGGAGGGCAATAGAGAGCAGTAGGGAGGTAAACACCAATCAGAGAAATAAAAGCAGCGACAATGCCATCACTGCCATGCCAGCAATCAGACCATAAATTGCGTGATGATGCTCTCCATATTTTTCAGCTGTTGGAAGCAGTTCATCAAGTGAAATAAACACCATCACACCAGCAACAGCAGCAAAAACAATACCAAAAATAGTATCGTTTAAGAACTGGCTCAAAAGTGCCCAGCCGATTAGTGCACCTAACGGCTCTGAAAGACCTGACGCAAAGGAAAGCCAGAAACCTTTCTTGCGTGAACCTGTGGCGTAATAGATCGGCACAGAGACGGCTATGCCCTCTGGGATATTATGGATAGCAATAGCAACTGCCACAGGAATAGCCAATTCTGGTGCTTGCAAGCCAGAAAGGAAGGTAGCGAAGCCTTCGGGAAAATTATGGATCGCGAGCGCAAGTGCCGTCACCACACCAACTCGCATCAGGTGGGGATCTCTACTTAAACTCTTCGCTTTTCCACCCAACTTCTCGACGTCTGACCATACAGAGCCTGGCTGTATAATGCTTGACTCAAAATCTTGCGGTTCGTGATATTCATGCGGGTTTGCAGCTTCTGGCACAAAACGATCAAGGAGAGCAATTACTGCCACGCCAGCAAAAAATGCGGCCGTGACGATCCATGTGGCAGATGTATCAGAATGCTCAGCCATAATCGCTTCGCGTGCATTAGGAATAATTTCCACGAAGGAGACGTAGATCATCACGCCTGCAGAAAATCCTAAAGAAGTAGCCAAAAATGCTGCGTTGGTACGCTTGGCAAAGAAAGCAATTGCTGAGCCGATACCGGTGGAAAGCCCTGCAAGCAACGTCAGAAAAAACGCAAAAATCGCCGGATTCACATCTAGCAAAGCACTCAAGGAATCAAACGAAGCTGCGATCACAGAAGATAATCGTAGCGAATCGAACTTTTATCTCGTGGGCACAACTACCCAACAGATTCCTTTAGCTCGCTATTGCACACAGCCTTCTGGAATTTTAATCCCAAGATCTTTTTCAAGTTTGGCAAAAGAAAGATCAATCGTGTTGCGAATGACTCTTACAGAGTTTTCCATATACTCTGTTTCTTTCATGTCTAAGGAGATGGGAAGCACGTGCGAAGCACCTTCTGCGCTAATCACCGCTGGTGTGCCGACATAAACGTCACTCACACCGTACTCTCCATTCACATAACCAGAAATAGCCTGCACTGAATGTTCATCATTTACAATTGCTTTTGTGATGCGAGCGAGCGCAGCACCGATCCCATAATATGTGGCACCTTTCGCGTCAATAATCTTGTAGGCAGCACTCACCACGTTATTAAACACGGCACTGAGTGCTTTTGACGTGATATTCGGATCACGCATAATCCATTCAGAAAGTCCCATGCCGCCAATGTTGGCATTGCTCCACACTGGGAACTCACTATCACCGTGCTCACCCATAATATAAGCGTGCACTGAGCGAGCATCTACTTTAAAAAGTTCACCGATTTCTTTGCGTAAACGAGCAGAATCCAGCGCTGTGCCAGATCCAAGCACACGCCCCGATGGCAAGCCAGAAAAGCGCCATGTGGCATACGTGAGCACGTCTACAGGATTGGTGGCCACAAGGAAAATTCCATCAAAACCACTAGCCATCACTGAATTAACGATGTCGTAGAAGATCCTCAAATTCTTATCAACGAGATCAAGACGTGTTTCTCCTGGCTTTTGCGGAGCACCTCCGCAAATAACCACAAGGTTTGCATCTGCACTGTCTGAATAGTCAGCAGCATAGATTTTCTTCGGCGAGGTAAACGAAAGAGCATCCGAGAGATCCATTGCATCGCCAATAGCTTTATTTTTATTGACGTCAATAATCCCCAACTCGCGCCCAACACCTTCCAGCGTCAAAGCATAGGCATAGCTTGAGCCGACGGCACCGTCACCAATCAAAATAATTTTAGAAGTCTTTTTTCCCTGCTGTTTTTGAAGTGCTGCCGCAGAAACTTTTGAGGTTTGCTGCACTTGCTCAGCCTGCTTAGCTAGTTGCGCGATTTTCTTGCTCTGATCGTTTTTCTTTGCCTCGGGCATAGCTCACTCCTTATGAGTAAATAGAGTTTCCTTATTTTGATTCTGCACAATAAAAATCTTCTCTAGCTTCTATTTTACTCAGCTGAGCCGATATGAAAACCCCCAAAATTCCTGAATATTTTCTTATACGCAATCTAGGGATTTACTTTTTCCACACCTAAACGTTTCACATCAGGCGCAGGATCATACGGGTTTTCTAAGCAGTTTCCCAGGTGAACTTGCACTAAACATGAAATTTCTACTTCACAAGCAACCTATCGGAGATTCGTTCGCGAGGATTAAGATATTCATCAAAATCAACAACGCGTCCGCTAATGTCGTATCGATATCTATCGATCTGATGCACTGAAAGATTGGTATGAAATTCTTTTATCCATGATCGAACTGATTCTTTTTCCGAATCGTCAAGCCAAGATGCTGGGCAAGAACATTGTGCAAACTCGCAAGCAAGCGCCGCATCGGCAGTCAATTGGTTGATCTGCGGAGAAAGTAAAGACCCTCGGGTGCGGAAATAAGCAACATCTGGATCACAATCAAAAAGGGGTTTAAGCCATGTTCTCGAAAGTGAAGTGCGAAGTGCGTTGAGAACTGACGGCCCAGAAGGATCGCCTTTTCTTTCAGTGTTATCCCAGTAGGGAGCAGTATCCGGGCCTACTCGAATACCATCAAGAAGCCCTATAGAAGCGTTGATAACTGCACCAGAACCTAAAAGATAGACGTCGTCACCAACAACATCTCGAATTGTCTGCAAACCACTTCGATAGGCATCTTCTCGATCCATATTTCCAGCTCGTTCTGCAGCAATTGCACCAGCATAAAGAAAGTCGAGCTTAAACATATCGACTCCCCATCCACATATTTCACTCATTGTGTTTGCCAACCATTCGTGAGCTAGATGTGACGATAAATCAAGCGCATAATAATTTTTCTCCCAATTATGCCCTGCAATAGTCAATGATCCATCTGAGCTATGTAAAAACAACTCAGGATAGTTAGTGAAAGTAGAAGTATCGGGAAGGGAAATAAAAGGCGCTACCCACAAACCTGCTTTTATACCCGCATCGTGAATACGTGTGCACAAATCTTTCATGCCGTGCGGGAATTTTTCATTCGGATACCAATCTCCTACTGTGCGTTCCCAACCATCGTCAATCTGCAAAGTTCCATACCCCAGATCTCGGGCAGGCAGAATTTCTGAAGTAATAATCTCTTCATTGATTTCCTCAAACCATGAATACCATGAAGACCATATAGCTCCGAGATGTGAAGTTGCGCAGAGCTGGGTGTGCGTGTGAAGATGTTGCGCTTTGAGTGCGCTAACGTAACGATCAAAGACTTCTTTTTCGCTGCCAATGCTAATAAACCATGTGCTTTTTTCTCTTTCAGCACTGGCTTTTATCTCCTTTGCCGATATTGTCAATAGCGGCGAACTGACACATAAAGCTCCTATTAAAAGGGTAGCTCCTCCTGGACCGCTCAAAGCCGTCACCATCGATGAATGATGCTCCACTGGAGAATCTGTAGCTGCATCGTCTGCTGTCAAAGAACGTAAAGGCTTATCCCAGATTCTCCAAGGTTCACGTTTAAGCGTCCACCAGCGAGTTGGCGTCCAAGAATTCCAGCCATGCCGATAGTACTCAGTAGCTCCCCATGAATGAATTAAGCGCCACGCCGATCCGTGAACAATATAGTCTGTGGAATTTCGCGCCATCACTTCTTCAGCATCCGCAATAGTAAAAGACCCTGAATCACTATCGATATTCATAATGCACCTTCAGAACTTGAGGCGAGGTACAGCAACTATCCATAATTCCTGCACCCCGCCAGATACTCGTATTACTTTTTATTAAGTATTGCGTTCACTTTGTCGTTAAGACGCGCTAAAGCTTCATCTGGTTTCACAGATAATTGCTCAATTTCATCAAAGGTTACCTGCCCTTCAGTTGCAATTTCATTGCCATTATCGGTGATGGGATAGTAAGCGAGATTAGAAGAATCTTTAGTAATCTCTGTGAATGCCGAGACGTCACGCCCAGCATTGTGGTGAGCCTGAGCTGCTTTCTCGGAATACTCCTTCAACGAAGGGAAGACGATTGCATCTTCAGCAACAATGCTCTGGCACTTATCTGATGTCAGATACTTGACCCACTGCCATGCATTCTCAGGATTCTTTGCTTGCTTCGTAATAGAAGGAGCAAGCCCATTGATAATAGTCTTACGCCCTTGTGGACCTTCAGGGAGCGGAGCAAACGCAAAACTATTTTTATCTGACGACGACCACATATTGATGCGCCACGAACCATCAGGAACTAAAGCTGCTTTCCCTTGCTCCATCATAGGTTCCAAGCCAAGTGAACCAGCGATTTCCAAAGGCGTGACGTATCCAGATTCGATTTGTTTCTGCCACCAAGTCATCGCTTCAGCAAGCTTCGGATCGTCCATCTTATATGTAGTTCCGAAAGGATTCTTATCTAAATAATCGAAGCCATTAGAAAGCGCAAACCACGACCATTGCCCTTGACCGACGATACCGCCGCCTTTCTCTAAGCCCCAGCCGTAAACCTTCACATTGTTTTTATCGAAACCAGCTTCGTCACCGCGTACACCATTCTTATCGATAGTTAGATGAGCAATAAGTTTTCCGAATGTTCCTCCATCTTGAGGATTCCAAGTGAGTTTATTCAAATCTTGCGCAGAAAAACCAGCTTCTTCAATGAGTTTAGTGTTGTAAACGAGAGCAATCGTATCCCAATCTTGAGGAATACCGTAGCGTTTTTCGTCTTTCACCCAGAGATTAGCCAGCTCTCCAGTGTATGCGGAAAAATCAATATCGTTATCTTTTATATATTGATTTAGATCAAGAAGCTGCCCTTTTCCAGCCAACTCTGGATAGTACTGCACATGATTTGTTATTACATCTGGAGCAGTTCCCGATACCAGATCAGTCGTCAGGTTCTTCCAATAATCATCCCAGCCTTGTTGCTCGATATTTACCTTGATACCGCTTTCTTTTTCAAACTCGACCGCACACTTCTGATACGTAGCTTGCTGACCAGCATCCCATAGGCGATAGGTGATTTTCTTCGAATCTTTATCACTTCCTGATTTTCCTTGAGATAGAGACGCCCCGTTTGAGCAGGCAGCTAGGGCTAGTGTAATAACTGCACCTACTGCCGCTAATTGCGAAATGCGATGCATTTGTATACTCCTTTCATATAATCAAACATCTTTGTGATTGTGGGTTACTGAAATACTTGATTCACAGCCTTACTTTGCGGCGGTTAAACCAAGAGAATTAACAAGTCGCTTGCCGAAAATCATCAGCAAAATAAACATTGGGATAATTTGTAAAGTGGCGGCAGCCATTAAACCTGCCCAGTCTGGTCGTGTTGATGGTGACGATTGGGCAAACACAGACAAAGCAACGTTGAGAAGACGAACATTATCTGTTTTCCCAATGAGCTGAGGCCACATATATTCATTCCAGCCAAATACTGCTTGGATGATTGCAAGAGTTGTGATTGGTGCAGCGCACATTGGCACGATCATTTTGCGAAATACCAGCCATTTGGAAGCACCATCAATCATTGCTGCTTCTTCTACTTCTCGCGGCAAAGAAAGCATGAATTGCCGTAAAAAGAAAATTCCAAATGGGCAAATTAAAACGTACGGAGCAAGCAGACCTTGAAACGTATTGATCCAAGCAAGACGATCCATAAGTACAAAGTTTGGTAAAGCGATGAAAATCGGTGGGATCATTAAAGCAACAAGAAGGGTGACAAAAATAGTATCACGGCCACGGAAATGTAAACGAGAGAGAGCATAGGCAGCCATTGTTGAGGTAACTACCTGCGCACACACTAAAACAGCCACAAAAAGTAAGGAGTTTCGCATATAGAGCCAAAAATTAATTGTTGCGCCAGTCCCTCCTGCGGCGATGTTTTCTTCAGGTGTCGTCATACCAAGAACTCGCTGGAAATTGATTAACGTAGCATTTTCAGGAATTAGTGAATAATCACCTGAGAAAATATCTGAATTTGGAGTAAGTGCTGTCCGCACTGCCCACACGAGAGGAAGGATGGTGACGATAATAAGCAGGATAAGCAGACTCCACCCTACCACTTTTTGTGTCATTACAGGCTGCATTCGCCTGTTTCTCTTCTGCGCTGTATACATCATCGTACTTTCTTTTCTGTGAAGTCAGTTCATATCTGATTCGTTAGAGCGAGCGAGCCGGAGTTGAATAATCGTGACCACAACTAACGCCAACATAAGCACAACCGCCATAGCAGAGGCGTATCCCATATCAAATTGTTCAAAAGCTTTTTCGTAAATATACAGATAAATAACACGGGTAGAATTTCCAGGTCCGCCTGAAGTAGCCACTGAAACCGTATCGAAAATCTGAAATGATCCAATCATGGATACCACAATCACCATGACTAAAATAGGGCGTAAAAGCGGAAGAGTTACATGGTAAAACGTTTGCCACGATGAAGCTCCCTCAGTTTCTGCCGCTTCATAGATCATATTCGGTATTGTTTGCATTCCAGCAAATAGCAAAAGACCTGTATATCCCATATTTCGCCATGAATTTACGAGTGCAACTGTGTATATGGCTATATCTGGATTGCCGTAAAACGATATCGGCCCAGCACCAATAAACCCAATAAGATGATTGAGAAGGCCGACTGTTGGATCGAGAACAAAAAGAGTAATAGCAGCAATAGTGACGTTTGGAACCAGCCACGGCAAGAGAAGCACTGATCGAATCAAGGTGGATTGTGAAATTTTTTGCATAAGGAAGGCAATTCCCAAACCAAGAATGGTTTGCGTGGAGATATTTACTACGACGTAAATAATCGTCACCTTAATCGCATTGAGAAATGTTGTGTCTGAGAGTAAACGAATATAATTATCGAACCCGATCCACCGAGCTTCTTCAAGCAGATTCCAATCGGTAAAAGACATATATATCCCACGCACAATTGGAATGAAGTAGAAGACGATGAAACCGAGAAGTGCTGGAGCTAAAAAGAGCATTGCCGCCCATGCGTCACTTTTACAGTGAAAACTCTTACCGTGAACGATTTTTCCCCAGATAGATATTGGCGTTGTTTTCCGCATCGTCGTTTCAGCTGTCGTTTCACTGTATGGCATCATTGCCTCCGTGCCTGTACTCACAAGTTTTACATCTTTGCGTGATAAGAAACACATTTAACTTGCTTCTAACATATTATTACGTTAGTTTCTTATGTATGTCAAACATTTCTAAACCTAAACGAACACCTGCAGTTACACGCAGAGTACAACGCCGAGTCAATCTGCTTTCCACATGGCAATATCTCATACAAAAACCCAGAACTATTAGTGAAATTGCAGAAAATATAGGCGTGACGAGACCAGCAACAGAAAGTATCGTGCTAGATCTCGACAATCTAGGATGGCTCAAACAGCTAGAGCCAGAAAACGCTTTTGGGCGCCCAGCAGTTAGATGGATACTCGATGATAAAGCAATGTGCGTTCTCGGATTAGATATTGGCGCCCACCATTGCACAGCGATGCTATGCAATACACGCGCAGAAGTGCTTGCAGAGGAAACATGTGAACTTTCAGCAGATATGCCATCTGGAAAACGAATTGCCGCTGCCGTTGAACTAGGAAAAAGCATTATTTCGCGTATCGGCTTACATATAAGCAACGTGACCTTGTGCTCGGTTGCCTCACCAGGTGTCATCAATGATGGCGTGGTTGAATACTTCGGCGGTAAAGGAATGCCTGGCTGGGAAGGGAGCGATATAGAAAGCCAAATCTCCTCTAATCTTGGCTGCCGCACAATCGTTTCTGGCGACTGCGCACTAGGCGCACTTGGAGAAGCGTGGCAAGGAGCAGCTGAAGGGCATAATGAGGTTGTCTATATCCTCTGCGGAGAACGAACAGGCGCCGCATCTATTATCGGAGGTCGCATCCATCGCGGCTTTCTCGGAGGCGCAGGATTGATCGGTGAGCTAGGCGTCTTGCGCTGGCGTGAAATTGAAGAAGGAACTCATGCACACAAGCTTTACCGAAAAGAACCCGTTCCCTCCCGAACCTCAATGTTTGAACACGCTCATGAAGATACTCGAGCACAGGATTTCGTTGACGATTTCGCAGATGCGCTCTCTTTAGGAGCAGCAGCGATGATTCTCGCTTTAGCTCCTTCCCATGTTGTTATCGGTGGAAAATACTCGATATATGCAAAACAGTTTTTAGATCGTTTCAAAGATAATCTTCACCGTATATGCCCGATTATGCCAGAAGTCTCTGTATCCGCTCTGGGTGCACGTGCTATTTGTTTAGGTGCGCTGCGCGAAGGTTTAGATACTCTTCTAGATGATCTTGCGCAAACGGCACGTACATCTGAAATTTTCCCATCAGTTGAAAGTTTTCGAGAAAAATACCGAAAATAAAATATCTGCACATAAATTTTCTGTATCTCAATAAGAAACTCTAAAACTCTTCCTTATCGTGATATTTCATCAAAAATTCTATTTTGGAAATATGCGTAAAGCGCATAGGCAGCGCGAGAGAAAATAGCACACCCCTGCCAACACTGCGATACTTCCTCCCGTAGAAAGATTAAAATATACCGCAACGAATAAACCGCTCATTCCGATTGCTACCCCGCAAATTGGCGCAGCAATAAAAAATGAACCTACCGAACGGACAAAAGGCTTTACGCATGCGGCAGGAGCAGCTAATAGTGCGATTGATAAAATCGTGCCAACCGCAGGAATCATTGCCACAATCGTCATCACGATTATTGCAAGAATAACCATTTCGGCAAATACGCAATTATGGCGAGCCACAGCAAAAGCATCGGAATCAAAACAATAAAATACGAGCTTTTTCCCGTAGAATGCCAGAACTATCAAAACCAGACACAGCACACATAATGCAACAAGAATATCTAACTGGTTGACGTGCAGAAGCGATCCAGTGAGAAAACTTTCTATATTTAACGGAAGCGGACTAAACCATTTATTCAAAAAATACCCCAGAGAAAATCCAAACGTTAGGATAATTCCAGCACTGGCTTGGGAAGAAAGCTCTGGAATTTTTGCAAGCATATTCATCAATACGGAAAGTAAAACGCACATGACGATCGCACCAGCAAAAAGCCAAAGAGAAAGCACACCTTGATCGGTATTTCCGCGCGCACTCATCACAGCATTTCCTATTGCTACCCCAATAATTGCTCCAGGAAAGGTGGCATGACTTATTGATTCTGAAAAGAATATCCGTGAACGAAGTATTGCAAGTACTCCCACAATTCCGCTCAATATGCCAATGAGGAAAAGTTCAATCATCGGGAAAAGTAAAATTTCAAACATTCAACAATCCACGCTTTCTAAGCCTCAATGCGGCGAATTTTTGTGTGTTTAGAAATTTCTCGAAATATTGCACGCACACCTAAAGAAACGAAAAAGATTCCAACCACACTCAAAGCTACTGTTCCCTGCGGAGAAATTGGATGTGAACTCGGTAGATTCATAAAAAGCATTCCAGCGTAACCACCCAAAACACCAACAAATATCGAAACTATACACATCGTGCGCGTATTTGAGCACAGCATTTTTCCAACTGCACCAGGGACAATTAAATATCCGATCACGAGAAGCGTGCCAATTGCAGAAGCTCCAGCAATCACAACTGCAGCAATTGCCATATTGGCAACGAAATTTATCGCGAAAATGTTTATTCCACTTACTCTGGCCCCATCACGATCAAATGCCACAAAAATTTGTTTGCGCCATGTGAAACCAAGTGCACACAAAGCAATCAGACACGCAATTATCGACTGCACAGCACGTTCATCAGTAACTTCAAGCAGCCGCCCAAACATTAGTGCTTCAAGCTGACCCGACATATCGCCTTTTTTTAGAGAAAGCACCACACCAACAGCAAAAAATGACGTTAAAATAATTGCTGTTCCAGCTTCTGCGTTACTTTTTCCGCTGCTATGTGACGTTTGCTCCGTCTTTCGCCAGGTATTCCACGTCAATGCCGCAACAACGAACACTCCAACGACTGCAGCGCCCACATTTATTTTCTCAATCCCTAAAAAGACCGCTCCCGCAACAATCCCAGGAAAAATCGCGTGAACTGTTGCCTCAGTATTAAATTCAAGCTGCTGCAGATTAACAATAACGCTTACGACGCCAGCAGTGACACCAAGAACTACAAGCAGAATAAACGGACGAAAGAAAAACATTTCGGCAGCTATTGTCTGCAATCCATATACTTCGCCAAATACGAGACGCAGCTGCTCCAGCACCTCAGCTACTATTTCGACAAGCACGATTCACCCTCACGCGTATCACCGTACACAAAAGCTACGGTTTCAGAGTTGAGAACTTGCTCTACAGGACCATATGCGATCTGCTTTCCAGCAAGCAGCAAAGCGCAGTCGCACGTCTTTCGTGCAAGAGATAGATCATGCGTGGAAGCAATAACGGAAACTCTATTAGCTTTCACCTGCTCGATGATCTCAAGTAATTTTCTGCGATTTTGCTCATCTAAACCATTAAAAGGCTCATCTAATAAAATAAGCTGAGGATCAGATACTAAAGCTCGTGCCAATAGAATTCGCTGGCGCTGCCCTCCAGAAAGACTGCCGAAATGTTTATCGGAAAATTCCGCCATACCAACATCTAATAAAACTTCATGAATTTTTTGCTGATATTTTTTCGGCAGTCGCCCAAAGGATCGCACATGAGCATATACTCCCATCTCAACAACTTTTTTAGCAGTGACGGGAAATGTGAGGTCGAGATTTGCAGACTGTGGAACATAACCAATATTGCTGGCATTGATTTCCATAGATCCGCCAAGGTTCTGCGCTGAATGTAAAATTCCGCGAAGAAGAGTCGTCTTTCCTGAACCATTCGGACCAATCAAAGCCACTGCCTCTCCAGGAGCAATCGTCAAATTCAGATCCGTAAGCACTGACTTTCCTTGATAGCCAAACTGAGCATCAATAAATTTTGCTACATACTGCGTTTGCATTGTTGGCAACCTCGACCTCACACCTCTACTACGTGTATTTACTTCAATGAAGCAGGAATTTCTGCAAGATGCCCCGACCAAGCATTAACAATAGTCTTTACATTGTGCAGAATTGATCCCGTGTAGGTTTCCCCTTCCGATCCAACTACGCCTAAAGAATCGCCGTAAAGCGCATCGTCTCCAATCACTGCTTTTACGCCTGCAGCTTTTGCCACTGCCTCAATCGATTTTGAATTATTAGAGTTCTCAGCAAAAAGTGCGAGTGCTCCAGATTTCTTCACTTCTTCTGCAGCTTCTTGAATATGCTTCGCTGTCGCATCTTGCTGTTCATTGAAATCGGAAAGAGCGGCACCAATGAAATCAATGCCATATGTTTTAGAGAAATAGCCAAAAGCATCATGCGAAGTAAAAAGTACTCGATGCTCTTTTGCTACCGAATCGATTGACTCTTTTACCCAAGCATCAAGATCCGCCAAAGCAGCCGAATACTTCTCTACATGCTTTGTGAATAATTCTTTATTTTCAGGAGAAACTTTATTCAAAATTGCGCCGATATTGCGCACCTGAACTGCGGCATTTTTCGGGCTTGTCCACACATGCGGGTCATAAGAAAATTCTGGCTCTTCTCCATCTTCAGGCGGGAAAGGCCATTTTTCAACTTTTACTTTTTCTACTCCGCGATCAATGGTGTATGGAAGATCTTTTTCCTGAGCGAGCACTGATTTTTCGTCATCTATTTCTTTTGCGGTCAAAATTCCAGTAGTGACGCCCATC
Organism: uncultured Actinomycetaceae bacterium; assembly: GCA_902464405.1. Taxonomy (GTDB): domain Bacteria; phylum Actinomycetota; class Actinomycetes; order Actinomycetales; family Actinomycetaceae; genus Arcanobacterium_A. The sequence goes on along the minus strand of CABQJD010000001.1, from coordinate 166,787 downwards.
GTTCCTTTGAAACCAGTAGCTTTCACTGTTGAATCTAAGAAGTGCTCTAAATCAACACCAGAAACAAGCATAACGTCCGCAGCGGAAAGTGCTTTTGCTTGCTCTGTAGTCATTTCGTGTTCGTGCGCACTCGCATTAGGAGCAAGAAGACACGTCAAATCAATTTCTGATTGCGCTTTATCTTTGGCAGCTCCAGAATGAGTTACTTTTCCAGCAGAATCCATCTTAGTGAAAGCCAGCGTTGCATCAGCGGATTTATCGCTGGCAATCTGCGTCACGTAATCGCAAATCTGCGTGGTAGTTGCAACAACTTTCACAACATTATTTTTTCCCTTTGCAGCATTAGTATCTCCTTCATTTTTCTCTTTTCCGATACTACATCCTGCAAGTGACGTTCCAGCCACGGCAAGTATCGCGCATACAGCAACCGCATTAAGTCTGCGAGTCATTATTCTCCTATCTTTTATCAATACATAAAATTACAGCTCTCACAAGAAGAAACAGCGAACACTTATAGCATCTGCACGACCAACGAACAGTACCTTCGTAAGTGAATTGCATATAGTTTTTAGCTTCAATTCTCAAGCTAAACTTAGGCTAGCCTAACCTAGGTTTAATGTAAAGCCACGTGTATCACATTGAAAACTCCGTACCACCCACACAACTACAAAAACCCAGGCACCAAGAAACTTACTAAAATGATTACCAATATATACATAATATTTTGGATTAAATGCAAATCGCTTAATGCTTTTCTTCGCATACTCGCACCCGATCTGTGCTTTATACGCACAATTCATTGATATTTACAACCTGCCTAAAGTATAGTTATGCACATATCAAATACTATGGTGGTTTAGGTTATCTGAGTGTTGTGGCCTATGCGGATATCCCTGCTGGATGAACACTTAGTGTGATGTTTTATTACTCACACTCTCTCACGCATTTTGTGGCTGTCTTAATTATTTTTAATCGAAATCGATATCGTGTAGACGATATACAGAAAGAATTATCATGAAAAATTTAAGGATAAAAATATACGCAACAGTTATAAGTGTTTCAGGGCTGATGTGTTTTCCTTGCACTGCCCTTGCATATCAATCTGGATCAGAAAATCAACAAATAAATATATGCCAAACGTTAGCTGTAGATAACTGTCAAGAAACAGTGGATGTAAATCCCAATCCAATTACTATCGATGGAAAAATTTATACGGCCAAAGATGGTCTTGAGCACCATCAGATCAGTGGCAATTTAGCAAAAGCACACAATAAATATCAGTCTAAAGACTGGTGGCCCTACCACGATATGTACGTAAACTGGGGAAATAGCTGGGTGAGAAATCAAGAAATTGGGTACTTACATTATCGGGGCACAACGCAAGCTGGAGGTGATGTTTATTCGGGGAAAAGGATCATACAAACAACACTCACATATAAAAGAGATGGAAAAATTTTAGGAACTGCTAAATCAAACGCAGTGTTCAAGAGTAATTCTTGGAAAGCTGGTGTTGTTGATACGGTATGGGCAACGGATAGTATTGATTCTCAAGCTCCGAAAACACAGTTTACATATGACTACTATGCTATTGATCCTCGACTAGTTGGTTAATGCTAGGGTATCTCTTCAATGTTTAAGGAATCTGGATTATGTCTACCTCTACAAATATCGTGACGCCTACGCCAGTATCGAGAAAATATGTTGTCCTTATGGTGTGTGCATCATTAGCGCTCGTGCATCTTATCGGGTTGATGTGTGCATTAAATGAAATGACGCACAACATGTATGCTACGCAAGGAAAAGAGCTACATTACGAATCATTTTTTGTTCCGTTGATGACTCTCACTCCGCTTCCGCTCATTTTTGCGATGATAAGCATCATCGTTTTTGCAGTAAAGAAAAATATACAGTGGATATTGAATCTACTCACAAAAATTCTCTTTATTCAAACTCTCGTGTTTATCTCTATTCCAGTGCTATTAGCAGCCCTAGAGCACGAACTCAACGCAGCAGTACTCATCCCATCTGGTTTATGCATATTCCTCACAGCAGCTTTCACTGTTTTTATCTCTATACTGCAGCAAGAAATACACCTACATAATCATCCCCACATACCCGAAACCGAAAAAGAAACTTCCTAAAAGCTACTTCAACATCAAGAAAATAAAAGTAACAGAGGGGGAGGAAATAAAGTGATATTTCCTCCCCCTCTCAAACCTTTCACCTTTCACAGGCTAAGCGGCAACAAAAATTCCAACACCAATACTTGTGAGCTATAGCCCTAAATTCTCTCCAATAACCAATTTTGGATAATACCTCTATATAAAAAGAGGGAGAATTGCCTTAAGTAGCGATTCTCCCTAGGTTTCAATTTGTTTCAATTTCTTCCATAAAACAAAAATCCGAATCCATGCCAATTGGCAAAAGATTCGGATATGTCACTTTGGTGGAGCATAAGGGACTCGAACCCTTGACCCTCTGCTTGCAAAGCAGATGCGCTACCAGCTGCGCCAATGCCCCGTATGAAACTATTGTAGCGGATCAGCCACCGAATGCCACATCGACTGGCTCTGAACCACTTCAGAAACTTTCAAGAAAAGCGCGTAACCAATAACTGCCGAAGCAATCAAGATCACTGCCTTCTTCATTGAAAATCTCCTCTATACGTTAGCCATTCACTTTCAAAATACTTTTGAAAGTTTGACTTTCGCGATTTTGCTCAAAACTCTAAAAATTCTGAGCATGCCTTCGGTTTTTTCAATCTCCAGTAAATACCAAGATTAAAATCTCCTAAGCGTGGGCCTAGATGGACTCGAACCATCGACCTCCACATTATCAGTGTGGCGCTCTAACCAACTGAGCTATAGGCCCTTTGCTGCTCGCTATAAGCATGCTCCACTAGGTTAATTCACTACAGGCGATTTTGCCAAATCAATCCACCTTGGCGTAGATCACGTTAATGAAAGCGAGCAGGTACTCAAGGGTTCACGATAGCTCGATACGCTCCTGCGCAGCTCTCGCGAAGTTGCCTTTTGCACAAGTTTCCTTTTGCGCTCATTCATCAGCGCAACTCATTGCTCACTCATCGGTGACGGTAATATGCATACCACCTACGAGCATAGCAATCACGTTGAAAATAAGCGCCATCACCGTGCCAAGAGCAGTCATCAAAATAACCTCGACCACAGCCACAGCCACAGAAAATGGAATCAAGCGCCCGAACTGTAAGAACTGCCCAAGTTTTAGCACCTGCTCATTATTGAGCTGCACAAGCAGATCGTTAATACCGCTCCACACGTGCATTGCGTCAAACAGCAGCCACAGCACAACAGACGCCACCACAATCATGATGCCGAGTGCCACAGACACAAGGAACGAAATTTTAAGTGCACTCAATGGATCGACGCGTGAAATCGTCATTTTCACACGGCGAATACCAACGGGCCGCTTCGTTCCGACTGATATTTTCTTCGTTTCAGAAGCCATGGATCTTCTCCGATTCATTCAAATATCGCCAATTTCTAAGCATTGTTTAGTGAGCTACTTCGAGACTACCGCGTTTTGCTCGTCTTGAGTAGTTTCTTCACTCACGCTTTGCGTACTCCCTGCCTGATTTTCACTCGAATCTTCCTCTGATTCCTTATCAAGATTCAAAGCAATTGCAATCACCTTATCGTCTCCATCAGGGCGAGCGAAGGTGACTCCCTGAGTATTGCGGCCAGTGAGATTCACTTCATCCACACGCGAGCGAACAACTTTCCCACCACTCATAATCACCAAAATTTCGTCGTCTGGTTGAGTAATCAAAGCACCCACAAGATCGCCGCGTGCTTCAACGAGATTTGCTACCTTAATCCCAAGCCCGCCGCGCCCCTGCACGCGATACTGATCCACCGAGGTTCGTTTTGCAAAGCCGCCTTCAGTGACAACAAACACTTCGGATTCAGGGCGAATCACGTCCATCGTCAGCAAAGAATCGCCTCGACGGAATTTCATGCCCGTGACGCCGCTCGTTGCGCGTCCCATCGGTCGCAACGCCTCATCGCTTGCCGTGAACCGCACACTCATACCCTTACGAGAGACGAGCAAGAGATCGTCACCCTCATTGATAAGCCGAGCGCTCACCACTTGATCAAGCTCTCCATGCACATTTTCTTTGAGGTTAATAGCAATCAATCCTGCTGCTCGCGCAGAATCATAATCAGCTAAACGAGTCTTCTTCACGTAGCCAAACTTTGTAGCAAGCACCAAATATTGAGCCTGCTGATAATCGCGCAGTGAAATTGCAGAAGCGATTTTTTCATCTGGCTGGAAAGCAAGCAAATTCGCGATGTGCTGCCCTTTACTCTCGCGCGACCCTTCTGGCAGTTCATAGCCTTTTACTCGATAGACGCGCCCTTGGTTTGTGAAGAACAAATGCCAATCGTGAGTGGAACCAATCCCAAAATGCTCCACCACGTCATCTCCGCGCAAAGTAGTGCCTTTAATACCCTTGCCGCCACGATGCTGAGCACGATATTCAGACACCTTTGTACGTTTGACGAAACCAGAACGGGTAATCGTCACGACGACGTCTTCTTCAGGAATAAGATCTTCTTCCGTCATTTCTCCATCAAAGGGCACAATCACGGTACGGCGATCGTCACCATATTTATCAACGATCTCCGCAAGCTCAGTGCTCACAATGCTGCGTTGCCGCTCTGGTTTGGCAAGAATATCTTTATAATCTTCGCGCAGAGCCTCTTTTTCTTCTTTTTCCTGCAGAATCTTCAAACGTTCTAATGCTGCCAAGCGGCGAAGCTGCATAGCAAGAATATGATCCGCTTGAATCTCATTGATCCCAAGCAGATCCATCAACCCATTGCGGGCTTCTTCTGGAGTTTGCGAACGGCGAATCAGAGCAATCACAGCATCGAGCGCATCGAGCGCCTTTACCAAGCCCTCCAAAATCATTAACCGTTCTTCAATCTTCTTCAAACGGAAGACTGTGCGCCGGCGAATCACCTCAATCTGGTGCTGCACCCAATGGTACACAAAGCCATCAAGTGAGAGCGTGCGAGGCACCCCATCAACCAGTGCGAGCATATTTGCTGGGAAATTATTTTGCAGCTGAGTGTGTTTATAGAGATTATTCAAAACGACTTTCGCCACAGCGTCACGCTTCAAAACGATGACGATACGCTGCCCAGCTCGCCCGGAGCTTTCATCTCGAATATCGGCAATACCAGGCAAGCGACCATCTTTGATGCCTTCTACCATTTTGTCGAGCAAACGGTCTGGATTCACTTGATAAGGAAGATCAGTGACGACGATACACTGACGCCCATTAACCTCTTCAATCTCAGTGACGGCACGCTGGGTAATCGAACCATGCCCAGTGCGATACATATCTTCGATGCCTTTTTTGCCAAGAATCGTCGCACCTGTAGGGAAATCAGGCCCTTTTACCCGTTCCATCAATGCGTGCAGAAGTTCATCGCGAGAAACCTCAGGATTTTCTAAATACCACTGCACACCTGCTACGACTTCGCGCAAATTGTGTGGCGGAATGCGGGTCGCCATACCAACGGCAATACCTTCTGAACCGTTGATAAGCAGATTAGGAATACGAGACGTCAGCACAGTAGGCTCCATCACGGAACCATCGAAGTTTGGCTCAAAATCAACGGTTTCTTCCGCAATATCTCGCACCATCTCCATCGCTAGCGGAGCCATGCGAGCCTCAGTATAACGCGGAGCTGCAGCGCCCAAATCACCAGCCGTACCGAAGTTACCCTGCCCAGCAACAAGCGGATAACGCATACTCCATGGCTGCACGAGGCGAACCATCGTATCGTAAATGGCAGCGTCTCCATGCGGGTGATACTGCCCCATCACTTCACCTACGATTTTGACGCTTTTATTAAAACTTGCGTCTGGGCGGAAACCGCCGTTCCACATCGCGTAAATTACACGGCGGTGCACAGGTTTCATGCCGTCACGCACGTCTGGAAGAGCGCGACCCACAATCACACTCATGGCATAATCGAGATAGCTGGTCTCCATTTCTTTTTGAAGATCAACTTCCTTGATATTGCCGTGCTTGTAGGTGCTTTCGCCCTCGTTCAGCTCTTCAGTCTCGTTCTTTTCGCTCACGGTTCTCGCTTTGCTTCGTTTCTTGATTCGTTACGTTTAATACATCGCATGCGATAGGCGACGCTTTAAATATCGAGGAATCGCACATCGTGTGCGTTTCGCTGAATAAATGAGCGGCGTGACGCCACATCTTCGCCCATAAGCAGCGAAAAAGTCTCATCGGTTTCCGCTGCTTCACCAATACTCACTTGCTTGAGCGTGCGCGTCTCGGGATCCATCGTCGTCTCCCAGAGTTCCTCAGCATTCATCTCGCCCAAACCTTTATAGCGCTGGATTCCTTGACCTTCAGCTTTTGGCAATTTCTTTCCAGCTGCCAAACCTGCCGCAAGCACAGCATCACGTTCTTTATCAGAAAACACATAATCATGCTGCGAATTCGTCCATTTAATTCGGTAGAGCGGAGGCATAGCAATATATATATGCCCTTGCTCGATCAGTGGGCGCATATAGCGGTAGACGAGTGTGAGCAGGAGCGTTGCAATATGCTGCCCATCAACGTCTGCATCAGCCATAAAAACAATCTTGTGATAGCGAAGTTTGGCAATATCGAATTCTTCTCCAACGCCAGTACCAAACGCTGTGATCAACCCTTGAATCGTATCTGAGCTGAGCGCACGATCAAGTCGTGCTTTCTCTACGTTCAAGATTTTGCCACGAATTGGCATAATTGCCTGGTGTTTCGGATCACGCCCATTGACGGCACTGCCACCAGCGGAATCACCCTCCACAATAAATACTTCGCATTCCTCTGGCTTACGGCTTGTGCAATCCTTAAGCTTTCCTGGCATTGACGCCGATTCAAGCACACTCTTGCGGCGAGTAGCTTCACGTGCTTTGCGGGCAGCTTGGCGAGCAGAGAAAGCCTGAGTTGCTTTTCGAATAATTTCCTTACCATCGCTCGGATGCATATCCAGCCAGTCGGTAAGGAATTTGTAGGTCTGTTGCTGCACGAATGTGCGCACCTCAGTATTGCCGAGCTTAGTCTTGGTCTGCCCTTCAAACTGAGGCTCAGCAATTTTCACAGAAATGACAACTGTAAGCCCCTCACGTATATCTTCGCCAGAAAGATTTGGATCTTTTTCTTTTAGTAAATTCTTATCGCGAGCATATTTGTTGATAACAGACGTAAGTGCAGTACGGAAACCTTCTTCGTGAGTACCGCCTTCTGTTGTATTGATTGTGTTTGCAAATGTGTGCAGAGATTCGCTGTATGCACTCGTCCACTGCATAGCGATTTCTACAGAAATTTTCTTTTCTGTGTCTTCTGCTTCAAAGTAAATCGGCTCTGGATGAATAGAATCAGCTTTTTTTGTATGCACAAGATGCTTTACGTAATCGAGTAAACCGCCGTCATACTTGTAGCTCACTTCGGAGTGCCCAGGTTTCGGGTTATCTTCTTCACCGAGAGCATCGCCAGTGACTTCGTCACCTTCAGCAACTGCAGAAGACCGCTCGTCTATGAGGGTAATGCGCAAACCTTTATTCAAGAAACTCATCTGATGGAAACGCTTGCGCAGAGTTTCAAAATCAAAATCAGTGGTTTCAAAAATTTCTGGATTCGGCCAAAAGGTTTGCGTCGTTCCAGTGCGATCAGTCGCTTCTCCTTTTTCAAGCGGAGCAGTTGGCACGCCGTTTTCGTAAGAAATTCGCCATACGTATCCATCTCGATGAACTTCGGTTTCCATACGGGTGCTCAAAGCGTTCACCACAGAAATACCCACACCGTGCAAACCGCCAGAAACGGCATACGAACCATTGCCAAATTTACCGCCAGCATGCAGTACAGTCATCACAACCTGCACTGCTGAAACACCTTCTGTGGGGTGAATATCAACTGGAATACCGCGTCCATTATCTTCCACTCTCACAGCGCCATCATCTTGAAGCGTCACCTCGATATGATCGCAATAACCTGCGAGAGCCTCATCAACCGAGTTATCAACCACTTCGTAGACAAGATGGTGAAGCCCGCGCTCGCCTGTAGAGCCGATATACATACCAGGGCGTTTGCGCACAGCTTCAAGCCCTTCGAGCACGGTAATATCTCCGGCATTATAATGTTCGTTCTTTTCGGGATTATTCTCCGTCACGCCGCTTCTCTCCTTCGTGCCTCGCATAGGAGCCGTGTACTCACTATGCAGTGCCAGCGTGATAATTGCTGGCGTGGCAGTTATGTACAACAGCGAAAATGTGCGCTATCTCTCAATCGTGCACGTAATAGCCGCTGTCGTGTTTTTCAAGCGTTTTGGTAGGGGGATACCATTTCGCCACTGCAGACCATTATAGCGCGTTTACTGCCGTTTTCAGAGATTTCACTATTACAAACTTCATATACAGACAATGCGCATCACGAAAAGATGAGTTTCTTAATCGTATGTATCTCGCGGTCCTCTACCTGGCACCGAATATGCTCCATGTTTCCACGAACGCTGATGCGGTCCTTTAATAATGATTTCTTTGACGACGCCTTCACCGAGAACCTCAGCCAGCCGCTGATCGATTGCTGCAGTAAGCGCACGCAGCTGCGTCTCCCACCCTACTGTGCGAGTACGAATAGTCAACACACCTGTATCTGTAAATTCTTCAACTTTTGAATGTTGAGCAATATGTTTACCAGCAACCTCTTCCCAACGGTTACTCATTGACGCCACATCGAGCAGTGTCGTCATTCCTCGTTCACGAATTGCGGCATCAAGCAGCATTCCAAGAGGATGAGGATCACGCCAGCTCGCTCGCGCTCCTGATCCCACATCCTGCCCTGGAACTGGCACAAAAACGTCATCTCCCAGATGGCTCTCTTGCTTATGAATATCCTCAGTTGTACGATGACTTTCTTTTCTGCGGCGCACCCATCCCTGCTGTTGTGCCATAATTCGCACATTCTCAAGCAACCGAAGCGGAAGTACATCACCGTTTTTTTGTGCTGCTTGCTCTCTCGCATGAGTGACGATGCTTGCTCTACTTTCGTTCATCAGCCGTCACCTCGCCGCCATGAACATAAAAGCGGTGTGCTTCTAGATGCGGTGGCAAATCATCACCAACAGCAGCAGTGATAAAAACCTGCTGAGCAGGTTTAATAATATCTGCAAGACGTTCACGTCTGCGCGAATCCAGCTCAGCGAAGACGTCATCTAAAATAAGAATCGGCTCATCTCCATCGCTCCAAGCAAGCCACTCGCTCGTGCGCAGCACCTGCCAGGAAGCGAGTTTAAGCGCTAAAGCATAACTCCAGCTTTCACCATGCGAAGCATAACCTTTTGCTGGAAGTGAGCCTAAATTCAAAAGAAGCTCGTCTCGATGAGGCCCTACCAGATTAAGCCCAGAATCTATTTCTTTACGGCGAGCATTATGCACAGCAGCAATAAATGCCTCTTTAATCTTTTCACTATCACTCATATCAAGCAGTGATGCTACCTGCGCATTTTTATCGGCAGTGATGTTTGCTTCATACTTAATTTTTACACAAGCACTAGCTGCAGAAACAGCGTGATAGTAATACTCAACATGAGGCTCTAGATCCGCCACTATTTGTGAGCGTGCAGAAATAATTTGAGAGCCGAGATCCACAAGTTTTGAATCCCACACATCGAGTATTGCAGTATCGATATTCTGCCCGCGCCTGCGTTGCTTTCCTAAAGTTTTCAAAAGAGCTGCCCGCTGGCGAAGCACTTTTTCATAATCAGCTTTAATTGCTCGCATTTTAGGGCGTATCTGAATCATCAACGTATCGAGAAATTTCCTGCGAGTTGCTGGATCTCCCGTCACTAAAGCTAAATCTTCAGGTGCAAATACGACTGTCCGTACAAGCCCTAAGATTTCGCTAGGCCGCACTTGCCCGCGATTGAGACGCGCACGATTTGCTCTGCCTGAATAGATTTCCAACTCGAGTAATGCTGTGCGTTCATCATTATTCACTCGTGCTCGAATAACTGCTGCTTCTGCTCCTTGCTGCACAAGCGCAGAAACTGAACTCACACGATGAGAAGAAAATGTAGAAAGATATTCAATTCCTTCAACAATATTCGTTTTACCTTGACCGTTTTCTCCTACAAAAGCAGTAATTCCTGGTTCACAATGAAGCACAAGTTCTCGATACGACCGAAAATTATGCAGCGAAAGATCAGAAATATACACAGCGTGCGCAGCCTATCGTTGATACGTGCCGAATTATCGCGATCCGTACGTGCGAATTGGCATAAGAAGCAAGCGGAATGAAGACTGTTCGGCATTTTCATCTTTTTCTTCTGTGAGAACAGCAGGTTTGCTCTCTTGTGTGTATGCCAGACGAACCAGCTGTGAATCCATCACGCTTAAACCGTCTTGCAAGAAGACAGGATTGAATGCCATCGCAATATCTGAGCCAGAGACGTTTGCAGCGAGAGCCTCGGATGCTTGCGCAGCATCACCATGCCCTGCTTCAAGAATGAGCTGATCTTGCGAAAAAGCCAATCGAACTGCAGAATTTTTTTCTACAACTAGGCGAGCACGTTTAATAGCTTCACTTAGCTCTGCGCGATCCATCACTGCATATCCCTCTACATTTTCTGGGAAAAGCGAAATCACTTGCGGATACTCACCATCAATAAGCTGTACTGTATTATGCTTGCCCACAGCAGAAAATCCTATAAGAGTTGGAGCTTGTGTATCGTTGAGGCAAAGAGATACAGGACCAGCAGAACCGAGAGCTTTTGCAATATCGAGCAAACGAGAAGCACGCACTAAAATTCTTTGCGAAATAGTAGGATCTTCTGGTTTCCATGAAATTTCTTTGACGGCAAGACGATATCGGTCTGTTGCCATAAGAGTGATTGTATCGCCTTCAATTTCAATGCAAACAGACACAAGCATGGGAAGAGTATCATCATGCGATGCTGCAATCGTCACTTGCTGCACAGCTTCTTGCCATACAGCTCCATCTACTGTCCCAACTAGAGGCGGACGTTCGTGCATATCCACATAATCTTCCATCGACATAACTTTCATGGAAAAGTGCGTAGACCCACACTCAATATCAACTTTATTACCATCCATTGAAAATTCGATGGGCTGCTGAGGTAGCGATCGGCAAATATCTGCAAGTAATTTGCCATTGACGAGAACTTCTCCCTCGTCTATAACTTCTGCGTCAATATATACACGAGAATCTATATCAGAATCTCGTGAGCTTAATGCTACTTTTCCTTCTCCATCGGCAACAATTTTTAATCCAGCAAGCGTAGGGTGAGCTGGACGATGTGGAATTGTGCGTGCAACCCAACTAACTGCGTCAGAAAAAACACTGTTATCAACTTGAAGTTTCATAGTTCCTGCTTTCTTAGTATCTGATGCTAGTTTACGCGAGAAATACGATGTTCACAGAAAGTTATTCGCATGGGTGGCGGCATGAAGAAAAAGTTTCTATATATGTAGTAGTTATAGTAGGCACTGCGAATATTGTGGATAACAGAGTTTTATGGCTTAAAATCAACGTTTTCAGATATGGATAACTCGTGGATAGAAGATGTGGATAAAGTTAGCAATCTGTGAATGAGACATTTTCATATAAAAAATAGACACAGAAAAACAATATTTATCCACAAATATCTATGAGTTATTCACTTTGTAATGCTTGTTCGGTGGCAGCGTGCTTTATTTTGCTTGAAAGTTCAGTGACTAGATTATAAATGTTTTGGTTTTCGGCAAGTTTTTTTTCTACGTTTCGTACAGCATTAATCACTGTGGTGTGATCGCGGCGATTAAATGCTTCTGCAATTTTCGGGAGAGAAAGATCCGTCATTTCTCTGCATAGATACATAGCTATATGCCGAGGAGTCGTCACTGTTCGGCTGCGAGTAGGAGAAATAAGATTATCAAGTGTGATATTAAAATAAGAGGCGGTTTGGCTCATAATAATTCCCGCAGTGATAGTCAGAGCAGCAGCATCAGAAATCATATCTTTGAGCACAAGTTCAGCCATATCGAGAGTGATCGGATGATGCGCTAAATCGGCGTATGCTGTGACGCGGCGTAAAGCTCCTTCCATTTCACGCACATTTGAAGTCATATGAGTGCCGATATATTCCACAACTTCGCGTGGAATATCGATATTTTCTGCAGCTGCTTTTTTATCAAGAATAGCAATGCGCGTCTCGAGATTAGGAAGATCAATACTTGCAGTAATTCCTGATGCAAAGCGCGAAATCATACGGTCTTCAAAACCAGTAAGGAGTTTTGGTGCCACATCGGAGGTGATAACGATTTGTTTATTTGCATTTGAAAGAGCGTTGAACGTATGGAAAAATTCGTCGAGAGTTTGATCTTTATTAGAAATAAATTGAATATCGTCAATAAGAAGCACATCGATATTGCGGAATTGATCTTTGAACGTGTGCACTTGCTGATCTCGAAGTGCGTTAATAAACCAGTTGGTAAATTCTTCGCTGGAAACGTACAGCACTTTCTTTTCTGGATAGAGAGTAAGAGTGTAGTTTCCTATTGCGTGCAAGAGATGAGTTTTCCCCATTCCTGAATCTGAATAAAGGAAAAGAGGGTTATATGTGGATCCAGGAGCTTCTGCCACAGCTAATGCAGTCGCGTGAGCAAAACGGTTTGATTCACCTGGCACAAAAGAATCGAATGTGTATCGTGGATTGAGGCGAGCTTCAGACTGGAGCTGAGCTATTGATTGGATTGATTGATATGCAGTAGGTGAAAAATATTCATGGTCGTTCGTTTCGATACTGGAAGTAGAAGTGGCGTCGTATGAAGAAAAACTTTCAGTTTCTGGTTCATAAATCTGTGTATGCATAGAATCGTGAGTGTCTGCATCAAATGACGATGAGGCAGACGGCACAGCTGCCATCTGATCTGCAGGAGTCCATGTTGGCAGCGGCGATGGCTGCGGTGTAGAAACGGCTTGTTCTGAAAGAGTAGGATCGACGGAGATCATGAGGGTGACGTCACGCCCTAAAATTTTGCTTAATTGCTGCGTCATAATTGAGGAGACGTGCTCAGAAATCCAATCTTTCACGAATTCTGAACCAACGCCAATAACGAAAATTCCATCGACGGCTGCGAGCGGTTGAGCCATACGTACAAAAGCAGTTTGAGAGTCAGAAAGTTGACCTTCTGCTTTTAGTAGTTCTGTGGCTGCCGTCCAGGCATCACGCGCAGCAAACGACTCAGCCATAATCACCTTCTGTGGATAACGGATGTAAACCGTGTGATATCACGATTTAGCATGTGGATAAAAGAACTTAAGATCCATCATAAAGGACTGAAAGAATAAGGCAAAACAAAGTTATCCACATAGTTGTGCACAGGTGTGGATATTACATCGGTGTAATTACAACCGTGGAGCGGTGCAATATCGCAGTTTTTTGTTTTACTCATACATAATTCACAGCTGTGGATTTGCAAATAAATTGACGTCGGCCAATCTCTTAAGAGCTGCATTCCGATGAGATATCAGTCACGAGAAGGCACAGATTTCTTGACCTCAAGCCCTCTTGGCACATAAAGTCGATAGGTCATATATGCACAGAACGCATTGTTGTATGCGAACGCACTCAGCGATGCTAAGAATCCGGAGAGATGAATTATGTCTACGAAGCGCACGTTCCAGCCGAACAATCGCCGTCGTCACAAGGTTCACGGGTTTCGTAAGCGTATGAGCACGCGCGCAGGTCGTGCTGTTCTTGCTGCCCGTCGCCGTAAGGGTCGCGCAAAGCTCAGCGTCTGATCGAATGCTATCCGCGAAACATCGGATGCGTTCGAGTGATGATTTTGCTCGAACTATTCAGGGTGGAAAAAAGCGGCATACCTCTACAGTGACGGTGTATGCATATTCCTACCCTTCTCATATAGGAGCCGACCTTGCTGCTAAGGTCGGCTTCGTTGTGAGTAAGAAAGTGGGAAATTCTGTTGTGCGCCATCGCGTTGTTCGTCAACTACGGCACACGATTCAACCCATTATGCCGCAGATAAATGATTCAACACTTATCGTTGTGCGAGCGAGACCACGAGCTGCATCAGTATCGTTTGCTGAACTTTCGCGTGATGTACGCACTGCATGTGAAAAGCTTGAAGTGTTTCGATCTGAAAACGAGGCTCACGCATGAGATTTTTTACGCGTGGGATGCTTACAGCAATTCGTTGCTATCAGCGAACTATATCTGCTGGTAGAGAGCGTAGATGTAAATATCAACCAACGTGTTCTGCCTATGCTATGGAATCAATTGAGGTTCACGGCGCATTAAAAGGTACAATGCTAGCTAGTTGGCGTCTTATGCGCTGTAATCCGTGGAGCAAAGGTGGAGTTGATTGGGTACCTCAAAAAGGTATGTGGCCAACTCCTCCATTGAACTACGAACAGCTCATGGAGTATCGCCAGCTGCATGAGCAAGGCGATGGCAAAGCTACGTCAGATCACAGTAATCTCGGCGGCGTGGTGAGCACTTTACGAAAACAAGACAACGCTTCTCAAGCGTGAGAATGGAAGAAGATCTGTGGATACAATCCTTTACCCGCTGATGTGGATTATCGGCTGGATTATTGTGGGAGTACATAAAGTACTCACAGTGCTGGGAATGGGTGCTGGTGCTGGCGCTGCGTGGGTTCTGGCAATCGTTGGTATGACGATTATCGTTCGCGCATTGATGATCCCGCTCTTTAGCAAGCAGATTCGCTCTCAGCGTTCTATGCAGAGGCTGCAGCCTGAAATTCAAAAAATTCAGAAGAAATATAAAGGCAAAAAAGATCAGATTTCGCAGCGCCGTCAGCAAGAAGAAGTTATGGCGCTGTATAGGACTCACGGCAGTTCACCAATGGCTTCATGCTGGCCGATGCTTATCCAGATGCCGATTTTCTTTGCTTTATATCGAGTGCTCTATGCAATTAAACCTTTAGCTGAAGGCACCTATGATCGTGAGGCATTGGGCGGGCTGAATAGAGAGAATGCAGGAGAAATGGCCGGATCGACCGTTTTCGGCGCTCCGCTCGATAGCTCTCTTGGCACAGCAAATAGTTATTCAGATCCGACACGAGTAATTATCATCGCCGTCATTCTCATCATTTTGATGATTCTCACCCTTTTTATCACCCAAAAACAGCTCATGACGAAAAACATGGTCAAGAGCGACGATCCGAATAATATGGCTGAGAAAATGACGAAGTACATGCTTTACGGTATGCCGCTGATCTACATTTTCACTGGATACGCCTTCCAGATTGGCGTATTGATTTATTGGCTTTCAAGCAACGTCTGGAACTGGGGGCAGCAGACATGGCTGATTACCAACAACCCAACGCCAGGTTCACCTGCCTACAAGAAACGCCAAGAGAAATTGCGTGCTAAAGCAATTAAGAAGGGCTTGAATCCCGATGATATTGAGAATGCTGATGCGCCAGAACCAACTGGGCAGCGTATGCAGCCAATGAGCTCTAAACGTCAAAAGAAAAAAGGCAGAAGCTATGATCCACTTGCCAACGGCCCGCAGGATCTAACTGCTGACGACAGCAATACCATCGACGCTGAAGGCGATAGCGAAGCAATCGGCAAAGATGGCTTGACTGATGCGCAGCGAGCTAAGAAACGTTATGAGCGCCGCATGGCAGAGCGTCAACGTTCCAAAGAGAAAGCTCAAGTGCGTGCGAAGAAGCAGCAGCAGCGCAGTAAAAAAGATCGAAGTTTTTAGTAATATCCGATAGTTCAAACAAAGGAACATGATGAGTGTTGAAGATGTAGTAGATGTAATAGAGGAAACTCCACAAGATATGCATACAAAGCTTGTTGATGAGGGTGATTATGCAGCAGATTATCTTGAAGATTTGCTTGATATCAGCGAACTTGATGGAGATATAGAGATTTCTGTTGAGGCTGATCGCGCAGCAGTGGCAATTGTGATGGAAGACGGAGCAGATCGTCGTCTAAAGCGTCTGATCGGGCGTCACGGCGAAACTCTCGATGCCCTCCAGGAGCTTACGCGTCTTGCCGTACAATCTAAGACGAATGAGCGCTCCCGTTTAATGCTCGATATTTTGGGCTATCGCGATGGGCGCCGCAAGGCAATTCAGGCAATTGCACGCGATGCTGTTGAGCAGGTGCAAGAAACAGGTGAAGATGTTGCTCTTAAGCCGATGAATCCTTTTGAACGCAAGGTTGTGCATGATGTGGTTGCCGAAGCAGGCTTATATTCTGATTCTTCAGGTATTGGACCTAATCGTCACGTTGTGATCATGCTGCCTTTTGAAGATGACGATATCGACGATACCGATTTTGTAGATGATGACTCTTCTTCCGCAAGCGCTGACGATGCCATCGAAGAATCTATGCCATCGATGAGTTCTGCAAGTGCGATGAGCATGGGTAGTTCACATAGTGCCGAAAGCGCACAGAGCGTTGAAAGCGCACAATGAGTGCTGATCTCACTCATAATCAACCTAGTGTTGAAGCTCCGCCCTCTGGTGGAGCTTCGCATTTTGGTGAGCCAGCATGGGCTAAGCTGTGTAGTTTTGCTACCATGCTGGAAGATGAGGGGGATATGCGTGGTTTGCTTGGCCCTCGCGAATTAGAGCGTTTATGGAGTCGTCACCTCCTTAATTCATTAGCAATCGAACCTGATATCCCAGCGTCTGCATCAGTTGCCGATATTGGTTCTGGTGCTGGTTTTCCAGGTATCATTCTTGCAATTGTGCGCTCTGATCTTTCTATCTGCCTTATTGAAACAATGGATCGGCGTGTGCAGTGGCTCGAAGAAGTGGTGAAAAAACTAGATCTTCCTCATGTTCAGGTATTTAATATGCGTGCAGAGGAGTTGGCAGGGCAAGCGCATTTCGACGTGGTGACTGCAAGAGCTGTCGCCCCGCTTAAAAAGCTTATTCCTTGGGCATTTCCTTTACTTAAACCCGCTGGTGCTTTAGTTGCACTTAAAGGTGCACGTGCAGAAATTGAGATAGATGAAGCCCGTAAGATGATACGCAAATTCTCGATCAATTCGGTGACGATTCACGAACGCAGCGTATGGGGAACGGACGAAGCGACGCGAGTGGTGAAGGCGTACGCAGTATAAGAGCATGTAATCACTATGAAATCTGCATAGAATAAAAAGCGATATGAGGAGGTAGCGTGAGTAAACTTGAAGATCGTTTTGAAGCGGAATTTGGTGCAGCGAAAGCATCGTCACCTATCCCTGAGAACCTATCCTCTTCTGATTATGACGATAGCTCGTTGATGTTTGATGAAATGATGAAGGCTCGGGCAACTGTTCATGCTTTTATGGAAGAGAAATTGCCTAAGCCTGCCCATACTCGTATTTTTTCTGTGTCTAATCAAAAAGGTGGAGTTGGAAAAACTACCACAACCGTCAATATAGCTGCAGCTTTAGCTAAAGGCGGCTTAAACGTTTTAGTGATTGACGCCGATCCTCAAGCTAATGCATCCACAGCTCTCGGGGTTCGTCCGAGTAGCGGTTCTCCTTCTGTCTACCACGCATTAAAAGCCAAAATGCCACTGACTAAGCTCATTTACCCTGTGCCAGAAATAGAAAATTTGTGGATTGTGCCCTCTACTATCGATTTAGCCCTGGCTGAAGTAGAGCTTGTGACGAGTGAACGTAGGGAATATCGTCTACGGAAAGCAATTAAAGATTTTTTCAAGGACCCAGCGTTCGCTGAATTTGATATCGATTACATCTTTATTGATTCTCCTCCTTCGCTTGGAATGCTAACGTTAAATGCTTTAGTAGCAGCAAATGAAGTGATGATTCCGATTCAGGCTGAGTATTATGCCCTTGAAGGTCTTACCCAGCTCATGAAGACGATTACTTCTGTGCGGCAAGTATTTAACCCAGATCTTCGTATTTCAACGATTTTATTGACGATGTTTGATAAACGCACAAATTTAGCAAATGACGTTGCTGTAGATGTTGAACAGTATTTCCCCAACGAATTATTGGAAGCAAGAATCCCTCGAAATGTTCGCATTTCAGAGGCGCCAAGTTTTGGACAAACTGTGATTCAGTATGACCCAAAGTCTTCTGGCTCTGCAGCATATATGAGCGCCGCCAAAGAGATAGCGCTAAAAAGTTAATGCCACAGTGTTTCACGTGAAACAATCCTGAGCACTGAATCTCGTGCATAGTAGCTATTTCGCGAATCGTCACTGAAGTAGTCGAAAATTTGCGCAGTATCGTACAGTACCGCACAGATCGTACAGCCGCGAATTATTCTTCGCATTATGATAGTGAAAGCATAGGTTTTTCGCTTGCCTCAAACGGGTTTTAGCAGAGAAGAAAATACGCACGGAAGAAATTTATATAGAAGAGAAGTATTACCACTCATATATTTATATATGTTTCACGTGAAACAATAATGCTTGATGAGGTGAGGGAATAAAGAAGCTCCTATATACACACTCAAACCAACTTTTAGACATTCTCTAAAAATTCACCGAAAGAAAGATGCTATTTATTTGCACAATTAACCTGATGTTTCACGTGAAACATTGACCTGCGTAAAACAATCCATAGAACATTGGCATACAGAAGGCGAAGTTGTTAGATTATTATCCAGGATATACAGAGAGATGGAGTGTGCGATGGCTGAAAAAAGGCGTGGTTTAGGGCGCGGGATTGGAGCTCTTATTCCAGAGAGTCAAGAAGAAAAGCAGCATAGACCAATTGATGTTTTCTTTTCATCTTCAAGCGCTGATAGTCTCACAAAAAACTCTTTTTACATAAAGGAAGAGCAGGAAAGCAAAACACACACAGGCTCCGCACAAATCAGCAGCAGTACCAGCACCCCCTCCAGCAGCACTGTTTTTGCAGAATCAAAGAAAAAATCCACTACTTCGCAAAAAAGGAAAGGGATATCGGCACGTACAACTTCAGCAAGAAACACAGCCGACGAAATCCGCCCAGAAAGCGATACTGACCTTGTGCCAGTACCCGGGGCAACATTTGGAGAGCTGAGCGTATCGGCAATTATTCCAAATACGAAGCAGCCGCGCCAAGTGTTTGATGAAGACGATTTGCAGGAACTTGCCGATTCTATTGCAGAAGTCGGGGTGCTGCAGCCAATCGTCGTGCGCCCTCTTCGCATGCCGATTCCTGATCAGCCTGATGCTCGATATGAATTGATTATGGGGGAGCGTAGGTGGCGAGCAACTCAGCGAGCTGGTTTGTCTACAATTCCAGCAGTTGTGCGGCATACAGAAGATACCGATCTTTTGCGCGATGCTTTGTTGGAAAATCTGCATCGCGCACAGCTTAATCCGCTCGAAGAAGCGGCGGCATATCAGCAGCTCCTCGACGATTTTAAGATCACTCATGAAGAGTTATCTAAAAAGATTGCACGTTCTCGCCCCCAAATCACCAACACTCTTCGCTTACTAAAACTTCCACCTCTCGTGCAAAGGCGAGTAGCGGCTGGAGTTATTTCAGCAGGGCATGCTCGCGCACTTCTAAGCTTGGCAGACCCAGCGGCAATGGAACAGTTAGCTCAGCGTATCGTTGCTGAAGGTCTTTCCGTACGAGCTATAGAAGAAATTGTGGCTGTCGGGGGAAAGTCTGCTGAGCCAAAATCGAGGGCTTCACGCACCCAGCGCTATGTTGCCGAGCTTAACGAGTTAGCTGTTCGCTTGGGGGATCGTTTCGATACGCGCGTGAAAGTGCAGATGGGTACTCATAAAGGAAGAATCACAATCGAATTTGCAGAAATTGACGATCTGAACCGTATTCTCGGCGAAATGGGCGATACTGGAGTAGCCATAAATCAGCAGTAATCTGGCAGCAGCGGCAAAGTATCTAGAAGCATACGTTAGTATCATTTCTCTTTGAATGAGAGTGTATGCGATCTGCACTATGCGCACTATTAGCGTTCTTTAAGAGCAGCTTGAAGGATTTTCACATAAAACTCTTCAACTGAGATTCCTTGATCTTTTGCGGCCGCAGCAGCTGCCTGCGGGAAAATTGATGTTTCTGCCATGCCTGGAGTTGTATTAACATCAATAAACCACGGCACGCCCTGCTCGTCAAGAATAATATCTGTGCGCGAATAGTGCCGAAGCCCTAGCTCTTTATGTACAGCAAGAGCTAAATCGGTGATCGCGGCAAGTTCTGCATCGTTCGTATGTGCAGGCACGAAATACTCAACTCGTCCAGGGTTATATCGGGCGTCATAGTCATATGGACCGTTCACGTTCACTTCTACTGGAGGAATAGCAATAGCCTTATCTGCAAAATCAACGACGCCTACACCAAATTCACGCCCAGAAATAAACTCTTGAATGAGTGCGACGTCATCATAAGCAAAACAATCTACCATTGCGCTGGGGAGTTCTGCGCGTGAATGGACAATCGTCAAGCCCAAAGAAGAGCCTCCTCGCGCAGGCTTGACCACAAGAGGAAAACCGTAGCGCTGCTCGATCAAATCTAAAATTGGCTGCACACCAACTTCGCGGAAAAGAGGCTGAGGAAGTGCCATTGACGATGGAACTTTTAATCCGCTGCGGAGCAACACACTTGCGCACACCGATTTATCGGAAGCTAAACGGCACGCCTGCGCCTGTGATCCCACATAGGCATAACCAGCCAAATCGAGTAAATCTTGCAAAGAACCGTCTTCACCAGTTGATCCATGCACAAGAGGCCAGACAATATCAGGCTCAAGAGCCGATAAACGTTGCAGCATCTGGGCATCGACGTCAAGAACTTTCACTTGTATCGCACAATCGCGTAATGCACCTGCAAGGCGGCTTCCAGAACGCAGTGAAACTTCGCGCTCATGGGTGAGGCCACCAGCGAGAATAGCAACAGTAAGTGGGCGATTCATTGTGATTCCTTCGTTAGATGGAGATTTAGGAGTGTGTTTAGAGCTGGTCGGTGATCGGATTTTCGATGCCGTTTCCATGATGACGAGACGTCACGCCAAACATATTCACGAGTTCAACTTCTTGTTCGATTACTCCTGCAAGGCGGCGGACACCTTCACGGATATTTTCAGGAGTGGGATAGCAGAAGCTCAAACGCATATGATCTCCGCCTTCGTCGTTGGCATAAAACGCTGTGCCGCTGACGTATGCTACGAGATGTTTTGTGGCACGTGGGAGCATTGCTTTAGCGTCAAGACCTTCGGGAAGTTGTACCCACGTGTAAAAACCGCCAGTAGGAACATTCCATGAGCATTGGGGAAGATGAGTGCCGAGAGCATCGAGCATGGCATCTCGCCGTTCGCGATACATTGCACGGTACTCTTTAATCTGCTTCATCCAATCGTAGGTTCGCAGATATTCAGCGATAGAGATTTGACCAACTTTTGTGGGTGAGAGCACCGCATTTTCGTTGGCAAGAGTGAGACGTTGAGTGACGGCGTGCGGGGCAAGTGCCCAACCTACGCGGTAGCCAGGGGCGAACGTCTTAGAGAAAGATCCAAGATAGACGACGCCATCGGGGTTGTAGGTCTGCAATGCTGGCATTGTTTGGTCTTCAAAACCAAGCATTCCATACGGATTATCTTCAAGAATAAGCACATGATGCCTGTCACATATTTCAACGATATGTGGACGGCGCTCTATGCTCATGCACACCCCTGCAGGATTGTGAAAATTCGGCACAGTATAAAGGAATTTTACTGGTTTTCCTTCGCTTTCCAGCTTGGTGAGCGTCGCTTCGAGTGCTTCTGGAATTAAGCCATCTTCGTCGAGCGGCACGTGAACAACGTTTGCCTGGTATGCTCGAAAGACGCCGAGCGCACCCACGTAGGATGGAGCCTCAGCCACAATTACGTCACCAGGATTGATAAAGACTTGAGTCATCACATCGAGAGCTGCTTGGGAGCCAGTCGTCACAGTAATATCGTCTGGGTGTGCCTTGATTCCCTCAGCATGCATCACTTCAACGATCATTTCACGCAGTTCTTCTTCGCCTTGCCCGCCTCCATACTGCAGCACGTATGCTCCGCGTTCACGCAGAAGTTTCGCGCTCATCTCCGCTAAGAAATCGAGAGGTAAGCCTTGAATAAACGGCATTCCACCTGCCAGAGAG
Source organism: uncultured Actinomycetaceae bacterium (assembly GCA_902464405.1). Lineage (GTDB taxonomy): Bacteria > Actinomycetota > Actinomycetes > Actinomycetales > Actinomycetaceae > Arcanobacterium_A. The sequence continues at coordinate 144,633 of CABQJD010000001.1, read as the reverse complement.
ACTACTTCTGGGCGGTTTGCCACAGCAAAAAGCGAGCGCGTTTCAGATTGCCGCATTCCCAGAGCTCGGTCTGCATAGTGGTCAAACCACGGATCAAGGCGAGTGCCGTCACTGGATGAACGTAGATACTGGCTTGGCATAGCGCTCCTTTCGGAAGCTGGTAGTGGTGACGATAAGAGCGGTAAACGAGCAACGCAGTGTGCCTCGTCTCGCTACTGTGCTCCTAACGCACCACACTCAGCATCTGACAAAAATCACATTTGTGCAAGGTAGTCTTGCGCATCGATCGCTGCGGCACATCCAGAGCCAGCGGCAGTGATTGCTTGGCGATAATGATGATCGACCACGTCACCACAAGCAAAAACACCTGGAAGATTGGTAAGAGTTGAAGGAGACGCCACTTTCACGTAGCCTCCATCGTCAAGAGCAACTTGCCCATTCAGCACCTCAGTGCGAGGTTTATGCCCGATAGCCACAAACATACCTTGTACAGGCAATTCGCTGAGTTCTCCAGTAAGCGTATCGCGCAAAGTGAGAGATTCGAGCGCATCAGTACCATTGACTGAATCAACTGCACAGTTCCAGTGGACGCGGATTTTTGGCTCTGCCTCAACGCGATCAGCCATCACCTTTGATGCTCGCAATTCGTCGCGGCGATGAATCAGATGCACAGTGCTGGCAAAACGAGCAAGGAAGAGGGCTTCAGTGACGGCGCTGTCTCCGCCGCCAACAACAGCGATTTCACGATCTTTGAAGAAGAAACCATCGCAGGTAGCGCAATAGCTCACGCCTTTGCCAGCTAAAAGAATCTCCCCATCAAGCCCAAGCTTCTTATATGCTGAGCCGAGAGCTAAAATCACGGCTTTTGCTTCGTACGTTTCGCCTTCATCAGTTGTCACTGTTTTTATATCGCCTTCAAGAGAAAGTTCCGTTGCATCGCAGTATTCGACCTCAGCACCAAATTTTTCTGCTTGTTCTTGCATTTTAGCCATGAGATCTGGCCCCATAATTCCTTCAGGCCAGCCAGGGAAGTTTTCTACTTCCGTGGTCGTCATTAAAGCGCCTCCAGCCTCAAGAGCGCCAGCAATCACTAGAGGTTTAAGACCAGCACGAGCCGTATAAATTGCTGCAGTCCAGCCTGCAGGGCCAGAGCCGACGATAATGACGTTGCGAGTATTTCCCATATTTTCCTCCAATAGTTCTCTTACAAAAGCTCAACGCACAAAAGCTTGAGCATATTTCACAATATGTGCGCGGTGGGTGTGGATGCTTGCGTGCTCCACGAATAATAGGCGGATGCCTCATCGTATGGTCTGAGTTGCACAGGATCAAGAGGCTCGAAAAGCTTTGCGATCCCAGCAATAAGGGCTATAAGGACGATGAGAGCAAAAAGAATCAGTACCACATTTGCAACGGGGAACGATTTTCCTCCAAGATTCACAAGAGTTTCTGAAGTGAATTCCAGCGGATCCTCGCCTTTCTCGTTTTCTTTATGTTTTTCTTTAGATTCCTTGGCGGTATCAGAAGCTTTAAAAGATGAAGGAGACGTGATGCCCTGCGAACTCACGGCAGTATTGCCGTGAGTGATGGCATTGCGCTCACCCTGTTCCTCTTCATCTTCATCCATGTCTGCAGGTGAAAGAGAGCTGGATTCAGAAGCTGGATCTGAATCGGAATCGTCATTTTCTTCATCAGGAAGAAGGGCATAGGGCGCAGGAGCATTGTTGTGAAAATAGCCAAACGAAGTAAACACTTCATCTGTGCTAACTGTTTCAAAAACTGATGGCCATGAGGGAGAAAGAGCAGGAGCAGGAGCGGGAGCGTCATGCATATCGACGCTGTCAGCGCTGTCGAGTTCGTCTAAGTCGCCATAATCGTCAGTACTGCCAATGCTGAGAGCGTCTTGTGTATCACACATATTGCTCGTATCGTGTGCATTGTGTGTGAGATCGTTTTCGCAGGTCTTTCGGTTATCAAAAAAACCAGGAATGCTGTGAGGATCGACCGATCCCCAAGGTACAAGCATTCGTAAAAGGTCAGCAGGAGATTGAGCGCCATAGCCATCGCGCTCTTGCTGAAACACATCTCGCACTCGTTGAGAAAGATCAGGAAGATCGCATGCTCTGCGAACGTAATCATCATGGGTAGAAGGATCAGCAGGGAAATCCTCTCCATGAAGCAGAGCAGCGAAAAAGACAATAAGCCCGCGAGCTTCGTCGCGATCAAGATCGGAACTGAGCTTATCAGTATTGACGCCAGCAAGCGCGTTCAGCGTTGCGATGCCATCAAGCGTCACCTCTCCTGAATCGGAGATATAAATATGCTGAGCTGCCAGCTGTAGATGGCGTAAACCTCGATTTCGTGCATGATTGATCGCTGAGGTTGTCTGCCCAAAAATTGCTGTGAGAATCGATTCTGGAAGCGGTTCGCCCTTGCTATCGCTTTCACTATCGGTCTTAATAAAAGATGCAAGGCTCGTGCCAAGAGGAAATTCAGTCAAAACAACGGAAATTTCTTTCTCGTCTTCAACGAAGAGAATTCGCGTCGCCCCGGCATCTTCAAAAAGACCTGCGCGGCGTGCAGCGTCGAGAGCTGCAGTGCGATGCGGATGATCGTGAGGGATGACGATTGCGCGAAGTTCACGGGCAAGTACAGTATCGATAGCTCGCCATGTTTCAACACCATACTGATCCCATGAGTCGGTATAGCGCACCGTTAGATCAAACCGATCAGCTATGCGCTGGCTGGAGGTTGGCGACTCTGCTTCCACAGCACACCTTTCGTTTGCGTGATTACTTCTTTAAGTGTATCTGCCTTATCAAGACTCTAGGAAACCTTAAAACCTTCTTTATAGAGCTGTTATTTTTCTTCGTCATCTGAGGTGACGTTTGTGCGGCGTATTCGAGAGTGCAGCCCCTCGATGAACTCTTCGTTGGATATCGGGCGTGAACGCCTGCCTGCTCGTATAGAGCGTAAAATGCCAATGATAAGAATAAGGAAAATCACTATGCCAGCAATTGCTGTGCTGGTTGTTTCCCAGCTTGCATGCAGACGCATCGTGAGTGCCACAGTGTTGGTGACGTTTTCTCCTGACGTAAGTGAGAGACTCGCTGTGACTACCATTGTGCCCGAACCACGAACTTTAATAGGGATCGTCAGAATCGTGGATCCCGATGGGTGAATGATTGCACTATCTTTTATAGAAGAAACGAGCCTGCCATCGGTGATATTTAAGACAGGCAGAAGATTGATCGGCACGGTTAAATCGCTCTTAGCTCTCACAGGAATATTCGTTTCTTCCGCAATAATATTCATGTGGGAAGCAGCTTGAAGATGAATATGCTTATGCAGGAATTTTTCGATATCGAGCGATTCTATAAAGGCGCTTCGTTCATCTGGGATAGTATTCCACGATTGGTCTAATGTGCGTAGCGCAGCAATGCGGCTAGTATCAGAAAAATCTGGATTGCCAGGAAGTGCCGATGCAAGAGCGGAAGATTTTGTGACGAAAGTTTGCACAGATTCGATCTGAGAGGGCTGAATTTCTTCTGCTGATACTACGCTCTCGGGAGTGTTCCATACAACGTTTTCATGAGGTGTTGGAAGCTGAGCAAGCGGTGTTGGCGTGAGCCAAGGTGCAGAAAGAAGAGCCGATGCCTCAGCCGGCAGTTCGGTTTCTGAGCAGGTAGCAGAGATAAGAGCCACGAGAGAGCGATTAAAAGAGGGCGCTTGATTGTAAAGAATTGCTGAGACTGCGAGTGCGGCAGCTGAAGCAGTCTCGGTAGCAAGAGGAAGGGAACTTTCAAAATTAGGAGAAGGAAGAGTTCCTTGCAACGCCATACTCATAAGTCTATTTGCCACAATTGCTGATTGGCGGGTTGTGCCGTCTGTGATAGTTCCTGAAGCATCTGGAAAATAGAAGCGTTCATCAGATGTAAGCCCAGAGCTCATAACGATAGGCGTGCTCAGAGAATGCTGGGCAATATAGTTCAAGGTGACGGCGTCAATTCCGTTAGGGAATGCTGTGAAAATTTCACTATCTACGTGGGGGTGAGTTTTGAGTGCCTGTGCTGTCTGCTCGTTAATAGCGCTAATAAGCATAGAATCACCGCTGTGAGCAAGCGCAGAAAGGTCTGCGTTGTAGGCAGGAAGTGGGTATACGGATGCTTGGGTAGGTTTTAGGGCGATAGAGGCAGAAGTGGGATCGAGCAGAAGACTGATGCCTTCATGATCCCATGTTGAAAAAGCAGCTGTTGCAATGCTCGCAGAGGATTTTGTGGAAGATTGTGCAGAGGATTTCTCGGAAGATTGCTCGGAAGATGTTTCAGGGGATTGTGGCGTAGATTTTTCGGGCGGTTTCGGCGTAGATAAGAATTTTTCTTTATGAGGATTGTCAGGGGAGTCTGTGCGGGTTTTCGGCTGCTTAAGGAGAGTATCGAGAGGATTAGTGATATTTTTTAGATCGCGCTGCGAGGCAGTGCATATCGTGGCAACGGAAACAGGGAAACGATCGATTTCTTCGGAAGATGCAGCAACAACTACGGAACGCTGCGTAAACGTAGATATTTCCTGATTATTTTCTCGATTGGCCTGCTCAGTCTGAGAAGCTTTTATCTCTACCTCAATACCATGAGCACCCCACGAATATTGCCCAGTTTTCCATGCTCGTTCCTCAGCAGACACAGAAAAAGTCAGTACTGTATGGCTGTAAGGCTGCAGCGTCACAGGGATATCCTCATCTGGATGGGCAAGTGGGCGGGAAGCCGTTTCAGAATTCAGCCACCTATAAAGTTCGCTATGCGTGCTAAGTGTTGTTCTGCTCATGTTTAGCGCAGCAGACGTAAGTGAGAAAGTGTCGGAAGAATTATTAGAAATAGATGCGTGCACAGTCAACGTTTCGCTGGGAGCGACTACTGCAGATGATGGCGTGATCTTTATAGAAAGCGCAGGCTTCTCGTTTTCGTTTGGCACTGCATAGGCGGGTGTATGCGGCTGAATTATATTCAGCGATAGGCAAGCAATCAGGCACAAGATAGTGAGCAGTGCCAGCCGAGTATGCTGAGCTGCTCGCAATGTGTGAGCTTGATAGCTACAAATCATGCCGATGTGCCTCGCAAAATCGAGTTTGCCATATTGACGATTTTACGTTCATTCGGATACGCGAGGCGTGCTCCCACAGAGGTGATAGGCACCCACTCAGCTTTCTCCGCTTCATGATCAGGATCGTTTTCCACTGTGATTGTGCCAGAAAGTGCTTCAAGTAAAAAGTGGTGTACTACTTTATGGATGCGGTGTTTATAGCCTGAAAACCAGTAGTCGATTGTGGAAAGGTGAAGTAGAGCTCGCCCGTAGATCCCGGTTTCTTCAGAAATTTCGCGTACCGCAGCTTCTGCAGCGGTTTCTGCACCTTCAAGATGTCCTTTTGGGAGGCACCATTCTAAGCGTCCAGCTCGGTTGCGTCGCGCAATCACAGCGATATATGCTTCGCCGTTTACGATCTTGACGATGACGCCGCCCGCTGAAGTCTCGTTTACAACAGGAAGCTCTCGATCATGCTTGAGTTCATAAGTTTGTTTTGATTCGTATACCCGAGTTTCGTAGAGTTTTGGTTCGCGCGATATGTGCTCGCGCGAGGAGGCGGTATAGCGTATACCGCGCGGCGGGCGGGGTTTGGGAACCCCTCTGTTCTCTTCTGTCATCACAACCACAACACTTCATTCCTATGCAACATACCTAAATGTGCGAAAGTATGACACCCTAAGAGGGTGACGTTTTTCGATCCTCATTCAGTTGTTCCACAGGTAAATTCCGACGCTGATGTGAATCAGCGTGCTCGCGTGCTTGCTCAAGGCCACAAGGCACTGAGCTCACTTCCGCAAGCCATACTTGATCTAGGTTCTATTTTCGCACGTAATGGATCAGAATTGGCACTTGTGGGAGGGCCAGTTCGAGATGCATTTCTCGGGCGGCCTATTCACGATTTTGATTTCACCACTTCCGCGCGCCCGGATCAGACCATTCACCTGCTGGAAGAGTGGGGTGGAAACGTCTGGGATATCGGCAAAAAGTTTGGCACAATCGGTGGCGCTAAAGATGGATATGTGGTGGAAATAACCACGTATCGCACAGAGCATTACGATCCAGATTCCAGGAAACCTGACGTCTCTTACGGCGATTGCCTGGAAGGCGATCTTACTCGCCGAGATTTCACAGTCAATGCGATGGCAGTGCGCTTGCCATCTTTGGAGCTTGTTGATCCCTGCGGTGGGTGTGACGATCTTATATCGGGAGTGTTGCGTACTCCTGCCCCTGCTACGCAATCTTTTGATGATGATCCTTTGCGTATTATGCGAGCTGCACGTTTTAGCTCGCAGCTTGGCTTCGACGTCACTGCGGATGTTTTGAAGGCAATGGAAGAGTTCGCTCCACGCCTTTCTATTGTGTCTGCCGAGCGTATTCAAGCAGAGCTTACTCGGCTCATCACAGGCGAATATCCTCGGCGAGGGATTGAGCTGTTGGTCTACACAGGAATTGCAAAAATCGTGCTCCCAGAGCTCGATGCTCTACAGAATTTGGTGGATGAGCACAGGCGGCATAAAGACGTATACGAACATACATTGACGGTGGTAGATCAAGCAGTTGCCTTGGAGACGGATGCTGATGGAGCCGTGCCGCGCCCAGATTTCACACTTCGATTTGCAGCCCTTATGCACGATGTGGGCAAAGCCCCGACGCGGCGTTTTGAAAAGAATGGTGCAGTAAGTTTTCACAATCACGATATTGTGGGCGCAAAGCTCACGGCGAAACGAATGCGCGCGCTGAAATTCGATAAGCAGACGATTAAAGACGTCTCTCGTCTTGTGCACATGCATTTGCGTTTTCACGGATACGGGGAGCAGGAGTGGACTGATTCTGCAGTTCGGCGCTACGTTGCGGATTCTGGGTCGTTATATGAGCGTTTGAATAGACTCACTCGAGCGGATTCCACCACCCAGAATAAGCGTAAAGCTCGGTGGCTTCAAGCAGCGATGGATGATCTTGAGCAGAGAGTGATTGAGCTGAAAAAGCAAGAAGAAATTAACGCTATCCGCCCTGATATTGATGGATCTGAAATTATGGAGATTCTCGGAATTTCTCCAGGTCCAGCGGTAGGCAAAGCGCGAAAGTTTTTACTTGATTTGCGTATAGAAGAAGGTCCTCTCGGAAAAGATGAGGCGGCGCGCAGGCTCATTCAATGGTGGAACGCCGAAAAAGGCGGCGAAACAGATACTATAGAACCACATACGTAAGTATGAGTATGACGATAATCGCTGAGTTTTGCTGTGAAGTTTTACTGCTGGCAAATCTTGTGGCGAGAATTTGTTTGTATAGTTTTGAAGGATATGGCTATGGAAACTAATCGTTCTAGCAGCTCGCATGGGGTGCAGATAATGATTATTTTCGCCCTGTTTGGCGCTACGCTGTTTTGCTTGCACTCGATTTCCGATGTTTTTACCCCTCTTTTTCTGGCGCTGACGTTGGTGCTTACGATGCTTCCGATTACGCGTTGGCTACGTGCGCATAGAGTGCCTGGATGGCTTGCGGCTACTGTGTCTTTCCTTGTGCTTGCAGGTTTGTTTGGGGCGCTTGTCTGGATTATGGTGTGGGCATTTACGCCAGTGCCTCAAGCACTCGTAAATTACAGCGGAAATTTCGAAGAAGCGCTCGATACTGCTCTGAATTTTTTGCAATCAAAAGGGATGCATACCCAAAATCTTTCGGCATATATAAATCAGCTGAATTTTAATTCAGTAATTGCATGGGTATGGGGATTAGTTGATTCTTTGCGTTCCATAGGGGGGCTTCTAGCAATCGTTGTGATCGCTTTGCTTTTTATTATCGTTGATACTACGACTCTTACAGCGCGATCCGTTATTTTACGTAAACGGCATTCCCACATCGCTAATGCTCTCCTGGAATTTGAAAAGCGTGTGCGAAATTATTGGCTTATTGCCACGATTTTTGGTCTTATCGTCGCTGTTATTGATGTGTTTGCCTTAAATTTTTTGGGCGTTCCCTTAGCTGTCACTTGGGGGCTGTGGGCATTTATCACAAACTATATTCCTAATATCGGATTTGTGCTCGGTGTGATTCCACCAATGATTATGGGGCTTGCAGATTCTGGTTGGCAGACGATGATCTGGGTGATGGTGCTCTACAGCGTCATCAACGTGCTTATTCAGACTTTTATTCAGCCAAAATTTACGGGTGACGTAGTGGGCTTATCGCCAACGGTGACGTTTATTTCTCTCGTTCTTTGGACGTCTGTTGTGGGATGGCTGGGATCTCTTCTAGCTGTGCCGCTCACTCTCTTCTTTAAGGCGTTGCTCATTGATTCAGATCCTCGGACGCAATGGATTGACGTGTTCCTCGTTTCTGAAAGTGAGGCAAAGCGCCGAAATGATGCAGGGCGATACGATGACGATCATGTCGATGATGCCCAAGAGCTGGAATTTCATTTTCCTTCGCACGTTTTACCAAAAATATCTTTGCCTCACACATGGGAAAACAGCGATGAAGAAAGCGATACTGCGACAGTAGCTTCACAAACAAAACCGCGAGGAAACCGTGCAATTTTGCGCAGAGTATCAAATCTTTATAAAAAATCTGTTTTACTCAGACGTAGCAATAGAAGAAAAATAGAAAAAGAAGAAGTGCGTGGGCAGCGCGCAGATACAGAGCTAAAGGATACGGAACGTAATGGCACGTCATCTACATCAAGATCATGAAGCATTGAAAACTCCATCTTCTGAGAGTGTTTCTGTTTCAAGTACTGCTGCTTCGCATAGTGCTGATACGCGCACTTCTAGCGCATATAGTTCGCCTTCGTATGCTGCTGCGAATAATGCTGCTGCCGCTGTGTATGCTCCTGATCCACATAAAGCCGAGGAGCGTGCAAAGAAGAAAAACCATCGCCGCAAAAATAAGCGCAAACTCACTGTGGGCACAGTGATATGGCGCAGTATCTGGGGTTTGATTGCACTTTGTTTTGGTGGTTTAGCTGCTGCTTACGTGATGACGCCTGTGCCGAGCCTAGAGTCAATTCCTCTTCCAGTGCCTAGTGTGGCGTATTTTGCTGATGGAACTACTAAAATTGGAGAGCTGACTAATCCCGTGCGAACTCCAATTGAGCATAGTGCTATAGGCGAGATAACACCGAAAATTCTGCTCGCCGCCAATGATCCAGATTTTTATGAAACTCCTGCGATGAATCCGAAAGATCTTGCGAGTGAAGTGTGGGAAGCCTGGTGGGGAGGCAGTACCGCACAGGAAAGTTCTCTTTCGCATCGCTTCGGATCAATGCTTTCAGCGCGCAGTGAACAAAATTTTTGGCAGGAGCTGCAATCACTGTTTTTGCCTTTGAAAATCGAGCGCTCTCTTAGTAAAGACGATATCGTTACCGCTTATCTGAATGCCGCATATTTCGGGCGTGACGCTTATGGAATCGAAGAAGCAGCCAAAGCGTATTTCGGTGTGAGCGCAGCAGATCTTGATCTTGCCCAATCGGCTCTTCTCGTTGCCATTATGCCTTCTCCATCTGCGTGGGATCCTGCTATTGATAAGGATCAAGCACAGAAACAATTTACGAAGGTTCTCTCAAAACTTGTGTCGGCCGATATGCTAACGCAGGAAGAAGCTGCAGCTATGGAGTTTCCTCAGGTGCGAGATCGCTCATATCCAGCATATTCAGGCGTTAATGGTCATATACTTTCAATGGTTCGTTCCGAGCTTTCTAATAAAGCTGGTCTTTCTGCTGCAACTATTGAGCGTGAAGGTCTATCCGTGGTGACGACGATTGACGAAGAGAAGCAAAAGGCGGCAGTTGATGCGGTAGCGTCACTTCCTGAAGATAAGCCGGCTGGTTTGCAGGTGGGTCTATTTTCAGCAAATCCAAGTACTGGAGAAGTTGTGGCTGTTTACGGAGGGGCTGATTATGCCGCGCGTTCTACCAATGCGGCAACTCAAGATCGCTCTGCTGCAGGTATGACGTTTAGTGCATTTACTATGGCAGAGGCATTTGAACAAGGCGTATCAGTGAATGAAGAATTTTACGGCTGGAACGGAGTGCGTGTAGATGAGGAAGGTTCTGGTTACTCTTACTTCAATGTGAACGGGAAGAGTTACGGGCTTGTTAATGTGCAGCAGATGACTAAGTTTGCTGTTAATTCGGCATTTGTGCACCTTAACGGGAGGGTTTCTCCGCAGAGCACAAAGAAGCGTGCAGTTTCTATGGGGATATCTGCAGATGCTCCGCATCTCAATGAAGACCCTGGAAATGTGCTGGGCGCTGCGCACGTGACGGGGGAGGAAATGGCTCGCGCATATTCGGCGTTGGCAGCAGATGGCGTACTTCCTGTTACTCATGTTGTGAATACTGTTCGTGGAGAATCGGGAGATTTGGTCTATAAAGCAGATTTTCAAGGTAAGCGTATTTTGAAAAAAGAATCTGCCCAGCTAGCCACGTATGCGTTGCATTCTACGTTTACAGGGCCTGAAGAAGCTCCTCTTGATCTTCCAGGCATGGCGTATACCAACGGCTCAGCTTTTGATTCAGAGCATCCTAGCGCGGGGCAGGCAAGCAGTGCGACAGATCGAATGGCAGCATGGTTTGTGGGCTACACTCCCCAACTGGTGACGTCCGTCAATATGTTTGAATTAGGTGACGATGGATCTGTGCGAGAGTTATCTGCATTTGGCGATGAAGATCCAGTGACGGGCAGCGGTATGCCGTTGAAGGTGTGGAGTTCGTTTATGGCGGCGGCAAGTGCCCAGATGGAGGCAGAGCCGCTTCCAGACGTCACCGATATTCTTGCTCAACAGCGATAATGTGAGGGAGGGAGAGATGGAACTGGTGCATGGCCAGATTTATTCTGATTCGGCAATGTAGCTAGTTCGTTTCGTTCGTTTCGCTGAGTTATTTGACTAACCTCACATAGGTTTTACCTATTTTATGCGCTAAAATGAGATTTTGTATGCGCGGCACAGCTTCCGTTGTGCAGTGCATATATGCATGACCCTCCTGTTGCGGAAAGACCGTGACCGTTGAGACCAAAGGAGGTGGGTATAAACATGCGTGATTACGAGATGATGATCATCCTCGATTCGGAGGTTGATGAGCGCAATCTGCAGCCTATGCTCGAAAAGTTATTGGCAGTTGTTCCCAACGAAGGCGGAACGATTGTTAAGACAGACGTGATGGGTCGCCGAGTGCTTGCCTACCCAATCAACAAGAAGTCTGAAGGCATTTACGTCGTCGTCTATATGAATGCGACGCCAGAGACTGCTCAAGAACTTGATCGTTTGCTCAACTTGAATGAAGCCGTGCTGCGCACCAAGCTTCTCCGCTATGAAGCAGCAGCTTCTGAGAAGTGAGAGTTGAGGATTAGCAATGGCAGGCGAACCAATTATTACCGTGGTGGGTAATCTTACTGCAGATCCAGATCTTCGTTATGTTGGCTCTGGTGTTCCAGTTGCTTCCTTTACTGTTGCGTCTACTCCACGTACTCAAAATCGTTCTACGGGCGAATGGGAAGATGGCGAAGCCATGTTTATTCGTTGCAGCGTGTGGCGCGATTACGCGGAAAATGTGACGGAATCGCTCACGAAAGGTATGCGGGTAGTGGTGACGGGTCGTCTTCAGGTCCGCAGCTATCAGCGTAACGACGGGAGTCAAGGTACGTCGATTGAGATGCAGGTAGATGAGGTTGGGCCTTCTCTGCGTTACGCGACGGCGAAAGTAGAGCGCACAAGTAGCTCTGGTTCTCGTGGCGGCAACGGCATGCAGGGAGTTGGGCAGGCTAGCTACAATGCTCCAGCTGGCGGATCTGCTAACGATATGTGGGCGCAGGCTCCGCGTGGCGGTTCTGCGTTTGACGATAATCCGCCGTACTAATTGGCGCTTAGCACAAGCTGAAACAAACGTTTGAGCGTTGAGTCTAGAAAATCAGCGCTTGTGAATGAAAAGAGGACGAGATGGCTAAGCAACCAATGCGTAAGCCGAGGAAGAAGATCGCGCCCGTAAAGGCGATCAAAGTTGGACATATCGACTATAAAGATACGGCAACTCTGCGCCGTTTCATTTCTGATCGCGGCAAGATTCGTTCTCGCCGTGTGACGGGTGTAGGCGTACAGGAACAGCGCCAGATCGCACGTGCAGTGAAGAACGCACGCGAAATGGCACTTTTGCCATATACTAGCTCACGGCACTGAGGAGGGAATAGCAGATGAAGATTATTCTTACTCACGAAGTAAAAGGCCTCGGTGCTGCTGGAGAGGTCGTGACGGTGAAGGACGGCTATGGTCGTAACTTCCTGATTCCGCGTGGCTATGCGACTGCATGGACCAAGGGTGCGCAGAAGCAGATCGATCAGATGGCTGCTGCTCGCCGTAAGCGCGCAACTGAAGATATTGAAGCTGCACGTGAACTGCGTGAAGTTCTTGAGGCTGCAACGATTGTTGTATCGAAGAAGGCTGGAGAGAATGGTCGTTTCTTCGGTGCTGTGACGGCAGCAGATATTGCTGCTGCGGCATCCGAGTTGGCTGGCAAAGCAATCGACCGCCGCGCAATCAATATGGATTCGCTTGTGAAGTCTGTGGGCATCTACACCGGTGTGGTGAAGCTGCATGACGACATCACGGCATCAATTAAGGTAAAGGCTGAGGCTTGCTGAAATAGGCACGAGCTGGAATTGGCACTGAGCTGAGTAGTTCAGATTGTCTCAGTGCTTATAGGTAACGACTTTCCTTAAACGGCGAGGGAGTGGATTCTCATATCTACTCCCTCGCTGTTTTGTGAAGCAGATGTTATATATGAAGTGATTTAGGTTTTCCTTCTTTTCTTGCTACTACTTTCTTAGCTTTTTCTGCCCTGCTTTCGCGTTTTCTTCCCACCCTGAACATTCCTATGAGGAAATCAATCAAGGCAAAATTTATTAACTGTTACGGATTCTCTTAGCTTGGCTGATCCTATATACATATTAAAATGCTGAGAGAGTGCCAAGAAATCGCTATGAATGATTGCGATTTACCAGCGGTGATATGCTAAATGTCTGACAAGCAGGACTTATGGCTCACTTAATTTGAAAGTGAATGCAACACAATCATCGTGTGAATACAACGAAGTGTTTCGCGCGATTACTGTCTGCGTTATATGTGACCGCTCTTATGCTGAGCGGATTGTTAGTCACCCCCCCCTATGCCGCTGCTGCACCATTGGCAAGCACGATCACCGTAGAGAACGCGAACGTTAAGCTCGTTCTTACTCCTACCACTTCTCCAGCAGGTGAGACATGGGCGGTAGGTGAAGTAGTCAAGTATAACCTCACGCTCACGAATAAAACAACAAAGAAGCGTGGCTTTAAAATTCGCTCCACCAACTTTGACTGGGACGCATCAAATACTGCTACTGCGGAGGGCTACCGTTGGACGGGTGCTGAGCCAAAGAAAGCAATGCCATGCAAGGGCAAACTCGCCCATACGATTACGCAGGCAGATGTAGCTGCTGGCGGATTTACTCCTAGCCTTGTGTACAACATGTACAACGCCGCGAGCTATGAGTCAGCTCCAATGCTGGCTGGCGGCACGGCGATTCCTGCTACTTCAAAGATTAAACTCCTTAACCCTAAGGCGAGCGATGCCGGTTGGAATGTTGGAGAAGTTATGCGATTCTCAGTTGAACTAACCAACGACACGGGGATTAAGCGCTCCTTCGAAATTGATTCAACGAACCTTTCCGGCACTGATAAGTGTAGATGGGGCGAGTTCAACAACGGCGTCACTGCGAACTGTAACTCCATCGAAATTACGCACAAAGTGGACGATAGCGATTTCACAGCGGGTTACTTCACGCCATCGATCGCATGGAAAATGTATCCAGTAGCGCAGTACAAAGGCGCCGCTGAGATACTAGCGCCAACCGTGGGTGAACCGATCAAGATCGGAGAGAACTTGGCGTTGGTCTCCTTTACACAAAGCGAAGACTCTGAGAAAGAAATCTACAGCGCAGGCGACGAGTTAGTATTCACGCTCATTGTGAAGAATTCCGGCGATGTGAATGTTGCCGTTAAGCCTGAGTTAGCAGGTGGAAACGTGACGTTCGACGAATCGTGCACTGTCGCGAATCTGGCACCAAATGCGGAGCTGACCTGCACAGTGCGCTACGCTCTCACGAACGAGAGCCTGGCACAAGGTAAGGCCACGCCGATTGCTATTCTCACTGCAAATAATCCTGATGGTGCAGAACTAGATCGCGTCACTGCTTCTGCTGAGATTCCCGTCAAAGGTACTTTCGCTAAGGCGGATGCTTTCACTGCATACGACGCCAATCCGGCAGGTGCCTCAGTTTTGAGTGATCTGACGATGATTGCAAAGACTGATTCGGATAACAACATGCGAATCCCGGCTATCGCAGTTACTCAGAATGGCGATATTCTTGCCGCCTACGATGCCCGCCCACGTGCAGGTGAGATCGGCAAGAAGGTCAAACGTGCGGGCGGAGATTCTCCAAACGAGAATTCGATTATGCAAAAGCGCTCCACGGACGGCGGCAAGACGTGGCAATCTGCTACAACTATTGCAGCGGGAAAGATTGGCAGCCACGGCTACTCCGATCCCTCCTACGTGGTCGATCACACCACCGGCACGATCTTTAATTTCCACGTCTACAGCCAAGATGCAGGGCTTTTCACCGGTCAGCCTACTTCTTATGTGTATAAAGAAGGGAAAATAGACGAAACCGACAAGAACGCCATGAATTTGGGTCTGTCTATTTCGCGCGACAATGGCTACACGTGGGAACAGCGCGTCGTCACCAACCAAGTACTCAACGGTATTGCAGCTCAACACAAGTTCGTGGGGTGTTTTGCTACCTCTGGTGCCGGCACTCAGAAACAGCAGGAGCCACACAAGGGGCGTTTGCTGCAGCAAGTTGCGTGTATTACAGATACGAACGGCAACGGCAAGGGAGATAACAATGTTGATGACGTCGTAGCTTTCACGATGTACTCCGATGATCATGGGCAGACGTGGAACGCCGGAACCCCGACCGATCCATACGCATTGGGTAGGGATAACTCGAAACGAATGCGTTTTGATGAAAATAAGGTTGTGGAACTTTCCGATGGTAGCCTCATGCTTAACTCTCGTACAGCAACATGGAATGGCAAGGGTTACCGGCTTGTAGGACTTTCCAAAGACGGCGGACAGACGTGGAGCGACTACCGCGTAGACGAAACGCTTATCGATCCGGGCAACAATGCTCAGCTGATTCGCGCTTTTCCGAATGCTAATGCGGGAACGCTGCGCTCACAGGTTGTGCTCTTCTCAAATACAGCACATGCAAAGAGTCGAACCAATGGCACTATTTCGCTTTCGTGTGACGATGGGAAGACGTGGGGCGTGCGCAAGCAGTTCCGCGGTGCCGGCACTGGCTATACTACGATGGCGGTGCAGTCCGATGGCAACATTGGTCTTTTGATGGAGCCAAACGGTGGCGGTTGGCAGGATATTGGCTACCAGAGCTTTAACCTTTCGTGGGTTGCGGGTGAAGGTCAGCTGTGTTCTGAGGTAAGCCCAGTTGATACCCAGCAGGTGGAAGCATCGAGCGACGTAGCTATTAATCCCATCAAGGTTGCGGATCTGTTTACACATAACGATCCGTTGCTTGCTGATACGGTAAGTGTTGAGGGGCTCCCGGAAGGGTTGAGCTACAACGCTCAGACAGGCGTCATCGAAGGTACCCCTACGGAAAAACTAAACAAGATCACTGATTACACAGTTAGCGTCACGATGAGCGAAGAGTCGGACGGAACTAAATATGAGCGTAAGGCTACTGCTAAGATCAATGTTCGAGTGACGCCGACTGGCGGTCGTACTTGGTATGTAGCTGCCGACGGTAGTGATTCCAATGATGGTCTCAGCCCGGAGCGCCCTTTCCAGACTCTCGCTCCAGTCAATAAGCTTGATCTGCTGCCGGGTGACGCAGTGTATCTGAAGCGTGGAGATGTGTTTAACGATCAGTACATGCATCTCAAAGGCTCTGGAAGCGCAGACGCGCCAATTATCATTAGCGCTTACGGTGAAGCCAGTGACCCGTTGCCAATTATTAATACGAATGGCGAGGGTGTGTGGTACGAGGACTACAACACGAAGCTAGATAATCCGAGCCACAAGCAGAAGGGTAATGTATCTACCTCTATACTGCTCAAGGATGTCGAGTATATCGAAGTCTCCGAGCTTGAGATTACGAATAAGCGGCAAGATGATCAGGAGCCGATCCTCAAGAACCAGAATGCAATGGATCGTACTGGTGTTGCGGTGATTGCTGAGAATATCGGAACTGTTAATCACGTGGTCCTCAAGAAGCTCTATGTGCATGATGTGGACGGCAACGTCTACAACAAGCACATGGCCAACGGAGGTATCTACGTGATTGCACATAAGCCGAAGGACGAGAGTGTCACTGGAATTGCACGGTTTGATGATGTTCAGGTTATCGATAACAGAGTCGAGGACGTCTCGCGCTGGGGTATCGGCGTGGGCTATACCGGATACACAGGGGAATTTCACACTGCGCAGTTGTCGGACGAGACAGTTGCTAGGTATGGTCAGACGAACGTGGTAGTTCGTGGAAACTACGTGAAGCGTGCTGGTGGTGATGCTATCACTGTTTTCTATGCACTGCGTCCGCTCGTGGAATATAACGTCTCGGTTGATGCTTCGAAGTACATCAATACTGAAGATTATCCGGGTACTTTTGGTCGAGTTGCCGCAGGAATCTGGCCGTGGAAGACGAAAGACGCGGTATTCCAATACAACGAAGCATTCAACACTCTTAACGGAGCTCACGGTAACGGCGATGCTATGCCGTGGGATTCGGATTGGAGTGACGGAACCCTCTATCAATACAACTACTCTGCTGGCAACACCGGCGGTACGTACATGATTTGTGGAGTTCAGGCGATCAACTCAACATTCCGCTACAACATCTCGCAAAACGATATTGGCGGCTTGCTTGATCCGGTAGATCGTAACCCGAACGGCCATATCTACAACAACACATTCTATGTTGCTAAAGATGTGCCTATTTTGAAGACGATTCACACTCCGAACGGCAGAGCCACGATTGAAAATAACATCTTCTACTACACGGGAGATACTCCGCGTAACGAAGACTGGAACCGTTCCGATGGTGGCGGATTTACTAAGACGTACCGGAACAATTTGTACTACAACTACGCCAATACCCCGGCTTCCGATAGCAGCGCAATAAAGGTTACTGCTGGAACGCAGGTGTTTGCAGGTGAACAGATGCAGCTGGCTCCGTCGGAAGCGCGCGCTGATTTCCTCACCTACCGTTTGCCGTCCGACGTCGTATCGGCTAACGACACTCTGGTAACTAATAACGCCAACGAAGCTCCAGCTTCGCAAAGCGACGTGTTTGCCGGATACCGTTTGGCAGACAATTCGCCGGCAACCGACACCGGAAAGACGATCACGGACGAGAACGGATTTACTCCAGAGGCCGACTTCTTCGGTGATCCACTGGTAGGTGCAACCGATATTGGCGCAGTTCAGCACGCTAAGGTTGGAGAACTCAGCTCCACTATCTACCTTGTAACACGAGATAGTGATGGAGTGCAGACGATTCATGTGCCACAGACGGAAAAGAACCCAACAACGGTTTCTGAGGTGCTGGAAAACGTCGCATTTACTCCGAAACTAACGTTAAGCGTGGTTGATGCGAGCGGCAACGCGGTTGATGGTAGTAAGTATCTCACTGCGGGTATGAAGGTGCGAGCTACCGACGATTCTGGAAAGTACATTGAGATTCCACTGGAGATCACAAATGAGTACTCATGGGTCGAGAACTACGTGAACGCACAGCAGGGTAACATCTGGTTCGGTCAGCATCAGGAAAATTCGGATGCAGAGTGGACGAATATCGACAAGTACGATTCGCAATGGCCGAACTGGCAGGTTGATACCTACTACGGCCCAGGCGTAACAGGATCGCAGAATCTGCCGCCGGTAGGTAAGCGCAGTAACCTACACGGTTTGCTCTCCGATTCGCCGGATAACGCACAAGATTCCACAGCTATGGCGTTCCGTGCTCCGAAGACTGGATGGGTTTCTTTCCAAGTTAAGGAAAACGAGCCGCAGCTGCGCCAGAGCTCAAATAGTGGTGGAACTGTTGAGCTATCGCTATACAAGAACGGTGAATTGCTGCAGAAAGTTGAGCTAAAGGATTCGAACACCGTTGCGCAAGACTGGAAGAATTACCTCGAAGATAATCCGATCTATCTCGAAAAGGGTGACTTCTTGCGAGTTGTTGTGCATAGCGTTGGAAAGCCAACGAAGCCTTCGCTGTGGATTTCGCCAGTGATTACTTATCTGGATAAGGAATTGCCGGTTAAAGCACAAGCTGAATACGCTGCGGCATCTGCTAAACCCCAGCAGTTAGCAACTGCTACACCGGTTGTGAAGAACGCTGACGGCGAAGAGATTGACGTTCCGCAAGGTACAACCTTTGCGTTCGGCGATCTTCCAGAAGGCGTGACGTTGGCAGACTCTGCCGATAATCTTCAACCGGGTGAGGTCTATATCGATTCTGCAGCGGGGGTAGTTTCCTTTGTTCCTACTTCGCAGCAGGCAAACTCAACGCTAACCTTCCCGGTTACGGTCACCTACCGCAATGGATCAGCGAATGACGCCGAGGTGACTTTCACTGTTGGTGAGATAAAACCGGTGCTTGTGAATATCACTGAAGTTCCAACGTCGAATGTGACAGCAGATGCAGAAGATCCCGCTTCCTGCACAGTAAAGCCGTTCGTGAAGATCACCGCAACGGAAGGCGTGGAGTTCTACCTCAATGGAGTTCGAGTAGATCCGGGCGTGATCAAGTACGGATATGGCGAGACTGTGGTGGTGGAAGCCAAGGCTCTTGAGGGATACGCTTTCTCTGAAGATGCTACTACGAAGTGGAAGTGGACAGCGCCCACATGGGAATCCTTACAGTGTGAGGAACCGCAACCTGATCAAACCGATGCTGAGAAGATCGTTCTTGGTCTTCCGGCTGCCACAGATCTGACGAAACCGGAAAAGACCGAGGTTTCATTTGCCGGAGTGGTATTGTCTGAGGGGCAAACTCTTCCGGAAGGTACCGTACTGACGGCGGAGGGTCTGCCGGATGGTCTCAGCATGAATAAAACGACTGGTGAGATTTCAGGTACTTTACCGGAGGTTGATGTTGATGCCGACTACGAGATCACGGTGACAGTGACGTATCCGGATAACAGCATTGGTACCGTCACGTACACGTTGAAGGTGACGAATGTTCCTGATGCCAAGCCGAATCCAGGATCAGATCCCGATCCTGAGGTAAAGCCGAATCCGAATCCAGACTCGGGGTCGGGAGAGGTAACTCCTGGAAGCGAGCTTAATCCTGAGGGTAACGATCAGGATCAGAGGAAGGCGAAGGATCCCGTCACGTCTGATGCGGCGTCTAGTGGAACAATTGCCAAGACGGGAACTTCTGATCTTGCGCTCGTGAGTGGACTTGGTTTGATGTTCATGATTGCAGGAGCCATTATGGTGCGAGGAAGAAAACTGCGCGTGGCTCGCCATAACTCGTAGAGCGAGAAATAAATTAGATGGGGAGGGTGCGGAAGCTCACTAGCTTCCGCACCCTTCTCTAAAGAGACACCAGATGGTTCCTACAATCAGGCGTCATCGTCTTTCGATGGTCTATAGCAAGGATGTGTGCACCGCCAATGAGTAAAGAGTCGAAGAGATTACGGCAGCGGCAGGCTCGAATGAGAAGCGTATGGAAATTCCTCGCTTTAGTTGGAGTGCCGGCACTGGTTGTAGCTATTGTGCTCACGTGGCTGCTGGTGAATCGCTTTGGAGGAACTAAGGGCGAATGGTATCTCGACATTGATGATTACCATGTTTCTGAAGCCGAGTTTGCGTATGCATTAGATACCGTGAGAAATGAGGTAATCTCAGAAACTGCCGAGTTTGGATCATCTATCGGAAGTGATTACTGGATATCGACGTCTCAAGAATCTCCAAGTGCTCGGGCTGTTGAGCTGGCAATAGAATGGCTTGAGCAGCGCTATGCAGTATATGCACTCGCATCGAGTTGTTCGCTCATTGATTCACCCTCATGGGATTCGCTCATAGAATGTATGGGAGCTGAAAACCTGCAGCGTGATGAGAATGTCTCTTCCGGTGGCGTCATTTATGGAAATCAGAATTATTCGATTGGTACGTTTGTTGATGCTGAGATGCGCAACCTCAAAGACGCATATATCGCCAAGGAATGTTCACCGAAACTTGTGCCTACTGAATCGCAATTGCAGGAATTCTATGAAAGCCGTGATTGGGTGATTGATGGTGATACGCAGGCATCTTTCGATCAGGTGCGTGCAAACGTCGTTCAGGAGTATCGCTACGAAGTTTATGACGGCTTAGTTGAGGATCAGGTTAAGATGAGTAGGGTAAATGTTAAGCGTGAGGATCTTCTGCGCTTCGCTGCGGCGTATCTTTCATCATAGGTTAGTTCTTATAGGTTAGTTCTGCTTTCTTCAGAAAAGTTAGCGCTGGATAAGCTGCTCTCATCCGATCCTGATGCACGCCTTCTGTATAAATGTATTTATCGTCTGCATATGCCCTGCTCGATAACTTGTTGGAATCGTTGATTCTAAGCGGCGCCATCAAGTGTATCGCTGTAGCGCGTTCAAATTTTTACTCACTCAGCTGCAACGCACCGTCACCTTTATTGATGATATTGACGATAGAGAACCTCGCACGCAGCTGGCTGAATTCTATTTTGACTCTCGATAGTACGGGTGTACGCAGCCTTAGATAATGTTCAGCGCCTGTGTGATCAGAATGCGTCAGGTTTGTCGGCATTTCTTAAAGTTATTTCGCACACCTTGAAGAAGTGTAATTTTTTAGGTGTGTTGCGCCCTCTGTATATTTTCCACTAAATCCACATCTGTGGATAAATTGTGGTTGAATTAAAGCCACTTCTTTTATTTAATCCACAGTTGTGGATGTATGAATATAAATCTGTGGATAAAATGCTTCTTTATCCTCATGTTATCCACTTAGCTTTCGGAGTTTTTCCACTAAATTTCTTAAAGAATCCACAGGAGCTGCATTATGTGACGATACGATATTTCGCATACCTGCTCTCAGTGAGGCATACTGGAAAGGCGTCACTTCCAGAAAAGTACGCCACTTTAGTTCGATGTTATGAGGATTTACACATGGCTCAAACCGCGATACAACCCACGTTCGACCGTATTCCGCCTCAAAATATCGACGCGGAAATTTCGGTGCTTGGCAGTATGCTCATCAGCAAAGATGCCATTGCAGATGTGGTTGAAGTTTTGCATGAGCAAGATTTCTATCGTCCTCAGCATGCCATTATTTTCCGCACGATTATTGATTTTTTTACGCACGGAAATCCAGCAGATGCGGTGACGATTGCTTCAGAATTGGAGCGCGGAGGGCAGCTGGAACAAATCGGTGGCAAAGAGTATCTGCATACGCTGGTTGCTTCTGTTCCTACTGCTGCCAATGCTGAATATTATGCAAAAATTGTGCGCGACCAAGCTAAACTCCGCGCACTCGTTGCCGCTGGAACGAAAATTGTACAGCTTGGTTATAGCACTGATGGCGGTGACGTCGATAGTATCGTTGAAGTGGCTCAAGAAGAAATGTTTGCAGTCGCAGAATCACATATTAAGCATGATTATCTGCAGATCAACGAATTTCTCGGCGAAGTGCTTGATCAAATCACGAAAAACAACTCACGTGAAGATGGCTTGGCTGGTTTACCTACAGGTTTTGCTGAACTAGACGAAAAACTCGGCGGCTTCAGGGCGGGGCAGATGATTATCGTCGCTGCGCGCCCAGGTATGGGTAAATCTACTCTTGCTATGGATTTTTGCCGCAATATAGCGATTAAAGAAAAAATTCCAGTGGCATTCTTCTCGCTCGAAATGAATCGCAACGAACTCGCGATGCGTATTCTTGCTGCAGAATCCACAGTTTTCCTAGGAAATCTCACTAAAGGCGGGATGCGGCACGACGATTATCAGAGCATTGCTAAAACTGCTGGGCGTATCGGTGATGCTCCTCTTTTTGTTGACGATTCACCAAACCTGACGATGACGGAAATTCGTGCCAAGGCTCGCCGGCTTTGCCAGCAAAATAAGATTCAAATGATCGTGATTGATTATTTGCAGCTGCTCACCTCAGGCGGGCGCAGCGTCGAATCTAGGCAGCAGGAAGTCTCGGATTTTTCGCGCTCTATTAAGTTGCTCGCAAAAGAGCTGGGCATTCCAATTATTGCTATTGCTCAGCTGAATCGTAACCCAGAAGCGCGCGCAGATAAGCGCCCGCAGGTTGCAGATTTGCGTGAATCTGGATCGTTGGAGCAGGATGCAGACGTCATCTTGCTTATTCACCGTAAAGACGACGGCATAGATTCTAGCGAGGCTCCGCCGTCAGAAATCATTATCGGTAAAAACCGCTCAGGGCCGGTTGGTTCGATCGAGCTGATGTTTCAAGGAAACCGTGCTAGATTCGCTAATTTCGGCGGTGGACTATAGGTATCTGTGTACGCCTGACTGGCAGTTTTTCGCTAGTTTAATCTTTTACATCTTTTATATCTGCACGCTGTACGTCGTTGAGTAAATGCTGGAAAAACTGTTCTTGAAAAGCGAGGTTAGCGATCCACTGCCGCTGTGCTTCGTCAGTTGCGCATACGTACCGTCGATAGTCTTTCAAAGATGCGAGATATCGTTTAATCCAGGCTATCTGCTTCACGTTGGATAGCTCCATAAAAGTGAAATGTTCGAGAGTATCGGCAATTCGGTAGGCAGAAAAGCGATCGATATTGTCGCAGTCGCCTACGGATCGTGCCAAAATGCTCGGCTCAGAATCGAAGATGAAATACGCTTTCCCTTCAGCGTTTTTCTTCGTTCCTTGTTTATCAGCGCGCGGATTACACAACCCGTCTGTGTGCATAGCAATTCCCTGTGCTATCTCCCGCGCCTCAGATTTCTTAATTCCTGCTTTAATGAGGAAAGCATAAGCATAGAGTGCGCCCGATCGTCCGTGATCCACAGGTTTTTGAGCGTCCCATTTGCCAATATCATGAAGCAGGCAAGCGATTTCCAGAAGCTCGGGATCAAGCCCAGAAGCGAGTGCCACAGTGCGCCCGATTGTGGCGACGCGTAAACAATGTTCAATTCGGTAGCGTTTCGAGGCGGCACTGCGTTTTTTGATTCTGCCAATATGGCAGCGTAGTTCTTTTTCAGCTGCAGCTCGAAGCTCCTCAAAACTATCGAATTTCCCGTAGTGAATCACGGGTTATTCCTCCTCGCCCTGTAAGCGAGGCTCGCTCGTGAGCTCTGGGTGGATTCCGAGTTTTCCTGCATAAAAAGCGCGGATATCGTCCATGTCTGTACGCATATTTCCAGTGAGTGTGTGCGCTTGATCTTCCCATCCGTACTGTTTGGTGGAGGTATCGATAAATCCGTAGACCACCGGTATATTTGCTCCTTTAGCGATATGATAAAAGCCAGATTTCCAGTATTTCCGCTGTGCACGCGTGCCTTTTGGTGCGATCACAAGTAAAAAATCATCTGCTGCATTGGCTTTTGCGATCACTTGTTCCACCACGCCATGATGCTTTGAGCGTTCAATAGAGACTCCTCCGAGACGGCGAATTAGCGATCCGATAATGGGAAGATCTGCCGCTTGATTTTTCACCATGAATTTCATTGGGCGCTCGGCATACCAAAAAGCCATGAGCATAAGCACGGCATCCATCATCGAGGTATGAGGAGCACCAATCACAATCGCTTTACGAGGAAGCGGCGGAGTGATCATCTCCAATGGGTAAAATTTACGAAATGCCCGTGCAATCAGCTTCTTCATAGGTGATCTCATTTCTGTTGGTCTAGTGTATCGCAGTTGAAAACCGAGGGTTGCTATTCAATCAATACGTTTCTACAGCTAGCTTACGGTGAAGGAAGAGAAGTTCTCAAAATAAAGAGTAAAAGGCGCTGGTAGAATTTTCGTATGAGCAGCCTGAATGAGCATGAAGAGCCAGAATTTCCATTTGAATTTGAGCGGAAATTTTTTGTACGCGATCTTCCGGATGAAGTAATAAAGCACGGATCTCCCACGGTTATTGTGCAGGCATATGTTTTTGCTGAGGCAGGATATGCTGTGAGGATTCGCCTCGTATTCGACGGTGTGCACGTGCAGATGCCGCGCTTTGTGGAAGCAACGGATTATATGGGGGCATACGAGCGCAAAGTGCTTCAGGAGCTTCTTAGCAAGATTCAGCCATCGAATGACGATAGTCTTGCAGAACCAGGGGAGCCTAGCGTGCGTGCGCTTATTGCTGTCAAAAGCCCTCCTGTAAGTGGTGAACGCTACGAGCTTGAAACAGAACTCGATCCTGATGTTGCTATGCAGATTATTTACCGTTCCGAGAGGCTTGTGCTCAAAACTCGATATTCATTGTGGTATGGAGAAGATGGATGGGAGTTTGACGTTTTTGAGGGGCAAAATCAGGGATTGATTGTGGCAGAGTGTGAGCGTATAGGCCCAGTCGTTGATCTTAAAATACCAGAATTTTGTACAACTGAGCTTACGGGGGATCTTCGATTCACGAATGACTATCTTTCAAAAGAGCCTTGGGGGCAGTGGGAAGCAGAATATCGGGCTGAGCTTGCTGCTCGCGGACCATTTTTCTTAAAGCTCGACAGCTAAAGAAGGAGTGAGCGACCATCCACGCACTTGGCCGCCCACTCCTCGGGGAGAGGTGAGGATTACCGTGGAGGCACTACGTCCACTCATCTCACCTACATATTCACTTTTGCACTCATATCTACAGTGAAGAACCACTGAACATCAACACAGAAGCAAGGGGAGAACTTCTTTTATGTTGATATATTTATTATGCTGGGCGAACCTGTGATTAGCACTAGCCAAAGCTGAATATTTCCTGAGAGTTATAAAGCGTATCTGTATGCGGTGCATTTTGCGCAGTTCGATCTGAGGCAGAGAGAAAAAGATGCGAAACAGAGCAGGAATACGAAAATTATGAGCGAATATGCGCGCTGAGACGTTTGCCGATAGCGTGCCATATCAGTTCAACAAGGCACGCACCGAGTGTGCCGATGAGCAGTGCTGTGAGCATCATTGCCTTATCTGAGGAATCGAGGATAAAAAAGTGCTGCGTGATCGGGAGCGTGAAAATTAGCCAGTAGCCGATAATAGGCGTGAGAAAGAGCGCTATTTTCCATGAGTTCCACGGGCGTGCTGCACATGCCAGCACCCAGACAGAAGGAATAATAAGGGCAAGAAGTGCTGCTGTAGATTCTTGAGTGTGCTCATGTGGCACGTGCCAATCGGAAACCATCATATACGTGAGGAATGAGCTGAGCGCAACAACCACTCCAGAGGGAAGAGCGAATCCCAAAACTCTGCGCGTAAAACCAGGCTTAGCCCGTGCATTATTTGGTGGAAGTGAGAGAATAAACGCTGGAAGACCGATAGTGAACCAACCTGTGATCGTCACGTGAATAGGCTGGAAAGGAAAAGGCACATTCGTTGCGATGACGAGTATGGCACATAGCGCTGAGTAGGTTGTTTTCGTCAGAAAGAGGCTTGCAACTCGTTCGATATTGCCAATCACTCGCCTACCTTCTGCTACAACGTGCGGCAAGGTGGCAAAACGATTATCGAGTAATACGATTTTTGCTGCTGCGCGAGCAGCAGAGGAGCCTGATCCCATTGCGACTCCAATATCGGCTTTTTTCAAAGCCAGCACGTCATTTACGCCATCGCCCGTCATGGCAACTGTATGCCCGCGCGATCGCAGCGCTGTGACCATCCGCTGTTTTTGCTCAGGATGCACTCGCCCGAAGACGCAGTGAGATTCGATTATCTCGCCAAATTCTGCACGTGTCGGGTCTGGTAGATTTCGTGCATCGACAGGTTCATCATCAGTGATACCGAGTTTTTTGGTGACGGCAGCAACAGAGGCTGGATTATCGCCAGAGATGACTTTGAGCGATACGTCTTGGTTTGCGAAGTATTCGAGAGTTGCTTGTGCATCGTCACGAATTTTTTGATCAATAAAAATCAGGGCACTTGGCTCTAGGAGTTTTGGCAGTTCATCAGGTGTAGCGCTATCTGATAATGGGTGCTTCGCATGGGCAAGCATAAGCACTCTCATACCGCGTGACGATAGTTTAGCAGCGTGCATTCCAGCAGGAGAATCTGCAGATGAGAGCACGTCTGGTGCGCCCATAATCCAAGTGCCATGATCGGTAAAGACTGTTGCCGCCCATTTCCTTGCAGAGCTGAAGGGGATTGAGGAAGATACTTCCCATAAGCTGCTTGGTTGTGGCAATGCTGATTTTATTGCGGCTGCTGTGGCGTTAGGATCGTCATCGCAGTGGACGATATGGGAGAGTATCAGTTCGCATTCACTGTTTGAGATAGTACTTAGCGTTTCGATGCCGCTATAGTGCAAGGTTCCTTCTGTGAGCGTTCCTGTTTTATCTGCGCATACAACGTCTACTCGTGCGAGACCTTCAATTGCTGGAAGTTCTTGTACGAGGCATTTGCGCTTTCCGAGGCGAATCACGCCGAGAGCAAATGCTGTTGAGGTAATGAGCACAAGCCCTTCAGGAATCATAGGGACGAGTGCGCCAGTAATTGCTAAAACTGTTTGATTATACGACGTTGATCCTGATGTTATTTGCGAGAAAATGGTTGCGCCAGCCACAGGTATAAGGATAAACGTGATGATTTGCAGGATTTTATCGATACTTTTTTGCAAAGGAGATTTGGAAAACGTGTAGGTGCGGGCTTGGCTTGTGAGTTTAGCGGCATAAGAATCTGCCCCCACAGCCGTCACGGTATAGTATCCCG
Organism: uncultured Actinomycetaceae bacterium; assembly: GCA_902464405.1. Taxonomy (GTDB): domain Bacteria; phylum Actinomycetota; class Actinomycetes; order Actinomycetales; family Actinomycetaceae; genus Arcanobacterium_A. Next base: position 117,624 of record CABQJD010000001.1, on the reverse strand, counting down.
ATCCTGAGGAGACGAATGAGCCAGAGAGGAGACGCGATCCGATCTCTTTGGTGACGGGATCCGATTCTCCAGTGAGGAGCGATTCGTTTACGCTCAGTGAGTTTGAGATGCACACTTTCCCATCGAGGGCGATTTGCTGGCCAGATTTCACAGCGATGATGTCTCCCAAAACCAGCTCTTCTTGCGAAAGCTGGACTATCCGCCCGTCGCGTAGCACATTTGCTGGCTCAGCGCTCAAAACGGAAAGGGAGTCTAGTGTGCGCTTAGCACGCAATTCTTGAATAATTCCAATGCTGGAATTGACGATAATCAATAAGCCAAAGGCGCAGTTAATCCAAGAGCCTGTGGTGAGCACCAGAATGAAAAGCACGCCGAGAAGTGCGTTGATACGAGTGAAGATATTAGTGCGAAAAATATCGGCGGCAGTTTTCCCTGTGTATTCAGGGGAAGTATTAACTTCGCCTCGTTTAATCCGTTCCTGTACGGCATGTGTGCTGAGACCGGTGATGGCAAGAGGGGGTTTCTTGCCATCACCGGTCTCAGCATTGTGCATAATTAAAGCCACTAAGCTTCTAATCTCGGCGTTTATTTTGCAGATTCTTCAGCAGTAGATGCTGCTTCATCTGCAGATTCAGCGCTTTGTGCTTCTTGGGCGCTTTCTTCGCCATCAGCCGAGGCAGAAATATCCTCCCAATATGCTTCAGCCCAAGGATCTTCCACTGGCTGCGAACGCTTCCATAGATAGTAACCAACCGCACTCACAGTGCCGAGCACTGCAACCGTGACGAACCCTTTCTTTGAAGTGCGCTGCTTTGGAGTTGCTTTAGCTAGTTCCTTTTTAGCTTTGGCTAGCTCTTTGTTTGCCAATTTTTCAATTTTAGCCGCACGCTTAGCGGCTTTTTTCTGAGCTCTCTTCGATAGTTTCACAACTTCTGCCTTTGAATCTTGCGCAGCAGCACGAGCTTCTTCAGCCACAGCCAGTGCTTGTGCCCGCACGGTTTCCGTTTTATCTTTGACTTCTGCAAGTGCTTCCTGAGCTGTTTCTTTAGCGCGAGGAATGTAATCTTCACGAACTTTTGCAGCAGCATCTTCTAAGACAGGACGCGCTTTATCAGCTGCTGTGTGAGCAGCTTCCGACACTCGATTTTTTGCATCCTGTGCGAGTGGAGCTATTTTTTCTGCCGCCTCCTCAAGCATAGGAGCCACCCAAGCGCGAGCGTCATTTGCAGTTTCTGATGCTTTCTGAGCAAGCGATGAGAATGCATCGTTGGCGGTGCCAAGTGCGTTGTCGATAGCATTGGCTGCTTGCTTCTTCAACTTTCGTTTCTTACAGAAAGCCATAGTTCACCTCCATTTTGGACGACTTCCGCTAGTGATCTAGCGGAATGCTGCGCACGTTGCGCCGCGTCGTCGCTATCTGTCTCTCTATTTTCCCACGAGCTGAAGAATTTTTCACCTATCATAGCCGTAAATTGTGCCAATAGCGTAGGTAATCCCATACAATAGCGATTATGAAAGCTACATTGCATACATCATTAGGCGATATCGCCGTCACTCTATATCCAGAATATGCTCCCGAAACAGTTGCAAACTTTACGGAGCTTGCAACAGGGAAGCGTGAATGGCTCAACCCTGCTACTCGTGAAAAAACTACCGAGCCGCTTTATAACGGCGTGATTTTCCATCGTGTGATCAGCGGTTTTATGATTCAAGGCGGCGATCCTCTCGGTACAGGTACTGGAGGGCCTGGATATAATTTTGATGATGAGATTTCAGGTGACGTGAATTTCAACGAACCTTATATGCTTGCGATGGCTAATGCAGGCACTCGTATGGGGCGCGGCACGAATGGTTCACAATTCTTTATCACTGTGGCTCCAACCACGTGGCTGCAAGGTAAGCATACGATCTTCGGGCGAGTCATCGATCCGCAATCGCAAGCAGTTGTCGATGCTATCGCTGCCGTGCCTACAGGATTCCAAGATCGTCCGAAGGAAGATATCGTTATTCACTCAATTAGTGTTGAAGAGTGAGAGCGCATGCGCCGTTCATCTCGACTTTTTGAGAATGCCAAAAACTCGGGGATTACTGATTCCATCATTTTCATCTGTGTGGTGATGCTGATTGTTGGAACAGTGATCCCCGCTGTGCAAAATGCTTTGCTTTTCTATCCGCCGTTGGCGCTGATCGAGCCGTGGCGGTTTATCACCTCTGCATTTTTACACGCAGGATTTTGGCATTTTGCATTTAATATGATCAATCTCTACGTGCTTGGGATTGAGCTGGAACGTTATATAGGAAAATGGCGTTTTATTCTGCTCTATTTTTTCAGTGCTTTTATGGGAAATCTTGGTGTGTATGGCTGGGCAATGCTCACAAGCACATGGCATGTGGGAGTTGTAGGAGCATCGGGCGCTGTCTTTGGTCTTCTAGGAGCATGGCTTGCTTTCAGCGGTATCGGCACGGATAACTTCAAGAGTATTCTTGTTTTAGCTGGAATCAACCTGGTATACAGTCTTATAAACTCAGGTATTTCTTGGCAGTCCCACGTAGCTGGATTCATCGGAGGCTATGCTCTCGCTTGGATATGGAAACAGCTATGGAAAAGAAAAACTCGCCGTCACTCCTACAACTAAGCTACTAGCTAAACTGCTCTAGCTAATAGCTTAGAGTGAGTAAAAAAGGAAGCGCTGCTGTGCGCTACTTCCAGCCCATCGTCATTAAAAACCCTGTGATCATTAGTACCATGCCAACAAGCAGATTCCAGTTTCCCGCTCCTGGAATAGGCAGCTGAAAACCGCTTTGAGCTGTCACATAAGCAGTAACGATGACAACAAGCCCAAGCAGCATTAAGGTAACCATCAGCGGTGCCCACCATTTTGGAGAGCGTAAATTTTCAGGTTTCACTGTTCGTTTAGCGGTTGTTTGAGCTTGAGCACGCTCACGTTCAATAACCTTCTTGCGCTTCTTTGATTCTGGCATTGTGAATCCTTCAAAATTCTTTAGAGTGTCTCGTATGTCTGGCTATATGTAAGAGTATCTGGAAGACTAGGTAAAGAAAAATCGGTAAAGAAAAATCGAAGCTGCCAAAAGCACAGTGTAGGATATTGTAAATATTAAATACGTCAGCCGGAGGTCTATATGAGTGAGCATGCAAACGAGTTTGAAAATTTCTTTACGGCTCCCCAATATGGCGTCTCCGATGAATATGACGCCTCATCAGAGCCAGCGAAGCGTAAGCCAGTGAGCTTGTGGTTGCGAATTATCGGCGTGATCGGTGAACTTATGATTTGTGCTGGGTCTGTGCTCGGGCTTTTTGTGCTCTGGCAGGTGTGGTGGACCAACGCGCAGATGTCTGGTGAGCAGGATCGTCTTGTGGCTGCTACGCAGAAAGAGTTTGGAGAAGTCAGCGCAGACGTTATCGGAGAGCCAGCTGAGGGGGATCCACCGAAAGTAAATGCAGATCTTGATCAGGGAGGTCTGATTGGTCTTATGCACATTCCCGCATTAGGTGGGCAGGCCGCAACGCAGCTTCGCGAAGGAGAATCGTTGAGCGTGCTTAATCAAGGCGGCTACGGGCATTACACGGATACGGCGATGCCAGGCGAGATGGGAAACTTTTCAACTGCGATCCATCGAGATTCTTATGGTTCTCGTATTTTGCATATCGATACGTTACGTGTTGGCGATGCGATTATTGTTGAGACTAAAGATGCGTGGTACGTGTATCGATTTACGGATTCTGAAATTGTTTCTCCAACTGACGTTTACGTTGTGAGCGCAGATCCTTATGCAGCAAAAGCTTCTCCAAATCCAAACACTGCTCAGGTATCTCCTTCTGGAAGATATCTAACGATTACTACGTGCCATCCACCTCTGGTGAGCAATACGAGATGGATTGTGCACGCGACTTTTGATTACTGGATGCCGAGAACTTCGGGAACTCCACGAGAATTGGTTGATACAGAATCTCCAAATCTCGAAATAGAATCAACTGGCACAACAATTCGAGATTCAATCAATGATGCAGTTAATGAGATGAAGAAATCTCGCAAAGCAGAGGAGAAATAATGTTTGAAGCAATCTGGCGGCATTTGCCAGGGCCAGCATGGCTGCGGTTTATAGAAGTTCTTATTATCCTTTTTATTATCGTGGCTGTTCTTTTTGAATTTGTTTTCCCGTGGGTTGCTGAAAATACTCGGCTTGTGGATAACGTTGTATCTCACTGATAGTAGGTGGATATTATGACCGCTTTCCCCCATGCAGAGCTATCCAACGAGACTAGCAGTGATATTTGCAGCGAGGCGCATGAAGCTATGCCTTCACGCGCGCACGCCGAGCCAATCGAGGTATCTGCTTGTATCATCAGCGCAATGCCTGAAGAGATGGCTCCTATGAGGAGCATTCTTGAGGAAACTGGCTCATATATTTTTCATACGATTTCAAGCCCTATCGGCGCGATCACGGAAGTTTATCCAATAGAATCCGCAGACGTTTCTTCTGATTCTTCAGCTCCTATTTTTATACTCGCCGTCACAGGTATTGGTTTTACGGCAACAGCTAGCTGCCTCGGCTGGCTACTGGCACATTATGAACCGAACGCACTTTTTTCTATTGGCTCAGCAGGCGGATTAAGCTCTGATGCACGAGTGAAAGAAGTAGTACTTGGGGTTCGTTATCGTGACGGCGGTGCAGACGGTACAGCATTTGGTTACGTGCGTGGGCAGGTGCCTGGGCAGCCTGAGTACTTCACTGCGTCAGAAGCATTGCTTGCTGCGGGAGCGGTAGTTGCATTGGAATTAGATACGACCGATACGACCGATATGATCGAGCCAAGCTCCCCTTCGGTTGGCAGTATTGATATCCGCACGGGGGAAATGCTTTCATCGGATACATTCGTCACTGATGCCAACGTGGGTGATATGCGCGAAGCGTTTCCTTTGGCTGTCAGTGCAGATATGGAATCTTATGCAGCTGCGCACGTGGCTCACCAGTGGGGTATTCCGTTTCTCTCTGTGCGTGGAATTTCAGATTTATGCTCGCGTGCTGAAGATCAATCCGTGGCATTCCATGCCGAGCTGGCTGACGTTGCAGCTCGTTCAGCTCGCACGGCTCTAGCTATTATCAGAACTGCTCAACTGGTCTAATCCGCAGCGTGCGGCAGCGTTACTTAAGGTAGAGTATTCGTCTTCGGAAAGCTCCGAATTAAACTGACCATCAGCGATATGCTTGAGTGAATCGTCAGAAAATTTTTCGTATATTTCGTCTGCTGTGCATTTTGCTGCTTCTTTCAACTTGGCGTCAGAAATACCGAGGGAATTCATATCTGCGAAATCGGCTGAACGGATAAAGGCTTGAGCAATATCGTTTTTTGTGGGTTTGCTGGTACTCTCGCACGCGCTCATGCTGGCAGCAAGGGCAAGCCCCATAAAGATTCCTGTTCCAGCGCGTATTTTTTTACGAAGCATACTTCTTTCTTTCTCTGTCGGTCTATCGGCTGCTTGCCTATATCGTTTCTAAAATAACTCAGATTCAAACCTATACGTTCTGTATTCTTACTTCTTGCTTATTTTTCAATCGATTCGCCGCTTCTCCCTTATGTGCAGCTTAGTTTCTGTTGTATATATGGAATTATGTTCCCACAATTGTGTAAAGCGCGGGAAATGTTTACTTCCTGCTGTGCATATGGGATTGCTGCACAGCTAAACGATCCACAAATTCGTTGGCGGCATCGCCAGCATGCCCTTTTACCCATTCGATCTCAGTGCGTCCAGTCCGTGCTTCGTAGAGATTAAGCAGCGCTTCGATTAGTTCCTTATTAAGCACGGGCTTTCCGTCTGCTTTGCGCCAGCCTCGTGCTCGCCAGCCTTTAGCCCATTTTGTGAGTGAATTGATGACGTATGAGGAATCGGCACGGATAAGTAAATCGGCTTGCGTGGGCACATATTCAAGAGCGCGCACAAGCGCAATTAACTCCATGCGGTTATTTGTAGTGGCAGCTTCGCCGCCAGCCTGGTATGCGCCGCTTATCTGCTCAACCCATGCCCAGCCGCCAGGGCCAGGGTTTCCTGAGCATGCTCCGTCAGTAGCTATCACATATTCGTATCCAGCGGCCGGTTTACCGATCGGAGCTGACGTTGCTGATATGTGTTCATTGAGTCCGTCCGTGCTTTTCGTCATGTTCATACATTAGCGCATTGTGCATTGTTGGCGCGTTTTGCCAGATATTCGGCGTATTATCGTGAGGCATTGCGGGTGCTTTAGATTATCTGTCTGAGTGTTTGGTCTGAGTGTTTGCTCAGCTTCTCGTTTACTCAATCGTTTACTTAAAAGAAAAAAGACGTAAGTATTTCGCTAATCGGCATCTTTCGCAGAAATTAAACGACACGCTGAAAGCAAACACGCCGAAAAACTGTGCGTAATTTTGAGTAATTTTTTCGACATTACCGCAGTTCAATCCACATATGTGGATATTTTTAAAGGAAACTGTGGAAAAGTGAAGAGTTATTCTTCCATGTGTTGTGGATAAGTGGATAAACTACTAAAAATTTTTCTGAGAATTTACCTAAGGGCTGTTTCACTATATAAATAGCGCAGCGTGCTGAGTTTTCATAGAAGGGTGAAAGCTTCGCATGGTGGAAAAGATGTGGGTTGTGAAAGTTCTCCTATGGTTGTTGTTTGCCATCTATCCACCGAAGAAAAGTATTCTTCCACAGGAGGAATGTGATTATGTGATGCAGCGCGCTGCGCCACACCATCTTGTGGTGGTATGGATAAACGGGCACTAGGTGTAGTGTTTATTCCTGTACCGTCTAAATGGCAATTGAATAGATTCTTCGGTAAATTACTTTGATGTAATTCGCTGAAGAAGTTGCGACTGAATTATATATAGAAAGAGGGGATCGCGATGAGCATTACGGTCTACACAAAGCCGCAGTGCGTGCAGTGCCGTGCAACCAAACGTGCGCTTGCGAAGCAGGGGTTGGAGTATGCCGAAATTGATCTCACATTGGATGAGGACGCTCTCAATACGGTGAAGGCTCTGGGCTACCAGCAAGCGCCAGTAGTATTTGCAGATGGCGATCACTGGAGTGGTTTTCGACCAGATAAAATTAAAGCGTTAGCAGTTGCTTCTGCTCAGCAGAGTGTGAGCGTTGCCTAAGAGGTTATATTTACTTACAGGGCGTGGAAAGTTTAGTGCGGGTGAGCTTCCCCTGAGGCAGAGGTGAATACGCACTTATCTCACACGTATGTGCTGGATATCGAATACGTACGCACAAGAAGGATTCTATAGTGGTCAATATCGTGTACTTCTCTTCTGCAACAGGGAATACACGCCGATTTGCGGAAAAACTTGGTTTTCCAGCTCAGCGTATTCCTCTCACAGCGCACGATGAACCGATCATCGTCACCGAACCATACGTGCTGATCGTGCCCACATATGGCGGAGGAAATATACGGGGAGCTGTGCCTAAGCAAGTGATTCGCTTTTTGAATGATGAGCATAATCGTTCTTTAATTCGAGGAGTTATTGCCAGCGGAAATACCAACTTTGGGACGGCATACGCTATCGCAGGTGATATTATTGCTCAAAAAACTGGTGTTCCATTTATGTATAAATTTGAACTGCTCGGTACGCCTGCAGACGTGCAGAAAGTTCGCGAAGGATTGGAAGAATTTTGGAAGCAACTCTGACGGATACAGGCGAAGAAATGGTGGATCCAGCATTGGATTATCATTCACTCAATGCGCAGCTTAATCTTTACGGTGACGATGGAAAGATACAGTTTGATGCGGATCGTCAGGCAGCACGCCAGTATTTCTTACAGCACGTCAATAAAAACACTGTATTTTTCCACGATCTCGAAGAGAAGATGGAATACCTCGTGCGTGAGGGATATTATGAGCCAGAAATTTTAGAAAAGTATGATTTCGCTTTCGTCAAGCAGCTTTTCAAAGATGTATATGCGCATAAATTTCGTTTTCCCACGTTCCTCGGTGCTTTCAAGTATTACACTTCCTACACTCTGAAAACCTTTGATGGTACGCGTTATCTTGAGCGTTTTGAAGATCGAGTCTGCATGGTTTCTCTCGCTCTTGCTGACGGAGATACGCAGCTTGCGCACGATATTATGGAGGAGATTATTTCTGGGCGCTATCAGCCTGCTACTCCTACCTTCCTTAATGCTGGTAAAAAGGCTCGCGGCGAGCTGATATCGTGTTTTTTGCTGCGCGTGGAAGACAATATGGAATCTATTGCGCGAGCGATCAATTCTTCTCTTCAGCTCAGCAAGCGCGGTGGTGGGGTTGCTCTTAATCTTACGAATCTGCGTGAGCTAGGCGCTCCGATTAAACGAATCCAAAACCAAAGCTCTGGCGTTAATCCTGTGATGAAATTGCTCGAAGATGCGTTTTCTTATGCAAACCAGCTGGGTGCACGCCAAGGCGCAGGTGCGGTATATCTGCATGCGCATCATCCAGATATTTTGCGTTTCCTTGATACCAAGCGCGAAAACGCAGATGAGAAAATTCGAATTAAAACACTTTCACTTGGTGTGATTATTCCAGATATTACCTTTGAGCTGGCGAAGAAAAACGCCGATATGTATCTATTCTCGCCGTACGATATCGAGCGCGTGTATGGGGTGCCGTTCTCTGAAATTTCAGTGACGGAGAAATACGAGGAGATGGTTAATGATCGCCGTATCCGCAAGAGCAAAATAAACGCTCGCACATTCTTCCAGACGCTCGCAGAAATTCAGTTTGAATCGGGCTATCCATATATTATTTTTGAAGATACCGTGAATCGTGCCAACCCAATTGAAGGCAGAATCACGATGAGTAATCTCTGCTCTGAGATTTTGCAGGTGAGTGAACCTTCAGAATTTAATCCAGATCTTTCTTATAAGAAAGTTGGAAAAGATATTTCGTGCAACCTTGGCTCCCTCAATATCGCACACACGATGGATGCCCCCGATTTTGGCAAGACGATTCGCACGAGTATCCGCGCACTCACTGCCGTTTCCGATCAATCCAATATCACGTCTGTGCCGTCGATTGAGCGAGGTAACCGTTTGAGCCATGCGATTGGGCTTGGGCAGATGAACCTGCACGGTTATCTTGGGCGTGAACGCATCTATTATGGTTCGCCGGAGGCGTTAGATTTCACTAACATCTACTTCTACACGGTTCTTTATCATGCAATCAATGCTTCGATGGAGATTGCAAAAGAACGTGGGCAGAAGTTCTACAACTTTGAAAATTCCGCATATGCGAGCGGATCATTTTTCGATAAATATATCGATCAAGTATGGCTACCGTGCACTGATCGTGTGAAAGAACTTTTTGCCCATATCCATATTCCAACTCAAGATGATTGGCGTGAGCTGAAAGCAAACGTGCAAGAGTACGGTATGTACAATCAAAACCTTCAGGCAGTTCCGCCGACTGGTTCGATTTCATATATCAACCATTCCACAAGCTCCATTCACCCGATTGTTTCTCGCGTTGAGATCCGCAAAGAAGGAAAGATCGGGCGCGTCTACTATCCAGCTGCCTATATGAATAACGACAATCTGGAGTACTATCAAGACGCTTACGAGATCGGACCGCAAGCTATTATCGATACGTATGCTGTGGCAACGCAGCACGTCGATCAAGGTTTAAGCCTCACGCTCTTCTATCCCGATACCGTCACCACGCGCGATGTGAATAAAAACTATATCTACGCTTGGAAGAAAGGGATCAAGAGTCTCTACTATATGCGTATTCGTCAGCAGGCAATCGAAGGAACGGAAGTCCAAGGCTGCGTCTCTTGTATGCTTTAATGCGGTAAATAATGAGGCAAAGATAAAATGCGTGGTACGGCAAAATTAGCTGATTTTGCCGATTTTATGGATTCTATAAACAGAACTTCTGCATCCACATGTGATCGCAGCCACGAATAGCAGCATACGTAAGAGTGCCTTCTTTCAAAGAGGAAAATATACGTATAGCACGGCTTGCATATTTATCCCTTCGTATAAATTGAAAATAATATGAGAAATAGAACAAATTATTTTTCATATGCGGTATGGCGCAGCGCGGTTTGCTTTCCGTGCTACTCTTTAACCGAAATAAATTTAATCAGTTTCTCCGAAACCTCTCGAACGAAATAAGTGCGGGGGGGGGAGTCGAAGGAGATCTGGAACGATATATTCGTAAACGCTAAAGCAATACGTGGCAGCGCACTTATCGCGAGGTTAAGCCTAGAAGAATATGCGGTAAAACGCTTATTTTGATATTCGCTTAGTTATCTAGATTTTTGTGCGCTAATTTTTCAGCACTATAGACAATGATAAAAACTTAAATTTCTCTTCATTTTTAACGTGAAGTAGAAATTTTGATATTTCAGCTATTAGGAAAGATTATTTATGTTGGTTTCCGAGAAAATTTCGGGATGGGGTACGGCTGTGCGAGCGTCAAGCTACAAAAAGTATCTCTTATTATTCTTAGCTATTACTTTAACTTTTGGGATATTTTTATCTATTCCGAAGGAAGCTTTCGGTATCGGTTTTCCGAATAAAGCTACTGCCAATTCTGATAATGGCGTCTATCATGCAAAAGGTAAGGAGCATAGGCTGCAGGTGGTAGTTCCTGGCGGAGCTACTGCGGAAGATTGGTCTTTCTGCATCAACGAGGGTAAAGGAACTCCTGTATATACGCCTCCTCCCAATGAATATAGCTACGGCGATTTTACTCGTATCGATAATGCTACTGCAGATCAGCTATACAACGAATACGGTAGAAATCACGCTAATAATGGTGCATTAGCTTTTCATCAGCTGCCAAACAACGTGACGAAAGATCAGTTTTATAGCCAGATAAGAAAACTCATTTACATTTTCTCTCAAGATCCAACGAAGATCATCGAGCAATCAGGGCTTAAAGACTTGGGAGATTTGGCAGAAAATGGTTTCTGGAACGTTATCCAAAAGATAATTTATGAATACACCGAGGGGAAGACCTATACCGAAAACAGCTTCGTGAATCCTGCCCAGAAAAAAGCGTTTACACAGGTGAAGGAACTTATTCAGAAGGATGAAAAAGATATCATTCCTGAGTACACGGCGATTCAGATTCGCGTCTATAAAGCCGAGCCTATTGGTGGATCGTGGACGAAAGGCGTCCAGTCGCTCGTCACTGGGCGTATACTGCCGAAATATCCCGTATATTTCAGCAAGCAAATTTTTAAAGCTGGCATCACGCAAGATGAACTAATTGCCAACGCTACTGGCGAAAAAGGACTCGCGGGAGCAAAATTCCATATCAAGGATTCAAACGATAAAGAGCTAGTTTTTGATAATGGTAAAGTGCTTGAATGGACGTCAAATAAGGATCCGCAAGGAGTATTGATTGATCCAGGGAAGTATTCTCTTGTGGAAGTTGAGGCTCCTCAAGGATACGAGCCTCTAGATGATATTCATTTTACGCTGAATCACGATGGCACTATCTCTTTAGAAGAAAGTGATCGAGTTAAGAAGATCAGCTATCAAGGTGACGTCATCAATGATGAGGGGAAAGCCATCGGCGAAAAGGAAACACGGCACGGTCTTGCTGTGCTTAATAAGAAGATCGAAGAAAACTCTTATCAAGTTAAAATCGCTAAAGTTCATCAAGTAGGCACAGAAATCCAAGCACGTACTGGTGCTCGTCTCGAATTATTGAAAGATGGGCAGCATCTGGATTACTGGAATACGCTTTCCGCTCCTACACGTTTCAATCTGAAAGAGGGCACATATACGATCAAAGAAGTACGCGCCCCATATGGATATAAGAAGCTAGAGAGTGAAATTCAGTTCACTGTGGGGCCTCGGGGGAAGGTCACCGTCACTAAAGGAAACGATGTGGCAAGTGTTTCTGAGAATTCAACGATACAAGTGATGAATAAGAAAGAGCCTACCATTGGTACGTCTGCACAGATACAGCAGCGTGGCACGGATATTGGCAAAGAATTCACTTATGCCACCGCTACTCAACCTGGCTCTCTTGCGGTTCGTGATAGCGTCAGTTATTCAGGTTTTGAGGATGGCACATACGTGGCTATCGCAGAGCTTATTAAAGGGCATGATGATACGAAGGCGATTGCCTCTGCTTTTTCGCCTTTTGAAGTGAAAGACGGCAAAGATACTGGCAGCGCCGACGTGTTTATTCCGTTGAAAACAGATGATATTTCTGTAGGGCAGAATGCTTTCACAGTGCTCGAACGAGTTTATAAAGCACAAGATGTTGAATATGAAGGGGCAGATGGAGCAACCCCTGTTGCAAAAGTGAAAGGGAATGCTCAGCCTGTCGCTGTGCACGTTGAGAAAGATGATCAGGATCAGACGGTAACAATTAAAGTTGTTGAGACAAAGTTTGTTGTTAATTTCTGGAAAACTGATCAAGAAGGCAATAAACTTCCTGGTGCCCGTCTAAAGATTACAGATAAAAACGGGAAAGACCTTTCAGGAAAAATTTGGACCTCTTTGAAAGATCGAGCTACTCCCGTCACTCTTCCTGCTGGTGAATATATATTGAAAGAGGTGGCAGCTCCTGAAGGATATAGCACCCTTTTAGATAAAACATTCACTATCGATGCAAATGGCACTCTCACATTTGATGATCCCACAGGAATCAAAGTCGAAACCGATGCAGATAAAGATATTTTCACTGTATATGTAGAAAATAAGAAGAAGCATAATAATCCTGATGGAGAGCTTGCGACGACTGTGTCTGTGGATGGTGTGAAGGCTTCTGCTACTGGTGGTGTTCGTGTGACGTCTGCTCGGGCTGGTGCTGGTGTGGATGTGATGGATACGATCGCATATACGGGTCTTGTGGCTGGTGAGAAGTATTCGGTGTCGGGGTCGTTGTTTGAGGTTGCTGATGGTCGTACTGTTGGTGATGCGAAGGCGGTGAAGACTGAGGAGTTTACTGCGTCTGATACTGGTGCTGGTGAGTGGACTGTTGATTTTGGTCGGGTTGCTGGTTTGGAGCCTGGTAAGCAGTATGTGGTGTTTGAGACTGCGACGTCGGTGAAGAATCTGGTGGATACTGATGGTGATGATGAGCCGGATGCTGCGCAGGTTGAAAAGCATGAGGATCCGAATGATGCGTCACAGACTGTGGTGGTAGAGGAAACTCCGAAGAAGCCTAGTATGCCAAATACTGGTGCTACAGGTATAGGCGCTATTCTCGGAGCTGCACTTTTTGCTTGCCTCGCTGGTGCAGGAATGCGATTGAGCGCGCGCAGGCGATCTAAAGTAGCACTTTCGTAAGTATTCATGTGAAGGATATGAAAAGAAAGTACAACTAACTAGTATGCTGGGCATTTTATGAAGGCAACATAGCCTATAAAATGCCCAGCATTTTTATGCAATGAATAAATGAATATATGCATATAAAAATTTCTTATTACGTGTATATAAGGATCTTGTATGTGATGATTTTGAAATTTAGCAGAATCTCGAAATTTAGCAGAAAATCTGAATGCGATGGAGCGCAGAGGTAAAAATACTCTCTGCTTGGTTCCTCGCAGCTTCTGTTTCGGCTATAGTTGCCTAAGAGGCTGTATTCATGCATTGATTTATTGCATTGATTGAGAAAGGGAGCAATCATGTCGGAGAAAATTAAGCTGGTAGACGCTGTGCAGGCGATCAACTGGAATAAAATTATTGATCCGAAAGATGAAGAAGTGTGGGATCGTCTCACTGGAAATTTTTGGCTTCCTGAAAAAATTCCGCTGAGCAACGATATTCAAAGCTGGCATACTCTCACTCCCGAAGAACAGCAGATGACGACTCGCGTCTTTACAGGGCTTACCCTTCTCGATACTGTGCAGGGAACTGTCGGCGCTGTCTCGCTTATCCCTGATGCCGTTACCCCACACGAAGAAGCTGTGTACACAAACATTGCATTTATGGAATCCGTGCATGCTAAAAGCTATTCGTCGATTTTCTCCACGCTCATTTCCACTGAAGAAATTAACGAGACTTTCCGCTGGAGTGAAGAAAACGAGTATCTGCAAAAGAAAGCGCGTATCGTGATGGATTATTATCGCGGTGACGATCCAGAAAAGCGCAAGGTTGCTTCCACGATGCTTGAATCTTTCTTATTCTATTCTGGATTCTATGCTCCGATGTATTGGAGTGCGCACGCCAAGCTCACTAATACGGCAGACCTTATCCGCCTGATTATTCGTGACGAAGCCGTGCATGGCTATTATATCGGCTATAAGTATCAGCAAGCCGTAGCGAAGAGCTCACCTGAACGCCAGGCAGAACTTGAAGAATACACGTATTCTCTGCTTGAAGATCTCTATGAGAACGAAGCTGATTACACTGCTTCCCTCTACGATCCGCTCGGGCTTACTGAAGACGTGAAGAAATTCTTGCACTACAACGCCAACAAAGCGCTGATGAACCTAGGCTATGAAGCGCTTTTTGGCCCAGATCAAACAGATGTAAATCCAGCTATTTTGGCGGCGCTTTCGCCAAACGCAGACGAAAACCACGATTTCTTCTCAGGCTCTGGCTCTTCGTACGTGATCGGCACAGCAGAAGCGACGACTGACGACGACTGGGATTTCTAGTACGCCTTATAAAATCGTTTTTTGCTCATATGGCTTTGCCTGCGATGAGTATGCGTATACGGCTTCTTGCTGTGCGCGCTTGTGCTTGTAAATATCTGCTTGCACGAGGATGGGCTCTATAGCTGTGTGTGGGCTTATATCTATTGTGTGCAGTGCGCGAGCATTGGTACGAAAGATAGGCTTATAAATGTATATAAGCCCTATGCGATCTATTTTGCATCGTTATTGGTTGCATCATGTTTGGCAAGAATAGGGTTTGTGATATCTTCACGATCCCCTATTGCAGTCATTTCGGAGGTAGTAATCTTGCCGTCTGTGCGAATAATTTGCGAACGGAGCACTAAATAATCGCTGTTAATAAAGTATTTAGAAGTAAATGTTTCGAGATTGTTTGTGATTACTGCTGAAAGAATCAACACTGGCTGATTAAGCACAGTATCTGTGCCTTCCACACTGTAGACCACAGAATCAGAAGTGCCAGCTGCTCGAAGTTTGGGGTTGAATTGCGTCTGAAAACTCTTTGGGAGATTGAGCAATGCTTTGACGGCAGGTTTAGGGTTGTCTTCGGTGGCTTCAATCCATTGTCCATCGATTTTGGCGAAGGTAAACGATTCCACCATAATTGCTTCTTCAATATCCCCTGCTTCAGGGTGTGTGCGAGTGATGTGAACACGAAGAGGATTGATATTGATGCGCGAAGAGCTGATTTCATCACCGTTGAGTAGCTGCTTTTCTCGATAGCCATCGAGCTTTCCAATCGCTTCAGTTGTGCAATAGGCGAGAGTTTTAGCATCAACTGTTTGTGAGGTGCGAGAATTAGCAGAATTATCGAGTGGAGCTTCTTCGAGATTTTCTAGAGACGATGCGGTCGATTGTGCACTCAAGGTGGCAAGTGAATCGTGCAGAGGATCGGTGCATAGGCTCTCAGCGCTTTTATTTGCGCCGCAGCCTGCAAGCATACAGATTATGAGCGCCGAAGTTGCTGTGATCGATTCCCATCGGAGAAGTTTCATGTTTGCATTTTACGTGCACATCTAGGTATTTACGCGAATTGCACAAGAAAAGAAAGGAAGAACTTTACGCTATGAAAATAGTGCGCTGAATTTTGTGCTGTTGATGGCAGATTAAGCAAACCGTTTGATTGGTTTAGTATTGGTTGAGCATTAGAAAAGCTGTCCTAAAAGTTTGTGAATCCGCTGAGGTGAAACTTTTACCCGAGTGCCGAGTTGCTGGGCAAAAAGTGAAACGCGCAATTCTTCGATAAGCCAGCGCACTCTTTCTAGGGTGGCTGCGCGCTCAGGGTCGTATTGCATAGCTGCAGCTTGAGCGTGAGCATGTGCAAGTAGCTCTTCAGCATCGCGTACCTGCCACGCGAGCGCATCGTCACCGCTGGGATTCGATACTGCTTTTTCTATTCTGTGCGCTGCAGCTCGCAAAAATCTCGGTAAATCAGGCAAGTATTCTTCAGGAGTGGAAGAAATGAACCCTCTATAGATGAGTTGTTCTACGGCTTCGCGCACGTCGCTCGTGGTGGCGATAAGGGAGATATGTTTATGCGTGCGCAGCGCAGATTCTACCTCTCCCCATGCTTCTAAGGCACGTGCGGCTATCTGTGCGATTCGCAGAGTTTCGTCTTCTGTGCGCTCGCGTGCGTAGCTTTTCAATTCACGATATGCAGATTCGGTTCGCAGTTTGCCCAGTGGCTGCTTATTTTCCCGTGCCCAACGATCAGCGATATTTCGCGTTGCAGTGAGCTGCATATCGCTAACGAGGCTACTCGTATCAGAATAAGGAGACGCAGCTAAAGCCAGTGATTCTCGCGCATTCCATCGGGTCGTAATACGCGCTTCTGGTAGCTCCAATTCACCAGCAAGCAGATAAATGACTCCAATCCGATGATCGCGTTGCTGCTCAGCTTCATTCGTGAGCACTCGCAAAGCAACCCCGTTTTTCTCACGTACGAGCGCTGGGTATCCGCGAATAATTGCGCCTCCTGCGCCTTCGGTTTCGACGACGTGTGGAAGCTCTCCACCTGCCAGTGCTGGCCAGGTGTGAAGATCGTCTACAGAGTCTGCAAGCTGCACTGCGCAGGCTCGTGCTGCCTGAGCTGTGCATTCTTTTTCTTTTTCGGCAGCGGCAGATAGGGCAGCGGCACGCTTGGTGGCATTTTGATGTTCAATGATACGATCACGAGCTTCATCAAGCGCTTGGGAAACGGCATGTGCCATCACGTTTTGTACAGCCGATTTACTTTGGGGTGCGAGATTATGCTGTAAAGCGGAAAGTGAAGTGCTTTCGTCGAGCACAGCTCCTCGCTCAGAACGCACGATAAACGTGATTCGCAAATGCGAAGGTAGTGCTGCTTGCGCTTCTTCCCATGCGGCAGCATCGATATCGATGCCGCGCAGATGCATCACGGCCGCAGTGAAAGCAGAGCGGAAAGATTCAGCAGGGGCAGAATTGTTTGAAACAGCATGTGAAATGTCGTGCGAAACGGCAGAAGTCAGGCAGACGCCGCAGGAAGTCGAACCAGAGGCATTTAAGCCAGAAAGCGTGCTGTTTTCTGCAGGGTAATTTTCCAGACGTTCCAAAAAATAAGCGTTAATGTCGCGTGCCACGTCGGGCGCTGGCACAAGATTGCGGCGCACTCGTTTAGGAAGTGCGCGTATGGTTGCCGTCACCAGCTCAGGAAGCAGACCAGGCACAAGCCAATCGAAGCCTTCATCCCGAATTTGGGGTAGCAACGTCACGGGAATCTCAATCGACAAGCCATCAGCATGCCCGCCAGGATTGAAAGAATACGTGATCGGCAGGCGAATATCGCCTTGAATCCATTCCTCCGGGAAATTTGCCGAGCTGGCGCTTGATTGATTTTCACCGAGCAAAAGATCTTGCGTGAAATCGAGCAGATGAGGGCGTTTATGGCGCTCATGTTTCCACCAGCGCTCAAAATTAGCGGCAGATGTGATCGTCTGAGGCAGGCGCTCATCGAAAAATGCGAACTGCGCGGAATCGTCAGCCACCACCCCATACTGGCGAAGGCGCGTCTCTACTTCGTGAGCTTTTTCCAGTTCGGCTGCATTATGCTTCACGAAAGCATGGTGTTTGCCACGCCACTGCCCCTCAACGAGCGCAGAGCGAATAAAAATATCACGAGCCATCTCGCGTGCTTCAGGCGTGCCGATGCTCGTTGCCAGTACAGGATGATCTGCCGTCACCGTCAAACCGTAGAGCGTTACGCGTTCGTGCACCATTGCAGCGCCGTTTTTCGTGCTCCAAAATGGTTCCGAATAGGTGCGTTTTACGAGGTGTTTTGCGATTGGCTCAATCCAAGCGGGGTCGATTCTCGCAGCTGAACGGGCAAAAAGCCGACTCGTTTCCACAAGCTCTGCAGCCATTACCCACGAATAGTTCCGCCGATTCAGCCCAGAGCCAGGCCATATCACGAAATGTGTGCCGCGCGCTCCTTCATAATCGCGTTTACGCTCGTCCCAACTGCCAAGGTTCGAGAGCAAACCAACCAGCAGGCTCCGATGAATCGCTGCGCTCGCGGGCGCGTCAGAACTTTTGCCCACACTTTTTACGGCAGCAATGATGCTGCGATGGTGTGACGTATCCGCTCCCTTCTCTTCGAGCTGAGCTTCTGCGTCACGCAGCTGCTGAGCTGTTGGAATAGAGATTGGGCGAAGATTCAGCCCAAGCGGTTTTGCCAATTCGCGCAGCTGTGCCACCACGTCTTGCCACTCTCGCCAGCGCAGCCAGTTGATGTGCTCAGCGCGGCACAGGCGGCGAAAAGCAGAGCTGGAAAGTTCGCGCTGTTGAGTGCGTAGATAGCGCCAGATATTGAGGTAAGCAAGAAAATCTGAGCTTGGCTCTGTGAAGCGAGCATGAAGTTGGTCTGCTTGTGCCTTAAATTCTGCTGGGCGCTCTCTTACGTCTTGCACGCTCATAGCTGCCACAAGCACGAGCACTTCTGCAGCAGCACCGTTTCTATCGGCGGTGAGCAGCATACGCCCAAGGCGCGGGTCAATTGGCAGGCGAGCGAGCTGGCGTCCTATCTTCGTGAGCTGTAAATCTTTGCCGCGCAATGCCCCTATTTCTTCGAGAAGTTGCACGCCTGATCGCACGGCTCGCACGTCTGGTGGATCGATAAACGGGAAGTCTTCAACTTTTCCTAAGCCAAGAGACGCCATCTGTAAAATGACGGAGGCGAGTGAAGTGCGCTGAATTTCTGGCTCGGTATATTCTGGGCGCGCAGCAAAATCTTCTTCGGAGTAGAGGCGGATCGCGATACCGTCTGCCACGCGCCCGCATCGCCCAGAACGCTGATTCGCGCTCGCTTGAGAAATAGCTTCGATAGGCAGGCGCTGAACTTTTGTTTTGTTGGAGTAGCGCGATATACGCGCAGTCCCGGGATCTATCACGTAGCGAATCCCTGGCACTGTGAGTGACGTTTCTGCGATATTTGTGGCGAGAATAATTCGGCGGTGCTGATGCGGCTCAAAAATTCTGTGCTGTTCTGCTGCTGAAAGGCGAGCAAAGAGAGGGAGCACTTCTATAGCTCCTGGCACCGAGCTGCGCCCGCCTGGTTCGATATATTTGCTTCGAAGTTCGTCTTTGAAGGCTTTTTGCGTCTCAAGAATTTCACCTTCGCCGCTCAAGAATACGAGAATATCGCCAGATCCTTCAGAGCACAGCTCGTGGGCAGCATCAATAATTGCTGACGTCTGATCTTGGCTCGTTGGGCGATTTTCAGCGAAATCGTCGTCAATGCCGTCGATATCGTCACGCCTTTCGTGAGGTAAATTGTTGCTTGTTTGGTGACGATTGGCGTCTTCCTTGCCGCCGCAGGCAGAAGAGTTTGCGGTATTGTTGGCAGCATTGGGGGTGTGGGAGGAGCTGCTTGTGGAGCTGATGTCGCCAGTAAAAAGAGGACGGTAGCGAATTTCTACCGGGTAGGTGCGCCCAGAGACTTCAATAACTGGTGCAAGATTTCCAGGGAAACCTCCATACATACGTTCGCCAAAATGAGCTGCAAAACGCTCAGAATCAATAGTTGCAGAGGTGATAATGAGGCGTAAATCTGGGCGGTGTGGGAGCAGGCGCGCGAGGTAGCCTAGTAGAAAATCGATGTTGAGCGAACGTTCATGGGCTTCGTCGATAATAATGGCGCTGTATTTTTGCAGGTCGGGATCGGATTGAATTTCGGCGAGCAAAATGCCGTCGGTCATAAGTTTGACGAGTGTGCTTGGGCCAACGTGATCTGTGAAACGTACTTGGTAGCCGATTGTTTCGCCGATAGTAGTGCCAAGCTCTGCACTGATTCGTTCGGCCACAGAGCGGGCTGCAAGGCGGCGTGGCTGGGTGTGCCCGATAAGTCCCTCTTTGCCATATCCCATTTCTAGTAGCATTTTTGGTAACTGCGTGGTTTTTCCAGAGCCTGTTTCTCCAGCAACGATGACTACTTGAGAATATTTAATGGCACGCATAATATCTGTGCGCCGAGCTGAAACGGGCAGTTCTTCGGGGTAAGTGACGGTAGGGAGGGCGGCGTGGCGAGCTTTTAGCTGCTCGGAGGTGAAATTGTGTGCCACAGCCAGCCCTGCTCCTTTCGTTTTTACGTTCATTTTATACGGTATACATGTATTTTATTTTATATGCTTTATGTGGCATTTGCTGTAGCGGCGCTTATCGGGCGTGCTAGCTTCAGTGCTGGGCGCTGCTACAAGAAGTGAATATTCTTTGCTTTTCTTTAATACCGTCATATGTCGGTATAAATTACCCGACATATGACGGTACCGAAAGACCGCTCATATCCTATTTAATAAATGCAGGCATTGCTGTATGGCAGTGCCTAGGTAAATAAAAAGCGATTTTAGAGATGTGAGTCAATCGTCCATAACTGACTCAAAAGGAGAATACTATGAAAAACAATCTAAAGAAAGCAGCAGCTGCAGGTTTTGTTGCGTTATCGATGCTTGGTGTTGGGGCAGGAGCGGCACACGCTGATACCGTGTACTACAAGGGAAGTGCGGTGTACTGGGATTACGGGCGATGGTTGGGTGTGTGGAGTTATTCTGAGGTGCAATCAAGTGAGTACGAACATTCGGCAACTGCTAATGGAAATTCTTCTGGATGGCAGCAACCAGGCGTCAAAGCCAGTGCTAAAGCATGGATTGGCACTAACCGAGCAGAGGCATATTGGAACTGCCGAGGTTAATTTTTTAGTAGGTAAATAGGTATCGTTACGGCGGTGATCGTATGTCTAAAGTTTTTCGTATTTTCCTGATTATTTTGCTTGGCTTTATGGCAATAGCTTTCGGTTTTCAAAATCTGAGTATTTATTCGAACCGTTTTACTGATGCTGTAAAGGAATACCCTGCTAATGGTTCTTTTTTCTCTCTTCAAGGAATGAAAGAAGAAAATGATGTATTAGTTGAAGCAAAGCTATACGAATATGCGAATAAATATGAGGCTGTGATCACTCGCCGTGACGTCATTCTTTCTTCATTTGAGAACGGGGGAGAGGGGTATAAATTTGGTGTATATGGGAATGTTGATAAACACCTAGAGCACTTACTGCTAGAATTTAACGGGTTATCTATTCTCGATGGTGAAAAATTATCCCTGCTTCTTAATTCAGCTCCTGAAAGTACGCTGGGATTAGATAAAAACAGTGCCGATATGCTGGAAGATATCCCTTATCTTAGATATTCTTCGAAAATTGTTGCGATGCAGCTTCCTCAAATGATTAAAGATTCGGGAACTCTTCGAGGCGATTATAAAATCGTGGGGCTTTCTGCTGAGGAATTTAACGATTTTCTTTCCGAACTAAGTGCCTTAAGCGGTATTGAGAAAGAATTACTGTTGAATCCTCTGAGTGGTTCAGCTACGTCACCAAGTATATTGGATATCTTTTCTTTGGCTGCTTTATTAGCTTCTGTTGTTTTTATTGCTATTACTGCATTCTTAGCTGTATTTCTTAATATACGACAATATGGTATTCATGCAATGTTGGGGTGGTCAAAGTGGGCATACGTTGGGAAAGTTAATCTTTCTCCTATTGCTGCATCTCTTGTGTTTTCTGCCATTCCGGCTGGAATAGCCGTATGGGGATTTCATGGGTATCCTTTTACTTTTCAGCTTATTGTTGTGATGATTCTAGCTGTATTGAAATTTTTGTTTTTTGTTGCGCTAGCATTATCTCCTGCTGCTATAGCTTTGGTATTGATTAAACCAGTAAAAGCGATAAGAAATCAGGTATCGCGACGTAGCTTACTGGGACTATGCTTACTACTGTTTATTGCTTCTTCTGCAGGGTTTACGGGTGCTCTTCGTGCCTTAGACGGACCTTTATATGAACTAAAAAACGCTAATGAAGTACAGGCGCAATGGGAAAAATATTTGAATTATAAGATTTTGCATAAAGATTTTCCTGGGGATAATGTTGCCAATTTTTCTGGTGGCCAAAGCAATGAGCATTTCAGAGAAGTGTATTCTTGGTATCGAGCTATTGAAAATCAACCTGGCGTATATCTTGTGCATAATACTTTTTATAGCTCTGAGGTTCTTAATGCATGGCGGGGAATATATAAAGAAACACCAAAGAAACCTTTCTGGCATATGGCAGTTTCTCCATCATATCTAGAGAGCATTGATTTTTATATCCCGCACGAGGATAAAAAGCTGGCACAAGCAGGCGCACGTATTTACTATATTCCAGATACTTATACAGAAGAGGAGCGCTTAGCTCTTTCTGCTTGGTTGGAAGAAAGTGATATGAAAGATCGAGGAAAATCGATTGTCACACCTTTTATGGAAGATCCGAAAATAGAATTTCGGCAATATACCCCCAGCGATAAAATTTTTATGTGGAACACTAATCCAGAAAATGATTTTTTTGCAAAGGATCCCGTTATCTACGTGGCGACTACTGCAAATATGACTCCTTTTGAATCTGAGAGCTTGAATGCTATAGGGCTTGAGCATAGCTATATTAAGCTCACGTCTCAAGCTGCTGAAAAATATACAGCGGAATCGTTCTTAGCTCGGTATAGCTTAGACGATAATGCTCTTGAGTTTCTTTCGGTAAGCGAATTTATTGCGGGTATACGTAAGAGCATGACGGAGTTCATTCAGGTATTTGGTGGAATGGCTACATTCGTTATTTTGCTTGATGTAGCACTGCTTTTCATTTTACTTTCTCTCTACGCGCAGATTTATAGCCAACAGGTAGCAGTGAAACGCCTATTGGGGTATCCGCTTCGGCTAATTTTCAGTGTGCCATTTATTTTCGTAACGGTTGTTTGTGCGCTATGCATATTAGCATCATTCGCTTTAGGCTCTCGTGTCGGATTAGTAATCACAGCGATTTTTATGGTTGTGCAGCTGTTCCTTATGGTTTGGCAAGCTAAACGCTT
This sequence comes from uncultured Actinomycetaceae bacterium, assembly GCA_902464405.1. GTDB lineage: Bacteria > Actinomycetota > Actinomycetes > Actinomycetales > Actinomycetaceae > Arcanobacterium_A. The sequence continues at coordinate 94,593 of CABQJD010000001.1, read as the reverse complement.
AGCAAACAAGCAAATCAGCATCAATGTGAAAGAACAATAATAAAGAAAGAAGGTATCTATTATGTGTGCGCTATTGACGTTATCAAAAGTGGGGAAGGTGTATGGCAATCGTACTATTTTCCGTGATATTGGTCTGATGCTCTCCGAGGGAGAAAGTCTTGCGATTACGGGACCTTCTGGATGCGGCAAGAGTACTTTGCTCAACATCATTGGGCTTTTGGAAAGCCCGAGTAGTGGCACAATCACACTTGATAATCTCCCGTACCCTTCAATTAATTCAAGTAAAGCAGCCCATATTCGCAAAGAATTGATTTCATATCTATTCCAGTCGTATGCGTTGATTCAATCTCAATCAGCATTAGATAATGTGCTGCTGGGTATGAAATATGCGCATGGTTCACGAGAAGAAAAAAGCAATCGCGCGCATGAGCTACTGAAAAGATTAGGGCTTGAAAACGTCATCAACGATAAAGTGTTTACTCTCTCTGGAGGTGAGCAGCAGCGCGTGGCTCTTGCTCGGTGCATATTAAAGCCTGGCAAACTTATTCTTGCTGATGAGCCAACTGGAGCTTTGGATCCAAAATTAGCTCATCTCGTACTGCAAGAAATACTTCAGCTACAGCACGAATATGGAAAATCTCTTATTGTCGTCACTCACGATCAGAAAGTGGCTGAATCTTGCGATACGCGTCTGCAGTTGCAATGAGCTAGAAAGGTTCCACGCCTGCTTTAATAGCGGTAATAGCGAGTTCACCGCGGCTCACGCATCCAGTGCACGCAAGGATCTCCGAAACGTAAGAGCGAATAGTTGCTGGCGTCATACCCAATTTTTGTGCAATCTCATTGTTCGTTCGTGCTTCTAGTAGAAGATTGAATGTAGAGCGAAGATAGACGGGTAACTTCTCTACAAGGCTAATAAATTCTTTATGCTGATTTCTAACGTGAGCATGATTAGCGTAACTGTTCGTTAGAATCATCGCAGGTTTTGCTCCAAAAACAGGTTGCCCTGCATACGCTTGTTTAATAAGCTCTGCAAGCTGACTAGCAGGAATATCTTTTGTTAAAAATCCTTGAGCGCCAGCGCTGATCGATTGGGCAAGGGAATCTTCATATTCAAAAGCTGTTAGCATCACGATCACGGTATCTGGATAAGTATGGTGAATCAGTTTTGCTGCTTCAATTCCATCGAGCACTGGCATATCTACGTCGATAAGTGCCACATCAATATTTTTCGATCCCACAGCAGCAACTGCTTCTACACCATTTTCTGCTCTTGCTACTATGCTGATACCTTCTTGCGCCTCAAGAAGATCTGCCAATCCGTTGCGGATTACGGCATCGTCGTCAGCAATCAATACTCGAATATCAAGATCGCTCATCACTTGCCCTCTTTCTGCCATCAGGTATTTCGGCATAAAAAATCCAACGCTCACCTTGCTGGCCATAAACGAGTATTCCATTGTTGGCAGCTAGTTGTTGCTCCACATTTATTAGTCCAAAACCTCCAGTAATTCCAGGAGAAATTAAATTTTGATTCATCTTATTACTGAGTGAAATATGTACTGCGCCTTCCTTGTCTATATCCACGGAAAGACTTGCAGTTGTGTTGCTTGGCGTATATTTAAGAATATTTGTGCAGCCCTCACGTATTGCCAAACCTGAAAGAAGAGCTTGTTGGCGTGAAAGAATCCTATCGATATCAGGGGAAAGCTGAGTATTTAAGCAGATATTTTTTGTGGAAAGCATTTTTGAAACAAGCGCAACTGTCTGTGAGATGTTTACGCAGCGCGCTTCGTTATTTAATCTCAGGATGGTTGGGCGAAGTCGTTGAGAAGCGGTCGTAGCCAGCTTTTCCAGTGATAGCAAATCTTTTTTAGTTGCTTCCCCTTTTGCTACAAGTTGCTGAACGGTGATGACGATTTGAGCTAAATCTTTTGCTAAAGTGTCGTGCAATTGCGCAGCTAGCTGTTCACGCACATCATTGATCGCTTGTTCTCCTTCCACATGGGCTAATTCAATCTGCTCGTGTGCTCTATCTTCTTTTTGCTTAAGTTTTCTAATAGTTAAGGAAATAATTACTGTGATTCCACTGCCGAAAAGTGAGCTGAATGCTTGTACAGCCAGTGTATCTGAATTCCATATTAGGTAGGCTTCTACAAGAGTACACAGCACAGCGCCTGGTATGAGCCATGATCGCACTATCCAATTTCCGACAATAATATAAATTGCCAACACAGGTGATCCAAAGTGATCAAATAATCCTGCAGCTATCTCAATCATGAATATAAGAGCGGTGATGAGTTCAATGTATGGCGGACGCAACCAACAGAAAGAAAGTAAAAGAGCCAGCACAAGTAAAGAAACTATATCTCGTGTATGTGGCAATGAACTGCCAATAGCAGCAATCACACACTCCATCAACAAAATAAACGCAGCGGTACTCACATAGATAACGCACGTTACTTTTGAATTGATGTGTGCTTTAGGAAATAGCCACAAGCGAAAATGCTCAAACAAATCCTCAAACCTAGAAATATAGCGGTTTATATATGTTGATTGTGCTACTTGTTTACGCATTGTGGTAACTTCGGGAAAAGGTAGCAAAGAATCGGTTTGCTTGCTGCGCTGCTTAGGTGGATAGAGGGAGTGATGAGAATACTACTACTACCTACCTCAGGTATTCCGCTTGCAATAGGCGCTAGAGCTATACCGAGAACAGCATATAATGCAATACGTTTAGGCATTTCACACTCCTTATACTTAGGTATATTAACGAATGTTTGTGGCTAGCTGGCTAGCTAGTCGTTTTTCACAACCAACTATTTATATTTGAACATATTTACTATGTGCTTGAATACCGCCATGTGTCAGGTAATTTATGCCGATATGTGTGGTATTGCTTGTATGTGGTGTGAAAGTCTTAAGCCTGCCTGAAGTATCCTCGCTTTTGTTCCTTCTTTGTTTGTGGGGAGGTGAGGAGATTAAAGCACAGATTCTTCTTCAATAAATCAATTAGGCGAACACGATGTTTAGGTGAAAACTAGAACTTTTCACGCATAAAGACACTCCCTGAAAGAAGGAACTAGATTAAGTAACTCAACTTTCAGGGAGTAGCCCAGTCTATATGTATATGTACTAAGTACTAATTCGTACAAGCTATTAGCACGAGCAGGCATTGGGGATTTTTATCGCCGCCATGCTCTTCACCATCTAAAGCTGGTGTGCTCGCAATTCTTCAGGGCTGAGAGGTGAAAGCTCTGCCAAGCTCAAATCGAATACTGTGAAAGCTCCGCATACCCCTGATGCAGATTTTTTCGCACATGCACGAGCTGTAGCTACGAGCACGGATCCCGTAAACTCTGGATTTGAATCTAGTTCAAGCTCAAAGCTGATTCGATGATTGACGTCTGTAGAAGTAGCGCCAGTGCGAATCACCTGCCCACCGTGAGGTATCTGCGCATGGTGAGTGGCAAGCTCGTGTGCGGAAATGAAATGTACGGTGGTGTCGTAATCTGCAAAATAATTAGGCATAGAAACGATCTCTTGCTCAATACGCGCTAAGTCGGCATCTTTTTCTGCCACCACAAAGCATTCACGAGTATGCATATTTCTTGCAGTTAATTCGATATTTGCTCCAGCTTTTACGGCATGTACCGTTTCTTCAACCGGCACAGTATATTGCCGTGCGTCAATCACTCCATCGATTCGGCGAATAGCATCGGAATGCCCTTGGGATACGCCTCGACCCCAAAAAGTGGTTGAACGCCCTTGCGGAAGTACTGCGTGTGCGAGTACGCGGATCATTGAGAATAAACCTGGATCCCAGCCAGATGAGATGATTGCTGTTGTACCGGCTTTTTTGGCGGTTTCGTCTACGTGGGCAAAATGCTCGGGGATTCGTGCGTGGGTGTCGAAAGAATCTACGACGTTGCATAATTGCGCTACGTGCGGCGTTTGGTGGGTTAGATCTGTGGCGGATCCGCCGCAATTTATGACGACGTCAATTTTTTCTGCCATATCGGGCAGAGCTGCCAAATCGTAAACCGGAGCGTCGAAGGTTTGCACGCTGTCTGGCGCACGCCGCGTAAACACCCCGGCGCATTCCATATCTGGAGCGAGAGCTAATGCTTGTTCTACGCCGCGCCCAAGATTTCCGTAACCGTTAATTGCTATGTTCCACACGGTGACTCCTTCGCTGTGTTAGTTGAAGTCTATTTAATCTATTTTTGCCTCATCTGATGATTTGATTTCGATTATAACTGAAGGAGATTTTTGGTGCTGATCGGCTCATCAATAGAAGAAAATAGCAGCTGGCGCAAAGATTTACTGATATGAGTAGCTAGAGGAATGTAGCACGGGGTGTACTCGTCTCATTAGGACTGACGTCTCGAAGCGGATCGAAAGCACTGGTAGTATATCTACACTTTTTTGAGTGCACACTATGGATACTGGGTGCACTTTTTAGTGCACTTTTTAACGATAGGAAAAGCTATCGTTAAAAGGTTTAATTGCCATTTATAACTTTCTCGATATCTCTTTTCTTATAAAGCACACGAGAAACCATAACTTCATGCTTTTCTTCAAAAACAAAATAAAAAATAAGAAAATTATCACACGCCATGAACCTTAATCCTCTGCTTCTCCATGGCTCAAAACTAACTAAACGGTGCACAAGAGGGAACTCATCAAGACTCAATATTGCTTTTTCTAACCTACTTACCTGCCCCTGCGCGTTTTTCAAAGACAGTAAATTAAACGCAATATAAGCGTAAATACCACGCAAGTCTTCTTCAGCCTCGCGCGAAATGTGCACCGCGTAAATCATAAATCGAATTCGCTATGCAAAGATTCAAAAACCTTATTCGCAGGCTTCACATCACCAGATAAAACCGACTTATAACCCTTTTCCAACTCATCATTCAACTCACCTTGAGTCATAGAACTCACATCACTCGGCTCTCTGTAACCCAATTTCACATCAAAAGGAAGCCCCTGCTGTAAAACAACCTGCTTATAAAACATAGTAATAGCACTCGAAGGAGGAAGACCCAAAGAATTCAATATATACTCTGCCTGCTCTTTTAACTCTGGATCAATACGAGTATACAAGTTAGCTGTTTTTGCCATATAGTTACTCCTTATTTCTTGCGATAATTATATAACATTGTATTGGCATTGTATTAACATCAGCATTGGCAAATTACACTTATATATAAGAGCAAAGCAAATCACACTCAAAAACCGCGAGGAACCAGCTTAAAGCCGCTTCGCATTAAACCTTTTAACGATAGCCCTCGTTAAGCCCTGTTACACAAAGCCTAAAATGCGCCCACCTAATCAGCCCTCGACATCAATACGACAGTCTCAACGTGGATTGAGAGAACTCCTAGTATAGCTACACTTTTTTGAGTGCACACTATAGATATTGGGCGCACTTTTTAACGATAGGAGGGGGCTATCATTAAAAAGTTTGAGAATCTATTTTCTACAAAACAATTTTTTATTCTGGTAGAAAATTAAAGCACCTTTTTGTAATGATCCCCAAAAGTTAGATTTTTGGTCCAACTTTTGGGGGCACTACATTAGTTAATTAGGTGTTTTTAATCAATAACTCGATATATAAAACTTACTTGCAATAATATTCGATTGCCTTGTTGACAAATACGGATGTCCCTTCGCCTGCAAACGCATCTATATTTTTCGTAAAATCACCACCAGAAGCATACATCTTGCCAAGTCCGGATAAAATCTCATTCGAACACTTATAGAAATTAGCTGTAATAAAGTCCTGCAGTTTCTTTACCAAAGCCTGAACTTCAACTGAATCGCTGGGTTGTGATTTTACCTTGCCAAATTCTGCAAAAATCAGCATGAGTTGGTGATGGAGCATTTTTGTTTCCTCGCTGTTTCTCCTTTTTTCTTTAGCTTCAAATTCCTTGAATTCCGGTGTATCTCCCCAATACTCTTTTGCCTGTCTGGCATACTCATCAATTTTGCTTGTGTCAAATGCTGTAAAGTTCATATAGTTACCTCCCAATGCTTTTAATCCCTTTGCAAAAAGAATTAAATTTTCCACATGCTCTTTTTTCAAGATTAATAATTTGATTTGTTGTTCCAGCGCTAAATCTTTGTCGAAATGCTCACTGGTTATTATTTCTTTAATTTCTTTGAGCGGAAATTCCAAAGCTTTAAACAGCAAAATGGATTGTAGTACCTTTAGATCCTCATCACCATACAACCTATATCCTGACTCCGAATAAGCGGACGGTTTTAACACACCGATTTTGTCGTAATACTGAAGAGTACGAATACTAATTCCTGCTATCTTGCTGACTTCATTCACTGTTTTCACTATCTCGCCTCCTTCCTTAATCAGTAGAATAAAGTATTACGCAACGTCATAGTCAAGTATTTTTTGCGAGCATTTTTGCTAGCGTTGCCGTCTAATGCTCAACCTAAGACTGTTGTATTTATACAGCCTCAATCGGCAAACCATGAGTTCCGATTGACACCTGTCACATCTTTTCTGAGTTAATAGTTATGACGTAGATTTGAAATACTTAGGATTGATTCATCCTAAAATATAGGGTATAGTCTCCTTAAAAGGAGGCTATCGTTATGAATGTAAATACAGATACGCTGATTTCAATTTCTGAAGCCAATCAAAACTTCTCAAAGGTTGCTCGTCTTGTCGATAAATACGGCTCAGCTGTAATACTAAAAAACAACTCTCCGCGCTATGTGATTTTAGAGTTCCCTAAAGCCGATGAGGTTTCTGCTCCAGCTGATGATGAGGTCACGGCTTTATCGGATATGTTCATCAAAAAGAATACAAAAGTCTATGAGGAATTAGCTAAATGAAGTATCTAACCCAAGATCAAGTATTAGACTTCATCAAGCTCTGATTGAAACAAGTGGTGGCTCGTTAGGTATTCGCGATGAGGGAATGCTCAACTCTGCGCTAAAAACTCCACTACAGACTTTTGATAAAAGTGAACTTTTTCCTTCACTACTGGATAAAGCCACACGGCTAGCCTTTGGTTTGATCAAAAACCACCCTTTTATTGATGGCAATAAGAGTATTGGCACTCACGCCATGCTAATCTTTCTAGCTCTCAATGGCATCACGCTTTCTTACAATGATGAAGATTTGATCGATATCATCCTCAAAGTCGCATCTAATCAAGCCAATGAAAGCGATCTTTATCAATGGATAGAAAACCACCAAGAATAATGCTCCCACATTCGAGAGCATTTTTTAGAACTTGTCAAAGTCTGCCTGACCTGCAAAGCCTACCTTTTATTTTACCTTTCAAGCTGTATTTTCCCACTTCACCAGCTGGGTGCAAAGTGGGTGCACCTTTTAACGTTAACGCCCTGCACACTCAACCCTACACCGTCGACTTGTTTCCTCATACAGCCAAAACACACTCAAAAACCGCGAAAACCCAGATTAAAGCCGCCGCACGCTAAACCTTTTAACGATAGGAAAAGCTATCGTTAAGATTCCTAGTTTTTGTTGTCAGTTGCTTCTTTGATTTTGTCTATGCACTGAAATGTAATTTTCACTTATTACCTTTAGCTCTATTGTGTGTTTTGCAAAGCATCTGGCAATTTGACTCATCTGTCGCACCACCTTTGCTCCACGCTGTTACATGGTCTGCGTCCATTTCGTTTAATTTATAGATACGTTTGGAATTGTTGTCACTGCCCAAAGCACAAAGAGGGCAATTTGATATATCTTTTTTCCTAGCATCTTCTGTTTGGCGAGTATACACTTGCTTTTTTGTCTTTTCGTCAAATACTCGTACATTTAAAAGAGTTTTATTGGATTCTCCTCCAAGTACATACTCGATAACGCCACGTTTGTTTTGAACTTGAGAATCTTCCATAAGTGCAGATACTCGTTTTGTAATATGAGCCTTGCTGTAGGCATTTTTGTGATACGTAGTGTACAGTCGACCCCATTCTTGGCCGCACATTTCACTTCCCGTATAGTCAAATATTGAATCTACCCAATCTATCACAGTATCAAAGTGGTCTTTTAATTGTTTAATATCTAAATCGTTCCTATGCTGAGCCATATAATCGTCAATTTTTCCATTGCTCACCCAGTCAAGAGCCGTTTCAAGAATTGCTTGACGCTTAGGATCGCCTTTTACGTAGGTTTGCCACATATTCATCTTAGAATTGGAAGTGTTTGAAAATTCTTCCTTGGCAAGCGTTACAAAGCTTCCATGATAAGCGGCATTTCGTAGTTCCTGTTTTACCAGTGGAACACCGGCAATGTTGATCGTTTCAAACCATGCTTCAATTTCTGAAGGTGTTCCTTCACACACATAAATGGTAAGTTTTGTATTGCTAATGAAATCTTGCTCATCTTGAGCAAGACTGTCGAAATATTTTGGTTTGCCATCACGTTCAACAGCAAAAGGACACGATTGTCTGACAAAACGTGCAAATGACGTAATACGCTGTTGTCCATCTAACACTTCATACGTGCCGTCATTATTCTTTACAAAGTAAATTAAGCCAAGTGGGTATCCTTTAAGCAAAGAATCTACAACAGCAACGTCCTTTTTGCCATCTCCATAAATATAGTTTCTTTGATATTCGGGTTGAATAATAAGCTTACCGTCTAAGCCAAATAGACCCTTACCTTCGTTTTTATCGTAGATAAAGCCTTTGCAAATATCCTCAACTGTCCAATCAGTTATAAGCGTTGTTTTCATAACTAGCTGCCTCTGTTTTCAACTTAATTAAAACTCTGCGATATGTTTCTTTGCCCTTAATAGTTCCATTTAACGTACCTTTCGCTCTGCTAGTAATGCAGAGCGGATGAAATAAATCTACAGGCTCTATTTGCGGGTGATTGTTATTCTCGCGTAAGTAGGATGCCCATTTATCTTTCCTTCGGCGTTCTTTATCATCCCCGGAATCGACGTTGTACAAGGATACGAAAGTACGGTTGTACTCTCTCTCTCTCTCTCTCGTGAAGACTAGGTCTTTGCCATCTTCGCCTTTTCTAAACGCTACGATATCGAACTGATCGGGATTATATTTATCCATAAATGTAATAGGCACACCCATAACGCCAGATATCCATTGCATTTGACTAATTGGAACACCCATAGAGAGCAATGCTTGTGTCATTTCTTCCTCCGTATGACCAAGCGCGAGTACAAACGCCGTACTCTCTTTCTCTCTCACGTAGAATCGTCCCGTGCCTGTTTTTCCATCGGGTAATGGTTCTGGTTTCGCAAGCTCAAAATCAGCGCCTATCACTTCAAACTGTTTTGGATTCCATTTATCAAGAAATGTGATAGGGACTCCCATAGCTGCTTCATAATCTGATGGAATGCATTCTGTAAACGGAACTTCAATAGCATCATAGTTGTCGTAGTGAGGATACTCGAGCTTGCCGTATTCTTTTTCAAGCTTTTTCTTCAATTTTTTGTTGAATTTAAGATTATGCTCCATTGTGTCAAGTATCAGATTCTCGTGACGCTTTCCGTGGTCAACGTTAGTAAACCAACACGCCGATGCTAATCTTCCCATAACAATTCCATTTACTATCTTGTAAGCAGATCCTTCTTTTTTATTTTGAGTAAGCCAATTCTTATACTCATCCGTCACGTTAAAATACATATCTTGATTTAATGACTTATATCCCAGCCATATAGCATTATCTTGTAAATAAGGAAAAACTTCTTTATACGTTATAGCGTTCATGTTGCCTAAAATCACAAACTGTTTATCGGCTTCTAAGATCCACGCTAGAAATTCTCTAAAGAGTGAAAAAGGTGGATTTGTAATAACAATATCCGCCTCGTCACGGAGTTTCTTTACTTCGCTACTTCTGAAATCGCCATCGCCTTCAAGATATCCTGTAAATTCAATGTCGTCAGTATCAACTGTGCCATTGCCATCTGTATCACGAGTTAACGTGAAAAGTTTCCCGTGTGTGTCATGTTGCTGTGGATTATACAAAGGCGACATCAGTTCAAATAGTGTGGGCTGTTTATTTGCTGCTCCTTGAGCATAGGAGGTTGAAATAAGCTTTTTTATACCAAGTCTTGTGAAATTTGAGGCAAAATATTTAGTAAAGTTTGACCATTCTGGATCATCACAGGGTAGAAGAATAGTTTTATCTTTGAATACTTCAGGGTTATATTCAATATAGGCATTCATCTCGGCTTCTATATCGCTATATTGTGTATAAAATTCGTCATTTTTAGCGTTTCTAGCAGCACCTAAACTGGAATTATCAGCCATTATTTGTCACCTCGTTTATAATATCCTTCACTTTCAAGAAATCGAGCTAATATCTCCCTTACTACAGGTGCGTTTTTTGTATCTTTATCCAAGCAGTATTGTCCCAACGCTTTATGCAGATTTGGCTCTATATAAATTTGCAGTAGTTTCTTATTTTTAGTCTTGGTCTTGCTATGAGCTATCGACATAAACAACCTCATTTCATACTTCTATGTATACATAGTATTATACTATGAGATTGATTTCAATAGGCGTCTGGTATTTTGAGAGTCTACTGTGATTGCGTTGATGCTTTCATGAGCGTATATGTTGGGTGCAAAGTGTGTGCACTTTTTAACGTTAACATCCTGCGCACTCGACCCTAGAACGTTGATATCTTCTCTCAAACAGCCAAAATACGTTCAAAAATCGCGAAAACCCAGCTTACAGCCGCCACTCATTAAACATTTTAACGATTACCCTCACTAAGCCTTACTACACAAAGCCTAAAATGCGCCCACCTAATCAGTCCTCGACATTAACACGACACTCTCGAAGTGGCTGGTGTGTGCAAACATATCAATTACCTGTGCGTGTGTGATTGCGTAGGCTGGCATATCGGCAAGATCGCGTGCCAAGGTCTGTGCGTTACATGAGGAATAAAGTACGTTTGGCACACCACTTTCGTTGAGCCACGCCGCCAAATCTTTCCCAATACCTCGTCGAGGAGGATTAACGATGATAGCTTCAGGCAGTGGCTCTTTCGATTTCTGCTGGCATACCCAGTCGTAAGCATCAGCTGCCACAAAACGAGTGTGCTTTGCCACTCCATTTACTTGTGCAGCTTCTCGCGCTGCGCCAATAGCGGCGATACTCACCTCCACTCCCGTTACCTGCGTGCCTGGCACTTTCACGCCAGCGGCTTCAGGGCGTGACGATTCCGATTCAAAGTTTCGCCCAGCCCTAGATGTGGAGAGTGGATTGCTTGCTAATGCTAGACCGAAGCCGCCAACGCCACAGTAGAGATCCCACGCGCTGCTGACTCCCGCAAGCCAATCTTGTGCGCGACGATACAATACTTCAGCAGCACTAGTGTTTGTTTGAAAAAACGATTTCGGCGTCACGGCAAGCTGGAGAGTGTGTGCAGGCGAAAAATCATCGAGCCTCAACTCCATCGGAAGCCAAGGGCTGATTTTTGCGTTGGCACCTGGGCTGACGATAATTTCCTCTTCCCCTTCAATAATTGCCGTATGCTGTGGCTGCACATTGATTGAGCAGACCCGTAAGGCGGGGAGTGCTTCTTTGAGCAGCGAATAGTGCTTGAAAATCGCTCCTTGAGCGCCGCGTCTGCGCACCACGAATCGGATCATAAGCTCCCCTCGTGGCGATTCCATCACGATCACATACTTGAGCACCCCTTCGTTGGTGTGCATATTGTATGGCTGCAGTTTGGCGTGCGTGATAAAGTGTGTGATTTCAGGCAGAGCCTGGCGGATTCCAAGGGTGGGGAGTGGGCATTCTTGTAGGTCAGCGCCAGCTCCTGTGCGTGGATCGGTGAGAATACCGAGTTTCGGGCGAGCAATTGAGCCAGTGACGGCGAGCTTCACTTTATTGCGAAAATTTTCAGGAAATGACGCATAAGGTGCTGTCCATGTGATGCCATTCGCGCTCGCGAACGGTTCTAAAAGTTCGCTGGCTCGCTGCTGTTTTGCTGCCAACTGCTCTTCGTAAGGTTTATCGAGCCACGCGCAGGAGTGGCAGATATTGCGGCGAAAGTAGGGGCAGTCAATCGCAAGGCGCTTGATTGCAGGCTGTGGATTTGGCGTCATGGATACAACAATACGGTGAAGTGGGAAATATGCACACTTAGAATTGGTCATTTATTGAGAAAGTAAGTCTCATATTAAGGGCGTAAAAATACGCGATGCTATGACGTGGAAGAATGGAGCTATGGGTAATCTTGCAGAAATTTCGCCAGCTATCGCTTTAGGCCCGCTTGATGGGCGTTACCGTTCTGTAGCGGCTCCTCTCGTCAACTACCTTTCAGAAGCTGCTTTGAATCGAGCGCGTATCTATGTGGAAGTGGAATGGCTGATCTTTCTGCTTGAACGTGGAGTATTGGAAGGCGCTCCTGAACTGAGCGAAGCAGAGAAAACATATTTGCGAGGGCTTGTAGATAGCTTTGGTGCTGCAGAAATCGCCGAACTTGCCGAGATCGAAGCTGAGACGAAGCACGACGTCAAAGCGGTGGAGTATTTCATTAAGAGCCGTTTAGATACTGCGCCTGAGGCCGTGGTCGATGGCGAGCCGTTAGGTGCTGATACAGCGCTTACGCAGATTCACGAGATTGTGCATATTTTCTGCACGAGCGAAGATATCAATAATCTTTCGTATGCTGTGGTTGTGCGTGACGCTGTAGTGAACGTATGGTATCCAGCTGCAGAAGCGTTTGTGCAGCAGCTGACGAGCCTTGCTCAGGAAACGGCCGAGCAGCCGATGCTCGCACGCACACATGGGCAGACAGCCACCCCAACTACGCTCGGCAAAGAGATTGCCGTATTTGCATGGCGCCTTGGGAGGCAGCTGAAGCATGTGGCTGCTCAAGAATATATGGGCAAGATCAATGGGGCAACGGGAACGTTTGGTGCGCATTTGGCAGCTATCCCTGGCGCTGATTGGATTGCACTTTCTCACGATTTCGTAGAGAGCTTAGGTTTGGTGTGGAACCCGCTGACTACGCAGATTGAGAGCCATGATTGGGATGCAGAGCTTTTTGGCTCTATCGCGCATTTCAATCGTATTTGCCATAATCTAGCCACTGATTTTTGGGCATATATTTCACTTGGCTATTTCCATCAAAATCTTGCGGCTCAAGGAAGCACAGGATCTTCCACAATGCCGCACAAAGTGAATCCGATTCGTTTTGAAAACGCCGAGGCTAATCTGGAAATTTCGTGTGCTTTGTTCGATACGCTTTCTTCTACGCTCGTGACGAGCCGTATGCAGCGTGACCTCACGGATTCCACCACGCAGCGAAATATCGGCGTAGCGTTTGGGCATTCACTGCTGGCGCTCGATAATCTGCGTCGAGGTGTTGCCGGGCTTGATGTAGGCGCAGCTCGTATGGCACAAGATCTCGACGCTTCCTGGGAAGTGCTCGGTGAGCCAATTCAACAGGCCATGCGTGCAGCATCAATTGCGGGAGCAAAGGGTATGGGCAATCCCTATGAGCGGCTCAAAGAGCTTACTCGCGGGCACGCCGTCACGGCAGAAGATATGCGTGAATTCATTCTTTCGCTGGGTATCCCAGAAGAAGTGGAGAAACGTTTATTGGCTCTCACTCCAGCAAACTATACAGGGCTTGCTGCTCAGCTCGTTGAGTTTTTAGCCTAGCTAGCAGAGGTTGCGAGCGGCGATCTGAAGAAAAGAGTTTTGCAAATACGGCAATTTCGCGGGTAGACGTGTTGCTGTAATAGTTGAATAGTATAGGAAAAATCATGATCTGTAATCTGCAAGCTCGAAAGATACGCAGCCTTATCGATGTGTGTTGAATTTCAATGATTAAACGTGACGAATGTCGCCCGCTATCTTCGTTGGGCTGAGGTAAATACATAGCTGTTTTGGGTAGATTGGAGTTATGACAAACTTTTTAGTGAGTGGTGCCACGCCCACTGAATTTGTGTATGCTGCGAGTGCGGACGATTCTGGCGGTATTCTGATTGCATTCACCAACTGGGTTGTTGAATTTATGGATACTCTCGGTTTGGGAGCCGTATTTGTGCTCACCACCCTCGAAAATATCTTGCCTTTTGTACCCTCTGAGATCGTGCTTCCTTTGGCTGGATTTACAGCAAGCCGAGGCACAAGTTTTGGTGTGGTTGCGGCAATTGTTACTTCAACTATCGGCGCTGTATGCGGTTCGCTTGTGCTCTACGAGCTGGCTCGACGTTTTGGGCGTGAACGCACGCGGCAGTGGATGAGTAAAATTCCGCTGCTCGATATTGATGATGTGGATCGCACAGAAGCATTTTTCAATACGCATCATCGCCCAACAGTATTTTTCGGGCGCATGCTTCCTGTTTTCCGATGCTTAATCTCGCTTCCAGCTGGCGTGGTGAAAATGCCTGTATGGCAGTTCATATTGTTTACAGCTGCTGGCTCGGCAATCTGGAATATTATTCTCGTGACGGCTGGCTATCTTTTAGGCGAAAACTGGCATATCGTCGAAGAGTACGGATCGCTTTTCTCAAAGATTTTTCTGTTGCTGTGCGTTGCTGTTGTTGCTGTGTGGATTGTGAAGCGTGTGTATCGAAATAAAAAATCTGCTACGGCTAGATGCGATTCTGCTGTGACTAAGTGTGATTGATTCTTCCGCAGCTAAGTAAGAGCGTAAATAATGTGAGAGATATGCGTAGAAATATCTCCCGCTTTTACTAATTCAATAAGGCAAGCCTTACCTTATTTGATATGCTGTAGGTTATGGCTACTAACTCTTCTCTTCCGCAAAGTGATCGTTCCACAAAAATTGCTGCCGGGCATTGGGTGCTAGCGAGAGCTGGCAAACGCGTGCTTCGCCCTGGAGGCTTGAAGCTCACTAATCGCATGCTCGAAGCCGCTGCTATTACAGGTAAGAAAGTTGTGGAATTTGCACCAGGGCTTGGGCGCACAGCGAAGATCATCGTCACCTCTGGTGTAGCTTCTTATATTGGAATCGATCAAGATCCTGATGCCGCGAAGCGTGTAGATGCGATTGTAAAACCGTATGGCGGAAAGGTGATCAATTCCGATGCGCAAGCAACTGGTTTGGATAGTGAATCTGTGCAGGTGGTTGTGGGGGAAGCAATGCTTACTATGCAAGGTGAAAAAGGGAAGGCGCAGATCGTCAGCGAGGCATTTCGTATTCTAGAGCCGGGCGGCTGCTATGCAATTCATGAACTAGGGCTTACTCCAAATGATATAGATTCTCAGCTTGCTGACGATTTACGCAAACGTTTAGCGCAGACAATTCGCGTCAATGCGCGCCCGCTCACGGAAAAAGAGTGGTGCACTCTGCTGGAAAATGCTGGCTTTACAATTGAATGGGTTGGATTTGAGCCGATGGCATTGCTTTCTCCTCGCCGTAATCTTGCAGACGAAGGGCTGCTTGGAGTATTGAAAATTATGCGAAACGTGATGCGTGATAGAGAATTGCGTTCACGTATTTTGGATATGCGATCTGTATTTAAGGAATACCGTAAGCAGCTCACAGGTATTGCTATTGTTGCTCGTAAGCCGTAAGCCGTAAGCCGTAAGCCGTAAGCCGTAAGCCGTAAGTGGGATATCGTCACTGCTGAATGAACTTCCGCGCGAAAGAAAGTGGAGAAAATGAGCGATCGTAAATTTTTGCCAACTGCAATGTTTGGTTTTATTGAAAATCTCGCCGATCGTATTGAATACGCTGAGGGATCAACTGTTTCTAAAACAATCATGCGCGCTGAGGGCGTGAATGTGGTGCTCTTTTCTTTTGATGCAGGTGAAGAACTCTCTGAGCATACTGCGGCAATGCCTGTGCTCGTGCAGATTCTTGAGGGCGAAGTTGAGATTACGGCAGAAGGGAAAACCGTTACTCTTCTGCCAGGAGGGCTTGTTCATTTTACGACGCGGCTTCCCCATGCCGTTAAAGCAGTTACGCCTTCAAAAATGGTGCTGTATATGATGCCGCGTCCACGTGATTAGTTTGGGTAGTGTTGCTAGATTTACTAGGCGTTGCTGGCTCTTGTAATTGAGTCTGTAATTTGGGCTGAGAGCGCGAGTTTGTGCACAAGTTTAAGCACGTCGTAAATTTCCGATCTTGCGCGAAAGAGATATGCCGAGATGCGTCTCGTATCGAGTATCAAGGGGTGACGGCGGCTGGGCCGCTTCCGTAAAAGGTGCCTTCCCAGCGTTTGACGGCGGCAACCAGCACAAAGCTCAGTGATATGAGCAAGCTCCACGAGCCAAGTTTTCCCACGTGCACCATTTCCCAGCCGTGCATTTGATTTGGGTATGCCCACGCGCCGAGGAATGTGGCAGCGTTTTCGGCAATCCATAAAAACATGCCGATAAGCACGAAACTCATGGCAGTAGGCATCCAATATCGTTCTCGTCCAACGCTGAAGAAGATCTTTGATTTCCAGAGAGCGACGATAAAACCTAGAGCGATCACCCAGCGAAGATCTGGAATCCAGTGGTGAGTGTAGAAATTTGAGTATGCGGCAATGGCAAGAATGGAGACGGGCAGCCAGCTGAGACGATTGATTCTCAGCTCGAAGCGGCGGAATGCCTGGCAGATATAGGAACCGACAGAAGCATACATAAATCCAGAGAAAATTGGCACGCCGAGGAGCTTTACAACTCCTGGATCCGGATAAGTCCACGAACCTACATGGGTTTTGAAAATCTCAAGTGCTAAACCGATGAGGTGAAAAGCGCAGATGACGAGGAGTTCGCGCCACGATTCTAGTTTGAAGATGACGAACGCAATTTGTATCAGCAATACGTAAATAAGGAGAGCGTCATATCGGGCGATCGGTGGATCGGTGTATTTCCAGATCAAGCTCGCCGCAGCTAACCCAACAAAAATCAGCGCAGGGAAGAGGCAGCATTGGAGTTGGATCCATGCAAAGTGCAGAAGCTGCTTTGGTAACAGCGCAATTTTTGAGAGAGGAAGTCGGCGGCGGCGATCCCCTTGATCAGAGCTTTTCAAGGTGTACTGCCGAGGCTCTTCAGGGCTGTGTGGTGGCTTTTTATGAACGTACGGGTGATCTTTTTGCTCTGGCATAGCTATATCCTATCCGTACGACTCAGCAAAATCTCTTGAGGATAGTTTTGATAATATCCTCAAGAGATCGCTTAAGAGTGTAGTGAACGTATATGTATCTCGAACATAAGAGAGAAAGTTTTGGCGTATCAGATAGTGATAGAATGCACAGCGATTTCGAGCATCATCATAAATAAAGCAATGCCCGCAATCGCCAGTACTGCCTCACTAATTACACCCACGAGCGCGCCAATACCTGCTTTTTCGCACTCAAGGGCATTGAATCTTTCCACACAAGGAGGAGGATTAAACCCACAAGCGGGAAAAAGAAGCCCAGCACAGCCCAGCCGAACGATCCGCTATCAGTAGGTGTAGGAGCTGCGTATTGCGGTTGAGCTGCAAACTGTGGCTGCGTATACGGCTGTTGTGTGTACTGGGGCTGTGTGTACTGAGGTTGTGTGAATTGTGGAGGATTAGGCGCTTGTTGGGCGTAGGGTTGTTGAGCGTAGGGCTGCTGAGTGGATTCCTCTTGAAGGTGAAATCCTTGCGGAGATAATGCTGGTTCTTGAGGAGTATGTGGAAACTCGGGAATGTTGCTGCTCATGGATGCTCCTACTATTTTGCTATTGTGGCTATTTGCGTACTAATGGGTATGTGCTAATACAGTAAGGTAATTTTATCTCAGATATTTCTGCTTTATCTAGATTTATTATCAATTAAAAGTTTGTGGTAAATTTCCGAAATTTTACCCAAGGCGCCTTATAAGGTGAGAAAAAGAAAATAATCTTGCGATGGGTGATGGAATGAATAGGCATAAAATTCCGTTTACCTATGTGTTGTTTGGTAGATATTCATTCAGCGAGCGAAAGGAAAAAGAATGGTAGAGAATATAGTCATGAAGCTTAGCGGCCTCACTTGCGATCATTGTGTGCAGCACGTCACGGAAGAACTGGGTGCGCTTGAGGCGGTGACGAGAGTCGATGTTCATCTTGAGCCAAACGGAGTAAGCACAGCATGTATTTCTGCTGAGAACCCCTTGAGTGATGAGGTACTTCGTGAAGCAGTAGATGAAGCTGGCGCATATTCTGTGGTGGAGATTGCGCGGTGAATAATTTGACGGAAGGACTACCTTCCTCAATAGCTGCAGAGCGCGTTTTTTCTATTTCTGGCATGACCTGCGCTGCATGCGCAGCTCGTATTGAAAAGAAGCTCAACAAAGTGCCAGGAGTGCACGCTGTAGTGAATCTTGCCACGGAGCAAGCTCATATCCAGATTTCACAAGAAGCAGAGCAGATCACTGATAGTGAACTTATTGATATTGTTGAAAAAGCTGGCTACGGAGCAGTCCCGTTGCAGAGTGCAGAGAAGTCGGCTGAGTCTCATTCTGCCGACGATATGCCCGATACAGACGAAGCTGCGATTCGTATTTCCGATCTGTGGCGCAGATTTAAAATTTCGTTTGTGTTGAGTGTGCCGATTGTGCTGATCTCAATGATTCCCAGTTGGCAGTTTTTGGGTTGGCAGTGGGTTGCTGCGCTCCTCGCGTCGGTAGTTGCATTCTATTGTGCGTGGCCATTTCATCGAGCGGCATTTCGTGCTGCTCGGCACGCAAGCTCCACAATGGATACGCTTGTTTCGCTCGGCGTCATTGCCTCGATGCTCTGGAGCTTTTGGGCGCTCCTCTTTGGGGGTGCAGGCACTATCGGATACATCATGTATATGGGCGGTGTGCATTCAATAGCTGAGCATGGCGTAGCTCCTCATGTTTATTTTGAATCAGCGGCTATGATCGTCACCTTCCTTTTGCTTGGGCGTTGCTTGGAGGGGCGTTCGCGTCGAAGCGCTGGAAATGAACTGCGCGCACTGTTAAACCTCGGAGCAGCAACAGCACGGGTTGTGCGTCGATCGTCAGAAGGTGAATCGATAGTTGAAATTGCGGCACACGATCTTCGCGTGGGCGACGTATTTCTCGTCAAGCCTGGGGAGAAAATAGCAACCGATGGGGTAGTTCTTTCGGGTGCATCAGCTGTTGATGCATCGTTTGTGACGGGTGAATCGATTCCAGTTGAAGTACACCAGGGGAGCGAAGTTATAGGGGCGACGATCAATACCTATGGTGTGCTTGAAGTGCGTGCTACGAGAGTTGGAGCGCAGACCACTCTCTCCCATATGGGTCGGCTTCTTGCTGAAGCGCAGGCAGAGAAAGCGCATATGCAGCGTTTGGCAGACAAGGTTTCATCTGTTTTTGTGCCAGCTGTGCTTCTTTTGGCTATGGGGGATCTTCTGTGCCGTCTCGCTGTAGGAAATAGTTATGAAACTGCTTTAACCAGCGCAATCACAGTACTTGTTGTTGCGTGTCCATGCGCATTGGGGTTAGCCACTCCTACGGCCTTACTTGTTGGCTCAAGCGCGGCAAGTCGTCAGGGGATTCTTATACGCAGTGCTGAAGTTCTAGAGCGTGCTCATCGTGTGAGTATTGCACTTTTAGATAAAACAGGCACCCTCACTCGCGGTGAGATGAGTGTTGCAAGTGTGAAGTCAAGCGGCGCGATTCCCACAGATCAGATATTAGAACTTGCGGGTGCGCTTGAATCTCGTTCTGAGCATCCGATCGCGCAAGCAATTGCACGTGGACCTAGTATGCGAAACCTGCGATCTCCCGAAAGTTTTGCTGTCAGTGATTTTTACTCGAAGCCTGGTGCAGGCGTTCGGGGTGTTATTGAGCTTAGTTCACAGTGCAGTGTGCCGCTTTTTGTTGGTTCATTAGCGTGGATGCGAGAAAACGGCATCACCCTTTCTGGTGCGACGAGTGAGGCTGTGCGCGCAATTCAAGCTGAAGGGAAAACTGCCGTCGTCGTCGCGAATGAGAAGGAAGATATAGGAGTTATCGTTGTGGCTGATAGTATGCGACCAGAATCTATCGAAGCAATCGAACAGCTCAAGCAATGTAGAGTCACGCCTCTTATGCTCTCTGGAGATTCCCAAGCTGCTGCAGATAATGTGGCTTCTCGCCTCGGAATTTCGGCTTTGGGAGGAGTTTTACCTGAGGGAAAAATGAAAGTTGTTCGAGATTTTCAAGCTCGTGGGGAAATAGTTGTGATGGTTGGTGACGGCGTGAATGACGCTGCTGCTCTGGCTGCTGCTGATCTTTCTGTTGCGATGGGTGCTGGCACTGATGTGGCGAAAGCTGCTGCTGATATCACGATTATCACCTCTGATCCTCGCCTTGTGGCTCGTGCCATCTATATTTCAAGACGCACGCTGCGAATTATTAAAGAAAATTTGGTGTGGGCATTTGCCTACAACCTCATTGCCATTCCTCTCGCGCTTGGCGGTGTGATCGTGCCAGGGCTTGCTGCTGCGGCAATGGCAAGCAGCTCTGTGATCGTGGTGGCAAACTCGTTGCGTCTGCGCAAAATTTAGCACTTCCATTGGCAAAATTAGCAGCGCTTTGCCTGCCGTTCTTGGTACTGCCAGAAGTTTTCATCAATTTTCACTGCCATATGCAACGCGTCTACTCCTTAACGCACTCCTCAAAGCTGATAATGCCTTTTATTGATATTCATTTATAAGGGAGTGGAAAGCTTCTATGCCAAAAAGGAAGCTGAAATCATAGCAAGTACCCCAACGATATTCAGCTTGCGATCTCGCATAAGTTGCGAAAATTCTAAAACCGCAACAGTTTTCAACTATTTCAAACAATTCTCAGTGCTCTTGAATAGCGTCTCTACCTGCAAAAATAGAGCTTTTCCAAGTATTTTTCGTGAGTCTCATATGCTTTTGGTTTAGTTGCTGGCTTGGTTGGTTGATAGTTCTTGGAGGAGCTATAGAGCTGAGCTTGGTTGAGAATAATTGAATCTGGTTGAATCGATTAAATTTGGTTGAGATTGATCGGATCTGCTTGATGCTGGTTGAATTTGGTTGAGTTTAGCTGAATCTGATTGAATCTAGCAATGCAACTTCATAAAAGGGTTGCCGCCCATAAATGAGCATGGGTACAAAAATAATGAGCACGGGCACAAAAATAAATCAGGTATATTTATCAAATGCAGTTGTATAAATCAGGTGTCATTGAGTGAGTAAAGGTGAGATGATAGAAGCATGAATGAACGAGCTGGCACACCTGCCCAAGAAAACGATTTGATCGACGTTAATGCGCTTATTGACGCTTATTACACTCAAGAACCCGATCCTGAAAATCCTGATCAACAGGTCGTTTTCGGTACGAGCGGGCATCGAGGAAGCGCATTCGATTGTGCATTCAACGAAGCTCATATTGTGGCCACAACCCAAGCAATTGTTGAATATCGGCAGACTCAAGGTTTTGATGGTCCTCTCTATATTGGCCGAGATACGCACGGGCTTTCTGGTCCAGCTCAACGCACGGCACTTGAGGTGTTGGCAGCCAACGAGATCGAGGTGCGCATCGATGCTCGCGATTCGTGGACGCCCACCCCAGCAGTTTCTCTTGCTATCTTGACTGCAAACGGCGCTGGCACTGAAGCAGGAGTTCGCACAAGCGGTCCAGGGTTGGCAGACGGAATTATTATTACTCCCAGCCATAATCCTCCGCGTGACGGTGGTTTTAAATATAATCCGCCGCATGGTGGTCCAGCCGATACAGATGCTACAAAAGTGATTGCTGCGCGAGCGAATGAGATTCTGCGCGAAGGTTGGAGATCTGTGAAGCGTGTGCCCTATGGGCAGGCCGTTAAGGCAGAAACTACACGACGTCACGATTACCTCTCGGCTTATGTAGAAGACCTCGCCTCGATCATCGATTTCGATGCAATCCGAGCTGCAGGTGTGCGCATCGGTGCTGATCCGATGGGGGGCGCGTCTGCAGAATACTGGGGAGCGATTGGTGAGCGCTACGGCTTAGATCTTACGGTCGTCAATCCTCACGTTGATCCAGCATGGCCGTTTATGACTCTCGATTGGGACGGAAAAATCCGTATGGACTGCAGCTCTCCCTATGCGATGGCAAGTTTGCTTGAGCGTATGCAGCCGCGCGAAGATGGAACCACTCCCTACGATATCGCCACTGGTAACGATGCTGATTCTGATCGTCACGGAATCGTGACGCCAGATGCTGGGCTAATGAATCCAAACCACTATCTCGCGGCAGCGATTCAGTATCTTTATTCTCATCGTCCACACTGGAATACGAATGCTGTGGGTAAGACGCTCGTATCCTCAAGTTTGATTGACCGTGTGGTAGCGGGAATGGGTAAACAGCTTGTGGAAGTTCCTGTAGGGTTCAAATGGTTTGTGCCTGGTTTGATTGCAGGTACGGCTGGATTTGGCGGTGAAGAATCTGCTGGAGCGAGCTTTTTGCGTAAAGATGGCACAGTGTGGACAACCGATAAAGACGGCTTGATTATGGATTTGCTCGCTTGTGAGATTCTTGCCGTCACAGGAAAGACTCCGAGCGCACTGCATCGGGAGCTTACTGAGCAATATGGCGCTTCAGAATATGCGCGTATCGATGCGGCTGCATCGAAAGAAGAAAAGGCGAAGCTCGCCAATCTCTCGCCCGAAGACGTCACGGCAACTGAACTGGCAGGGGAAACGATTACGGCAAAGCTCACGCGCGCTCCTGGAAATAACGCGGCGATCGGCGGCTTAAAAGTGACCACAGAAAATGCCTGGTTTGCAGCGCGCCCGAGCGGCACGGAAGACGTCTACAAAATTTATGCTGAATCATTCAAAGGAGCTGAACACCTCGCACGTGTGCAGGAAGAAGCAAAGAAAGTGGTGGCAGCCGCGCTCGGAGCGTAATTAGCTATGTAGTGGGCTATATTGAGCGCTATATGGAGCGTAGTTGGCAATATGCCGCAGTGTAGCCTACACCCGATCCTTGGTGCTAGCCGTTAGCTTACATACGTTAGCTTAAGGTATGAGTGTGGCGCCAAGAGAAAGAGGCAGGATGTATATTCGTGGCGATCTTATGCCAGTAATTTCGGCAACTCCTGAGCAAACTACGTGGGATCTTCCCTCATTGCGTGCCAGAGGAGACGCGTTATTCGGTGGTGTTGAGCCTGATCTGGGTGTTGCCCAGCAAGAGATACTATCTGTGCCACGCGAATGCGGTGACGGCGAACTAGAGTTGCGTTGGTTCACGCCCGTTGATCCCGTGCGCGCAGTGATTGTTTCGATTCACGGAGGTGGATACGTCTGTGGGCGCGCAAAGTTTGACGATGAGAAGAATGCTGAAATGGCTCAGCGGCTGATGGCTACAGTTGTTTCCCCCGATTATCGTTTAGCGCCAGAATATCCTTTCCCAGCTGGCGTTCACGATTGTGTGCTGGCGATTATTCATGCTCAGAAAAAAGCACACGAACTTGGCGTGCCTCTCATCGTTTTCGGAGATTCAGCAGGGGGCGGCTTGGCATATTTTTCTACTCTTATCTACACAGAGCAGATACATGGCAGGCAAGTATCTAACGGATATGCAGGTAGCGCGCATATTTATCCTGAGTTTTTACAAAGGCAACTGGAAAAAGGGTGCGATGCATACCCAGTTTCTTCTTTAGTGCTGCTTGAGCCGTGTTTGGATCCGCGCACGGATACCGCAAGTTTTACTGCCTACGCTGAAGGGCCTGTTTGGACGAAACGCGCTGCCGTCACTGCGTGGCAGCATACGGCACCGAGCGAGCCTATTCGTAAAAGCATTATCGATATGCTTGAAAATTCTCAGAGGGTGAAAGATTTTCCATCAACTCTCACTATCGTAAATCCTTCTGATCCCTTGCGCGATGAGGGGATAGCACTTGCTACGCATCTTGCCGATTCTGGAGTTCAATCAGAGCTGCATATGTATGCAGGCACGTTCCATGGCGCTCTCAGCGTCAAAGGAAATATTGTGTGGAAGGATATCCTTGCGCTAATTGAGAGGATATGCGCGGTGTAATATAAGCCCGCGCATTGGTTTTATGCGGCTCGTGCAATCTCGGCTATTTCACGCAAGAGAGCAATACGTTCGGAATTAGAGCCAGTGTTGATAGAAATTTTGGTGCCAATATATTTCGGTGCAGCTGCCAATGCTGCTTCAAATGCTGCGTGTGCACTTTCGCGCGTAAGCACAGATTCTGGTTGGTGTTCGTGCAAGCCAATATGTGCATCAACCCACGGTCCCCATTGCCCATCGTGTTGATCTTGGGCTCCAGAGAGAATCATGCCTGCAAGGTGCCCGCTAGCTGCAACCTGCTTGATATGCTCGAGCGGCAACTGAGCATTACGACCTTCGATTGCGTCACGCCCCCAATTGATCGAGGCGTAAAGATGAGGTGCGCCCACGGCGTCAATTGCGGCAAGTTCGTCATCTAAACTTAGAAAACCTTTTTCTACAGGGTGTTCATCTGTCCAGGCATCGCAATGTTCAATCGTCAGCTCAGCGCCATCGAGATCCCAAGTGACGAGCGTTTCCAGTGAGCGTTGCAAGGCTTCGGCACTGCATTTTTCCTGTGGAGCTGTGTGCAGAGATAGGAATGAAAAAAATTTCTTGCCAGTCAAATCGTTCATTTCGCGCATGGTGTCTGCTGCACGTTCAAGAAAATGAAGTGCGGCTTCTCGACCATCGTCATCGGCAGATGCAATTCCCCATGTTTTATCTGTAATATGTTTCATCACTCCAGGGATTGGAGTGAGTACGTTTGTGCTGAAAGCGGGCTTCATCTGAGCGGCAAACCAACGAATATCTTCGCGTAAACTTTCGCCGAAGAACGGGATTTCTAAGCCCCCGACCCACTCTTCTTGGGCGAGGAGATTGTAGTATTCCGCCTGCCATTCAAGATCGCCTGATGTGGAAGCATAAGCGCCGATGAGGAATGGGAGGTCATGTGCCGCATTAGTCATAGGAATCTCTCTTCGTTGTGAGTAGAGTGCACGAACGCTTTTATTGTAGACGCGTAAACCTATGTTGATATGAGACTTTATGCACTTTCTCAGCCAGCGCTGGCGATGAGCTGCTGAAGTGGGGCGTAGTGACGATGAACTGCTTCGGTATAGGCGAAAAGGTCTCCCGCTTCGGCGGCGTCAAGCATTTCTCCGTGTGAACGAGCTGTTATCGCTAAGTTTTCTTTCGTTACTGCTGCTTCATGATCGAGATTTGGCAGGAGGCTCTGGTAGACGAACCACATAGCGCTCATAAGTTCTGTAATGAGAGTGTTGTTGAGGTAGTGCATCATGCCTGTGTGGAAAGCGATATCTTCGTCAGGGAAAAGCTCGCCGTGCTCAGTTTTTTCAAGCATCACGCTGACGATGCTGCGCAGCTGTGGATTGGAGCTTCCTTTCATTGCTGTTACGAGCTGTGGCGCTACGCCAAGGTCGATTGCGATACGGATTTGTGCGATGTTGCCGATCGTTTTATTTCCCTCGGCTCTCTCGAGAGCATTCTTGAGGAGCAGAGTATCGATAAGAGGCTGCATAGACATTGCTCCAACGAAAGAGCCTTTCCCTCGATGCACATCGATCACGTCGAGAGCTTCTAGCTGGCGTAGAGCTTCGCGTACTGAGGAGCGGGAAACTCCCAGCTGTGAGCAGAGCGCAGCCTCGGAAGGGAGGGGGTCACCAGGTTTGAGCTGGTGAGAGAGCATATAGCTTTTAATGGCGTTCATTGTGCTATTAGATCTGCTTATCTGGCGCTGCGGTGCAGGGTCGGATAAAGGTGTAACTAAATTGTTACTGAAAGCTGCTTGCATAAACTTGTCTGACAACATAAGCTGATTATATCCGGCAGTGACCGGTTTAACATATTCACTCAAAGGAGAGGAATCAATATGCGTTCCATGAAGCGTTGGGCAAAAGCTTCGGCAGTACTCGCTGCTGCGGCAATGGCTCTCTCTGCTTGCGGCGGCGGCACATCCGATAAAAAGGATGATGGAGCAGCTGCAGGTGCGGCAACTGGAAAACTGAATGTTTTCGCTGCGTACGACACCACCAACTGGAATCCATCGAACACATCGTCAGCTCTTGCTGTGGGTGCAAACCTTCAGGTAATTGAAGGCTTGTATGAGTTCGATTTCTCGACTTTCAAAGCTCACAAAGCTCTCGCAGCTGAAGATGAACCAATGAAGGTTGATGATACGACGTACGAAGTAAAGCTTCGTGACGGCGCAAAGTTCTCCACTGGTGATGCAGTAACTGCAGAGGATGTGGTGAGTTCTTATAAGCGTATCGTTGAGGGTGATAAAGACTCTTCTGGTAAAGTGCAGCCAAGCTCCTATGCTGCGTTCATTACATCGATTGCTTCTATCGAAGCAAAAGATGAGTCTACAGTGACTGTAAAACTCACCCACGCAATCGATAATCTCAAAGAGCGTTTGGCTCTCATCAAGGTTGTGCCAACCAAGGCAACATTTGATGAATTGACGAAGATGCCAGTTGGTTCTGGTCCATACAAGTATGATTCAATCACGGATACCACTCAGGAACTTTCCGTGAACGAGCACTACAACGGCTCCAACCCAGCAACTGTGGCAACAATTCACTACGATAACTCACGTGATGCTACTGCTCGTTTGACTGCCGCTCTCGGTGGAACTACCGATGTTGTTGAAGCTCTCGATCCTGCAGGTATTGAGAAAGTTAAAGCAGCTGGCTGGAAAGTTGATGAAGCTACTGCTTATGGCATTGCAATGATGTCGTTCAACACCAATAAGGCACCTTTCAACGATAAGCGCGTACGCCAAGCTCTCTTGACTGCTATCGATACCCAGACAATGATTAAGACTGCTCTTAATGGCGCTGGTAAGGAGCCAACTTCTTTCCTTCCTGAGTACAGCGATCAGTATAAGAAGGCTGCAACTCAGTTCTCCTTCGACACAGATAAAGCTAAGAAGCTCCTCGCTGATGCTGGCGTTGCAGAAGGAACTGAAATTCGTGTAATGACCACCACTGATACGTGGATTGCTGCAATGGGTCCGCAGATTCAGCAGAATCTCGAAGCTCTCGGCTTGAAAGTAAACCTCTCCAATGTTGCTTCTGCTGACCTCTGGAACAACAACGTGGCACAGGGTGACTTCGATGTTATCGTTGCTCCTGGCGATGCTTCCGTATACGGCGCTGATCCTGGTGTGCTCATCAAGGGCTGGTTCTACAACCAACTGTGGATGAAGGATCGTTTCCGTCTTACCGAGTCTGATCCAGAAGCTGCTGCTGCTCTTGTGGCTCTTATGGACGAAGCAGACAAGGCCACTGGTGATGAAGCAAAAGCTAAGTGGGGCGAAGTTCAGGATATGGTCGCCGATCAGGCAGCTCTCTATCCGCTCGTATTCCACACTCTTTACACCGCTTACAATCCCGAGAAGGTTTCCAACCTTACTCCAATTGGCGTGACTGGTCTGCAGCTCATTGGCGCTAAGGTGACTGAGTAATTCTGAAAAGAATTGCTTGAGCTAAGCAATAGCTCCAGCTTCTGGGCGGGGTGGAAGCTCCGGCTTCCGCCCCGCCTTTTGTATTCACAGACTCACGCTTAGCAAAAAGGAGAATTAGTGAATAATTTATTAAGGCTCGTGGGGAGGCGCTTAATTGCATTGCCAATTATGGCAATCGGCGTCACCATCCTCGTATTTTTCTTGATGGAGCTTTCGCCCATCGATCCAGCTTGGACTGCACTTGGCGATAATGCTGCAGATCCCGCTCAAGTAAAAGCGTTTAATATTGCGCACGGTTACGTCACAGATGATGGCAGTGAAACGGGCAAACCAATTCCTGCCGTGATTCGTTACGTGAGCTACGTTGCAGGGCTTTTGCAAGGAAACTTCGGCATCTATGGCGTAGGTACAGGGCACAAAGTAGTAGATCTTATTGCGCCAGCACTTCCTGTGACGTTGCAACTGACTTTCTTTGGTCTGTTTATTGCCGTTCTTATTTCTTTCCCGCTCGGCGTTCTTGCAGCTCTCTATCGTGACCGCTGGCCAGATCAGCTGATTCGCGTTCTTTCCGTAATCTTTATTGGCACTCCAAGTTTCTGGCTTGCCGCACTACTCGTCTTGCTTGGCTTGAACGTGATTCACGGTGTGCCCGTTTCAGGACCTTTGCCTAAAATTACAGAGGATTTCGCTGGTTGGGCAGCGCGTATGTTCCTCCCAGCTGTTGCTCTCGCAACTCCTGTGATCGGGCAGATGACCCGCGTAGTGCGTACCTCTGTAGTGGAAGAGTTAGATCGTGATTATGTGCGTACGGCATTAGGCGCTGGTATTCCGCGCCCAGTCGTCATTGCTCGCAACGTACTTCGCAATGCTCTTATTACGCCAGTGACGGTGCTGGGCTTGCGCGTCGGCTATTTGATGGGTGGTGCGGTCGTTATCGAAATTATTTTCGGTATTCAAGGAATGGGCAAGGTGCTCGTACAAGGTGTACAGCAGAGCCAGGTTGAAGTGGTGCAGGCGTCGGCTCTTGTGGTCGCATTGGCGTTCATCGTCGTGAATATCATCGTCGATATGCTGTATCTGCTGATTAATCCGCGTATTAGGTCTGTGTGATAGCCATGATGAGTAAAACAAAGAAAGTTGTTTCCGCAGTTGAAAGCGGTAAGAAAGTTCGTTTTAATCGTTGGAAGAGCATGAGTATTGGTGCTCGGGCAGCAGTATGTGTGCTTTCCTTTATCGTAGTTATCTCAGTGGTAGCGAAGTTTATCGCTCCGTATGCTCCTGGATTTGTTGATACTTCCGCGATACTTGCGCCTCCAAGTGCCGAGCATCCGTTTGGTACTGATTACGCTGGGCGTGACGTCTTCTCTCGTCTGCTCATGGGCGGGCGCTACTCAATCATTATCGGCTTGTGTTCAGCATTGATTGCCCTTCTCCTTGGTGCAATTATCGGTTCGATTGCTGCAGTTGTGCGCCGCAGCCTTTCTGAAGTGATTATGCGCATTATGGATATCGTTATGGCAGTGCCTGGTATCGCTATGGCAGCCGTTATGGTGCTCGTCTTCAGCGGTATCTTCTCCGATGGCAATAAAGTGGGGCTTGTTGCTGTGATTATCGTGGCAATCTCCTTCGTTTATACTCCTCAGCTTGCTCGTATTGTGCGCGCAAACGTGATGGCAGCATACGGTGAAGATTACGTTCGTGCAGTGATCGTCTCTGGCGCTCGCGCACCGTGGATTCTCGTCAAACACGTGATCCGCAATACTGCGGCTCCAGTGCTCGTATTCGCTACGGTTCTCGTTGCTGACGCGATTATTCTGGAAGCGTCGCTGACCTTCATCGGTTCAGGTTTGCAATCCACGATGGTTCCAACATGGGGCAATGTGCTCTCAGACGCATCAGCAAACGGATCAATTATCTATGGTGCATGGTGGACGGCGTTCTTCCCAGGCATTCTGATTATGATTACTGTACTCTGCTTGAACATTCTCTCTGAGGGCATCACAGATGCGATGGTGGCAGCTCCTGCTTCAGCGCCTGTGAAGGTGGAGCAAAACACAGCAGACCGCGAAGCGGATGCGCTGCTTTTGGATCCTCGCCGTGCTTATGCGGCTCAGGCTGAATCCTTGCAAGCTCGCCTCGATGCACTCTATGCCGTGGAAACTAAACGTAATGATCGTTTCGACGATTCGCAATTTGCTGGTGCGACTCCACTTCTCGAAGTGAAGAATCTAAGCATTAAGTTCCCAAGGCATGGTGACGTGAACGTAGTCGATCATGTGAGCTTCACTGTTCGCCCAGGCGAGACGATGGGGCTTGTGGGTGAATCTGGCTGCGGTAAATCAATTACTGCCCTCACGATTATGGGCTTGATTGATCCTCGCGCTCAGTTCGAAGGTGAGATTCTCTACCAAGGTAAAGATCTTCTCAAGATGCCTGCTAAGGAACGGCAAGCTCTGCTTGGCAATGAGATGGCAATGATCTATCAGGATGCTCTCAGCTCTCTGAATCCAGCAATGCTCATTAAAGCCCAGATGAAACAGCTGACTTCTCGCGGAGGCACTCGCAGCGCAGAAGAACTCCTCGAACTCGTCGGTTTGGACCCGAAGCGCACGCTTGAATCTTATCCGCATGAGCTTTCGGGCGGGCAGAGGCAGCGTGTGCTGATCGCTATGGCTCTTACTCGTGATCCAAAGCTCGTGATTGCTGACGAGCCAACTACAGCTCTCGACGTCACGGTACAAAAGCAGGTGATTGCGCTCCTCAATGAATTGCGTGAAAAACTTGGCTTCGCCATGGTGTTTGTGAGCCACGATCTTGCACTTGTCGCTGAGGTAGCGCACAAGATTACTGTGATGTATGCAGGGCAGGTGGTGGAGCAGGCTCCGACAAGCGAACTGCTTGAGCATCCAACTCACGAATACACTCGCGGTTTGCTTGGCGCTGTGCTGTCGATTGAGGCTGGCTCTGGCAGGCTTCACCAAGTGCCTGGTACTGTGCCAAGCCCGAAGGATTTCCCTGTAGGCGACCGTTTCGCACCGCGTTCCTCGCACCCGGATTATGGCACCGATATTCCGCTCGAATTTGAGCTGGTTGGGCCAGAGCACGTCTACGCTGCTCTGCCCACTAAGGAAGGTGTCTACCAGCGAGCACCCCGCTATGTACCAGCAGGAAAGGAGGCCTGATCGTGGCAGAAGAAAAATTGATTTTGCCAAATGAGGCACCTGTTGATCCCAACACTCCGATTATCGAGTTGCAGGGCGTGGAAGTGACGTTCAAAGCCCGTACAGGCTCCATCTTCAAGCCAAATCACGTGCACGCTGTGCGTGGTGTAGATATGAAGATTATGCCTGGAAAAGTGCTTGGCATCGTGGGTGAATCTGGCTGCGGCAAATCTACCACAGCAAACGTGATGTGCGGTTTGCAGGTAGCAACCAAGGGCAAAGTATTCTTCATGGGCAAAGACGTGACGAAGCGAACAGCTGAGGATCGCCGTCATATCGGTCAAGTTGTATCGGTGGTCTTCCAGGATCCAGCAACTGCTTTGAATCCTCGTATGACTGTGCAAGATCAGCTCGCTGATCCGCTTCGCGTGCACAAAATCGGTGACGAAGCCTCACGCGCGAGTCGCGTGCGTGAATTGCTCGGTTTAGTGGGATTGCCGCTCTCCGCCTTGGGCGCTCTTCCAGGGCAGCTCTCTGGTGGGCAGCGTCAGCGCGTGGCCATTGCACGTGCACTCTCGCTCAACCCGAAAGCAATTATTGCTGACGAGCCGACTTCGGCACTCGACGTCTCTGTGCGAGCTCAGATCCTGAATCTTCTTTCCGATCTGCGCGAGGAGCTTGGCTTGGCGATGGTCTTTATTTCACACGATATTCAGACTGTGCGCTACATTTCCGATCGCATCGCCGTGATGAACAAAGGCGTTGTGGTGGAAGAAGGTCCAGCTCAAGAGTTGCTGCATAACCCGAAGGATCCGTATACGCGCAAGCTCCTCGGGGCTGCGCCGTCGCTCCTTCATCCAAACCTCAGCTGAGGAAAAATTTCGTGCGGCGGTGTGCACGGTGCGTACTGCTATAGCTGTACAGCTGTGCAGTTGTTAGTGCGCTCCGCCGTCACTCACAAAACACTATTCTCTAAGGAGAGAATGAATAATGGCTAAGCCAATTCGTGGCGTTGTACCGCCGCTATCTATTCCACTCAAAAATGGTGAACTCGATGTTCCATCTCTTGAGCGTCATATCAACCGCATGATTGATGCTGGTATTCACGGCTTATTCGTGCTCGGATCCAGCGGAGAGGTGGTATTTTCCACCAATGAACGCCGTGAGCAGATTATTGCTGAAGCTACACGCGTTGTAGACGGGCGTATTCCGATTCTTTGCGGCGTGATCGATACCGAAACAGAGCGTGTGATCGAGCATATTAAGGTTGCTGAAAAGTATGGAGTGGCAGGCGTTGTGGCGACTGCTCCGTTCTATGCACTGCAAGGAGAAGCAGAAATCAAAGAGCATTTCCGTTTGCTTCGCAAAGCAACTGATTTGCCGATTTGGGCTTACGATATCCCCGTGTGCGTACACGTGAAGCTTTCGCCAGCACTCCTTATGGAGCTTGCCAAAGAAGGCACGTTGAACGGCGTGAAAGATTCTTCTGGTGACGATGTTTCCTTCCGTTTCTTGACGATGCTCAACGAGGAAGCAGGGCACCCGCTCCAGCTGCTCACAGGGCATGAAGTCGTGGTCGATGGTGCATATCTTTCTGGCGCAGATGGCTCAGTGCCAGGCTTGGGTAATGTGGATCCAGCTGGATACGTAAAGCAGTGGGATCTCTACCAAGCAGGAGATTGGGAAGGCGTGCGCAAGGAGCAGGATCGTCTCGCAACTCTCATGACTATTGTGCAGGTGAAAGGCGTGCAAGGTTTCGGTGCAGGCATTGGTGCATTCAAGACA
This sequence comes from uncultured Actinomycetaceae bacterium, assembly GCA_902464405.1. Classification (GTDB taxonomy): domain Bacteria; phylum Actinomycetota; class Actinomycetes; order Actinomycetales; family Actinomycetaceae; genus Arcanobacterium_A. The sequence continues at coordinate 62,239 of CABQJD010000001.1, read as the reverse complement.
GCATGCCAGCTTCTCGGCGTATTTGAGACCAACGAGATGCCTCGCCCAGTGAAGCCACTTGAAGGTGAGAACGTGGAGCACGTGCGTGCTGTGCTGAAGAAAGTCGGCTTGCTCAGCTAAAAGAATGCGGCGTTCAAGTGCGCCACTGCTATCGATCGTGCATAGGAGCACCGATTCTTGGCAACTCACGCGCTTGGACGCCGCTTTTTAGTGCACCTTAATTCGGTGCACCTTAATCTCGCAGGTGCATTGCATATCAATGAAAATATAGATATAGCCAGATACGCGCTATTCAATCTCATATAGCGAAGGAGTGACTGTGGCAAAGAAAATCAGCACAGCGATTGCAATTGATCTCGGCGGCACGAAAACTGCTGCTGCACTCGTCAATTCACAAGGTGAGCAGGTGAGCGAGAAGATCAAAGCTTTAACTCCTGCTCAGGTGGGTGGTGAAGCTATTCTCGATACGATGGCTGAGCTTATTCAGCATGAGTATGAGCTTCTAGGAGAAATTCCGGCAGCAATTGGTATCGGTGCGGCCGGCTCGATTGACGCTGAGCGAGGGGTAGTAGTGAACTCTTCAGGCACAATCGTTAAATGGATTGGCACAGATATTGTGGGAGGGCTTCGCAAACGTTTGGATTGGGCACGTGATGTGCCGATCAAAGTGCAAAATGACGCTGATGCTCACGCCGTTGGTGAGCTGTGGATGGGAGCTGGGCGTGGAGCAAGCTCTATGCTGATGGTTGCTGTGGGTACAGGTATCGGCTGTTCATTTGTGCTCAACGGTGAGGTTGTACGCGGCGCTCACCATATCGGTGGAGAAATTGGCACTGCTCGTATTCCTTTTGCTGAAGGACCTGTGGTTAGTGATGGTGATCTACCAGCTAAATTTGAACAAAATGCAGCAGGCCCAGCAATGGTGCATTTCTATAAAGAAGCTGATGGGCCCGAAGCGAATGATGCTGTTCGTGGGCAGCTCGTGATGGAGCTTGCGGCTGAGGGTGACGAGGTGGCCCTCAACGTCACTCGTGCACTGGGGCGTCGGCTCGGCGAGGTGATGAGTTGGTATGTAATGATGCTTGATCCAGAGGTTATTGTGCTTGGCGGAGGAGTGCCAAAGCCCGATAGTGAATGGTGGAAAGCTATGCAGGAGCGGCTGATGGAGCTTCTGCCCGAATATATGCAAGATAAAGTGGATCTTCGTCGTGCAAAGCTTAAGAACAATGCTGCATTCCTTGGCGCTGCTCGTGATGCATTCCTGCTTGCTGGCGTGGAAATTAAGTAGAGAGTAGAAAGAAGTAATGATGAACGCTGATCTTGTGGAAGCAATCCGCGGAAAGTTAATTGTTTCCTGCCAGGCGTATCCAGGGGAGCCGCTGCGCCGTGCAGATATTACTGCAGCTATGGTTCAGGCAGTTGTGGAAGGCGGCGCTGCAGCAGTGCGCGTACAAGGCGTGGCAGATATTATTGCAGCGCGGCAGGCAACTGATATGCCGATTATTGGTTTGATTAAATATGGGCACGAGGGTGTGTATATTACGCCGTCGATTGCTCATGCACGCGCAGCTGCGCTTGCTGGTGCAGAAATTATTGCTATTGACGCGACTCTTCGCCCACGTATTAACGGGGAGACGTTTGCCGACGCCGTAGCTGCGATTCATCAGGAGTTCCCTGGAGTTTTGATTATGGCAGACTGTGCCTCTGTGGAAGATGCTAAAGCTGCGGAAGCTGCTGGGGCTGATTTTATCGGTACTACTCTTGCTGGGTATACGCCTGGATATGAATATGCGCGAGAAAAGACTGAAGGTCCGGATTATGCGTTTATTCAGGAAGTCCTTGCTGCCGTCACGAAGCCAGTGATTGTGGAGGGGCGCCTGCATCACCCAGAGGATGTGGCAAAGGTGCTGGAGATGGGTGCTCACGCTGCATGCGTCGGCACAGCTATCACTCACCCAACTACCCTCACGAAGTGGTTTGTGCCTGATTCGCAGAAGTGATTTAAGATGACGCACACAGCCCGAGACGGTTTCTTGCATTGAATGCTAAGAACTATCTCGGGCTGCGTATATCACTGCGTATATAGCGTAATCAGAAGCTACTTGCCTTGATTTGCCACAGCAGCAATTTTTGCTTCCGCGTCTGGATCGAGGTAAGTGCCGCCTTTCTTGAGCGGCTGAAGGGTTTCTTCGTCTAATTCGTAATAGAGCGGCACGCCCGTTGGGATATTTAGACCAGCAATATCTTCATCTGAAATCTGATCGAGGTGCTTGACGATAGCGCGCAGGGAATTTCCATGAGCTGCAATCATCACTGTCTTGCCGCTCTTTAGCTCTGGCACAATGCGCTCTTCCCAATAAGGCAGTGCACGCTGGAGCACATCTTTTAAGCACTCAGTTGCAGGGATTGGCTCGCCAGCATAGCGCGGATCTGAATCTTGTGAAAATTCCGAACCAGCTTCAATTGCAGGCGGCGGAACGTCGTATGAACGGCGCCACTGCATAAACTGTTCTTCGCCGTATTCGTCACGAATTTCCTTCTTGTTTTTGCCCTGCAATGCGCCGTAATGGCGTTCGTTGAGGCGCCAGCTGCGCTCTACTGGAATCCAGTGACGATCGCAGGCATCGAGAGCGAGATTTGCCGTCATAATTGCACGGCGCAGCATTGACGTGAAAAGAACATCTGGCACAATGCCTTGCTCCTTCATCAGCTTGCCGCCAGCAGCGGCTTCTTCGCGCCCTTGATCGGAAAGCGGTACATCTACCCAACCTGTAAAGAGGTTGAGAGCATTCCATTCGCTTTGCCCATGGCGCAGGAGAATCAGTTTATAGCTCATAATCCATCCTTGATGTAGTATGCGTGACGGCAGTCACCGTCACGGAATTGGGCGCACGCGTGCGCATCTCTTTTATTTTACCCACTGGCGATGTGCCATGCTTAGGGCTTGCGGTGCAAATTTAAGGTTTGCAGCGCAAAATAATTCATTTTGTATGAACTCATTTTACGCAAAGCTTGCAGCGCAGCTTGCAGTTTATAAGGGCAAGCTAGCCGATATGCGTATCTTCGCGCGATAGATTTGCCTCTAAAGGATCAATTTTTGGCGCTTTCGTCACGAATTTATGCCCAATCCAGAGAATCAGGAAAAGCGGCAAGCCAATATAGGAACTCAGCAGGGAAAGAAAACCGCTACGCCCCAAGAGCGCTTCGTAGTTTTGCCCAACGATTACGAGTACGCACATTGCAAGAGCCACTATAGGGCCGAATGGAAAGAGCTTCGCCTTAAATGGCAGATCTTCTAATGCTCGCCCTTGTGCAACATATGCTCGGCGGAATTTCAGATGGCACCATGCAATACCAACCCATGTGATGAAACCAGCGAGACCAGAAGCATTCACGATCCACGTATATGCTTGCCCTTCACCAAAGAGATAGCTCAGGAAGCAAAGCAGCGCAATAGCCGTTGTGGCAATGAGCGCTGGAATTGGCACACCTTGTTTATTTAATTTCACGAACATCTTCGGAGCTTGCCGATTCTCAGCGAGTGAATAGAGCATACGGGTAGAGACGTATAAGCCAGAGTTACCTGCGGAAAGCACGGCTGTGAGGATTACTGCATTCATCACGGAAGCAATCACGGCCTGGCCGATAAGTCCGCTCTTTGCAAAGATTAAGGTAAATGGAGCGATTGTAATATCGCCTGTATCGGAGGCATTCAACAAATTGGGATCGGTGAATGGAATCAAGAAGCCAATCACGGCAATAGCGAAAATATAGAAGAGCAGAATGCGCCAAAACACGGATTTAATTGCCTTGGGAATCGTCTTTTCTGGATGCTCGGCTTCGCCAGCAGCTACGCCGATCATTTCAGTGCCCTGGAAAGAGAAACCAGCAATCATAAACACAGAAAGGATACCCATCACACCATTCACAAACGGTGCTTTCTCTCCTGTTGCAGGATCAGCAATAGTCCAGTTTTCAAAGCCTTGAGCAGATCCTTGAAGAATGCCCACGATCATCAGTACACCAACGATGAGGAATACGATTACAGTTACGACTTTAATAAGAGCAAACCAAAATTCACTTTCTCCGTATGCGCGCGCTGATAGAGCATTGATCACAAACAGCACTACAAGGAAAATTGCACTCCAGATCCACATCGGCACATCTGGAAGCCAGAACTTCATGACGAGCCCTGCTGCAACAAGCTCAGCAGCGACCGTAATAGTCCAGTTAAACCAGTAGTTCCATCCCATCGCAAAACCGAAGCTCGGGGAGACGAAGCGCGTGCCGTACTCGCCGAATGAACCCGCTACGGGCATATAAGTCGCCATTTCGCCGAGGCTTTGCATAAGGAAATAGACCATAATTCCGATAAGTGCATATGCAAGCAGAGCGCCGCCCGGGCCGGCATTTGAAATAGTGCCGCCTGATGCCACAAACAGCCCTGTGCCGATTGCGCCGCCAATAGCGATCATATTGAGGTGGCGTGCGCGCAGCCCTCGCTTTAATTGCTGGGTGCTTTGTTCTGTTTCAAGCTCATGTGTGGGTTGTGAATTCATATATACCTCTCCTACCAGCCTCAAAGAGGCTACCATTGCCTATCATAAGGCACAATTAAGCAGATGCTTTGAAGCGGCCAATTATTGGAGAATCGTCATTTCTATCTAAAACTCTCATGTGCTCGCTAAAAAAAGGGCAGTTGCTGCCCAGAATGGAAATATTGCTCTAGGTGCATTTCTGCCATGCTTTTCACATAAATTTCACATAAAAATTATTCCCTGGCTCTCTTTCGCAAGTTTTATTCCAGTGAGAAAATGCGGCAATGAGGGGAATTTTCAGCTATTGAATGCTGAAATAGGAAGGGGTGCGCAGTGGATAGGTATGAAACAGTTCGATAAGGAAATACATGGATTTTCAGCGCTGTATATTAGGCGTAATGTTATATTCGTGACGGTAGTTCTATTGAAACAACGCAATCTATCCGCACTGCAGTGATTGAGGAAATATCTATGGCAGACCACTATTTCACAGCGCAGCCTGCTTCACAGGCGCAAGCGCATAGCGTTTCTTATCGCGCACGTGGTATTGACTATGTGGTGACGACGAGTGACGGCGTATTTTCTGCGCGTGAATTAGATCGAGGTACTCGCGTATTGCTCGATAAGGTTCCTGTGAACGCGGCTATCGCTCAAGCGTCACCTATAGATACAACGGCATTTGCTGATAGAGAGCAATCTACTGATACTTCGCCCGCGAACAGCATCCCTCCTTTGTGCGCTGATATTGGTTGCGGTTGGGGAGTAATTGCCTTTGCTCTTGCGCACGAGTACCCGAGGGCAGATATTGTGGCTGTTGATGTGAATGAGCGCGCGCTGGAACTGACGAGAAAAAATGCGCAGGAACTTCAGCTTTCACATATACAAACAGCAGATACAGCAACCGCTATGGAAATTGCTAAGAAACATGGAGGAATTGATCTGATTTGGAGTAACCCCCCGATCAGAATTGGAAAAGAAGCACTCCATGATCTTTTGCTCACATGGCTTGCGGCGCTGAAGCCTGAAACTGGTGAGGCATATTGGGTGGTGCAGAAAAATTTGGGTGCCGATTCGCTCATGGTATGGCTCAATGAGCAGGGGTATCCGAGCGAGAAGATTGCGAGCCAAAAAGGGTTTCGTATTATTCGTTCCAGAAATACTGCTCATAAGCGTTCGTAAGGTTTCCTTCTCCTCTTCCTATTTCTAAACTATTTCTAAATCATGGAGAGGGGAAGATAGATTCCACACTTGAGCCTCGAATTTCTATGAATTTTGGTAGAATGGTATCAAAGTTCTAAAAAGGAAGAGGCGCTATGCCGTTCAAAGTTGGCGAGACTGTTGTGTACCCCCATCATGGGGCAGCCTATATTGAAGACATCTCCGAGAAGATGATCAGAGGCGAGAAGCGCCTGTATCTCACGCTTCGTATTGTGCAGGGCGATCTGACGATTCAAGTGCCAGCTGATTCTCTCGAAGAGGTCGGCGTACGAGATGTATCGAACGATGAACAGCTAGAAAAAGTCTTTTCGATTTTGCGTGAAGAAGACGTTGATGAGCCGCAAAATTGGAGCCGTCGTTTCAAAGCAAATGGCGAAAAGCTCACGAGCGGTGACGTCAATAAAGTCGCAGAGGTTGTGAGAGATTTGACGCGCCGCAATGGTGAGAAAGGTCTTTCGGCTGGAGAGAAACGTATGCTTTCTCAAGCTCGCGCAATTCTCTGCTCTGAAGTTGCGCTGGCGCGCGGCATTGACGAGTCTAAAGCGGGTGAGCTGCTCAACGATATTCTGGGCGAATTTGATATAGTTCTAGATTCAGCAGAAAGTGCGCAATCGGCTGAATAATTGCGTTCATTCCTAAGCTAAATTCTGCGATATTGCAGGAACTTATCGGTGCGTATATTGGGTTGATTGGGTTGGCGTATCGATAACGATGTGCGTAGATGGAGATGCGTATGGATATTGCGGCAATTATCGCTGGTGCTGGATCAGGCACGCGCTTAGGTGCTGATAAGCCAAAAGCGCTTGTAAAGCTTGCGGGCGAAGCACTGGTAGCTCATGCTGTGCGAGGGATGCAAGAAGCAGGTGTTGATCGTATTGTTGTGACGATACCAGCAGATAGCCCTTCTGCTGTGGAGGATTTTTCTGCTGCCCTTGCGTCTGTCAATGCAGGTGACGATAGTCTTGTGCTCACGTCTGGGGGTGCGACTCGTCAAGAATCAGTTTCTCTCGGTCTAGCCGCAGTGAAAAAATTTTTTCCATGTGCCACCCATGTGCTTGTGCATGATGCTGCTCGCGCGCTTACTCCAGCGCCAATGATTCGCCGTGTGTGCGGTTTGCTCGAAGCAGGAGCTGCTGCCGTTATTCCAGTGCTTCCCGTAGTGGATACCATCAAAGAAATTTCTCCAGATCCAGATGCTAGTGCAGCTGCCGCTCTCACCAATTGCACAGTAAGCCCTAGCTATACAGAGAAAGTTATGCGCACGCTTGAACGCAGTTCACTGCGTGCTGTGCAGACGCCGCAAGGTTTTATAATTGATCTGCTGGAGTGCGCGCATACGAGTGCGGCTAGCTTATCTGCCAGTGCACAAGCTGCGGCTCCCGATGATGCTGCACTGGTGGAACTTCTTGGTGAAGAAGTGCGAACTGTGCCAGGGGATTCTTCAGCGCTGAAAATCACAACTCCATTTGATCTGCAGGTGGCTGAACTTTTAATGGCGCAGCGCAGCGCTTCTATATCGGCGTAAATCATATGCTTGCACGAGAGGAAACACGAATGAATCCAAGCGATTTTCGAATAGCGACAGCGGTTGATGTACATGCGTTTGCGCGTGACTGCGCTGGTAAGCCGCTCATGCTGGCATGCCTTGAGTGGCAAGGTGAAACTCCTTTAGCAGGGCATTCGGATGGTGATGCGGCAGCCCATGCGGTGTGCGATGCTTTGCTAATTGCGAGCGGTGTTGGGGAGATGGGATCTATTTTTGGGGTGGATCGCCCAGAATTTTCGGGCGCTTCTGGCGAGCAATTTTTGAAAGAAACGTTGAGGCTTGTGCGTGAGGCTGGTTTCGGCGTCACCAACATTTCCGTGCAGATTATTGCTCAAAGGCCTCGTTTTGCACCGAGAAAGAAGGAAGCTGAGGTGCGTATGAGCAGTATCGTCGGTGCGCCTGTATCTGTTTCGGCCACAACGACGGATCGCTTGGGTTTTATTGGGGCTGGTGAAGGGATTGGTGCGATTGCTTCTGCGCTACTTCATAAAGTGGTGTCTACGGCAGATGAGACGTGTTGCTGAGTATGGGCTATGCACTGCTGTGAGTGCAGTTTTTCTCGGGTTCGGACGTATTTGATAGCTTCCCAGAGGATAGCTCCGACAATCATTGCGATCACGATTGCCGTCACTCCCAGCGGATAGTCGTTTCCGTGGCTCCAAAAATATATGTAGGGAGCGGCAAAAGTGACGATAGCGATAGTTAGACCGAGCCAACGGCGTGCTGGGCGTGCAGACACGGCAAATTCGAGAAGACCCCATGTGTACGGGATTGCAGTAAGTATATCCATCAACCAGATAACTAAAATACTCCCATGAAATTCTTCAACAAACATGAGAGGAAGCGCTCGTAAAGCCGAGTATACGAATATGGCAATATACGCCAAGATTTTGAAGGTGCACACTCGTGACCAAGGCTTGCGAGCAAGGCTTGGTGCGTCGGTAGAGTGCGGGGGTGTGGTATTCATCGCCGCCTGCTGCGATGTGATCGAGGGCGATCAGGCCCAGTGAATGTGCGAATAGCGCAGCTTAGCATAAACCAAGCACCGCTCACCCAGAAAATGATAAGTGCTGGCAGCGGGCGGGTAGGGTGAGCTACAACAAGCCATGCCACAGATCCGATCCACATGAGAATCGCTGTGATATTGATTGGCATGAATCGTTTCACGCGGAATGGGTGAGTCCAGTAGCTGGGAACGATCGTCAGGATAATACACAGCGCAGTGACGCCGATTGTCCATACTTCGTTGGCGCTTAGTATGTAGAGGATCACCGCTACGATATTCCATGCAGCTGGGAAGCCGTAGAAGTAGAAATCGGATGATTTCCAGTGTTCGTTGGCGTAGCAGAGAGTTGAACTCGTGAGAATAAGGACGGTGAGGATTCCAGCGAGAGGTTTTGGCCCCATAGGGAGATTGGTGTACATAAAAATAGCAGGGATAAAAGTCCAAGTGATGTAGTCGATTAAAATATCGAGAATTCCGCCATCAAACCAAGGGAGCACTTCTTTTACTCGAACTTTGCGCGCAAATGTTCCATCAATGCCATCGACGATGAGAGCGATTCCGAGCCAGAGCCACATGAGGTCGATGCGGTGCTCGATGAGGGAGAGGAGGGCAAGCGTGGCGCATGCCAAGCCCGTCATCGTGAAAATATGCACTCCCCATGCACATAGAGTTAATGGCATTGAGGGGGCAGAGATCGGTTCCTGCGCGTTGTGGGTGCTATTCATAAGCTCATAATAACAAATCGATTACTGAGTAACTACCAGTTCTGGAGTGGTTTTATACGTGTTTGAGGTGCTATGCCTCACGTTGCCCTGCTTTTACAGGGATAAAAGCAAGCAGACCGATAAGAAATACGAGCATCAATCCTAAAATGCCGAAATAGGCAGCTGCTTCGAGAGTAGTTCCAGCAATTCCTGCGCCCAAAACGATTGCTGTTGAATACATGAATGGAGCAAGGAAAGAAACAGCACGCCCAGTAGTAGCGTATAAACCGAAAAGTTCCCCTTCTTCGCCTCGAGGAGCAATGCGGGTAAGGAATGTGCGCGAAGCTGATTGGGTTGGCCCCACAAAAACGCACAGCCCAAGCCCGAAAATCCAGTAAACAGCCGTTGCGGAAAGAGGTCCGATTCCAGCGTGGAAAAGATAGACGGCAAAACCGCAGATACACATCGCCGTAAGGCTTGTAATAATCACGGCGCGAGCGCCGATTTTATCGTCGAGAACGCCGAAAGCAATAGTGGCGATTCCTGCTACTACGTTTGTGGCAACCCCGAAAATAATCACGTCTCCAGCACTGAATCCAAAAGCCGTTTGAGCCAGTATAGCGCCGAAAGTGAAAACGCCAGCTAAACCATCACGGTAGATAGCGGAAGAAATGAGAAACCATACAACTGAGCGATCAGTATTCCATAGGCGCACAATAGATTGCCAAAGCTGACGATAAGCTCCAATAATTCCGAGCGATTGCGTGCCTTCGCGGCGAGGTTTATTACGGGCGCTTAGCATGAGAGGAAGAGAGAAAACAATCGTCCAGAGCGCGGCAAAAAGCATAGCAACTCGAATATTTAAGCCGTTTGCGCTCGTCACCCCAAACCAGCCGACCTCAGGATTGATGAAGCCGACGAATAAGATGAGTAGCAATACGATTCCGCCAACGTACCCAAGCCCCCAGCCAAAACCAGAAATTTTTCCCACGTTTTTTTCTGTGGAAATATCGGAGAGCATTGCGTTGTAGACCACAGATCCTGTCTCAAAAGAGATATTGCCAAGAGCGAGCAGGAAAAGCCCGAGCCACAGGCGAGAGGTTCCATCAGCTTGGATTGGCGTCACGAAAAACAATCCAGCTGTGACGATAATCGTGATAATCGTCGTTACTGAAAGAACTGTGGCAGACTTTCCAGAGCGATCAACGCTCTGCCCGAGTGCGGGAGCGACGATAGCAATAAGAATTCCAGCGACTGTGAGCGCGTAGCCGAGCGAAGCATTTGCGGTCGGACCGAAAAGGTTGGCGTTGGTGAGATAGACGGAAAAGACAAACGTGGTGACGACTGCGTTGAATGCCGCCGATGCCCAGTCCCAAAAACCCCACGCCCACACTGTACGTGTAAACGTCCGATTCTTGTGTGTTGCTGTATTGGCTTTGCTGCTTTCCTCAAAAGTTGAGGCTGCGTAGTTTTCACTCATAGTCTAAATCTAGCCGTGAATGGGAAAGTTTTATAATTAACAACGCACCTTTTAGTGCGATTCTATGTAATAACGGTAAAATCAGGATCGTGAGTTTGCATATTTATGATTCTTCTGCCCGAGCACTTCGCGAGTTCCATCCGATTAATCCTGGTGAGGTGGGAATTTATTTGTGTGGAGCCACTGTGCAAGGTTCGCCTCATATTGGGCATATGCGCTCAGCTCTCGCTTTCGATGTGCTGGTACGTTGGCTCATGCGTCATGGATATAACGTGACGATGGTGCGCAACGTCACAGATATTGACGATAAAATTTTGGTGAAATCTTCTCAAGCGGAGCGCCCGTGGTGGGCGTGGGCATATCGCTTCGAGCAGGAGTTTGCAGCCGCATATCGTGCGCTCGGCGTACTTCCGCCGACCTATGAACCACGAGCCACAGGGCACGTTCCAGAAATGATCGCCCTCATTCAGAGGATTATTGATTCGGGGCACGCATACCAAGGATCTGAAGGGAATGTTTACTTCGACGTCGCTTCGCTTAAAGATTACGGTTCGCTCACAAACCAAGCTCTTGAAGATCTTGCTGTTGATGAAGAAGGAAGTGAGCCAGATAAACGGCATCCTCGGGATTTTGCCCTCTGGAAAGCCGCAAAGCCTGAAGAGCCTGCCACAGCGAGTTGGTCCACGCCGTGGGGGCGTGGGAGACCTGGCTGGCATCTTGAATGTTCGACGATGAGCTGGAAGTATCTAGGCGAAAGTTTTGATATTCACGGCGGCGGGCTGGATTTGCGTTTCCCTCACCATGAAAATGAGCAGGCTCAAAGCCATGCGGCCGGTTTTGCTTTTGCCCAGTATTGGATGCACAACGCATGGGTGACGATTGACGGTGAGAAGATGAGCAAGAGCCTCGGGAATTCGCTCACTGTGGAAAATATTTTGCGCCAATACCCAGCGGTGTTGGTGCGCTATGCGCTGGGTACGGTGCACTACCGTTCCACTGTGGCATATTCTGAGCGAACTCTTGAAGAAGCAGGAGCTGTGTGGGATCGTTTGAATGGCTTTGTGCAGCGCGCAGTTGAAGCAACTGGTGAGATTGGGCGAGATGAAGTGACGGCTCTTAAAGCTGAAGATTTGCCCTCAGAATTTACAGCTGCGATGGACGACGATTTAAATGCAAGCGCGGCGCTCGCGGTTATCCATGAGCATGTGCGGCTGGGAAACACGGCGTTGAGCCATAATGACGATGTAGAGGCTCGTTGCGAGCAGCTGCTTGTGCGCTCAATGCTCGATGTTTTCGGTCTTGACCCTATGGCAGAGCCTTGGAATACTGGAGCTTCTGATGTGCAGAGTAGTAGAATATACAAAGCTCTCGATACGCTGGCGCAAGAGATTCTTGAGCAGCGAGCTGAGGCTCGCGCCGAAAAGAATTGGGCACGAGCGGACGCTTTGCGTGATTCTCTTACGGCGGCAGGGATCACGGTTGAAGATGGTGCTGAGGGGGCACGCTGGAAAATCAGCGACTGAATCTCTCCTCATTGCGGCAGGCGTTAAACAAGAAACGCATGATGAGATATACGCATACCGAAGAAAGACGTAAAAATGGCAGATCATTTCGGGCGACCAGCAGGATCGAAGAGCACGCGTAAGAAGAAAGGCGCGAGCAAGGGCAGCGGTGGTAAAAATCGCGGGCGCCTTGAAGGGCATAAAAATATCCCAAAAGCGGAGGATCGCCCCTATCATCCAGCGTATAAACGTAAACTTGTTGCTCAAGCTAAAGCTGCTCAGGCTCAGGCTAAAGCTCCGAAGCTGAAAGCGAGTTTACATCTGCGCCCTGGGCATGAATTGGTGACTGGGCGTAATCCAGTGGCAGAAGCCGTGGCTGTTGGGATTGAGTATAGCCGCGTGTTTATGGTCAGTGCGCTCGCGCATGATGAACGGGTTATTTCCGTGGTGCGAGATGCTGCTGCGGCTGGTGTGCCGATTGTTGAAGTGACGCGTGCAGATATGGATATCCTCAGCAGCGGAGCTGTGCATCAAGGGATTGCGCTCGAAGTGCTTCCGTATGAATACGTGACGGCAATGGATTTAGTAGATGCTGCTGCTAAGCGCCGAGATGGAAAACCAGGGTTGATTGTAGCTCTAGATGCCGTCACCGATCCTCATAATTTGGGTGCGGTTGTGCGTTCATCGAGCGCTTTTAATGCTGATGGTGTACTCATTACCGAGCGGCGCAGTGCATCTGTGAATGCAACAGTGTGGAAAGTGAGTGCGGGCGCGATGGCACGAGTGCCTGTGGCAAGAGAGACGAATTTGGTGCTCACGCTCAAGGAGCTGAAGAAGCAAGGATATTTTGTGGTAGGTCTTGCCGGGGAGGAAGGTGCTGTATCTGTGGCAGAGCTTCCCTGCGCCGATGCTCCAATTGTGTTGGTGACGGGCTCTGAAGGGTCGGGATTATCTCGGCTTGTGCGAGAAACCTGCGATATGATTGCCGCTATTCCTATTGCTTCGCAGATGGAGAGCTTAAATGCTGCTGTGGCAACTGGTATTGCTCTCTATCAGGTGGATCAGCTTCGGTGTTCCAAGAGTGAACTTTTGTGAGGTGCTGCGAGAGCTTTCGTAGAACGTACTTTTGTGAGGGTGCGCTTTCTTTTATGGGGGGGGGTACTTTCGCAGGTGCATTGTGTATCTTTAGGTGCATTATGGGTGCGTGAACGTGATTTCGATTAGATTGTGGGCGTGATTGCAACTCAGCCTGTGCTCTTAATTCTTATATCCTCTGGTCAGTAATCTCTATAGTTTGCAGTTGTTTACAGCGGATATAGATGAGCATTTATTTTGATGGTCTGGGATTAAGGTATGCTTCATCGTCGGGATTGCTTTGCTCGAGTATTAGTCTTGATTTCTTCGCCGCGATCTCGGGTATTTTGTCTGTGAGTAGGTACACTAGGAGCAGATAGTTCTTTTAGTGAAAGGTATCGGCATGACGGCATGGCGCCCTATTCGAGGAAGCATCACTCTTCTTGATACAGATCTTACTTCCGAGGCTGATATTCAAGCTCTCTTTACCGAGGAACGTATTTTAGGGATTGGTGCGCTTTCACAAGAAAATCCAGCTGTTTTTGAATTTGAGATTGCGATTGCTGGGCGTCGTCGCCGAGCAGCTACGCTTGATGAGAGCGGAGAAATTATCAAAGGGCGTAGCTTAGAAAATCTGGCAGGCTTTCTCCACGAATCCTTGCGTAAGGTTGAAGTGGCGCTGCCTGGAGTAGAACTTTTTGGTCCGCTTGATATTGGTGCGGTGGATATTGATGATTCTTCGCTGGCATTTGATATGAGAGATTCTTTGCAAGAGAGTGATTCTACGGAAGACGTTTCTCAAGAGGTCTCGTGTAGTGGTGAGGATGCGTTAGAGGAAAGTGAGTCGGGCGATGATGCGTCTGGTGGCGAGAGCATCGTTGGAGAAAAGACGGAAGATTTAATTCCTCAAGGCAGAGCTTTTGCTTTAGCTGATATTGCGACGTCTGAAATTCCTGTGTATGCCACTGCTCATAATATGAATTTTGGTTTGCTGAGAATGGGTGATGTGAAACTTGTGGTGCCTGAGCGCACTGCGAAACTCTCATCGGGCGTATTCCCAGCGCTGGATTATTCGCTGCTATTCGTCTTAGCTGATTCTGATAAGTCTCCGCATTTAATAGTCACTCGTATGGGGCGTAATATCCTGTGGGGTTGGAGCGGCGAAATGCCGCCATTTGAGTGGGTGAAAGCGCGCAGCAATGAAGGTGGAAGTGCGAGTATGAACGCCGCGCAGGGAGCCGATGATCAAACTAGTGTTGATGATGCACTCGGCGTCACACTTGTAGCTTCTGATGATAAGGCTCTTGCTTTTGTGCGAAGTGAACTTGGCGCAGGAGGTGTGGCTCGTGCGGGAGTTGCCGATCTCGTTGATGTGACTTTTGCTGCAGTGCGTGATGCTTTGCTTGTTGACCGAGAGTGTGCGGCAAGTGCTCTTGTCTCTGCTTTGGGGTTGCCGGCTGAGGTGCTCAGTATGCTGGAAGATGATGTGCCGATCGATGCGATCCCAGGAATCAAGATATTTGAACCGCGCGGAGCTGCAGGGGCATTTACAGAGGCGCTGGCGTGGGAAGTTGCGGGTGAAGGTCACGTGAATTCTGATGTGGCAGACGCATTTCGCCACGCATATTTGAAGCGTCCGTGGGCGATGGCAATGGTATCTGCATGCCAGACTGCTGTGGGAGGCGCAATTCTTTCCAGTGCATTGCGGCCAAGCGCAGGAAAGAAACGTTCAGCATGGAAAGCGGCATTCGGCTTTTTTATTGTTGCAAATGGAATTTCGCGTATCGCAACTACTCAGTACGTGAACTCTGCCGTGCAAAGATTCGTGGGCGACGTTGATTAGCTAGCTAAAGGCTAAATACAAGGTAATCAACCCAATAATCCTAGCATGGGAAATTGAACGAATAAGACTCTGGTTTGGCGTCACGTGCGCATACTTATGCGAATACCATATTCGGTGCGGGCACTATTGTGCGGGGTGCCGCTATTTCTTCTTGTTATCGCTGGGAAGATCTTTGATAGCTGTGCAGCCTTTAATCGGTTTCATGGCAGCTGCATATTGCTCAGGGGTTGGCGTTGAGACGAGATCGATTTTATCGTCCCATCTACTCCCCAGAACCACGTCTACTTGCGTGCCAGTGAGTGAAGGATCGAAATGCACATTGGCTTGTGGGAAGAATCCGCGCAAGGTGTAAGCGAGAGGCACTCCTTCGGCACTCGTAAAAATCTTGACGCTATTTGAGACAGGATCTCCTGCCCAGTTGGTTGTCTCAGTAACTGTGACTCCAGCTTCTGTGAGAGCTTCGCCAACTTTCGATGCAAGCCCCTGAGTTTCAGTGGAGTTGTAGACGCGCACATTGATTTTATCTAGCGCCGCAGGAGATGCGTCTTTATCTATACAGGGGATATATGACGTTGGGTCAATTTTTCTCGAAAACTCCCGATTAAACGGAAAAGGCACGAGATTAGTCCAAAAGAGTGTGCTGATAATCAGCAGAGCAGCCATAACTGCACCAATTGAACCGAAGATAACGGTCTGACGCTGGCGCATACGTTTCTGATATCTAGCTCGAGGGCTGCTCTGTTGAGGATTCACATCACTAATCTAACAAACTAACACGGTGAAGAGGTAACTTTTGGCTCTGTATTCGTGAGTTTGATTCGAATTCTGCATTCATTATCGGCGTGCAGAGGGCTCAGCTGCACAAGCCAGCTGGAGCCAACTGCCTGCTGGATAATCATGCGATGAATACGGCAGGTATATCCTGCTTTACCGCCATTAAGTTCACGGAAGGGGCATGCCGTCACATGAATTTCGTCGTTATCTTTGTAGGATTGCACATCGAGATATTTCAAAAAGTTCACTACATCTGCATGAATATCCTCTGAATCTTCCAAGGCTCCGCCGTAGCGCCCTGTGATAAGAGCTTCTATAATTTTCTGCTCGTCTTCGCTGGCGCTCTCCATTGCTTTGAGGGCGTCTCGAATCATGGTAAAGCGCCCGCTACGTGCTCGGAAAACAAACGTTGGGCGTCCGCGTGCGCCATCGCGATGCTGCTTGCGTTCGAGGATTCCTTCATCAGTAAGATAGGTGACTGCTGCGCGAACAGAATTTGGGTGCACGCTTAGACTATCTGCAATTTCAACAATTGCCGCCCAATCTTTTTTATTTTGAATGTACGTTACTACTTGCTTTTGGATATCTGAAAGTTCCATATATGCGTGCCACCACCTTAGCTATATCTCATCACAGCGCTATGCATTTTTCATTGCTTCCAAGCTCTTTAGGATATAGCTGAATATGGAGAACTCCAAATAAATTATATGCCCGATAATTATACATTTTTTACACTCGTATACTTATATGCTTGGTGTGGTTGCAGTGGTTCGTTTTTATCGTTTTTACTTTTTGCCTTTGTTGCTCGCCTATACTAAAAGCATGCTTCTTTCAGATTATTCGATTCGTGAGTATGTGCACAACGGGCAGATCGCCCTCGATCCTTGGGATCCTGAAATGATCCAGCCTAGTTCTGTGGATATTCATCTCGACCGCTATTTTCGCCTGTTTAATAATCACCGTTATGACGTGATTGATCCCGCCGCTGAGCAAGATTCCCTCACCTCTGTGGTAGAAGTGCCAGCTGATGGCTGTTTCGTCTTGCACCCTGGTGAATTCGTGCTTGGAAGTACCTTTGAGCAGGTTACTCTGGGTGACGCTGTAGCTGCTCGTCTCGAAGGGAAAAGCTCGCTTGGGCGTCTCGGGCTTCTCACGCATTCTACAGCAGGATTTATCGATCCTGGCTTTTCAGGGCACGTGACGCTTGAACTTTCCAACACTGCAACAATGCCGATTAAGCTCTATCCGGGTATGAAAGTAGGGCAGCTTTGCTTCTTTGAGCTTTCAACGTCAGCAGACGCTCCTTACGGTGCAGGCGCTCAAGGTTCGCGCTATCAGGGGCAGCGAGGGCCGACTGCGAGCCGTAGTTTCCTTAATTTTCATCGCATTGATGTGACGAGATAGCAGCAGGTACGTTGCAGCTTTCCGAGCAGATTGGCGTTGCTCAGTTCTGTGATTGGCGGCTTATATAAATGCTCAAATTTTTTGAGTTTCTTTCGTATTTCGAGCACTTTTACTCATTATTGCCCTATTCTGAAATATGAAAGGCATCGAGGATGATGTTGAAGTAAAACGGAAGGCAATAGCATGCATGTGGGGATTTTTTCGAATGAACGTGAAGTAGCCGAAGTTGCGGCTGAATATCTTATCTCTGTAATGAACGCAACTGATCATAAGGTACTCGGTGTGGCGACGGGATCGACGCCACTTCCCTTGTATGAGCGGCTTCGCGAGGCTCACGCTGCAGGCACATTCACACTGGAAGACGCGCAAGCTGTGGCACTCGATGAATACGTAGGTATCGATCCGGATCATCCAGAGCGCTACCGCAACGTGCTGCGTGCTGAGCTTGTCGGCGCTGATAAGACGGGGCTCGCAGATGAAAAGCTCCACACCCCAGACGCCAATGCGGCTGATCCTGAAGCTGCAGCAGATGAGTATGATGCAGAAATTAAGGCAACTGGCGGCGTCACCCTCCAGATTCTTGGTATTGGCGCAGACGGGCACATCGGATTCAACGAGCCAGGAATTTCTCTCGTCTCTCGTGCGCACGTTGATTCTCTCACCGCAAAGACCCGCGAAGATAATGCGCGCTTCTTCGATAACGATCTTTCCAAGGTTCCTTCGAAGTGTATTACTCAAGGCTTGGGCACGATTATGGAGGCACAGCGAATTCTTCTGATTGCAACAGGGGCAAATAAAGCAGACGCTGTGCGTGAGCTTGTTGAGGGCGGAATCTCCGCAAAATGGCCAGCCACTATTTTGCAGATGCACCCGGAAGTGATGGTGCTTGTTGATGAGGCCGCAGCCAGCAAACTGGAACTTGCAGATTTTTACCGTGAACGCTGGGCAAATCGCTGAAATACAGCTGAAAATAAAGAAAAACGTAGCTGATTTTGTTTTAGGTGATAAAAATGGCTGTATATGAAGGAAAAGTTCTTAACGGTTTTGGCGAGCTTGTAGGCTGGGGTTTAGAGCTTGGCGAAGACGGTAGTATCGCGGCAATCACACCTGCAGGTGAATGCGGTGTGGCAGGAGAGCCAGAGGGCTGGATTATTCCTGGCGTGATCGATGTGCACTGCCACGGCGGTGGTGGAGCGTCTTTCCCAGATAGCTGGACTCCCGAAGATGTGCAGACTGCGATCGATGCTCACCGAGTGAAGGGTACTACGGCTATGCTCGCTTCGCTCGTTTCGATGATTGATCCGCTGCCGCAGATTGAGCTGCTCGTTCCTTTCTGCGAACGCGGCGATTTGCTTGGTATTCATTGCGAAGGTCCTTACGTTTCTCCGCATAAGCTCGGTGCCCAGAATCCTGCTGCTCAGCGTATTCCTGATCTCGATGAACTTCGTTCGTGGCTTGAGGCTGGCAAAGGCTGGATTAAGACGATGACGATCGCTCCAGAGCTGGAGAATGCAGCTGAAGCTGCAGCCCTCCTCCTTGAGTACGGAGCAATTCCAAGCTGGGGGCATACTTCTGCCACCACAGAAGAGGCACGTAACCGAATTGCGGCAACTATGGATTATGCGCGGTCGATTAGCTATCCTCGTGTGCCGCAAACCGCAACGCATCTCTTTAACGCAATGCCAACTCTTGCTCACCGCGAGCCAGGCCCTGTGCGTGAGCTTATTCAGGCAGCTCGCCGCGGCGAAGCCGTGGTTGAGATTATTGCCGATACTGTACACGTCAATATCGATCTCGTTGGTGACGTTGTGAACTATGTACAAGATTCTGGCGATGGTCTTGGGGTCATGTACGTGACGGATGCTATGGCTGCGGCTGGTCTGGAAGATGGAGCATACGTGCTCGGTGGCGCTCCCGTGACGGTTGCCGATGGGGTAGCTCGTCTCACCGAAGGCGGTGCGATTGCTGGCGGTACGTCTCGTCTTGTGGAGCATATCAAGCTCACCCATGATGCTGGCGTTGTCTGTGTGCCAGCAAGCGTGAAAGCTGCTGTAGCAGCTCCTGCTCATGCCTTAGGACTCACTAATGATAATCCAGGCGTGACGCTCGATTTCGTTGTTGGTGAAAAGCCGAATTTCGTGGTTCTTGCCAGCGATCTAACTCCTGAGGTAGTTGTGCGCGAGGGCGTGCTAGGTTAAGAGCTGATGGTAGAAGAACTGATTCGAGCAGATACTAGCGAGACTGATGAGCAGCGCGCAGCGCGCTTTGAGCGTGATGCACTTCCTTATCTTGATCAGCTTTATGGCGCTGCTATGAGGCTTACTCGTAATGAACAGGATGCTGAGGATCTGATACAAGAAACCTATATGAAAGCTTTTGCAGCATTTCATCAATATAAGCCTGAAACAAATTTGAAGGCATGGTTGTATCGGATTCTCAACAACGCGTTTATTTCAAATTATCGTAAGGCTCAGCGCCGCCCGAAAGAGGCAGATTCGCCTGATGTGGAAGATTGGCAGGAATATAAAGCTGCGTCTCATCATTCTACTGGTATGCCCTCTGCTGAAACTCAGGCGCTCGATAATCTTCCCGATTCGGAAATCCGCGAAGCATTGGAGGCGTTGCCTGAAGATCGCAGAACGGCAGTCTATCTAGCGGATGTGGAAGGGTTTTCGTATCAAGAAATTGCAGAAATTATGCAAACACCGATAGGTACGGTTATGAGCCGTCTTTATCGTGGGCGTGCTCAGCTTCGTGAAGCTTTGCATGATTATGCAAGAAATTTGGGATATGCGGTGAAGGAGAACGTATGAATGAGCGTGAATTTAATGAGCGCTTAAGTGCAGGCTCCGAGAGTGTAGATTTGCAGGAGCATTTCTTTCAACTGATTGCTCAGTTGGCAGAATGTGATTGTGCATCTGTTTTGGAAAATCTTTGTGAGCTGCTTGATCATGCAATGCCTCAGGAGTTGGAACGTCTTTTATTGGCGCATACAGAGACGTGTGAAGAGTGCGGTGCAGCAGTTCATGCAGAGGTGCGGTTCCGTGAAGTTTTGCGGCGTAGTTGCTGTGAGCAGGCACCGCAGGAATTGCGTATGAAGATTACGAGGATTTGCGGTCCGTATCAAAGGTAAATTTCTAATTCGGGAAAGTGCGCAACATTCGCTAGAATAGCGCTGATCGATCAACATTTTTCGGAGGAAGAAATGTCTACACGTGGGAATAAGCGCCGCGCTCGTAAGGGTAAGGCAGCAAATCACGGCAAACGTCCAAACGCCTGATTTTATAAATAGGTGCGAGGCGGAGCTGGAAGTCAGCTCCGCCTCGCACCTATTTATACCAAGGGCATTCTAGTTGAGCTGCAGATACAAGTGCCACACGGCTATAAAATAGCCGTAGGGTAAATCACAATACACAATTCTTTGTATGTTAATGCAGTTTTGCCTTGCGCAAGTGCACTGGCAGAGAATGAAACTGCAGTCTTAGTGAGAAATTATAAATTTTAATTAGCTGGCATTTGAAATGAGTAGCGTTTGATAATCAGTGCTCGATACCCACAGGGTTAGTTCCTGCGAAGCTGAGAATATCGAGTGCTTTTTGCCCTGGAATAAGAGCACCATTTTGCACGTAGCCTTCTTCGCGCTCTTCAAGCTCTTTAATAAGTAGTGCGCGATGCTCTTCAAGAATGGCGGTATATCTAGGGTCTTTATGTAGATCATGCAGCTCAGTTGGGTCGTTATCCATATCAAACAGCTGTTCGCGCCCCGATTCTGAAATCCATATATATTTGAAATGATTCGAACGGATAAACTGCAAACTCCAGCCGCGGATTGTGTGCTCGCCGTGCAGATAATTTCGCCAAGGCTCGTCGATGACGCCAGCAGCTTGAGGTTGATCGGAAGGCAGCGAGGCAGCGCAGCCATCAGCGTCACGAATCTCACTCAATACTGAGCGGCCATCAATCCCTGCAGGAATATCTATTCCAGCGCATTCAAGCAGCGTGGGCATAATATCGCGAATTTCCATAATTGAATCAATTGTGGAATGCCCAGGAATTCCTGGGCCTTTAAGGAAAAATGGGATACGTGCGGAGCCTTCATAAGGGTAGCCTTTGCGCCACATATCATGATCGCCCATCATCTCACCGTGATCTGATGAAAATGCAATATATGTATTGCTGCTAAGCCCAAATTCACCCAACGCTTCAAATAGGCGATCAAGCTGAGCGTCAATATGGCTCATATTTCCGTAATAGCCAGCTTGAGCTCGGTGCATATCATATGTGGGATAGTGGGCGACGTTTGCTTGAGGGCTTTTATCGTTACGCCATTGCTGATAATCTTCAATCCAATCGCCAATTGGTACTTCATGGGAAGGCATGTTCATGTATTGATCGAATGCCCATTGCGGTGGGTCATATGGCGGGTGGGGGCGGTGAAAGGAAAGATATAAAAAGAAAGGAACGCTAGGATCGCGACGATAGAGCCATTCGATACTCTTCGTCACTGCCCAAGACGATGGGTGGAGCCGTTCACTGCGTTCCCACGGGCGTGCGACCATCGAGTTGCAGTGCAATCCGTTATCGAGATAATCGGATACGGCATTTTCGCCATCTTGATCGCGTAGCCAGCTAAGATAATCATCGTACCACTGCGTATCGCGCTCGCGCTTGCGTGAATAGTGCAAATAACCGTCATGTAAAATTACGTCATCAAAACCGGCTCTTACACGCTCGGGGTAAACATGCATTTTTCCAATAGCTTGAGTGTGATAGCCTGCTTTCTTAAACTCTCCTGCAAGAGTGGTTTCAATATCGAAAGGTACGCCATCTTGATAGCCAACTCTGCCGTGATGTGCAGGTGATAAGCCTGTAAAGAGAGTCATCCGTGCAGGAACGCAGGTGGGTGCAGCAGAATATGCGTGGCGTGCCCGTGCCCCCTGATCAGCAAACTCGTCTAAATAAGGAGTGCGCACAGTGGGATGCCCTTCACTCGAAAAAGCGTCTCCTCTCCACTGATCAACGTAAATAAGAATAACGTTGCGCTGCATAGTATCTCCTTCGTAGGCAGCATAGATCGATGCTCTGGCACTGATGAATCTGTGCATTTGATCTATTGAAAGATCGAGTTATTGGTCTGGAAGATGCTGGCAGACACTGGCTCAATGCATAGGATTAGTATGCGCGTGATGCACATATGCCTTGCCAGCTCAATATGCGGCAATGAGCAGGCTGGTATGCCAGCATTTTCACCTACCTATTTTAGCTGTAATTATTCATCTTGCGTGTATATAAGATGGAAACATACGAGAAAATCTCATGGTATTTGTGTGAAGCAGCACGTAAAAGATAGTTGTGGCTGCTGTGAGCAGGCACAGCAGGAATTACGTATGAAGATCACGAGGATTCGTGGTCTGTGTTGAAGGTGAATTTCTAATTCAGGAAAGTGCTCAAAATTCATTCGAACATCCCTAAGTGATCAACCTTTTTAATGAGGGAAGAAATGTCTACGCGTGGGAATAAACGCCGCGCCCGTAAGGGTAAGGCAGCAAATCACGACAAACGTTCAGATGCCTGATTTTATATACCTTAAAAGAGGCGTAAAGAGGGATTGAGGTATTTCCTTAGAGCGAAGATCAAATCAAAAAATTTGTGTCTTCTAAGGGGTAGCTCATTTAGTTTTGCCGCTTCTTCGTTGAGCAGTTATTTTATTTCCTGCATGGCTTTTCGCGCGCTTTCGGGTGATTTTGCGTGGGCAAGAATTAATGAAAATCTGCTGTGGATGTGCGCTTCTTATTATATGGCTTATTATATGGCAGTATTCTTCGAATTTAGCTTTTAGACTGCTAGTACTTCTGTGGAAATTCTGTATATCCTTTTATAGGAGAGAGTGTGCAAAGAGAGTGTACATAGAAAGAAGTATGCTTGCGTGAGCAGCAAGATAAGCGCTGCTTCATGTATATGAAATTATTTGTGTACGCTTCGCACGCGCTCTGCAATCTATTTGGTGATGCGAATGGAAGTTTGCGTCTGTAAGAAAAAGTCTGTAAGAAAAGGGAAATACTTATGGCATTCGAAGCTTCGCGTGAAAAAATGGCTGCCGCTGGCGTCAGCCCGCTGGCAATTGAAGTGTTTGCTCGCTATGCACAGCAGGTTGCAGATGGGGCTACTGGCTTAATTCCTGAGGAAACCATCGAGCCTATTACTGAGGTTGATAGCGCAGTGGAATTTGCGCAAACGGTTTCTCAAGAGGCTGCACGCGAGGCTTTAAGCCGCACAGTGATGCTTAAGCTCAACGGTGGCTTGGGCACGAGTATGGGGCTTGATCGTGCAAAGAGTCTTATTTCTGTGCGCGAGGGTAAGAGCTTTCTTGATATTATTTGTGATCAGGTGCGTGCGGCACGTGAAAAGTATGATGTGCGTTTGCCGCTTATCTTTATGAACTCTTTTCGCACTCAAGCTGATACGTTAGAAGCACTCCCGAGTGATATTGCCAGTGATAATCTGCCGATTGATTTTCTTCAAGGCAAAGAGCCGAAGCTGCTTGTTGATTCTCTAGAGCCTGTGGAATGGCCGAGTGATCCAAGCCTCGAATGGTGCCCGCCCGGGCACGGCGATATTTTCACCACTCTCACGGATATGGGCTTAGTGGATACGCTTATTGAGCAGGGCTATAAGTATATGATGACTTCGAATGCCGACAATTTGGGTGCTGCTCCAAGCGCCGAAATTGCTGCATGGTTTGCCCAAAGCGGTGCTCCTTATGCTCCTGAAGTGTGTGTGCGTACTGCTGCAGATCGTAAGGGAGGGCATCTAGCTCGCCGCATTTCTGACGGGCGTGTGATTTTACGTGATACTGCGCAGACGCCAGAGCATCAGATGGATTATTTCACCGATGAGCATCGTCATCCTTTCTTCCATACGAATAATTTGTGGTTCAACTTGGAAGCGTTGAGTAAGCTGCTGCATGAGACGAATGGTCTCGTCGGGCTTCCGCTGATTCGTAACCGCAAACACGTGGATCCTACAGATAAGACTTCACCCGAGGTTTATCAGCTTGAATGTGCTATGGGCGCCATTGTGGCAAGTTTTGATGGCGCGCAGCCAGTGCTCGTACCGCGCAGTCGTTTCTTGCCTGTGAAGACGACAAACGATCTGCTCACGTTGCGTTCCGATGCTTATGAGGTGACGCCAGAGGCACACCTTGAACTTGTGGTTCCAGCTGCTCCTGTGATCGATCTCGATAAAGAGTATTTCCAGTTCGTTGACGATTTTGATGAGCGTTTCCCGAGCATTCCTTCGCTCAAAGACGTCACTACTTTTACAGTGAGAGGCGATTGGCACTTCACTGAAGGTGTTGCGTTTAGCGGAGATGTGCGAATTGAGGGTCGCGGAGCAATTAACGCTCAATAAATCATTAAATTGATTATTTCAATGCGGTAACAATCATTATTTCGGAATGTTTTTACCATAAATTTAAGCTATTCTGAGATTTAACGTGATACAGCGTACAATTAAATACGGATCAAATCACAAGCACTTATTCGAAATACTCGATTTGGTTCACTCGAAGGAGAGAAAATGGCAATTTCAAAGAAATTGGTGAAGGTTGCGGCTGTGTGTTCAGTTGCTGCTCTCAGCCTCGCAGCTTGCTCTGGAGCTAAGGAGCCTGGCAAAGATGCAAAGGCTGATGGTCCAGTTACGATTGAATACCTGCATCGTTTGGATAATTCTGACACAGCTACCAAAGTGGCAGATATTGTCAAGAAATGGAATGCTGAAAATCCAGACATTCAGGTGAAGGCAACTAAGTTTGACGGCAAAGCTCAGGAGCTTATTCAGAAAGTAAAGACCGATATTGAGGCAAAGAATGCTCCATGCCTCTATCAGGCTGGGTACGCAGACCTTGCTGAGCTGTATGTGAATGATATGGTTCAGGATGTCTCTAAGTATGCATCGCAGTACAAGTCAGACTTTGGTGCTGGTCCATTCGAGTCAATGGCTATTGATGGCAAGTATTTCGGTATTCCTCAGGATACTGGTCCGCTCCTGTACTACTACAACAAGGCTGCATTTGAAGAGCTAGGTATCAACGTTCCAACCACTGCTGATGAGTTCGTTGCTGCTGCAAAGAAGGCTGCTGCAGCTGGTAAGTATATTGCTGCATTCAACCCAGATGAAGGCGCACAGCTCTACAGCTCAATGGTTGCAGCTTCTGGTGATCAGTGGTTCACAGTGGAGGGCGATTCTTGGGTAGTGAATACTGCTGGAAAAGGCTCCACCAAGGTTGCTAACTTCTGGCAGACACTCCTCGATGATAAATCTACTTTTGTAGTGAATCGTTGGACAGACACAGGCGATATGGAAAAGGCAATGGCCGATGGCACTCTTATCGGTGCATTTGGTGCTGCATGGGACGCAACTCTCCTTGCCAGCGGTCTTAACGGATCTGATTCTTATGGAAAGTGGGCAATTGCTCAGCTTCCAGACTTCGGCGCAGGCGCTGGTAAGACTGGTCCTAATGGTGGTTCTGGTGTAGTCGTTTCCAAGACTTGTGAGCATCCAGAGCAGGCTATGAAGTTTAACGCTTGGTTCAATACTCAGGTTGATGATCTTGCTACGCAGGGTCTTGTTGTAGCTGCTTCCGCTGCTCCTTCTAACCCAGAGTATGCTGCAGCATTCGGCGGGCAAGATGTAATTAAGGAATTCAACACTGCAAATGCAAACATGAATGCCTTCACTTTCCCACCAAGCTGGTCAGTGCCTCAGGGCTTCCTCTCTGGTAAAGATAATGCTGATGCTGGCGCAGGCACCTCGAAGGTTGCAGATGTGTTTGCTGGTGCAGCTGACTCTGCTAAGAAGGCACTCACAGACGCTGGTCTCACAGTTAAGTGATCTGGCGTATATAGCTCAGCTTTGCTGGCGCTATATCTAACTCAATAGACAGTCGGGACGCCCACCACTCCTCGGCGGGAATGGTGGGCGTCCTCGTCTGAGAAATCCCTTCTAGCGATTCTCTTGCAACGATGCAGGGGTAGATGTAAAACAAGGTTTAAGGAAGACCCTCATGGCTAATCATTTAGACACGGCCCGCACAATTGAGCCGGCCAAGGGTGAGATGTATACGTTGCGCAAGAAGGCGTCACGGCGAGCAATTCACGAAGCACGCACTGGCTGGATTTTTATGGCGCCTTTCACGCTGCTTTTCTTGCTTATTTTCATTATTCCGATTCTCGTCTCGCTGGTGACGAGCTTTTTCCAGTTGAAAGCTACTGGCGGAGGCGCCTTTGGCGGCGGTGAGAAACATAATGTATTTGTTGGTTTTGACAACTTTATATACGTTCTCACAAGTTCAGATTTTTGGACAGGTATTGGGCGAGTAATTCTGTATACGGTGTTTCAAGTGCCAGTGATGATTTTCGCTGCTCTCGCACTCGCACTGTTGATCGATTCATATTTAGTTAAAAGAGTTGCAATATTCCGTTTAGGGTACTTCCTTCCCTATGCTGTCCCCGGTGTGGTTGCGGCAATTATTTGGATGTATATCTACACTCCTGGAGTATCGCCTTTCAATTCAATCGCAGGTTTATTCGGTGCAGAATTCCCAATCGATTTCTTTGGGCACAAAATGGTGATTGCTTCGATGGCGAATATGACCACGTGGACCTTCACTGGATATAATATGCTGATTTTCCTTGCTGCACTGCAGGCGATTCCCCACGACCTTTATGAGGCTGCTCGTCTTGACGGTGCAACAGGTTTCCAAATTGTTACGAAGATTAAAATCCCAATGGTTCGTGGGGCAGCTCTTCTGGCAATCTTGCTTTCAATTGTCGGCACTATTCAGCTCTACAATGAACCGCAGGTATTATCGAGTGCGAATGCGTGGATGGAATACAACTACACGCCAATGATGATGGCATTATCAACGGCGAAAGGGCAGATAACTCCAGGTGGCGATGGTCCGGCGTCTGCAATTGCTATTGTGATGGCATTGATTGCAGGAGTGCTCGCTGTGCTCTACTTCCTTGTCGATAAGAAGGTTGGTGGCTCGAATGACTAAGAAAAAAGTTGCTATGACCCCTAGCGGCGTGGAGTATACTCCATCTTTGGAAGGTTTTCCGTCTCGTTCAATCCGCCCATCTCTCGTTGCTCGTATTTGCACGATTATCGTGATGGCAATTGTGCTGATCTACTTTATTTTCCCAATTTTCTGGGTGATTATTTCTGCTACGAAAAATAACACTGAAATGGCGAATACGTTTGGCTTGTGGTTTGCTCCTCACAATGAGAAATCGCAGAGTTCGTCTGTGTGGGGGCAAGTTGTTGCTAACTATGAGTCGCTAATGGGATGGACTCGCGGTATGCTATGGCGCTGGATTGGTAATTCAATCCTCTATTCCACTGTGGCTGCAGCTATAGGTACTCTGGTATCTACGATGGCTGGCTATGCGATGGCAAAGTTCCGTTTCCCTGGAAAGAATTTTACTATCGGCACAATCATGGCTGGTCTGCTTATGCCGGTTGCTATTTTGACTGTTCCTATGTACGTGGTGTTTATCCATCTGGGGCTCAACAATACGATGGCGTCAATTATTATTCCGTGCTGTGTCTCTCCCTTTGGCGTGTTCCTTGGGCGAGTTTATGCGCAGTCTTCAGTGCCTACAGAATTGATTGAAGCAGCTCGTATTGATGGTGCTGGCGAATTTCGTATTTTCTTTACGATGGTGCTCAGGCTGCTTGCTCCAGCAATGGTGACGATTTTCCTCTTTATCTTTGTAGCAACGTGGAATAACTTCATTCTGCCTCAGATGATGATTTCTTCGGATCATCTCAAACCAATTACTCTTGGTTTGTACGGTATGCTGAGCTACTTCCGCCCAGAATTTGGTCCAATTATGATGGCGTCACTTCTTGGTGTGATTCCGTTGATTGTTCTTTTCCTTGGTTTGCAAAAGTACTGGCAATCTGGTTTGGCAGCAGGTGCGGTCAAGGGCTGAGTTCGTTCTTCTATATGAGTGCCTAGCTGAGCTTCTGTTTGGCTAGGCACTCATATCTTTCCTGTAGGTGATATTTTAATGAAACTCCCATTATTCTCTTCGTCCTCACCTCGCTATGCTGAGCGTGGCGTGACTCTTAGTGCTTCCACTGTGGCATACACAGATGAATGGATGCACGCTCTTCTTGATCAAATGGCTATGATGCGCCTTAATACTCTTCTATGGGAAGTAAAAATTTCGGGTGCTAAAGATTGGCCGCAGACAGATCAACCATTTGTGACTCCTCAAGAAGCGCAATCGATTGTGCACTACGCAGCTGATCGTGGAATTACTGTCATACCTGAAGTGAATGCACCTGGGCACATGCGCACGTGGTTGAGTGAATATCCTGAATACGCGATCACCGATGCTACAGGAGAAAAAGATCTCGAGCGCCTCGACGTCACCAATGAGCAAGCTAAAAGCTGGTATTGGAACCTGATCGAGAAGTACTGCAGTATTTTCACAGCTGATGAATGGCATATGGGTGCAGATGAGTTTGAAAATAAACTCGATAATCGTACATATGCAGACTATCCTGATCTGGCGCATTGGGCAGTCGATATGTATGGTTCACAAGCTAAGCCGTGGGATCCGATCACTGCTTTTATCAATGAAACCAATGCTTTCCTGAATGGATGCGGTAAAAAACTCCGTATTTGGAACGATGGGCAGCGCTCGGGCGGAGTTGTGCCACTTGATAGCGATATTACAGTGGAATACTGGCTGGATAAGGGGATTGAAGGCGGCTACTATACTCCGCAGCAGTTTGCTCAGATGGGGCATTCGCTGGTGAATGTGCCGCAATATCTCTATTTTTCACGTTCAGAGAAGCATATCTACGATCCGCAACCTCAAGAAATTTTTGAAGGGGTGCGCAAGCATCTTGATCTTTTTGACGGCGATCAATCTCTTCTGAATTTTGAGGCGTGCCGAGGGGTTCGTTTCTCGCTATGGCCAGACAGGGCTGAATGCCAAACTCCAGCAGAAGTTTTGCGAGAAGCTCGCGATATTCTCATCTTGCTGGGGCAGATAGCATGGGATGGTGAAATTTCGCACACCACGTGGAAAGAATTTAAATTCTATGCAGATTCCCTAGATCTTCCTCCCATCCCTAATGATGAGGAAGAGGTCTATACGTTGAATTCTTGTGAACAGCGCAAAAAGAATTATGGAGATGAGGATGAGTAGGCAGCAACGTCTTGCAGCTCTTTTAGACTTGGTAGTTGAGCGCACTTCTCTCACAATCGATGAGCTTATTGCCGAACTCGGAGTATCTCCTGCCACGATACGGCGAGATGTGGATTATTTAGCCACTCAAAAACTGCTCACACGCACTCGTGGGGGAGTAATGCAAAACCCCACAAGCAGCGAAGCGCCAATGCGGTTTCGCACAGTTCGCAATAATAAACAAAAAATCAGGATCGCGAAAAAAGCCGCAGATCTCGTGCATCCTGGAGCCGTTATTGCGTTAAATGGCGGTACCACAACCACTGCTATCAGTGCGGAATTGATTTCGAAAGTCACTAAAGATTTTTCGTTTTCGCATCGCCCTCTCACAGTCGTCACTAATGCTGTAAATATTGCCAATGATTTGATTGTGCATCCGCAAGTGAGGGTTGTACTGACGGGCGGTGTGGCTCGCGCTCGTTCGTACGAGCTTGTAGGGCCTCTTGCTGCGTTGATTTTTTCGCATATCAACGTTGATGCTGTGTTTTTAGGGGCTGTTGGGATCACGCCTGCAGGTGGTGTTTTTACCGATAACGAGAGTGAAGCTGAAGTCAATCGAGCCTTGGTGGCAGTTTCAGAGCGTGTATATGTGGTGATTGATTCGTCAAAAATCGGAGTGGCAGCTTTTGCGCGTATATGCGGATCAGATTCGATCTATGGAGTCATCACCGATGAACATATTGATTCGGATATGCGAGCTGCCTTTGAAGAGCAGGGTATAAAAGTAATTATCGGAGCGTAGTTTTGGTTAGTTCCATCGATTGTTCTACATCAGAACGTATCAGTGATTAGAATAGCCACAGGCACATACGCATATGCACGGTATGTGCACTTATCTTTTTCGCAACACGGGAGAAACGCAGTGAGTAAACCTGTTTTAGTAATTATGGCTGCAGGTATGGGTTCGCGCTACGGTGGGCTTAAGCAGATCGACCCTATTGACGATGCTGGGCACATCATTATGGATTTTTCTCTTTACGATGCTCGCAAGGCTGGTTTTGAGCAAGTGATTTTTATTATTAAGAGAGAAAACGAAGCGGTATTTCGCGAAGCGATTGGCGATCGCGTCTCGCAGTATATGGACGTTTCGTATGCGTTCCAAGATATTTCTGCTCTTCCCGAGGGCTATTCGCTGCCAGAAGGGCGAGTGAAGCCTTGGGGTACAGCTCACGCAATTTTGTGTGCAATAGACCAGATCTTAGGCCCGTTTGCTGTGATCAATGCAGACGATTACTACGGGCGCGAGGCCTTTTCTCTCATTTATAATTTCCTTTCTACTACGCATGACGACGATGCTTATCGTTTCGCTATGGTTGGATACCTTTTGGAAAATACGGTGACGGATAATGGATACGTAGCTCGTGGAGTGTGCGCGACAGACGGCGAAGATTTCCTCACGTCGATAGTGGAACGTACGCGCATTGAAAAGCGTGATGGCAGTATCGCATTTTCTGAAGATGACGGCAACACCTGGGAGCGGCTTCCTTCCGATACGATTGTTTCGATGAATCTTTGGGGTTTCAGCAATTCTATGCTGCAGGAAATCAAAGCAGGTTTCCCTGTTTTTCTGGATAAAACGCTTAAATCGAATCCGCTTAAGGGAGAGTATTTCTTGCCGAGCGTCGTCTCTGAGCTTATTCAAGAAAAGAAAGCTACAGTCAAGGTGCTCACTACTCCAGATAAGTGGTTTGGCGTCACGTATAAAGAAGATAAGCCCGTGGTTGCCGAAGCGATGAAGAAGATGAAAGAAGACGGCGTGTATCCAGAGAATTTGTGGGGTGTGCGATGAAAGAAGTTTCTGAGAAAAGCTGCCGCGAGGCTGTTGCTGCTTTTGCCTATGCGGGCAACGTGGAGAAAGTGATGCCCTATGGTTCAGGGCATATTAATGATACGTTTCTCATTCGCCAAGCTGGAGAGCCACAAAAAATTATTTTGCAGCGCATCAATACGGATATTTTCATGCGTCCAGACCAAGTGGTGCAAAACATCGAGAAAGTGACGAATTATTTGCGAGATGTGCTCACTGCTGAGGGTAAAGATCCGCAGCGCGGCACTTTGCGTCTACTTCCTACTCGTGAGGGCAGCTACAGCTTTGTAGACTCTGAGGGGCACTGGTGGCGAGCGTATCTTTTTATTGACGATGCCACGTCGTTCGATATTGTGAAGGACCCTCAGGATTTCTACAATTCAGCGCTCGCGTTTGGGCATTTTCAAAATCAACTTGCTAATTTTCCTGTGGAGTCTCTCTACGAGACTATTCCTGCTTTTCACGATACGCGCAAACGTTTCGCTGATTTTAAGAGTGCTGTTGAGAAAGATATCTGCGGGCGAGCTGCTGGAGTGCAGCAAGAAATCCAGTTTGTGCTGGATAGGCAAGCAGATGCCAATTATTTCGCCGAACTGCTCGATGCTCATGCGTTTCCTATGCGAGTAACTCACAATGATACGAAACTTAATAATATTTTGATTGATAATGCTTCTGGTGAGGCAATATGCGTGATTGATCTCGACACCGTGATGCCAGGTTTGGCTGTGAATGATTATGGTGATTCGATTCGTTTTGGCGCTTCCACTGCTCTTGAAGATGAGCCTGATCTTAGCAAAGTTTCGTGTGATATGGATCTTTTCGATATATACACAAAGGGCTTTATCGAGGGGTGTGCTGGATCTCTTACTGATATCGAGTTGGATAATCTGCCGATGGGCGCAAAGGTGATGACTTTTGAATGCGGTATGCGTTTTCTCGCAGATTATCTTGAGGGTGACGTCTATTTCAAGATTCATCGTGAGCAGCATAATCTCGATCGTGCGCGCACTCAGTTCAAACTGGTGGCGGATATGGAAGATAAGTGGCAGACGATGCACGATATTGTGGCGAAATATCGCTGATTTTCTGCGCTAAGTTTTCTGCTGTGTACTAAATTTTCTGTTCGTGCGCTACTGGTGGCAGTTGTGCATATCGTATTTGATGTGCTTGAGCGAGCCTGAGCATGCTTGAGTATGTTTGGCATTCCGTACAGGCACATCGTTAGTGTGCATGAGGCGTAAGAGGCAGCGTATGCGAGAAGCTGTGCCTTATGTTTTGCAATGTGCATCGGTAGCGAGAGATGCTTTGCGGTGCATTCGCTACGCTCTTTTACTAATCTCTCCTAGGGGCTGAGAAGCGCCAATTCTTACGTATAAGTTACATTTCCATAACATTTTGGAAACGATTCCATATTTTTCGTACATTTACCTAAGGTAGCTGTTATGCTCTTTTTTATGGTTGGAAATGCCACTAAACAATCATAAAAGATGCGCAGTTGCGAGTGAGTGTAGCGCGTGTCTCTGATTCACGTTCGTATTTCCAATTCGGTATGAGCAAAACAGCTCGTTGCTGAAACAATGTCCAAAGGAGGGCACATGAAGGTGAAGAAGCTCATTGCTGCAACGATGGTTGCAGGTATGGCTCTGGCTGGTCTTGCAGCATGCTCAGGGGAGAGCGGAAGTAAGGCAGACGATAAGGGTTCCGTTTATTTCCTCAACTGGAAGCCTGAACAAGAAGAAGTTTTTAAGAAAGTTGCTGCAGAATACACCAAAGAAACTGGTGTTGAGGTAAAAGTCGTGACGGCTGCGTCGGGTACCTATGAGCAAACCTTGAAGAGTGAAATTTCTAAGAGCGAAGCTCCGACACTCTTCCAGATTAACGGTCCAGTTGGCTTGGCAAGCTGGAATAAATACGCTCTGGATATTTCAGACTCTGATTTTGCGAAGGCATTAAAAGATCCGTCACTTGCGCTTAAAGGTGAAGATGGGAAAGTTTATGGCGTTCCTATGGCGGTAGAAGGATATGGCATCATCTACAACCAGGAAATTTTTGATAAATACTTCGCGATGAGTGGGGCTAAGGCTTCATCGATGAGTGAAATCAACAATTTCGCTAAGCTCAAGGAAGTTGCTGAGGATATGCAGGCAAAGAAAGCTGATCTTGGCATCGATGGCGTTTTTGCTTCGACCTCTCTCGCAACTGGTGAAGACTGGCGCTGGCAGACGCACCTCGCCGATGTACCGATGTTCTATGAATATCGCGATGCAAACGTGACTGACGAAAAAGAAATCACGTTGAAATACAGCGAGAACTACAAGAATATCTTCGATCTCTATCTGAATAATTCCACAGTTGCTCCTACGCTGGCACCATCAAAGACCGTCACCGATTCGATGGCTGAATTTGCGATGGGCAAGGCTGCAATGGTTCAAAACGGCAACTGGGCATGGAGTCAGGTTAAAGATGTGCAGGGCAACACCGTCAAAGAAGAAAATATCAAATTCCTTCCGATCTATACGGGTGTTAAAGGCGAAGAAAAGCAGGGATTGAATGTTGGCACTGAGGCCTTTATGGCTATCAATGCAAAAGCCTCTGAGGCAGATCAGAAAGCTACGATTGATTTCGTGAACTGGCTCTTCCTTGGTGAAGCTGGAAAGAAGCACGTGGTCAATGATCTAGGCTTCATTGCTCCGTTCAATAACTACACCGATGCCGATATTCCTGCTGATCCGTTGGCAAAGGAAATTGCTTCATATATAGCTGATACCGATAAGTACACCGTCACTTGGGTATTTACTACTTTCCCATCTCAGAAGTTTAAGGAAGATCTTGGGCAATCATTAGCTCAATATGCTTCTGGCAATATGAGCTGGGACGATGTGAAAGCAAGCTGGATTAAGAATTGGGCTGCTGAAAAAGGCGCCTAGGCATTAGAAACCTGTTGGGTTCGCGCTGCTTCGCCCTCGAGTGAGATCAGTGCGAACCCAACAGCTTATCTATCAGCCATTAGCATTTTTGAGGGGATCGCGCACTATGCAAAGATCATTAAAAAAATATTTCCCGCTTTTTGTGCTACCGACATTGCTTGCATTCGCAATTGCGTTTCTCGTGCCGTTCGTGATGGGCTTTATACTGTCGTTCTGCGAGTTCACCACGGTCACAGATGCCACATGGGTGGGGCTTGCTAATTACCAAGAGGCATTTAAGGAGCGTTCAGGCTTCGTCGGTAGTTTTGGTTTCACAGCATTGATTGTGATCGTCTCAATCGTCACAGTTAATATCTTTTCGTTCGCAATTGCGTGGGTTCTTACGCAGAAACTTCGCGGCACGAACTTCTTCCGCACAGTATTTTTCATGCCGAATCTCATTGGCGGAATCGTCTTGGGCTACACCTGGCAAGTGATGATCAACGCTGTGCTCGTTCACTATCAGACCACGATTATTGCCGATTGGAAATATGGTTATATCGGCATGATTATGCTCATCAACTGGCAGCAGGTTGGGTATATGATGATTATTTATATAGCTGGCTTGCAAAATGTGCCACCCGAACTCATTGAAGCGGCAGAAATTGATGGCGCAGGGCGTTGGACGGTCTTGCGGCACGTGACGATACCAATGGTGATGCCATCAGTCACGATCTGCCTCTTCCTTACCCTTTCCAGCTCATTTAAGCTCTACGATCAAAACCTTGCTCTCACAAATGGTGCTCCACTCGATCAAACTGAGATGGTTGCACTCAACATCGTCAATACGATGTTCTCTCGTATCGGAGAAGAAGGCGTTGGGCAGGCTAAAGCTGTGATATTCGTTGTGGTTGTGGTGGTGATTGCAATGGTGCAATTGCGATCAACGCGAAGCAAGGAGGTGGAGGCATGAGCGCTCCTCGTTCAAAAGTGGGTAAAGTACTGCTTTATGCTGTGCTGGTATTCCTCACAATAGTCTTTGTAGGGCCTATTCTCTTCATCGTGATGAACTCGTTTAAGGCGAAGTTCTCTATCGCATCAGATCCTTTTGCTCTCCCACTCGGTGAGATGTGGGTCGGAATCGAAAACTATGCCACAGGTCTAGCTCTCTCTGGATTCTTTATGGCAATCGTCTGGAGCTTTTTCATTACGATTCTATCTGTGGCTGTGATCGTCTTCTTCTGTGCGATGACGGCGTACTACATCACTCGTGTGAAAACGTGGTGGACGAGCGCGCTCTACTATCTCTTCGTCTTTTCCATGGTGATTCCTTTCCAGATGGTGATGTTTCCAACCGTGAAAATTTCCGATATTCTACACCTCAATACTCCGTGGGGAATTGTGGTGCTCTATCTCGGGTTTGGTGCTGGTTTGAGCGTCTTTATGTTTGCTGGATTCGTAAAATCGATACCCCTCGAAATTGAAGAAGCGTCACTGATTGATGGTTGCGGACCGATACGAAACTACTTCCTCGTAGTATTTCCGATGCTCAAGCCGACAGCTATCACTGTGGCAATTCTCAATGCTATGTGGGTGTGGAACGACTATCTTTTGCCATATCTCACAATTGGGCTTTCCACGGAATATAAGACGATTCCTGTGGTTATCCAAATGCTCGTGGGGTCTAATGGCAACCGTGATATGGGGGCGATGATGGCAATGCTCGTTTTGGCAATTGTGCCGATTGTCGTGTTCTATATTTCAATGCAGAAATACATCATTAAAGGCGTTGTAGCAGGGGCTGTTAAAGGCTAAGCTCGCGTGCATCGCAGCAGTAATGCTGTGTTGTTAAGAAGGAGGTGCGGCGCGATGGCAGGTACATCATATGGAAAGGGTGAAAGTAGCTCTTCTAGAGGTCTTGCCACCGCCGTCACTATCCACGATATCGCTCGCGAATGCGGTGTGGGAGTTGGCACCGCTTCCCGGGCGTTGAATAATTCTCCCGGAGTTTCTGAAAAGACTCGCCAAAAGGTATTATCCGCAGCTCAAAGGCTCAATTATTCGCCCAATCCTCACGCTCAGAGTCTGCGTTCGGTAGCATCGGCATCAATAGCTGTGCTGATGAAAGGGCCTGATAATCCTTTTTTCTTAGCGTTTCTCACTCCGTTAGAATCAGTAATTCGCCAGCATGGCTATTCGATGACGCTTGTGCGGGTCGCGCACGGAGAAGATGAAGTTGAACTAGCTATGCGCACGTGTTCAGTGAGCAAACCAGCGGGCATTATTTTTCTGGGCGGTCGTTATCGGCATGAGGAAGCTCCTCTCGCAGATATTCCTGTGCCTTTTGTGCTATGCACTATTTCTACATTGGACGATTCTCAACGCGATATGTATTCGTCGGTGACTGTTGATGACGTGGCTGGTATGGAACTTTTGCTCGATCATCTCATCGATTTGGGGCACGAGAATTTTGCTGTGATTGGCTCGGATGCGGCAGACCGTTCCGTAGGTGCTATCCGTTTGGGAGGATTAGAGCGAGCATTTCAGGCGCGTGGAATTGAATGGGATCCAGATCTTATTCTTAATGGAGAAGTCTCTCTCAGCCCGTATTCTTTTGAATATGGTTATGAGATTGCGACGCGTTTACTTCAGCAGCGCAAATACTTTAGCGCTCTTATCACTATGAGCGACGTTTTAGCGATCGGTGCTCAGCGAGCTCTTATTGAACATGGTATATCTGTGCCTGCAGATGTGAGCGTGACGGGATACGATGGACTCGCTTTTAGCCGCTACACCTCGCCATCTATCACAACTATTGTGCAATCTGTGGAGACGCTCGTTGAGCGCAGCTGCACTATTCTCTTTGGTATTTTAGAAGGAAAAGGTACAGTTCAGCACGATGTGATCGCACCCGTACTCCGTATCGGGGAGAGCACAGGATCAGCGCCTCGGAGATGAATAATGGCTAGTGTATTTGCCCAAGACTCTCTTTTTGCACGCACATTAGATATGCTCGCAAGCGTTGCAGTTGTGAGTATGGGTCTTTTGCTCACAGCTTTTCCGATTGTAACTTTTGGCGCTGGCTTGGCTGCAGCATATCGTGTGCTTATTCAGCTTGCAAACGATGAAGGATCTCACCCGTGGCGCACGTTTTGGCGTATTTTCCGAAAGAGCTTTCGCCTTAGCTTTCTTTCATGGATGTGCCTGCTTTTCTTGCTGGCATTGAGCACATACGAAATGTGGATACTTACCAACGCTGAAACGAGTGGTCTGATCGATTCTAGTTTTTTTACTCTTTTTTTGCGCTCCGGAATTATTGCCGCATTGATTTTATTAGGGATCGTGGCTGTGTGGCTTTTCGCTCTGCTCGGGCAAAGCGCCGCGCAGGAGGGAGGGCATATGCGATTTATGCATATACTCCGCCTTGCAGTTTATGCAGCATTTAGATATTTGCCCATATCTCTTCTTGCGCTGGCACTTTGGGTGGTTCCTATTATTGCGGCTATTGCTTATCCACAGATCGGTGTGCACCTCATATTTTTCTATCTCGTTTTTATTCCAGGTTTTACGCTTTACCTCATCAGTTTAATTATTGGAACTAAAGTTCGCGCTCTCAGCCTGCATCTGCAATAGATCTCGATAGAGTTTTTCGTCGTATTCGCCAGCCACAGGAGCTGCAACTGCAGCAGCAGAGAGCGCAATTGCATCCGCCACCCACGCGTGCAGCCGTTCAGTGCGGCGTGCAGCGTCGATTCCCTCGTGTGCAATCGAGCGTGCAAGCGAAGCTACTACAGCGTCACCAGCGCCAGTCGGATTGCCCGCCAAGAAACGCGCTACAGGCACAGCCACAGCTTCGCCATCACGTGCTTGGGCAATCATCCCATCTGAGCCGCGAGAGGCAACCACTAGCTCTACTTTCTCTAAAAGACGCCCGATAGCGTGGGTGGCGTTACTATCGCTGCACAGATGCAAAAGCTCTTTTGTATTAGGTTTGATAGCATGCACACCTTCATCAATTGCCCAGCGCAGAGGTTCGCCAGAGGTATCGACGAGCACAGGTGCTCCAGTAGAAAGCAATTCTCGATAGAGGCGGCGCACAATATCTTCAGATGTGCCTGGAGGGAAGGATCCATTCACAGTAAAAACGTGTGGTGTAGGTAAAGCACGAAGCATTGAGAAAAATTTTCCCCATTGCTCATCCGAATACGGTTTCCCAGGTTCGTTAAAAAGTGTAGCTGCGTGCACAGGGTCAATAATCGTCACGCTTTGGCGCGTGCTGTGATTACTTGGAATAAACGAATAAGAAATCTCAGATTTATCGAGCAAGGTCGCAATAGTTTCCCCTGTGTTTCCTCCTAAGAAACCAGTCGCAAAAGTCTGTTCGCCAAGCTGATGAAGCACGCGTGCAACGTTGATTCCCTTACCGCCAGGATTGGTATAAATCTTTTGTACTCGATGATCGTCTCCTGGCAGAAGCTCTGGCACGTGATAGGTGATATCGAGAGTGGGATTTGCTGTGATAGTGACGATCATAGTTACTGCGCTACTCGGTTGCTGGTGCTTTAATTCCGAGCCACTCATGCCAGCCTCGATGCAAGACAAGCCATGCCATAAGCCCATATCCTGCCTGCCGAGGTGTGTATGTGCCTGCCATGCTCATATCGGTATTCCATTGCTCATGCTGAACGAGAGGAGTGTACGTATCCACATATGGCACCGAACGGCGAGTGCACACGTCTTCAAAAGAAGCAGAAAGCTCTGCAACAGCAGCTCTATCTTTATCTGGGCGAGGCGGTGGCCCGACCACAAGCGGATCGAGCTGCATACGCTCTGCCATATCGAGCACATTTGCCACGTGTAAGCGAGAGCGGGCAGAAGAAATATGTGCGTCGAGATCGTGTGAACCTAAACCAATGACGAGACGATTAGTGTGGTTTTTCGCGAGTCTAGGAGTCACGTCTATTTTCCATCGTTCGGTGAGCTGCCCTGTATTTTCTCCTGCAAACGCTAAAACGTACGGCATAATAGACGGCTGGATTGGCGTACGCCCGAGAACTCGACCGACCCATCCCATGCCGCGCGCATCGCCAGCGCCAGCGATTAACTCGTCACCGACAAAGAAAATCTGAAAATTTTGTGTGCTCATCATATCTAATACTAGCCGTTGAACGCTGCGTTCAGAATCTCCTCGATTTGTGCTTTGTGCATTCCAGAAAGACCAGTGCTCGGAGCTGCAGAATTTGGGCGAGAAATTTTACGCACCCACAGCCCCATTGGCGGGAACATTTCGAGAGCCAGATGCCCCCAAGCTCCCATATTTCCCGGCTCGTCTTGCACCCACAGGATCTCTGCGCTTGGATATTTATTTAATTCAGCGCGCAGCTCTTCAACTGGATGCGGATAGAGCTGTTCGAGACGCACAATCGCAGTATCTAAGCGGTTATCCCGATCGCGCTTTTCCGCTAGATCGTAGTAGATACGCCCAGTGCATAAAATCACTCGC
Source organism: uncultured Actinomycetaceae bacterium (assembly GCA_902464405.1). Taxonomy (GTDB): domain Bacteria; phylum Actinomycetota; class Actinomycetes; order Actinomycetales; family Actinomycetaceae; genus Arcanobacterium_A. The sequence continues at coordinate 22,668 of CABQJD010000001.1, read as the reverse complement.
CGCACATTGTGCACGTTCCCGTTCGTTTCCCCAATTACAGGGCGGAAAGCGCCACTCGTAAACTCCTCCACAGAGCTGGTCACGCCTTTACGGCGCAGCAGCTGTTTTGGTGAAATTGCAATGAGTGGGCGGCGTGGGCGTGTATATGCTTGGCGGCGAAGCAAATGGAAATGGTTAGCCGGCGTAGAAGGCTGCGCTACCGTCATGTTGCTGTCTGCGCAGAGTGCCAAATAGCGCTCGATACGTGCGGAGGAATGATCTGGCCCTTGCCCTTCGTATCCGTGCGGCAGCAGCATCACGAGTGAGGAATTCTGATTCCATTTCGTTTCAGCTGAAGAAACAAATTCGTCGATGACGGTTTGTGCTCCGTTTGCGAAATCGCCAAATTGAGCTTCCCACAGCACTAAAGCATCTGGGCGCTCCACGGAATATCCATATTCGAATGCGAGCACGGAGTATTCCGAAAGCGAAGAATCATAGATACTAAGCTGTGCCTGATTCTCTGTGAGATTTGCGATCGGCGTCCACTCTTCGCCTGTCTCGATCGAGTGAGCTACGCATTGACGTTGCACGAATGTTCCACGGCGAGAATCCTGCCCGCTCATGCGAATCGGCACTCCTTCAATAAGCAGGGAGCCGAACGCGAGTAATTCACCAAAGCCCCAATCGATACCACCCTCGTATGCCATCTTAGTGCGGCGTTCGAAAAGCTGAGCGATTTTTTTGTGCAAAGCAAACCCCTCTGGGGGATTTGAATGTGCATCGCCGATTCGCTGGATTACTTCCAGTGGTACACCGCTTGCCCACTGCTTCTCAGGTGCAGCGTCGGCTGTTTGAGCTTTGGTAAGCCCAAGAGCCATGCTCGCCGTTTTTTCTCCGCGCTCTACCGCAGCTTCCGCTTCGCGAACTTCCGTGAATGCTTCGTCAAGAATTTTATGGTAGCTTTGCTCGATCTGGTCCGCTTCTTCAGGGGTGAGAATACCGCGCCCGAGGAGGGATTCTTTGAAGAGTTCTCGAGGAGATTTCTTCTTATCAACCAGCGAATACATGATCGGTTGAGTCATCGATGGATCGTCGCCTTCGTTGTGCCCGCGCTTGCGATAGCACACGATATCTACGATCACGTCTTTATGGAATTCGTTGCGGTATTCGTATGCAAGCTTGCTCACTCGCGCCACAGCTTCTGGGTCGTCGCCATTCACATGGAAAATCGGCACTTGCAGACCTTTTGCCACATCTGTTGCGTAGTGTGAGGAACGCGCGGAGCTGGGAGAGGTGGTGAAACCGATTTGGTTATTGACGATGATGTGAATTGTGCCGCCCACTCGATAGGCAGGAAGGTTGGAATAGTTGAGAACCTCTGCAACAACTCCTTGCCCAGCGAAAGCAGCATCGCCGTGAATTATAATTGGCAATACGTCAAATGGCTGCTCGCCTGTGCCTCCCTCAGCCCGATCTTGAGCGGCGAATCGATCCTCTTTTGCTCGCACGACGCCCTCGATTACTCCGTCTGCCGCTTCGAGGTGAGAGGGGTTTGCGCCCACGTAAACTGGGATAGCTCCCGTGCCGTCAAGCGTCTTATAGATGCCGCCTGTGCCAAGATGGTATTTCACATCTCCTGTGCCTTGCTGTGAGGAAGTATCGTAGATTCCGTCAAATTCGGAGAAAATTTGTTTGTAGCTTTTACCTGCAATATTGGTGAGCACATTGAGGCGGCCTCTATGTGCCATGCCGATAGCAGAAGAGCGGTAACCATCTTGCACAGCGCCGTAAAGTATCATGGAGAGTGCAGGGATAAGAGATTCGCCGCCTTCAAGGGAAAAACGTTTTTGGCCCACGTACTTCGTTTGTAAAAACGTTTCAAAGGCTTCTGCTTCATTGAGCTTGCGCATAATGGCGATGTGTGCGGATTTATCCATCGGTTGGCTAGGTCGCTCCAGCCGTGTTTGAAACCAGGTGCGCTGCACGGGATCTTGGATATGCATATATTCAAATCCAACTGTACGGCAATAGCTTTCGCGCAGCTGTTCGCAGATTTCCTGCAACGTCATGCGGTCTTTTCCTGCAAAGCCGTCTACGGGAAAGCTGCGGTTGAGATCCCAGATCGTCAAGCCGTAATTCTTCAGTTCTAGATCGGGGTGGCGGCGGATATGGAACGATAGTGGATCTATATCCGCAATCAAATGCCCTCGCGAACGATAGGCATGAATGAAATTCGAAATACGTGCGGGCTTGCCAAGCTCATTTTCTGGGTCGTATTCCACATCGCGTTCCCAGCTGAATGGCTTATAGGGCACTCTGAGAGATTCGAAGAGGCGATCGTAAAGGCCATCCAGCCCAAGTAGTTTATTTTCCATTAAACATAAAAAACGCCCAGACGTGCCGCCTTGAATCACGCGATGATCGTATGTGCTCGTCAGATGCACAACTTTTGAAACTCCAAGGCGAGCAATGCGAGATTCTGGGGTGCCCATAAACTCTGGCGGATACGTCATCGATCCGACGCCCATAATCATTCCTTGCCCGTTCATTAAGCGGGGAATGGAATGAACTGTGCCAAAGCCGCCTGGATTTGTGAGGCTGGCTGTTGTGCCTGCATAATCGTCAACCGTAAGTTGATTTTCGCGCCCTCGAGCTACGATCTCCTCGTAGGCTGCATGAAATTCGCTGAACGTGAGTGTATCGGCTTTTTTTATATTCGGCACCACCAGCGTGCGCGATCCGTCTGGTTTAGTCACGTCGATTGCTAGACCAAGATTGACGTGCGCTGGTTTCACGAGTGTTGGTCTGCCAGAATCATCGAGTCTGTAGGAGTAGTTCATCTGCGGCATTTCGCTGAGTGCCTCAACCATCGCATAGGCAATGATGTGTGTAAACGAAACTTTTACTCCCGTCGTATTGGTGAGATATTTATTCAGCACTATGCGGTTATCAAACATGATTCGTGCGGGAAGTGAACGCACTGTTGTTGCTGTTGGAATAGTGAGTGAAGCATCCATATTTTTTGCTAAGCCGCGTTCCATGCCTTTGAGGGCAATGAATTCGTCTTCTCGCGTGCTGAACGCGGCGTCTGGCTTCAGATCGTATTTTTTAGCGTAGGGGGTCTTCGGAGGAACGGCTGCAACGCGTGGCTGAGGAGGAAGGTCAGAACGGGTGACGGCGCCGTATTCTGCTTCATTGGCGGCCTGGGCTTCTTCTGTGGTGGTGATCTCTTCTTGATACGTTACCCCTTGCGGCGCGTCTGATCCTGGATCTATCGGCGTGAGGGCGGGTTTGCCTGCTGCTTCCCATGCTTGGAAAAGAGCGATCCACTGCTCACCAACGCTTGTGTGGTCTGATAAATAGGCTGCGTATAAATCGTTGATAAATGCTTGATTTGGCCCGAAATCTTCAAATTCACTTATCGCCACAATGATTCCTTATTTGCCGAGGTGAGTATATTTGGCGCAGCAGTGAATATGCGCTCACCGCTAAGCTCTATCTTTATATCTTAGTGACTAAGGTCCTAGCGGTCTAGCGGTTTAGCGGATGTGTTGAGGCAATTCTCAGGCATGGAAGTTTTTGCTTGTAATGCTAGGATAAAAGTGTAACTGTATATTGCAGAAGCAGATCGTATGTGCATGCCTAGAGTTAAGTGGTGAGATTTTTTGATATACGACCTCCTGATGATTGCGATCGGTGTGCTCCTGACGGCGGGCACAGCGCTTTTTGTGGCTACTGAGTTTGCCTTTGTTGCGCTCGACCCAGCCACTATTGATTCCAAAGCTGAGGAGGGCGATCGGCACGCGCAGCGTGTAGCGCCAAACCTGCACCATATTTCTCTATATCTTTCTGCCTGCCAGGTGGGTATTACTCTCACCACTATTTTGCTTGGTTATGTGGCTCAAGCTCCTTTGCAAGATGCATTTGAGCGCCTGCTCGGCTCTGCTCCGCTCGCACAAACTGCCGTAGTTGCGATTGCTGCAGCGGTTACTTTTATTCTGGTAAACCTTTTTTCTATGTTTTTCGGTGAGCTAGTGCCGAAAAATCTTTCTCTTGCCAACCCTTTGCGCACTGCGTCTTTTGTGTCTCGTCCGCTGCATGCGTTTACTATCGTTTTCAAATTCATTATTGTGGCTCTCAATAACTCTGCAAACTGGGTGCTTGGCCTTTTCGGAGTGGAGCCAGCTGAAGAGCTTTCAGGTGCTCGCTCTGCCACTGAATTGGCGGCTCTCGTGCGACGCAGTGCGCAAGAGGGCACCCTTGATATGAACACCGCACATTTACTTGTACGCTCTATTGGTATAGGAAAACTTACTGCCGTCGATGTGATGACTGATCGCGGACGTATGGATACCCTTTCCACAGATGCAACTGCGGCAGACGTCGTCACTCTTGCGAGAGAAACGGGTCATTCCCGATTTCCTGTGATTGGTGACGATCTCGATGATGTGCGAGGGCTTGTTCATTTACGCCGTGCCATCGCAATTCCTTACGAACGCCGCGCTTGCGTTGCCGTTACTTCCAGCTCGCTTATGGTGCAAGCTTTGCGTGTGCCTGAAACTCTCGAACTTGCCCCGCTTTTGGTGCAGCTTCGAGAAGAGGGGCTGCAAATGGCTGTAGTGGTAGATGAGTATGGAGGCACTGCAGGTGTAGTGACGTTGGAAGATGCTGTAGAAGAAATCGTGGGTGAGGTGGCAGACGAACACGATCGGGAAGAAGAATCAGTACGCCGTCTTCCAGCAGGTGATGTGCTTGTGCCAGGAAGTATTCGCCCAGATGAAGTTGATCGTGACTACGCTCTGCCCGTTCCAGACGATGGGCCGTGGGAAACTGTGGGCGGCTGGATCATGGCAGGGCTTGGAAAAATTCCACAAGTGGGCGATGTGTATTGTGAGGGTGGTGTGGCTGCTCGAGTAGAGGAAGTAGATGGGCGGCGCGTGGCAACGGTGCGTTTGAGAGCCATTGCTGACGATAATAAGGAGGATAGCGTCGCTATATTTGCTCGCTTTTCTGATGAAGGGGGTGAACGATGAATACGTGGGCTGCATTGCTGATAACGTTGCTTTTGCTGATTGGAAACGCGTATTTTGTAGGCTCTGAATTTGCTGTGATGGGCGCGCGGCGCTCGCGTATTGAGCCGTTGGTTGAGCAGGGAAAACGCGGCGCAAAAACGGTGATTTATGCTCTTGAGAATCTCACACTTATGCTTGCAACGTGCCAGCTCGGCGTCACTATCTGTTCGGTTGCTTTAGGTGCAATCAGTGAGCCTGCTATCGCTCATCTTATCGAGGTGCCTCTGGAGTTTCTTCACGTGCCGCATCAGCTCACGCATCCAATTGCGTTCGTGCTAGCGCTTCTCTTAGTTGTTTTTTTACACGTTGTGCTGGGGGAGATGGTTCCTAAAAATATTACGATTACGACTCCTGAGAGGGCTGCATTGCTTTTTATGCCTGTGCTCGTCGTATTCGCAAAAATTTTCTACCCAGTGGTAGCGAGCTTAAACTGGCTCTCGGTCCATATGATCCGCCTTCTTGGCGTAGAGCCTAAGGATGAAGTGGCTTCTGCGTTCACTGCAGATGAAGTGGCATCAATCGTTGAGGTGAGCGAAGCAGCAGGGGTGCTCCATGCCGATGTGGATTTGCTTTCTGGTGCGCTGGAGTTTTCTGAGCATACTGCTCGTGATGTGATGGTTCCTCTTGAGGATTTAGCGAGTGTGCCTTGGACGATTTCAGTACAAGATTTCGAAGAGTTAGCTGGAAAGACGGGCTTTTCTCGCTTTCCTCTACTTGATAAATCGGGAGTGCCTCGCGGGTATCTGCACGTGAAAGATATTTTGGATGTGCCAGATTTTCGGCGCGCTGAGCCTGTTCCATCTCGCAGGATTCGTCCACTTCCGATTGTGTGTGCAAGCGTGGAAGTGGAAAACGCGCTACGTACAATGCAAAACGCTAGCACGCATATGGCAAGAGTGGTAGATGATAGAGATTTTGAGCATATACTTGGCGTAATTTTTCTTGAAGACATTTTGGAAGAGCTTGTGGGTGAAGTGCGCGATGCCATGCAGCGTAGGTGACGTATGTGCCAGAGCGTGGCTCGCCAGCTCACAGTGCATCATTCGCAGGTATATTGCATGGAGCGGAGCTGAGCAATTCTGGATGCACAATTTCTGGCAGCGTGGCTCGTCAGCTCACAGGGTGCTGGCTTAAGCGCGAGCGCCTTGTGCGCCGTTTCACGATTCAATATATAACTTCATGTAGCGATTTTGTTATCAAAGCGTTATTATTTTCAGTGGTAAAGATCGTTGGCTAAAAGGAGATAGCGTGACGCAAGAAAATTGCACAGAGCGCATTCGTCCTACGAGGCGTGAGCTCCGTTTGGCTAGGCAGGCTGCTGAAAGTAAACAACAGGCTGAGAGCGCGCAACATATAGAAGATAAGATTGGAAATAGCTCTGTAGATATTAACGACACTGTCGTTTTAGAGCTAGGCTCTCAATCAATTTTGCATAATGAGAAAAAAACTGACGATCAGCTAAAATTTGATGCCTCCTGCGCGCGTAGACGATTTACTTCCCTTAAAAATATTCTTTGCTCAGGTATGAGCAACGGCAAGCACGTGATTACAGGCGTAGTTGCAGGGTTTGCTGTTGTAGCATTTGCCGTTGGATCTTTTTCTATTAAGAACTCCAGCGAAGCTCAGGCTATTGCTGGTATGTCTGTGCTTTCCAATGAAGTGAAAACTAGTGAAGAATCCACGCCAGAATCGGTGACTGCCTCGGAAAACGGGCAGAAGCTTTCTAAAGCTCAGAAGCGTGTGGAGTCTGCTAATTCTATTGCGCAAGATTCTTCTGCTGTATGCCGAGGTTTAGCTGAAGGAGCTTCTTCAGTCGTCAGCGCATATGTGCCTGATGATTTTTCGATGGTATATATGCCGATGATGGAAGGAACGTATCGCATATCTTCTCCGTTTGGTATGCGTGCACATCCTATTACTGGTGTTTATTCAATGCATCACGGTGTTGATATGGCGGGAGCTGCAGGGACGCCGATTTATTCTGTTGCTGATGGCGTTGTATTGAGTGTTACTGCTGCTGGTGCAAATAACGGTATCGTCATTGAGCATAAGGTCAATGGGAAAGTCTTTACATCGTGGTATCTGCACTCCTATGCAGATCAAATTCTGGTTACTCCAGGCGAGCGGGTAAAAGCAGGGCAGCAAATCACGAGCCGAGGTTCGGCAGGTGCGAGTACGGGAGCACATCTTCATTTTGAAATGCATCATGGGGCTGGAATGGATACTGAGGCCTCAGAGCCTTTGAGTTTCTTAAAAGATCTCGGTGCTGTTGATCTTAGCCAGAAGTGTGCAGGCTAAGGTGGTACGCCAAGAATACTATGGTACGGCGATTATGGCCTATCGGTGAGAAACCAAGGGTTCTTGCCCATAGAGGCGGCGGGCATGAGGCATTGGAAAATTCTTTAGAAGCTTTTGCCATGATGGCGAGCAAAGGTTTTCGGTATATTGAAACTGATGCCCATGCTACGAATGATGGTGTTGCAGTCCTGTTTCACGATAGTTCACTCGATCGCACCACAGATGGTACGGGGAAAATTGCCGATTACTCGTGGAAGCAGCTGGCTCGTGTGCGTGATTATTCAGGAAATCCTCTCGTACGTTTAGATGATGCATTGGAGCTTTTTCCAGAAATTGTTTTCAACATTGATGCAAAATCTCAGCACGTCGTTGATTCTTTGATAACGACGATAAAAAAAGCGAATGCTGTTGAGCGTGTAAGCTTGGCATCTTTCAGCGAAATGCGTCTCAAAGGTATGCGCAGATCTCTTCAAGATGTGCGTTCATCGCTGGGCACAGGTGCAATCGCAACTCTTGTCGTGCTTTCTTATCTACCTTCGCGTCTTGGTTTGTTTTTTGCAAAAATGCTCGTACCTTCTGTGAAACATGGCGTTGAGGCAGTGCAAGTACCTCTGAAGCAAATGCGCGTGCAAGTGGTGACTCCTCGTTTTATCCGCTTGTGCCACGCACGAGGCCTGGCTGTGCACGTCTGGACGATTAACCATGAGGCGACGATGCGTGAGCTGCTTGCGCAAGGCGTCGATGCGATTATCACCGATGAGCCGACTCTCGCTCAGCGAGTAATCGATGAATATTGGCATGGTGTGTAGCTTTTCTAGGAGCACATAATTATGCCAGTTTATGCTAGGGATTCATGCCAGTAATCCCTGCAAAAGCCGAGGTGGATGTGCCGATTGCTCGGTTGCCGGTTATTCCGATTGCTTAGTGCAGATTGTGCGGAAGTTAGAAGCGTATAGCGTCAATTGGGCGCATGCGCACAGCTGTTGTTGCTGGAATAATCCCGCACAGCGCTCCTACGCTTGCAGAGATGAGCACTCCGAGCAGAGCTGCCTGCATAGGATAACCCCACGCAACTCCGCCTAAGTCAATCCCAGCTAGCTCGAGCGGAGCACATCTGATTGTGAGAATCGAAGCGACCACGCCGAAAAATCCAGCAACAGTTGTTGCCACAACTGATTCGAGGAATACAGAGAAGAAGATTCTCTTTGCTGAAGCTCCTACAGCGCGGCGGATACCGATTTCTCGCACACGGGTTTTTACCGTCACGATACTGACGGTGAGCAGCCCGAGCGCGCCGAGCAAAATCACAATTCCTCCAATTGCTGCCACAACTGTTGTGATCGCTGTTTCTGTGCCTCTCGATCTATCAAAAGCACCCTCGTCAAAGTGGCCGTTCACTTTATAGCCAGAGCCAAGGTTGCCCTGGAGGATTGCTGCAGATATTTTTGCAGCATCTTTAGCTTGGTCTGCTGGGGCCACAATGCTCAGCTGAGGTGGTCGTGGCATATACTCGCCTCGTATTGGCGTGACGTACGGCCACGTGCCAGAATGCACGTAGATTTCAACGCTGTCGTAGATATTGGCGTTTTTAACAATGCCTACAACTGTGACTGCCGTTGTGTGATCTTTGCTCAGCCATATCCGAGGGTGGCTGGCAAGCGATGGTTTTCCGATTGCTTTCCATGCGTTTTCGTTGATGACAGCAGGATTCATTTGTAGATTTTTATCAGAATCGACGAGAGATCGCCCTTCTTTAATGACGCGCCCGTAAATATCAAAAAATCCGGGGGTGACGCCGATAAGTGAACCGTTTTCGCCTGTGCACCATTCGTCGTAGCATTTATTGTAGTCAGGTGCATCTGGGTAGATTTGCTGGTTTTGCTTAATAGTCCAATACTTGGCGTTTATTCGCTTAATAGTGGCCTCGGTTGCTGTGCGGAAATGCTCATATTGAGAGATGGCTTTTTCTCTACTGTTGGCTGCTTGAGATGAAGGAGCAGCGTTATCGCTTGAACTGAAGCTGTCTGCTGTCTCGTTAGTCTCGTTGTTTTCATTGCTGTTTGTGCTCGTGGTGGTGAGTGTGATTGTGCCGCGAACTCCGTCATATTGAGCAAACATATGCTCTTGTGCGGCAGTTAAGAGCGAACCGAGAGCAAGCACTGTTGCCATTGCCCACACTGCTGCGCCAACGCCGATAAGGGAAAGAATCACGCGGGCGCGATTGATCTTCACTTCTTCCCATGCTTCTATCAGTGCGCCAAGAAAACTGGTCATTGAGCGTCGCCTCCTAGCGGTACGGAATCAACCAGCACAGATTCAGGTAGATGGGAGGCGTCATGCAAGATTCCATCAGCGATTTCATAGACGTGCGTAGCGCGCTGCGCCACTCCCATATCATGTGTGATGACGATAAGTGCAGCATTATTTTCTGCTGCTGCTTCTTCCAGTAAATCCATCACCATAGCTCCTGTGTGCGGATCGAGCGCGCCAGTTGGCTCATCGGCCAAAATGAGTGTTGGCTGGCGGATAAGTGCGCGGGCAATAGCCACACGTTGCTGCTCACCGCCTGAAAGCTGGTTTGGCATGGCGTGCAGGCGCTCGCCCAACCCCACTTTTTTGAGCATATCTGCCGCCAGCGAGTGACGGCGGAAAAGTTCAGTTCCATTGTGGTAGAGCAGGGGTACTTCTACGTTGTTGAGAGCGTTACGGGTGGGGAAGAGGTTGAATTGCTGAAACACAAATCCAACTGAGGATCCTCGCTTCTTGGATCGTTCGGCGTCACCAAATGTAAGAATATCGTCTCCATCCCATCGATAGCTTCCGCTCGTTGGCTGATCGAGCAAGCCGATAATGTTGAGCAGGGTAGATTTCCCCGTGCCAGAATGCCCCACAATCGAGATGTGATCGCCAGGATTCACGTCGAGATCTACTCCTTTGAGGATATGAAGATCTTCGCCGTTGGGAAGAGTGACTGTGCGCGTGATATTGCGCAATTCGAGCATTGCCATGAGAATCTCCGTTTACTCGCTCATGCCGTACTCGGTCTGATCGTCTTTGATATCTTCTGGATCAATGCTTGGGACGAATTCTAAAACTGACGTTCCTTCTTCGATTCCACCTTTGATTTCGACGTATTGACCGTCGCTTATGCCGATTTCTACTTTCTTGGCTGTGGGCTTGCCGCCAGGGGTATCTGCAGGGAGGTAGACGTTGCCTTCGCGGAATCGTCCTTCAACGGCAGTGGCTGGGAGGGTGAGAGCGTCACTCACGGATTCGCCGGCGATTGTGAGCGTCGCTTTTAAGCCATCAAATACTGTTTGATCTGAGGGTATTGCACAGCGCAACTCAGGGGAGGTGGTGCGAGAAGTTGTTCCTCCGGACTGCGTGGTAGACGTGATGCTCGCTGTGCGCAGGCCAGTGCAGGTAAAAGGTGCTGGGCCGTCTTTAATAGTAAGTGTTGCTTCGCTGGGAATCCCTTGCAGGCGATAGAGCTTATCGGGAGTGAGCTGTACGCTGGCGTGGAAGGTGGTGGCTTCAATTTCACCTAAGGCCTCTCCGACAGAGACAGTTTGGTTTTCAATTGCATCTACGCGAACAGTTCCTGCTGTGGGTGCATATATGTCGATCCACTTATATGCTGTGCTCGCCCCTTCTTCGGGGTTGTTTGATCCTACAGTTACTTCGCTGCGCACTTGGAGAATTCGATCTCCTTCATTGACGGCGGCGCCATTGGCAGCAAATATCTTGACGATGGTTCCTTCTGCTGAGGATTTGATTGGTTTGGCGTCGTCACGTAGTATGGTTGCATCGAACTCTTGCGTGTTTTCGATACTGCCGCGAGTCACTTCCACGGTTGGAAGCTCAAAGTTTCCTTGCCCGATAATTCCTTCGCTTTTTTCTTGATTAGGGAAGAAAGCTACTTTAATGAGTGCGATGGCAATGATCGTCCAGATGACGATGCGGATTATCTGTATCACGAAACGGCGGCGAGGGTGAGCGTCCATAGGATTCTCCTAGCTTCTTCGCAGTGGTTACTAAGTAACTATTTGGATAAATTGAGGTTATCTTAAGCTGTGTGGGAGTGTCAATAGAGTGCGCATATAGCGGCCAAGCGTTTTCTTTAAAGCTTCAACACTGCTGTGGTGAGAAAAACTAAAGAAAAAACGTACTGTGCTTTTCTTATTCTATAATCGCAGCTTTTCGTACCGCGATTTTTCGGTTTTTATAATGGCTTTATATCGCTGAAAATTCGGTGCCCCAGACAGGATTCGAACCTGCGACCTTTCGCTCCGGAGGCGAACGCTCTATCCCCTGAGCTACTGGGGCCAAGTGCTTTTGATTTTAGTTGGAATTGCTCTGAGTCACAATTCCATATTCTTTTTCTGGCGTTCGATGGTGTATCGCTATGGAAAACGTCTACGCTCGCATACATTCCTAGCAATGCTTATCTGGCCAATGCTTGTTAAATATACCTGCTGATACCTGCTGATGTGTACGCGTGAGTAGGCAATAATACTGAGGGTAATACTGAAAGTAATGAGCCTGTATATGTTCAAAGAAAGACGCGGTGATATTCACATCACAGTAAATAGGGGCGGCGTTCCTTTGCCCGTTAGAATGACGGTATGACGCCAGAAGAACTATCTGAATATATCCGCACGTCGATCAGTGATCTCATACATGATGGCAGCTTGCAGCTCGATGAAACAGATCTGCCTGCCGTGAAAGTAGAGCGCCCACGCTCGCGCGAACACGGTGATTGGGCCACCAATATCGCAATGCAGCTCGCGAAAAAAGCCGGCACAAACCCTCGAACATTTGCGCAGACGCTTGTGCAGCGTTTGCTGCTCTGCCCAGCTATCGATCGAGCAGATATTGCAGGTCCTGGCTTTATAAATATCACGCTCAACGCAGCTGCTGCTGGAGAGCTGGCGCGTACGATTGTGACGGCTGGTGAGAGCTACGGGCGAGCGGCAGGTGCGGCAGCGTCACCTCTCGGGCATGTGAATCTTGAATATGTTTCCGCCAACCCTACAGGGCCAATCCATATAGGTGGAGCGCGCTGGGCTGCAGTGGGTGATTCGCTCGCACGCATACTCGAAGCGAGCGGTGCCACCGTCACTCGCGAATACTATTTCAACGATCATGGATCCCAGATTGATCATTTCAGTGCTTCGCTCTTGGCGAGCGCTTTGGGTGAAAAGACCCCGGAAGATGGCTATGGGGGCGCATATATTGCCGAGATAGCACAGCGCGTGATAGATGAACACCCAGAATTTGATCTTACTCAGGCGCCGCGCGAAGAAGCCCAAGAATTTTTCCGCGAGCATGGCGTCACGATGATGTTTGGTGAAATTAAAGATGAGCTGCACGAATTCCGCTCGGATTTTGATGTGTATTTCCATGAAGATTCTCTGCATGAATCAGGCGCAGTGGCTGGTGCAATTGAGAAGCTGCGTGATATGGGTGTGATCTACGATAACGACGGCGCAACGTGGCTGCGGTCCACAGATTTTGGTGACGATAAAGACCGTGTGATTATTAAGAGTGACGGCGAAGCTGCCTATTTTGCTGGCGATATTGCCTACTATCTCGACAAGCGCGCACGCGGCGCAGATCATGCTATTTATATGCTCGGTGCAGACCATCATGGCTATATCGGGCGTATGTATGCGATGGCTCGTGCTTTTGGTGATACTGCTGGAAAAGGTGAGAATATGGAGATTCTCATCGGGCAGCTCGTCAATCTTGTGCGTGATGGGCAGCCGGTTCGCATGAGCAAACGCGCAGGCACAGTGGTTGTGCTCGATGATCTCGTTGAGGCTGCAGGCGTAGATGCTGCGCGCTATTCTCTTGTGCGTGCTGCAATGGATACGCCGCTCGAAATCGATCTGGATCTCATTTCTTCTCACACAAATGAAAACCCTGTCTATTATGTGCAGTATGCGTACGCGCGCACGCGCTCTGTGGATCGCAATGCTGCTGAGCACGGAGTGAATCGTTCGCCTGCGGGAGAGACCTTTGATCCAGCGCAGCTGAGCTCTGAGGCAGATAGTGAACTGCTCGGAGTGCTCGCTCGCTATCCGGAAATCGTCACTCAATCTGCCGAGCTGCGCGAGCCTCATCGCGTTGCCCGCTATCTAGAAGAATTAGCCTCTGCTTACCACACTTGGTATGGCAAGAGCCGAGTGACGCCACGTGGAGACGATCCCCTTGAGCCAGTTCATGAAGCGCGGCTGTGGTTGAATGATGCTGCAGGGCAGGTGATTGCAAACGGTCTCGGTTTGCTCGGAGTGAGCGCTCCAGAGAAAATGTAGCAAATAGCTGGCTGAGCTGGAGTGCTGCATTCTAGCTCAGCTATTTTCTGCTTCTGAGATCCTCTGTGCTCCGTGAGATATTTTCGATATTGCGAGGTATTATCGAGGTAATAGCGATATCAAAGTAATGGGAGGCTGTGCGCTTAGGCGTACACGTCTTATATATTTGCGCAGAGCCTGCAAGGATGCGACTAGGCGCATATCGAGAAAGTTTTGCGATGGTTGATCGAATCGAAGAAGATCTACTCGGTAAGAAAGCTGTGCCAGCAAATGCTTATTATGGGGTGCACACAGTTCGCGCAATGGAAAATTTTCATATCTCAGGAAAACTCGTGCATGATATTCCTGCATTTGTGCGTGCTATGGTTCAGGTGAAAAAAGCTGTTGCGCTCGCGAATGAAGAGCTGCACGTGCTTCCTCATGATATAGCGCAGGCGATTGTGGCTGGGTGTGATGAGCTGCTCGTAAAGGGGCGCTGCCTGGATCAATTCCCAGTGGACGTCTTTCAAGGCGGTGCGGGCACCTCAGTGAATATGAACACTAATGAGGTGGTGGCAAACTTGGCGCTTGAGCTGCTTGGATATGAAAAAGGGCGTTACGACGTCATTCATCCAAACGATCACGTAAATAAGAGCCAGAGTACCAACGATGCCTACCCAACGGGTTTTCGCGTTGCCGTCTATGCAATGCTGCTCGAAGTTGAGCGTGCCGTGCGTGATTTAGCTGCTGCTCTTGCCGAGAAAGCCGAAGAGTTCAAAGCTATTCTCAAAATGGGGCGCACACAGCTTCAAGATGCTGTGCCAATGTCGCTTGGGCAGGAGTTTGCCGGATTCAGCGTCAATATCACGGAAGAGCTTGTGCGTTTGGAGACTGCTGGCAATTTACTTCTCGAAGTGAATCTTGGAGCCACAGCAATTGGCACAGGTCTTAATACGCCCGAAGGGTATCCAAAGGTGGCTGCTGAAAAGTTGGCTGAGGTGACGGGTTTCCCGACTGTTTCTGCTGCTAATCTTCTAGAGGCCACGAGTGATAACGGCGCATATATTGCCGTGCATTCTTCGCTCAAGCGGCTTGCTGCGAAACTTTCTAAGATGTGTGACGATTTGCGCTTGCTTTCTTCAGGGCCGCGAGCAGGCTTGAAAGAAATTAACCTCCCGGAAATGCAGGCAGGATCGTCGATTATGCCAGCAAAAGTGAATCCCGTGATTCCAGAGGTTGTGAATCAAGTGTGTTTCAAGGTGATGGGTAACGACGTGGCTGTGTGCCATGCGGCAAGTGCCGGGCAGCTGCAGTTGAACGTCATGGAGCCAGCGCTGGCACAGTGCATGTTTGAGAGTCTGCAGCTACTCACTAATGCGATGGATACTTTGCGTGAAAAGTGCGTGAGGGGAATTACCGCAAACCCAGAGGTTTGCCGCAGCTACGTGCTCAATTCGATCGGAATCGTCACCTATCTCAATGAAATTATCGGGCATCACAATGGCGATCTTGTTGGAAAAGAAGCTGCTCGTACAGGGAAATCTGTGAAAGAAGTAGTTGTGGAGATGGGGCTGATGAGCGCTGAAGAACTCGACAGCGTGCTCACGGTTGAGGCGTTTATGCACCCCACGTATAAGGGAAAGATTTATTCGGATGAGGATAAGGGCTTGCCGCAGAAGTAGAGTTTTCCTTCGATATAAAAATTTTTCGTGATGGGGGCTTTTCGTAAGAGATTTTTCTGATTGGTGATTTTCCTTAATAATAAGCACAAGAGAAACGAAAGAGGTGTTTATGGATCACGTGCCCCCGTCACCCTTTGAGCAGATTCCAGCTCCTGAACCTGAGCAGGCGGACGTTAGCGGAATTTGGAGCCGTCACACAATGCGAAATACGCTTGGTGAGCTGGAAATTGCTGGCGTACCCGTCTCGAAGCTTGCAGCAGATTATGGCACGCCCCTCTTTGTGCTTGATACTGCAGATGTTCGCAGGCGTGCACGTGCGTGGAAGCAAGCATTAGATACGGCGTTTGAGCAGCTCAACGGCGCAGACGTGTACTATGCTGGCAAAGCATTTCTCTGCAAGAAATTTGCTAGGTGGATGATGGAAGAGGGGCTTCATATAGATACTGCTTCCTACGGAGAATTAGCTACCGCCCTTTCGGCAGGTGTGCCAGGGAGCCTATGTGGGCTTCACGGCAATAATAAAAGCCGTGAAGAAATTGAGTATGCGCTCGAATATGGAGTTGCGCATATCGTCATTGATTCTCTCGATGAGCTTTCATTCGTTGAAAAAATAGCGGCAGAGAGAGGAGACGTGGCTCCTGTTTATCTGCGTTTGACGACTGGCGTCCATGCGGGTGGGCATCAATTTATCGCCACAGCACATGAAGATCAAAAGTTCGGGCTTTCTATCGCCACAGGCGTCTCCCGCGAAGCAATTCTTCAAGCGGCGCAGGCGGATCATCTGAAGCTAATCGGGCTGCATTCGCATATCGGCTCTCAGATTGTTGCTGTTGATGGCTTTGTAGCAGCTGCTCGCTTGGTGTTGGCAGAACGCGCATGGGCGGCCCAGTGCGGCATTTTTATTGACGAGATTGATCTCGGTGGAGGATATGGAGTGCGCTATACGAGCGCAGACCCCGAGCCGCCGCTCCCGAAAGATTTTGCTTCCGCATTGGCAGGCGTCGTCACCGCTCATATTGAAGAGACGGGGCTTCCCGCTCCGCGCGTTTCCGTAGAGCCGGGAAGATCAATTGTTGCTCCAGCAATGATGATGCTCTACAGCGTCGGTACGGTGAAAAATGTTGCGATTGATTCTGGGCAGCGGCAGTACGTGGCAGTTGATGGGGGAATGAGCGATAACATTCGCCCAGCTCTCTACGGCGCCGACTATACGGCGGCTCTCGCTAATCGGCGCTCTGAGGCGGAGTGTGTGCGCACGCGCGTGGTGGGTAAGCATTGCGAATCAGGAGATATTGTGGTGCGCGATGTTTCTTTTCCTGCTGATGTGCGCCGCGGCGATCTTTTGGCGGTGCCTGCTGTGGGGGCGTACGGATATGCGATGGCGAGTAACTACAATATGCTTATGAAACCAGCTGTTGTGGCTGTTGAGCGGGGAGAAGTAACGCCTTTGCTGAGGCGGCAGACTGTGCACGATTTGCTTGCTTACGATGTAGGCTGAGGGTGTTTTGAGATCGCTTTGGGGCGTTTGCTGAGCTAAAGATTTCGGCTATTTCAGGGGTTGCGAGCGAATTAAAAAGTGTGACTGTGCTAGGTGATTAGGCTGAGTGAGGCTCTGTGGAGAGTGAGATATTTCGAGCTGCTTGAATGCCTATTTCAGCGCAATGATTGGCGCAAACTGCGCTGAAATAAGTGCGGCAAGAGTGTGCGGAGCAATGCGCACAGAAAGTGAACGTTTGCCGCCTGAAACTATGATGGTTTCAAGATTTTCTGCTTCAGAATCGATCACAGTTGGTAAGAGTTTGCGCTGGCCAAGCGGCGAGATTCCTCCTCGGATATATCCTGTGAGTTTTTCTGCTTTATCTGGATCCATCATGTGTGCGTGCTTAGCGTCGCAGACTTTGGCAAGGGATTTAAGGTTAAGCTGATGGGAAGCTGGCACAATAGCGACAGTGGGAGCATTATCAACTTCTACAAGGAGAGTTTTGAAAACCGTATCTGGATCAACGCCAAGCACAGCAACTGTATCGAGTGCGAAACCGTGATCCATTGTCTCTGAATGTTCGTATTCAATCAGCTCATAGTCTATATCTGCCTCTTGAAGCACTTTCAAAGCTGGCGTTGCGGAGCTTGCCGATTTACGTTTCTTTCCCACTCTTTTAATCATAGCGATTCATCACAGTGTTTTTAGGATAAGGAGCTTGCGGGAGGTTTATTAAAAGTGAGGGCTTGTGCGTTCGCGTGGCTAAACTTAAAAGAAATGGGGGCTTATTCGCTCGCGTAGCTAAACCTAAACTAAACATAGCGCTACGTAAGAAGTGAAAATAAGAGCGTTCTTTTAAGAGCTTTTCTGGCGAGCGTGGGTGGATTGAGAGTATTTTGCAGATCTGTGGTGTTTGGTGTGTTGTAATCTCGTGAATTGATGAGGGCTGTGCGTGCGAGCTGCGCATAAGCTACGTATGGAGATAGTGCATAAGTTGCACATGGGGAAGCACGTGGGGATAGTGTATGAAAATAATGTGCGAGTAGGGGCAGGAGCTAGCGCTTCAAAATAGGCGATGAAAGCAGGTGGGATGAGATGGCAACTGAGGGGAAAGCAAGGTGCCGAAGGGAATTAAGGAGTGATAACGGCTCGGAGCGCTGCGAGGTAGTCGGGCGTTATGCGCCGTCACCTTCTGGTGATCTGCATCTTGGAAATTTACGCACAGCGCTTCTTGCGTGGGCATATGCTCGATTCGCAGGCGGGCGCTTTTTGTTGCGAATTGAAGATTTGGATGAGCGATCACGCTCGCACTTTGAGGCAAACCAGCTGCGTGATCTAGAAGCGCTCGGAATTGATTGGGATAGTAAGCCTGTTCGCCAGTCGGAACGGCTTGATCTTTATCGTGCGCGTATGGCGGAGCTGCAGAGTTCGGGATTTCTCTACGAGTGCTACTGCACGCGCCGAGAATTGGCAGATGTTGCAAGCGCTCCGCATGGCGCTCCTGGGAGCTATTCGGGGGTATGCAGAAATCTGAGTGAGGATATGAGGGCAGCTGGGCGTGCGAAAGTTGCAGAGCTTCGGCGTGCTCCTGCTTTGCGGCTAAAAGCAGGATTCGATATTCCAGATGTAAATTCTTCGATTTCTCGCAGTATTCTGCCAAATTCTAGTGCTTGTGAAGCTCTTATACATAAAGATGGTAGCAATTTTTATTCTGTATTCGATGTGAATTACGGCGAATGCTGCGCACAGGTGGATGATTTCGTTATTCGTCGAGGTGACGGCGTTTTTTCCTACAATTTCGTCTCTGTGGTTGACGATGGCGAAACTGGCGTAAATCAGATTGTGCGCGGCAGTGATCTTCTTCCTTCAACGCCTCGCCAAGCCTATCTGCAGAGGATTATGGGTTATTCGCTCCCGGAATATCGTCATGTGCCGCTTGTGCTCAACGCGCAGGGGCAGCGCTTAGCAAAGCGTGACGGTGCCGTCACGCTTGCGCAGCTCGCTCAGTGCGGGTGGAGCGCTGGAGATGTGTGTGCTCTTATTGTGCGTTCGCTTGGCTATTCGAGCACAGATGTGCGCTGTGCAGAAGAATTTCTTGAGGTGTTTGATCCGAATCGGTTGAGCTGGAGCGATGAGGTTGTGGATCTACGCGCTGGGTTGAGTGTGTACGGTGGCGATCCGCGCGCGCCCTGGATAGTTGACGTGAATCGTCTTGCCGCTGGGCCGCAAGAAACGCTTTGAGCCGTAAGAAATGCTTTGAATAGCTGGCATGGTATGCCCGAAATCGAAGATGCGCATCACGAAAACTGATATGTAGTGCCGATACTTATTCCGTTACTCATTTCCACGAGCAGAAAGAGTAGGAGTAGGAGTAGGGCTAGGCGCTGGCGTGGGAGTTTGGAGAATTGACGCTGATGCATAGGGGTATATAGGGGTATGTTTAAGTCTGCTCATGCTCATGTGTGAGCAGAAAATCTTGTTTTTCGCAGGGGTTTTGTTGCCGTATGTGTAGTATGTAGTTTCTTAGCTGATTTTTCGCGGTTTTGAACGATATATAATACGTTCAAAGTTGCGTGGAATAGACTCAACTTTATCTGCGTTGCTATAACTGAACTTAGAAGTTTTATCAAAGCTATGGAGGTAGCGATGGATAAATTGACGACCAAGAGTCAAGAAGCTCTTGCACACGCTATACAGATGGCGACTGCTGCAGGTAATCCTCAGCTAGAGCCTACGCACGTGCTAGGCGCTCTCTTGCAGCAAATAGATGGAGTAGCAGTGGCATTGCTTGATGCTGTGGGCACTGATCGCACGGCTTTATCTCAACGGGTGACGGCGGCGCTCGCCACTCTCCCTGGCGCTCAAGGCTCGACGGTTGCTCAGCCTCAAGCGTCACGCAATCTTTCCCTCATGCTGGCAGATGCTGGCAAAGAAGCAAGCTCGCTCGGAGATTCCTATATTTCTACGGAGCACATTCTTCTCGCCCTGAGTTCCTCTCAATCGAATGCTGGCGAAATGCTGCGTTCTGTAGGGGCTGGGCGTGAGCAGCTCATTGCTGCTCTGCCGTCTGTGCGAGGCAATGCGCACGTAGATACACCAGATCCAGAGGGGACCTTTAAGGCGCTTGAGAAATATGGTACCGATCTCACTCAGATGGCGCGCGATGGCAAGCTCGATCCTGTAATCGGGCGAGATTCTGAAATTCGCCGTGTAGTGCAGGTGCTCAGCCGCCGCACGAAAAATAACCCTGTGCTCATTGGTGAACCTGGCGTTGGCAAAACGGCCGTAGTGGAAGGGCTTGCTCAGCGCATTGTTGATGGTGACGTTCCGGAGAGTTTGCGAGGAAAACGCCTGATTTCCCTCGATATTTCTGCAATGGTTGCTGGTGCGAAATATCGCGGCGAGTTTGAGGAGCGCCTCAAAGCTGTGTTGGCTGAGATTAAGAGCAGTGAGGGAGAAATCGTCACCTTTATTGATGAACTGCATACTGTGGTTGGTGCGGGCGCTGGCTCTGAGAGTGCGATGGATGCAGGCAATATGCTCAAACCTATGCTTGCTCGTGGCGAACTTCGGCTTGTTGGTGCCACTACTCTCGATGAATATCGTGAGCATGTGGAAAAAGACCCAGCTCTTGAACGCCGCTTCCAGCAAGTGTTTGTGGGAGAGCCGAGCGTGGAGGATACGATTGCGATTTTGCGTGGTATTGCGCCGAAGTATGAGGCTCATCATAAGGTCACGATTTCAGATGGTGCTCTCGTTGCGGCTGCCACGCTCTCTGATCGCTATATTTCGGGGCGGCAGCTGCCAGATAAAGCTATTGATCTCATCGACGAAGCGGCCTCACGCCTGCGCATGGAGCTGGATTCTTCTCCAGAAGAAATTGATGTGCTGCAGCGGCAAGTCAATCGTCTCAAAATGGAGAAGAGTTACCTGGAAGAGACGGATATTGAGCATGACGATGCTGGGGCTGCTGATCGCTTAGAGAAGCTGGAGGCAGAGCTTGCTGATAAGAGCGAGGAGCTGGCAGCTCTCAATGCTCGCTGGCAGTCTGAGAAAGAAGGTCGAAATAAGGTTGGTGATTTGCGCGTCAAACTCGATGAATTGCGAACTGAGCTGGAAAAAGCAATTCGCGAGGGGCGCTACGAAGATGCTGGGCGCATACAAAACGGAGAAATTCCCGAGGTAGAGCGCCAGATTTCTACTGCGGAAGGCGAATCGTCATTGGAGGAATCTGCATATGCAACAGCACAATCTGGAGAGTCAGCTCAGCACGCTATAGAACCGATGATCGCTGAAAAAGTTGATGCTGATGGTGTTGCTGAAGTGGTTGCTGCATGGACGGGAATTCCTGTGGGGCGTTTGCTTCAGGGGGAAACCGAGAAGTTGCTCCATATGGAAGAGCATATCGGAAAGCGCTTGATCGGGCAGTCTGCTGCAGTTCGCGCTGTTGCAGATGCTGTGCGGCGCTCGCGTGCGGGAGTTGCTGATCCGAATCGTCCAACTGGCTCGTTTATGTTTCTTGGACCCACGGGTGTGGGGAAAACAGAGCTAGCAAAGAGCTTGGCGGATTTCCTTTTTGATGACGAGCGGGCATTGGTTCGTATCGATATGAGTGAGTATTCCGAGAAGCATTCAGTGGCGCGCTTAGTGGGCGCTCCTCCAGGGTATGTGGGTTATGAGGAAGGCGGGCAGCTCACTGAGGCAGTACGCCGCAGACCGTATGGTGTGATTTTGCTTGACGAGGTAGAGAAAGCTCATCCAGAGGTATTTGATATTCTGCTACAGGTTCTCGACGATGGGCGCCTCACAGACGGGCAGGGGCGCACAGTGGATTTCCGCAATACTATCGTGATCCTCACGAGTAACCTAGGTTCGCAATTCCTGGCGGATCCAGCTCTTGCAGAGGCTGAAAAGCGTGAAAAAGTGATGTCTACTGTGCGTGGAGCGTTCAAGCCAGAGTTCCTCAACCGCCTTGATGATGTGATTCTTTTCGATCCGTTGAGCGTTGAGGAAATAGAGGAAATTGTTGCTCTGCAGATTACTCAACTTCAAAAGAGGCTGGAACCTCGCAGAATTCGGCTCGACGTCTCTGAGGGTGCACGCTCAATCCTTGCACTTGATGGCTATGACCCTGCTTATGGCGCTCGCCCGCTGCGCCGTCTTGTGCAGCGTGAGATTGGCGATCAGCTTGCCCAGATGATCCTGAGCGGAGTTGTGAGTGACGGCGATTTAGTGCACGTTGATGCTGCTAGAATTGATGAAGGCACTGAACGGCGTTTGGTGTTGAGTACTGCTCAGTGATGTGCAGATCCTATTTAGAATTCTAAAAAATCTGCGGCCTAGGGTGTGATGATGCATTTCATGTAAGCTCTGGGCTGCAGTTTTATCGTCTGCTGTAGTTTGATTGTGAAAAGGTTTTATTGTGAAAAGCGCCTGGAATTTTAAGCATCGATCTGGATTTTTTTAGAAGCTGCATCTAGATGGATTTTCCAGAAGCTGTACCTAGCTGGGTTTTCCAGAACCTGTGCCCTATTGAGTGTTTGTGAGCGAATATCCAGCTCGCTTGTAGCTTGCCTGTAGTGTCTTTCTGCAGCTCGTCTATAGTGCCTCGCATATAGTGTATTGCCCGACGCATCGTGGTAACAGCCTCTCGCCTATAGTTTGCATGTAGTTTCGCCTACAGCATCACGGCAGCAGGGGCTTTATGTGCTTGTGCTGGTGGCGGATTGTGTCAGGAAAGCTTGTATTAGCAGCAGAGCCAGAGGGAGCATAGAGAGGCTTAGGAGCGGAGTGGTTGAAAAGCGGCTTATAGGACAAAACGTGTTGGTTTTATATCGGTCCTTGCCATTGTCCGTTGT